>NZ_BCTO01000027.1 GCF_001571325.1 Delftia tsuruhatensis NBRC 16741
TGCACCGCCACGCCTGGTACGGGCTATCACTTCACCAGTTGGTCGGGCGATTGCGCGGGCACGGGAGCATGCCAGCTCACCAACGTGACCAGTCCGCGCAGCGTTTCGGCCACGTTCACCCACGACCCGGTCGATGCCACCTGCGGCTCAGCGGCCAACGGCGCTGTGGCCTTCAAGCCCAGCGCGAATCTGTGCGCCACGGGTACGCCAGGGACCGTGCTATCCGCCGGCGGCCAACACAAATGGCAGTGCAGCGGTGAATATGGCGGCGCAGCGCAGCAGTGCAGCGCACCGTGGCAGGGTGCGGGCGGCAACGGCAATCTGGGGGCGGTGGAGGTGGATGGAGCGAACGGCTGGGAGATCAGCAGCGCCGCCTTTGCCTCCACCTTGCCCGCGCCCTTGCCGTCCCATGTGCGTGCGGTGCACGCGCCGCTGGGCCTGGTGCTGGGGCGTGTCGCTGGCAATGCAGATGCACAGGTGACCGTGCACTTCACCACACCAGTGCCGCAGGGGGCCGTTTATTACAAATACGGCCCCAGCCCCGACGGGCTGGGCTGCACCGGCGCTGCCTGCGCGCAGCCGCACTGGTATGCGCTGCCCGGCGCGCAGTTTGCGCCCGACGGCCTGAGCGTGACCTTCACCCTGGCCGATGGCGGCGTGGGTGACAGCGATTCCGTGCCCAACCAGATCACCGACCCCGGCCTGCCCGTGCTGCTGGCCCCGCAGGCCATACCCGCGCTCGGCCCCTGGGCGCTGGCACTGCTTTCGCTGCTGGCAGCGGGTCTGGTGGCGGTGCGTTGCCGAGCGTCGAGCAGTGGTTGCGCACCGCCGATCAGAAAGTGAAGCCTTGGCTTGCAGCGGCAGCAACCCCGCACTGTGGACTGCTGCCCCTTGGTTGACGCTCAGATAGACGGTCGGCAACCACCGTTTTGGTAGGCTTTGAATTTGATGGGTAGACAACCAGATACAGGCATGAATTTGAAATTTAAGCGGCTCACTGAAGTTGATCCGGCTCACATTGTTTCGCTGAACAACAATCCAGATGTGCTGCGACAAATGCCGCTTGGCAGTGCGAATTTCGACCTGGCGAAAGCAAATGAATGGGCTCGGCAAAAGGATGCCCAGTGGCAGCAATACGGCTATGGGCCATGGGCGTTTGAAATTGACCAGCAATTTGCCGGCTGGGGCGGTTTGCAGTACGAGGAAGGTGATGCCGACCTCGCTTTGGTGCTTCACCCCAAATTCTGGGGAAGTGGCAAAGCCATCTATCAAGAGATAGTGAAACGTGCATTCACTGGCTTGGGGCTGAGCTCCATCACAATTTTGCTGCCACCTTCAAGAACCAGAATAAAAGGGATTCTCAAGCTGGGATTTCGGCCAGATGGCGCACTGGATATCGAGGGGACTCGCTTTTTGCGCTATCGCCTGCATGCACCCGGCAAACCCGCTTGACCAGATCTTTGGGCAGCGCGTCTTGATCCCGCGCGCTCATACCTTGGCGAGGAAGGCCGCTGCATCACCCGCTTCACACTTCCAGTCTGCGAAGACCCCAACCAGATTGCACTCCACGCAGCGGCAAGCGATGTAGTACCAGCGCACGTCGTGTGTGCCTTCGTACACGGAGACGCCGGACATCAGTTCGAACGTCTCGTTCTCGCACACGCACTCGTGTGCCTCGGGGGTGGCCTCTTCAACATATTCCGCGCTGTCGCCCATCAGGTGTTCCTGCCCGCAGTCGGTGCAGGTGCGGATGGCCACGCCGGCTTCTTCATCCGTCTGCAGCGCAAAAGTCCGGCACCCGCAATCGCATTTGGACGAGGCAAACCGGACGGCCTCATGGCGATTCGCAATGCTGTAGCTGCGCAGCTCGGCTTGGGTGTCGCCGGACGTTGTCCCGTACCAGAACTCGCCCTTCTTCGTCAGTGCCATTGATACTGTTCCCTTCTTCAAGTTGGGCTTCCCGGCAGACCTGACGCCAAGCTTTCCCGATCGTCTGGATTTTGCCTGAAGGCACGGTGAATCTTCGTCAAGGGGCCGGGCAGCTCTCAGCCTCAAGCAGCCGCACCGAATGCCGGCTCTACAGCGATGGCAGATCCAGACCGGGCGCACCGCAATCCGTGCGGGGATGTGCGTGTCAGCGTTCCCTGCGCAGCTGTCTGGCACTGGCCAACAGGAATGCGCGCGTGCCCGGCGCGCCCAGCCCATCGAGTGCGCCACCATCTTGCGCGCCCATGGCCAGCCAGGCTTGCATTGCGGCCTGCGCCACCTCCAGATGAAACTCTTTCAGCAGCAGGCGGACAAGCGGTGCCCCCGCCGCAGGGTCTGCGATCTGCCCCAGCGCCATGGCCGCTGCCTGGCGGCGGCGCGCGTTGGGGCTGCTCAGTTGATCGATCAGTGCAGGCACAACCGCCCGGTCGCCCAGACTGCCCAGACGGCCCAAGGCTTCCAATATCTCTTCGGTGGCGAGGTCGGCCTGCAGCGCCCGTATCAGGTCGGGAATCGCCTCGCGCGTGGCTGCCTTCGCCAGCGTTTCGGTGATCAGCCGGGCATCAGCCGGCGATTCGGCTTGCCGCAATGCCGCAGCCAGCGCCGCGCTGGCCTCGGCGCTGGGCGTGGCTGACAGCGACAGCATGGCGGCGTCCCGCAACGGGTTGCGGCGGACCATCAGAGGCGCCAGCAAACCGGCCCCCTGGGGGTCGCGGAATTCGGCAAGCGCCATCACGTAGCGGTATCGCAAGCTGTCGCCGGCTGCCTGGGCTGCAGCGATCAGCGCAGGCAATACCTCAGCCCCTTGCGCTGCCAGCGCTTTGCAGACGTGGTGGACGTATTCGTTGCGGATGCCGGGTATCAGCCCCAGGAGCAGGGCCTGCACCTGGGGGCCGCGAAGATTCTGGCAGGCGTACGCCACGGCGCTGGCATTCCAGTGGTGGGGGTCGTCCGCCAATGCCTTCGCGAAGCCTTCGAAACCCTCTGCTGAGCCCATCAAGGCCAGCGCTTCGGCCACGCCCACGGCGTCGCCGCCGCACAGCTGGGGCAGCATGGCGCGCAGATGCTGGGCCGCTTCCTGGGGCGCGGTGCGCGCCAGCTGCAGCGCGGCGGCTCGGCGTACCTGCAGCGACGCCGTGCGCAACCCTGCGCGGGGCCACTGCGACTCGCCGGGCCCTTGCAGCTGGGCCAACACCTCGGCCAGCTCGTCGGCATCGCGCGGTGTCCTTGCCTGTTCCAGCGCGGCCATCAGTTCAGGCACGGCTTCCTGCGCCTTCAGCGGGCCCAGCGCCGGTGCTGCAACGGTCACTCCGGCACGCAGCAGTGGCGCGATCGCACGCGTGTCGCCCAACTCGCCAAGCACCTTGACCAGTGCCGTCCTCAGCTCCCGCGGCATCCCGCGGCGCGGGTGTTCAAGCGTCTCGATCAGCGGGACCACGGCTGCCGTATCGCCCAGGCGCCCCAGTGCGCTGATGCAGGTCCCGCGGACTCTGGCGTCCGCATCGTGGAGTCCTTCCATCAGCAGGTCCAGGCAGGCGTGTGTGGATTTCTGGACCACCGCGCTGCACAGCGTGTTGATCACCTCGCCAAAGTCTTTCTTTTTGTCGGTCTCCTCACGCCGCAGCGTGCGGATGGCCTCCAGCAGGTCGGCGATCCAGTGTTCGTCGGCGTGGCTGTGAATGGATGTCGCCGCATACTCGCGCACCGCTGCGCTGCGGTGGCCCAAGGCCTTGAACAAAGGCGCCCGGGCCTGTGGCGAGGAGATACGGCCCAGGTACATGCAGCCCGAGCAGGCTTCGTCAACGCTCTTGGACTTGGCCATGCGCAGGTACAGGGGCAGTGCCTCATTGGAGGGACGGATCAACAAGGCCTGCCTGGCCGCGTCAGCCACCTTTGCGTCTTCGTCCAGCGTCGCGCTCACCAGGAGCGCGGGAGCGCGGTCCGCCAGCTCCAGCAGTGCATTTCGGGCCAGGGGCAGCTGATTTGCCGGCGCGGACCTCATGAATGTCGTGATGGCCTCGAAAGCCACTGCGGGGGCAGCGCAGGACAGCGCTTGCAGCGCCAAGAACACATCGACGTTTTTTGTGGAGCTCTGCAGCTGCTCTGCGAGTGCCTGGCTTGGGTTGTCGTTCATAAGTACTGGAAGGGCCGGTCCGGATTGCCCTGGTTCTGCTTGTCCGAGAAGACCACCAGCACAGGCTCGTCTGGCGCGCCCTGCATCATAGGTGCCGCCCCAGCGCCGCCACTGGACAAGTCGTCCACCGGTCGACCGGCCGGGCAGGCCTTGGCACCCGGCCGCTTTTGGGCGACCCTATCCGCCCGGTCACCTTGTCCCACCATCCACCCACGCCATCCCCGCCCCCCGGTTCACATGCCGCTGCCTGCCCACGACAAACTCCGAATCCAGCGTGGCCAGTGCGACGGAGATCCATGCGCCTTCTTCGTAATGCTGGCTGTGCCATGACAGCGATGAGCCGCATTGCTGGCAAAAGCAGCGCGTGATGCCGGGCGATGAGGCAAAGGAGCGCAATTGCTCCTGGCCCCGGGTGAAGACAAGGTCCTTTGCCGGCACGCTGCCGTAGGTGGCGAATGCGGCACCGTGGGCCTTCTGGCAGATGCGGCAGTGGCAGTGCGAGACGGCCCGGGGCGTGGAGCGCAGTGCATAGGCGATGGCGCCGCACAGGCAGCTGCCGGTCAGGGCAAGAGGGGGGCTATCCGGGGCGTTGCTCATGGTCGGGCGGGCACGAAAAAAGGCGCATGCCATTGTGCATGCGCCCCAATGCCGCGACAGGGATGCGCGGCAACCCCAGGAGTCATCCGTTTCGTCAGTCGCCGATGACCTGCAGCCCGCTGCCGTCCCCATGCGCCTGCAGGCACATTCTTCCGAGGTCGTTGAGAAAACGCAGCACCGGCATCTCGCCCACGCAGGCGGGGATGGCGGCCATGATGTCGTTGTGCAGTTCCAGCAACTGGTCCGAGGCCACGAACATGGCGGCGGATTCGCCGTAGTAGTGCCGCCAGAAGTCCTGCAGCAGGCCGTGGCGGGCCTTGCCGACGACCAGGGGATAGCCGTTTTCCCAGACCTGTGCGTCCATGGAAAGGCTGGCCAGGCCAGGATCAACGGGCCGCGCGCTGGCGGGGATCAACAGTACACGTCGCATGTCCATGCTCATTTGCGGTTTCCAGGTGCGCCAGTGGACTCGGGCAACCCGGTCCGGGAGGAGGGTGAGAGGTCCTTGCCGCAGGCGGCAGGAACCGGTTCCCACTTTATTGACGTGTGCACAACAAGAAAATTACAGCTGATTACATACGGCGAGCGATGCGCCGTGTGCCTGCCGTTCTCCGTTGCAGTTCGCCGTTCAGGCGCTGCGCGCGCCGCCCTCGATCTCGAACGCAAAGTCCCCGAAGCGCAGGCTGCCGCGCCGCCGCTCCACCAGGGCCGGCAAGGCCGCGCATTCGGGCAGGGCGCTGAGGATCTGGTGCTTGGCGCGGAAGATCTGGATGTTCACGTACGACGAATCCACGCCCAGCATGCGCGAGAGCGCGTCGAGCTCTATCCAGCCCTGGCTTGCGGGGGCCAGGCCCTTGTGGGCGTCCTGCTGGCGCACGCGGGCCAGGGTGACCAGGGTGTAGTGGTGTATGCGTTCACCCAGCGCGATGGGCTTGCCGTCGCTCATGACGGTCAGGCTGGCGTGCTCCTCGTTCTGGCTGACGTGGAAGCGAAAGGACACGTCCGGCGGCTTGGGCGCATGCGGGTCGAAGCTGCTTTCCCGCGTGGATTCCAGGTCGTCGCATTGCACGAATTCCCAGCTGCCTGCCGAGGTGTGGACCATGGCGCCGTCCACCAGGGGCTCGGTGCCGTCGCCGGACTCCAGCAGCCAGCGCCCGTCTTCGAAGAAGACGTTGGCTTCGGGCTCCTGGGCGTCGGGCAGCAGGGTGCCGCGCGGGTTCAGGGCCAGGGGGGCGTCCTGGGGCAGGCCCGGGCCGGGGCTCAGGCAGGTGACGGGCGGCCCCAGGTCTTGCACGGTCCAGGCCGCTTCTGCGCCTTCGCCCATGCTGAGCCTGGCGCCCACGGTCAGTACGGTCCAGCGGCCGGCGACCAGGCGCACGCCGTTGAGCATGGTGCCGTTGCGGCTCTGGTCCACGATTTCCCAGGTCTGCCGGTTCCAGCGGAACAGGGCGTGGACCTGGGAGACGTCGGGCGCCTTCATGACGGTCTGGCAGACCGAGGGGTGGCGGCCGAAGGTATGCAGGGGCCGCAGCACGACGATGCTGCCGTCGAGTTGGTTACGAAAGAGGGCCATCGCCTCGAATTCTCCTTGGGGCTTGTGTGAACAGGGGGTGGGCTGGGGGCGCATTGGCCCGGAGCCGGCAGCCTGTTGCCAAGCCGAGAGAGTACATGCCCGCTGCGCGTTTCAGTTTGTCAAACGTACAGCGCCTGCGGATTGAACTCGGATTCCTGCAGCGGCCGGCTGCGCCAGCCCAGGGCCACGGGCACGTCGCGCAGCCGTGGATTGCCCAGTTCCGGCCAGATATGGCACAGGCCCGGAACCACGACCTTGACGGTGTACAGAGGGATGTCGGGGCGCGAGTGGTCGTAGACGATGGTTTCCAGGCCCAGGCCCCGTGCGATGTCCACGCAGTGCGCAATGGCCCGGGCAATGTCCGGCGGCGCGGTGTCCGCCTGCTGCGCAGGCTGTTGCGGCGGCGCATCGGTGCCGTCCAGCGGATGCAGAAAGGCCTGCACCTGCTGCGGCACGGCAAAGCCCTTGCCCGCCGCGATCAGCTGGCTGATTTCGGTGAGGGCGCGTTCGCAGGCCAGGGCGCGGTCCAGGCTGCAGCCAAAGCCCACGGCCCAATGGCCGGTATCCGCGTGGCGGCCCACGCAGACCACGACCGGTATGCCGAAGTCATGGGTGATGTCCAGCAGCCAGTACGACCATTGCGGGCCGCAGCTGCGCGCCAGGCGCTGGCGCGTGGCTGCGGCGATGCCGTCCAGCGCGATGGCGGGCCTGCGGATCTGGCCGTACCACCAGATGGCGGCGGCGTCGCGCTCCACCAGTTCCATGAAGCCTTGGAGGATGGCTTCTTCCCGCGTGTTGCCGGCCGCGCAGCCGTTGGAGGTCCAGCCCACGTGGTGCTGGCTTTGCGCGGGCGCATGGGCCAGGCAAAAGCCCAGCGGCAGGTAGCGGCGCGCATCGGCGGTCAGGGACCAGGCGGGCGCCCACCACAGGGGTTCGCCCTGGCCGGCGCCGGGGGCCACGGCATGCGGCGGCCTGTCGGTGGCAAAGCGGGCGGTCTGCCGGTCGCTGAAGCGGGCCAGCGCTGTGGGAGGAATGCAGGGCGCATCCAGCTCGGCGGCGGGGGCGACGACCACGGCTTCATCGCCCTGGTGGAAGGCGGCGTAGCGCTCCACGGCTTCGCACATGGCGCTGGCGCGGGCCTGCATGGCCGACAGGCCCTTGCCCAGGCACAGCTGTGTCGGGGGGGCTGCCAGGAAGCCGCTGCCAGGCGCGGGCGTTCTGAAGATTTCGCTGCGGTAGACGGTGAGCGCTTCGTCGGTCTCGGCCGTCAGCGGCGTGACCCGGGCAATCACGCCGGTCAGCGGGCTGACGTGCCGGGACAGGCGCTGCACCGTGGTCTCGGCCGGCACGCTGCGCCAGCCGCCGTCGGCGCGCGCGGCATGCGTGCCGGGAACTGGCGCAATGGGTTCGCGTTGGCGCAGTGCCATCAGCCCCGGTGTGCCGCAGTGCGGGCATTGCGGGCGGGCGGCCACGGGGTGGGCCTGGAGGGGCTCCAGCGTCCACACGGTTTGCGCTGCATCGGTGTGCGCCAGCAGGCGCTGCACCGTGGGCAGCAGGGCCTGCAGCCGCGTGGCGATGAGGTCGGCGCCGGCGCGCACGGGCGGGCAGCGGCCGCTGTCGTGCGGCGGGCCGCCTTGCGCGGCGCGTGCGGGATGGTTGCGTTGCCAGCGGTGCGCCAGGCAATGCCGGCAGGCCGATGCGGTGCCGGCATGGGGCGTGAACAAGGGCCCGGCCATGGCCTGCTCGCCCGCGGGCCGGACCAGCATCCAGGGCCGGCCTGCGGCACGCTGGCCGGCGTCGATGGCGCCCAGGCGCGGGTCCAGGTAGTCGTCGCAGAAAACGATGGTGAGGGGGGCGGGGGCGGGTGCCTGCGTGGCCACGGCCGCAGCCCAGTGGCAGGCGGCTGTGCTGTCCAGCGCTGCAGTCAGCAGGACGATGTCGATCTGCTCCGATGCCTGCAGGCGCACGGGCGGGGCCGAGAAATCCGGTTGCAGATAACCGTGGCCGTTCAAGTCGCTGTGCAGCACCGGCTGGACCAGGCCCTGGCGCAGCAGGGCGCCCAGGGCGTGCAGCATCTGCGCAAGCGGCGCATCGGGCGCTGTGGCGCAGTGCTGCATGAGGCTGGTGCCGGCCTGCAGCGGGGCGTTGAGCGCCAGCACGGCGGCGGAGCCCAGGGCCAGGGTGTCGCGTTCGCTGGCCAGCAAGAGGCGGTCGCCCTGCTGCACGGGGGGCAGGAATTTCTCGTGCCAGCGGAAGGCGTCGGCAAACAGGTCCGGGGCCGCAGGCTCAGGCAAGGGACGGGGCTCCCAGTTCAAGGCGGACGACGGCATACGGGTGCTGGCCGGTGGTGGCGTGGAAGGCGGTCTCGAACAGTTGGTGCTGCTGCGAGAACCGGGCATACAGGTGCTCCTGCAGGCTGATGCGGATGGCGGGGTGGATGCGCTCCATCTGGGCGCCGTCCGCAAAGCCGGAGACGACGGGCAGCCGCATGCCGCCCACCTGCATGGGCAGCCGTGCAAGGGCCGGGTGCACATGGTCGAGCACCACGGTGCACGGCGGGCTGCCGGGCGCGGCAAAACGCTGGGCCAGCTGCTGCAGCATGGCCTCCAGCGGCGCCTGGGGAAGGTAGGGGCAGACGCCTTCGAGCAGCACCAGAACGGGCTGGCTGCCGGGCAGGGCGGCGGCGTCCAGCCAGGAGGTGTCGAGGATGGAGCAGGCAAGGCGGGTTTCGTCGCCGTCCATGTATTGATCGCGCAGCGCAATGGCGTCGGGCAGGTCCACGTTCAGCCAGCGTGCGGTGCCGGCCAGGGCCGCCAGGCGGCTGCGCCGCGTGCACAGGCCCGCGCCCAGCGCAATGCACAGGCCGGACGGATGCGCGCTCAGGAATTGCGTGGTGAGCCGGTCGAACAGCTGCGTGCGCAGCACCACGCTGCGCACAAAGGCGGGGTCGGCGGCGTGCGCCTCGCTGGCCTGGGGCAGCGCCGCCACGATGCGGCACGCCTCGGGGTCGGCAAAGGGCGGCAGGTCGTGCAGCTCCGGGGGAGCTGCCGCACCTGCAGCGCGGGCACGTGCCGCCAGCGTCAGCAGCAAGGTGGCCGTGGCCCCTTGCAGCTGCGCCGGTGCCGTATCAGCAGGTGAAGGGATAGGCGTCACCGGTGTTGTTGTAGGAGGTGAGGGCGATGGCCCACAGGTCCTGCTCGGCGGGTGCCACCGGGTAGTTCAGCACGATGCCGTTCTTGATGGCCGTGCCGTCTGCGCGCTGCAGGTTCCACTCGCCGCGCGCGGCGTCCCAGGTGAAGGCCTGTTCGGTCTCGAAGCGGACCTGGAAGTTGAACGGGTTGTTGTAGCCCAGCCATTGGCTCAGCACGGGGGCCTTGTCCTTGCCGTCGTCACGCGTCAGCTCCGCGTGGAACTCGGGCGACTGCCAGGCCAGGGCGATGGCGCGCAACACCACGCCGCCGAAGGCCAGCAGCGAGTCGGGGCCGCCGCCGGGGATGCCCAGGCCCGTGGGCAGGGCAGCCCTGAGCATGCCGTTGTTCGGTTCCTCGAACGAGGTGCTCACGCCCATGAAGTTGGGGAACAGCTGGTAGTAGGCGGCCAGGGCCTCGGAGGCATGGGTCTGGGGCGCCTGGGGCAGGACGATGACGAATTCATCGTCGGGACCGATCCAGCCGGCCGTGAGCACGGGCTTCCATTCGGCGCGCTGGGTGGGGTCGTCGCTCAGGCGCAGCGACACATCGACCTGGGGCCACTGGGTCGGCAGGTTGAAGTCGCGGTGCAGCATGGGCTGGATGTCGCGCTGCCCCAGCAGGTCACGGCGGTAGGCGTCATCCTGCCAGGAGCGGGCGATGGCCCGCAGGTAGGCAAGGCGGAATGCGAGCAACGGTTCAGTATTCTGCAGCTGGGTGGTCATGTGACTTCATCCTCGGTTCAAGAAAAATGCGCCTGGCCGGGCAGGGGCCCGGACAGGTGCACGGACAGTTCAGGCCGCAGCGCGGCCAGCTCACTCAGGCGCGCGCCCACGTCCGGCCTGGCGGGTGCCAGGGCCTGCGACAGGGCCAGTGCCTCGGTTTCGGTGCGGTACTTGCCGGCAGTGCGCGCAGTCCCGGCCGCCTGGGCCAGGCTGTCCTGCACGGCCGCGTGGTCGGCGCCCATGGCCAGCAGGAAGCGGGCCTTCTTCAGGTGCAGCTCGCTGCTGTGCAGCCGTTCGTCCAGCACGTCGGCCAGGCGCAGGCATTCGTCGATCTTGTCCAGGGCCTCGGTCCAGCGCCCGCTGGCCGCCAGCATTTCGGCGACGAAGGAGCGGTAGTAGGTCTGGCAGTAGCGGCAGCCCATGTCCCAGAGCACCTGCGCCGTTGCGCTGGCGCGCGCTATGCCTTCGCTGTCTTCGCTTGCCGTGCCCTCGCCCAGGGCCCAGCAGCGGATGATGTCCGCATAGCCCGAGAACGCTGGCAGGCCGTAGCGGGCCGTGATGTCCAGCAGCTCGCCCGTGGTGGCCAGCGCGCTGGCCCGGTCGCCGCGCGCCTGGTGGACCAGGCCCTGGTAGAGCAGGGCCATGCTCAGCGAGGGAATGTGCGAGACCTCGTGCGCCAGGCGCACGGCGTCGGCCGCATCGGCCAGCGCGGCCTGCCCGAAGCCGGCGAACCAGCGCACCAGGGCGCGCCCGCAGGTGGCCCAGACACGGGTGTCGAAGCCGAACTCGGCCGCATGGTGGGCATGGGCCACGGGGTCGTAGCGGGTGATGGCGTCGGTCAGCGCTTCTTCGGCCTGCTCGAATCGGCCGTCGGAGTAGTGGGCCAGTCCCAGGTAGGTCTGGGCGGCCACCAGCACGCCCGTGTCCTGCTGGCGCACGGCCTGCTCCAGCAGCCGGTGGCTGAGCTGGCGCACTTCCTCGCGGTTGCTGGCCACGTGGTGGTAGGTGATCAGCATCCACAGGTGCTGCACCTGCTTGTAGTCGGCCACGGCGTTGGCGCCCGGGCCGGCCAGCAGCTCCTGCGACAGCGCGATGCTTTCCACCACCTGGGCATGGGCCCAGCCGTGCTTGTTCATCAGCGCCTGGGTCACGTAGCTGTTGACGTCCAGCCGCGCCTCGCGCTGGGCCACGCCCTGGAGCTGTTGCAGCCAGTCGTCGATGTGGCGCGCGTAGGCAATGGTTTCATCGTTGAGCGAGCGCAGCTGGGTGATGCGCAACTGCCGCACGGCCAGGGCCACGGCCTGGGCGTGGTCTCCGGCGTCCGCCCAGTGCTGGGCCACGCCTGCGGGTTCCGCCGCAACGCGCTGCGGCTGGTGCTGCATCAGGGCCAGGGCCACGTCGCGGTGCAGCAGCCGGCGCTGCGATACCAGCATGCATTCGTAGGCCGTGTCCCGGATCAGCGCGTGGCGGAACATGTAGGCGCCCGGGCCCGCGCGTTCGTCGGCAATCACCAAGCCGGCCTGGCCCAGGGCGGCCAGTTCCTGCCCGACTTCGCCCTGCGGGCGTTCCACGCAGGCGCACAGCAGGTCGAACTCGAAGTGCCGGCCCATGGTGGCGGCCAGCTGCAGCAGGGGCTTGAGCGGGCCGATGCGGTCAAAGCGGCTGACCAGCGAGTCGCGCAGCGTGAGCGGAATGGCGGCCGGCAGCCCGGCATGGCGAAAGTCCCAGACGCCGTCTTCCTCCACCAGGTGGGCATCCAGCAGCATGCGCGCCATTTCCTGGATGAACAGCGGCACGCCGTCGGTGCGCTCCACCACGTGGCGGATCACGGCGGGGCTGAGCCGGCGCGGTGCCAGCGTCTGGCGGGCCAGTTCGGTGGCCTGGGCGTCTTCCAGCCGCCGCACGTCCACGCAGTCGGCCTGCAGGCCTTCGGGCGGTTGCCACTGCGGACGCGCCGTGAGCACCAGCAGCACGCGCCGCCCGGGCAGGCGCGCTACCAGTTGCTCCAGCAGTTCGATGCTGGTGGGGTCGGCCCAGTGCACGTCCTCGACGACCAGCAGCAGGGGCTCGGCTTCGGACATGTGCAGCAGCCATTGCGCGGTGGACTGCAGCAGCAGCGCCCTTTGCATGACGGCCGAGATGCGGCTGGGCTCGCAGTCGCCCAGGGGCAGCGAGAGCCAGGCGCACAGAATGGGCAGGGCGGCCTCGGCATCGCAGCCTGCGGCGCGCAGGGCTTCGCGCATCTGCTCGCGGTGGTCCTGCGGGGGATCGGCCGCCTCCAGCCGCTGCCGTATCAGGCCCAGGAAAGGGGTCAGCGCGGTGTTGCGGTGCTCGGGCTGGCATTGCAGCACCACGGTGTTCGCGCCCTGTGTCCTGGCGTGGACGAGCAGCATGTCGGCCAGGCAGGATTTGCCGATGCCCGGCTCGCCGCGAATCCACAGCGCATTGCCCCCGGCTTCGCGGGCCCGCGCCCATGCGTCGTGCAGGCGTTGCAGTTCGGGTTCGCGGCCTATGCACTGCAAGGCTGCATCGGACACAGGTCCCTGCAGTAGCTCGGCTGGCTGCTCCAGCTCCAGGCGATAGGTCTGCATGCCCGTGGGCTGGCCGGGCAGGCGCAGGCTGCCGGCCTTCTCGAAGCGCGCATGGCGCGACAGCAGGCGGTGGCTGCTTTCGCTGGCCAGCAGGGTGCCCGCATCGGCGATGGCCTCCAGCCGCATGGCCACGTTGACGGCATGGCCCGAGGGTGCTTCGCCGCCGACCACCACAGCCATGCCGGTGTGCAGGCCCATGCGGATTCCCAGGTGCAGTCCGTGGACCTGCTCGATGGCGGCCGCGCGGCTGCGGCTGAGCGTCAGCAGCTCCTGGGCCGTCATGCCGGCCTGGCGGGCATCGGTGTCGCTGGTGTGCGGGTAGCCGAAGAGCACCAGCATGCGGTCGCCCAGCGTGCCCGCCAGCATGCCACCGCGCCGGGTGGCAACGTCGGAGAATAGCGTGAGTTCCTCGCGCTGCAGCAGCTCGATGTCTTCGATGTTCAGCCCCTGCGAGGGCTGGCTTGAGGTGCCCGTCGTGCCGTCCATGCCGTGGGTGTCGCTGCCCGGCCAGAGGGAGACGCTGCAGCACAGCACGGTGAGCTGGCGCACTTCGGAGAACACGCGTGTGGTGGCCACGGTGCGTGTCAGGTCCGCCTGCTGCACCTGGGCGGCGGCGGGCAACTGGCCCACCAGATCGTCCAGCCGCACGCGCATGAGGTCCCTGAGCAGGGCCGCCGCTGAGTCGCTGCGCTCCGCAGGCCGCTTCTTGAGCGCCTTGCGCAGCAAGGTGGCGATGGGGTGGGTGGAGATGGCCGGCGGCAGCTGCACTTCCTGCGGGCTGAGCTGGCGGTGCACGATCTCGGCCACCGAGGCGCCCTGCACGGCGGGCGTGCCCGTCAGGCATTCGAGGAACATCAGCCCCCAGGCATACAGGTCGGTGCGGGCGCTGGGCGGCTCGCCGCGCAGCTGCTCGGGGGCGCTGTAGGCGGGCGTGCCAAGGCATTCGTCGCCCATGGTGAGCTGCGAGACCTGCGGGCCGGCAAACTGCGGGATCACGGTGCCAATGCCGAAGTCCAGCACCATGGCGTGCCGCACCGCGCCCGTGGAGGTGACCATCACGTTGTCGGGCTTGAGGTCGCGGTGCACGATGCCGGCGGCATGCGCGCAGTCCAGCGCATCAAGCACCTCGGCCATGAGGCGGCCGGCCTCGGCGGCCGTCAGCACGCCCTGGCGGCGGATCAGGCTCTTGAGGGTCTCGCCGGGCACATATTCGAAGACGCCGTAGACGCAGTCGCCTTGCTCGCCCTTGTCCAGCAACTGGACGATGTGGGGATGGTGCAGGGACGCGCACAGCATGGTCTCGCGGTGGAAGCGCTCCACCTGGCGGCCGCCTTCCTGCAGCCTGACGACCTTGATGGCCACCGATGCACCCGTGCGCCGGTGTCGCGCACGGTAGACGGTGCCGTAGCCACCCGATCCCAAGGTTTCCAGCAGTTCGTAATCGGGTATTTCCAGGGGGGCTGGCGCCACCGGGGTCACCGCAGCTTGCGTGGGGTTGGTGATGGCATCGTGCATTTCAGCCTCGGTTGGGTATCCTCCTGGAGGGTATCCAGTCGTCCATTTGTCATACGGCAGACCGTGCTTTTGATACCGTTCGTTACTATAGCGTACGTCCGAATGCAATTGCCTGTTTTTGCCTACGTGCTTGCCCATGGTTGCCGTCGCCGCCGCCATCGCTGTGGCGTCCGGTGCTCAGGCCCAGCTGGCCGCATTGCGCAGCCGTATGCCGCTGGCATGCAGCGAGCTGTCCCAGACGCCGCGCAGCGGCTGCAGGGAATCGACGATGCGTAGCTCGGTGCCGCATTCCGCTATTGCTTGCGGCAGATCGACCAGCAGGTCCCGGCGCAGGGGCTGCACGGCCTGCCGGCTCACGTACATGCCGGCGTCCTCCAGGCTTTCAAACGTATCGGCCGGCAGCTCGTACCGGTGTATCCGGGCCGCTTGCAGGCGCGCGGCCCAGGCGGTCTCCACATAGGCCACGGCCAGCGCTCCATCGGGCAGGGCGTTCAGCCATTGGGCCCTGTCTTCGCTGGTGCTGTGCTCGTGCGGCCATATGACGATGCGCGGGCATTCGCGCGGAAACAGGTACAGCCGCTGATGCGTCTGTGCGATGGCCCACACCAGGGGGCCGTTGAGCCACTCCTGTCCCTGGCGGCGGGGGGCCGCCTTCAGGACCGGGCGGGGTTGGAACTGCCGGATGTCCCCGTCTTCGCTGAAATGAAAAAGTCGCATGGCGCGCAGTGTAGGGCGCGGCGATTTGCAGGCGGCCCGCCATCGCCTATGATGCGCGACACCTGTGAATAATCCCAGGTGCTCGCAACCCACGGAAAGGTCCACGCACCATGAACGGTCACTGTCTTTGCGGCGCTGTCAGCTTTGTCTCTCCCCAGGCCCGGGAAATCGGGGCCTGCCACTGTGGGTACTGCCGGCGCTGGGGCGGTGGCCCCATGCTGGCGGTGCATTGCGGGCCCGATGTGAAGTTCGAGGGCGGCGAGCACATAGGCACCTATGCCTCCTCCGAATGGGCCGAGCGCGCCTTCTGCAGGCAATGCGGCACGCACCTGTACTACCGGCTGCACGCCACGGGCGAGTACTTCGTGCTGGCCGGCGCCTTCGAGTCGCAGGACTTCGAGCTGGCCACGCAGATCTACATCGACAGAAAGCCCGGCTACTACGACTTCGCCAACCAGACGCCGACCATGACCGAGGCCGAGGTCATCGCCCAGTACGCGCCCCCGCAGGAATGAGGCACAGCACCATGCCCTTGCACGATGACGCCAGCGGCCTGGCAATGGAGCCTGCCGCACGGCCCGGCGATCCGCTCGATCGCATCGACACACCCAGCCTGGCGCTGGACCTGACGGCCTTCGATGCCAACCTGCGCACCATGCAGGACTGGGCCGACCGCCATGGCGTGGCGCTGCGCCCGCATGCCAAGGCGCACAAGTGCCCCCAGATCGCGCTGCGCCAGCTGGCGCTGGGCGCGCGTGGCATCTGCTGCCAGAAGGTGAGCGAAGCGCTGCCCTTTGTGGCGGCCGGCGTGCGCGACATCCTGATCAGCAACGAGGTCGTGGGGCCGGCCAAGCACGCGCTGCTGGCCCGGCTGGCGCGCAGTGCGCGCATGGCCGTGTGCGTGGACAACGCGGCCAACCTGGTGCAGCTGTCCGAGGCCATGTCGCAGGCGGGCGTGGAGATCGACGTGCTGGTGGAGGTGGACGTGGGCCAGGGCCGCTGCGGCGTGCCCGGTGCCGATGCCGTGCTGGACCTGGCGCGGCAGGCGCGTGATCTGCCGGGCTTGAATTTCGCGGGCCTGCAGGCTTACCACGGAGCGGCGCAGCACCGGCGCAGCCGCGAAGAGCGTGCGCAGGCCTGCCAGGAGGCTGCGAGCCGGGCGGCGGCCTGCGCGCAGCTGCTGCGCGACAACGGCCTGGCGTGCCACACCATCACGGGCGGCGGCACGGGCAGCGTGGAGTTCGATGCGGCCAGCGGCGTCTACACCGAGCTGCAGCCGGGCTCCTATGCCTTCATGGATGGTGACTACGGCGCCAACGAATGGGGCGGGGCGCTGGCCTTTCGCCGCAGCCTGTTCCTGCTGTCCACGGTGATGAGCACGCCCGCGCCGGACCGCGTCATCCTCGATGCGGGCCTGAAATCCACCTCGGCCGAATGCGGCCCGCCCGCCGTCTACGGCACGCCGGGCCTGCGCTGCGTGGCCATCAATGACGAGCACAGCGTGGTATGCGTGGAGCCTGGCGCCCAGGCGCCCGCCCTGGGCAGCGTGCTGCAGCTGCTGCCCTCGCACGTGGACCCGACATTCAACCTGCACGACGAGCTGGTGGTGCTGCAGGGCGGCACGGTGCACGCGCTGTGGCCGATTGCGGCGCGCGGGCTGTCGCGCTGAAGACGGCATGAAAGAAGCCGCCGGCCTTGCGGCGCGGCGGCTTTTTTGCGTCTGCGCCTGCTGTGGCCTGTGGCTTACAGCTCGATCTTGGCGCGGCGGATCACGTCGCCAAAGCGCTTGTTCTCTTCGACGATGAAGGCCTTGAACTCTTCGGGCGTGGGAAAGTAGTTCTCGTAGCCGAAGGTCTGGAACTTGGGCTGGATGTCGGGCTCGCGCAGGACTTTCATGGTGTCCTGGCGGATCTTCTCGACCACGGCGGGCGGCGTGGACTTGGAGACGGCAAAGGCATTCCAGCCGGTGACCACGGCATCGGCCGGGCCGCCCGATTCGGCCACGGTGGGCACGTCTTCATAGCCCTTGAGGCGGTGGGGCGCCAGCACGGCCAGGAAGCGCAGCTTGCCCGAGCGCATCAGCGGGCCGGCCGTGCCCGAGGAGCCCAGCGCAAAGGCCAGCTCGCCCGTGGCCACGCTGGTGTACAGCTGGCTGGTTTCCTTGTAGATGACGTGTTCCATCTTGGTGCCCGTCAGCGACTCCAGCAGGGCCGAGCCCAGGTGCACCGGGTTGCCCACGGACCACGAGCCGTAGTTGAGCTTGCCGGGGCGCGCCTTGGCGTCGGCAATCAGGTCGGCCACGGTCTTGTAGGGGCTGTTGACCGGCACGCAGACGAAGAAGAAGGTGCGAAACAGCGGCAGGACGACCTCGAAGTCCTTGTCGATCCTGTAGGGCAGTTTCTTGAACAGGTGGGGATAGGCGGCCAGGTGGACGTTGTCCAGCTGGATGATGTCCGTGCCGTCGGTGGCGCCGCGCTTGAAGGCCTCGATGGCGATGAAGCCGTTGCCCCCCGGGCGGTTTTCCACGATGACGGGCTGGTTCCACAGGCGCGCCAGCTTGTCGGCCACCAGGCGCGAGGTGCCGTCCGGCCCGCCGCCCACGGGGAAGGGGTTGATGATGCGCACCTGCTTGGTGGGCCAGTTGGCGGCGGCACCCGACTGGGCACGCGCGGGTGCCAGGGCGCCCATGGCCAGGGCGCCAAGGGCGAGGCCCGCCTGGCGGCGATTGATGCGGAAGGCGCTGTCTTTCATGGTTTGTCTCCGAGTCGCTGTTGGGCTTGCTGGGTGGCTTGGTCCTATGCCGGCAAGGCACAGGCTGCTCTTGTTTTTACGCTCTCTTGCGGGAGCGGCTGGATCATCCAGTCGCCGCATTGTGTCAGTTCGTTGCAAAGCACCTAGCCGTGGCTGGCGCTAGCAGCTATAGCAAAATGGCATAAGTGAGGAGGCGAGAGAACATGAATTTGCAGCAGATAGAGACGTTCGTGCATGTGGCCGAGACCGGCAGCTTCAGCAAGGCGGCCGTGCTGCTGGAGACGGCCCAGCCCGCACTGAGCCGCCAGGTGCGGGCGCTGGAGACCGAGCTGCGCGAAACCCTGCTGATCCGCACCGGCCGCGGCGTGACCCTGACCGACGCCGGCCGCCGCCTGCTGGAGCACGGCCACGCCATCATGCAGCGCGTGGCGCTGGCCAAGGAGGATCTGGGCAGCCAGCGCGACGAGCCCGTGGGCCGCATCGTGGTGGGCCTGCCGCCCAGCCTGGCGCGGCGCCTGACGCTGCCGCTGATCGATCTGTTCAGCAAGGACATGCCCAAGGCCCGGCTGGCCGTGGTCGAGGGCTTTTCCATGAATATCGCCGAATGGCTGACCTCGGGCCGCATGGACCTGGGCCTGGTCTATACGCCCGAGCCGCATCCGCACATCGAGGTCACGCCCGTGCTGGAAGAGCGCCTGTGCCTGATCGGCCCGGCGCGCACGCTGGGCGGGCGCAGCAGCGTGCGCTTTGACGAGCTGTCGCAGTTTCCGTTGATCATGCCGCAGCACGGCCAGATCTTCCGCAAGCTGATGGAGGCCCAGGCCACGCTGTCCCAGGTCAAGCTCAACGTGGTCTGGGAAGTGTCCAGCGTGCCGGCCATCCTGGACCTGGTGCGCGGCGGCTACGGCTACGCCGCGTTGACCGACAGCGCCATGCGCAGCCACCTGACCGATGCCGAGCTGGTGGGCATTCCCATCGAATCGCCCCATGTGGTGAGCACGCTGTGCCTGGCGCAGTCGGCCAAGAAAAAGGCCACGCCGCTGATCCGCAAGACTTCTCTGGCCCTGCGCGAACTGAGCCAGCAGGTGTGCGCGCCGCTCTGAGCGGTTGCAGCGACGGCGGCGGTTCAGCCAGGCCTCAGAGCAACGGCCGCAGCTCCCGCGCCGCCTCCTGCAGCAGCGGCAGCAGCTCGGCCACCATGTCGGCCGGCGCCATGCGCTGGGGCGAGGTCACGATGTTGAGCGCGGCCACCGTGCGCCCCTCCATGTTGCGCAGCGGCACGGCCAGGGCCTGCACGGCCAGCTCATGCTCTTCCAGGGCCAGGCAGAAGTCCTGGCGGCGCACTTCGTCCAGCACGCCTTCGAGCGCTGCGCTGTCGGTGACCGTGTGGGCGGTCAGGCGCCGCAGGTCGTGCGAGGCCAGCCATTGCCTGAGCTCGGCCCCAGGCAGGGCGGCCAGCAGCACGCGGCCCGTGGAGGTGGCATGGGCGGGCAGGCGGCTGCCCAGGTGCAGGCCGTGGGCCATGAGGCGCTGGCCGCGCTCGTGCAGGGCGCTGCGCGCCACGATGACCACCTCGTGGCCATCGCGCACCACGCAGGAAAACGACAGCTGGGTCTGCGCCGCCAGCCGGTAGAGCACGGGCTGGACGATGCGCGGCAGCCGCGCCGAGGCCAGGTAGCTGCCCGACAGCCGCAGCACCTTGGGCGCCAGCCAGAAATGGCTTCCGTCCGTCTCCAGGTAGCCCAGGTGCGTCAAGGTCAGCAGATGGCGGCGCGCGGCCGTGCGCGTGATGCCAGAGCGCTCGGCCGCCATGGTGGCGTTCAGGCGCTGGCGCTCGGTGTCGAAGCTCTCCAGCACGGCCAGGCCCTTGGCCAGTCCGGCGATGAAGTCATCGGGGTCGATGGGAAAGGGCTGGTTCATGGGCGGGGAGGGCGGGCATGCAGGTAGTGCGCGATTGTCGCGCAGATTGCGCGATCACCGCGCAACTCATGTGCCAGCCCCTCGTCTTTGCGCTGCCTCAAAACTAGTCTTGGGACCAGGCCATGGCATGAACCGGCCATGACATCGAACAACGCAACGGAGACAGATCAATGCGTACCCAAGTCGCCATCATCGGCGCAGGCCCTGCCGGCCTGCTTCTCGGCCAGCTGCTGTACCGCGCGGGCATAGACAACGTCATCATCGAGCAGCGCAGCGCCGACTACGTGCTGGGCCGCATCCGCGCCGGCGTGCTGGAACAGGTCACGGTGGACCTGCTGGAGCAGGCCGGCGCCGATGCCCGCATGCGCGCAGAAGGCCTGCCGCACGACGGCATCGAGCTGCTGTTCGGCGGCCAGCGCCACCGCATCGACCTGCACGGCCTGACCGGCGGCAAGCGCGTCATGGTCTACGGCCAGACCGAGGTCACGCGCGACCTGATGGAAGCGCGCGCCGCCGAGGGCCTGACCACCGTCTACGAGGCCAGCAACGTGCAGCCCGTGGGCTTCGATGGCGACAGCCCCGTCGTGCGCTACGAAAAGGACGGCCAGGTCCATGAGCTGCAATGCGACTTCATCGCCGGCTGCGACGGCTTTCACGGCATCTGCCGCGCCAGCGTGCCCCAGGACAAGGTGCGCACCTTCGAGAAGGTCTACCCCTTCGGCTGGCTGGGCCTGCTGTCGGACACGCCGCCCGTCTCGCACGAACTGATCTACGCCCAGACCGAGCGCGGCTTCGCACTGTGCAGCCAGCGCAGCGCCACGCGCAGCCGCTACTACCTGCAGGTGCCGCTGACCGAAAAGGTCGAGGACTGGAGCGACGAGGCCTTCTGGAACGAACTGCGCCTGCGCCTGGACCCCGAGGCACGCGAGCGCCTGGTGACCGGCCCCTCGCTGGAAAAGAGCATTGCCCCGCTGCGCAGCTTCGTGACCGAGCCCATGCGCTTCGGCCGCCTGTTCCTGGCCGGCGACGCGGCCCACATCGTGCCGCCCACGGGCGCCAAGGGCCTGAACCTGGCCGCCTCGGACGTGGGCTACCTGTCCAGCGCCTTCGCGCAGTACTACCGCGACAAGGCGCCCGAAGGCATCGACGGCTACTCCGAGCAATGCCTGCGCCGCGTCTGGAAGGCCGAGCGCTTTTCGTGGTGGATGACCTCGCTCATGCACCGCTTCCCCGATGCAGGCGGCTTCGACACCAAGGTGCAGGAGGCGGAGCTGGACTACATCGTCAACTCCCGGGCAGGCTCGACCTCGCTGGCGGAGAACTATGTGGGGTTGCCGCTGGTGTGAGGGCCGGCGTGAGGCCCCGGGCGCCGCCGAGGCTGCGCCCGCATTGATGCGCGCCTGTCGCCACAGCATTGCGCAAATTTGCAGGCCGCCTCGCCCGGACGGGCACGGGCGAGGAGTAAGCTTGGCAGGTTATGGCGCACATCACGTTTCCCCCTCCCTATATCGCTCCCCAGAATGCAGCGCAGTCGCTGCGCGACGCAGGCTATGCGGTGCTGCGCCCCGACGAATTCGCGGCCTGGGCGGGCGTGTCCTTGACCGAGCTGCATGCGCTCGATGCCGACTGGGCCCAGCTGCCGCCCGATGCCTTTCTCAAGGACGGGGGCCGCTACCGGCGTCGCCGCCATTCCTGCTTCATCGCGGGGCAGGACGGGCTGCAGCAGGTGGAGCACCGCGCGCACTGGCAGCCGGTGGAGTACAACGCCCTGCATGGCGGCATGCTGCGCATGTTCGAGCCCATGCGCGATGCCACGGCGCAAAGCGCCACCTGGAGCCGCCTGCTGCTGGCGCTGGCGGGCCTGTCCGACCAGGTGTTCTGCGCCCAGGGCGATGATGTGCAGCACGAGCGCTGGTTCATCGAGTCCCACCAGTTCCGCATCGACACCACGGACGGCATTGGCCGGCCCACGCCCGAAGGCGCGCACCGCGACGGCGTGGACCTGGTGGCCGTGATCCTGGTCGGGCGCGAGGGCGTGAAGGGCGGCGAGACGCGCATCTTCGAGGCCACGGGCCCCAGCGGCCAGCGCTTCACGCTGACCGAGCCCTGGTCGGTGATGCTGCTGGACGATGCCCGCATGATCCACGAGACCACGCCCATACAGCCCGAGCAGCTGGGCGGCGTGCGCGATACCCTGGTGCTGACCTATCGCCGCCAGGGTTTCCAGGGCTCGGAGCTGACGCGTCGCCGCAAGGATTGATGCAGCTCAAGACGCTGGCGCATGATGGGCGCACACTTTGGTTCATCGACCCGGCCGCCCCCGATTCCTGAGGGCGGCCAAGCACAAAGGAGAAAACGCATGTTCAAGCACATCCTGGTTCCCGTGGACGGCTCCAACAGCTCGATGCTGGCGGTCCACAAGGGCGTGGAGCTGGCCAAGGTCTTTGGCAGCACGCTGACGGCGGTCTACGTGGTGGACCCCTATCCGTTCACGGGCGTGGGCGCCGACTTCGCCTACGGCCAGTCGCAGTACCTGAGCGCGGCCACGGCCGAGGCCAACACCACGCTGGACGCCGTCAAGAAGATCACCGACGAGGCCGGCATCACCGCCACCACCGTGGTGGGCGAAGGCCATGCGGTGCACGAAGGCATCGTGCGCGTGCTCGAGAGCACGGGCGCCGACCTGATCATCATGGGCTCGCAAGGCCGCCGTGGCCTGGAAAAGCTGATGCTGGGCAGCGTGACCCAGCGCGTGCTGGGCGCCGTGCGCGTGCCGGTGCTGGTGGTGCGCGAGTAATCCCCGGGCCGCTCGGCCCTTCGCCGGGTGAAACGTCAACGGCTCCTTCGGGAGCCGTTTTTATTGGTGCGCTGCAGGGGGAGAGGGCGATCAGCGATTGAGCAGCCGTGCCAGCCAGCCCTTTTTCTTGCGCTGCAGTTCCAGCTCCTGCAGCACTTCGTTCTTGAGCCTTTCCTTCTCGGCGGCAGGACTGGACTCGCGCGCCATGCGCAGATAGGCCTTGGCCGAGTCCACGTAGCCGGTGTCTTCGTTGCGGATGTGGTTGAACAGCCAGCGCGAGAGCATGCCGTGCAGCTCGGCGGCCACGTCCTCGCCGGCATCGAAGCGGGTCTGCATCTCGATCACGCGGCGCGTGAACAGCTCGTGCACCTTCTTGTGCGGGCCGGCGAACATGTAGCCGGCGCTCTCGATCAGGCTTTCCTCGAACACGAAGTGCGAGACGGTGTAGTCGATCATCTCGCCGATGACATCGCCCAGGGCCTCGCGGTCGGGCGAGGAGCGCAGCTCGTAGAGCTTGTTGATGTAGTCGACGATGCGGCGGTGCTGCCTGTCGATCTCTGCAATTCCGGTGTCCAGCTCGGGGACCCAGACCAGCAATGCCATGGCGTTCTCCAGGAATTCGATGATTTCCGGAGAAGTATTCACGGGACTGTCACATCGCCCCTTGATGCAGATCAGTCTGATCTGCATCAAGGAGACGCGGCGTCACTCGATCTTGGCGCCCGAGGACTCGACGATCTGCTTGGACTGCCTGAAGTCGGCCTGGAACATCTTGTCGAAGTCGGCCACGGTCATGGACTGGGGCTCGGCGCCCTGGGTCTGGATGGCGTCGCGCACTTCGGGCATGGCCAGCAGCTTGTTCACTTCGGCGTTGACCTTGGTCACGATGGCCGTGGGCGTGCCCTTGGGCATGAACAGGCCGTACCAGGTGCTCACGTCAAAGCCCTTGAGGCCCGATTCGGCCAGCGTGGGCGTGTCGGGCAGCGAGGACGAGCGCTTGGCCGAGGTCACGGCGATGGCGCGCAGCTTGCCGGCCTTGATCTGGCCGATGGCCGAGGGCACGGAGGACACCAGCAGGTCCACGTTGCCGGCCAGCGCATCCATCAGGGCCGGGTTGGAGCCCTTGTAGGGCACGTGCACCAGCTGGATGCCCGCCGCTTTCTCCAGCAGCACGCCCGAGAGGTGGATGCTGGTGCCATTGCCCGGCGAGCCGTAGGTCACCTTGCCCGGGTGCTGCTTGGCAGCGGCCACGATGTCGGCCAGGGTCTTGTAGGGCGAGTTCACGCTGGTGGCGATCACGATGGGCGTGTAGGCCACGTGGGCCACGGGCACCAGGTCCTTGACGGGGTTCCAGGGCAGGTTCTTGTAGAGGTAGGGGCCCAGGACCACGTTGTCCTTCTGGCCCATGACCATGTCGTAGCCCGTGGGCGCCGCCTTGGCGGCCTCGGTGATGCCGATGGTGCCGCCTGCGCCCGCGCGGTTGTCGGGCACCACGGTCCACTTGCTGACTTCGGTGAGCTTGTTGGACACCACGCGCGCGAGGATGTCGGTGCCGCCGCCGGGCGGGAAGGGCACGATCATGCGCACGGGCTTGTTCGGATAGTCGGCAGCCGCACCTTGGGCGGCTGCGGAAAAGCTCAGGCCCATGGCGGCGGCCACGGCGGTGCAGGTGATCAGTTGGCGGAACATGAAAGAAGAAACTCCAGGGTCTGATGGGGCGGTGCAACCCTCTCGCAGCGGACCGGCAGTGCCGGGCCGCCCATGCGGTGGGTTGTCGATGATCGGGGAGGGTGGTTCCGCCATCTTGCATTGGGAAACCCGCTATTTGGGCGGATTTCCGCAATCTGTGCCACAGGGGCTTCCACCAAGGAGCAGCTTGTGCCTGCTCCAGAGGGAAGCGGGCTATTTTATGCCGCCTTGGTGCCTGGCCGCAGGCCAGGCGCTCAGCCCTGCGCCAACTGCCTGTCCAGCACGCGCACCGTCTCGTACAGCACCCGGGTGCCGTCCAGCAGCTGGGACGGCTCTATCCATTCCTCGGGCGCGTGGCTGCGGCCGTGGAGGCAGGGGATGAAGATCATGCCCATGGGGCCGGTGGGCGCCATGTAGACGGCGTCATGGCCGGCGCCGCTGGGCATGCGCATGTGGGCGTAGCCCAGGTTGTCGCAGGCCTGCTCCACGCCCTGCATGACCAGGCCAGCGCAGTCCGTGGGCTCGGAGCGGCTCACGTCGGCCATCTCGGCACGCACGCGCAGGGCGGCCAGGCCGGGCAGGACTTCGGCCAGCAGTTCCTCGGGGAAGCTCTCCAGCACGCCGGCGTGGTCGCTGCGCACTTCCATCATCATCTCGACCAGGCCGGGCACGGCATTGGAGGCATTGGGCGTGAGCGAGAGCCGGCCCACGGTGGCCACCACATAGTGGGGCTGGCCATTGAGCGCAGCGGCCTTGCGGTTGGCCGCATCGATGATGCGCGCCGCGCCCACCAGCGCGTCCTGTCGGATGTCCATGGGCGTGGTGCCTGCGTGGTCGGCCTGGCCGTGCACGGTGAAGCCCACGCGGCGTATGCCCACGATGTTCGTCACCACGCCAATGGGCAGGCCGCGCTGCTCCAGCACCGGGCCCTGCTCTATGTGCAGCTCCACAAAGGCGGCCGTGCCGCCGGCGCTGCGCAGCGGGCGGTCCAGCGCCTCGGGCCGTGCGCCGATGCGCCGCATGCCTTCGGCCAGGGTTTCGCCTTGCGGGTTGCGTGCCGCCAGCATGGCGGCGTCCAGCTTGCCCGACAGCGCGCGGCTGCCGATGCAGGAGATGCCGTAGTCGCTGGGCTCCTCGGACAGGAAGTCGATCACCTCGAACGGGTGCTGCAGGGCGATGCCGTTTTCATGCAGGCAGTGCGCCACCTCGATGCCGGCCAGCACGCCGATGATGCCGTCGAAGCGCCCGCCCATCATCACGGTGTCGCAGTGCGAGCCGGTGGAGATGGGGGCGCGTTCTGCGCTGCCCGCAGCGGCCTGGGCAGCCGGCAGGCGGCCGACCAGATTGCCGCCTTCATCCAGATGCACCTGCATGCCCGCGGCCGCGAGCTCGGCGCGCAGCCAGGCGCGGGCCTGGTCGAACTCGGGCGAGAAGGCGCGGCGGGTCCAGGGCCGGTCGGGCAGGGTGAAGGTGGACAGGGTCTGGACACGGCGCCAAAGGCGCTCGGCATTGATGGGGGGCAGGGCGGTCATGGGTCTCGGTGAGTTCTGCGGCAGGCGCGCGAGCCGCGCAGGCGGCGCAGGCAGGCTGGGCGAAGCGGGGATTGTCGCGCGCAAAGGCGGTGCTCATGCAGACGTGCGCAGGCTCCTGAGCAACCGCTCCAGCGTGTCGAAGCTCACGGGCTTGACCAGGTGGTGGTCCATGCCGGCCTCGCGCGATCGTCTCAGGTCATCCTCCTGCCCCCAGCCCGTGAGGGCGATCAGCAGGACCTGGTCGCGGCCCTGACGGGCGCGGATGCGGCGCGCAACTTCCAGGCCGTCCATGCCGGGCAGGCCGATGTCCAGCAGCACGACGTCGGGCCTGAAGGCGTCGTGCATGGCCAGCGCGCCGGGGCCGTCGCGGGCGATCTCGACCTCGGCTCCCAGCAGCCCTAGCAGCATGGACAGGGTGTCGGCGGCGTCCGCGTTGTCATCGACCACCAGGATGCGGCCGAAGGCTGGCGCGTCCCCGGTCTGCGCGCCTGCGGCCGGGCCGGGCAGGGAGGGCACATCGGCGGGTGCATGGGCGGATGCATCGGCAGGTGCATGGGCCGGCAAGGGCAGGCGCAGCCGCAATTCGCTGCCCTGGCCCGGACCTTCGCTGAGCGCCTGCACGCTGCCGCCATGCATCTCCACCAGGCTGCGCACCAGGGTCAGGCCGATGCCCAGGCCCCCCTGGCCCCGGCGGCCGCCGCGGTCCACCTGCATGAACATGTCGAAGATCCTGTCCAGCAGCGCGGCGGGGATGCCTATGCCGTCGTCACGCACGGAGATCACGGCCTGCGCACCCTCTGCCCAGGCCGCCAGCACGATGTGGCCGCCGGGATCGGTGTACTTGGCGGCATTGTTGAGAAGGTTGGTGACCATTTGCGCCAGCCGCACGGGGTCGGCCGGCAGCAGCAGGGTCTCGGCGGGCAGCTCCAGCCGAAGCTGGTGGCTGCCGGATTCCATGACCGCATGGCTGGCCGCCGCCACGCCTTGCAGCACGTTGTTCAGGTCCACCACCTCCTTGCGCAGCTGGACCTTGCCCGTGGTGATGCGCGAGACCTCCAGCAGGTCGTCCACCATGCGCACCATGTGGTTGACCTGGCGCTCCAGCATCTCCTGGCTGCGGCGCGCGCTGTCGTCGCCATGGACGGTGCGCTTGAGGATTTGCAGGCCGTGGCTGATGGGTGCCAGCGGATTGCGCAGCTCGTGGGCCAGGGTTGCCAGGAACTCGTCCTTGCGCCGGTCGGCTTCCCTGAGGTGCTGCTCGGCGCGCTTGAGTTCGGTGATGTCCTGGATGATGGAGCAGGTGCCCACGAGCTGCCCGCCGTCGTCGCGCAGCGGAGCGGCGCTGACGCGCATCCACCATTCGCGGCCCTCGTCGTCGGTGTGCAGCATCTCCAGCCCCGGCATGACCACCTCGCCGCGCAGCGCGCGCCTGCCGGGCCAGTTCTCGGGCGGTATGGGCCGGCCCTTGTCGTCCCAGCCGCGCCAGCGCTGCACGCGGTCGGCAAGGGTGGACGGGATGGCGCGCGGGACGAATCGGTCCATGAGCGCATTGCTGAGCACCATGGTGCCGCCCATGTCGGACACGCCCACGCCCGCCGGCATCTGGTCGATGATGGCGCGCAGCCTTTTCTCGTTGGCGCGCAGGGCAGCATGGGCCTGCTCGCGCACGCGCTCGAGCTGCAGCAGCGAGGCGACGCGCGCCAGCAGCTCGCGCGCCGAAAAGGGCTTGACCAGGTAGTCGTCCGCGCCTGCGCGCAGGCCTTCGACCTGGGCCTCCTGGCCTGCACGCGCGGACAGCATGATGACGGGGATGGAGCGCGTGGCCTCGTCGCTGCGCAGCGCATGCAGCAACTCGAAGCCGTCGAGCACGGGCATCATCACGTCGGCAATCACGAGATCGGGCCGCTGGCGCCGGATGCAGTCCAGCGCGGCCCGGCCGTCGCCGGCCACCTCCACCTCGTACAGCGGACGCAGCAACTGGCCGATATAGCCGCGCATGTCGGCGTTGTCGTCGGCGCAGACGATGCGCGGCCGGGGGCCTTGCGGTTCGGCCCCAGCCGGCACGCCGTGCGGGGCGTGCGTGGGCGATTCGCCCGGCACCCACTGCCGCGTCTCGTCCACGAGCTGGCGTGCGGCCGGGGCGCCCGCGCCGTGCCCCGGCGGCGGCGGGGTTGACGGTGCCGCGATGGGGTTCACCTGTTCGGCCGGCAGGTGCGCGCTGCCCTTGGGCAGCCGCACGGTGAAGCGGCTGCCCTCGCCCTCCGTGCTGGTGACCGTGATGGTGCCGCCATGCAGCCGCACCAGTTCCTGCACCAGGGCCAGGCCGATGCCCGTGCCCTCGTGCGTGCGGGCGGGCTTGCCCGGAATGCGGTGAAAGCGCTGGAAAAGATGGGGCAGGTGCTGGGGCGCAATGCCCGAGCCGGTGTCGCTGACGGACAGCTCCACCGCAGGGCCCGCGTCGTGCAGCGCCACGGCGATTTCGCCCTGCAAGGTGAACTTGAAGGCGTTGGACAGCAGGTTGAGCACGATCTTTTCGTACATGTCCTGGTCCACGTAGACCGGCCCTTGCAGTGGCGGGCAGTCCACGCGCAGCCGCAGGCCCGCCTGCTCCATGGCCGAGCGGAACACGCTGGCCAGCTCGGCCGTGGCGCGGGCCAGGTCCGTGGGCTCGTAGCTGGCCTGCATGCGCCCGGCCTCGATGCGCGCGAAGTCCAGCAGGGCGTTGACCAGCTTTTGCAGGCGCAGCGCGTTGCGGTGGACCATCTGCGCCTGATCGGGCGGCAGGTGGCCGCCGTGCTCGCGCAGGGCGTCGTCCAGCGGCCCCAGGATCAGCGTCAGCGGCGTGCGCAGCTCGTGGCTGACGTTGGAGAAGAACATGGTCTTGGCACGGTCCACCTCGGCCAGGGCCCGGGCGCGCCGTGCTTCCTGCTCATAGGCCACGGCGTGCGCGACAACGCCGCCCGTGTGGCTTGCCACCATATCGAGGAAGGCGCAGTACTCCGCATCCAGCGGGCGGCGCGGGCTGACGCCCAGCACCAGCACGCCCGAGGCCTGGCCGTCGCCCGACCAGCGAACGGGCACGATGCGCGCCAGGCGCGAGGGTTCGGGCCAGGGGCCGCCAGGCAGGGTCAGGCCCAACTGCGCCAGGTCCACGTTGGCCGGCTGGCCCGATTGCACGGCCTGGGCCAGCGGCCAGGGCGCGGGGTCGGCCGCCAGGTCGGTGTCCATGCCGGTGGAGCACAGCAGCTGGAAGGCCGGGGGAGCGGTGTCTGCGCTGCCTGCATCCGGGGCGGCCTGGCATTCGTAGATGATGGCGAAGGGCACGTCGTAGGGGTTTTCATCCAGCACGGCGCAGACCTTTTCGCCCGCGTCCTTGGCACTGCGCATGTCCAGCGTGCGGATGCCCAGGCGGTGCAGCGTCTCCAGGCGCCGCCGGCTGACGATTTTCTCGGTGGTGTCGGTGCAGGGACAGAACACGCCCTGCACGGTGATGCCGTCATCGGCCAGGATGGGGCCGTAGGTGAAGGTGACGAAGACCTCTTCCTGCGGCAGCTCGCGGTCGAAGAAGTAGCGCGCATCGGTGGACCAGGTGGCCTGGCCCGTGCGCAGCACGCCCTCCAGCATGGGGCCGATGTCGTCCCAGATCTCGCTCCAGCATTGCGCGCCGGCCTGTCCCAGCGCCTTGGGGTGCTTGCTGGTGCCCAGGAAGGGAATGTAGGCGTCGTTGTAGATCAGCCGGAAGTCATCGCCCCACCAGATGATGATGGGAAAGCGCGAGCCCAGCATCAGGCTGGCGGCGTTGCGCAGGCTTTGCGGCCAGCTCTGCGGCGAGCCCAGGGGCGTGCCCTCCCAGTCGTGGGCGCGCACGCGTGCCGCCATTTCGCCGCGCTGCGGCAGGAATCCAAAACCGTCTTCTGAATTCACGGGTTCTCCCACGGGATTGCCGACTTCGCGGGCCGGCCTGTGTCGTTGATCCAGGCGCCGGGGCCGCGGGGGCGGCGCAGCTATCGCGAGGCGGATTGCGCTGCAGGTGCGGCGCCTCGCCTGCGGGCGCCCTTGCGGGCAGCGCAATGCGCTGCTTGCCAGCCCCGGCCGCAGCCCGATTGCCTGCCGCCGCCGCTGTCCTTGTCCACGGTGGCCCACAGGCGCCTTTCGGCCTCTTCATGGCCTGCGCCGCGCGATTCGTGGCTGTGCACTATGTGCCGGGCCTGGCGTTTTCGCTCATGGGTATCGGTGGATTGGTCTCCTCGGGGCATGTCACTCTCCCTTGCGGGTCTGTTCCTGCTCGGGCGCGGGCGGCAATTCTATGGGGGGCGCCGTGGTGGGCGGATCTATCGGCTCGGGTCCGCGCGGGCGGCCGGGCTGGCGGTTGGGATCGTCGGGTGCCACGGGGTCGTTGGGCGTGGTCGGCACCTGGGGAATATTGGGTGCGTGGGGCAGGGGGTGGTTCATGGCTGCTGCTGTCCTGAGGGGAAGGGTTGATACAAGTGCGCAGGCGGGCTCAGCGTGGCGCGGTGGTGGCGGGTGCGGTGGCCGGATCGGCCTGCGGCGGCGTCATGGAAGGCGCGGCAGGTGCGGCAGGTGCGGCAGGTGCGGCAGGTGCGGCCGGCGAGGCTGAGGAGGTGGGTTCTGTCGCTGGCGTTCCGGTGGCGCTGGGCGCATCCAGCCGCCCCCTGGGTGCCATGAAGTTGAACATCAGCACCAGGATCAGTGCGACGGCGGCCGTGAGGGCGGCGATGCGCAGCGGCCAGCGGCCATCGCGGATGTGGTTGTTCTCGCTGCGCTGGCGTTCGAGGGGGGCGTGCACTCTGCGGGGAGGGGTGTCCATGGCGGTCTCCTTCAATCCATGAGCCTTCACCTTAGGCCGGACGGCGGCCTGCAACTGTCGGACAAGGCAGGACCTGGGGGAGCGACAAGCCGCTGCACGGCAGTGGGGCTTGGCAGGACACACCGCCACGGGCAGCGGCGCCAAGGTCCATCGCAAGGCCGCGGCCGCGACGGCAGGTGCCGTGTCAGCCGTGGCGCCTGCGCCTGTCGGCCGGCGCTATGCGCAGCAGCTGGCGGTACTTGGTGACGGTGCGGCGGGCCACGACCAGGCCCTGGGCGCCCAGCTGGCGTGCGATATCGACGTCGGACAGGGGCCGGGCATCGGATTCGGCCGCGATGATGTCGCCGATCAGCTCGCGGATGGCCGTGGCCGAGCAGGCGCTGCCGCTGGCACTGAGCATGGGGCGCGAGAAGAAGTGCTTGAGCTCGAACACGCCCGTGGGCGTGGCCATGTACTTGTTGTTGGTCACGCGCGAGACGGTGGATTCGTGCACACCCACTTCCTCGGCAATTTCGCGCAGCACCAGCGGCTTCATGGCCATGGCGCCGAACTCCAGGAACAGCTCCTGCTTTCGCACGATGGCCCGGGCCACGTCCAGGATGGTGGAAAAGCGCTGCTCCACATTGCGCACGGTCCAGCGCGCGTCCTGCAGATGGTCGGCCAGCTGGGCCTGGCCCGTGCAGCGGTGGCGCTGGAACAGCTGCTCGTAGACGCTGTTCAGTCGCACGCGCGGCACGACGGCGGGGTTCAGTTGCACATTCCAGCCGCTCGGTCCCCTGCGCACGATCACGTCGGGAACGATGTAGTCCACGCGCGTGGAGCCGAAGCTCCAGCCAGGCCTGGGGTTGAGGCGCCGTATGGCATCCATGGCCTGCACGATCTGGGCCGCCGGCACCTGCAGCGCCTTGGCCAGCCGCGGCACGTCGCGCGCGGCCAGCGCTTCCATGTGGTGCTGCAGCAGGGTCTGCGACAGCTGGCGCAGCGTGGCGTCGGCCATCTGCGGGCATTGCAGCAACAGGCATTCGCCCACGCTGCGCGCGGCCACGCCCGCCGGATCCAGCGATTGCACCAGTCGCAGGGCGATGAGCATTTCCTGCGCATCGGGCGCCGGGCTGAGCGCCAGCAGGCCGGCCAGCTCCTGCAGGTCCGTGCGCAGATAGCCGTCGTCGTCCAGCGATTCCACGATGGCGCGCGCCATGCACAGGTCGCGCGGCGTCATGGCCGTCACGTTGAGCTGGCCGTGCAGGTGCATGGCCAGCGTGGTTTCGCAGGCAGCCGTGTCCATGGCGGAGCCCTCCGCGTCAACGGCCTGGCGCGCGCCCAGGTGCATGTCGGCCACCCACAGGTCGCGGTCATCTGCGGGCTCGGCATCTTCCAGGAATGGGTTGTCCTCCATCTTGCTGCGCACCATCGCGGCAAAGTCCAGCGAGGACATCTGCAGCATGCGCACCGCGTGCTGCAAGCGCGGGGAAAGCGTCTGGGACTGGCGTATGTCCGCCTTGAGGTGCATGGAACCCATCTCGTCTCCTTGTTGCGATGGCCACAAGGACGCAACGTTCATGCCCCGATCAGCGTGGCGAATCGTCTGGATACACTTTGGGCACGAAACCTGCTGCGTACTTGCTGCGCAGAAGGCACAGGGGCCCGGGGTTCGGCCGTCGCTGCGGGTATCGGCTTTGCAACAGCAGGGCCGCTCAAGGCGCCTGCGGTAAGAATTTCCGCTCGGGCGCAAGGTTTTCTGCAAACTTTGCCATGTACCAATCCACCGGTTTTCACACGGTCCCGCCGCCGGGAACCCTCAATGCAGTCCCGCAAGGCGGGGCGCGCGGCGCCGCACGCGGGCCATCCATGTCCATGCGCCTGAGACGGGTCCTGTTGCTTCTGGCCTTGCTGGTGCTTGTGCTGGCCGCCTCGTCCTGGCTGCTGTTGCGCGCCTATCAATCCGGGCACGCGGCGCAGGAGCAGGCCGTTCGCATCGCCAGCATGGCCGCGGCCCGTCTGCTGGACAGGCAGGAGCCACGCGCTGCCAATGCCGAGCAGGCGCTGGCTGCCGTCCAACCGCTGCTGGAGGCGGGATGGTCCGGCTTTCTGGTGGACAGCGCGGGCCGTGCGGTGCCGGCCGGCACGGCTGCGGCAACGGGTCAGCCTGCCTTGCCCGCTGATTTCAGCGAGCGCCTGGCTTCCAGCCTGGCGCACGGCTGGCTGGATGTGCCCGATGCGCAGGGCGGCACCCTGCGCGTTTTCTTCAGCAGGACGGCCCAGGGCTGGACCTGGGTGAGCTGGGTTCCCTGTTCCGCGCTGGATCCGGCGTGTTCCCCGCTCCTGAGGGGCGTGATCTGGGCGGCGATCGTGTTGTTTGCGCTGGCCGGCCTGGGCCTGGCGGGGCTGGCCCTGCGTGGCAGGGCGGACCCGATGAGGCCGGCCCGGCGCAGCCAGGCCGGCGGCGCACCGGGGGAGCGGGACAACGAAGCCGGCGAGGCCCATATCCAGAACGAGCGCCTGCAGGTGGTCGGCCGGCTGGCAGGCCGCTTCTCCCATGAGTTCAACAACCAGCTCGGCGTTCTGAGCAACAGCGCCTATCTGATTGAGCGTCGTTCGGAGGACCCGAACCTGCGCCTGCCTGCACAGGCCATGCTGCGTTCGGTGGACACGGCCAGCCGGTTGACGCAGCAGCTGCTGCGCTTCGGGCCGCGCCACAGCACGCATGCGCTGGTGGTGGATCTGTACCGCTGGTTGCCGGGGGTGCGGGGCACGCTGGCCGTGGTGCTGGGAAAGCGCGTGGCGCTGGAGGTGGCTGAGCCCGCCGAGGCCAGCCCGCCGGGCCAGCCGGCCGCGCGCCTGGGCGTATATGTGGACCCTGACGAGCTGGAGCTGGCGCTGATCAGCATTTTCCTGTCCGTGCGCGAGGCCTTGCCCGATGGCGCACGCGTGCGCATGGCGGCACATCCCGTGGGCGGACATCTTGCGGCATCGGCCGCCAAGGGCGAGCAGGTGGAGATCCGCATCGAGGCCGTGGCCCACTGGCAGGGCGCCGGGCCGGGGCCGGAGGGGGTGGGTCCGGGCGAAGCGGGCGTAGCGGGCGTAGTGGCCGCAGCCAGCGCCGAGGCGCCGCAGCGGCCGCAGGAATCCCGCCCCGGCGTGCGGTTGAGCGACGCCGATGCAGATGCCTCCTGCGGCCTGGCCCTGGCGCGCCGGCTGTGCCTGGCTGGCGGTGGCGTGGCGTGGGCCGAGGGCGGCAGCGGGGGAGGCGACGGCGATGGAGACAGCGGCGGCCTGGCCGTCTCTCTGGTCCTGCCGCGCGTGCCCATGGCGGCGCAGGATTGTCTTGCGCAAAGCCTGGACTGAGCTGGCATTCGCGGTCCTGGAAACAGGACTGCGCGCCGGGGCGCGCAGTCAGCAAGCAGGAAAGTCGAAAAAGAGAGGAGGGCCGAGCCCGGTCAGCGTGCGAGGCGCGCGATCAGCAGCCCCGCCGCCAGCGCCGTGGCAATGGAGCGCAGCGGTTTCTTGCACACGGCGCTGCCCTGGCGGGAGAGGTCGGTGCTGCCAGCGGTACTTCTGGTCTGGAAGGGATCTTTGCTCATGGAGGCTCCTTTCCTGCAAGTCAATGGCCCGTGGCCGGGCCGGCTCAGTGGCGCATGCGCGGTTTGCACAGGTTGAAGATGGCCAGCAGCGCAACGGCGCTGGCCATGGAAATGAAGATGGACATGGATGTGGCCGGCACCTGCGCCTGCGCATCCATGGCCGAGGGCGCCAGCAGCGGCGCCAGCAGCCAGCCGCCCAGCAAGGCGCCGATGGCGCCTATTGCCACGTTGAGCAAAATGCCTTGCTGGGCCTGGGTGTTCGTGACCATGCTGGTGATCCAGCCGATCAGCCCGCCCACCATCAGCCAGATGAGGAAATCCATGGCATCGCCTTTGACAAAAGTTGCAGTTGAATATCAATGGCAATCGGCGTGCCTGCCCGTCGCAAGCGACTCAGCGCTCCGGTTGCGGGGTGCCGTTGCCCCGGGCCGGCGCAGGGCGGATTTGTGCCCGCTCGGCTTCGCGGCCTGAAGGTGTCTGGGCGTCCAGGCCCCGGTCGGGCGACTCGCTGACCTGGGGCAGATCGGCGGCGTGTTCTATCAATTCCTCGATGATGAAGCGGCCGTAGAGCTGGGCGCGCTCGGCGCCGGCGGCCTTGAGGGCATCGGCGGCGTTGCGTGCGGCCTCGTCGCTGTCCACCCGTACCACCAGCCAGTGGTAGCCGCGCTCGGCCAGGGCCTGGTGGGCCTTGACCAGATTGAGTTCCTGGCCCACGGCGGCCACGGGACTGGCCTGTCGCAGGTCTTGGTCGATCTGGGCCAGCATTTCCCGGTCGGTGTAGCGCCGTACGTCCTGCTCGGGCAGGTTCAGCGCCTGCAGCGCCGCCATGCCGTCATCGGCCTGCGCAGCCGTGGGAAAAGAGACCACCATGTGGCCCACGGGCTTGAAGACACCGTAGGCGCGGGCAGGAGAGGAGTCCATGGGCTTGTCCTTGGTTGCTCAAAGGTGCTTGCAGGGTGGCAAGCAGCGTGCCCGCAAGGCAACGGCAGCAGGTGCTGTGCGCGTCTGCGCACGTGTCAGCCGGGTTCGGCGTCCGTCCTGTCCTTTTTGCCGCCCGCATAGTCCTTGAGCCGGTTGTACAGCGTCTTGAGGCTGATGCCGAGCACGGCGGCCGTGCGTTCCTTCTGGTACTTGCACTGCTTGAGCGTGGCCTGGATCAGCAGCCGCTCGGCCTGCGCCATGGTCATGCCGATGGGCAGCTGTATGGTGGCCGGCTCCATATCGGGCAGGTCGTAGGCGTCGCCTGCCGCGCCGTGGTCGGCGAACGGATGCACGGCGACAGGCGCGGCCTGCGCAGTGGGCGGCAATTGCGGGGCGTTGGCGGCCAGCTGTGCAGGCACGGATGTGTGCACGGATGCGTGCAATGACACCGGCATGGGGGCGGGCTGGGCAATGGCCACCGGTGGGCGTGGCAGCCATTCGGTGCCTACCTGCGGGCCGGGCTCCATGACGTAGGCACGCTGCACGGCATTGCGCAGCTCGCGCACATTGCCGGGCCAGCTGTGCTGCGCCAACTGCCTCAGGGCCGACGCCGTGAACTGCTTGGTCTGCCCCTCTCGCTGAGAGATGGCCTGCAGCAAGTGCTGGGCCAGCAGCGGGACGTCGGACAGGCGCTCGCGCAGCGGCGGCAGCTCGATGGGAAAGACGTTCAGCCGGTACAGCAGGTCCTCGCGCAGCCTGCCGCTGGCCACGGCCTCGAAGGGGCAGCGGTTGGTGGCGGCGATCACGCGCACATCGGTCTGCAGCGTCTGGGTGGAGCCCACGCGCATGAAGCGGCCGGTCTCCAGCACGCGCAGCAGCTTGACCTGCAGCTCCATGGGCATTTCCGTGATCTCGTCCAGGAACAGCGTGCCCGTGGCCGCGCGCTCGAAAAAGCCCTGGTGCTGGCGGTCGGCACCCGTGAAGCTGCCCTTTTCGTGGCCGAAGATCTCGCTTTCGATGAGATGCGGCGAAATGGCGCCGCAGTTCACGGCAAGAAACGGGCGGCTGCGCCGCTGGCTCAAGTCGTGCAGGGTCTGCGCCACGACCTCCTTGCCGGTGCCGCTCTCTCCCGTGAGAAACACCGTGACCGAGGTGCCCGCCACGCGCTCCATCTGCTGGTACAGGCGCTGCATGGGAGGCGATTGGCCCAGGAGCCGGCCAAAGCGGCCTTCCTGCGCGCAGTAGCTGCCAGCGGGTGCGCAATGGTCTTGTGCCGTGATCTGATCGGAGGCCGGGCCTGCGCCGTTGCGGCTGTCCGCGCCCGACAGGCCCGGCGTAGGGATGAGAAAACGCGAAAGAATGTCCTCGAGCCGGCCTATGCCCACGGGCTTGACCAGATAGTCCATGGCGCCTCGGCGCAGGGCTTCGATGGAGGAGTCCAGGCTGGCATGGCCGGTCACCAGCACGATCTGCGAGTCCTGCGGCACTTGCCGGTCGCCGAACAGGTCCATGCCGTTGCCATCGGGCAGCTGCAGGTCCAGCAGAACCAGGCTGGGCGGCTGCATGGCCATCTGGCGGCGCGCATCGCGCAGGGTGTGGGCCACGGCGACCGAAAAGCGGTCCACGCCCACCAGTTCGCGCATGGTGGCTGCCGAGTCCGCGTCGTCATCGACGATCAGCACGTGGTTCATTCCATGGCCTCCAGAGCTGCCGGCCGCAGCCTGTTTTGACAAAAATTCATGATCCGGCAGTTTAGGGGCTGGGATGTATGCATCTGTGTCAGTCCACAGGCACAGTGCTTGCCGGGTGGTCCGGTCCCCGCCGCCGTCGCCGCAAAGAGGGGATCAAGCGGATCAGGCGGGCCGGCGGCTGGCGCCCTGGCCACGGCGGGGCGGGGTCCTGCGGGGCCGGGGCTGGGGCTCCAGCAGGCCCAGGAACAGGCATTCCTTGGCGCTCAGCCCGCGCGTGCGCCGTGCGGGTGCAGCGGTCGCGGCGGGCGGGCATTGTCCGGGCTGCTCGCACAGGGCCAGTACCCGGGGATGGATGTAGAACTTGCGGCAAACCGTACAGGTATTGCCCAGGCGCCGCGCCACCTCGGCGATCAGGTCCGTGAAGGTGAGCGCGCCCGGATGGCGGCTGCCCGCCGGTGACGCTGCGGCGGCCATGGCCAGCTCCAGCGCGTACACGCTGGCATGCCAGGTACGGAAGTCCTTGGCACTGAAGTCCGGTCCGTCTGCCTCGTCTGCCCCGGCCTTGCTGCAGATCCTGCGGATGTAGTCGTTCACGTGCTCGGAGCGCACATGGTGAACATCTCCCTCGTCGTCCACGAACTGGAAAAGCCGCTGCCCCGGCAGGTCCTGGCAGCGCTTGACGACGCGGGCCACGGCCCGGTCGGACACGCGGGCCTGCTGGGCGACGCCGCTCTTGCCCTTGAAGCTCAGCGTCAGCTCGCCGGCGCGCACCTGGGCATGGCGGTTCCTGAGCGTGGTCAGGCCGAAGGATCCATTGGCTTCTGAATACTCGTCATTGCCAACGCGCAGCGCCGTGCAGTCCAGCAGCCAGACGATGGTGGCCACCACGGTTTCGAGCTGCGGCCGCCCCGGCCTGAGGTCCCGCGCCACGGCACGCCGAATGGCGGGCAGATGCCGGCCGAACTCGCGCATGCGGTCGAACTTGACCTGCTTGCGCTGCTCCTGCCACTGCGGGTGATAGCGGTATTGCTTGCGCCCGCGGGCATCGCGGCCCGTGGCCTGCAGGTGGCCCCGGGCGTCAGGGCAGATCCATACATCCACATAGGCCGGTGGAATGGCCAATTTGCGGATGCGCTCCAGCGCCTGGGCGTCGCGCACGGGCCTGCCGTCCTGGTCCACATAGGAAAAGCCTTTGCCACGCCGCACGCGGCGCCAGCCGGGCATGCGGTCGTTGACATGGATGAGGTCTGCAGTCAGTGCAACCCCTGCGGCGGCGGCGGCGGAGGTGCGATGGGGGGATCGGAATAGGGTGAAGGCGCCGGAGCCGGCGGAGGATCACCCACGGGTGGCACCAGCGGCTCGGTCGGCGGCGGATTGACCGGCGGAGCGACGGGAGGTGTGGCAGGCGGTGTGGGTGGTGCAGCGATCATGGAACGGTTTCTCCTGTGATGGTGGCGGGCCGCAGCGGCCATGCAGCCGCTGCAGCAATCGCCATGCCCGGACCCTTGCACGGGGCCGAAGCGTTGACATTTGGTAGCAATGATTCGCGAAAACCGGTGGCCTGCGGCCTCAGGCCAGCGTCCTCAGCGTGGGCTCGCGGTCCCAGAAGCGATTCTTGGCGCCTTCGACAAAGGGCTTGGGCGTGTCGATGGGAAACACGCCCTCGTCCGGCGTGATGCCCGCGGTCTGCAGGATGTGCCCGGTGGCCTTGCAGGCCGCAATGGCCTTGAGGTGGCCGAAGGCATCGCGGAACCAGTCCTGGGCGGCCGCTTCCCGGGCCAGGGCTTCGCCGCGCTGCGGCGTGAGGATGGACACCACGGCGTCGAACTGCGCCGAGGGCGATCCGGCCAGCTGGCCGTCTGCAGGCAGGTGGCTGCCGTCGTCCAGCGTGGCGCCGCCGATCTTGGGCGCAATGATCTTCACGCTGGCCTTTTGCGCCACCAGGGCCTTGTGGAAGGCGGCAATGTGCCGGGCGCTGGAGCCTTCATCCACCAGGATGGCCACGCAGCGGCCCTGCAGTGTGGGCTTCATGCGGTCGATGATGCGCGTGGCCGGGCTGGGCGGCAGCTTTTGCGGGGGCACGGCAGGCTTGGCGGCAGGCGGCAGCTGGGGCAGGCCCAGGCCGTCGGCCACGCGCTTTGCCAGGTCGGCGTCTATCACCTGCAGGTGGCCCACCACGGCCAGTCGCACATGCGGCGTCTGCACCTTGGACAGCTCGAACACCAGGGCGCTGGCGATGTGGGCCTGCTCCACCGCGCTCTGGCTGGCGTAGAACATGCGCGCCTGGCTGTAGTGGTCGGCAAAGCTTTCGGGGCGGATGCGGCCCTTGGCGCCGTCCCCGTCATCCTGGGCAAAGTGCCTGAAGCCGCGCGCCGCCGAGGCGCGCGGACTGTCGGCCTGCAGGCTGGAGGGCTCGTAGGCCACGCGGCCCTTGGGCACCTGGGTCTGCATATGGCCGTCGCGCTGGTCGTGGGCAAACGGGCATTTGGGCGCGTTGATGGGCAGCTGCGTGAAGTTGGGCCCGCCCAGTCGCGACAGCTGGGTGTCCAGGTAGGAGAAAAGGCGGCCCTGCAGCAGCGGATCGTTGCTGAAGTCGATGCCCGGGGGCAGGTTGGCCGGGCAGAAGGCGACCTGCTCGGTCTCGGCAAAGAAGTTGTCGGGCCAGCGGTCCAGCACGAAGCGGCCGATCTTGCGCAGCGGTATTTCCTCTTCCGTAATGATCTTGGTGGGGTCCAGATGGTCATAGGGCAGGGCGTCGGCCTGTTCCTGCGAGAACAGCTGCACGCACAGCTCCCAGGCCGGGTAGTCGCCCGCCTCGATGGCCTCGAACAGGTCGCGGCGGTGGTAGTCGTTGTCGGCGGCCTGCAGCTTCAGGGCCTCGTCCCAGACGGTGGATTGGATGCCCAGCTCGGGCCGCCAGTGGAATTTCACGAAGGTGCTTTTGCCTTGCGCATTGACCAGCCGGAAGCTGTGCACGCCAAAGCCCTCGATCATGCGCAGGCTGCGCGCGATGGTGCGGTCGCTCATGATCCACATGACCATGTGCATGGACTCGGGCATGAGGGAGATGAAGTCCCAGAACGTGTCGTGCGCCGTGGCAGCCTGTGGAAAGCCCCGGTCCGGCTCCATCTTCACGGCATGGACCAGGTCGGGAAACTTCATGGCGTCCTGGATGAAGAACACCGGAATGTTGTTGCCGACCAGATCCCAGTTGCCCTCTTCGGTATAGAACTTGATGGCGAAGCCGCGCACGTCCCGCGGGGTGTCCACCGAGCCTGCGCCGCCGGCCACGGTGGAAAAGCGCACGAAGACCGGCACCTGCTTGCCGGTTTCGGTCAGCACCTTGGCGGTGGTGTACTGCTCCAGTGAATCGGTCAGCTGGAAATAACCGTGGACACCTGTGCCGCGTGCATGGACGATCCGCTCCGGAATGCGCTCATGGTCGAAATGCGTGATTTTCTCGCGCAATATGAAATCTTCCAGCAGCGTGGGTCCCTTTGGCCCTTGCTTCAATGAATTCTGGTTGTCCGCAACCGGTATGCCCTGCTGCGTCGTCAATACAGGATGAGAGGCTTCGGCCTGCTGCTGGAGTTCTCCGCCGTGGCCAACGGGGCATTGGGATGGGGATTTCTTTTCAGCTGGGGCTTTCTTGGCCATGATGCACTCCTTGGGAATGAACGCCATGTTCTTTTGACGCGGATATTTCAAGCGGAGCAACGGTATGTTTTTCAGTTGCCGCAATGGGAAAATAAAAAAAAGGGCCCGGAGGACCCTTTTTTCAGGTCATGCAACCTGCGGCTCAACGCTGCTGGTGGCTGTCCTGCTTTTGCTGCTGACCCGGCTGGTTGCGCTGGGGGTTGCTCTGCTGTTGCTGATGGTTGGGATTATTGGGATTGCTTTGCTGCTGCTGCCCCGGATTGTTTTGTTGCTGCTGCTGGTTCTGCTTGTTCTTGTCGTTTTGCTGGTTGCTGGCCGTGTTGCCTTGAGGGTTATTGGTCTGTTGCGTCATTTCCATACTCCTTAAGTAAACAGCGATGCCGTCATCACTGCAATTTCATTGTGCTGCCTGAAAAATCCACGGCGTGTAGGAAATTCGGAAGATTACTTTTGGTAAATCATTGGAATTTGCTATGAATATCATGGAATCCATTTTTGCGGCAAAAATGCATGTATTTTTTATCATGAAATGCCATTTGTAGATTATGCAAAACGGCAATGGTCCGTTTCATTTGGATGTTGAACGTTTTGCAGGCGCCTTGGACGCTGGCTTTCGGGGCTTGGGTGTTGTCCGGGTCGCGGGCGCTTTTGCAGCTTTTGCAGCTTTTGCCGCCGCCCCGGTATTTTTTTCCTTGGCCGCGGAGGCGGGGGCCCCGCTGCCTGCCTTGCCCAGGCTGCTCCTGAGCAGGGCGGTCAGATCCAGCACGGCTGCGTTGGCGGGTGCGGCGGGCGCGTCCTGCTGCCTTTGCACACTTTGCACGTCGCCCGCATGGGCCTTGGCCTGCACCAGCTGGTGGATTTCCTCGCTGAAGGAGTTGCGGAACTGGTCGGCGTCCCAGGCCTGGCTCATGTCCTTGATCAGTGCCAGGGCCATGGTCATTTCGGCGGCCTTGATGCCTGCGGCCCTTGCGTCCAGCGGCGGCAGGTCCAGCTGCTCGAAGGAGCGGATCTCGCCGCCCCAGCGCAGCAGGTTCAGCACCAGCGCCCGGCCGCAGGGGATCAGGATGGCCAGGTGCTGCTTGGCCTGGATGACGACCTTGGCCACGCCCACCTTGTTGCTCTTGCGCAGCGCCTCGCGCAGCAGTGCGTAGACCTTCCCGCCCCGGTGCAGGGGGGCGGTGTAGTAGGGCCGCTCCAGGTAGATGAAGGGGATATCGTCGGCATCGACAAAGGCCTCGATCTCTATGGTCTGCATGGTCTTGGGAAAGGCGGCGGCAATCTCTTCGGCGCTCAGCACCACGTAGCGGCCTTCTTCGAATTCCACGCCCTTGACGATGTCGGCCGAGGCCACCTCCTTGCCCGTGACCTTGTTGATGCGCTTGTAGCCCACGGGCTGCATGTTGCGCTTGTCCAGCCAGTCGAAGTCGATGTCCGTGCTGGCCGTGGCCGCATACAGGCCTATCGGGATGTGGACCAGGCCAAAGCTGATGGCCCCCTTCCACAGGCTGCGCGAGGAGACGGCCGGGGCCGTGCGGGGAGATGTGGCTTTCCTGGTCATCGTTGTGCTTTCCTCGTTGGCGGCTCTTCGCGGGCCGGTGCCTCGAAGCCCAGCGCCTTCATGGCGCGGCCCAGGCTGGTGGCCGCCGTGCCGTAGTGCTCCCAGGGCGAGTTGCCCAGGCGCAGGCGCTGGTCCACCGAGCGAATGGTCCAGTGCGCGCCGCCCGTGAGCCTGTCGAGCTCGTTCCAGCCCACGGGCACGGAGATGCCCATGCCGGGCCGCGCACGCGCTGTCCACGCGCAGGCCGTGGTGGCGCCAAAGCCGTTGCGCAGGTAGTCCACGAAGATTTTTCCCACGCGGTTGCGTGGCCCGCTCTTGGCCACGAAGCGCTGGGGCACGGTGCTGGCCAGATGCTGGACCACGGCCTGGGAGAAGGCCTTGACCGTGTCCCAGTCCAGCAGCCGCTTGATCGGCACGACCACATGCAGGCCCTTGCCGCCGCTGGTTTTGAGGAAGGCCGGCAGCTCCAGCTCCTGCAGCAGCACATGCAGCAAGGTGGCCGCTTCCTGCACCTGCGTCCAGGGCACGCCCTCGCCGGGGTCCAGGTCGAAGGTCATGCGGTCGGGCCGGTCGATGCGGTCCCGGCGGGCATTCCAGGTGTGCCATTCGATGGTGTTCATCTGCGCGGCCGCCACCAGGCCTTCACGCCGCGCCACCTCCATCAGCGGCGCATGGCCGGGATCGAGTTCGGGTGCCAGGGCGGCAATGCCCTGCAGCGGCGTCTGGTCCATGTGTTTCTGGAAGAACAGCTCGCCCTCGATGCCCTCCGGCGCGCGCACCATGGCCACGGGCCGGGCCTTGAGGTGGGTGATCATGAAGGGGGCCACCGTGGCGTAGTAGCGCGCCAGCTCCATCTTGGTGATGCCGGTGGAGGGGTCGATGACACGCTCGGCATGGGTGATGGCGATCGTGGCGGGCAGGCGCGCCGCCTTGGCCATGCGGGGCGGGGCGGCTTTGTGGCGGGTTGCGGTGCGGGGTGAAGATGCGGTCGATGGCACGTGCTGTGGCTCCTCTTTTGCGATGCGGCGCGCAGGCTTGTCCGTGCGCAGGCCCTGGAATACGGCGTGGCGGATGCGGCCGTCCGCGGTCCATTGCGCGAACGAGACTTCGGCCAGCAGGGTGGGGCGCACCCAGTGCACCTGGCTGCCAAGGCCCCGGGTGTCTGCCAGCGGGGATGTGCCGGTGGCCAGGCCGTCCAGGCGCTGGCGCAGGTCGGCCAGGGTGCGTGCGTTGAAACCCGTGCCGACCTTGCCGGCCGCGTGCAGCTGCCCGTCCTCGCCATGCACGGCGAGGACCAGGGCCCCCAGGCCGGTGCGCGAGCCCTGGGGATCGGTATAGCCGGCGATCACGAACTCCTGGCGGTGGCCGCACTTGAGCTTGATCCAGTCCATGCTGCGCCGCGAGACGTAGGCGCTGCCGCGCCGCTTGCCGATCACGCCCTCCAGGCCCAGCCGGCAGGCGGCGGCCATCAGGTCGGCGGGCGGGGCGTCAAAGGCCTGGCTGAACCGAACGCGGTCCGACGGCGCCTTGTGCAGCAGCTCCTGCAACCGCTGGCGGCGCTGTTCCACGGGCTGCTGGCGCAGGTCCTGGCCGTCGTGCCACAGCAGGTCGAAGGCGAAGAAGACCAGCAGGTCGGTGTGCTCGCCGTCGAAGGCATTTTGCAGGGCCTGGAAGTTGGGGCGGTCGTCGCTGTCCAGCATCAGCACCTCGCCGTCGATCCAGCCTGTTTGCAAGGGCAGGGCCGCCAAGGCGCGGGCCAGGGCAGGCATTCTGGCGGTCCAGTCCTTGCCGTTGCGCGTGACAAGCCGCACGGTACCGCTGTCGATGCGCGCCAGCAGGCGGTAGCCGTCGAACTTGCTCTCGAAGATCCATTGCCCGGCCTCCGTGGGCGGGCGGTCCACCAAGGTCGCCAGCTGGGGGGCGATCTCCTGCGGCATGGTCGCGGTGCCGGCGTGCTGCTTTCGTGCTGCCGCTGGCGCTGTTGCTGTTGTTGTTTCTGTCGTTGCCGCTGCTGCAGGTTCCAGGGGAAGGCCGGCCACGCTGTCGGGCATGTCCTCGACCACGCTGAATTCGCCGGCGGCGCGTTCCAGCCCGTCATGCTCCTTGATCAGCAGCCACGCGGGTTTTTTGGCATCGTCCTTGCCGCGCATGCGCACCAGGGTCCAGCGGCCCTGCAGCTTGTGGCCGCGCAGCTCGAACTTGAGCTTGCCCTTGCGAAGGTCCTCGGCGGCGTCGCCTTGTGGCCACCAGGTGCCCCGGTCCCAGATGATGACCTTGCCCGCGCCGTACTGGCCCGGCGGAATCTGGCCTTCGAAGCGGTTGTAGGCCATGGGGTGGTCTTCCACCTGCACGGCCATGCGCTTGTCGGCCGGGTCGTAGCTGGGGCCCTTGGGCACGGCCCAGCTTTTCATGCTGCCGTCCAGCTCCAGCCGGAAGTCGTAGTGCAGATGGCTGGCCCAGTGCTTTTGAATGACGAATTGCAGGACACCCGTGCCGGGCTGCCCTGCAATCGCGTCGCTGGAAGGTTCTGCCGAGGGCTCCGGCGTGCGCGTGAAGTCGCGCTTTTGCCGGTAGGCCGCCAGCGAAGCGGCAGCCTTGTCCTGCCCGCCGGCCGCAGCAGCCCGCCGCGGCTGCTGCGTGACCGGGTGGCTGCGGCGCGGTGCGGGCATGCGGCGCTCCTTCAGAACATCAGTGCAATCAAAATGATGATGGGAATGGGCACGCCCAGAAGAAAAAGCAGTATGGATCGCATGAATGGCCTCCGTTCAATGAATGGTTGGATGGTGTTGACTGCGATGCAGGATCAAATGGCATCGCGTTGGCGGCCACCCCAGGTGGCGCACAGGCTGCCCACAAAGGCGCCCAGCATCAGGGAAACAAACAGCCAGAGCATGGAATGGGCGGTGGCCTTTCGCGTTTCTTCAGCGGCCTGCTTGGCCTTTTGCTTGGCCTCTTCTGCCTTTTGCTCGGCCTGCTTTATCTGCATCTGTACGGAATCAAAGGTGCTTCGCACTTTCTTTTGCGCTTCTTCCACCGGAATATCGGAATTGCGCGCAATCAGCTGGGCCAGATATTGCTCATCGGCCGCAGAAAGCTGGCCGGTGCGCAGCGACTGGGCAAAGATCACGCCGGCCTCCCGCGTGGCGCTGGCCATGTCGGCAGGCGTTGTGCTGCCGGAGGTTGCCGCGGAATTGCGGAACAGGCTGCCGGTCCAGTAGGCCAGGCCCTGGGGCGAGGCATCGGCGCCCGAGGCACCGGCCATGGCTGCGGCACCGCCAGCAGCCGCACCGCCGGCGGCGCCGATCGCGCCGCCCACCACGCTGGAGGCGCTGGTGGCCACGGTCTGCGCCGCCTTGAAGGCGCCGGACACCGCACCACCGGCCGCAGCGCCCATCAGGGCCACCATGGCCAGCGTGGCCAGCGCCCAGGACAGAAAGCCGTGGGCCGTGTCGCGGAAGTAGACCTCGTCCGTATGCACGCCTTGCCAGCGGGTGCGCAGCCGCCCGGCCAGGTACCCGCCCACGCCGGCGGAGGCCAGCTGGGTGAAGGCGATCCAGGCCACGGCCGTCCACCCCAGGGCGCCGGCATCCATGCCTTGGCCGGTCCATACCGAGACAGACGACAGGCCCAGGCCCGTGCCCAGAATGAACAGCAGCAGCGACAGCGAGGCCGCCGCCATGGCGCCCGCGAATATCGCCGCCCATGAAACACCGCTGACGGATGTATTGGCCGCAGGGACCACTGGCGCTGCCAGGGGATCGGAATAGGCAATGGACATGGCTGGATTTCCTGGAGTTGAGTGCCCCATTCTTGCCAGCCGAAATAAATGCCACTGTAGGAGGATTGGAAAAGCAGGACTGGCAAACTCAGACGAAAAACGTCATCCTTTGCCAGATGACGGTTTTCAAGGCAATGCGCGGCCTGGATATGGAAAATGATTCCTGCAACCGGTAAAACTTGCGGAATATTTTCCAGGGCGAATGGCTGGATTGTTTCCGGCAGCACGGCGATATGTTTCTGTCTGCTGCCGGTGTTTTCATTGCTGCATCGGGCCTGCCAGACCCGTACGTTCAGGGCTGGCGCACGTCGGCCACGACCTGCTCGCCAAAATCCGCGCGCTGCAGCCAGCCCAGCACCAGGGTGGCGGCCTGCTCGGGCGTGGACAGCTTGCCGCCCTCCTTGAGCTGGGCGAAGTTGCCTGCGTCGGGAAAGGCTGCGGCATCGGCGCTGCGCAGCTGCACCTGCATGTCGGTGTCGATGACGCCGGGCGCCAGCGAGCAGATGCGCGCGCCGTGGGGCTTGAGCGCCTCGTCCAGCGCCACGCTGCGGCTGAAATGGTCCATGCCGGCCTTGGCCGCGCAGTAGGAGGCCTGCGAGGCAATGGCGCGCCGCCCCAGGCCCGAAGAAATGTTGAGCACCTTGCGCGGCACGGCCGTCCAGCCTTCGGTGGCGGCCAGGAAGGCGGCCGTCAGCAGCATGGGCGCCTCCAGTCCCACGCGCATGGCCTGGGCGATGTCGGCGGGCCGCAGCTGCGACAGCGGCGCGATCTGCGGAATCACGCCCGCGTTGTTGATCAGGGTGACGCTGGCGTAGCGCGTGGCGTCCAGCCCGGCGAGCCATTCGCCCAGCCTGCGGGCCGCTGCCTCGGGCTCGCCCAGGTCCACGCTCCACTGCTGCAGCGGGGCGCCTGCCGTGGCGGCGGCCCGGTTCAGGTCTTCGCTGGTGGAGCGCGACAGCGTGACCAGCTCATGGCCGGCATCGAGCAGTTGCCGGGCCATGGCCAGGCCCATGCCGCGCGAAGCGCCCGTGAGAATCGTCAGGGAAAGGAGAGGCGATGCATTGTTCATGCGGGCGATGGTATCGCTTGTGCCCGTGCTGCCGGTGCTGCCTGCGCGGTCATTGCCCGGGCGGCGACGGGGTCCGAGGGCAGCAGCAGCTCGGCGCTGCGCGCCTGCCGCGTATGCTCCAGCGCCTGCACGATGCGTTCGCAGGCGCGCTCGGCCGCATCGCGCAGGCTGGCGCCCTGCAGCCAGTGGCCGGTGAGCGCGGCGCTGAACAAGTCGCCCGTTCCCTTGGGCACCGCATCCACGCGCGCGTGGGTGACCACATGCACGTCCTCGCGCGTGACCAGCGCCACGCGCATGCGCAGTGCATGCTCGCCGCCCAGCTCGGGCGCCGCGCTGGTCACGGCCACCCACTGCGTGCGGCCGGTCAGCAGGCTGCGCGCGGCCTGGACCACATCGTCCATGCCGTGCACAGGGCGCGCGGTCAGCCGTTCCAGCTCGAAATGGTTGGGTGTCAGCCCGTCGGCCAGAGGCAGCAGGTGGCGCTGGTAGGCCTCGACCATGGCGGGGTCCACGTAGATGCCGCTGTCGTGGTCGCCGATCACCGGGTCCACCACCACGCGCAGGCCGGGGCGCTGCTGCAGCAGGCCCGCCACCCAGTCCGCCAGCAGCCCGGCCTGGTCCGGCCCGCCCAGGTAGCCGGCCAGCACGGCCTGCAGTTGCCCGAGCGCGCCGCGCGCGCCCAGGTCCTGCAGATAGCCCGCAAACCACTCGGCGGCAATTGCTCCGCCGTGGATGCTGGGATAGTGCGGCGTATTGCTGAACACCACCGTGGGCACGGCTGCCGCCGCCAGTCCCAGGGCCTGCAGCGTGGGCATGGCCACGTTGTTGCCAACGCGGCCGTAGACGACCTGGGACTGCACGGACACCACGTCGATGGCCAGGGGGTGCAGCATGTCATGGGGGGCGGGGGCGTTCATGGGCGGCCTTGCGGGTGGTAATTCTTGGGCGAAGCTGCATTTATAGCGCTGCCATGCGAGGGCCGGCAGCACAATCCAGGGAGCACGGCCAGACCACTTCCAGAATCGCGGCAGCGGGATTGGAGCGCCATGCAAGAATGGTTTTTTCCGCGCGCATGCATCTCGCTTGAACATGAATTCCCCTTCAGAAATCCAGGCCCTGTATTCGAAATTCAGCGGTGCCGAGGCCTCGGAGCGATTGAGGGCCGAGATCCGCAGCCAGGTCGCAAGCTGGCGCTGGGCGTCCGACTCCATGAGCTTTGACGAACCCTATGCCCGTGAGCTGTTCGGCGGCCCTGCCGCACGCTGGCTCAGCGATGGGCGGGCAGACCCGCAAAAGCATGTGCACCACGGCTTTGATGCCCAGGGCCGTATCGTCATCGAATGCCGGTCCAACGCGCGCGAGCAGGTATGCCTGTACACGCCCGGCCAGCGCACAACCGTGTCGTGGCATGGAGGCGGCAGCATCGATTCCGTCAGCCAAAGCCGCTACGAGGAGGGGCGGCTGGTCGCCCATCACATGCACCTTGGCTACCGTGGCATGGACAGCCGTTATGAGTACGACGGCCGGCAACTGCAGTGCAGCGTGACCCGGAACTGGGAAACCCGTGAGAAGCCCTGGCTCACGCGGCATGTGTTCGTGCATGGCGCGGACGGCGTTCTGGATCGCATCCACCTTCAATACCTGGACACCCAGGGCCAGCCCGAGCCGGGTGCCGACAGGCTGCTCTACCTGCGCCTGCCCAGGGGCGAGACGCTGAAGACCGTCGAGGCGCGTGTGCAGCAGCTGCTGGAGCAGTCACTGGCCACGGCCTTGCAGCAGATCCCACGCGGCGAACCGCTCTACGGTCTTTTGCTTTGCTACACGCATGAGGACCTGACTGCAGCCTGGCCGCCTTTTCTGGTCTGGGGGCGCGAATCCTATCGGCGCGCGGTGCTGGAGCGTGGTGAAGAGATTCCGTATTACCTGTGGGCGCCGGACGAGATACGCGGCATGGGCGAGGCCGATGAGCACTGGTTCTCCGACGAGGCGCTAGGCGAAGCCTGCCTGCTGCATGGCCAGTTGATGGAGATGAAGCAAAGCAATGCCTCGGCCATGCGGGTGCTCAGGCACATGCTGCCCTTGCTGGAGAGCATGGTCAGGCAGGCGGGCCTGCCCGTGACCGATGATTTCGTGGTGGCCTTTGCCGACAACACGGGCGAGGTCGATCCCTTGAAGGCCATGAAGGCCCGTCTGCCGGATGCGCATTGGGCGTTGCTCAAGCAGCGCGGCTTGGTGTGAGGTCTCGCGGGCTCTGAAATGAAAAGGCCCGCCGAATGGCGGGCCTCCGTTCAGTGCCGGCGTGCAGTATTGCCGGCGTTTTGCCGGGCGCGCAGGCGCTCAGGCGCCCAGGTAGGCGCGGCGCACGGCGTCGTTGGTCAGCAGGTTGGCGCCGGTGTCCTCCAGCACCACCTTGCCGGTCTCCAGCACATAGCCGCGGTCGGCGATCTGCAGGGCGCGGTTGGCGTTCTGCTCGACCAGGAAGACCGTGACGCCAGCGGCGCGGATGGTCTGGATGATCTCGAAGATCTGCGCAATGATCAGCGGCGCCAGGCCCAGCGTGGGTTCGTCCAGCAGCAGCAGGCGGGGCTTGCTCATCAGCGCGCGGCCGATGGCCAGCATCTGCTGCTCGCCGCCCGACATGGTGCCGGCGCGCTGGTGGGCGCGCTCGCGCAGGCGCGGGAAGAGGCCGAACACATGTTCGATGCCGGCCTCGATCTGCGGCTTGTCCAGGAAGAATCCGCCCATCTTCAGGTTGTCGGTGACCGTGAGGTCCGAGAAGATGCGCCGCCCTTCTGGCGAGACCGCAATGCCCTTGCGCATGATGTGGTGCGAAGGAAGCTGGGTGATGTCCTCGCCCTCGAACGAGATGCGGCCCGAGCTGGCGCGCGGGTTGCCGCACACCGTCATCAGCAGCGAGGTCTTGCCGGCGCCGTTGGAGCCGATCAGCGAGACGATCTCGCCCTGGTTGACGTGCAGGCTGACGCTGTCGACCGCGCAGATGGCGCCGTAGTGGGTGGAGATGTTCTCCAGTTGCAGCATGGCAGGCATCAGGCTTCTCCCAGATAGGCCTTGATGACCCGTTCATCGTTGCGAATGGCATCCGGCAGGCCCATGGCGATGGGCTTGCCGTACTCCATGACCAGGATGCGCTCGGACACGCCCATGACCAGGCCCATGTCGTGCTCGATCAGCAGCACGGCAATGCCGTACTGGCGGCGCAGCTGGTCGATCAGGCCCTGCAGGTCCTTTTTCTCCTGCGGGTTCAGGCCGGCGGCGGGTTCGTCGAGCATGAGCACGCGCGGCTTGGTGATCATGCAGCGCGCGATCTCCAGGCGGCGCTGGTGGCCGTAGGCCAGGTTGCCGGCCTCGCGGTTGACGAACTCGCGCAGGCCCATCACGTCCAGCCAGTGCAGGGCGCTCTCGATCTTTTCCTCTTCGCTGCGGCGGTAGCCCGCCGTGTTGAACAGGCCCGACAGCAGGTTGACGCCGGAGCGGCGGTGCTGTGCCACCAGCAGGTTTTCCAGCACCGTCATGGACTTGAACAGGCGCACGTTCTGGAAGGTGCGCACCACGCCGTGGTTGGCCACGTGGTGGCTGCTGCGCCCCTCGATGGCGCTGCCGTCCAGCGCGATGGAGCCGCTGCTGGGCTGGTAGAAACCGCTGATGCAGTTGAACACCGTGGTCTTGCCGGCGCCGTTGGGGCCGATGATGGCAAACACTTCCTGCGGACGCACGTTGAAGCCCACGTGGTCCACGGCCAGCAGGCCGCCGAAGCGCATGCACAGGTCTTTGACTTCTAGCAAATACTCGCTCATTGCCGGCCCTTGCTGCTATCTGTTGTCCCAAAAATCATGGTGTCGGCATGCCTCATGAGCGCACCTCCACATGGCGACGGCGCATGGGCAGCAGGCCCTGCGGGCGCCAGACCATCATCAGCACCATCACCAGGCCGAAGATCAGCATGCGGTACTCGGAGAACTCGCGCGCCAGCTCGGGCAGCACCGTCAGCAAGATGGCCGCGATGATCACGCCCAGCTGCGAGCCCATGCCGCCCAGCACCACGATGGACAGGATCAGCGCCGACTCGATGAAGGTGAAGGACTCGGGGTTGACGATGCCCTGGCGCGCCGCGAAGAAGGCGCCGCCGAAGCCGGCGAACATGGCGCCCAGCGTGAAGGCCGACAGCTTGATCTTCATGGGGTTCAGGCCCAGCGAGCGGCAGGCGATCTCGTCCTCGCGCAGTGCCTCCCAGGCGCGGCCTATGGGCATGCGCACCAGGCGGTTGGAGATCCACAGCGTGACCACGGCCAGCAGCAGCGCCATCAGGTACAGGAAGATCACCATGTGCAGCGAGCTGAACTCCAGCCCCAGGAACTGGTGGAACGTCGTGCCGCCCTCGGTGGAGGGGGTGCGCGTCATCTCCAGGCCCAGCACCGTGGGCTTGGGGATGCTGGAGATGCCGTCCGGCCCGCCCGTGATGCTGGTCAGGTTGACCAGCAGCAGGCGGATGATCTCGCCAAAGCCCAGGGTCACGATGGCCAGGTAGTCACCGCGCAGCCGCAGCACCGGAAAGCCCAGCACGAAGCCGAACATCGCGGCAGCGGCACCGGCCAGCGGCAGCGCTTCCCAGAAGGACCAGCCGGCCCAGTGGAAGAGCAGCGCATAGGTGTAGGCGCCCACGGCGTAGAAGCCCACGAAGCCCAGGTCCAGCAGGCCGGCAAAGCCCACGACGATGTTCAGGCCCAGGCCCAGCATCACGTAGATCATGGCCAGCGTGGCGATGTCCACCGCGTTGCGGCCCGCAAAGAAGGGCCAGGACACGGCGATCAGCAGGGCCGCCAGCATCAGGCCGTTGCGGTGGCTGGGGCGCGCCTGCGGCAGCGAGGGCAGCGAGACCTTGGGCATCTTCGCCGCGATCAGCGGGCGCAGCAGCTGCACCAGGAAGACCAGGGCGCAGGCCCAGGCCACCACCGTCCAGTCGGGGTTGATGATGGTGCGGGTGCCGGCGCGTTCCAGGTGCAGGCCGAAGATGGGCGTGACGACCACGGCCGTCATTACCGTGGCGATCAGGGCGTCGCGCAGGTTCAAAGTGGGTTTGGTTTTCATCAGACCTTCTCCACTTCAGGTTTGCCCAGCAGGCCCGTGGGGCGGAACAGCAGGATCAGCACCAGCAGGCCGAAGGCCACGATGTCCTTGTACTCGGATGAGATGTAGGCTGCCGCAAAGGTCTCGGCCACGCCCAGCAGCACGCCGCCCAGCATGGCGCCGGGGATGGAGCCGATGCCGCCCAGCACCGCGGCCGTGAAGGCCTTGATGCCGGCCAGAAAGCCGATGAACGGGTTGAGCTTGCCCACGGCCAGCGCGATCAGCACCCCGCCCACGGCCGCCAGCATGGCGCCCAGCACGAAGGTGAACGAGATCACGCGGTTGGTGTCGATGCCCAGCAGGCTGGCCATGTGCATGTCCTGGGCGCAGGCGCGCGAGGCGCGGCCCATGCGCGAGTGGCGGATGTACAGCGTCAGCAGCACCATGAGCACGATGGCCACCACGATGATCAGGATGCGCGAGTAGGGCACATAGATCTCGAAGCCGCCTTCGGCACCGAAGCGCAGCGCGCCCGGCAGCAGCGAGGGCACGGCCATGTCGCGCGCACCCTGGCCAAGGGCCACCCAGTTCTGCAGGAAGATGGACATGCCGATGGCCGAGATCAGGGCCACCAGGCGGGGACTGCGGCGCAGCGGCTTGTAGGCCACCTGCTCCACCACCAGGCCATAGACGCCGGTGACGAAGACCGAGACCACCAGCATCAGGCCGATGATGGCCCACACCGGCAGGCCGCTTTGCGTGCCTATGGCCGACAGCGTGACCAGGCCGATGTAGGCCCCGATCATGTAGATGTCGCCGTGGGCGAAGTTGATCATCCCGATGATGCCGTAGACCATCGTGTAGCCGATGGCGATCAGGGCATAGATGGCGCCCAGGGACAGTCCGTTGAACAGCTGCTGTATCAGCTGAGGTAAGAGTTCTGACATGGTGTAATGCCGCCCCAAAACAGGAAAAGGCCTAAAAGGCCAGGATGCAGACGACCGGGACACGCCGAATGCGTGCCCCGGTCAGTCAGACGGAGGGGGATTACTTGGCAGCGACCGACTTGCTGCCGTCCTTGTGCCATTCGAACACCTGGAAGTCGAAGGACTTCAGGTCGCCCTGCTTGTTCCAGCCCACCGAGCCCAGAACGGTCTCGAAGTTGGACTTGTGCAGGTGGTCAGCCACCTTGGCGGGGCTGTCGCCCACGGCCTTGATGCTGTCCAGCAGCACTTGCGTGGCGGCAAATGCGGTCAGCTGGAAGGCGCCTGAAGGATTGCGCTTCTTGTCCTTGAAGGCCTTGACCACGGCGGCGTTCTTGGGGTTGGCCGAGAAGTCTGCGGGCAGGGTCACCAGCATGCCTTCGACGGCGTTGCCGGCGATGGCGTTGACTTCGGGGTTGCCCACGCCTTCGGGGCCCATCATGCGGACCTTCAGGCCCTGCTCGGAAGCCTGGCGCAGCAGCAGGCCCATTTCGGGGTGGTAGCCACCGTAGTAGATGAAGTCCACGCCGGCGCTCTTGAGCTTGGTGATGACGGCGGAGTAGTCGCTGTCGCCGGCGTTGATGCCTTCGAACAGGGCCACTTCCACGCCGGCCTTCTTCAGGTCGTCGCGCACGGAGGATGCAATGCCCTGGCCATACGACTGCTTGTCGTGCAGCACGGCAACCTTCTTGGGCTTGGCCTTTTCCAGGATGAACTTGGCGGCGGCCGGGCCCTGCTGGTCATCGCGGCCGATGGTGCGGAAGATGAAGTGGTAGTTCTTGCCGTCGGTCAGGGCGGGGGACGTCGCCGAGGGGGTCACCACGACCACGCCTTCGTTGTTGTAGATCGGGGCTGCGGCAATCGATGCGCCCGAGCAGACGGGGCCGATCACGTAGCCGATCTTGGCGTTGACCACGCGGTTGGCGGCCACGGGACCCTGCTTGGGTTCGCAGGCGTCATCGACGGACACCAGCTCGATCTTCTTGCCGTTGACGCCGCCGGCCGCATTGGCCATTTCCACGGCGGTGTTCACGCCTTCCTTGACCATGTCGCCGTACTGCGTCAGCGGGCCGGTGGTGGGAACCACCATGGCGATCTTGATTTGCGCATGCGCTGTGGAGAACAGGGCGGCGCCAGCCAAACCCAGGGCGGCGACGACGGTGTGCATGCGGAACGGAATGCTCATGAGTACTTCCTTCAACTTTGGGTAAAGCGTTCTGAAAAACGCGGTGGCTCCTGTAGGGGCTAGCCGCGCAAAGAAGCACAGGTTAATCGCCTGGTTACCAATGGCAACAGGGTATCCCGGGGCTGGCGCGGCAACAGGCTTTTCGCTAAGGCTCCCATCGCGGCCTGCGCCGTCGGGCGGGGGCTGTTTTGGCCGAAGAAAACGGCTGATGCCGACGCTGCACCCTGACGGTGCTTCGTGAAGTCAATATGACCAACTGCAAGAAGGGGAAACACGTACGCTGAATGTTGCATTGCAGCAACGTACGCTGTGGCGATGATTTGCGTGTTCCTGCGATGGATCAGAACGGCGCGGCGGATTCGAAACGCAGCGTCTCGCCAGACAGGGGATGCGCCAGCTCCAGCAGCTGCGCATGCAGCAGCAGGCGCGGCGACAGCGCCTGCACGGCGGCATCGGCATAGAGCGCATCGCCCAGGATGGGATGGCCCAGCGCGGCCATGTGCACGCGCAGCTGGTGGGTGCGGCCCGTCACGGGCTGCAGCTGCACCCGCGTGGTGATTGCGTCCCGGACTTCGGCGGCTTGCGCGCCTGGCAGGGCGCGCCACAGGGTCTGGCTGGGCTTGCCCTGCACGGCATCGATGATGCGCAGCGGGCGCCGCTCCCAGTCGGCTGCAATCGGCAGGTCGATGCTCTGCCATGCGCCGGCTTGCCGCGCGGTGGGGCTGCCTGCCACCACGGCCACATAGCGCTTGTGCACGCGGCGCTGCGCAAAGGCCTCGCTCAGCAGGCGCTGGCTGGCCAGGCTGCGCGCCATGATCACCAGGCCCGAGGTGGCCTGGTCCAGCCGGTGCACGACCAGCGCATCGGGCCAGCGCTGCAGGGCGCGGGCGCTCAGGCAGTCCTGCTTGTCTGGGCCGCGCCCGGGCACGCACAGCAGGCCGCTGGGCTTGTCCAGCACCAGCAGTTCGGCATCTTCGTGCAGGCAGATGACGCCTGCGCCGTCACCTGCACTGGCGCCGCCATCGCGTTGCTCAGGGGTCAAGCCGTTCCCCGCTCATTCAGCAGCCTGTGCACCGTGGCGCACAGCTCTTCCACGTCGTTGGGCTTGTGGACCAGGGCCCTGGCGCCTGCAGCCAATGCGGCCTGCTCGATCTCGGTGGTGATGTAGCCCGAGGCCAGCGCGATGGGCAGCTGCGGCTGGATGGACAGGGCCTCGTGCACCAGGTCGATGCCGCTGTAGCCGGGCATGTTGTAGTCGGTGACCAGCAGGTCGCAGTCCTGGGGCGCGGCGCGCAGCGCCTCGATGGCCTCGTGCGGATCGGTGAAGCCGCTGACCTGGTAGCCGCGCCGGCGCAGCAGGCGCTGCACCAGAAAGACCAGGGCCTGGTCATCGTCCACGTACATCACATGCTGCTGCGCGGCCTGCGGGTCGGGCAGCAGGGCGAACTGCGGGCCGGTCGGGGTTTCCGCGGCCGCCAGGGGCTCGGGTGCGCTGGGCAGCGCCTGGGCGGCGAGGGGCTCGGCCGGTGCAGAGTCGGCCGGCGTCAGGGGGTCGGCCGGAGGAAAGTACAGCGTGAAGCGGCTGCCCTGGCCGGGGATGCTGTACACGTCCACGGCGCCGCCGTGGTTGCGCATGACACCGTGCACCACGGGCAGGCCCAGGCCCGTTCCCTGGCCCACGGGCTTGGTGGTGAAGAAGGGCTCGAAGATGCGCTGCAGCGTGCGTGCGTCCATGCCGGGGCCGTTGTCCTGCACCGACAGCGCCACATAGCTGACGGGCGGCAGGCCCAGGCGCTCGCACAGGCGCTGGTCCGGGCGCACCAGGTCGGCATCCATCTGGATCAGGCCGCGCCGCTCGCCCAGGGCGTGCATGGCATTGGTGCACAGGTTGAACAGGGCCTGCTCCACCTGCATGGCGTCGGCCAGCATGGGCGGCATCTGCGGCGGCACGTGCACCTGCAGCTCCACGGCGGGCGGCAGGGTCACGCGCAGCAGCCGCGCCGTGTCGCCCATGACCTCGCGCGCCTGCACGGGCTTGCGCTGCGGCGGTTCATTGCGGCTGAACGTCAGGATCTGGCGCACCAGGTCGCGCGCGCGGCGGCCGGCCTTTTCGATCTCCTGCAGGCTTTCGATGGCTGCGGCATTGCCGCCGCAGTCGGCCTTGGCCAGCTCCACATTGCCCAGGATGGCGCCCACGATGTTGTTGAAGTCGTGGGCAATGCCGCCGGCCATGGTGCCCAGGGCCTGCATCTTGTGCGATTCGCGCAGCTGGTCTTCCAGCTCGTTGCGCTGGGCCTCGGCCTTCTTGCGGCTGGTGAGGTCGCGCGCGAACACGGTGGTGGTCTCGCCGCCGCTGTGGTGCTCGAAGGAGACGCTGACCTCGACCGGGATTTCGCGGCCGCTGGCCGTGCGTGCCGTCATCTCGCCCAGCACGGCCTGCGTGGTCAGCGGCGCAAAGGACAGGGCCTGGGCCGCATCGGGCAGGAAACGCTCCAGCGGACTGCCCAGCGCGTCGTGCGGCGGACACAGAAACAGGGCGGCAGCCGTGGGATTGAAGACGGTGATGCGCTGCTCGTGGTCCAGGCAGATGATGGCGTCCAGGGCCGAGTTGATGACCGATTCGAGCCGCCGCTCGCTCAGGAACAGCTGGTGGTTGCGCTGCTGCAGCGCCAGGCGCTCGGCCAGCAGCGGACCCTGGTCGACCACGGCGCACAGGTACTGCGCAATGGGCGGGCCGCTTTGCTGCGGAATGGCGATGCAGGCCACATGCAGGTCGGCGCGCAGCTGGTGCTGCTCGGTGATGTCGAAGCAGACCTCGTGGGCCTCGGTGCGGCCCAGCTCGCGTGCCGCAACGAAGGTCTCGCGCACGCGCTCGGCGTCGTCAGGGTGCACGAAGGGCGCGAAATTGACCAGCAGCCGGTCATGCTCGGTGGGCTGGAAGGCGCTGTGCGCCATGGCGTTGGCCTGCACCACCATGTCGTGCTCGTCCACCACCAGCAGGGGCAGGGGAATGCTGGCAAACAGGGCTTCGAAGCGCTCGGAGGCGCTTTCGGCCACGGCCTGGCTGTAGTCCAGCACGCGGTTCTGGATCTCCAGCTCGCGCTGGTAGTTGCGCAGCTCGGCGACCAGGGCCTGCAGCGGATCGTCTTCGGGCTGGAAGGAGGGGAAACGTTCGACGGGGGGCAGGTCGGCGCCGGGCGCCAGCAAGGCATGCAGGGGCAGGTGCTCGTCGTCGCGAGGCTGGTCGGAAGGGTCTTGGCTGCTCATCGCGTGCTGGCGCTGGGGAAAGCGGCATCTGCCGCACAAATCCTGGTTGCCCGCGCCTGGCGTCCGGCAGATGGACCGGGGCCCGGCGCGGGCAGGGCCGCAGTGTACGCGCGCCGGCCGGGGCGCCACAAGCGCCCCTTTGGGTGGCAGGTGCTTCAGCTCAGGTAAGCGTCGACCGGGATGCAGCTGCAGTAGAGGTTGCGGTCGCCGTAGACGTTGTCCACCCGGCCCACGGGACACCAGTACTTGGACTGGCGCAGGGCAGCCACGGGGTAGGCGGCGGCCTCGCGGCTGTACGGGTGGGTCCATTCCGAAGCCAGCAGGGTCTCGGCCGTGTGCGGCGCGTTCTTGAGCGGGTTGTCGTCTTGGGGCAGGCGGCCCTGCTCGATGGCGCGGATTTCCTCGCGGATGGCGATCATGGCGTCCACGAAGCGGTCCAGCTCGTACAGGCTTTCGCTTTCGGTGGGCTCCACCATCAGCGTGTTGGGCACGGGGAAGGACAGCGTGGGCGCATGGAAGCCGTAGTCGATCAGGCGCTTGGCCACGTCCTCGGCCATGACGCCCGTGCTTTCCTTGAACGGGCGCAGGTCCAGGATGCACTCGTGCGCCACATGGCCGTGCTCGCCCGCGTACAGCGTGGGGTAGTGGTCGCGCAGCCGGGCGCTGATGTAGTTGGCGCTGAGGATGGCGGTCTCGGTGGCCAGGGTCAGGCCCTGGGCGCCCATCATGCGGATGTACATCCAGCTGATGGGCAGCACGGCCGCATTGCCCAGCGGCGCGGCGCTGATGGCACCCGTGCCGCCCGCAAGGCCCGTGGTGGCATGGCCGGGCAGGAAGGGGACGAGGTCCTCGACCACGCAGACGGGGCCCACGCCCGGGCCGCCGCCGCCGTGCGGGATGCAGAAGGTCTTGTGCAGGTTCAGGTGGCTGACATCGCCGCCGAAGCTGCCCGGCGCGGCCAGGCCCACCAGGGCGTTCATGTTGGCGCCGTCCACGTAGACGCGGCCGCCGTGGTCATGCACCAGCTTGCACAGCTCCTTGACCTGGGTCTCGAACACGCCGTGCGTGCTGGGGTAGGTGATCATGATGCAGGCCAGGTTGGCACTGTGCTGCTCGCACTTGGCCGCCAGGTCCGCCATGTCGACGTTGCCGTTGGCGTCGCAGGCGGTGACCACCACCTGCATGCCCGCCATCTGCGCGCTGGCGGGGTTGGTGCCGTGGGCGCTGCTGGGAATCAGGCAGACGTTGCGGTGCGACTGGCCCCGGCTCGCATGCCAGCCCTTGATGGCCAGCAGGCCCGCGTACTCGCCCTGGCTGCCGGCATTGGGCTGCAGGCTGATGCCGGCGTAGCCCGTGGCCTGGCACAGCCAGTCGCGCAGCTGCTTGTCCAGTTCCGCATAGCCCTGCTGCTGGTCGGCCGGGGCAAAGGGGTGCACCTGGGCGAATTCGGGCCAGGTGATGGGAATCATCTCGCTGGTGGCGTTGAGCTTCATGGTGCAGGAGCCCAGCGGGATCATGCTGCGGTCCAGCGCCAAGTCCTTGTCCGACAGCTGGCGGATGTAGCGCAGCATGGCGGTCTCGGAGCGGTGGGTGTTGAACACCGGGTGCGTGAGGAAGGCGCTGCTGCGGCGCAGTCCGTCGGGAATCAGCGGCTCCACGCCCTTTTCGAAGGCGGTGAAGCAGGGCAGGGCCTGGCCGTCCCGGGCGAAGATCTTCCACAGCAGCTCGACATCGGCGCGCGTGGTGGTCTCGTCCAGCGAGATGCACAGGTATTCCTTGAAATACACGCGCAGGTTGGCGCCCAGGGACACGGCACGCTCCACGATGGCCTGGGTGGCCGCGCCCGTGTGCAGGCTCAGCGTGTCGAAGCTGGGCGCCTCGCGCAGCGGCGCGCCCAGCTCGGCCAGGCCGCGCGCCAGGATGGCCGTGTACGAGGCCACGCGGCGGGCGATGCGCTCCAGGCCCTCGGGGCCGTGGTAGACGGCGTACATGCTGGCCACCACGGCGGGCAGCACCTGGGCCGTGCAAATGTTGGAGGTGGCCTTTTCGCGGCGGATGTGCTGCTCGCGCGTCTGCAGTGCCAGGCGGTAGGCGGGCTTGCCGTGCACGTCCACGCTCACGCCGACCAGGCGGCCGGGCAGGGAGCGCTTGAACTCGTCGCGGCAGGCCATGAAGGCGGCGTGCGGGCCGCCGGCGCCCATGGGCATGCCAAAGCGCTGGGTGGTGCCCACCACGATGTCGGCACCCCATTCGCCGGGCGGCGTGATCAGGGTCAGCGCCAGCAGGTCGGTGGCCACGATGAAGGCGGCCTGCTTGCCATGGGCCTTGTCCACGTCGGCGCGCAGATCGTCGATGCGGCCGCTGGTGGCAGGGTACTGGGCCAGCACGGCGAAGTAGTCGCCCTCCATCAGCTGGTTCCATTCCTCCAGCGAGTTGGCCAGCAGCACCTCGATGCCCAGCGGCGCGGCGCGCGTCTGGATGACTTCGATGGTCTGGGGGTGGGCATCGCCGGCCACCACGAAACGGTTGCTCTTGCTTTTGACGGAGCGCTTGGCCAGCGTCATGGCCTCGGCGGCCGCCGTGGCCTCGTCCAGCATGGAGGCGTTGGCAATCGGCATGGCCGTCAGGTCGCAGACCATGGTCTGGAAGTTGACCAGGGCCTCCATGCGGCCTTGCGAGATCTCGGCCTGGTAGGGCGTGTAGGCCGTGTACCAGGCGGGGTTCTCGAGAATGTTGCGCAGGATGACGCCGGGCGTGTGCGTGCCGTAGTAGCCCTGGCCGATGAAGCTTTTGAGCAGCTGGTTGCGGCCTGCCAGCGCCTTGAGTTCGGCCAGCGCCTGGGCCTCGGTGGCCGCTGGCGGCAGCGCCATGGGCTGGTGGCGCCGGATGGAGGGCGGGACGATGGCGTCGATCAGCGCATCGCGCGATGCCGCGCCGATGGCGCTGAGCATGTGGGCCTCGTCTTCGGGCGCGATGCCGATATGGCGGGCCACGAATTCGGTGGCGTTCTCGAGGGCGGCAAGGGGCTGGGTGGAGGACATCAGCATGGAGGGACCTGTCTCAAAAGCTGAAAAGCGCCAGGGCGGGCCCTGGCGCCCGTCCTGGCCGGAAAGTGGCGTCAGTTGCTCTGGGCAAAGGCCGTGTAGGCGGCTTCGTCGAGCAGCGCGGCCAGCTGGCCTGCGTCGCTGAGCTTGACCTTGAAGAACCAGCCTTCGCCCAGCGGGTCGCTGTTGGCCAGGGAGGGGTCGTCGCGCAGGGCCTCGTTGACTTCGACGATCTCGCCGCTGACGGGCATGTAGACATCGGCGGCGGCCTTGACGGACTCGACCACGCCGGCCACATCGCCCTGGTTGAAGCTGGTGCCCACGGCGGGCAGGTCGACGAACACCACGTCGCCCAGCGCGTCCTGCGCGTGGAGGGTGATGCCGACGATGGCCGCGTCAGGGTTGGCGGCGTTGATCCACTCGTGGTCCTTGGAATACTGGATGCTCATGGCTTGCTCCGATAGAAACTGAAAAGAAACCTGTGAAAGGCGGTTTGAGAAAGGTCAGTGCGCACTGTAGCGGCATGCGATGGCAGGAAAAACGAATCCGCCGAACTCGATCCACGCCAAGCGCGCAGGCTGTCCTCAACCGCGGTGATAGCGGGGCGCCACGAAGGGCGTGGCCTGCACCTGCATGGGCACGGCCTTGCCGCGCACCATGGCCTGCAGCGTGGTGCCGATGGCGGCGCTGCCCGGCTCCACATAGGCCAGTGCCACGGGCTGGTTCAGCGTGGGCGACAGCAGGCCGCTGGTGACCTGGCCGACCTTGCGGCCGCTGGCATCCAGCAGTTCCGTGCCTTCGCGCACGGGCACGCGCTCCAGGGCCACCAGGCCCACGCGCTTGCGCGTGAGCAGCTCGGGCGACTGCAGCTGGGCCAGCACGGTGGCTGCGCCGGGAAAGCCGCCTTCGCGCTCGCCCCCGATGCGGCGGACCTTCTGCACGGCCCAGTTCAGGGCGGCCTCGGCCGGGGTGGTGGTCGTGTCCAGATCGTTGCCGTACAGGCACAGGCCGGCTTCCAGGCGCAGCGAATTGCGCGCGCCCAGGCCCACGGGCCTGACTTCGGGCTGGGCCAGCAGGGCACGGGCAAAGGCCTCGGCGTGGCTGGGGGGCAGGGAGATCTCGAAGCCGTCCTCGCCGGTGTAGCCGCTGCGCGTGATGTACAGCTCGGCCCCCTCCCAGTCGAAGTGGCCGCCTGTCATGAACACCAGGCCGGCCGTATCCGGCAGCAGGCGCTCCATCGCGGCTGCGGCCTGCGGGCCCTGCAGCGCCAGCAGGCCCCGGTCGAACTGGGGCTCGATTTCGCAGCGCTGGCCGATGCGGGCCTGGATGTGCGCCAGGTCTTCATGCTTGCAGGCGCCGTTGACGATCAGGAACAGGTCGTCCTCGCGGCGCACGAACATCAGGTCGTCCAGAATGCCGCCCGCGTCGTTGAGCAGCAGGCCGTAGCGCTGGCGGTGTTCGCCCAGGCCCAGCACGTCCATGGGCATCAGCGACTCCAGCGCGGCCCCGGCGTCGGCACCGCGCACGCTGATCTGGCCCATGTGCGAGACATCGAACAGGCCTGCCGCCTCGCGCGTGTGCAGATGCTCGGCCATCAGCCCCTGCGGGTATTGCACGGGCATGGAGTAGCCGGCAAACGGCACCATGCGCGCGCCCAGTTCCTGGTGCAGGTCGAACAGCGGGGTCTTGAGCAGATCGGTGGTGGAGGCAGCGGACAAGGAGGGCTCTCTTTCAGGCAAGGAACAAGGCATAACGCCATCCCGGTCCTCCGGGATGTGCTGCCCTGCTGTCCGCTTTACCTGAGAGATTCACCCGCACCTTCCATGCGTGGGGCTTGCTCCTTCGGTGGATGGGGCACACCGCCGTGCCCTGCATCTCTCTCCAGCTAGGAACGCCTGCGGCCGTGGCGGCAGGCGGTGCCAGTCCTTTTGCCTGAGCGTTCGGGACGAACCCTGCGCCTTCGGCGGTGCCGCTGCCTGTGACCATTGCGGCCGGGCGGGCACTCTCTCCTGACCGGCGCATTCTAGCTGCGGCCAGCGTCCGCGCGGCTTCGGGATTTCCGCGGGCCGACTGCAACTCCATGCGCTTGCCTGCATGGATGCATTTGCAAATTGCATAACTGTCTAAAAAATCTCCTACATTGAGGTGCATCGATATATGAAATCTCGTGAGCGAGAAGGAAGAAGCGCACATGCAGCAGACGCTGGGAGACACATTGGCCTGGCCGGCACGTTACCTGCCGAACAAGGAAGCCCTGGTCGCATGGGAGGGCGGCGAGCGCCGCGCCTGGACCTACGCCCAGCTCGATGCCGAAGTCAACCGCCACGCCCACGGCCTGGCCGAGCTGGGCATAGGCCATGGCGACGTGGTCGCCGCCTTCCTCTACAACACGCCGGCCTTTGTTTTCACCATGCTGGCGGCCGCGCGCCTGGGCGCCATCTTCAACCCCATCAACTACCGGCTGGCGGCGCAGGAGCTGGCCTTCATCCTCAAGGACGGCGCAGCGCGCGCCCTGGTCTTCGAGCACGAGGGCGGCGAGGTGGCCGCACGCGCCCAGGCCCTGCTCAAGGCCGAAGGCGGCGGCACTGGCGCAGGCATCGAGCACTGGATCTTTGCCGACGATGCCCCGGCCGACCCGCTGCCGGTCTGGGCCACGCAGCGCCTGTCCGCCCTGGCCAGGGGCCGCAGCAGCGCGCCGCCCCAGGCCCATGTGCGCGAGAGCGACCCCTGCATCCTCATGTACACCAGCGGCACCACGGGCCGGCCCAAGGGCGTGCTGCATACGCACCGCAGCAAGCTGGCGCACAACGCCCTCATGCACCAGACCATGCAGTTCACGCGCGACGACGTGGGCCTGGCCATGGCGCCGCTCAACCACACGGCCGAGCTGCACACCAGCTTTCTGCCGCGCCTGCAGGCCGGCGCCACCCAGGTGCTGCTGCGCCGCTTCGACGTGGCCGAGGCCTGGCGCCTGATCCGCGAAGAGCGCGTGAGCTTCTTCTTCGCGGCGCCCACCATGGTCACCATGCTGCTGGCCGAACCCATCGCCTCGCCTGAGCAGGCGCCCGCGCTGAGGCTGGTGGAGTACGGCGGCGCCTCCATGGCGCCGCACCTGATCCGCGAATGGACGCGCAAGGTCGGCAGCGACCTGGTCCAGGTCTACGGCACCACGGAAATGGGCCCCTGCATGTCCGTCCTGCTGCCGCGCGAGCAACTCTCGCACGCGGGCTCGGCCGGGCTGCCCTCCATGGGCCATGACCTCATCGTGGCCCGCTTGCGCGAAGACAACGCCCCCACCGACCCGGCCGAGGCCTGCCTGCCCGGCGAGGTGGGCGAAATCCTCGTGCGCGGCCCCTGCATGATGGCCGGCTACCTCAACCGCCCCGACGCCAACACCCGAGCCCTGGCGCACGGCTGGTACCACACGGGCGACCTGGGCCACATCGACGACGACGGCTATCTCTGGATCCGCGACCGCATCGACTACATGATCAATTCGGGTGCCGAGAACGTCTATCCGCGTGAGGTGGAAGACGCGCTGGTCGAACACGCCGACGTGCTCGAGGTCGCCGTCATCGGCGAGGCCGACGAGCGCTGGGGCCAGATCGTCGCCGCCCACGTGGTCGCCAAGCCTGGCGCCACGCCCACGGCCGAGGCGCTCGACGCCTTCCTGGTCCACGGCGACCGCTTGGCCGCCTACAAGCGCCCGCGCCGCTACCACTTCCGCGAGGCCCTGCCCAAGACGGCCAGCGGGAAGATACAGAAGCAGTTGCTGAGGGTGGTGGTGACGGCCTGAGCGGCCGGCAAAGCTGGCGCATCCCGTCGGGGCAATGCTTGAACGTGTGCCCTCGCACTCGCACAATGGGTGGGCAACATTGCGAGGTTCAAGATGCGCACCATGACGGCAAACCAGGCAGGAAAGGGATTCGCGGAGGTCATCGAGGCCGTCCGCGAGGGTCCTGTACTGATCCAGCAGCAAGCCGCAAACGTGGCGGTGGTCATGTCGGTGCAGGAGTACGAACGGCTCATTCACACCAACCTTTCGGAGTTCCAGCACTTCAGTGACCAGGTTGGCGCCAAGGCCGGCAAGGCCGGTATGACCGAAGATGTGCTTCAGGAACTGCTGAGCCGTGAGGACTGATCTGCGGCTGGTGATCGACACGAATCTGTGGATCAGCCGCCTGCTCATGCCGACTGGCATGGCAGCAAAGACCGTGGATCAGGCGCTGGGCTGCGCGACCGTGTTGATGTCCCAGGAGACCCTGGCGGAATTGAGCGAAGTTCTCTTGCGCCCGAAATTCGACCGGTATGTTTCCCGCGAGGACAGGCAGCGCTTCCTGCTATTGCTGGACGCAGTGGTGCGACGGGTTTCCATCACCCGGCAGGTTTCGGTGTGCCGTGATCCCAAGGATGACAAATTCCTTGATGTCGCACTCAACGGCGGTGCCCAGATGATTGTGACGGGGGACCAGGACTTGCTTGTCCTGCATCCTTTCCAAGGCATTGAGATACTCAGGCCTGCAGATTTTCTTGACAGAGTGGCCCATTGAGAGCGCAGGGTGGCAGCAGGGGGCCTGGCCCTCCTTGTCACCGGCTTTCACGGCAGCACGCTGCCACCGCCTGCCGCAGCCACCGATGCATGGCATCCCCCTGCTTGCGCACATGCCAGGCCTGCTGGTAAGCGAACTCGGGCAGCTCCAGCGGAGGCGTGAAGCGGCGCAGCGTTTTGTGGCGGCGCAGGTCGCCAATGGCGCGGCTGCCCACGGTCAGCACGAGGTCGGTGCCTGCCAGCACCTCCAGCGCCGCGCTCCAGTGGGGCAGGGCCAGCACCACGCGGCGGCTCAGGCCTTGGGCGGCCAGCGCCCGTTCGATCTCCTCGCTGGCGTCGGGCCGCATGGCCAGCATGACGTGCGGGCGCTGCAGCCAGTCCTGCAGTGACAGCCCGCCGCGTGCCGGCAGCACGGCCTGGTCGGCCACGCTCACGAACTGTTCCTGGAACAGATCCTGCACCTCGATGCCGTCGGGCAGGTCGGGTGCGTCGGGGAAGGGGCCCAGGGCCAGGTCCAGTTCGCCATCGGCCAGCTGGGCCAGCATCACCTCGCGCGTGGACTGGCTGATGGCCAGGTCCAGCCCGGGTGCGTGCTGGCGCAGATGCCGCATCAGCGGCGGCAGCACGATGCGTGATGCGTAGTCCGACAGCGCCAGCCGCAGCCGTCCGCGTGCGTGGGCCGGGTCGAACTCCGCCTGTGCCAGCAAGCCGTTGAGGCTGCCCAGCGCATCCGCCAGCGGTTGCACCAGGCCTTGCGCGCGTGCCGTCAGCGCCATGCGGCCACCGCGCCGCACCAGCAACGGGTCGCCCAGGTGCTCGCGCAACTGCGCCAGCGAATGGCTCATGGCCGGCTGGCTCTTGTGCAGCCGCAGGGCCGCGCGCGTCACATGTTTTTCGGCCAGCAGGGCGTGCAGGGCCAGCAGCAGGTTGAGGTCGATACGGCGCAGTTCATCCATGCCATGAATATAGACCGTGCACACAAATGATTTCCATCAACGTGCTGGATGCGAGAGCATGCAGGCATCGATTGACAGAAGAAGAAAGGTCTTGCCGCATGACAGGTAAAAGCACATTCACCGCCCTTGCTCCCGTGGCCCTGGCGCTGCTGGCGGGGGCCATGCTGCCATTCCAGGCTGCCAGCAATGCCCTGGTGGGCCGTCTGCTGGGCCACCCGCTGTGGGGCACGCTGGTCTCGCTGGCCGTGAGCGTCATGGTCGTGGTGCCTGCACTGTGGGTGCTGCGCGCGCCCGCTCCGGCCATGGCCCAGGCGGCAGCGGGGCCATGGTGGCTATGGATAGGCGGCGTGCTGGGTGCCATCTATGTGGCCAGTGCGGCGGCCGTGACACCCAAGCTGGGCGCAGGCGGCTTCCTGGTTTGCGTGGTGGCGGGGCAGATCGTGGTCTCGGTGCTGGTGGACCACTTCGGCCTGATGGGCCTGGGCGCGCGGCCGGTCAATGCGACGCGCCTGGCCGGCGTGGCCTTGATCCTGGGTGGAGTGCTGCTGGTGGTGCAGGGCGGGACGGCCCGTACAGCGGCGGCGCCATGAGCGCCGCGAGCACGCCCTGCTTCAGGGGCAAAGGCCCCGGCCTTGCCCGCGTCAGGCGGGCATGCCCGGCGGCACGGCGGCCGGCCTTGCCGCTGGCGGACATTCCTGGCAGGCATCTGCCGTGCCGGGCAGGAGCCGGCCCAGCCGGATGACAAAGCAGGCCCCGCCTCCGGCAGCCGGCTGGAAGAACGCGTCGCCTGCGTGCAGCCTGGCGATGCGCCTGACCACGGACAGGCCCAGGCCATGCCCGTTGACGTGCCGGGTGGCGCTTGCGCGTTCATAGGGCTCGAAAACCTGTCTTGCCGCTTCGGGCGCAAGGCCCGGTCCCTGGTCGCTGACGGAAATCAGCAGGTCACCGGACGCATCGCAGCGGGCGGCCAGGGTGATGTCGCCCGCCTTGGCATATTTGATGGCGTTGCCGACAAGGTTGGAGATGGCGATGCGCACCAGGACAGGGTCGCATTGCCATTGCTGCGGGCCTTGTTCCAGATCCAGTTTCAGGCGATGCCGCCGGGACCAGCGGACGAGCTCTGCAGACTCCTCCAGGAGTTCATCCAATGGCGTCTGCTCCAGTTGCAGCCGGAACGCGCCCGCGTCCAGCCGGTCGTTGATCAGGCAGGTGTCCACCAGGGTCATCAGCCGGCGCGAGGCCCTGCGTATCTGGGACGCCTGCTCGATGAGGGAGTCCGCATCCGTCGTCGGGAACGTCTGCAGCTCGGTCGCGGCGCCGTCCACGATGGTGAGCGGGGTGCGGAACTCGTGGTTGATCATGTTGAAGAACTGGCGCTGCTCCAGCCGCATCTCCCGCTCGCTGTGCAAGGCGGTCTGCAGGGCCTGCTGGGCCGTTTGCAGCTGTGCGGTGCGCTGCAGCACCTTGGACTCCAGCTCGCGCTCGGCCGCCTGGGCGCGTGACAGGGCCTGCATCCGCTCACTGCGCAGGGCGCGCTCCGCCACCCGCGTGCGATTGGTCACCGCCATTCCCAGCAGGATGGCCTCGGAAACACGCCCGGCAAACCAGAGCATCTGGGCCGATGGCAGCGCGACATCGGGCAGCAGGCCCTGGGTTCTCAGCAGGTTCAGGATGCCCAGGGCGGAAGGCACGGCAAACGCCAGCGCGCCCGGCAGGTATTGCCACTGCCTTCGGACCACCAGCAGGTACAGCACGAAGACGGCGCCGAACGATGTGGACACCAGGGCCGTGAACACCACGGCACGCGAGATCTGCGCATAGCCACCCAACAGTGCCAGGCCCAGTGCGATGGCATTCAGCCAGGCCACCACGCTGAAGAGGTGCGCAGCCCAGATCCAATGGCGGCGGAACTCGAACAATTGGCTGAAAAACACCGTCGCCACCACACAGAAGCTGCAGTAGGCGATGGACAGCGCATGCTGGGGCTGGTCGGCGCCGGGCAGCCACAGGCCTTCGGGCCGGTAACGGAAGGCGGCGTAGGCAAAGCCGGCTGCCAGGAGCGCGGCGCAAAGAATGTAGAGCCTTTCCCTGAGCCAGCACCACAGGATCAGGCTCATCAGCGTGATGGCCAGGGCCGAGCCCATGTACGCGTAAAGCAGCATGGCGGCCGGCGCCATGCTCCTGCCGGGAAAGACCGCAATGCCCTGGGCTGCCTGGGGGTTGGGCAGCAAGCGGGTGAGCAGTGCCAGAAGCGCTGCGGCTGCCAGGGCTTGCGCCAGCCATCGCATTGCAGAATCCGTTGGCCAGTGCCTCCGGCGGCCTTCGGTGGGATTGTCTTGGGTGTGGATCAAGGGGCCGATTGGTTGATGTGGCGAGCGCCCATGCATGCCCGACGTCAGGGTCAGTGCATGGGCGTGCACGTTTGCGGGAGGCATTGTGCACCGGCCGCCGTTGCGGGAAAGCGCTGCCGGGTGTCTGCGGATGCCTGCCGGGTGCCCCAATGCAACAGGCCGCCCCGCTGCGGATAAGCGGGGCGGCCTGTAACGGGTTCCTGAGGGGATCACGCATCCGGGCGCTGGCGGTAGTCGGCGGGGCTGGGTGAATGGTTTTGCTGCGCCGGTAAGCGTGCTCCCATGCAGACAAGTGTGCGCGTTTGGCCTCAGAAAATGCTGCTTTATTTCTTCAAAACAGGCGTTGCTACAGAAAATTATTCTGCACCTGCCTGTTTTGCAGTAGATTGCCGGCCATGGACATCCTCGACAGAAAGATTCTTTCCGCCCTGCAGGCCAACGCGCGCGCCAGCCTGCAGGAAATCGGCGCGGCCGTGGGCCTGAGCGCCTCGCCCTGCTGGGCACGCATCAAGAAGCTGGAAGAGGCGGGGGTGATCGAGGGCTATACCGTGCGCCTGAACCCGCTGGCGCTGGGCCTGGGCGATACGGTGCTGGTGCAGGTCACGCTGGACAGCCATTCGGACAACACGCTGGAGAAATTCGGCGAGATGCTGGCGACCATTCCCGAGGTGGTGGAGGCGCACCTGGTCTCGGGCGAGTACGACTACCTGCTGCGCGTCGTCGTCAAGGACACGCGTGACTACGAGCGCCTCCTGCGCGAGAAGCTCTACAAGATCAAGGGCATACGCCACAGCCAGTCCAGCTTTGTGCTGCGCACGTTGAAGAAGGCCGACCTGCCGCTGGGGGTCTGAAGTCCATGCCCTCTGGCCAGGCGCCGCCGCCCGCTCCCTACCGCGAACACTCCCCGCCGCCCGCCTTGCAGCCGCACTTCCAGTGCCTGTGGAGCAGCACCGTGGCCCCGGACTATGCCGGCGGCTTTCTCGTGGTGCCCGATGGCTGCGTGGACATCGTCTGCAAAGGCGGGCGGCTGCTGGCCGTGGGGCCTGACAGGGTGGCTGCGCGGCCCGCGCTCGTGCCGGGGTCCGAGGTATGGGGCGCGCGCTTCGGCCCCGGTGCGGCCAGCGCCTGGCTGGGCCTGCCCATGGACGAGATCGTGGGGCAGGCGGTGGAACTGGGCGATCTGCTGGGGCCGTGCGTGCGGGAGTGGTTGCATCGCATCAACGATGCGCAGCCGGGCGCGGGGCAGGCCGTGTTCATCCATGGACTGGTGCAAATGGGCCGCGACGCCCCGGAGCCCGACCGGCAGGCCATGGAGCTGTTCAATGTGGCGGCTGCAGCCGGGCGGGACGAATCCGGTGTGCTGGCCGCGATGCGCGCGCAGCTGGACATGTCCGAGCGCAGCCTGCGCCGCCTGTGCCACGCGCAGTTTGGCTACGGCCCCAAGACGCTGGAGCGCGTGCTGCGCTTTCAGCGCCTGCTGGCCCTGGCACGGTCTGACCGGCAGGCAGGTCTTGCGGCCCTGGCGGCGGAGGCCGGCTATGCGGACCAGGCGCATCTGTCGCGCGAGGTGAGGGCGCTGTGCGGCATCACGCCCCGCGCTGCCCTGCAGCAACTGCTGGATTGAGCGGCCCGGCTGGCCGTTTTGTTCAAGATGCCCTGCCCCTGCGTGGCCGATGATGGCGGCCTACCGACATTCAATGGAGCATCACATGGGCATCAGGGGCAACAACCACCAGATCGACAACATCGAATTCAACGTGGCCGACATCGCACGCAGCAAGGCGTTCTACGGCGAGGCCTTCGGCTGGACCTTCACAGACTACGGGCCGAGCTACACCGAGTTCAGCGACGGCCGGCTGACGGGCGGCTTCACCACGGGCGAGGAGGTGCGGCCCGGCGGCCCGCTGGTCATCCTCTACGCCGACGATCTGGCCGAGGCGCAGCGTCGCGTGCAGGCGGCCGGGGCCGTGATCAGCCGCGCGGCGTTCGCGTTCCCGGGGGGCCGCAGGTTCCACTTCACCGATCCGGACGGCTACGAGCTGGCCGTGTGGTCGGCCGATGCCTGAAAGACGACAGCCCGCATCTGCGGGCTGTTTTCATGGGGACCGGGCGGGGCGTCAATCGACGTTGGAGCCCAGCTGCATGTCCTTGTACTGCACGATGTGCGTGCCCTTGACCAGGCGGTAGCCGCCCCAGATCAGCAGGAACAGCGGCAGGCCGATGTAGGTGGCGACCACGCCGGTCCAGTCGATGCGGTCTGCCATGAAGGCCTCGTAGTTCTGGCCCAGCGTGATCACCATGCACAGCACGAAGGCGAAGATGGGGCCGAACGGGAACCACGATGCACGGTAGGGCAGCCGGTTCAGGTCCAGGCCCTGGGCCTCGTAGCCCTTGCGGAAGCGGTAGTGGCTGATGGCGATGCCCAGCCAGGCGATGAAGCCCGTCATGCCCGACAGATTCAGCAGCCAGATGTAGACCAGCTGGGGGCTGAAGATGTTGGTCAGAAAGCACAGCGCAGCCACGACCGTGGTGGCCAGCAGGGCCATCGTGGGCACGCCGCGCTTGTTGACGTACGAGAACATGCGCGGCGCCATGCGCTGGCAGGCCAGCGTGTAGAGCATGCGCGTGGAGGCGTACATGCCGGAGTTGCCGGCCGACAGCACCGAGGTCAGCACCACGGCGTTCATCACGGCGGCGGCCGACAGCAGGCCCGCGCGCTCGAAGACCAGGGTGAAGGGGCTCACGCTGATGTCGCCCAGGTCGTTCTTGAGCAGTTGCGGATCGGTGTAGGGGATCAGCAGGCTGATGACCAGGATGGCCAGGACGTAGAACAGCAAAATGCGCCAGAACACCTGGCGCACGGCGCGGGGCACGTTCTTGGCGGGGTTCTCGGATTCGCCAGCGGCAATGCCGATCAGCTCCGTGCCCTGGAAGGAAAAGCCCACGATCATGGCCACGCCGATCAGCGCCGAGAAACCGCCTGCAAAGGGCGCATCGCCCTGGCTCCACAGGGCAAAGTTGCCCCAGACGCCTTCAGGCGCGCCGCCCCGCACGATGCCCAGGATCATGAGCACGCCCACGCCGATGAAGAGGATGACGGTGGTCACCTTGATGGCGGCGAACCAGTACTCGGCCTCGCCGAAGCCTTTGACCGAGATGGCGTTGAGGCCGAACATGATGGCCAGGAACAGGGCGCTCCACAGCATGCCGTTGCCGTCGGGGAACCAGTAGGCCATGACCAGCTGGGCGGCCACCAGGTCCACGGCAATGGTGACGGCCCAGTTGTACCAGTAGTTCCAGCCCAGCGCGAAGCCGAAGCCTTCGTCCACATAGCGCGCACCGTAGGTGGCGAACGAGCCCGAGACGGGCAGGTTCGCGGCCATTTCGCCGAGGCTGGTCATGAGGAAGTAGACCATCAGGCCCACGATCATGTAGGCCAGCAGGGCGCCGCCGGGGCCGGCCTGCGAGATGGTGGCGCCCGAGGCAACGAAGAGGCCGGTGCCGATGGAGCCGCCGATGGCGATCATGGACAGATGCCGCGCCTTGAGTTCGCGCCTGAGCGCGGTGGGAGCGGCATTCTTGGAGTTGTCTGCTGCCATGGATGTGTCGATTGGTGGATCAGATCCCGCGCGGCCGCTGGCCGGCGCGGGGGCAGGAATGCAAAACAGGAAAAACAAAAGAGCCGCTGTGTCGCGGCCCCATCAAGGTGCATGCACCACGAAAAGGCGTGATTGTCCGAGAACGCTGCCATCGTGGAAAGGCAGGAGTTTAATCCCCCTTCACCCACATAAGCGGAACTGAATCCGATCCCACTGTGTGCATGGCGCCACGCCGTCTGCGGCCCGCCTGCCTGCCTACCACTGTGTCTGCGCCAGCAGCAGCTGGGCCAGTGCCTTGATGCGCGGCGAGGCCTGGCGCGTGCGCGGGTAGACCAGGGACAGTTCGCGGGCGCGGCCCTCGTGCTGGGGCAGCAGCCGCACCAGCCGGCCCGCCTGCAGGTGCTCGCGCACCGCGAACTCCATGACCTGGGCTACGCCCAGGCCGCCCAGCGAGCCTTCCACCAGCGGGTCGCCGCTGTCGAAGGTCACGGTCTGCGGCGCAGGCCATTCCAGCATCTCGCCATTGCCCGCCAGGAACTGCCAGGGCACGCGCCGGCCCAGGTAGTGGTTGTAGACGGCCATGCAGCTGTGCTGCGCCAGCTCCTGCAGCGTCTGCGGCGTGCCGCGCGCCGCCAGGTAGGCGGGTGAGGCCACGGTCACCCAGCGCAGCGGCGGCAGGGCGCGGGCGATCATGCGGCTGTCTGCCAGCGGGCCTATGCGCACGGCCGCGTCAAAGCCTTCCTCCACCATGTCCACCAGGCGGTCGGTGAAGCTGGTGTCGATCTGCAATTGCGGATGCTCGCGCAGCAACTGCCCCAGCAGCGGCACCAGCACGATGCGGCCCAGCATGGACGGCGCCGTCATGCGCAGCACGCCGCTGGGCGCGCAGCGCCGGTCGCTGACCAGCTGGCGCGCCTCCTCCAGCCCGGCGATCAGCGGGGCGCAGCGGTCCACCAGCGCGCAGCCGTCTGGCGTGAGCGACACGCTGCGCGTATTGCGGTGCAGCAGCCGCGTGCCCAGGTCTTTCTCCAGCTGCGCCACGGCGCGCGATATGCGGGACTGGCTGGTGCCCAGCAGGCTTGCCGCCTGGGTGAAGCTGCGGCTTTCGGCCACCTTGATGAGCAATTGAACGGCGTTGAGGTCCATGGCGATGGCAAGTTTGATTGATTCGATTTTGCATAAGAAAAATGAATATCTGATGTTTATCTTCAGAAATGCATTAATTAGGATCGCTCCCATGCTTGTGAACGACTCCCCCGCTGGCGCCCTGCGCCACCCGCGCGCCGCGCTGGCGCTGCTGTCCCTGTCCCAGTTGCTGATTGCGCTGGATGCCACCATCGTCTTCGTCGCGCTCGACGCCATGGGCCAGCAGCTGCAGATGGATGCGCACCACCTGCAATGGGTGGTCAGTGCCTACAGCGTGGCCTTTGGCGGCTGCCTGCTGCTGGGCGGGCGCTGTGCGGACCTGCTGGGCAAGCGGCGCATGTATGTGGCGGGGATGGCGCTGTTCGGCCTGGCCTCGCTGGTCGGCGGCTTCGCCTCCCAGCCCTGGCAACTGGTGCTGGGCCGCGCAGGGCAGGGCGTGGCAGGGGCGTTGCTGTTTCCGGCCACGCTGTCGCTGATCAATACCTTGTATGCGGCCGGGCCCGAGCGCAACCGCGCCCTGGCCGTGTGGAGCATGGCGTCGGCCGGCGGGCTGGCGGCCGGCGCGCTGCTGGGCTGGAACTGGGTGCTGTGGGTGCTGGTGCCCGTGGCCTGGCCGTGTGCCATGGCGGCGCTGCGCTTTCTGCCGCCCTCGGCCCGTACCGGGCGTGCCGCACCGGGCCAGGGCTTTGATCTGGCCGGTTGCCTGAGCGTGACCGTGGGCAGCAGCCTGCTGGTGACGGCCCTGGTGCAAGGCCCTGAATGGGGTTTTGCCAGCGCCGCCACGCTGGGGACGCTGGCCGTGGCCATGGCGGCGCTGGTCCTGTTCTGGCGCATCGAGGCGCGCATCGCCTCGCCGCTGATGCCGCTGTCCCTGCTGCGCGTGCCCAGCCTGCGCTCGGCCATGCTGCTGACCATGATCTTCATGAGCAGCTTTGGCGTGCAGTACTACTTTCTGGCGCTGTATTTCCAGCAGATCTACGGCTGGAGCCCGCTGCAGGCCGGCCTGGCCTTCCTGCTGCCCACGGCGGTCTGCACGCTGGGCATCCGCTGGGCCGAACACTGGCTGCACCGCTCCACGCCGCGCACCGTGCTCATGGGCGGCTGGGCCGCAGGCACCCTCGGCCTGGCCTACATGGCCTGGGCACTGCCGCTGGGCGGCAGCTATGTCTGGCTGGTGCCGGGCTTTGTGGTGCTCAGCCTGGGCCAGGGCGCCAGCTGGACCGCCATGTGGGTGGTCGCCGGCCAGGGCGTGGCGGCTGCGCAGCAGGGCGTGGCCTCGGGCATTGCGGCCACGGCCCAGCAGGTGGGCGCAGCAATGGGGCTGGCCCTGCTGGTGATGGTGGCCACCGCGCCGCTGGCCGGAATCACGGCGCCCGATGCGCTGCGCGAGGCCACCGCCCGGGGGCTGCAGCAGGCCGAATGGGGTGCCGCGCTGATCGCGCTGCTGGGGTGGGTGGTGTCGGCGGCCATGCGCCGCGCACCGGCAATCCAGGCCGTGCCGGGCGCGGAGCAGCCTGCCTGCTCGCCTTGAGGTCACTGGCCCGCAGTTACCATCTGCGGCTGCTTTGCACACCCCTCACCACCAACCCACATGGCAGAAACGAGCATCTCCAGCGACTGGGTCCGGCATTCGCTGCTGGGCGCAGGCCTGGAGCGCATCGAGGCCTACTTCGGCGGGCACGGCTACGCGCCCCACAGGCACGACACCTACGCGCTGGGCCTGACGCTGTCCGGCGTGCAGAGCTTTGCCTACCGCCGCAGCCAGCGGCACAGCCTGCCGGGCGGTGCCATGGTGCTGCATCCCGATGAATTGCATGACGGCCACGCGGGCACCGACGCGGGCTTTCGCTACCGCATGGTCTATGTGGAGCCGGCCCTGATCCAGCAGGTGCTGGGCGGCAGGCCCTTGCCTTTCGTCGAGGGAGGACTTTCGGCTGATCCCCGGCTCAAGGCTGCGCTGCTGCCCTTGCTGCAATGCCTGGACGAGGACCTTGAGCCGCTGGCACGCGACGATGCCCTCTACGACCTGGCGCTGGCCCTGGAGGCCGTGGCCGGTCGGCGCAAGCTCAGGCGTCTGCCGGACCTGGTGGCCGTGGAGCGCGCCCGCGCCTGCATCCATGATTCGCTGGAGCAGGGCGTAACCCTGGAGGCGCTGTCCCAGGCCAGCGGCCTGGACCGCTGGCGATTGTGCCGGGATTTCCGCGCGCTCTACGGCACCAGCCCCTACCGCTACCTGAGCATGCGCCGGCTGGACACCGTGCGGCGCCTGCTGCTGGCGGGGCAGCCCGTGGCCGAGGCTGCCCTGCAAGCCGGGTTCTTCGACCAGAGCCACATGGCACGCCAGTTCGCCATGGCCTATGGCGTGCCGCCCGCACGCTGGCTCAGGCGCCTGGGCGCGGCCTGAGCTGCACGATCGTGCAAGACCGCAGGGAAGGCGCTTCCTAGCATGGAGGCTTCACACGCTTTCATAAGGTCTGCCCATGACGTTCCCCGTTGAAAACCGCCCCTGCGAGGCCATCAACTTCCCCGACAAATTCAGCCGCTTCACCGGCCAGTGGAGCCCCCGCGTCGTTGCCGAAATGAACGACTACCAATTCAAGATCGTGCGCGTGCAGGGCGAGTTCATCTGGCACTCGCATGCCGAAACGGATGAAGCCTTCCTGGTGCTGGATGGCGAGCTGCGCATCGACTTCCGTGATGGCCATGTGCTGCTGCGTCAGGGCGAGCTGTACGTGGTCCCCAAAGGCACGGAGCACAAGCCCAGCGCCGAGCGGGAAGCCCGCCTCCTGCTGATCGAGCCGCGCGGTGTGCTGAACACCGGGGAGGAAGGCGGCGAGAGGACGGCGTCCAACGATGTGTGGGTTTAGCGGGCTGGCGGTTGGCTGTCGCCGGGATGGCCGGCCAGCTAGAGAATGTCGCGCTCCCACTTCTGCGTTCCGTGCAGGCGGCGCGCCAGGCTGTCGATGCGCCACTGTCCCGCCTTGCGATGTACGGAGAAGCGGTGTTCGTATGCCATGGACTCGCTGGCGCGAAGAACGATGAGTTCCATTCTCGATGCGGATTGCTGGGTCACCGACAGCAGCAGGTCTTGCGCGGAGTGGTGGGTGGGTGTGCCAAAAGAGCTGTGGGCGTAGGCGCGCGGCTTGGAGGTGCAGTACTTGGCCACGATGTCCAGTTGCTCTGCCCAGAACTCAGGCGCGGCTGCGGATGCGGATGCGGATGCGGCGTGCCTGGCGACGCCTTTGCGTTCCCAGGCTTCCATGGCCAGGATGTAGGCGCGAACCACTCGTTCAGGCGTCTGCGTTTCGGTGCCCGGTGGTGTCTCTGGCCAATCCTGAGCCTGCGGTGCTGCAGGCGGCGGCGGGCTGGCGCTGCCAGACCTCTCCAGCAGTGCCATGACCTGCGTATGTCCCTTGGCCCGGGCCAGCGCCCAGGCGTTTTCCTGGCGAAAATCCAGCGGTGCGGGATCGGCACCTGCCTCCAGAAGCAAGGCCACCAGTTCCGTATGGCCGGCCTGCGCGGCGCTCATCAGTGCCGTGCGGCCCAGCTCGGGCGAGGCGATTTCGATGTCGGCATTGTGCGAGAGCAGCATTGCAGCGATGGCCGCATCGCCCAGGCTCGCCGCCCAGGCCAATGCCGTGCTTCCAAGCGCCTTGCATTGCAGGTTGAGCGATGCTCCGTGGCGCAGCAGGGCGGCCACGGCCTGCGGCTGCCGCTGGATGCTGGCCTCGATCAGTGCCGTCCTGCCGGTTCCCTTGTGGCGCCAATCTATGTCTGCGCCGCGGGCCAACTGGGCATCGATTGCAGCGACATCACCGGCACTTGCGGCCTTGAAAAGGAGATGGGACATGGGGGATCGGCTTTCTGAAGTCAAAAGGCCAGGGCAGGGGCCGTGAAAAAGGGCGCCGCAGCGCCCTTTTATCTTATGCGGGCTGTTTCAGCCCAGTTCAGCTCAGCCCAGCAGCAGCGCGTCGTCTGCCAGCTTTTCGCCGCGCACTTTCTCGAACATTTGCAGCAGGTCGGGCACGTCCATGCGGGCGCGTTCCTCGCCGCTGACGTCGAGCACCACCTGGCCCTGGTGCAGCATCACCGTGCGCTCGCCCACGTCCAGCGCCTGGCGCATGCTGTGGGTGACCATCATGGTGGTGAGCTTGGCCTCGGAGACGATGCGCGCCGTCAGCTGCAGCACGAAGTCGGCCGTGCGCGGGTCGAGCGCGGCGGTGTGCTCGTCCAGCAGCAGGATGCGCGAAGGCTGCAGCGCCGCCATCAGCAGGCTCACGGCCTGGCGCTGGCCGCCCGACAGCAGGCCGATGCGGTCGGTCAGGCGGTTTTCCAGGCCCAGGCCCAGGATGGACAGGCGCTCGCGGAAGTTGTCGCGCATCTCGGCCTTGACGGCGCGGCTCAGGCGGCGGAAGGTGCCGCGGCGCTGGGCCAGGGCCATGTTTTCCTCGATGGTCAGGTCCTCGCAGGTGCCCGCCATGGGGTCCTGGAAGACGCGGGCCACGCGCTCGGAACGTGCCCACACGGGCAGGCGCGTCATGTCCTGGCCGGCGATCTCGATGCGGCCCTTGTCCACGGACAGGTCGCCCGAGACGGCGTTCAGGAAGGTGGACTTGCCGGCGCCGTTGGAGCCGATGACGGTGACGAACTGGCCGTCGGGAATGTCCAGCGACATGCCGCGCAGCGCCCGCGTTTCGATGGGCGTGCCGGGGTTGAAGGTGATTTCGAGTTGTTGTGCGCTCAGCATGAGTGCAATCTCCGGTATTTCTTCGTTCAGTCGCTCAAGGCGTGGTGCTTGAACTGACGCGGTCCAAACTCAGGGACGCCTAGCAAGGGCCGCCCCGCAGCGATGGCGTCGTTCCCCTCCCTCGCGCAGCGAGTAGAGAGGGGGAAGCGGCATAGCCGCTCAGGGGGTGTCATTTCCTTTGCGCAAATTTGCGCTTCAGTTGGGGGATCACCAGGGCGACGGTCACCAGCAGCGCGGTGACAAGGTTCAGATCCTGGGCCTTGAGGCCGATGAAATCGCTGTTGAGGGCCGCTGCGATGAAGAAGCGGTACACGATGGCGCCCACCACCACGGCCAGCGTGGCCCAGACGATGCGGCGCGAAGGCAGGATGGACTCGCCCACGATCACGGCAGCCAGGCCGATGACGATGGTGCCGATGCCCATGGAAATGTCCGAGCCGCCCTGGGTCTGCACGAACAGCGCGCCGGCCAGGCCGACCAAGCCGTTGGAGATCGCCATGCCCAGCAGGATCATGGCGCCGGTGTTCACGCCCTGCGAGCGTGCCATGCGGGCGTTGGAGCCCGTGGCGCGGATGGCCAGGCCCCGCTCGGTGGCGAAGAACCAGTCCAGGCCCAGCTTGGCCAGCACGACGATGACGAACAGGATCAGCGGGCGCATCACATAGTCGGCCACGCTGTCGGGCTGCAGCAGGGTGAACAGCGTGGTCTCGTTGATCAGCGGCACGTTGGGGCCGCCCATGATGCGCAGGTTGACTGAGTACAGCCCGATCATCATCAGGATGGAGGCCAGCAGGTCCATGATCTTCAGGCGCACATTGAGCCAGCCCGTGATCAGGCCCGCGACGGCGCCAGCGGCCGTGCCGGCCAGCGTGGCCAGCCAGGGATTGGTGCCCGTGGAAATCAGGATGGCGCAGACGGCGCCGCCCAGCGGAAAGCTGCCGTCCACCGTGAGGTCGGGAAAGCGCAGCAGTCTGAACGAGATGAAGACGCCCAGCGCCACCAGGCTGAAGATCAGGCCGATCTCGACGGCACCGAGCAATGAAAAGAGGGACATAGGAAGAGCGACAGGCGCGTGGGAACGGAAAACGACTTAAAAAAAGGGCAGGGCCATGTTGCCATGGCGCCTGCCACCGTGGGCGCACTGCCCGGGTTGGTCCCGGGCAGGCAAACCCCGGGTATTACTTGATCACCTGGGCGGCCGACTTGACCAGCGCGTCGGACAGCTTGACGCCCTGCTTCTCGGCGGCGCCCGGATTCACGAACAGCTCCATCTTGGTGCTGACTTCGGTCTTGAGGTCGCCGGGCTTCTCGCCCTTGAGGATGCGCACCACCATGCGGCCGGTCTGCTCGCCCAGATCGCGGTAGTTGATGCCCAGGGCCGCCACGGCGCCGCGCTTGACGGAGTCGGTGTCCGAGGCCACCAGCGGGATCTTGGCGTCCTGGCCGACCTTGACCAGCGACTCGTAGGCCGAGACCACGTTGTTGTCGGTGTTGGTATAGATCACATCGACCTTGCCGACCAGGCTGCGTGCAGCGCTGCTGACGTCCACGGAGCGGGGAGCGGCGGCTTCCACCAGGGTCATGCCCAGCTTGGGCAGCAGGGTCTTGAGTTCCTTGACGACCACGGCGGAGTTGGCCTCGCCGGGGTTGTAGACCATGCCCACGCGCTTGGCGTTGGGCACTACCTGCTTGACCAGCTCCATCTGCTTGTCCAGGGCCAGCAGGTCGGACACGCCGGTCACGTTGTTCTTGGAAGGCTCCCAGCTGGGCACCAGCTTGGCGGCCACGGGGTCGGTCACGGCGGAGAACACCACGGGCACGGTCTTGGTGGCGGCGACCACGGCCTGGGCCGAGGGCGTGGCGATGGCGACGATGGCATCAGGCTTGTCGCCGACGAACTTGCGAGCGATCTGCGCGGCCGTGCCGGTGTTGCCCTGGGCACTCTGGTACTGCCACTTGAGGTTCTTGCCGGCTTCGTAGCCTGCTTCCTTGAGCGCGGCCTGCACGCCGTCGCGCACGGCGTCGAGTGCAGGATGCTCGACGATGGCGGTCACTGCGACCGACTTCTCGTCAGCGGCGTGGGCGCCGCCCGCAATGGCGGAAATTGCCAGGGCCAGCGCGCCCAGGGGCGCCCAAGACAAGTGCTTCATACGTGTATCTCCAACGTGCTTGTGGTTGTTCCTGTTTGCTCAGCAGAAGGCCGCACAGGACGGTCGCGGCGCTTCGCGGCAAAGTCTACTGCAGCCGCCCTGTACGCCTTGGCGTTTGGACGACCCGGTTTTCACCTATAGGTTTGTATCTAAAAATTGGCATGAAATCTGCGGGGAATGCCCTAGGTGCAACTTTTTCATGCGTCTTGGACAGGTTTGGCGATGCAGGTTTGCGTCTTCAAGGGCCTGTTTTTGGCTTTGCCGTGCATTTTTATTGCGTGCGATGGCATTTCGGATGGCCTTCTATGCTTTCTGCGCCGATGTTGCTTTGACGAGGCTCAAAGAAAAAGCCTGCACAAGCAGGCTTGGGCAGGCTTCAGAGAAGGGCCGGTGTGGCGCGCGGATCACATGCCCGCGTAGTTCGGCCCTCCGCCGCCTTCGGGCGTGACCCAGACGATGTTCTGCGTGGGGTCCTTGATGTCGCAGGTCTTGCAGTGCACGCAGTTCTGGGCGTTGATCTGCAGGCGCTTGCCGCCCTGGGCCGTGTCGTCCACGAACTCATAGACGCCGGCCGGGCAGTAGCGCTGCTCGGGGCCTGCGTACTTGGCCAGGTTGATGGCCACGGGCACCGAGGCGTCCTTGAGCGTCAGGTGGGCGGGCTGGTCTTCGGCGTGGTTGGTGTTGCTGATGAAGACGCTGGACAGGCGGTCGAAGGTCAGCTTGCCATCGGGCTTGGGGTAGTCGATGGGCTTGCACTCGGCCGCCGGCTTCAGGTAGGCGTGGTCGGGCTTGTCGCGGTGCAGCGTCCAGGGGATGTTGCCCTTGAGCACGAACTGCTCGATGCCGTTCATCAGCGTGGCCGTGGTCAGGCCCTTCTTGAACCAGGCCTTGAAGTTGCGCGACTTGTTCAGCTCTTCGTACAGCCAGCTGTTCTCGAAGGCCTGGACATAGGCGCCCAGCTCGTCGCCCTGGCGGCCCGCGACGATGGCGTCATAGGCGGCCTCGGCGGCCAGCATGCCGGTCTTGATGGCGGCATGGCTGCCCTTGATGCGGCTGACGTTCAGGAAACCTGCGTCGCAGCCCACGAGCGCGCCGCCCGGGAACACGAACTTGGGCAGGGACAGCAGGCCGCCGGCCGTGATGGCGCGCGCGCCGTAGCCCAGGCGCTTGGCCGGCTTGATGCCCTTGGACTCGTCGCCTTCCAGGTAGTAGCGGATGTTGGGATGGGTCTTCCAGCGCTGGAATTCCTCGAAGGGGCTCAGGTAGGGGTTGGCATAGTCCAGGCCCGTGATGAAGCCCAGCGTGACCTTGTTGTCGTCCAGGTGGTAGAGGAAGGCGCCGCCGTAGGTCTTGCTGTCCATGGGCCAGCCGGCCGTGTGCATCACGAAGCCGGGCTTGTGGCGTGCCGGGTCGATTTCCCACAGCTCCTTGATGCCCAGGCCGTAGCTTTGCGGGTCCTTGCCGGCGTCCAGCTGGTACTTGGCAATGATCTGCTTGCCCAGGTGGCCGCGTGAGCCTTCGGCAAAGATCGTGTACTTGGCGTGCAGCTCCATGCCCAGCTGGAACTCGCCCGTGGGCTCGCCGTCCTTGCCGATGCCCATGTTGCCGGTGGCCACGCCCTTGACCGAACCGTCCTCGTTGTAGAGCACCTCGGCGGCAGCAAAGCCCGGGAAGATTTCAACGCCCAGTGCCTCGGCCTGCTCGCCCAGCCACTTGACCACGTAGCCCAGGCGAACGATGTAGTTGCCATGGTTCTGGAAGCAGGCCGGCAGCAGGAAGTTGGGCGTGCGCAGGGCGGATTTCTCGCCCAGGAAGACCATGGCGTCATCGGTGACGGGCTGGGTCAGGGGCGCGCCCTTTTCCTTCCAGTCAGGGATCAGCTCGGTCAGCGCACGCGGATCCATGATGGCGCCCGACAGGATGTGGGCACCGGGCTCCGACCCCTTTTCCAGCACGACGACGGAGACATCCTGGCCTTTTTCGGCCGCCAGCTGCTTGAGGCGGATGGCCGTGGCCAGCCCGCCGGGGCCGCCGCCGACCACCACCACGTCGTATTCCATGGCTTCGCGCGGCCCGTACTGGGCCAGGATTTCTTCGTTCGTCATCGGGGTGTCTCGCTTGGATATTGAAAAACAGGATGGTCGGCAGACCGAACGTTTGTTCGGTTGCAGCGCAAAAGCCGCAATGCGGTGGATTCTATGACGTGCTTGGACCCTGCCGTTGCTGATAGGTGACAGCGCGGGAATCCGCCCTGCTGCACAGTGACCGGGGGCTGCGGGGCATGGTGCCTTGCGGTGGCGCTACAACAAGGAGACTGCAGGCATGCGCATAGAGATTCCAGAATATAAAAAATGGGTTCACGAGATGCGATTCAAAGTGCGCTGGGGCGACATGGACGCCATGGGCCATGTCAACAACGCCATGTACTTCCGCTATCTGGAGACTGCACGCATCGACTGGATGGTTGAAGCGGGCATGGCGCCTACGCCGGGCGGGCAGGGGCCGGTCATCGTCAATGCTTTTTGCAACTTCCACCAGCAACTGGCCTATCCCGACGAAGTACTGCTCAAGATGTACGTCAGCGACCCCGGCCGCACCACCTTCGAGACCTGGGGAACCATGGAACGCGTCTCCGAACCCGGCGTGATCTGCGCGGCCGGTGGCGGCACCGTCATCTGGGTGGACTTTCCCAGGCAGAAGGCCGTCGAGCTGCCGGGCTGGGTGCGGGAGATGGTGGGCGGCACGGCTGGCCCAGGTTGACTCAGGCTCGCCCGCTGTACCAGCCGACGTGTAGCCAGCAATGGCTGGCGGGGCTGGCCCGGTCCGGACGAACAAGCCCTTTGATGCAGGGTGCGCTGGGGTTTTTGTTCTGCCGCATTGCAGATCCATCGCAGCCCTGGGTAGCCCGGCGTGGCGGCCGGGCGCGACTTACGCAGCGGCCAACCGCTCCTTTGCCAGCCGCGTGCCTTCTGCCAGCGCTTGCAGCTTGCGCCACGCCACGTCGCGGCCCATGGGTGCGAGGCCGCAGTTCGTGCAGGGGAACAGCCGCTCCTTCGGCACGAACTCCAGCGCCTGGCCGATGGTGTCGGCCACCTCTTCGGGGGTCTCTACCACGTCGCTGGCCACGTCGATCACGCCGACCATCACGTCCTTGCCGGCCAGCAGCCTCATCAGGTCGGGCGGCACGTGGGAGTGGATGCACTCCAGGCTCACCTGGTCGATGCGGCTCTTGGCCAGCGCGGGGAACACCGTCTCGTACTGGCGCCATTCATCGCCCAGGGTGCTTTTCCAGTCCGTATTGGCCTTGATCCCGTAGCCGTAGCAGATATGCACGGCCGTCGTGCAGGTCAGGCCCTGCGCCGCACGTTCCAGCGCCTGCACGCCCCAGTCGGCGGCGTCCTTCATGTAGACGTTGAAGGCGGGCTCGTCGAACTGGATGATGTCCACGCCGTCGGCCTGCAGCGCCAGGGCCTCCTGGTTGAGCAGCTCGGCGAAGGCGAAGGCCATCTTCACCCTGTCGCCATAGAAGCGGTCCGCCACGGTGTCGACGATGGTCATGGGGCCGGGCAGCGTGAACTTCAGCTTCTTCCTGGTGTGCGCGCGTGCCAGTTGCGCCTCGAAGGCATGCACGCGTCCCTTCAGGCGCAGGGCCGACACCACCTGCGGCACCATCGCGTCGTAGCGGTTGTCGCGGATGCCCATCTTCACCTTGTTCTCGAAGTCGATGCCCTCGACCTGCTCCAGGAAGCCGTGCACGAAGTGCTGGCGCGACTGCTCGCCGTCGCACACGATGTCCAGGCCTGCGTCTTCCTGGGCCTTGATCCACAGCAGGGTTGCATCGGCCTTGGCCTGGCGAAGCGCATCGCCTTCGGCCTTCCACTGGGGCCAGAGCTTGTTGGTTTCAGCCAGCCAGGCGGGCTTGGGCAGGCTGCCGGCGATCGAGGTTTCGAACATCTGGGAATTCCTTCAAATCAAACAGGGGTATGGCGGGCGTGCTCCGGGACGGTTTTCCCGGCCCGCCACGGATTGGGTGCCATGGCAGGCATGGCGGCGGGTGGCTACAGGGCGAAATCGGCAGCCCATTGCTCAAGCACATTCTTGTACGGCTTGATGAAGTGCTGCTCTGCAAACTTGCCCTGCTTGACAGCCAACTGGCTGCGCTCTTCCCGGTCATAGACAATCTGCGTCGACGAGTAATCGTGATTCTTCAGGCTGGGTTGATAGAGCATCCCGGCTGCAGAATTCGCGTTGTAGATTTCGGGGCGATAAATCTTCTGGAAGGTCTCCATGGTGCTGATCGTGCCGATCAGCTCGATATTCGTATAGTCGTTCAGCAGGTCGCCGTGAAAGTAGAAGGCCAGTGGCGCAACGCCATTTGGAGGCATGAAGAAGCGAACCTGCATTCCCATCTTCTCGAAATACCGGTCGGTCGAGGAGAACTCGCTCTGCCGATACTCGATGCCCAGTATGGGGTGCCGGTTTCCGGTGCGCTGGTAGGTCTTGCTGGTGGACACGCTGATACAGATGACGGGCGGCTTGTCGAAGTGCTGCCTGTAGGTGCCTGAGCTGGAAAATTGCCTGAACAGCTTCCCATGCAAGTCGCCAAAATCATCGGGGGTGCCGAATTCAGATCGGTTGGCGTTGTACTCCGCAAGCACAACGCTGAAATCGTAGTCGCGCACGTAGGAGGAGAAATTGTTCCCTGCGATGCCGTCTATGCGCTTGTGGTTCTTCTTGTCGAGGATGCTGGTCTTCAATATCTCGATCAACGGAAACGCACCAAGGCCGTTTCTGGCGCCAATTCCCATTTCGACCGAGATGATCTCGAGCTCCACCGAGTAGCGATCTCCCGTGGGATTGTCCCAGTGGGCCAGGTCGTTGAAGCGGTTGTCAATCATCCTCAGCGTGTTGCGCAGGTTCTGCTGCCGGCAATCGCCACGGGCCAGATTGGCAAAGTTGGTGGTAATGCGCGTGCTGTCCGATGGTTGATAGTCTTCATCGAAACGAATGCGCTTGAGATGGAAGCTGAGTTCTTGGTTCATTGTGATCTGCGACCTGATTCATGCCCTTGCCGAAAACTGCGGGCAAGCAATAGGTGCGGATGTTATGGACGGCAATCGATGAAGTAAAGTGGTCTTATCTCATGAAACCATGAGCCTGGTTCATCAAAAGCCGGCAGGCCAGAGCGCATCCCGCTCAGCGCGGTGTAGCCAGTCGGTATCCGGGCCAGTTCCGACCGCGCCGCGGTCTTCAGGCTGACTGGCGCAGCACCAGCTTGGGCCTGGCCAACAACTGCTGGCGGGGCTGGCCCGGATGGGCCATGCGTGCCAGCAGCAAGGTGGCAGCCTGTTTGCCAAGCTCGGCGGGGCGCACGTCCACCGTGCTCAGGGGGGGATGGGAATGCGCGGCATCGAACACGTTGTCGAAGCCCATGAGCGCGAAGTCTTTGCCTGCGCGCAGTCCGTTTTCGTCCAGGGCAGACAGTGCGCCAAAGGCCACCAGATCGTTGTAGCAGATGGCCGCCTTGATGGCTGGCTGCGCGGCCAGCAGGCTGCGCATGGCGTCATGCCCTCCCGTGCGCGTGGGGCTGGCGGAGAAAACCAGGTCTTCATCGAAAGCCAGGCCCGCATCGGCAAAGGCGGCCCTGCAGCCGCTCAGGCGCTGCTCCAGCATCAGGCCGTCCAGCCCTCCCAGAAAACCGATGCGGCGATGCCCGGCCGCCAGCAGGTGGCGCGTGGCCGCCATCACGCCGTGGGCGTTGTCGGCGCCTGCGAAGTCGTAGCTTCCCTCGCCCAGCGTGCGGATCATGACCACCAGGGGAATGCCCCATGACTGCAGGTCCTGCGCCAGCGAGGCCGGCGTGTCCAGCGCCGGGCACAGCGCAATGCCTGCCGCGTTGTGCTCGCGCATGGTGGTCAGCACTTTTTGCTGGCGCTCCAGGCTTTCGCTGGTGTGGGCCATGAGCGTGATGAAGCCGGCATCGGCCAGCCTGCGCTCCAGCCCCGCCAGCACCTCGGCAAAGAAGGGGTTCATCAGGTCGTTGATCACGACTCCGACCATGTTGGACGACTGGCGCCGCAGCTCTCCGGCGCGGCGGTTGTAGACGTAGCCGAGCTGCGCTGCCGCTGCACGCACGCGCTCCGATGTCTCGGCCGGAATCAGGGGGCTGCCCTTGAGCACCAGCGACACCGTTGATTTGGAGACCTGGGCCGCAGCCGCCACGTCAAGGATGGTCACGGCGCGCACGGAAGGGGGCTTGTTCATCATGGTTCGGTGTTTTCCCTGGGTCGGCGCGATTGTGCTTGATCTTCTTTTGGAACGTTCCAATAATCAATTAGAACGTTCCAATAGAAATTATCAATAAATGGAGGGAGATCATGAGCGAGGTCGGTTGGGGATTGATAGGGGCCAGCACCATTGCTGCCGATCACATGATCGGTGCCATCCGCGCGCAGCGCGGGCACACGGTGGCGGCGGTCGCCAGCCGCAGTGCAAAGCGCGCGGCGCAGTTTGCTGCCGAGCAGGGCATTGCCCGCGCCTACGACTCGGTGCCCGCCATGCTGGCCGACCCGTCAGTCCAGGTGGTCTACGTCAGCTCCGACAACGAATTGCGCCACGCCCAGGTCCTTGCTGCGGCAGCGGCCGGCAAGCATGTCCTGTGCGAGAAGCCATTGGCGCTGACCGTGCAGCAGGCGCTGGACATGGTGAGGGCATGCCGGGCCGCAGGCGTGGTGCTGGGCACCAATCACCACCTGCGCAACGCGGCAACGCACCGCAGGATGCGCGAGCTGGTGCGCGATGGCGCCGTGGGCCAGCCGCTGTTTGCGCGCGTCTTCCACGCCATCGAACTGCCGCCCTCTGTGCAGGGCTGGCGGCTGGAGCGGCCCGAGGCCGGTGGCGTGATCCTCGACATCGGCGTGCATGACGTGGATGCGCTGCGCTTCATCCTGGGGGCTGAGCCGGTGGAGGCGGTGGCGCTGGAGCAGCAAGGACCGCTGTCCCGCAACGGCGTGGCGGACGGCGTGATGGCCGTGCTGCGGCTGGACAACGGCGTGCTGGCGCAACTGCATGCGGCATTCACCGTGGCGCATGCGGGAACCGGCATCGAGATCCATGGCACCTCGGGCTCGCTCATCGGGCGCGATGTGATGACGCAGCGGCCGGGCGGCGAGGTGCTGCTGCGCAATGGGGCCGGCGAGCAGTCCATTGCCGTGGAGCACCACGGTCTCTACGCGCATGGGGTGGCCACGTTCTGCGCCGCCCTGCGCGGCGAAGGCCTGCCTGCCGCCACCGGCGAGGACGGCGTGCGCTCGCTGGCGGCGGCGGTGGCCATGGCCCAGGCCTGCCGCACGGGCCGGGCCGTGCCCATAGCCAATCCCCTTGCACGGGAACGGGGGGCGGCCGCATGAGCAAGCACATCACCGCCGCACAGGCTGCAGCCTTGCTGCGCGACGGCGACATCGTCAGCGTGAGCTCGTCCAGCGGGCTGGGCTGCCCCGACAAGGTGCTGGCCGCCATTGGCGAGCGCTTCGAACGCGAGGGTGCTCCGCGCAACCTGACCACGCTGCACCCGATTGCGGCCGGCGATATGTACGGCATCAAGGGAATGGACCATCTGGCCCGGCCCGGGCTGCTGTCGCGTGTCCTGGCCGGCTCATATCCCAGCGGCCCGTCCTCGCTGCCCATGCCTGCGATCTGGCGCATGGTGGTGGACAACCAGATCCAGGCCTACAACATCCCCAGCGGCATCCTGTTCGACATGCACCGCGAGGCGGCTGCGCGGCGCCCGGGCGTGCTGACCCAGGCGGGCATGGGCACCTTTGTCGATCCCGCACAGCAGGGCTGCGCGATGAACGAGCCGGCCAGCCGCCATCCGGTAGTGCGCCTGCAGCATTTCGACGGGCGCGACTGGCTGTTCTTTCCCGCTGTGGCGCCCGACGTGACCGTCCTGCGCGCCACCACGGCCGATGAGCGCGGCAACCTGGGCTATGAGCACGAAGGCGCGCTGCTGGGCGCGCTGGAGCAGGCGATGGCCGCACGCAACAACGGTGGCATCGTCATCGCCCAGGTCAAGCGCATCGTCAGGGCCGGCCACCTGAGGCCGCACGATGTCCGCGTCCCCTGCCATCTGGTGGACCATGTGGTGGTCGATGCCGATCAGTGGCAGACCACACAGACGGTGTACGACCCGGCCATCAGCGGGGAGGTTGCGCAACCGCTGTCCGGCTTCGAGCCCCAGGCCTGGGGGCCCGAGAAGGTGATTGCGCGCCGCGCCGCCATGGAGCTGGCGCACGGGCATGCCGCCAACCTGGGCTTTGGCATTGCGGCCAATGTGCCGCGCATCCTGCTCGAGGAGGGCCTGCATGGCGAGGTGACCTGGGTGATAGAGCAGGGCGCCGTCGGCGGCATGCCGCTGCTGGGCTTTGCCTTTGGCTGCGCGGCCAATGCCGATGCCATCGTGGCCTCGCCCCAGCAGTTCACCTATTTCCAGGGCGGGGGCTTCGATGTGACGCTGCTGTCCTTCCTGCAGGTGGATGGCGATGGCAGCGTCAATGTCTCGCGGCTGGGGGCCAGGCCCTATCTGACGGCCGGCTGCGGCGGCTTTGTGGATATCACGGCCCATGCGCGGCGCATCGTCTTCTGCGGACTTTTCACGGCCGGCGCCAGGCTGCGCGTGGGCGACGGGCGGCTGGACATCCTCGAGGAGGGCGGCACGCGCAAGTTCGTCGGCACGGCCGAGCACATCAGCTTCAGCGGCCTGGTCGGGCGCCAGCGCGGGCAGCGGGTGCGCTATGTGACCGAGCGCTGCGTCATCGACCTCGAAGACCAGGGACTGGTCGTGCGCGAGATCGCGCCCGGCGTGGACCTGCAGCGCGATGTGCTGGAGCAGGCCGGCATGGCGCTGCAGGTGGCGCCCGACCTGCGGCGAATGGATGAGCGCCTGTTCCACGATGCGCCCTTTGGCCTGGCCCTGCAGGCCCGGGAGGTCCGCCGTGGCTGAGACCCTGGTTCAACTGGTGCGCCAGGGCCCCGTGGCCCAGGTCACGATAGACCGGCCCGCACGGCTGAACGCGCTGACCCCCTGCATGCTCGACGCACTGGAGCACATGGCGCGCGAGATCGAGGCCGATGGCGCCATCCGTGCCGTGGTGCTGACCGGCCGTGGCGACAGGGCCTTTTGCGCGGGCGCCGACATCCATGCCTGGGCCGCGCTGCAGCCGCTGGACATGTGGCGGCAGTGGTTGCGCCGTGGCCACCAGGTGTTCGACCGCTGGGCGCGGCTGCGCCAGCCCGTGATTGCGGCGCTCAACGGCCATGCGTTCGGCGGCGGGCTGGAGCTGGCCATCACCAGCGATGTGCGCATCGCCGTCGATACGGCGCAGTTCGCGCTGCCAGAGGCATCGATCGCCACCTGTCCCGGCTGGTCCGGCTCGCAGCGGCTGGTGCGGCTGATCGGCCCCGGCCACGCGAAGTACCTGGCCCTGGGCGGCGTGCGGCTGTCCGCCGATCAGGCGCTGGCCTGCGGGCTGGTGCATGAACGGGTGCCGGCCAGCGAACTGGGCCTGCGCGCTGCTGCGTTGGCCCACGACATGGCAGGCCAGGCGCCCGTGGCACTGCAGCTGACCAAGCAACTGATCAATGCCGCCGCCGGCGAAGACGCACCCGCCGCGCTGGAAGCCATGGCCGCAGCCCTGGCCGCGAGCACGGCCGATGCAGCCGAAGGCCTGCGCAGCTTCAAGGAAAAGCGCGCGCCGCGCTACCTGGGCCGCTGAATCTGCGCCGACCTGCCGACCTGCCGACCTGCCGATTCGCCGTCCCGCCCTTGCCTCACCCCTGAACCACCCAAGGAGACCGCCACCATGACTGCCGCGAACCCGCCTCCAGCCCATGCACCTGCAGTGAATGCAGGGGCCATGGCCGGCCTCGTCCACAGGCCCCCGTTCCATGGCCGGCTGCTCATCGATGGCGCCTGGGCCGATGCGGCCGACGGCGCGACGCTGGAACGCCGCTCCCCGGCCCACGGCACCGTGGCCAGCATCCATGCGCGGGCCGGGCGGGCCGATGCCGCGCGTGCCATTGCCGCAGCACGCCGCGCTGCGGACCACGGGCCCTGGCCCCGCATGAAGGGTGCGCAGCGCGCCAGCGTGCTGCGTGCCGTGGCCGAACGCCTGCTGGACCGCAGGCAGGAATTGGCGCGGATGGAGACGCTGGAGACCGGCAAGCCGCTGGCCCAGTCGCTGGACGAGGTGGGCGCGGCGGCCGACCTGTGGCACTACGCCGCCGCACTGGCGCGCAACCTGCATGGCGACAGCTATGACACGCTGGGCGAGCAGACGCTGGGCGTGGTGCTGCGCGAGCCGCTGGGCGTGGTCGGCATCGTCACGCCCTGGAACTTTCCCCTGCTCATCGTCAGCCAGAAGCTGCCCTTTGCGCTGGCCGCCGGCTGCACGGCCGTGGTCAAGCCGGCCGAGGAAACATCGGCCACCACGCTGATGCTGGGCGAGATCCTCATGAACGCCGGCCTGCCGCCCGGTGCCGTCAACATCCTGCCAGGCGGCGGTGGCGCTGTCGGCGAGGTCCTGGCCGCGCACCCGGACATCGACATGCTGTCCTTCACGGGCTCCACGGAAACAGGCCGGAAGGTGGCCGCAGCATCGGCGCAGACGCTCAAGAAGCTGTCCCTGGAGCTGGGTGGCAAGAACCCCCAGATCGTCTTTGCCGACTGCGACTTCGAGGCGGCCGTCGATGCCACGGTGCTGGGCATGCACTTCAATGCCGGCCAGTGCTGCAACAGCGGCAGCCGCGTGCTGGTGCAGGCGGCCATCGCCGAGCGCTTCGTGGCCGCCGTGGCCGAGCGCGCTCGGCAGGTGCGCGTGGGCGATCCGCTGGACCAGGGCGTGCAGGTGGGCGCCATCACCACGCAGCGCCAGCTGGACGTCATCCTTACCCACATCGAGGCTGCGCGCCAGGCCGGCGCCCGCGTGGTGCTGGGCGGCGGCCGCATGGCGCGCCCGGGCCTGTATGTGGAGCCCACCGTGCTGGCCGGCGTGACGCCGGACATGGCCGTTGCCAGGCAGGAGGTCTTCGGGCCCGTGCTCGCGGTGCTGGTCTTCGAGGACCTGGACGATGCGATCGACCTGGCCAACGCCACGCTCTACGGCCTGTCAGCCGCCGTCTGGAGCCGTGACTTCAGCACCTGCCTGGCGGCGGCGCGGCGCATTAAGGCCGGCACGGTCTGGGTCAATACCTTCCTCGAAGGCCATGCCGAGCTGCCTTTAGGCGGCTACCGCCAAAGCGGCCTGGGCCGAGAGCTGGGCCGCCGTGCCGCCGAGGACTACACCCAGGCCAAGACCCTGCACATGCACCTGGGTGCGCGCAGCCACTGGTATCTGCCCATCCACGAAGGAGACACGGCATGAAGCGGCCACTGACTGCCATGGCGCTGGCCATGGCCCTTGCCACACCGCCGGCTGCCATGGCCGGGCAGAGCGTCGAGGTCCTGCACTGGTGGACCGCTGGCGGCGAGGCCGCCGCGCTGAACCTGCTCAAGAGCGGGCTGGAAAAGCAGGGCGTGCGCTGGAACGACATGCCCGTGGCCGGTGGCGGCGGCGAGGCGGCCATGACGGCGGTGCGCGCCCGCGTGACCTCGGGCAACCCGCCCACGGCGGTGCAGATGCTGGGCTTCGACATCCTGGACTGGGGCGGCCAGGGCGTGGTCGCCGACCTGGATGCCCTGGCCGCGCGCGAGGGCTGGGACAAAAGCGTGCCGCAGGAGGTGCAGAAATTCTCGCGCTACCAGGGCCGCTGGATCGCGGCGCCAGTCAACATCCATTCGACCAACTGGCTGTGGGCCAACCGGCAGGTGCTGGCCCAGGCGGGCGTGACGGCCCAGCCAGCGAGCTTTGACGAATTCATCGCGGCGGCGCGCAAGGTGCGCCAGGCCGGTTTCATCGCCATCGCCCATGGCGGCCAGCCCTGGCAGGAGGCCATCGTGTTCGACAGCGTGGCCCTGTCCACGGGCGGCGCCGACTACTACCGCAAGGCCTTCATCGAGCGCGATCCGGCCACCATCCGGTCGGCGACCACGCGCAAGGTATTCCAGCGCATGGCGCAGATCCGCAGCCTGGTGGACAAGGATTTTTCGGGGCGCGACTGGAACGTGGCCTCGGGCATGGTCATCGCCGGCAAGGCGGGCTTCCAGATCATGGGCGACTGGACCAAGGGCGAGTTCCTCAACGCCGGCAAGCAGCCCGGCAAGGACTTTGCCTGCTATCGCTTCCCGGGCACCCAGGGCATGGTGGCCTTCAGCACCGACCAGTTCGTGATGTTCAGGCTGTCCGACGCGGGCAAGGCGGCCGCTCAGCGCAAGCTGGCGGCCGCCATCATGGAGCCGGCCTTTCAGTCGGCGTTCAATGTCGTCAAGGGTGCGGCGCCTGCGCGCCTGGACGTGGCGGATACGGCCTTCGACGAATGCGGCAAAAAGGCCATCCGCGACGTGGCCGAGGCCGATGGCCGGCGCAGCATGCTGGGCTCCATTGCGCTGGGCCATGCGACGGCCGCATCGGCCAAGAACGCCATCTATGACGTGGTCACGCGCCACTTCAACGGCCAGATCGACGATGCCAGGGCCGTGGCCGAGCTGGCCTCGGCCCTGGCCGACTGATGGAGGACCCTGCCATGAAGGCCGGCTGGCTCCCCAGGCTGCTGCTCAGCCCCAGCGTGCTGCTCACGCTGGTGTGCGTGTACGGATGCATTCTGTTCACGGTCTATCTGTCGTTCACGGCATCGACCCTGCTGCCGCGCCATGAATGGGCCGGCACCGCTGCCTACACGCGGCTGCTGGGGCTGGAGAACTGGAAGATCTCGGCGAACAACCTCGCGGTGTTCGCCAGCCTCTACATCGCCATTGCCATGGCGCTGGGCCTGGTACTGGCCATCCTGACCGACCAGAAGATCCGCGCCGAGGCCGTGCTGCGCTCCATCTTCCTGTACCCCATGGCCCTGTCCTTCATCGTCACGGGAACGGCGTGGAAATGGCTGCTCGACCCCGGCGTGGGCCTGGAAAAATCCATGCACCTGCTGGGCTGGCAGGGTTTTGCGTTCGGCTGGATCAAGGACGGCGACATGGCCATCTACTGCGTGGTCATCGCCGCCGTGTGGCAGACCAGCGGCTTTGCCATGGCCCTGTTCCTGGCGGGCCTGCGCGGGGTGGACTCCGAGCAGATCCATGCGGCGCGGCTCGATGGCGCGCGCACCTGGCAGGTCTACTGGCGCATCGTCCTGCCGCAATTGGGGCCGGTTTTCGTATCGGCCTTCGTGATCCTGGCGCACATGGCCATCAAGTCCTATGACCTGGTGATTGCGCTGACCAATGGCGGGCCCGGCCGCTCGACCTGGCTGCCCTCGGTGTTCATGTACCAGTACTCGTTCACCCGCAACGAGATGGCCGTGGGCGCGGCCAGCTCGGTGCTGATGCTGCTGGCCGTGGGCGCCATCGTCCTGCCCTATCTCTGGGGCGCCATGCGCAGTGCAGGAGGTCGCCATGACTGAGCTGCGCACACCCTGGTCCTTGACACGGCGGCTTCAGCCCTGGCGCGTGCTGCTGTATGCGGCGCTGGTCCTGCTGGCGGCGGTCTTCCTGCTGCCGGTCTATGTGATGCTGGCCAATTCGTTCAAGCCGCTCGACGAGATCCGCAGCGGCCACCTGCTGGCGCTGCCCGGGCAGTGGACGCTGGCGCCCTGGCGCAGCGCCTGGAGCACGGCGCAGATCGGCGTGCAGGCCACGGGGCTGCGGCCGTTCTTCCTCAATTCCTTCCTGGTGGCCGTGCCATCCGTGCTGCTGTCCACGGCCCTGGGCGCGCTCAACGGCTGCATCCTGACCCAGTTCCGTTTCCGGGGGGCGGACCTGCTGTTCGGCGCCATCTTGCTGTCGGTCTTCATTCCATTCCAGATCGTGCTGATCCCCATGGCCAAGATGCTGGGGGCACTGGGCCTGGCGGGCAGCCTCAAGGGCCTGGTCTTCGTCAACACGGTGTACGGCATAGGCTTCACCACGCTGTTCTTTCGCAACTACTACGCGGCCTTCCCGGCCGAGCTGGTGCGCTCGGCGCGCATGGATGGCGCGGGGTTCTTCGGGCTGCTGTGGCGCGTGCTGCTGCCCAACAGCCTGCCCATCGTCGTGGTGGCCGCGATATGGCAGTTCACCAGCATCTGGAACGAGTTCCTGTTCGGCGCCTCGTTCAGCGATTTCAGCTCCTACCCGCTGACCGTGGCGCTGAACAACCTGGTCAACAGCAGCACCGGTGTCAAGGAATACAACGTCCACTTCGCGGGGGCGTTCATTGCGGCCTTGCCGACGCTGGCCGTGTACCTGGTATCGGGCCGGTTCTTCGTGCGCGGGCTGATGGCCGGCGCCGTCAAAGGCTGATGCCCAGCATCTTGCAGTGAGGCATTCCATGGCATTCCTTGATCTCGACCGCATCCACAAGCGCTTCGGCGCGGCCAGCATCCTGCAGGACATCAGCATTGCCGTGCAGGAGGGCGAATTCCTGGTCCTCGTCGGCCCGTCGGGCTGTGGCAAGAGCACGCTGATGAACATCATCGCGGGCCTGGAGCCGCCCAGCGGCGGCCGCCTGGCGCTGGGCGGCCGCGACATCACCCACGCGGCGCCGGCCGAGCGCGACATCTCCATGGTGTTCCAGTCCTATGCGCTGTACCCCAACATGACCGTGGCGGGCAACATCGGCTTTCCGCTGGAGATGCGCAAGGTGGACAAGTCGCGGCGCCTTGCGCGGGTGCAGGAGGTGTCCAGGCTGCTGCAGATAGAGCACCTGCTGGGGCGCAAGCCGCGCCAGCTGTCGGGCGGCCAGCGCCAGCGCGTGGCCATAGGGCGGGCGCTGGCGCGCGAGCCGCAGCTCTACCTGTTCGACGAGCCGCTGTCCAACCTCGATGCCCAGCTGCGCGTGGACATGCGCGCCGAGATCAAGAAGCTGCATCAGCGCCTGGGCGCCACCATCATCTATGTCACGCACGACCAGATCGAGGCCATGACCCTGGCCACGCGCATCGCCGTCATGAAGGGCGGGGTGCTGCAGCAGCTGGGCACGCCGCAGCAGGTCTACAACCGGCCGGCCAACACCTTTGTGGCGGGCTTCATGGGGTCGCCGCGCATGAACCTGCTGCCTGCGCGCGTGGGTGAGGGGGCGGGTGAGGGGCAGGGCGGTCCCTTCCTCGATATCGGCGGCCAGTCCCTGCCCCTGCCGCAGCCGCTGGCCACCGCGCTGCAGGGCCATGCGGGCCGCGAAGTCATTGCCGGCATACGTGCCGAGGCCGTGGGCCTGGCGCCCGAAGGCGTGCCGGCCGCCCCCGGCCAGGGCCTGGCCGAGGCCCGCGTCGAACTGCTGGAGCCCACCGGATCGGACACGCTGGCCCTGCTGGAGCTCGGTGGCCATGCGTTCACCGCGCGGCTGCCGCCCGATACGCCGTTGCGCGCCGGGGACAGGGCACGCCTGCTGATCGACCTGTCTCGGCTGGTCTGCTTCGATGCCGCCACCCAGGCGCTGATCGCATGACCGCCATGGCGCACAACGGGCTGGACTGCGATGTGCTCATCATCGGCTCGGGCGTGGGCGGCTCGGCCGTGGCCCTGCAACTGGCGGACAGCGGTGCGAGCGTATGGGTGCTGGAGCGCGGCCCGGTGCTGCCGCGCGAGGCGCAGAACTGGGACATCGAGGCCGTCTTCGCCGAAAGACGCTACCAGACCGACGAGGTCTGGTACGCCAGCGGGCGGGCGTTTCGGCCCGGCATGTTCTATTTCGTGGGCGGGCACACCAAGTTCTACGGCACGGCCATGCTGCGCTTTCGGCAGCGCGATTTCGAGGCGGTGGAGCATGAGGAGGGCATCTCGCCCGCCTGGCCGCTGCGCTATGCCGATCTTGAACCCTGGTATGCCCTGGCCGAGCAGCTGTTCGGCGTGCGCGGCCAGGGCGGCGCCGACCCCACGGAGCCGCCGCGCAGCACGGCCTATGCCCATCCCCCGGTGCCGCACGAGCCGCTGCTTTCGCGCATCGAGCAGCGCTTGCGTGCCCAGGGCCTGCGGCCGTTTCCCATGCCCTGCGCCATCGACCTGGGACCGGGCGGGCACTGCCGGCGCTGCGCCAATTGCGACGCCGTGCCCTGCATGGTGGGGGCCAAGGGCGATGCCGAAACCTGCCTGCTGCGGCCTGCGCTGGCGCACCGCAATGTGCGGCTGCACACCGGCGTGCACGTTCAGCGCCTGCTCACCGATGCGGGCGGGCGGCGCGTCGTCGCGGCGGAGGTGGTGGACCGCGGCGTGGCGCGCCGCATCACGGCGGGGCTGTTCGTGCTCAGTGCCGGCGCCATCAACTCGGCGGCCCTGCTGCTGCGCTCGGCCAATGCGCGGCATCCGCGCGGCCTGGCCAATGGCAGCGACGTGGTGGGCCGCCACTACATGACGCACAACACCACGGCCCTGATGGCATGGCACCCGTTCAGGCGCAATCGCACGCGCTTTCCCAAGACGCTGGCGCTGCACGACTTCTATTTCGGCGACGGCGCGGGCGGCCCGCCGCTGGGCAGCCTGCAACTGCTGGGAAAGATCCGCGAGCCCATGCTGCGTGCCGCCCTGCCGGGCAGCCCGAGGTGGCTGCGCAGCGCGCTGGCCGAGCGCAGTGTGGACTGGTACGCGCAAAGCGAGGACCTGCCCCACCCCAGCAGCCGCGTCACGCTGCGCGCAGACGGAGCCATCGACCTGCACTGGCACCGCACCAACCTGCGCGCCCACCAGCGTTGGGTGGCGCGCTGCGCCCAGATACTGCGCGGCACCGGCTACCCGCTGGTGCTGTCGCGCGGCTTCGGCACCGAGGTGGTGTCGCACCAGTGCGGAACGGTGCGCCTTGGGAGTGATCCGGCCACCTCGGCGCTGGACCCGCAGTGCAAGGCCTGGGAGCTGGACAACCTGTATGTGGTCGATGCGGGATTCTTCCCGTCCTCGGCCGCAGTCAACCCCGCGCTGACCGTGGCTGCCCAGGCCCTGCGCGTGGGCAGTCACCTGCGTCACCACCTTCAGGAGCTGCTGCCATGAATCCGCAATCGACGGCACGGCGCCCCGTGGCCCTGGTCACCGGCGGCAGCCAGGGCATAGGCGCCGCCATTGCGCTGCAACTGGCGCACGACGGCTTTGACGTGGCCATCACCACGCTGCAGGACGATGGTGCCAGTGACGGCGCCAGCGTCGCGCAGATCCAGGCCTGCGGCGCGCGTGCGCTGCATGTGCGCGGCGACCTGGCCGACGTGCACGACCACGCTCGTGTGCTCGATGCGGTCTGCGCCTGGGGCGGTGTGCCGTCCTGCCTGGTCAACAACGCAGGCATGGGCTCGCCGCGCCGCGGCGATCTGCTGGACATCCGCGCCGAGGACTTCGACCGGGTGATGGCCACCAACCTGCGCGGCAGCTTCTTTTTCACGCAGGCCGTGGCGCAGCGCATGCTGGCTGCGCCTTCGGGCGCTGCGCGGTCCATCGTCACCGTGTCCTCGGTCAGCGGCGAGATGGCGTCGGTGGAGCGCGGCGAGTACTGCCTGTCCAAGGCCGGCCTGGGCATGCTGACGCGCCTGTTCGCGCTGCGCCTGGCGGCGCACGGCATTGGCGTGTTCGAGCTGCGCCCCGGCATCGTCCGCACGGCCATGACGGCGGGTGCTGCCGATCGGTACGACGGGCTGATCGCTGCGGGCCTTGTGCCCATGGGCCGCTGGGGCCGGCCCGAGGACGTGGCGCAGGCCGCCAGCGCGCTGGCAAGCGGCAGGCTGGCGTTTGCGACGGGGTCGGTGCTGCATGTGGATGGCGCGCTCTCCATCGCGCGGCTGTGAGGAGGATGACCATGGACAGCTATGACTACATCATCACGGGCGCGGGCTCGGCCGGCTGCGTGCTGGCCAACCGGCTGAGCGCCGACCCCTCGGTGCGCGTGCTGCTGCTGGAGGCCGGGGGCTGGGACTCGCATCTTCTGTACCACTGGCCTGCGGGCTTTGCGCGCATGACCCGGGGCCGGGGCTCCTGGGGATGGCAGACCGTGCCGCAGCGGCATCTGAACCAGCGCGTGCTGCGCTACACGCAGGCCAAGGTCATCGGTGGCGGCTCGACCATCAACGCCCAGCTGTACACGCGCGGCGTGCCGGCAGACTATGACGACTGGGAGCGCCTGGGCGGCGCCACGGGCTGGTCCTGGCGCGACGTGCTGCCGTACTTCAAGCGTTCGGAGAACAACCAGCGCTTTGCCAACGAGTACCACGGCTACGGCGGCCCGCTGGGCGTGTCCTGCCCCGTCAGCCCGCTGCCCATCTGCGAGGCCTTCTTCCAGGCCGGCCAGGAAATGGGCATGCCCTTCAACCCCGACTTCAACGGCGCCGCGCAGCAGGGCCAGCTCACGCAGTGGAATGCGCGCCGTGCGTCGGCGGCCACGGGCTTCATCGATCCGGTGCGCATGCGCCGCCCCAATCTGACCATCCAGCTGCAGACCCAGGCGCTGCGCGTGCTGGTGCAGGGCAGGCGCGCGGTTGGCGTGGAGGCGGTCTCGGGCACCAGCCGCACGCCTTTCAGCGTGCATGCCAGCCGCGAAGTCATCGTCTGCTCGGGCGCCATAGGCTCGCCCAGGCTGCTGATGCACTCCGGCATAGGCCCTGCCGACCATCTGCGCAGCGTGGGGCTGGCGCCTGTGCATGACCTCCCTGGTGTCGGCTCCAACCTGCAGGACCACCTGGACCTGTTCGTGATCGCCGAATGCACGGGCGACCACACCTACGACAAATACCAGCGCCCCTGGCACGCGGCCTGGGCGGGCCTGCAGTACCTGCTGCTCAAGAAAGGGCCGGCCGCCTCCAGCCTCTTCGAGACCGGGGGCTTCTGGTATGCCGACCCCGATGCGCTCGCGCGCTCGCCCGACATCCAGTTCCATCTGGGGCTGGGCTCGGGCATAGAAGCCGGAATGACCGGGCTGGAGAACGCGGGCGTGACGCTGAACACGGCCTACCTACGCCCCCGCTCGCGCGGCACGGTCCGGCTCGCGGATGCAGACCCGGCGTCGGCGCCCTTGATCGATCCCAACTACTGGGCAGACCCGCATGACCGGGCCATGTCCATCAGGGGCCTGCGCCTTGCGCGCAAGCTGCTGGGCCAGCCCGCGCTGCGGCGCTACGTGCACGGCGAGGTATTGCCGGGCGGACATCGGGACAGCGATGCCGAGCTGTCTGACTACGCCTGCGCCCATGCCAAGACCGACCACCATCCCGTGGGCACCTGCCGCATGGGCCCCGAGCACGACCCGTACAGCGTGGTGACGCCGCAACTGCAGCTCATCGGCATGGAGGGGCTGCGCGTGGCCGATGCGTCCGTGATGCCCTTCATCCCCTCGTGCAACACCAACGCTCCCACCATCATGGTGGCCGAGAAGGCTGCCGACCACATCCTCGGCCAACGGGCTTGAGGCAGGAGACCCCCATGCAGATCCTCCTTCCCCGAAGCGACGGCCGTCTCGTACCACTGGCCATGAAAGCCAATCCCATCGCTCCCGCGGGCCCGGCCCCTGCCTTCAACCGCAGCGTCTACGCAGCGGCCCATGTGGTGATCGACCCGTTGGCCGCCACGCATCCCTGGGATGGCCCGCCTGCCATCGATTGGGAGGCGACGCTGGCCTTCCGCGAGCAGATGGACGTGGTGCAGGCCGAAGGCTGCCCCGTGGTCCTCATGGCCAGCCGCGCCCTGGTCCAGGCCGCGCGCGGCCCGCAGGACTATCTGCAACTCTATGACCGGCTGCTGGACGCGGCCGACCAGCCCGTGGTGCTGCACTGGCTCGGCGAGATGTTCGACCCTGCGCTGCGCGGCTACTGGGGCAGTACGGACCTGGTGCAGGCCCTTGATACCGTCGCCGCGCTGATCGCAGCGAAGGCGCCCAAGGTCGAAGGCATCAAGGTATCGCTGCTCGATGCGCAATGGGAGAGGGCGCTGCGCCGCAGGCTGCCTGCGGGCGTGAAGATGTACACGGGTGACGATTTCCACTACGCCGAACTCATGGCCGGCGATGGGACGGCAGCCGGTGAGGGCGGCCACTCCCACGGCCTGCTGGGCATCTTCGACCCCATCGCCCCGGTGGCGGCCGTGGCGCTGGCCGAACTGGCCCAGGGCCGCAGCGGAAGCTTCCGGGAACTGCTGGATCCCACGGTGGCGCTGTCGCGCGAGATTTTTTGCGCGCCCACGCGGCACTACAAGGCAGGCATCGTGTTCCTGGCCTGGCTCAATGGCCACCAGAAGCACTTCTCCATGGCCGGCGCAATGCAGTCTGCACGCGGGGCCGTGCACTTTGCCAAGGTGTTCGAGCTGGCCGATGCCTGCGGTGCGCTGGCCGACCCGGAGCGGGCCAGCGCGCGCATGAAAAGCTATCTGTCGGTGGCCTGTGGCGTCGAGGCTTGAAGCAGGATTGCCCGGATCTTGCCTCGTCTTCCCCAGGCCGGCAGCTCACACCGTACTCACTCCACGCTCACACCAGGCTCACACCACGCTCAGGGATTCATCGCATCCTGGCTGCAGCATCGGCTGCAGCCCGAGCATCAGATCAAGGTTCTGCACCGCCGCGCCGGCGGCGCCCTTGCCCAGGTTGTCGAACACGGCGGTCAGCAGCACCTGCTGCTCCTGCGGCTGTCCGAACACCGCCAGCCGCATCCGGTTGCTGCCATTGAGCGCGCGCGGATCGAGCCGCTGCGCATCGGCGTCCTCCTCCAGGGGTTGCAGCTCGATGCAGGGCTGGCCCTGGTACCGCGCCTGCAGGGCAGCGTGCAGGCTGCGGGCGGTCACACCAGCGGGCAGCAGCCGCAGATGCAGGGCGATGGTCAGCACGATGCCTTGCCGGTAGTGGCCATAGGCCGGCACGAACACCGGCGCATGGGCCAGGCCGGCATGCTGCTGGATCTCGGGTACGTGCTTGTGGTGCAGACCCAGGCCATAGACCTGCAGGGGCACGGCAGTCGCGGCGGCAGCGCCCTCATGGTCCAGCAGTCCTGCGCGGCCCCGTCCCGAATAGCCCGATACCGCGTGAATGGCCAGCGGGTAGTCGGGGGGCAGCAGGCCCGCGTCGATCAAGGGCCTGAGCAGTGCCAGAGCACCTGTCGGATAGCAGCCGGGATTGCTGACGCGCCGGGCATGGGCGATGCGTTCAGCCTGGCCTGCCTCCAATTCCGGCAGGCCATAGACCCAGCCCGGCGCGGTGCGATGCGCAGAACTCGCATCAATCACGCGCACGCCGGGCCGGCGCACCAGCGCCACGGCCTCGCGCGCAGCCTCGTCCGGCAGGCACAGCAAGGCGATGTCGCAGTCGTTGAGCGCCTCGGCGCGGTGCGCCGTGCTTTTGCGCTGGTCGGCCGGCAGTTGCAGCAGGCGCAGGTCGGTCCGATCCGCCAGCCATTCGCGCACCTGCAGGCCGGTGGTGCCTTGGTCGCCATCGATGAAAACAAGAGAGGTCATGGGTTGCTCCGATTGGGTGTGGAGCGCATGGTGCAGCGCCTGCCGCATGCAGACCAGTTGAATCTGACAAACTACGGATTCATGATTCCTGAATTGCTGGCAACCTGGGACACCGCACCATGCGCGAAATCAATCTGGACCGTCTGCGCACCCTGCTGACGGTGGCCGACCTGGGCTCGTTCGCCGCCGCCGCCAAGGTGCTGCACCTGGCGCCGCCCACGGTGACGCTGCATGTGGCGCAGCTCGAAGAGCGTCTGGGAACACGTCTATTGCACCGCGCACCGGCCGGCGTCACCGCCACATCGGCCGGCAGCCTGCTGATAGACAAGGCGCGCCAGCTCCTGGCCGAGGCCGACGATCTCCTGCAGACCGTGCAGCGCCAGATCGCCACGCGCGGGGGCCGCGTGCGCCTGGGCGCCTCCACCGGCGCACTCGCGCACCTCTTGCCCCAGGCACTGGAAACCCTGGCCGCCCGGCATCCCGAGATCGACGTGCAAGTGGCGGTGATGACCAGCGAGGAAGCCCTGGCGCGCCTGGCGGCCGGCAGCCTGGACATCGGCATCGTTGCCTTGCCGCAGCCCGTGCTGCGCGGGCTGCAGGTGCAGGCCTGGCGCCAGGACCCCGTGCTGGCCTTCATCCCGGCCGCCTGGAAACCGCCGCGACACATCACGCCCGCCTGGCTTGCGGCCCGCCCCCTGATCGCCAACGACCGTGGCACCCGGCTGTCGCGCCAGACCGCCGAATGGTTTGCCGCAGGCGGCGCCCGGCCGCAGGCACGCATCGAGCTGAACTACAACGACGCAATGAAGAGCCTGGTGGCAGCGGGCTACGGCGCCGCGCTGCTGCCCCACGAGGCCGGCGCACCGCAGCCTGACCCCCGCATCACCACGCGACCCCTGCGGCCAGCACTGTCAAGGGCGTTGGGCATCGCGCATCGCAAAAGGCCGGATGACGACGCGACGACGGTGACGATTGAGGTTTTGATGGGGATGCGGGGGCGTTGACTTTGCTGATTGATGCCTGATTGACCGCAGGAATCAATAGAGCCGATGAGCGGACTGGAATAAACCTCGGCTTCATCCCAGTCCGTTTCGGTGCCTTGTTGATGCGATGGCACCATCACCGGCTTGACACTACGCTGGAATGAAAACGCCTATCGCGTCAACATTTGTGCCGGAACGACCAAAGAAGCCACCCGCTGCTTCAGCAGGAATGGGGCCGAAGGGTTTCCCTCCGTCGCCTCCGTAGGGGCCGTAGGACTTCTTGTTGGTGGTAATGGTCAGAGAATCAATTCGACTTCCGCTTCGCCCTTGTATCGTAACGATGTGCTCGTTGCTGCCAAACTCGATCACAGTTTCTTCGCCGCCCCCGCCACCATGGCGTGCACCAGTGAGCTGTGTTCCGTCTGTCAGAAGCCAAGTGGTTTGGATGGCATCGACTCTGGCTCCGTGCCTGATCGAAATCCTCACAATTCGAACCACTTGGGTCAGATCATCGGAAAATTCGTCTCCACCCTGACCGCCGACTTGTTGACTTTTCTTGTAAGGCATATAAATCTCCGTTGTCAATCGCCCTTGGTTTTTTGGCTTCTACGGGGCGATGTTCATAGAAGCATAAGGCTCGAAAGCCAGAAGCTGGATTCAATGATTGGCCGAATGGCGACAATGGTTGTAGTGCGCTTCCAATGCAAATGAGGTGCGGTCGACAAGAGCACGCTCTGACGTTAATTGACCAAACGATCCCTCAGAAATGCGCGAAGTCAACACGATTTGATTTCTGGATATCAATAGCGGTACATCCAGTTTTTCGTCCTGTCATTGCGATCGCCATGGCAATATTTGCCACTGCCATCATCAGAGGTCCTCAGGCCATTCATTGCTGGCGTTTCATTCTGTCACATTGAATAAGCGGCGTCCATCGGAAGTCGGCAATTCAATCATTGGATTGAGAATGGCTTCTTCTTTTCAATGGTGGTGGTGTATTCTGATCGCATCAAATAGTTGCTGTACACACATTGCTGCCATTGCTCTCATTGCACCCATTGCAGCAATTGATGCCGGTGTGCGGTGGCAGTCTCGATAAAGCCGACAAGTTCGGACCACAGATGAGCAACCGCAAAGAGGCAAGTCCGCCATCGCGGCTCATGCACAGGCGCTGCCGACCCGAACCGGGCCTTCACCAGGTGCACCAAAGCAGGCCGCAGTGTCCAGGCTCCAGGCTCCCCGACATGATGGAAGTGCCGGGTTTCTTCAGACAGCCAGCGAGCCGGCAGGGGGCTTCGACCTGATATCAGGGACCTGCAGTTTTGCCGCTTGACCTTCAACTCAAGTTGAAGCTTAAGCTCCTTATCCTCTCATCACACAAGATGCTGCAAGGATCGATATGCAAACCATTTTGGGCGCCAATGGCCAGATCGCTGTGGAGCTGGCGCGCGAGCTCCACCGCAACTACACGCAGAACCTGCGCCTGGTCAGCCGCAAGCCGCGCAAGGTGAACGATACGGACGAGCTGGTGTCCGCCGACCTGATGAATTCCGCGCAAACCCTGGAGGCCGTGCGTGGCAGCGAGGTCGTGTACTTCACCGCCGGCCTGCCACCAGACACCGAGTTATGGGAGGGGCAATTTCCAGCCATGCTGCGCAACGCGCTCGATGCCACGCGGGCAGCGGGGGCCAAGTTTGTCTACTTCGACAACACCTACATGTACCCGCAAACCGCGCAGCGGCAGACCGAGGAAACCGCCTTTGCCCCGGTGGGACGCAAGGGGCGCGTGCGCGCCTTGATGGCCGAGATGGTGCTGGCCGAGATGCAGCGCGGCGATATCCCCGTCGCCATTGCCCGCGCGCCAGAGTTCTACGGCCCCGGCAAAACCCAAAGCATCACCAACACCCTGGTGATCGGCCCGCTCAAGGCGGGCCAGAAGGCCAAAGTGCCGGTGCGTGACGACAAGCTGCGCACCCTGATCTGGACGCCCGATGCAAGCCGCGCCATGGCAGCCATTGGCAATGCGCAAGATGCGTATGGCCAGACCTGGCATCTGCCTTGCTGGGACGAGCGGCTGACCTATCAGGCCTTTGTGAACATGGCGGCTGCAACCTTTGAGGTTGAGCCGCGCTACAAGGTACTGAGCCACCTGGCCATGGTGGTTGCTGGCTGGGTCTCCAAGCCCGTGCGCGAACTGCGTGAACTGCTGCCACGCTACGCGCACGACAATGTGTTTGATTCGTCCAAGTTCAAGCGCCGCTTTCCCGACTTTGCTGTCACCAGCTACGCACAGGGCCTCAAGCACATCGCGCAGGAGTCATCATGAGCACGCCACGTATCTTGCATGTCGTCACCAATGTCGCTCATTACGACGACCCTGCGCACGCCACAGGGCTGTGGCTGTCGGAGCTGACCCATGCCTGGGATGTGTTTGCTGCGCAAGGGTATCTGCAGCAACTGGTGAGCCCGCTGGGTGGAGCCGTACCGCTGGAGCCGCGCGCACTCCAATGGCCGCACTTCGATGCTTCGGCCAAAGCCTGGCTCGATGATCCCGCGCGCATGGCCCTGCTGGCGAACACTGCGGCACCTGCCGATATCGATGCGAACGATTTCGATGCCATCTACTTCACCGGAGGGCATGCGGTGATGTGGGATTTTCCCGATAGTGCGGGGCTGCAGCGCATCACACGCAGCATCTGGGAGCGAAGTGGCATCGTTGCATCGGTTTGCCACGGCTACTGCGGCCTGCTCAATACGCAGCTCAGCGACGGCTCTTTGCTGGTCGCGGGCAAACGGGTCACGGGTTTTTCATGGACGGAAGAAATCCTGGCCGGAGTGGCCCGGTCCATGCCCTACAACGCCGAGCAGGAGATGAAGATGCGCGGTGCGCGCTATCAGAAAGCCTTGCTGCCTTTTATGTCGTATGTGGTGGCCGAGGGCCGCCTCATCACCGGGCAAAACCCGGGGTCGGCCAAAGCGACTGCCAAGCAGGTGGTGCAGGCTCTGGCAAGGCGCTAGGGCCACGTTCCAAACTGGCGCAGGCCTATGCCGCGCTTGCCCGCTTCTTGTGTCCGGTGCGCATGAGCTTGCCCATTTTTTCTTCGGCCGCTGCTTCAGAGGCCAGGGATTCGGATTGCTGGGCCAGTACATGGGAGAGCACGCGGCGTGCGTTGTCATGGCAATCCATGTTGTCTGGCCGCGCTTCAATATCGGACAACAAAGCCTGCAACTGCTTTTTGCTGGTTTGCAGCTTTTTCTCCATGGCCTTGATATCGGCAATTTTTTGGCGCAGCGCGCCTACGACGGCCTCATGGTCCCAGCCTTGCAGGCCGGGCGGCAAGAGTGCACGAATTTCATCCAGGCTGAAGCCCACCCCTTGCGCAATCGCAATCAGCTCCAGCATCTGCACCATCTCAGGCGGATAGCTGCGGTAGCCATTCGCGCCACGCTCAGCCGCTTGCAGCAGGCCGCTTTGCTCATAAAAACGAATGCGTGATGTGGACAGGCCTGTGCGTTTGCTCAGTTCGCCAATGTTCATACGTGACCTCGGCAGGGATGCCTTGACCTTCAACAAGACTTGAAGCTTATCGTACTCGCAAGCCCTTCGCTCCAGCGGCAATTTGCGGCGAGCGCGACGTGCAAGCGAGGCAACCTGACGCAGCTCGGTCAGCCGCTGATGACCAGCCTGCACGCCTGCTTTGACTGCCGTGGCTACCGTATCTGCCGGGTGTCATGGCCCCGTGGAAGCCGCCGCTTGCGCAATAGACCCCTGCGCGCGAACTGTATGGATGGACAGTAGAATTTCGGGCTCGATAGTTTCCACAAGGGAAGGGTCTGGACATGTCCGCAGAACTCGAACAAGAAGTCGTCTCAATCTTCGAAGACCGCCTTTGGCATCACAACGGCTGGGAGGCCCGCGTCATCAAGAATGAAGACGACGATGGCTGGGCCGTTGCCATGACCCAGGACGGCCAGGTGGAGCCAAGCCTGGTCGGCCCGTGGACCATGGGCCGCGACAAGAAAAATCCCAAGCCGCTGGACGTTTCCGCTTTCAACACACTGGTGAAGACGGCGCACGAGGTGATGCGCCGGCATGAGCAGCATCTGGCAGCGCAGTTGCACAAGGATGTGCAGATCGTGGTGGGCGGGTCACGCGTGACCGTCTCTCTGGATATCGAGCCCGATGAAGACAATCCCAGCGCCACGCTCACCGCCACTGCCGCCGACGGCAGCGAGCTGGCCAAGGTGGGAGTCAGGCCGGACCATCAGCTCACCCGGACGTCTGCGCAAGCGTGGGCAGAGGCAGGCTACCCCCGTCCCAGCGAGGACTGAGCCGCGGGCAAGGCCGGGGAATCGGGGGGGGGCTGTTTCACAGCTGCCTTCCAAGGCGGATATGCGGCTTTGCGGCTTTGCCACACGCTCTAGATGTGCAGCATGGCCAGCCCGCCCACGCCAAGGCCCAGCGCTGCCACGCCGAGCATGGCGTATTCCAGCCATTTCTTCTTGGTCAGCAGCGCGATGGCTGCAAGGGCAATGGCGACCTGCAGCGCGGTGGTGGCCTGCGCCCAGCGGTGATGCAGGTGCATCTGCATCTCGGACTTCTCGTCCCATTGCCGGGCCTCTGCTTCCAGGCGGTCGGCATCGCGCTTGATGTCGTCCTTTTCCTTTTCGTAGCGCTCCACCTTGGCCTGGTAGGCCGCCCGCCTGTCCTCCGTGGTCGCCAGATCACGCGCGAACTCGGACAGCGATTGCTTGGTGCTCTTGGCCTGGAAGAAGGCCCACTGGTTGGCCGCTTCGGTCTTCTTGATGGCTGCGTCGTTCTTGTACAGCCCGGCATTGGCCTGGGTGGCGCCGCCCATGTACGCGAAGATGGCGCCCACCGTGGCGATGACTGCCGTGCACATGGCGATCTGGTTGGTCAGGCTGCCGCCGCCGATGCCGTGATGGGCGGTGTGGCCATGCTCGCCCTGGGCAGCATGTTCGAGTTCGTGATCGTGTGGGCCGTGGACGTGAAAGCCGCCGGAAGACATAGGTGCCAATTCCTTGATGCAATGGGGTGGCGCATTATGGGGCCGGCCTGGCGGCAATCCAGGGCTCCAGAATGTGCGGGGCGCATGGCCCGCTTGGAGGTCAGCGCCTTGGCTGACGGCCTGCAGATGAGGGAGTGGGATCAGGCGGCAGTCGCGCGGTGCGGCAGCGCTGCGAGCAGTATTTGACCTCGTCCCAATCACGTGCCCATTTTTTGCGCCATGTGAACGCAAGACCGCAGCACGCACACAGCTTGGAGGGAAGGTGGGGCTTCTTGTGCATGGCGCGGGCGTTCCTGTGGTTCAGCGCGTCAGCGTGGCCAGGGCGCGCCGGGCCAGCGCCCGTCCGCTGAGCCAGGCGCCTTCGACGCCTGCGCCGCACATCCAGTCGCCGCACAGGCCCAGGCCCGCAGGCGCATCCCACCAGTAGCGGTTGACCAGGTGCGGCGCCGGCAGCGCATAGCGCCAGCGGTGGGCAGTGACGCGCAGGCCGCCTGGCAGAGAGTCGGACAGAGAGCCGGCCAGGGCCTCGAATGCCTGCAGCAGTTGCCGGGCCACGGATTCAGCGTCCGATTCGATGTGATCCTGGCTCCACCGTGCACTGGCATGCAGTACCCAGGTCTGCTGCCCTTGTTGCCCTTGTTGCCCTTGCCGCCCTGGCTTGGCGCTGTCGCGTGCCACCCAGCACAGCGGGCCATCCGTGATTTCTGCCGCATCCCAGTCCAGCGGCAGGGGGGCGTCGGTGCGCAGCATGGCCACCCAGCAAGGCTGCATGCGTGCGCTGGCGGCCAGTGCCGCAGCATAGGGCGAGACCGGCTCCAGCAAGGCTGCCGCCTGCGGTGCAGGCACTGCCAGCACCAGGGCGCAGTATTCCGGCCCCATCTGCCCTTGTTCGGCACAGTGCACTGTCCAGCGGGCAGGCCCGTGCTGCAAATGCTGCACCGTGGCCTGCAGGTGCAGCCGTACGCCATGCCCCTGCTGTCCAAGCCGCTGGACAAGAAACGCTGCGGGAGAGGTCATGCGCGGCACGCCCACCCAGCGGTCGAGGCCTGCCTCTGCGGGCACCGCGTCTGTGCCCTGCAGGCACACTGCGCGCGGACGCCAGGCGGCGACAACGCCGTGCTGCTCCCACTGGCGCACCTCCTGCACAAACTCCGGGTCCTGGGCTGCAAACGATGGGGCGCCGTGATCGCACTGCCACGCACCCTGCAGATCCTGCGCGCGCCGTGTGCTCATGCGCCCGGATGGGCCTCGGCTTTTCTCGAAGATATCCACGCGGCAGCCAGCCTCGGCCAGCAACTGTGCGCAGGCCAAACCCGCCATTCCTGCGCCGATCACCGCGACGGGGGGCAGGCTGTTCACAAGGCCTCCTGGCTGCGCGCTTCCTGGTGCCGATCATGGCTGACCCAGATCAGCGCGCCGGTATCGACGCCCAGTTCCGCGGCCTTGGCGACGATGGATTGCAGGGTCTGCGGGGGCAGTTTCGGCTCCCTGGCCAGTATCCAGCAGTACTGCGTGTCCGGCCCGAGGACCAGCGCCCAGCGGTAGTCAGGGTCCAGGGCGGTCACATGGTAGCCGCCGTAGAACGGGCCGAAGAAGGAGACCTTGAGCGAAGCCGTGTCCGGCTTGCCCGTGAACAGGGCCTTGCCGACGGCGCGCTGCCACTGGCCCCGGGGCACGGAAAACCCCCGGTTCACCACCTTCACGCTGCCGTCTGCCTGCGGCGTGTACTCGGCGGTCACATCGGTCATGCCCCGCTCGAAACCATGGTCCAGCCGTGCCAGTTCGTACCACAGGCCCTGGTAGCGCTGCAGGTCGAACGGTGAGACGGGCGTGACCGAGCCTGGCGGGCGCATGCTGGCGCAACCGCTGGCCAGCAGGCCGGCGCCAAGGGTCGCTGCCAGCAGGGTGCGCCGCCTGGCGATGAAGACGGGGCGGGGGGCGGGAAAGTTCATGCGGATGTCCTTGATGTTCTTGTCGCCTGCCGCCATCGGGCGACCAGCGGTTGCAGATCCGTGAGATGGCGCACCGGCGTGATGCCCGTGACCGGGCTGGAATAAAGCGCCGGGCATGCTCCACCGGCCCACAACTCGATGGCCGGCGGCAGGTGGCTGCGCAGCTCGCCCAGGCAAGCCTGCGCCATCGCTCCGTTGTGGGCGCTGCTGAAGCTCAGCCCCACGATGTCGGCGCGATGCGCCCGCGCGGCCTGTGCCACGTCGCCGATGGGCGTCTGGGTGCCCAGCGATACGCAGTTGCAGCCTTCCAGGGCCAGCAGGGCTTCGACCATGAGCAGGCCCAGTCCATGCATCTCCTGCGGCAGCGTGGTCAGCAACACCTTGGGCGCGGGCGGCGGGGAAGGCGGGATGAGCGAGGCGATCGCCTGCCTCAAGACGCCGGTGAGCACCTCGGTGTACAGGTGCTCTTCGAACACTTCAAAACGCCCCTGTGCCCAGAATTCACCGACCGCCGTGGTCAGCGGGGCCACGAGCGTGGTCACGAAACCGGCCAGGCCCATGCGCGACTGGGCCAGGCTCAGGCAATGCCTGAGCTGGGCGGGATCATGTGCGGCAATGGCGTTGAGCATGGGTGCGAAGCGTTCAGAGTCTGCTGCATTCTCTGAATTTGTCCTGGACAAATCCATGGCTGGCGAGGTGTCGGCGCGGGCCAGCAGCGCCTGCAGGCCGTCCAGGTCCACCCCCATCAGCTTGCTGGGGCGCAGCCCCGTATCCATGAGCCGCCGGATCAGGGTCAGTTGTCGAACCTGGTCTGCCGGGTAGCGGCGATCGCCTGCCGAATCCCGTTCAGGCCTTGGAAAGCCGTAGCGTCTTTCCCAGACACGCAGGGTGTCCTTGGCAAGTCCGGTCTCGCGTTCGACGGCCGAGATGGGCAGCCCGGGGCCAGGCGCCAAAGGCAGGGGGTCAGAAAGTGGCGTCATTGATCTGAAGGGAACAAAACGTCCGGCCATGGCCGGAATGTTTTGAGGGATTTTGCGAATTGTCTAGGACAAAAATATGTTTTGTCCAATATATTACATAGAGAAACAAAGCACAGGCCCGCTGGCCGCCACCCGGCAGCCGCTGGCGCGAGTGCTCTGTAGATCCCGGCCAGGAGATGACGGCCCCAGGCGCAGGCGAGGCTTGACATCGTGATCGCCGCGCCCGTGTGCAGTCTTTCCGGCTACGCAGTCCGTACCGATGATCATCATGAATTTGTCCAACTGGCCACTGGCCCGCCGTCTCGCAGCTGCCTTCGCATGCGTCATCGCCATTTTTCTTCTTGTCATCGCGCTGGCCGTGAGCAGCCAGGCCCGGCTCAAGGAGGCCCAGCAATGGAACGAGCACACCTTCAAGGTGATGTCCCAGGGACAGCGCATGCTCACGGGCATGGTCAACATGGAGACGGCCTCGCGGGGCTATCTCCTGTCGGGCGACTCCCGTTTTCTGGCCCCCTGGGATGAAGGACTCAAGGAGTTCGAGGCCTCCTGGCAGGAGGCCGTACGCCTGACCGAGGACAACCCCGCCCAGCAGCGCCGGCTCGACGGTATCCGGCTGCGCCACCGTGAATTCGTGCAGGCGGTGCAGCCGCTGCAGGCGCTGCGGCGGCAAGTTCAGGATGGCACGGCGACGGTCGAGGATCTGGTTCGCGAGTTCTCCCTGGGGCGCGAGAAGGCGGCCATGGATGGGCTGCGCGCACTGCAGGCGGACCTGGTGCGGGAGGAGGAGCAGCTCATGGCCGAGCGCCTGACGCGCACCGAGTCGCTGGCGGCAATGACGCTGGCGTTCGAGCTGGGGGGCGCGCTGGTGGCCGTTGTGCTGGCCGCTCTGCTGGGTACCTGGGTCACGCGCTCCATCACCGGCCCCATCGGCCGGGCCATCCAGGTGGCACGCGCGGTGGCCTGCGGGGATCTGACGCAGCGGGTGGAGGCCACCACCCACGATGAAGTGGGGACCCTGCTGCGCAGCCTCGGCGAGATGAGTGATGCGCTATCGCAGGTCGTGGCCGTCGTGCGCAGCGGCAGCGAATCCGTGGCGAGTGCAAGCACCCAGATTGCCCAGGGCAACACCGACCTGTCCTTGCGAACCGAAAGCCAGGCCAGCGCGCTTGAACAAACTGCGGCCTCCATGGAGCAGCTCGGAGCGACCGTGACCCAGAACGCAGAGGGAGCGGGCAAGGCCAACGCGCTCGCGCAGCAGGCCAGCGGCGTGGCCGGGCAGGCGGGCGAGGTGGTCACCCAGGTCGTGGACACGATGAAGGGCATCAGTGAAAGTTCGCGCCGCATCGCCGACATCATCAACGTCATTGACGGCATCGCGTTCCAGACCAACATCCTGGCGCTGAACGCTGCGGTGGAGGCTGCACGTGCCGGTGAACAGGGCCGCGGCTTCGCTGTGGTGGCCTCCGAGGTCCGCAGCCTGGCCGGCCGCAGCGCGGCGGCGGCCAAGGAGATCAAGGCCCTGATCTCCGACAGCGTCGAGCGGGTCGAACAGGGCTCTGTGCTGGCCGACCGCGCGGGGGGCACCATGGCTGAAGTGGTGATGAGCATACGCAGCGTCACCGACCTCATGGGCGAGATCAGCGCGGCTTCTGCCGAACAACGCAGCGGCGTGGCACAAGTGGGCGAGGCGGTCACGCAGATGGACCAGGCGACGCAGCAAAACGCGGCCCTGGTGGAGGAAATGGCGGCGGCAGCCACGAGCCTGCGCCAGCAGGCGCATGACCTTGTGCAGTCCGTGAGCGTTTTTCGCCTGGGGCCTCAAGCGCAGGGTTGAAGCAGGGTTGAGGCAGGGTTGGCGCAGGGGTGAGGCAGGGTTGATGCACCGGGTGAAGACACGGTGCGGGACCCTGGGAGAGCGGGCCCCTCTACAGGCGCCGGAGCATCAGCCGCTGCTGCCGTCCTGCCCGGGCCCGGCCGGCGTTCAAACAGTTGCGCCATGGCCCGGGAGGGCCGGAGCCCGCAGATCGCGCCATCCGGTTTTCCGAACGGCGCCTGCATTTCATTGTTCGGATTTCCGTTCCACCTTATGCATAAAAGTAAGGTCGATATAGGCGAATCAAGCAGTTAGCGCGCGGCGCAGGTGCCGGATGCGGCTGGCACGGTCTGTGCACTGTCAGGCGCAGGCCACGTGCGTCGTGGTTGTGTGTGCAGGGAGACAAGCCCGTCTTCGCAATGGCATCCGGCAGAGGCCCGGGGGCTGCGGCGGACCGGGCTCGCTTGCAAGACCGAAATACGTCCAACGAAAAAATCCGCATGAAATTCAATCGCTTGACCACCATGGTGCTCGTGGCCATGGTCCTCGGCGTGCTGGTGGGCTATGCCTGCAACAGCTACGCGCCCACGCCCGAGGCCGCCAAGGAAATCGCCAGCTACTTCGGCATCCTCACCGATGTCTTCCTGCGCATGATCAAAATGATCATCGCGCCCCTGGTGTTCGCCACCCTGGTGTCGGGCCTGGCCAACATGGGCGACGCCAAGGCCGTGGGCCGCATCGGCGGCCGCGCGCTGGGCTGGTTCGTCGTGGCCTCGTTCTGCTCGCTGGCCATCGGCCTGATCTATGCAAACGTGCTGCAGCCCGGCCATGGCCTGAGCGTGGCCCTGCCGTCGTCGGCCGAAGGGCTGAACCTCAAGACCTCGGCGCTGAACCTCAAGGACTTCATCGCCCACGTGTTCCCCAAGAACATCTTCGAGGCCATGGCGACCAACGAGGTGCTGCAGATCCTGGTGTTCGCGCTGTTCTTCGGCATTGCGCTGGGCAACCTGCACAACCAGGCCGCGCGTTCCATGGTGGGCCTGATGGACGAAGTGGTCCACATCATGCTCAAGGTCACCGACTACGTGATGCGCTTCGCCCCCGTGGGCGTGTTCGGCGCCGTGGCCGGCACCATCACCATCCATGGCCTGGGCATGCTGTCGGTGTTCGGCAAGTTCATGCTGTGCTTCTACCTGGCCCTGGCCACGCTGTGGGTGCTGCTGATCGTGGCCGGCTACGTCGTGCTGGGCCGTGACATCTTCCGCCTGCTGAACCTGATCCGCGGCCCGCTGCTGGTGGGCTTTTCCACGGCCAGCAGCGAATCGACCTATCCCAAGCTGATGGAGCAGCTGGAGAAGTTCGGCATCAAGCCGCGCATCATCGGCTTCGTGCTGCCGCTGGGCTACTCGTTCAATCTCGATGGCTCCATGGTCTACACCACCTTCCTGGCCATCTTCATCGCCCAGGCCTACGGCATCGACATGACGCTGACGGCCCAGATCACCATGCTGCTGGTGCTGATGGTCTCCAGCAAGGGCATTGCCGGCGTGCCGCGCGCCTCGCTGGTGGTGGTGGCCGCCGTGCTGCCCATGTTCGGCCTGCCCGAGGCCGGCATCCTGCTGATCCTGGGCATCGACCATTTCCTGGACATGGGCCGCACGCTGACCAATGTGCTGGGCAATGCCATTGCCACGGCCGTGGTGGCCAAGTGGGAAGGCGCGGTCGATCCGAATGCCACCACGGACGACGACGAGTCGCTGCTGCCCATGGAGCACTCCCAGGAAGGGCGGCCCGCTGTCTCGGCCTGAGGCCCAGGCGGCGCTGGGGGGCACTGATAACATTGGTGCCTTCACCATGCCCGCCCGCCGCCCCCTGCGCCAGCTCATCCTGCTTTTGCTGTGGCTCGCCCTGAGCGGGCTGAGCGGCTGGGGTGCGTACCTGATGGCGCAGCGGCTGGGCATCGCCGATCTGCGTGCCACGGGCATGCACCGGCTGGAGCTGTACGGCGCCAGCCTGCAGCGCGAGATCGGCAAGTACGCCTTCCTGCCCGACGTGCTGGCACTGGAAGGCAATGTGCAAAGGCTGCTGGCCGAGCCCGGCGACGAGCAGCTCACCAACCGCGTCAACGCCTACCTGGAGCAGCTCAACGACCGCGCGGGCACGCTGACCGCCTACCTGGTCGATGCGCGCGGCCACGTCGTGGCCTCCAGCAACTGGCGGCGCTCCGACAGCTACATGGGCGAGGACCTGAGCTTTCGCCCCTACTACCGCACGGCCATGGCCACGGGCAGCGCGCGCTTCTTCGGCATTGGCACCACGCGCGGCGAGCCCGGCTACTACCTGGCCTCCACCCTGGGCGACGACACCCACACGCTGGGCGTGGCCGTGGTCAAGGTCAGCCTGGACCAGCTGGAGCAATCGTGGTCCACGGTGGAGGCGCCCGTGCTGGTGGGCGACGAGAACGGCGTCGTCATCCTGGGCACGGTCTCCGACTGGAAATTCACCACCTTGCGCACGCTGGACGAGGGCACGCGCGCCGCCTTCGACCACACGCGCCAGTACAACCGCCGCGCGCTGGAGCCGCTGGGCCTGCAGGTGCTGCGCGACCTGGGCCAGGGCGCGCGCCTGGTGCGCATTGCCCGCCATGGCGAGGAATCGCCAGGCTCGGTCTACCCGGTCAGCGGCCGCTTCCTGGCCCAGTCGCGCCAGCTGCCTGGCACGCCCTGGACGATCACCGTGCTCTCGCACCTGGAGCAGGTCGACCAGCTGGCCCAGAGCCGCGCGCTGGCCGCGGCCGTGGGCGCGGCCTTTGTGTTGCTGCTGGCCATGATGGTCAACGAGCGCCGCCGCCACCTGCGCGACCGGCTGGCCGCGCGCGAGGCGCTGCAGGCCGCGCACGACGAGCTCGAGCGCAAGGTGGAGCAGCGCACGGCCGACCTGTCGGCCGCCAACGAGGCGCTGCAGGCCGAGGTGGCCGAGCGCACCCACGCCGAGGCCACGCTGCGCGCCGCCCAGGACGAACTGGTGCAGGCCGGCAAGCTGGCCGTGATAGGCCAGCTGTCCACGGGCGTGGCCCATGAACTCAATCAGCCGCTGACGGCGCTGCGCACCCTGGCCGGCAACAGCCAGCGCTTTCTGGAGCGCGGCGATACCGAAACCACGCGCGTGAACCTGGAGCGCATGGCGCAGCTGGCCGACCGCATGGGCCGCATCACCGGCCAGCTGCGCAACTTCGCGCGCAAGTCCAGCGGCGCCAGCCAGGCCGTGCCGCTGGCGCATGCGCTGGACAATGCGCTGGCGGTGCTGGAGTCGCGCGTGGCCGAGACCGGCGCCCGCATCCTGCGCGATGACGGCGTGCCCGAGGCCGTGGCCTGGTGCGACCGCAACCGCATCGAGCAGGTGCTGATCAACCTGATCAACAACTCCCTGGACGCCATGCGCGGCCAGCCCGCGCCCTGCCTGGAGCTGGCCTGCGCCGTGGCCGATGGCCGCGCCCAGGTCACCGTGCGCGACCACGGGCCGGGCCTGAGCGAAGCGGCGCAGGCCCATCTGTTCCAGCCGTTTTTCACCACCAAGGAAGAGGGCGTGGGCCTGGGCCTGGGGCTGGCGCTGTCGGCCGGCATCGTGCGTGAATGCGGCGGCACGCTGACGGGCAGCAACCATCCGGGCGGCGGCGCCGTCTTCACGCTGAGCCTGGCCCTGGCTCCCTCCACACCCTCTGCCGACACACCATGACCGACGCCCTCAAAGTCCTGATCATCGAGGATGACCCCGACATCGTGCTCGGCTGCGAGCAGGCGCTGCAGCTCGAAGGCATCGCCTGTGAAAGCGTGGGCAGCGCCGAGCAGGCGCGCCGGCGCCTGTCGCGCGACTTCGCGGGCATCGTGGTCAGCGACATCCGCCTGCCGCGCATGGACGGCATGGCCTTCCTGCGCGAACTGGTGGCCATGGATGCCGAGTTGCCCGTGGTGCTGATCACCGGCCACGGCGACATCTCCATGGCCGTGCAGGCCATGAAGGACGGCGCCCAGGACTTCATCCAGAAACCCTTCGCCCCCGAAACCCTGGTCGGCGCCGTGCGCCGCGCCCTGGAGCGCCGGCGCCTGGTACTGGAGGTGCGGGCGCTGCGCCAGCAACTGCAGCAGCGCGACAGCCTGGAGCACCGGCTGATAGGCCGCGCGCCCAACATGCGGCAGCTGCGCCAGATGCTCACGGGGCTGGCGCAAAGCGCGGCCGATGTGCTGATCCAGGGCGAGACCGGCACGGGCAAGGAACTGGTGGCGCGCTGCCTGCACGAGGCCAGCGCGCGGCGCGATGGCAACTTCGTGGCCGTCAACTGCGGCGGCCTGCCCGATACGCTGTTCGACAGCGAAATGTTCGGCAGCGAGGCCGGCGCCTATACCGGCGCGGGCAAGAAGCGCATCGGCAAGCTGGAGCACGCCAGCGGCGGCACGCTGTTCCTGGACGAGATCGAGAGCATGCCCGTGCCCATGCAGATCAAGCTGCTGCGCGTGCTGCAGGAACGCGTGCTGGAGCGCCTGGGCTCCAACACCCTGATCCCCATCGACTGCCGCGTGATCGCGGCCACCAAGGTGGATCTGCTGGAATTGAGCCGGCAAGGCCTGTTCCGCGCCGACCTCTACTACCGCCTGAACGTGGCCACCGTCTCGCTGCCGCCGCTGCGCGAGCGGCGCGAGGACGTGCCGCTGCTGTTCGAGCACTTCGCGCTGCAGGGCGCCGCGCGCCACCAGCGGCCCGTGCCCGAGCTGACCACCGCGCGCGTGCAGCAGTTGCTGGGCTATGACTGGCCCGGCAACGTGCGCGAGCTGCGCAACGTGGCCGAGCGCACGGTGCTGGGCATCGAGGCCGGCTCGCCCCCCTTCGGCCAGCCGGCCGGCACCACCGCGCAGGACACCGCGCCCCGGCCGCTGTCCGCCACCGTCGAGGCCTTCGAGCGCGCCCTCATCGCCGACGCCCTGCGCCGCCACGGCGGCAGCCTGGCACGCACGTCCGAAGCCCTGGGCAGCCCCAAGACCACGCTGCACGACAAGATCCGCAAGTACGGGCTGGATGGGTAGGGGCTGGTTGCCCGCCTCCAACCCGGATTTTCGGGAAACGGCTTGGCCTACCTGGATTCGTAGGACGGGCGCAGTGCCGCAATCGCCTTTTGAATCGCAGCGCGCACGGCGGGCCGGTCGATCACCTCGCCACAGTGCAGCACGGGCAATGGCTTGCCCTGCCCGGGACGGGTTTCGTCGCGCATGACGGCCATATCGCCGTTGGCGCCATTGCCGCCTTTGGCGTTCTCTTGCTTGTGGTCGGCGTCTAGTCCACCGTAGATGACGCGCAGCCATATGAGAATCGAGTTGAGAAAATCGGTGTCTCGCCCCCCCAGCTCCAAGTCCGATCTGTCTACCAAAATAGTGGAATAATGATTTGGCGGAAATGGGAATATCATGCCTCCCGGTTCGCAGATGGCTCCCTTGCCAGAGCTTCCCTTTTTTGAATACGGTCTTCCACCCATTCGATCGGCTGCTTCAAGCAAGATCGGCGGTAAGCCCACGTGCATAAATTCATGGGCGCAAACCATTCCGGGAAATCCTGCGCCAATAGTCAAAAACTGTTTCGGTGGTGTGTGTTGGAAGCATCGCGCGGAATATTTTTCCGGATTTTCAGGATCGAATGGAAAGTCCGGGATGAATGCCTTGACATCCATGCCCTTTCTGGAAGGTTTTCTGATGGTGCGGACAAGTATTGGAGACGGATGGAGTGACGATTCGCCACAGTTGCGGTACTGGATATGGTGGCGGCACCTGAATCCAGTCTGTCAAGAATGCTTTTCGCAGATCGGAAATCAGCGTGCGGGGCCTTGGCTTTTGCTACCGCCTTGCTGCCAAGTTTGAAAAAGACCCACCAGCCAGCAAACGGGACATCCGCGCAGCAGCAGCACTGCGCCACCGAAAGCGGCAAGCCTGGGCAGCAGGGACAGGCTGTCCAGCAGCACTGCTGCGATCATAAAGGCCATGGCGGCTGCGCCGCGCAGCAGGTGGGTGCTCATGGAGCGGCTACAGAACATCGCGTGGCTCCTGCGGCATATCGTCATTGGCCCAGTAGCCGCTGGCCAGCAGGTGTTCGCGTAGCGTGGCGCGCGCGCGGTGCAGGCGGCTTTTGACGGCCTCGACGCTGATGCCGAGCTGCACTGCGGTTTCTGGGGCAGTGAGTTCATGCACGTCGCGCAGGATCAGCACTTCGCGGTAGGGTGGGCTCAGGCGTTCCATGGCGCGGGCCAGATCCAGTCGCAGGTCGTGGGGGATGGGCGCAGCAGCCGTTTGCAGTGGTGCCGTTTCTGGCGCGTCCAGGGATTCGGTGCGCCCGCGTCCGCGCAGCAGGCGCCAGCATTCGCGCTCCACGATGCGAAACAGCCAGGTGGCGAAGGTGGCTGCGGTGCGCAGCGCGCCTATCTTGCGGTAGAGCTGCCATAGGGCGATCTGTACGGCGTCCTCGGCATCTTCGGCGTTGCTGCAGGTTCTGCGGGCGAAGCGCTTGAGGTCGGGTTGGCAGACCGACAGCAACTGGGCAATGGCGCCGGGCTCGCCCCGGCGCGCGGCATCGATCAGGGTCGTGTCGGCGCGGCTCATGGCAATTCCTTCGGGTGTTGGCGCCCGAACATTGCGCAGGCCGGGCAAAAGCCGATGATGCCAGTCAGCGCGAGCGTGGCCGCGCCGGCGATCAGCAGCCAGAATCCGGTAGCGCTGCTGCCCGCCCAAGCCATTGGCGCGAGGGCGGCGAGGACAAGAGCCCCGGCGGTGCGCAGGGCGCGCTCCCACAGGGGCAGGTTTCGCTTGAGATAGAACATGAAGACAGGCCTTTGAAGGTTTGGGTCTTTGCCAAGAGGCTGCAAAACACCCAAAGGATTCAGGCGATGTCTGGATGTTGGGCAGCAGGCCGTCCGGCCTGCTGCCCCGGCTCAAAGCCCCGTCAACTGCGGCAATGCCTTCTCGCAGGCCTTGCGGCACAGGTAGCGCAGGTCCTGTTCACCATCTTCACTGCGCAGGTAGCCGGCGCCGGCGGCGTTGATGTTCCATTCATAGACCTTGCCCGAGCGCAGCAGCCGTCCGCTGAAACTGCAGGGCAGGATGATGGATTCCTCGTGGAAGCTGCCAGCCGAGACTTGCTTTGCCGTCGCGAAATAGCGGGCCACGTCGGTGGCGTCCAGGCTGACTTTCTCGCAGCCCATGGTCTCGCCCGTGCCTACGGAACGGGTGACCGGGCCGATGACGGAAATGGGCGCCGCCTTGGCCGCGTGTTTGTGCGTGGGCGTGGATGTGGATGTAGATGAGGCCTGCAGCGGCGCATGCAGGCACAGCATCACGGCAGCCCAGGCGGCAATGCGCAGGCTGCGAGAGGGATTGTTGAAAAGCTGGCTGGATGGCATGGCTCAGGCTCCCGTGAAGATGTAGCGCAGCAATTGGGCGCCTTCGGTCGCCTCCTTGCGGGCAATGGCGCCGTGGGAGTAGACATCGGACAGAAGCTTGAGCTTGTAGTGGTCCACCAATTGCTGGGTCAGCCATTTGGTCTGGAACAGCTGCGATTGGGTGGGCGCCTCGTAGTCCTTGGTCGATGGCAGGAAGCGGCCCACCACCTCGATGCCCACGGAGTCGCTGTTCGCCGGATAACGCAACGGATAGGCCTTTGTGTTCTCGTGCGATGACACATTCTTGGCCCGCTTGCTGAAGCTCAGGCCCTTTTGGTGCAGCAGGGCATTGATGTTCTTGAGTTCCGTGGGATCGCAGGTGCTCTCGTTGACGCAGCGCGGCTGAAGAATTCCCACATGCCAGCAGATGCGCTCAAGGCTGGCCGTCTGGTAGATCTTGCCGTCCTTCTCGATCAGAAAGTGTGCCCCCGTCTTCTGGCCGCTCTTGTAGGCATTGAGCACGCTGGCGGCCGTGGACGAGTCAGTGCGGTGCAGCACGATGGAGGTGACGGACAGCAAGGCGCCGTGCTCTATGGACGGATAGGTCTTGACTTCGACGCTTTTGTCTACCATCAATCCTTTTTCGATAGTGGCCAAGTATTTCTCCCTCTGTATTCCGGCTGAGTGAATGCGAATGGCGGAAAGCCGGGAGAGCATACGGGCGGAAAGGGGAAAAATAATTCGAAATGTACTGTGCACCTCTTTATTGGAAATATCTTGAAACAATTGGGTGGAGTTCATGAAGGATGGATGAATTCCAGAAATCTCCGGAATTCACAGGGGCTCAATGGCGGCGCAATGCAATGCCTGCGCGATGGCCCACAACTGCAACGAGGATGAAGCCCATTCCCGCCCACTGCGCCGCCGACGGAACAGCGCCAAACCAGACCAGGTCCACCAGCAAGGCCATGGCGGGGTAGACGAAGGACAGTGCCGCAATGGCGGGCGCCGGCAGCCGCTGGAATGCGGCATACATCACCGTGTACATGAAGGCTGTATGGACCAGTCCCAGGGTCAGCACCATGGAGGCGGCGCGCGCTGACAGCAATTGAGGGCTGGCTGCGGCGATATGGGTGAGCAGCGGCAGGGCCCACAGGCTCAGCACCAGTCCGCCCGCCAGCATCTGCAGCATGGCGATCTGGGCCGAGGGCATGTGGCCCAGGCGGCGCGTGGCGACCGTGGTGCCTGCGTAGAGAGCGGCGGCCAGCAGGGCCAGGGCGACGCCTATCCAGGCGCCTGTTCCAGCATGCGATGCATCCATGCCATCCAGCCCGACCAGGCCGCTGCTCAGCGCCACCCCCAGCAGGGCCAGCAGCAGCCAGGGCAGCTTGCGGCGTTCGACGGGCTCGCCCTGCAGCGCCGACAGGGCCAGCAGCATGAAGGGCTGCACGTGGTAGACCACGGTGGCCACGGCGATGGAGCTGTAGTGGTAGGCGCTGAAGAGGGCGACCCAGTTGAGCACCAGGGCGATGCCGCCGCCAGCCAGCCACAGCCATTCACGGCCTTGAGGGGCGACCCATTCGCGCCGCCAGGCCAGCCACAGGCCCAGGCCCAGTGCGCCCAGCACGCATCGGGCGAATACGACCAGCAGCGGCGGCAGCGCGCTTTCCACGACCAGCAGGCCGATGGTGCCCGACAGCGCCATGGCCAGCAGCATGCGCCAGGTGCCGCCCTGGCTGGCTCGGGGCCGCGTGGTTGAGGTTGCAGAGGTGAGGCTGGGGCTGTGGGACATGGTGTCGATTCCTGGGCGCGCTTCGGTATGGAGCGCATGGCCGTATCTTGCGGACCTTGCAATCAATCAACAATCCATGAGTCATTCAAATTAATATTGCCTGCCATGCAACAAAGACCGGAGTAGCGCCTTGCCCGATACCGCCATGCCCCTGGATGAAATGCTGGTCTTCGCCCGTGTGGTGGAGCACCAGAGCTTTGCGGGCGCGGCCCTGCAGCTGGGGCTGACGACCTCGGCCGTGAGCCGCAGCGTGGGGCGGCTGGAGGCGCATTTCGGGCTGCGGCTGCTGCAGCGCACCACGCGCTCGCTGTCGCTGACCGAGGCGGGGGCAGAGATCCATCAGGCCTGCCTGCGGCTGGTGGAGGATGCCCAGGCCGTGCAGGCGCTGGCCGGCCAGCTGCGCCAGCAGCCGCGCGGGCTGCTGAAGATCAGCGCGCCGGCCGTGCTGGGCGATCTCTGGCTGTCACCACTGCTGCCGGGCTTTTGCGCGCGCTGGCCCGAGGTACAGGTGCAGGTGGACATGACGGACCGCATGGTGGACCTGGTGGCCGAGGGGCTGGACCTGGGCCTGCGCATCAGCGTGCCGGGCCAGATCGCGCCGGGGCTGGTGGCGCGGCCGCTCAAGACCATCCGCTATGTGCTGGTGGCCACGCCCGGCTATCTGGCGCAGCATGCGCAGATCACGGAGCCCGGGCAACTGCTGGCGCATCCCTTCATCAGCCTGGGCTACGGCCAGTTCCAGAACGAGGTCGAATTGCGTCCGCAGCGCGCTGGGCATCAGCCGGCCGCGCCCGCTACGCGTCTGCTGGTGAATACGCCCATCACCATTGCCAGCAGCCTGGGCATCATCCAGGCGCTGCAGCAGGGGCCAGGCATCGGCGTGGTAGCGGACTTTGCTGCGCAGGCGGCGCTGCAGGCCGGGCAGCTGGCGCCCGTGCTGCCGGGCTGGGCGCTGTGCGGCAAGTACGCGCCGCGCGTGGTGCATGCGGTCTATGCGCCCACGCGCCATGTGCCGCTGAAGCTGCGGGCGCTGATCGACTACCTGGTCGAGGTGGAGGGTGACGGCGCCGCGGCCCCCGCCACCTAACCCATGCGCCTTCGCAGCGCCGCGCTGGCCCAGTCCACGGCCACGGACAGCGCCAGCATGGCGATGATGACGGTGCTGGCCTGGGCATAGTGGAACAGCGACAGCTCGAAGTACAGCAGCTGCCCCAGCCCGCCCGCGCCCACGAAGCCCAGGATGGCGGCCATGCGGATGTTCATCTCCCAGCGGTACAGCGTGTAGGCCAGCAACTGCGGCGCGGCGCCGGGCAGCGTCGCGTAGAGGAAGGCCATGGCGCGGCCGCTGCCGGACAGGCGCAGCGCTTGGGTGGGGGCGGCGGGCTGGTTCTGCAGGGCCTCGGCATACAGGCGCCCCAGCACGCCGGCCGTGTGCAGCGCCAGCGCCAGCGCGCCTGCGAACGGGCCCAGGCCCACGGCCAGGGCGGTGATGGTGGCCCAGACCAGCTCGGGCACGGAGCGCAGCACGTTGAGCACCAGGCTCCAGGGGGCGCGCCAGCGCGGCAGCGCCAGCAGCAGGCCCAGCACGGCCGCCAGCAGGGTGCCGACCACGGAAATGGCCAGCGTCTCCCACACGCCCACGGCCACCTTGCGCAGCCATTCGGCGCTGGTGTCGGGCGGGAAGAAGCTGATGACGAATTCCAGCATGGAGCGGCCCGCCGCGCCGGTGAACAGCGAGGGCAGGTCCATCTCCAGCATGGCAAAGCTGGCGGCCACGCCCAGCACCAGGGCGGCGCAGGCGAGGGCGCTGCGCCAGCCCCAGGCGCTGGCACGCGCGGCGGGTGGCGTGTCCAGCGCGCGGCGCAGGCCGCGCGAGAGCAGGTCGGCGCCCCAGACCAGCAGCATGAAGGTCAGCAAGATGGTGGAGGCCTCGCCGCCGTTGAGCATCTTCATGGCCTGGTCCATGAGCTGGCCCAGGCCGCCCGCGCCCACAAAGCCCATGACCACCGAGGCGCGTATGGCGCACTCCCAGCGGTAGACGGTGTACGAGGTCAGCTCGCGCGCGGCCTGGGGCAGCAGGCCGTACAGCATGGCCAGCGGCCGGCGCGCGCCGGCCTGCGCCAGGGCACGCGCGGGTGCGGGGTCGGCCGATTCCAGGATTTCCGCATAGACCTTGGCCAGCATGCCGCCATAGGTCAGTCCCAGGGCCAGCACGCCAGCGGCCGGCCCCAGGCCGAAGACGCGCACGAAGACCAGGGCCCAGACCAGCTCGGGCACGCCGCGCAGAATGGTGAGCAGGCCGCGCGTGACGGGATTGAGCGCCCGCCGCTCGCGCGCTGCGCCCGTGACGAGGTAGGCCAGCGGCACGGCCAGCACAAAGGCCAGGGCCATGCCGGCCGTGGCAATGGCCAGGGTCTCCAGCGTGGCGCGGCCCAGGTAGCCGAGGAAGTCGCGCCCGGTCTCGGGCGGAAGAAACGTGGCCAGAAAGCGGCCTATGACCTGCAGGTTGCCGGGATCGAACAGCGCGCCCAGGCTGAAGCCCGCGCCCTGGAACAGCGGCCACAGCACGACGGCGGCCAGCACCAGGGCGCCGAGGCGGCGGGGCGCGGCGGGGTCACGCAGCGCGTGCAGATCGGAACTCAACGGCATGCGGATGCGGACAGCGGTGCGGCAAAGGCGGCGGGCGCGGGTGTCCACGCAGGGCGGGAGGGATCATCGCCAGCATGCTCGGACCCATACAGCGCACGCAGGTGTTCCTGCGTGACTTCAGCCGCCGGCAGGTCGAAGGCGATGGCGCCATCGCGGATGCCCACGATGCGCGCAAAGCAGGCCAGCGCCAGGTCCACGGCATGCAGGCTGGCCACCAGGGTGGCGCCGCGCGCGGCGGCTTCGTGCACCAGCAGTTGCACGGTGGACAGGGCCAGGGCCGGGTCCAGCGCGGCCACGGGCTCGTCGGCCAGGATCAGCTCGGCCTGCTGGTAGAGCACGCGGGCAATGCCCACGCGCTGCAGCTGCCCGCCCGAGAGCTGGTCGCAGCGCGCGAACAGCTTGTCTGCCAGCTGCACGCGGGCCAGGGCCTCGCGCGCGCCAGCGGTGTCCTGTGGGTACAGCAGCGAGGCCAGCGCCTTCCAGGCCGGCCAGCGGCCCAGCCGCCCGGCCAGCACGGCCGTGACCACGCGCTGGCGCGGCGGTATGGGCGGCGCCTGGTGCACCGTGCCGATGCGCGCGCGCAGCAGCCGGGGAGCCCCCGCGCTGGACGCAGGCACCTCGTCGCCCAGCACGCTGCGCCCGCCCTGGCTGGGCGCCAGCGCCGTGCCGATGACGGACAGCAGCGTGGTCTTGCCCGCGCCCGAGGGGCCGATCAGCGCAATGGCTTCGCCCTGGCGTGCGGCCAGCGTCACGCCGCGCAGCGCAACGCCGCCGCCGGCGTGGGTCAGGCCCACGCCTTGCAGTTCAAAGCTCATGGATTACGCCTGCCGCGGCTTACTTGAGCAGGCCGGCCGACTTGGCGGCGGCCTCGATGCCTTCGTAGTTCGAGGCCTGGGTGGGAATGAAGCGCGCGGCGCGCTGCAGCTCCAGGATGGCCTTGTGCTCTGGCTTGGCCGGGTCCAGCGCCAGGAAGGCGTCGGTCAGCTTCTTGACCAGGGCCGGGTCCAGGTCGCCGCGCACGGTCCAGTTGTAGTCGAAGTAGGGCGGCGTGGTGGCGAACACGCGCACCTTGCTGGTATCGACCTTCTTGGTCTCCACCAGCTTGTCCCAGACCGATGCGTTGAGCACGCCGGCCTCGGCCTTGCCTGCGGCCACGAAGGCCACGGTGGCGTCATGCGCGCCGGAGAAGGCCACGGTCTTGAAGTCCTTTTCGGGGTTGATGCCGTCCTGCTGCAGGAAAAAGCGCGGCATCAGGCTGCCCGAGGTGGACGAGGGCGCGCCAAAGGCAAAGCTCTTGCCCTTGAGGTCGGCCAGGGTCTTGATGGCGGGGTTGGCCGTGATGAACTTGGAGGTGAACCTGGCGTCTTCCTCGCGCTGCACGATGGGGATGGCCGTGCCGTTGGTGCGGATCTTGGCCTGCACGAAGGTGAAGCCGCCCAGCCAGGCCAGGTCCAGCTTGCGCGTGGCCAGCGACTCGACCACGGCGGCGTAGTCGGTCACGGGCGTGAACACCACCTTCATGCCGGTCTGTGCCGAGAGGTACTTGCCCAGCGGCTCGAACTTGCGCTGCAGCTCGGTGGGGGCTTCATCCGGGATGGCCGAGACGCGCAGCACGGCGGGTTCGGCGGCCAGCGCAGGCAGGCTGGACAGGGTGGAGGCGGCCAGCACGCAGGCAGCCGCCTGGCGCAGCGCCGAGCGGCGCGCAGGAATGTGGTTCATGGATGGGCTCCGTTCAATCAGCCACCGCCGTCCGGATACACGGCGGTTTAATAAGGCGCCCGGGGTTGACACGGGCGCCGAAGGTACAAGGGCGGTACACCGACCGCTGAGGCTGCATTGTAGGGAGCGGGCTTTTCCGTTGGGGAGCGTCAGGCTTGAGCGCCGGACCTGCCGGCACAGCGCGGCCGCCGATCTTTTTCCCGCGTGCGCTGCGTTTGTGCACCGCCTGGGACCTTGCTTGGTCGGGGACTTGAACATGCGTTGCACCAAAATATCCATTATTGGTATGACCAATAAATATCCTGGTGCGTTATCTGCACTCTTTTAGGTGTTTACCCTGTTCATCTGCCCACTTGAAAGCTCTGAGAATCGCACCACTTCGCGCAATGGTCTGAATTTTGGCTTAATTGGTTGGACCAATTTGCCAATGGCCCACAAGGCGCCAGCGCGGGGAACACTCCCAGACACCGTTGCAGCCAGCCAGCAGACATCCTGTGCGGATCGCACCGTGTGCCAACGCTGCAACGAGAGGGAGTGGCCGACAAGGGGCGCTTACCGCGCCCTCCCCATCATCTAGAGACACGGTCATGCAAACCATCTGGCAGCAGAACTACGATCCCGCCGGGAACATCTGGATCTCGGCGCTGATCGCGCTGATTCCCATCATCTTTTTCTTCCTGGCGCTGACCAGGCTCCGTCTCAAGGGCTACCAGGCCGGCACCGTCACCGTGGCGCTGGCGCTGGGCGTGGCGCTGCTGTTCTACAAGATGCCCGTGAGCGCGGCACTGGCCTCGGCCGTGTACGGCTTCTTCTACGGCCTGTGGCCCATCGCCTGGATCATCGTGGCGGCCGTGTTCCTCTACAAGATCTCGGTCAAGACGGGGCAGTTCGACGTGATCCGCTCGTCCATCCTGTCGGTCACTCCCGACCAGCGGCTGCAGCTCATCCTGGTGGGCTTTTGCTTCGGCGCCTTCCTGGAGGGCGCGGCCGGCTTCGGCGCGCCCGTGGCCATCACGGCCGCGCTGCTGGTGGGCCTGGGCTTCAAGCCGCTCTATGCGGCGGGCCTGTGCCTGATCGCCAACACGGCGCCCGTGGCCTTCGGCGCCATGGGCATTCCCATCATCGTGGCAGGGCAGGTCTCGGGCGTGGATGCCTTCGCCATCGGCCAGATGGCCGGCCGCCAGCTGCCCTTCATGACCGTGCTCGTGCTGTTCTGGCTGATGGCCATCATGGACGGCTGGCGCGGCGTCAAGGAAACCTGGCCTGCGGTGCTGGTGGGCGGCGGCTCGTTTGCCCTGGTGCAGTTCCTCACGGCCAACTACATCGGCCCGGAGCTGCCGGACATCACTTCGGCCATCGTCTCGCTGGTGGCGCTGACGCTGTTCCTCAAGGTCTGGCAGCCCAAGCGCATCTTCCGTTTCGACACGGAAGGCGAGGGCGGCAAGGCTGCTGCCATTGCGAAGACAGCCACGGCGGTCAAGGCTCCCGCCGCCGCTTCCGGTGCACCGCTGACGGCCGGCGCCGTCATCAAGGCCTGGTCGCCCTTCATCATCCTCACGGCCATGGTGACGATCTGGAGCATCAAGCCCTTCAAGGCGCTGTTCGCCGCAGGCGGCCCGCTGGCCTCCACCGTCATCAACATCCCCGTGCCCTTCCTGCACAACCTGGTGGAGAAGACGCCCCCCGTCGTGGCCGCCGCTGCGCCCTACGGCGCGGTCTACACCTTCAACTGGCTGCTGGCCACCGGCACGGCCATCCTGATCGCGGCGCTGATCACCATCACCTTCACGCGCCTGTCGCCGGCCAAGGCCGTGGCCACGCTGGGCGAGACCTTCAGGGAACTGGCCGTGCCGATCTACTCCATCGGCATGGTGCTGGCCTTCGCCTTCGTGGCCAACTACTCGGGCCTGTCGGCCACGCTGGCCCTGGCGCTGGCACACACGGGCCAGGCGTTCACGTTCTTCTCGCCCTTCCTGGGCTGGATCGGCGTGTTCCTGACGGGCTCGGACACTTCGGCCAACGCGCTGTTCGCCGCGCTGCAGGCCACCACGGCGCAGCAGCTGGGCCTGCCCCAGGTGCTCACGGTGGCGGCCAACACCACGGGCGGCGTGACGGGCAAGATGATCTCGCCCCAGTCCATCGCCATTGCCTGCGCGGCCGTGGGCCTGGCAGGGCGCGAGTCGGACCTGTTCCGCTTCACGGTCAAGCACAGCCTGATGTTCGCCGTGATCATCGGGGTGATCACGACGCTGCAAGCCTATGTGTTTACGTGGATGATTCCGGGGTATTGACATGAAACACCCCCTGAGTCGCTGCGCGCCTTCCCCC
>NZ_BCTO01000028.1 GCF_001571325.1 Delftia tsuruhatensis NBRC 16741
CGGTGTCCCTGGCTTGGGCAGTGCGGGTTTCATGCGATGAGGCTGGCGCATAGCGCCGTGAATCACTGAAAACCAATTCTGAGAATCCCCATGCGCGTTGCCGATCAAGTTGTCGAGAAATTGCTTGCCCTGGTGCAGGCCAGCGGAGTGCAGCCCGGACAGCGGCTGCCCGCGGAGCGGCAACTGGCGGCCGAGCTGGGCGTCTCGCGCACCTCGGTGCGCGAGGCGATACAGAAACTCACCAGCCAGGGCGTGCTGGTGGCGCGGCGCGGCGATGGCACCTACCTGCAGGAGCCGGCGCCGGCTGCCGAGCCTGCGGACTGGCTCAAGGACGCCATGCGGCCGCTGGCCGGCCTGATGGAGTCCGACTCCCACTACCGCTACGACGTGCTGGAAACCCGCCACGCGCTGGAGACCAGCACGGCCTGGCTGGCCGCCCAGCGCGCCACGCCGCAGGACAAGGACCATATCCAGCGCTGCTTCGAGGTGATGATCCAGCACCAGCAAAGCGGCCACGCCGAGCTGGCGGCGCGCGCCGACGCGCAGTTCCACCTGGCCATTGCCGAGGCTTCGCACAACCTGGTGCTGGTGCAGGTCATGCACAGCCTGTTCACCGTGGTGCTGTCCACGGTGGAACGCAACCGCCACGACATGTTCCGCCTGAGCGCGCCCCAGACCCTGCAGGAGCTGACCGTGCAGCACCAGAGCCTCATGCAGGCCATCCTGGACGGCGACCCGCAGCGCGCCCGCGAATGCATCGGCGAGCACCTGGAGCATGTGCGCACCACCATCCAGCGCCTGGACGAGGACCGCGCGCGGCGCGAGCGCTCCATGCGGCTGCCTCTGGACGCCGCGCCTGCGCTGCTGCCCACTTCAGACCTGATACGAAAGACATGAGACACCCATCATGATCATCTCCTCTACCTCCGACTACCGTGCGGCGGCGCAAAAGCGCCTGCCGCCTTTCCTGTTCCACTACATCGACGGCGGCGCCTATGCCGAGCAGACGCTGCGCCGCAATGTCGAGGACATGGCCGCCGTGGCGCTGCGCCAGCGCGTGCTCAAGGACATGAGCCGGCTGGACACCAGCATCGAGCTGTTCGGCGAGAAACTGTCCATCCCCGTGGCGCTGTCGCCCGTGGGCCTGACGGGCATGTACCGCCGCCGCGGCGAAGTGCAGGCCGCGCGCGCGGCCGACGCCCATGGCATTCCGTTCACCATGTCCACGGTCTCGGTCTGCCCCATCGAAGAGGTGGCGCCCAGGATCAAGCGCCCCATGTGGTTCCAGCTCTATGTGCTCAAGGACCGGGGCTTCATGCAGAACGCGCTGGAGCGCGCCCAGGCGGCCGGCTGCTCCACCCTGGTCTTCACCGTGGACATGCCCGTGCCCGGCGCGCGCTACCGCGATGCGCATTCGGGCATGAGCGGCCCGAATGCCGCCATGCGCCGCTACTGGCAGTCGGTCACGCATCCGGCCTGGTCCATGGACGTGGGCCTGCTGGGCCGCCCGCATGACCTGGGCAACATCTCGGCCTACCGGGGCAGCCCCACGGGCCTGGCCGACTACATCGGCTGGCTGGGCGCCAACTTCGATCCCTCCATTTCCTGGAAGGACCTCGAATGGATACGCGCCTTCTGGAAGGGGCCCATGGTCATCAAGGGCATCCTGGACCCCGAGGACGCCAAGGACGCCGTGCGCTTTGGCGCCGACGGCATCATCGTCTCCAACCATGGCGGCCGCCAGCTCGACGGCGTGCTGTCCTCGGCCCGCGCGCTGCCGGCCATTGCCGATGCGGTCAAGGGCCAGATCAAGATCCTGGCCGACTCCGGCATCCGCAACGGCCTGGACGTGGTGCGCGCCATCGCCCTGGGCGCCGACTGCGCCATGATCGGCCGCGCTTTCATCTACGCGCTGGCCGCTGCCGGCGAGGCCGGCGTCAAGCACCTGCTGGAGCTGCTGGAAAAGGAGATGCGCGTGGCCATGACGCTGACCAGCGTCAGCAAGGTGGCAGACATCACCGGTGACCTGCTGGTGCGCGAAGCATGAGCGCGCCGGCCATCTCCGCCATGCCCCAGGTGTCCCGCGAAACCCTGCTGCAGCAGCTGCGCCAGGCCGTGGGCGCGGCCCATGTGCTCACCGACGACCAGGCCACGCGCCGCTTCCGCAAGGGCCACCGCACGGGCGAGGGCCCGGTGCTGGCCGTGGTGCGGCCCGCGACGCTGCTGGAGCAGTGGAAGGTGGTGCAGGCCGCAGTGGCGGCCGGGCGCATCGTCATCATGCAGGCCGCCAACACGGGCCTGACGGGCGGCTCCACGCCCGACGGCGCGGACTACGACCGCGAGATCGTGCTCATCAACACCTTGCGCATCACCGGCGTGCAGGTCATTGGCGGCGGCGCCCAGGTGGTGTGCCTGCCCGGCGCCACGCTGGACCGGCTGGAGCAGGCGCTGGCGCCGCTGGGGCGCGAGCCGCATTCGGTGATCGGCTCGTCGTGCATCGGCGCCTCGGTGCTGGGCGGCATCTGCAACAACTCGGGCGGCGCCCTGGTGCGGCGCGGCCCGGCCTACACCGAGCTGGCGCTGTACGCGCGCGTCTGCGACGACGGCTCGCTGGAACTCGTCAACCACCTGGGCATCGCCCTGGGCCGCACGCCCGAGGAAATCCTCACGCGGCTGCAAAACGGCGACTACACCGAATCCGACATCGCACACGATGCGCAGCGCGCCGCCTCCGACCCGCGCTACGCCGAGGCCGTGCGCGCCGTGGACGAGGACACTCCCGCGCGCTTCAACGCCGACCCTTCGCGCCTGTTCGAGGCCTCGGGCTCGGCCGGCAAGCTGTGCCTGTTCGCCGTGCGGCTGGACACCTTCCCCAAGGAGCCCAGCACCGTCTTCTATATAGGCAGCAATGCGCCCGACGACCTCACGGCCGTGCGCCGCGAGCTGCTGACCGCGCTGCCGCGCCTGCCGATCGCCGGCGAGTACATCCACCGCACGGCCTACGACATCGGCGAGAAATACGGCAAGGACACCTTCCTGCTGATCGACCGCTTCGGCACGGCCAGGGTGCCGGCCGCCTTCGCCCTCAAGAGCCGCATGGACGGCTTCTTCGAACGCTTCGGCCTGCGCGGCGTCACCGACCGCGTGATCCAGGCGCTGACCAACCTGCTGCCCAGCCACCTGCCCGCGCGCATGCGCCAGTGGCGCGACCGCTATGAGCACCACCTGCTGGTGCGCGTGTCCAATGACACGGCCGAGGCCACGCGTGAATTCCTCACGCGGCACTTCAGCGGCAGCACCACGGGCGGCTGGTTCGAGTGCGATGCCGACGAGGGGCGCAAGGCCTTCCTGCACCGCTTCGCCATCGCGGGCGCGGCCATCCGCTACCGCGAGGTGCACCGCGCCCAGGTGGAGGACATCGTCGCCCTCGATGTCGCCCTGCGCCGCAACGACCGCGAATGGGTGGAGCAGCTGCCTGCCGAGGTCGAGCGCGACATGGTCCACAAGCTCTACTACGGCCACTTCTTCTGCCATGTCTTCCACCAGGACTACATCGTCAAGAAGGGCGTGGACCCGCTGGCCATGGAGCACCGCATGTGGGAACTGCTGGACGCGCGCCGCGCCGAGTACCCGGCCGAGCACAACGTGGGCCACCTCTACGTGGCCAAGCCCGCGCTGGCGGGCTTTTACCGCGAGCTGGACCCCACCAACACCTTCAACCCCGGCATAGGCCACACCTCGCGCAAGCTGGGCTGGGAGGAGTGTTGCGACCGGCCGGGGGGATGGCCCAAGGGGTATTCGGAGGCCTCCTGAAGCCAGGTGCAGGCGGGCCAGGGAGCGGCCCGCCGTATCCGACTCACAGATTGATGAACACCGACTTGGTCTCCAGATAGGCATCCAGCGCGGTGCGGCCCATGTCGCGGCCCATGCCGGACTGCTTGTAGCCGCCGAAGGGCATGCCCGGGTCCAGGGTGCTGTGGCAGTTGACCCAGACCGTGCCGGACTGGATCTTGGGGATCAGCCGGTGGACCTTGGACAGGTTGTTGGACCAGATGCTGGCGCCCAGGCCGTAGGGCGTGTCGTTGGCCCAGGCGGCGACTTCGTCGAGGTCGTCATAGGGCATGGCCACGAGCACGGGGCCGAAGATTTCCTCGCGGGCCACGCGGTGGTCGTGCTGCACGCCGGTCATCACCGTGGGCTGCACGAAGTAGCCGCGCTGGCCGGCGCGGGCGCCGCCCGTCACCACCTCGGCGCCCTGGCTGCAGCCTATGTCGATGTAGCTGCAGACACGCTCCATCTGCTCCTGCGAGACCAGCGGGCCCATCTGCGCGCGGGGGTCCAGGCCATGGCCCAGGGTGAGCTGGGCGGCCTGGTCGGCCACGTCGGCCACCACGCGGTCGAACATGCTCTTGTGCACGTACAGGCGCGAGCCCGCGCAGCAGACCTGGCCATGGTTGAAGAAGATGGCATTGGCCGCACCCGCCGCAGCCGTGGCCGGGTCGCAGTCATCCAGCACGATGACGGGGGACTTGCCGCCCAGCTCCAGCGTGATGCGCGTCATGTTGTCCATGCAGGCATGGCCGATGAGCTTGCCCACCTCGGTCGAGCCCGTGAAGCTGACCTTGTTGACCAGCGGGTGCGAGACCAGGGGCGCGCCGGTACCGGGGCCGTCGCCCGTGACCACGTTGAACACGCCGGGCGGAAAGCCCGCTTCCTGGATCAGCTCGGCCAGCATCAGCGCGGTCAGCGGCGTCTGCTCGGCGGGCTTGAGCACCAGGGTGCAGCCTGCAGCCAGCGCGGGCGCCAGCTTCCAGCTGGCCATGAGCAGGGGGAAGTTCCAGGGCACGACGGCGGCGACCACGCCCACGGGCTCGCGCCGGGTGTAGGTGAACATCTGCGCCTCGGGCGCGAAGGGCACGGAGTGCTCGTGCGTCATGCCCTCGATCTTGGTGGCCCAGCCGGCCATGTAGCGGATGGAGTCGATGGCCATGGCGATGTCCACGGCGCGCGCAATGGCGGCGGACTTGCCGTTGTCCAGCGATTCGACCTCGGCCAGGGCCTGGGCATGGGTCTCCATGAGGTCGGCCAGGCGCAGCATCAGGCGCTCGCGCTCCACGGGGCGCATGCGTCCCCAGGGGCCCAGGTGCAGCGCGCGGTGCGCGGCGCGCACGGCCAGGTCCACGTCCGCCGGGCCGGCGCTGGCGACTTCGGCGATCACGGCTTCGGTGGCCGGGTTGACGGTGGACAGGCGCTGGCCGGTCTGGGCCGCCACCCATTGGCCGTAGATGAAGAGGTCATGCGTGCCCCGGTTGAGGAAGGCGCTGGCGCGCTCGGTGATCTGGTGCTGGATGTCGCTGAGGTTCATGGTGTGCTCCTTGGGGGTGAACGGGAGAAAGGGGGGTGTGGGATCAGAAAACCTGCAGCAGGCGCAGGTTGATGCGGGCGTTCTCCTTGAAGCCCTGGCGCACATGCAGGTCGCGGCCCACGGTGGCCAGCAACTGCGTCTTCGGCGCGACAAAGACCGCGCCGCCGAAAGAGACCTTGGTGGTGGACTGGCGGTCGCCTTGCGACACGCCGTTGACCTGGGTCTCGCCGCCCGTCAGGTGCGACAGGCCCAGGCGCAGGTCCGATGTGTCCGACAGGTGGTAGCGCAGCAGGCCCTGGAACTGGAACTGCGCCTTTTGCTTGAGCGTGGCGCTGTGGGCGCCGAAGTCGTCGTTCTTGCCGAAGACGGTGACATCGGCCGCCAGGTCCATGGTCACGCTCTTGCCCAGCGGCTTGATCCAGCCGGCCTGCAGGGCGGCCTTCCAGCGGTTCTCGCCCAGGCTCAGCGGATCGTTGCGGCTGTACTGGCCCGTGGGCAGCCAGACAAAGGGGGTGATGCCGAAGTGCTCCTTGTCGCCGGGCTTGGTCAGCCACAGGGTGGCGGCCAGCATCAGGTCGCCCACGCCGGTATTGCTGCCCATGGCCGCGATATCGCGCGAGGCCGACAGGCGCCCGAAGGGCAGCAGGAACTGCGGGTCGATCACATAGTCGCCCAGCTTCATGAAGTGCACGCCGCGCGCTATGCCGATGTCCGAGGTCAGCCTCGGCCGTATGGGCGCCTGGTCGCCATTGGCATAGAGGCTGTCCCGCGTGGCGTGCTGGTAATAGACCATGCCCAGCGTGGTGCCGGGCGGCAGGGCGGTGTAGTCGCCCGCGTCGATATCGACGGCGTGGGCATTGAAGGTGGCGCATGCGGCCATGGCTGCCAGGGCCAGGGATGCGCGGGTGAAGGGCTTGGATGGCATGGCGAAGAGTCCGGTCCGGTGTTTTCAGGCAAAGCCCTGCCCAGGCCTGCTGCAGGACAGCAGGGCCGGGGAGGGGAATGGGAGGTTGGGGGAGGGGGAGGGCGGCTCGCGCTGGCTACTTGGGCCGCACCGCGTCGGCCGTGCCCTGGATGAAGGCCTTGATCTTTTCCACGTCGTCCATGCTCAGCTTGCCCGTGAAGTCGGGCATGCCGCGCGACATGGCCGGGCCCTTGAAGATGAACTTGTCCAGGTGCTCGATATAGGCCGGGTCCAGGTAGCCCAGGTTGGGCAGGTTGCCGCCCCGGTCCACGCCGGGCACGCCGTGGCAGAAGGCGCAGTTGCTGACGTACAGGGCCGTGCCTTCGGCCACCAGGCTCTTGTCGTAGGGCACGCCCTGCAGCAGCTTGCCCTGCTGGTAGGCGACGAAGGCAGGCGCCTCGGCCTTGCCGTCCAGCGCGAAGGTGTAGACCGTGCCCGGGCCCTTGCGCTCGGTGTGGCGCGCGGCCAGGCCGTAGACGCCGCCCCAGCCCACGGCGATGGAGACGTACTGCCGGCCATCGACCTCATAGGTGATGGGTGCGGCCACCACGCCCGTGCCCGTGGGCTTTTCCCAGAGCTTCTTGCCGTTGCGCGCGTCATAGGCCACGAAGCGGCCGTCGGCCGTGCCCTGGAACACCAGGTTGCCCGCCGTGGCCAGCGTGCCGCCGTTCCAGGGCGAGGCATGCTCCACGCGCCAGCGCTCCTTCTGTGCCACCGGGTCCCAGGCGATCAGGCGGCCGAAGGGCGTGCTCTTGGGTGGCTCCATGTTGACCAGCGTGGCCGTATTCCAGCCGATATTGCTGTGCGGCTCGGGCAGGGAGCCGCCGTTGAACTTCCAGTTCTTGTTGTCCTGCAGGGTCAGAGGCACATGCTGGGCCGGCAGGTAGGCCAGGCCCGTGTCGGGGCTGTAGGACATGGAATGCCAGTTGTGGGCGCCGAAGGGGCTGGGGATCACGTCGCGCGCGCGGTCGCCGCTGCGCGCAATCGGTGTCTCGATGGGGCGGCCCTTGGCGTCGTAGCCGCTGGCCCAGTTCACGTCGACGAAGTTCTTGGCCGAGATGAACTGGCCGTTGGTGCGGTCGATGACGAAGAAGAAGCCGTTCTTGGGCGCATGCAGGATGACCTTGCGCGGCTTGCCGCCGATCTTGATGTCGGCCAGCACCATGGGCTGGGTGGAGGTGAAGTCCCAGCTGTCGCCCGGCGTCTCCTGGTAGTGCCAGACGTACTCGCCCGTATCGGGGTTCAGCGCCACGATGCTGGCCAGGTACAGGTTGTCGCCACCTGCCGGGCTGCGCTTGGCTTGCGCCCAGGGCGAGCCGTTGCCCGTGCCGATGTACATGAGGTTGAGCTCGGGGTCATAGGCCATGGTGTCCCAGGCCGTGCCGCCGCCACCGGCCTCCCACCACTTGCCGGCCGGGTCCCAGGTCTTGGCGGCGCGGGCCATGGCCTCGTTCTCGAACGGCTTGGACGGATCGCCGGGCACGGTGAACCAGCGCCACTGCTGGGCACCGGTCTCGGCGTCATAGGCCGTGACATAGCCGCGCACGCCGTACTCGGCGCCGCCGTTGCCGATCAGCACCTTGCCCTTGATGACGCGCGGTGCGCCCGTGATGGTGTACGAGAAGGCGCGGTCGATGATGGTGTCCTGCTCCCAGACCTTCTGGCCCGTGGCCGCGTCCAGCGCCACCAGGCGGCCATCGAAGGCGCCCACATACACCTTGCCCTTGTAGACCGCCACGCCCCGGTTGACCACGTCGCAGCAGCCCTTGAAGCCGTTGGCTCGGTCCACGCCGGGGTCGTAGCTCCACAGGCGCTTGCCGGTGCGCACGTCCACCGCATGCACCACGCTCCAGCTGGCCGTGACGTACATGATTCCATCGACCACCACGGGCGTGGACTCCACGCCGCGCGTGGATTCCAGGTCATACGACCAGACCAGGCCCAGCCGCTTCACATTGGCCGTGTCCAGCTGCCTGAGTTTGGAAAAGCGCGTCTCGCTGTAGTCCATGCCGTAGCTGGGCCAGTCCTTGGAGCTGCGCGCGTTGTCGCGGATGCTCTGCGAGTCGATGCGCGAGGTGACGGCGCGTATGTGCTCGGGCGAGCCTTTGCTTGGCAGGCCGGCCTGTGCCAGCGTGGCGCCGGGAAGGGCCAGTGCCAGGCCGGCGGCCAGCAGCGTGGAGGAAAGCACGTGGGTCTTCATGTTGTCTCGTCTCCTGTGTGGTTTGTTTTTGCGTGCATGGCGCTGGGGGCAAGGGCACCATGTGGGAGACGATAAAAAAAGCGGCCTCGGGTCACAACATTCGGACTTTCCCGGGGGCGGATGTGTACCGCCGTGGAACAGCTCAGAACGTCCGGCTGACCGTCACCCCGGCCGACAGCCCGCGTCCGGCACCCGGCTCGAAGTACCGCTGGTTGCCCTCGTTGACGATGACCGACCCTGCAAAGCGCCGGTCGAACAGGTTGTCCAGCCGCACAAAGGTCTGGGCGCTCCACTGCTGCCATTGCCGTGACCAGCGCAGGCTGGAGCCCCAGACGGTGTAACCGGCCGCGCGGTCGGTGTTGCGGTCGTTCACGGCCACGGGGCCGCTGTGCAGCATGTCCACGGTCCAGGTCCATTGCGGCGACAGCTGCCAGGCCAGCTCGCTCCACAGGCGGCGCGGCGCGGTGCCGGCCAGGCGTGCGCCGGCATCCACCGGGGCGGTGGGCGTGGTGCAGGGCGTGGCCTCGCAGGTCAGGAAGCTGTCGCGGTAGCGGGCTTGCAGCAGGGTCAGGGCGGTGCTGGCCGTGAGTGGCCCCCATTGGGCATTGCCCGAGAATTCCAGCCCCCGGCGCAGCGTGCGGCCTGCGTTCTGGTAGGTGGCGCGCCCGCCCGTGTTGGACAGCACGGTGAGTTCGCGCTGGGTATGGGTCTCGAACAGCGTGAGGTTCCAGCCCGCGTTGCCGTGGCGCCCGCGCAGGCCGACCTCGACGGTGTTGTGGGCGCTGGCGGCCAGGCCGGTGTTCAGGCCGCTGTTCATGCCATTTTGGCCGCCGGGCCGGTAGGCCACTTCGTTGAGCGTGGGCGTCTCCATGCCCCGGCCCACCGATGCGTGCGCCACCAGGTCCGGCAGCAGGTTCACGCGCAGGCCCAGCGAGGGCAGCCAGCCGCGCCAGGCCATGCTGCCGCTGTCGTCGCCATTGCCGGCTGTGATGTAGTGGTCCTCGGAGCGGTAGCGCACGCGCGCCTGGCGCAGGCCGGCGCTCAGGGCCAGGCTCTGCGTGCTCCACTCGGCCTGCAGGTAGGGGTCGGCGGAGCGCGCCTGGTTGCGTTCGTCGCGGCGCAGCCGGCCCTGCACGCCGAGCTGGCTGCCGATGAAGTTCTCGTAGCCGCGCCGGGTCTCGCCCTGCCAGTCGTAGGCCAGGCCCGCCGACCAGTCCAGCCGGCCGCCGGCCACGTCCTCATGGGTGCTGCGCCAGCGCAGGTTCATGCCCGCGTAGTCGCGGTCCAGGTCGATCACGCCGCCTGAATGCGAGGGCGGCGCCTGCGTGGCCACGGGAATGGACTGGTACTGCAGCACGGAGCGCGTGCCCGCATAGGCCATGAGTTCCAGGCGCTGGCCCGCGCCGAACTGGTGCTGCCAGGCGGCGCCCAGCTGGCGCTGGCGCACGCTTTTGCGCGTATTGAAGCGCAGCGCGCTGGCCGTGGTCTGGCCGGGGTCGGCCTCGAACTCGGCGCGCGTCAGGCCCAGCGGGTCCTGGGCGCTGGCGCGCTGCTCCTGGTACTGCAGCAGCCACTGGTCGTCGCCCTGCTTGCGTGACAGCTTCATGTGGGCCGTGCTGCGGTCTGCGGCCGATTGGGGGCGCATGCCGTCGGTGGCGAAGCGCTCGATGTGGATGGCATAGCGCCATGGGGCGGAGCTGCCATCCGCCTGGTCCGGTTTTCCGCCCCCGATCGTGCCGCGCAGCTGGGTGGACAGGCGCCACAGCCCGTCCGGCCCCACGGCCATGCCGCTGCGCCACAGGCCCGGTTCCTCGCCGTCTTCGGTGTACAGCAGCAGTGCGCCACCTGCGCTGTTGCCGTAGAGCACGGCGGCCGGGCCGCGCACCACGTCCAGGCGCGCGGCGTTGCCCAGCGTGAAGTTGGCGGCCTGGCCCTGGCCGTCGGGCGCGCCTGCCGGAATGCCGTCCACGTACAGGCGCAGGCCGCGCACGCCAAAGGTGGAGCGCGCACCGAAGCCGCGCACCGAGATCTGCAGGTCCTGGGCGAAGTTCTGGCGGTTCAGCACCACCAGGCCCGGCACGCGCGCCAGGCTCTCGGACAGGCTGATCTGCATCTGCCCGTCTCGCAGCACGGCGCCTTCCACGCTGTCGATGGCGGCCGTGGCACGCCACAGGTCGGGGCCGGCGCCGGGCTGGCTGGCCGTGATGACCACGGGGGCGAGCAGGGCCTCGCTGGAGTCCTGCGCTGCGTTTGCCGCCTGGGCGGGCAGGGCGTGCAGCGTGCAGGCCAGTGCGGCGCCCAGGGTGGGCAGGGCGGGCCGGGGGTGTCTTGTGCTGTGTGGGGAGCGTGTCATTGCGGGCGGGCCTGTGGCGATGCCCGAGGTTACCGAGCCCGGCAAGCCGTTCCAACACGGGTGATTTCCCTAGTGCTGTGCTGTGCCGTGGCGGAACAACAATCGCGGCAGTTTTGATGTCCGTCATGCAACAGCCGCCTCCCGCCCCACTGCCCTCCAACCCCTTCTATGCCTCGCGCCAGGACCGGGTGGCGCTGGCGCGCGAGCGCTATTTCGAGCGCGGCGAGCGCCCATCGGGCCTGGTGTCCGAGCCCGTGCTGCAGTCCTGGACGCGCTGCCTGGGCGCCAGCCGCAGCCCCGACGAGAAGATCAGCTTCGACCCGGTCAGCAAGATCCGCACGGCCACCTTGCTGACCCACAACCGCGCGCTGATCGAGGCGGCGCGCGACCCCATCGCCGAACTCGAAACCGTGATCGCGGGCAGCCAAGCGCGCGCCATGCTCACCTGCAGCGAGGGCGTGGTGCTGATCGCCTCGCGCCCCACGCCGGGCGACGGCCCGCTGCTGCTGACGGCCGCGCGCGTGGGCGTGAACATTGCCGAGGATGCCGTGGGCACGGGCGCACCCGGCGTGGCCGTGCGCACGGGCGAGGTCTGCCATGTGCGTGGCGGCGAGCATTTCTTTCGCTGCCTGGCCTCGCTGCACTGCGCGGCCGCGCCCGTGCGCGATGCCAGCGGGCGCACCGTGGCCATGCTGGACCTGAGCAGCGAGGCGGGCCCCTTTCGCTTCGACGCAGGCGCCATGGCCCACATGTACGCCACCTGCATCGAGAACCGGCTGCTGGTGGGCGCCGCCCGCATGCACCTGCTGCTGCGCTTCCAGTCCAGCCGCAGCATGTTCGGCACACCGCTGGAAGGGCTGGCCGCCGTGGATGGCGGCGGCATGGTGCGCTGGTTCAACGGCGTGGGTGCCCAGTTGTTCGACAGCCCGCGCCGGCCCGCCGAAGGGCTTGCGGCCGAAGAGGTTTTCGGCCTGGGCCTGAACCAGTTGCTGGAGCTGGCCCACCACGGCCAGGCCCGCCCGCAGATGCTGCCCACGGGGCTGACGCTGTGGATGGAGGCGAGGCTGGATGAGGCATCTTCCCAGGTCGAGGAGGTGCTGCCGGCCATCGAAGCCCTGCCGCCGCCCGCCGAGGCGCCGTCCGAGGCACCGTCCTCCCTGGGCGAGGCCAGCCGCGAGCTGATCGAGCAGGCCCTGGCCCGCTGCCAGGGCAATATCTCGCAGGCCGCCCGCATGCTGGGCGTCTCCCGCGGGCTGCTGTACCGGCGCCTGCGGGAGTGGGGGCGGCTCTAGCTGGCCAGCGCGCTGCGCATCCATTCGATGAAGACCCTTGCCTGGGCGGGCAGCGCACGCCCTGCGGCGGGCACGGCGCGCAGGCCGCCCTCGAAGGGCACGAAGCCATGGGGCGCCACCAGCAGCCCCTCCTGGAGCTCGCGTGCGATCAGCCGCTGCTCCACGAGGGCAACGCCCAGGCCCGACAGTGCTGCCTCTATGCACAGGTGGGTGTGGGGGAACGCCAGCGTCTCGCCCAGGGCCACGGGCTGGCCCGTCAGGGCTTCCCACTGGTTCCATGCGCTGGCCGTGTACTCATGTGCAATGCGCGCGCGATTGGCGGGCCGGCGCCGGGCATAGGCCGGCGTGCAGACGGCGCCGAAGTGCACGGGCGCCAGTTCGATGGCGCGGCGGCGGTCGGCCTCGGCGTAGGTGGACAGGTCCCAGGCAATGATCAGGTCGGCGCCCTCGTGGCGCATCTCGCGCGCCGAGGTCATGGACAGGCGGATGCGGATATGCGGGTGGCTGCGGTAGAACACCGCCAGCTGCGGCACCAGCCAGCGCATGGCAAAGGTGGCGCTGCAGGCCACATGCAGCCCCGGCGCCTGGGCGTCGCGCGCCAGCTGGGCATAGGCGGCCTCCAGCTGGTCGAAGGCCGTGCGCACCGAGGCATGGAAGGCGGCGCCGGCCTCGGTCAGGCGCAGGCCCGTGCCTTCTTTCTCGAACAGCGCCGCGCCCGCGTGCTCCTGCAGCAGGCGCAGGTGGCGGCTGATGGCGCCGTGGCTGCGGCACAGTTCCTCGGCCGCGCGGGTCACCGAGCCGGTGCGGGCAATGGCCTCGAAGGCGCGCAGGGCGGCCAGCGGCGGCAGTTGTCTCATGGCAATCAATTCGTCAGAAAAGCTGACGCATGGGCAGAAAAACTGCATTGTCCCGTATCGTCGTGATTTCTAGCATGGGTGCCTGTGCATTGGAGTTTTGCAGGCTTGCCAGCTCCTTTGCACAGTTCAATTTCTTGACGAAAAGGAGTTTCCATGCAGATCACCGATATCGCGGCCCATGAGGCGCTGGACAGCCGGGGCCATCCCACCGTGGAGGTCGAGGTCGAGCTGGAGGACGGCGCACGCGGCCTGGCCCTGGTGCCCTCGGGTGCCTCCACGGGGCGGCATGAGGCGCTGGAGCGGCGCGACGGCGATGCCTCGCGCCACCTGGGCAAGGGCGTGCTGGGGGCGGTGCAGGCCGTCAACACCGAGCTGCGCGATCTGCTGATCGGCATGCAGGCCGACGCCCAGGGCCGCATCGACACGGCCATGATGGCGCTGGACGGCACGCCCGGCAAAAGCCGGCTGGGCGCCAACGCGCTGCTGGGCGTGTCGCTGGCCGTGGCCCGCGCGGCGGCGGCCAGCCAGCGCATGCCGCTGTGGCGGCACATGGGCGGTGCCCAGGCGCGCGTGCTGCCCGTGCCCATGATCAATGTCATCAACGGTGGCGCCCATGCCGACAATCCGCTGGACTTCCAGGAGTTCATGCTGCTTCCGGTGGGGGCGGACAGCTTCGGTGAGGCGCTGCGCATGGGCGCCGAGGTCTTCCACACGCTGCGCCATGCCCTCAAGGCCGCAGGCCACAGCGTCAACGTGGGCGACGAGGGCGGCTTTGCGCCCGCCCTGCGCAGCGCGCCCGAGGCGCTGGACCACCTGATGGCCGCCATCGAGCGCGCCGGCCTGCGCCCCGGCAGGGACATCGCCCTGGCCCTGGACCCTGCGGCCAGTGAATTCCATGGCGAGGACGGCTACCGCTACGCGGGCGAGGGCCTGGTGCGCAGCCGCCAGCAGCAGGTGGACTACCTGGCGCAACTGGTGGAGCACTACCCCATCGTCTCCATCGAGGACGGCATGGCCGAGGACGATATCGAGGGCTGGCAGGCCCTGGGCCGGCGCCTGGGCGGACGCTGCCAGCTGGTGGGCGACGATGTGTTCTGCACGAACCCCGGCCTGTTCGAGGGCGGCATTGCCCGGGGCGTGGGCAACGCCATCCTCGTCAAGATCAACCAGATCGGCACGCTGACCGAAACCTGGGACGTGCTGCGCCTGGCGCATGGCGCCGGCTACGGCGTGGTGATGTCGCACCGCTCGGGCGAGACCGAGGACACCAGCATTGCCGACCTGGCCGTGGCGGCCCAGTGCGCCATGATCAAGACCGGCTCGCTGTCGCGCGCCGACCGCACGGCCAAGTACAACCGGCTGCTGCGCATCGAGCGCGAACTGGGCCCGGCTGCCGTCTATGCGGGGCGCCGTGCGCTCAAGGGCCGGGCGGGTCAGGAAGCCGTGTCGGCCGCTGCGGGTGTTGCGGGGGTTGCGGGCGCCCTGTAGACCAGCACCTTGAGGCTGCGCTCGGCGTCGATGTCGGCGAAGGTGGCCGGATTGGCCAGGCGCTCGACGAACTCCAGCTCGGGGGCCACTTCCTGCATCTGCGATGTCAGGAACTGCGTGCCCATCTCGGGCGCGTTCAGGCACAGCAGCACATGGCCGCCGGGGCGCAGCAGGTCGGGCAGGCGGCGCATCAGGCGGGCATAGTCCTTGGTGGCGACGAAGCTGCCCTTCTGGTAGCTGGGCGGGTCCACCACGATCAGGTGGTACGGCCCGCCGCGCGTGATCTTGCCCCAGCTGCTGAAGATGTCGTGGGCCAGGAAGCTGGCGCCCGACAGATCGTTGAGCCGGTGGTTCTGCTGGCCCGTGGCCAGCGCGCCCTGGGCCATGTCCATGTTCATCACATGGCGCGCCCCGGCCTGCAGGGCCACCACCGAAAAGGCGCAGGTATAGGCGAACAGGTTGAGCACCTTGATGCCATGGCGGTGCTCGGGATGGTGGGCGACATGCGCGTGCACCCAGCGCCGGCCTTCGGCCATGTCCAGGAACAGGCCGTGGTTCTGGCCGCGCAGCACCTGCACGCGGTAGCGCGTGCCGGCCTCGGTGACGATGTGCGGGTCTGGCACTTCGCCGGCCATGAGCCGGGTTTCGGCGGGCGCGGCGGGCTGGCGCAGCTGGTAGACCCAGTTCAGGGGCTGGCCCGGTGCCAGTTCGCTCCAGCGCAGTGACAGCGCCGTGCCGATGGCGGCCAGGGCGTCTTCGTCCAGCGGCTGGAAGCTGGTGAGCACCAGCACGGGCGGGAAGGCGTCGAGCACCAGATGCTCGCAGCCCGGGTACAGGCCGCCACGGCCGTGGAAGATGCGTTGGGCGTCGGAGGGCAGGGCCATCCGGGCGATGGCGTCGAGCAGGGCTTGCATGGGAAAGGCTGGATCTGGCAGGGGCGCCGGGCATGCCCGGTGGAACCGCTTGGAACCAGGCAGGGGCCGACGAAAAGGTCTGCCAGTGTATGCAGTTTGGGGCCCAGCCCAGGCAAACCCGGGCTCAGGCCCCATTCAGCGGTGCCGCGGGCAGGCTCAATGCCGCCAGCCGCGGCGCACCTCGAAGAAGCTGCACTCGCCATCGCCCAGGCCCTGCATGCCGGCCTCGGTGGCGGCGCGGGCGGCTTTCATCCAGCGGGTGAAGGCGAGCTTGGCGTCTTCGCTGATTTCCTCTGGAGGCATGTCCTCCAGCCCCTGTACGAGCGACAGGGTTTCGCTGACCTGCTCGGCACTGCCGAGCTGGCGTTCCAGCACGCGGGCATAGCGTGCCTCGGCCTTGTTGCGTTCCTGCTCGGGCAGGTTGGGGTAGTCACACAAGGTGACGGTGAAGGCGGCTTCTTGCATGTCTATGGTTCATGAGATGAGGATGATGACTGGCGAAATATACAGTAATAACTGGCTGCACATCCAGTATTTATCCAGTGTTTTTTTACAGTGTCGTGCCGGTGGGGTCGCTGCGGGCAGCGGTGGCAGCCATGCGGCCACAATCGCCTGCAAGGAGAAAACCACCGCCATGACGAACGAATCGACCACGGGCAGCCCGGCCTGGGACCCCGAAGCCACGGGCCATGCGCTGTTTGCCACGCGCTTGGGACCCTGCGGCGTGGCCTGGGGCGAATGCGGCCTTGCGGCCTTTCAGTTGCCCGAGGTGGACGGCCCGGCTGCCACGCGCACGCGCATGCTGCGCGGCGTGCAATTGCGCAGGCCCGGCAGCTATGCGGCAGCGGTGCGCGCCGAGGACCTGCCGGCCGCCGTGGCGCAGGCCATCGCCGGCGTGCAGGTGCTCATGGCGGGCCATGGCGAATGGACCGTGGAGCCTTCCGCGCCCAGCGCGCAGCAGTTGCGTGACGGCCCGGTGCTGCCCGATCTGCGGGCACGGCGCATGCTGCCCGCAGGCCAGACATTGCCGGATCTGGCCGAGCTGGCGCTGGACTGGCACGGCGTGTCGGAATTTCACCGCCGCGTCTATGAGCTGACGCGTGCCATCGCTCCCGGCCATACGCGCACCTATGGCGAGATCGCGCGCGAGCTGGGCGAGGTGGGCCTGTCGCGCGCCGTGGGACAGGCGCTGGGCCTCAACCCCTTCGCGCCCGTGATTCCCTGCCACCGCGTGCTGGCCGCCGGCGCCCAGCCGGGCGGTTTTTCGGGCGGCGCAGGTGCGCTGACCAAGCTGCGCATGCTGGAGATCGAGGGTGCGGCCTGGGGCGGCACGCGCTCGCTGTTCGGGGATTGACGGGCCGGACACGCATGTGACATGCGGCACGGCGGGGCGGCTTGCACAATCGCCGCTGCAGGCCGTCCCGGCAGGGGAGGGCCGCCCTCCATTCCACCCATGACCGGCACACAAGACCCGGACCAGGAGACAGACGAATGACTCGCAATGTGCAGCAACTTTTCGACCTCACCGGCAAGACGGCCCTGGTGACCGGCGGCTCGCGCGGCCTGGGCCTGCAGATGGCCCATGCGTTGGGCGAGGCGGGCGCCAGGATCATGCTGAGTTCGCGCAAGGCCGCCGACCTGGAGGAAGCCGCCGCCGAGCTGCAGGCCGCCGGCATCGACGCCCGCTGGATCGCCGCCGACTGCGCCAACGAGGCCGATATCGAGCGCCTGGCCGCCGAGACGCTGGAGCGCCTGGGCCAGGTGGACATCCTCATCAACAATGCGGGCGCCAGCTGGGGCGCGCCGGCCGAGGAGCACCCCGTGGCCGCCTGGGACAAGGTGATGAACCTCAACGTGCGCGGCTACTTCCTGCTGAGCCAGCAGATCGCGCGGCGCAGCATGATCCCGCGCAAGACCGGGCGCATCATCAACCTGGCCTCCATCGCAGGCCTGGGCGGCAACCCTCTGGGCATGAAGACCATTGCCTACAACACCTCCAAGGGAGCCGTCATCAACTTCACGCGCGCGCTGGCCGGCGAGTGGGGCGTGCATGGCATCACCGTCAACGCCATCTGCCCGGGCTTCTTCAAGACCAAGATGGCCAGCGTGCTGATCGAGACCCTTGGCGAGGACGAGATGAAATCCCATGCCCCGCTGCGCCGCCTGGGCGACGACGAGGACCTCAAGGGCCTGACCCTGCTGTACGCCAGCGACGCGGGCAAGCACATCACGGGCCAGTGGATGGCCGTGGACGGCGGCGTCAGCGCCCTGGTGGGCGGCTGAACGCGGCGGCGCTGCTGCCGAGGTGACAGTTTTTCCCGCAGATCGTGCCGCCGCGCGCCATGGTGCCTTCGGGCGCCCTTATGCTCGCCTGCATTGCGATCTGAACTGGAGAATTTCGTGCTGGATTTTGGCCACCCCATCCCCTTCGTCGACCACCTGGGTTTCACCCTGCACCGCATGGAGGACGGGGAGTCCGAACTGCGCTTCGAGGCGCGTCCCGAGCACCTGAACACCTTTGACGTGACCCACGGCGGCGCCACCATGACCCTGCTGGACGTGACCATGGCCGTGGCCGCGCGCAGCCTGCAGCGCGACATGGGCTGCGTGACCATAGAGATGAAGACCAGCTTCATGCAGCCGGCGCGCGGCCCCCTGGTGGCCAAGGGCGTGGTGCTGCACCGCACGCGTTCCATGGCCTATACCGAGGCGCGCGTGTTCGATGCCTCGGGCCGGCTGTGCAGCCATGCGACCGGAACGTTCAAGTACATGCCGCGCGTGGCCAAGCCGGCCGCCGCCGAGACAACCCTCGCCACGGACTGATCCGCACGGCGAATTTGCCAGATACCCAATGCCACACGCCAGCCCCGGCAGCACCGGGAACTGGTTCCATTGTTTGTGATGCCACCGGAGGTTTTCCCATGCCCGTGAACCAGCAGATCCTGCTCGACAACCGCCCCGAGGGCGAAGCCGTGGAAAGCAATTTCCGCCTTGTCAGTACCGAGACCCCGGCGCTGGCCGAAGGCCAGGTGCTGGTGCGCCACCACTACCTGAGCCTGGACCCCTACATGCGCGGCCGCATGAATGACAGCAAGAGCTATGCCCAGCCCCAGCCGCTGGGCGAGGTCATGATCGGCGGCACCGTGGGCGAGGTGGTGGAAAGCCGCCATCCCAAGTTTGCCGTTGGCGACAAGGTCGTGGGCATGGGCGGCTGGCAGGAATACAGCGTGGTCGATGGCGATGCGCCCGGCATGCTGCGCAAGGTGGACACCACCCATGTGCCGCTGTCGCACTACCTGGGCGCCGTGGGCATGCCCGGCGTGACGGCCTGGTACGGCCTGGTCAAGATCATCGCCCCCAAGGCCGGCGAGACCGTGGTGGTCAGCGCCGCCACGGGCGCCGTGGGCAGCGCGTTCGCGGCCCTGGCCAAGGCACGCGGCTGCCGCGTGGTGGGCATTGCGGGCGGCCCCGAGAAGTGCCGCTACGCCACCGAGGAGCTGGGCTTCGACGCCTGCATCGACTACCGCGAGCACCCCGACACCAAGACCATGGCCAAGGCGCTCAAGGACGCCTGCCCGCAGGGCATCGACGGCTATTTCGAGAACGTGGGCGGCTACATCCTCGACGCCGTGCTGCTGCGCACCAACGCCTTTGCGCGCATCGCGCTGTGCGGAATGATCGCGGGCTACGACGGCAAGCCGCTGCCCATGACCAATCCCGCGCTCATCCTCGTCAACCGCATCCGCATCGAAGGCTTCATCGTCAGCGAGCACATGGAAGTCTGGCCCGAGGCGCTGCAGGAACTGGGCCGCCTGGTGGGCACCGGCAAGCTGCGCCCGCGCGAGAGCATTGCCGAAGGCATTGCCTCCGCACCCTCGGCCTTCCTGGGCTTGCTCAAGGGCAAGAACTTCGGAAAGCAGCTTGTGAAGCTCACCCCCTGAGTCGCTTCGCGCCTTCCCCGCGTGGCACGTCGCC
>NZ_BCTO01000029.1 GCF_001571325.1 Delftia tsuruhatensis NBRC 16741
TTCCTCGGTGTCCCTGAGGCGGGCTCCGCCAGTGCCAGGAGGGAGGGCTGTGTACGGGCCAGGGTTAATTGCCAAATCCTTCCACAAGAACATCAGGACAAGACAAGGAGACAAGGGAATGATCAAGAACTTCAAGGGCAAGACGGCCGTGCTGACGGGCGCGGGCTCGGGCTTCGGCCTGGAGTGCGCGCGCATTGGCGCGAAGCTGGGCATGAACCTGGTGCTGGTCGATGTGCAGCAGGAGGCGCTGGACAAGGCTGCCGCCGAGTTCGAAGGGCAGGGCGTGCGTGTGCTGGCACGCCGCGTGGATGTGTCCGACGCAGCCCAGATGCAGGCCCTGGCCGACGAGGTGCGCCAGCAGTTCGGCGCGCCGCACTTCGTGTTCAACAACGCAGGCGTGGGCGCGGGCGGGCTGGTCTGGGAGAACACGCTGGAAGATTGGCAGTGGGTGCTGGGCGTCAACCTCTGGGGCGTGATCCACGGCGTGCGGCTGTTCACGCCCATGATGCTGGAGGCGGCCAAGGCCGATCCGTCCTTCGAGGGCCACATCGTCAACACGGCCAGCATGGCCGGGCTGCTGGCGCCGCCCAACATGGGCATCTACAACGTCAGCAAGCACGCCGTGGTGAGCCTGACCGAGACGCTGTACCAGGACCTGGCCCTGGTCTCCGACCAGATCAGCGCCAGCGTGCTGTGCCCCTTCTTCGTGCCCACGGGCATCAGCCACAGCGAGCGCAACCGGCCCAGCCATCTGGCCGCGCAGCCGCTGACGGCCAGCCAGAAGATAGGCCAGGCCATGAGCGAGAAGGCCGTGGGCTCGGGCAAGGTCACGGCCCCCGATGTGGCGCAGAAGGTTTTCGACGCCATTGCGGCCAACCAGTTCTACATCTACAGCCATCCGCAGGCGCTGGGCTCGGTCCAGACCCGCATGGAGGATGTGGTGCAGGGCCGCAACCCCACCGACCCGTTCGCGCACAAGCCCGAACTGGGCGCCAGCCTCAAGGCCTCGCTGCGCGCGGCCTGAGCGTCAGTCCTCTTCGTCCGGGTCCGGCCTGTGGGGGGCTGGCCTGGCGGGAGCCTCGGCCTTTTCCTCTGGCGGCGCGGAGGGCAGGGGCCGCACCAGCCGCACCATGAGCTGGTTGCCGCGCCCCATGTCGGGCCGCGTCTCCAGGCTGTCGAGGTCAATCGCCCAGGCCTGCTGGGCCGACAGCTGCGTACCGGCGCTGCCCGAGATGTTGCTGTAGTTGTAGGGATTGACGGGCCGTGCGTTCACCGCTGCCGTGCCCGTCCAGTGCCAGCCGCGCGGCGCGCCCGGGAACAGCTCGGGCGACAGGCCTTGCGGCCGTATATCGCGCGAGATCAGCCGGCGCATCTCGTTGACGCGCGGCAGGCGCCAGCGCACGCCGTCCTGCTTGGCCCGCTCGGCGGCCAGGGCCTGCGCCTGCTTGTGCGTGAACAGCTCCGGCAGGCCCGCGCAGGTCTTGCCATTCCAGTGCATGCCTTCCACGCAGCGCGGCCACAGCAGGCGGGCGCGGCGGTCGATCACGTCGCGGCCGTCTTCGGACACTTCCAGCATGGCAGTGGCGCCGGCCTTGGCGTCACCGCGGGCCTGCGGCGGCGCCGCATGGGCCGGGCCCTGCATGCACGCGCCCAGCAGCAGGGCGGCGAGCAGGGGCCTTGGCAATGCGTTGAGGGTCGGCAGGAAGAGGGGCGTGGATGAGTGCATGGGGTGCCTATGCTGCTGTGGTGGCAATCTCGTATCCGAGCGTAACAGGGTTGCGGCCCCGCAAACTTGTGCCACGGCAAGCCGCCAGCGCCGCACGCGCCGGCCTGCCTGCCCAGGAAATGTGAGCACCGCCCTGCAGCCCGCAGCGCTTGCCGCCACAATGGCGCGTCTATGTCTGCGTCTATGCCTTCTCCCTCTTCTTCTCCCGCTTCCCCTGATTCCCACACGCTGCGCCTGGTGCTGATCCTGGGCCTGCTCTCGGCCATCGGCCCGTTTGCCATCGACATGTACCTGCCCGCGCTGCCCCAGATCGGCAGCAGCCTGGGCGCCCAGGTGGGCGCGGTGCAGGCCAGCCTGACGGCCTTCTTCCTCTCGCTGGGCGTGGGCCAGCTGCTGTACGGGCCGGTCTCGGACATGGTGGGGCGCAAGCCGCCGCTGTACTTCGGCCTGACCGTGTTCGCGCTGGCCAGCGTGGGCTGCGCCATGGCCACCAGCATCGAGACGCTGGTGGTGCTGCGCTTCATCCAGGGCCTGGGCGCGGCCGCCGGCATGGCCGTGCCGCGCGCCGTGGTGCGCGACCTGCACACCGGCCATGCGGCGGCCCGCATGATGTCGCTGCTGATGCTGGTGTTCAGCGTCTCTCCCATCCTGGCGCCGCTGGCCGGCAGCGGCGTGATCGCCGTCAGCAGCTGGCGCGGCGTGTTCTGGGCCGTGGCCGTGGCGGCCGTGATCGGCCTGGCGGCCGTGTTCATGGGCCTGAAGGAAACGCGCGGGGCCGCCGCGCGGCTGGACAGCAGCGTGGCCGGCGCACTGCGCGCCTATGGCGTGCTGCTGCGCGACTGGCATTACCTGGGCCTGGTCTTCATCGGCGGCTGCGCCATGGCGGGCTTTTTCGTCTACCTGGCTGGCTCCCCCTTTGTGCTGATCAACTACTACGGGCTCAGCTCCACCCAGTACAGCCTGGCCTTCGGGCTCAACGCCATCGCCTTCATAGGCGCGGCGCAGTTCACGGGCTGGCTGGGCCAGCGTTTCGGCCTGGTGCGCGTGGTCAAGGTGGCGGCCACCGGCTCGGGCCTGGTGATGCTGTCGCTGCTGTCGTACTACCTGCTGGGCGGTGAGCGGCTGGCCGTGCTGATCGGCCTGTACTTCGTGGCCAGCGCGCTGATGGGGCTGGTGATTCCGACGACCTCGGTGCTGGCGCTGGAGGAGCATGGTGCCATCGCCGGCACGGCCTCGGCGCTGCTGGGCACGCTGCAGATGCTGTCGGGCGCGGCGGCCATGCAGATCGTGGGCCTGTTCTCCACGGGCAAGCCCCTGCCCATGGTGGTGGGCATGGCCACGGGCGCGCTGATCGGCGTGGCGCTGGCCTGGATCACGCTGGGCGGCGCACGTGCCCACCGCGTGGGTGCAAAGGGCCTTTCATGAGCGTGGCTCCCGCAGCAGAGGCTGGTGGGCCTGTACCCGACGGACTTGCGTCCGGCCCCCGCGGCCAGGCCATGCTGGTCATCATCCTGGGGCTGACGCTGTCGGTGCTGGACAGTACCCTGGTCAATCTGGCACTGCCAGCCATGGCGCGCGAGCTGCAGGCCAGCTCGGCCCATACGCTGTGGGTGGTCAATTCCTACCAGCTTGCCAGCCTGGTGCTGCTGCTGCCGCTGGCGGCCCTGGGCGAACGCCTGGGCTACCGCCGCGTGTATCTGGTGGGCATGCTGGTGTTCTCCCTGGCCTCGCTGGCAGCCATGCTGGCCACATCGCTGCCCACGCTGGTGGCTGCGCGGGCGCTGCAGGGCCTGGGCGCTGCGGGCGTGATGAGCGTCAACGCCGCCCTGGTGCGGCTGATCTATCCGCGTGCCTTGCTGGGCCGGGGCATGGCCGTCAATTCGCTGGTGGTGGCCACGGCATCCATGGCCGGGCCTTCGGTGGCGGCGGCCATTTTGTCGGTGGCCAGCTGGCCCTGGCTGTTTGCGGCCAACCTGCCGCTGGGCCTGTTCACGCTGTGGCTGGGACGCCGGGCGCTGCCGGCCAATGCGGTGCCGGCACACGCGGGCGCGCGGCTGTCGCCACTGGATGTGCTGCTCAACATCCTCATGTTCAGCCTGATCTTCCTGGGCGGCGAGCAGCTGGGCATGCGCGCCGGCGGTGCCCAGTCGTCCCTGCCTTCGGGTTGGTGGCTGCTGGGCGCGGGCCTGCTGGTGGGGCTGTGGTATGTGCGCCGCCAGTGGCGCCTGCCTGCGCCGCTGCTGCCGGTGGACCTGCTGCGCATTCCGGTGTTCGCGCTGTCCATGTGCGGATCGGTGAGCGCCTTTTGCGCGCAGATGCTGGCCTACCTGGCCCTGCCTTTCCTGCTGCTGGAGTCGCACGGCATGTCGCCCATCGAGGCCGGGCTGCTGATCACGGCCTGGCCGCTGGCCACGGTGATGACGGCGCCCATTGCGGGCCGGCTCATCGGCCGCTATGCGGACGGGCTGCTGGGCGGCATCGGCATGGCCATGTTCGCCTGCGGCCTGTGGGCGCTGGCGGCCATGCCCGATGCGCCCTCGACCCTGGACATGGTCTGGCGCATGCTGCTGGCGGGCAGCGGCTTTGCGCTGTACCAGTCGCCCAACAACCACACCATCGTGACCTCGGCGCCGCTGGCGCGCAGCGGCGCGGCCGGCGGCATGCTGAGCTCGGCGCGGCTCACGGGGCAGACGCTGGGGGCCGTGGTGCTGGCCACCATCTTCACCGTCTCGGGCGGGCATGGCGGCCATGCCGAAATCGTGGCCCTGGCCGTGGCGGGCTGCTTTGCGGCCATGGCGGGCGTGTTCAGCATGCTGCGCGTGCGCACGGCGCCCGCTGCCAGGCACTGAACAGACCGGCAAATGGCATTGAACTTGCATGTGTCGGCGCGCTCCGACACCTGCATCATCCTGGATGGTCTTGCCACGAGACTGCGGTGGCATGCCATCCACTTTACAAACAAGAAATATGGGCACTGCACAATCGTGCGATGCCCCCAACGACTTCGCTGTTCCTATGAATTTTGACGTGCCTCTTTCGCCGAGTACGCGCCTTGCGGCGCCTTCCGATTCCCAGCCCGGCGCAGGGCACGCACAACCTTCTGCCTCGCTTGCACGCAGCAAGCGCCCCGGTGCTGCCGTGCTGTGCGCGCTGGCACTGGCCGCCAGCCTGGCCGCCTGCTCCAGGCAGGATGCAGCGCCCGCCGCCGCAGCCAAGGCTGCGCCCGAGGTGGGCGTGGTCACGCTGCAAAAGCAGAGCCAGCAGCTGGAGGCCACGCTGCCGGGCCGCACACGCGCCTCGCTGACCGCCGAGGTGCGGCCCCAGGTCTCGGGCATCGTGCAAAAGCGCCTGTTCACCGAAGGCGCCCTGGTGCGCCAGGGCCAGCAGCTCTACCAGATCGACGCGGCCTCGCTGCGCGCCACCGAGGCCAGCGCCCAGGCGGCCCTGGCCAAGGCCGAGGCCAGCGCCCGCACGCTGGAGGCCACGTCGCGGCGCAATGCCGAGCTGGTCAAGATCGATGCCATCAGCCAGCAGGCGTTTGAAGAAAGCCAGGCCGCCGCAGCCCAGTCGCGCTCGGACGTGGCCGTGGCCAAGGCCAATCTGGAGACCGCGCGCATCAACCTCAAGTACAGCCGCATCGAGGCGCCCATCAGCGGGCGCATCAGCCTGTCCACGGTGACGCCGGGCGCGCTGGTGACGGCCAACCAGACGGAGGCGCTGACCTCCATCGTGCAGCTGGACCCCATGTATGTGGACTTCACCCAGTCCACCAGCGAGCTGCTGCAGCTCAAGCGCGACTGGGATGCCGGGCGCTTCCAGAAGGTGGAGGGCGACAAGGTCGCCGTGCGTATCCGCCTGGACGATGGCACGGAATACGGCCACCAGGGCAAGCTGCAGTTTGCCGGCGTGATCGTCAATGCCACCACGGGCAGCGTCACGCTGCGCGCCGTGGTGCCCAACCCGCAGGGCCTGCTCATGCCCGGCATGTATGTGCAGGCGCTGCTGCCCACGGGCCTGGCGCCCGAGGCGCTGCTGGTGCCCCAGCAGTCGGTGACGCGCGACCTGACCGGCAAGGCCAGCGTGCTGGTGGCCAAGGCCGACGACGTGATCGAGCGCAGGCCCGTGAACATCGACCGGGCCGTGGGCAATATGTGGCTGCTGCAGGACGGCCTGTCGGCCGGCGAGCGCGTGGTGGTCGATGGCTTCCAGCGCATCAAGCCCGGCGACAAGGTGCGCGCCGTGGAGGTGGACCTGCGCGCCAAGGCCCAGGCCCGCAAGGGCAAGCCCGCTGATGGCCCGGCAGCGGCGGCCGCGCCTGGCGCTGCCGACCAGGCTTCCGCGGCCGCTGAACCTGCTCCTGCACCCGCAGCGGCTCCGGCCCCTGCGGCCCGGTAAGCCGCAGGAACCCGTCACATGGCTCAGTTCTTCATCAACCGGCCCATCTTCGCGTGGGTCATCGCCATCGTCATCATGCTGGGCGGCGCGCTGTCCATCTTCACGCTGCCGCTGGAGCAATACCCCGACATCGCGCCGCCGCGCGTGACCATCGGCGCGCAGTACACGGGCGCCTCGGCCGAGACGGTCGAGAACTCGGTGACCCAGATCATCGAGCAGCAGCTCAAGGGCATCGACAACATGCTCTACATGAGCTCCACGTCCGACGCCTCGGGCCGCGCGCGCACCACGCTGACCTTTGCGCCGGGCACCAACATCGACGTGGCCCAGGTGCAGGTGCAAAACAAGCTGCAGTCCGCCGTGAACCGCCTGCCCGACGCCGTCAAGAGCCGGGGCGTGTTCGTGAACAAGGGCGGCCAGGACTTCCTGGTCACCTACAGCTTCTTCTCCAAGGACCCGGCCATGACCGCGGTCGACATCGGCGACTACCTGACCAGCAACCTGGTCGACGTGATCGGCCGGCTGGACGGCGTGGGCGATGTCAACGTCTTCGGCACCAACTATGCGATGCGCATCTGGATGGACCCGGCCAAGATGGAGAAGTACGCGCTGATGCCGTCGGACCTGGTCAATGCGCTGAACTCGCAGAACGCCCAGGTCTCGGCCGGCCAGCTGGGCGCGCTGCCCGCCGTCGCGGACCAGCAGCTGAACGCCACCATCACGGCGCGCACCAAGCTCAAGACGGTGGAGCAGTTCGAGGACATCGTCCTGAAGTCGTCCGTGGACGGCTCGGTGGTGCTCATGAAGGACGTGGCCCGCGTGGAGCTGGGCGCCGACAACCTGACCATCAAGGCCAAGCTCAACGGCCTGCCGGGCGCGGGCATGGGCATCGTGCTGGCCGATGGCGCCAACGCCATGAACGTGGCCGACACCATCGCTGCCAAGCTGGCCGAGCTCAAGCCCTTCTTTCCCAACGAGATCGACTACTTCGTCAGCTCGGACTCCACGCCCTTCGTGCGCGCCTCCATCAAGGAAGTGGTCAGCGCGCTGGGCGAGGCCATGATCCTCGTGGTCATCGTGATGTTCATCTTCCTGCAGAACTTCCGCGCCACGATGATCCCCGCCATCGCCGTGCCCGTGGTGCTGCTGGGCACCTTCGGCGTGCTGTCGCTGGCCGGGTACTCGATCAATACGCTGACCATGTTCGCCATGGTGCTGGCCATCGGCCTGCTGGTGGACGATGCCATCGTCGTGGTGGAGAACGTCGAGCGCGTGATGCACGAGACGGGCATGTCGCCCAAGCAGGCCACGCGCCAGTCCATGCGCGAGATCACGCCAGCCCTGGTGGGCATCGGCGTGACGCTGTCGGCCGTGTTCGTGCCCATGGCCTTCTTCGGCGGCTCCACGGGCGTGATCTACCGGCAGTTCTCCATCACCATCGTCGCGGCCATGGCGCTGTCGGTGTTCGTGGCGCTGACGCTCACGCCGGCGCTGTGCGCCACGCTGCTCAAGCCGCCCGCAGCGGGCGGGGCAGGGCATGACCGCCCGATCCGCAGCGGCATCCTGGGGGTGAACGACCGGTTCTTCCGCTGGTTCAACCACCATTTCGACGCCACGGCCGCGCGCTACCAGGGCACGGTGGCGTACTCGCTGCGCCGGGCCAAGCGCATGATGCTGATCTTCCTGGCCGTCTGCGGCGTGGTCTGGCTGCTGATGGCGCGCCTGCCCACGTCCTTCCTGCCCGACGAGGACCAGGGCTTTGTCTTCGTCAACATCAACCTGCCCTCGGGCGCGGCCGACACGCGGCTGCAGGGCGTGCTCGACGAGGTGCGCGACTACTTTGCCAGGCAGCCCGACGTGCTGAGCTTCTACCAGGTCTCTGGCCTGAACGGCGACCAGGCCTCGGCACGCGCCTTCGTGCGGCTGAAGACCTGGGAGGAGCGCCCGCTGCCGGGCCAGTCGGCCTCCGAGATCGCGCACCGGGCGACCCGGGAGCTGGCCTCCATCCGCGATGCGCGCGTGCTGGTCATGCTGCCGCCGGCCGTGCGCGGCCTGGGCTCCAGCTCGGGCTTCAACTTCATGATCAAGGACATGAACGGCCTGGGCCACCAGGCGCTGCTGCAGGCCAAGGAAAAATTCCTGACCGAGGCCCGCAAGCGCCCCGAGCTCACCAATCTGCGCATGACCAACCTGGAGGACGCCAGCGAGCTGCGCCTGGACATCGACGACCGCAAGGCCGCCGCGCTCGGCCTGTCGTACACCGACATCAACAGCGTGCTGTCCAGCGCCATGGGCGGCACCTATGTCAACGACTTCCTGAACAACGAGCGCGTCAAGCGCGTCTACATCCAGGGCGATGCGCCGCACCGCATGCTGCCCCAGGACATCGCCAAATGGACGGTGCGCAACGGCAAGGGCGAGATGGTGCCGTTCAGCGCCTTCTCCAGCAGCTACTGGGCCTACGGTTCGCCCCAGCTCATGCGCTACAACGGCAACCCGGCCTACGAAATGGAAGGCCGCGCCGCGCCGGGCGTCAGCTCGGGCACGGCCATGCAGATCGTCGAGGACATCCTGCGCACGCTGCCGGCCGGCATAGGCTACGAGTGGACGGGGGCCTCGCTGCAGGAGCGCCAGTCGGGCGCGCAGGCGCCGCTGCTGTACGCCATCTCCATCCTCTTCGTGTTCCTGTGCCTGGCGGCGCTGTACGAGAGCTGGACCGTGCCGCTGTCCGTGATGCTGGCCGTGCCGCTGGGCGTGGTGGGCGCGCTGGCCGCCACCTATACGCGCGGGCTGACCAATGACGTGTACTTCCAGGTGGGCCTGCTGACCACGGTGGGCCTGGCATCCAAGAACGCCATCCTGATCGTGGAATTTGCCGTGCAGCTGCAGGAGCAGGGCAAGAGCATCTTCGACGCCGTGGTCTCGGCCGTGCGCCTGCGCCTGCGGCCCATTTTGATGACCTCGCTGGCCTTCGGCTTCGGCGTCATTCCGCTGGCCATCGGCACGGGTGCCGGCGCGGGCGGGCGCAATGCCATCGGCACGGCCGTGCTCGGCGGCATGCTGGCCTCCACGGTGCTGGGCATCTTCCTGGTGCCGGTGTTCTTCCTGCTGATCCGCAGCTGGTTCAAGAGCCACTCGCGCACGGATGAAGAAAGCCCGCAGCAGGCAACCGACTCACCCCATACCACCAAGGAGAGCGCAGCATGAGGCGCCGAATGCACCGTTCCACCCTCGCCGCTGCTGCCGCGCTGGCGGCCCTGCTGTCCGGCTGCAATCTTGCGCCGCAGCACCGCACGCCGGACATGCCCGTGCCCGACACGGTGGGCAGCACCGCAGCCAATCCGGCACAGGCCGACGAGGCCAGCCTGCAGGCGGCCGCCGCGCTGGACTGGGTGCAGTCCCGGCAGCTGCGCGAGGTCATTGCCCTGGCCCTGGCCAACAACCGCGACCTGCGCGTGGCCGTGGAGAACATCGAGCGCGCGCGTGCCCAGCACGGCATCACGCGCGCCGACCTGCTGCCCAGCGTCAACGCCCAGGCCCAGGCCAGCCGTGCGCGCACGGCCGCCGGCATGACCAGCACCACGCAATCGGCATCTGTCAGCACCCAGTACACGGCCCAGCTGGGCTTTGCCAGCTACGAGATCGACCTCTGGGGCCGCGTGCGCAACCTCAGCGAGGCCGCGCTGCAGCAGTTCCTGCAAAGCGAGCAGAACCGGCGCAATGTGCAGATCGGCCTGGTGGCCGACGTGGCCAACGCCTGGCTCACGCTGGCCGCCGACCAGGCCCGCCTGCAGCTGGCACGCGACACCCTGGCCAGCCGCGAGAAGGCCTACGAACTGACGCGGCGCATGCATGAGATAGGTTCGACCTCGGGCCTGGTGCTGGCCCAGAACCAGACCACGGTGGACACGGCGCGCGGCGACGTGGCCAGCTTCACCTCCCAGGTGGAGCGTGACCGCAACGCCCTGCAGTTGCTGGTGGGCGGTCCGCTGCCCGACAGCCTGCTGCCCGGCGCCGCCACGCTGCGCGCCGGCGCCCAGCCTGCGGCGGCGCTGCAGCCCGTGCCTGCACCGCTGCCCTCCAGCGTGCTGCTGGTGCGCCCCGATATCCAGGCCGCCGAGAACAACCTGCGCGCCATGGAGGCCAACATCGGCGCCGCCCGCGCAGCAATGTTCCCCACCATCAGCCTCACGGCCAGCGTGGGATCGGGCAGCCGCGAGCTCGATGGCCTCTTTGGCGGCAGCAGCAGCACCTGGAGCTTCATCCCCCTGGTGCGCCTGCCCATCTTCGACGGTGGCCGCAACCGTGCGGGCGTGCAGGTGGCCGAGGCCAACCAGCGCATCGCCATCGCCCAGTACGAGAAGGCCGTGCAGACGGCCTTCCGCGAGACCGCCGACGTGCTGGCCGACCGCGCGCAGTGGGACGAGCGCCTGGCCGCCCAGACCAGCATGGTCGCGGCCACGCAGAAGGCCTTCGACCTGTCGGAGGCACGCTTCAAGGCCGGCGTGGACAACTACCTCACCGTGCTGGATGCGCAGCGCAGCCTCTACACGGCCCAGCAGACCCTGATCGGCCTGCGCCTGTCCGAGCAGCTCAACCGCGTCACGCTGTGGAAGGTGCTGGGCGGCGAGCAGGTGCAGGCGCCGTCCGCCTCTGAGCCGGCGAATTCCTGAGCGCGGGCGGTGTATTCTGCGGGCCCGCAGAACTTGCCGCCCGACCACGATGAGCCCCTTTGCCAACACCCCCGAGCCGCCTTACTACGCCGTCATCTTCTCGTCGCGCAGAACGCCGGACGACGATGATGGCTACGGCCTCATGGCCCAGCGCATGGTGGACCTGGCCGCGCAGCAGCAGGGTTTCCTGGGTGCGGAAAGCACGCGCGGCGAGGACGGTTTCGGCATCACCGTGTCCTACTGGTCCACGGCCGAGTCCATCGCGCGCTGGAAGCAGGATGCCGAGCACCTGGTCGCCCAGCAACTGGGCAAGGACGCCTGGTACGAGCACTATGAATTGCGCGTGGCCCGCGTGGAGCGCGCCTACGGCAAGCGCTGAACCCGGGCCGCCTCCGCCTGGACCACGGCATCGGCCAGCAGCGCGATGGAGCGCGGCGCGCAGCCTTCGGCATCGTTGCTCACCGTCACAAAGGCGGGCAGCCCGCGGCTGGTGATGCCATCGATGGTCTTGGCGAGGATGGCGCGCGTGTGCGCATCGGGCGTGCGGATCTCGTCGAAGGGGTCGTGCTTCTTTTGCGCATCGGGATAGCCGTAGGCACCGAACTCGCGGTTCAGGTTCCAGCGGCAGACCAGCGGGGTGGGCCACAGCCCGCGCAGAAAAACCAGTTGCTCCTCGATGGGGGGCATCTTGCCGTGCAGTCCCAGGCAGAAGGTGGCGCCACTGGCGCGCAGGGTGTCGGCCAACTGCGGCGTCAGCAGCTCCGGGTCGCGCACCTCCACCGCCACGATGATCTGCGCGCCCAGCGGATGGGCGGCCAGCGCCGCGCGCACCGCCTCCAGCATGGCCTGCAGCCGCGCCAGCAGTTCGGTGGGGCGGCTGAGCAGGCCCCAGGTCATCGGGCTGAGCTGGAACACCAGCACGCCCAGCCGCTCGCCCAGCCCTTCCAGCGTGGGCTCGACGAAGCTGGTGACGGCCAGATCGGGTTGAAGGAACACCGGGTTCAGCGACATGCCCTTGCCGTCCTCGTCACGCACCTGCGCGTCGGTAACCACGGATGGGCACTTGACCACGAAGCGGAAATCGGCCGGCACCTGGCCTGCGAAGGCCATGTACTGGCTGGCCGTCAACGGCCTCCAGAAGCTGCGGTCCACGCAGACCGTTCGCATCAACGGATGCCGGCCATAGGCCTCCAGTCCCTTCTTGGCCAGCACGCTTTTGTCATAGGCGCCATCCCAAATCAAGCCTTCCCAGCCCGGGTAGGACCAGGTGGAGACCCCCATGCGCAGGCCCTGCGCAAGCTGGTCCGCCAGCGCCTGCAATTGCATGGCCTGGGGCGCCAGCTGCACGGCGCCGGCGGCCTTGCGCGGTGCCGGTGTGCGGCCGGCAGGCGCGGGCGGCGGGGCAGGGGCCGATGGTGGGGGAGAACCGAACAGATCGTCTTGCATTCGAAGCTGGTGATTGTGGCAGAGGGCGCCTGCCTGCCGCAGGGCCCCGGCAAAAGCAGGCAGTGGATTGATTTTGCAAGCCCTTGAATTCATTGGCCTGCAAGAAATGCTTGCATTTGCGGGTCGGCCGCGAGCGGCCCGGCCCGAATCGCGTGTGGCACACTTGGCCGCTTTTCCGGATTCCACGCCACGGGGCGCCTCTCGAATGCAAAAAATCATTGCCCAAATCGCCGCAGAACTGAATGTCAAGCCGCAGCAGGTGGGTGCCGCGGTCGAATTGCTTGATGGCGGAGCCACGGTTCCGTTCGTCGCGCGCTACCGCAAGGAAGTCACGGGCGGACTGGACGACGCGCAACTGCGCCAGCTCGACGAACGCCTGGGCTACCTGCGCGAGCTGGAGGACCGCCGGGGCGCGGTGCTCAAGGCCATCGACGAGCAGGGCAAGCTGACCGACGCGCTGCGCCTGGCCATTGCCAATGCGCCCACCAAGCAGGAGCTGGAGGACATCTACCTGCCCTTCAAGCAAAAGCGCCGCACCAAGGGACAGATCGCCAAGGAATTCGGCATCGAGCCGCTGGCCGACAAGCTGTTTGCCGACCCCACGCTGGACCCGCACAAGGAGGCCGAGGCCTTCTGCAAGCCGGCCACCACCCTGGACGACGGCAAGCCGGGCCCTGATTTCTCGACCACGTTGGCCGTGCTCGATGGTGTGCGCGACATCCTGTCGGAGCGCTGGGCCGAAGACCCGGCCCTGGTGCAGAAGCTGCGCGAATGGCTGTGGGAAGACGGCCTGCTGCGCTCCAAGAAGGTCGAATCCAAGAACGAGAACGACCCCGAGGTCGCCAAGTTCCGCGACTATTTCGAATACGACGAGCCCATTGGCCGCGTGCCTTCGCACCGCGCGCTGGCGGTGTTCCGCGGCCGCGCGCTGGAAATCCTCGAGGCCAAGCTGGTCCAGCCCGTGGAGCCCGAGCCCGGCCAGCCCAGCCTGGCCGAAGGCAAGATTGCCCTGCACCTGGGCTGGAGCCACGCCAAGCGCGCCAGCGACGACCTGATCCGCAAGTGCGTGGCCTGGACCTGGCGCGTCAAGCTCAGCCTGTCCACCGAGCGCGACCTGTTCTCGCGCCTGCGCGAAGACGCCGAGAAGGTGGCCATCAAGGTCTTTGGCGACAACCTGCGCGACCTGCTGCTGGCCGCCCCTGCGGGGCAGCGCGCCGTCATCGGCCTGGACCCGGGCATCCGCACGGGCGTCAAGGTGGCCGTGGTGGACAGCACGGGCAAGCTGGTGGACACCACCACCATCTACCCGCACGAGCCGCGCCGCGACTGGGACGGCTCGCTGGCCGTGCTGGCCCGCCTGGTCGAAAAGCACCAGATCAACCTGATCGCCATCGGCAACGGCACGGCCAGCCGCGAGACCGACAAGCTGGCCGCCGACCTGATCAAGATCGCCAGCAAGGCCGACCGCCAGATCGAGAAGGTCGTGGTCAGCGAGGCTGGCGCTTCCGTGTATTCCGCCAGCGAGTTCGCCTCGCAGGAAATGCCCGACGTGGACGTGAGCCTGCGCGGGGCCGCCAGCATTGCGCGCCGCCTGCAGGACCCGCTGGCCGAGCTGGTCAAGATCGACCCCAAGAGCATTGGCGTGGGCCAGTACCAGCACGACGTGAACCAGAGCGAGCTGGCGCGCCAGCTCGACGCCGTGGTCGAGGACTGCGTGAACTCCGTGGGCGTGGACCTGAACACGGCCTCGGCGCCGCTGCTGTCGCGCGTCTCGGGCCTGTCGGGCAGCGTGGCCAAGTCGGTGGTGCGCTGGCGCGATGCCAACGGCTCCTTCAGGAGCCGCAAGCAGCTGATGGACGTGGCCGGCCTGGGCGCCAAGACCTTCGAGCAGGCGGCGGGCTTTCTGCGCATCCGCGGCGGCGACAATCCGCTGGACATGACGGGCGTGCACCCGGAAACCTACCCGGTGGTCGAACGCATCATTGCCACCACGGGCAAGAGCGTGGACCAGCTCATGGGCCGCTCCGAAGTGCTCAAGGGCCTGAAGGCCGAGCAGTTCGTGAGCGAGCAGTTCGGTGCCATCACCGTCAAGGACATCCTGGGCGAGCTGGAAAAGCCCGGCCGCGATCCGCGTCCGGACTTCGTCGTGGCCCGTTTCAATGACGGGGTGGAGGACATCAAGGACCTCAAGGAAGGCATGACGCTGGAGGGCACGGTCAGCAACGTGGCCCAGTTCGGCGCCTTCGTGGACCTGGGCGTGCACCAGGACGGCCTGGTCCACGTCAGCCAGATGAGCCACAAGTTCGTCGAGGACGCGCGCGAGGTGGTCAAGACCGGCCAGATCGTCAAGGTCAAGGTGCTGGAGGTCGATGTGGCGCGCAAGCGCATCAGCCTGACCATGAAGCTGGATGCGGCACCGGCGCGGCGCGACGGCCCCCGTGACAACCGCTTCGAGAGCGCAGGCCGCGGCAGCCAGGGCGGGCAGCGCCGTGCGCCCGAGCCGGTGCAGCAATCGGCCATGGCCTCGGCCTTCGCCAAGCTGCAGACCCGCAAGTAGTCCCGCGCACGGCAAGGCAGGAAACGCGATGGCTGCGCATGCACTGGACCTGCAGACGCTGTTGGCACAGGCCCTGGCCCTGCCGGCGCAGCCGCGCATCGTGGCCTTGCTGCTGCGCGAGCTGGTGCCCGAGCAGCCCAGCCTGCGCCGGCTGAGCCAGCTCTTCGCAGCCGACCCTGCGCTGGCCGCCGGGCTGCTGGCCCAGGCCAACGGCCCGGTGTTCGGCATGGCGGGACGTGTCACCGGCATTCCCGAGGCGCTGGCCCTGCTGGCGCCCGCGCAGCTGCGCCAGATCGTGCGGGGCATACCGCTGGGCGTGGGCGCCCATGCCGTGCCGGGCATGGCCATGCCGGCCTTCTGGCGCTACAGCGTGGAAGCCGCCCGCGTGGCGCGAGCGCTGGCCGGCACCGTGCAGGCCAGCCCCACGGCGGCCTATGCCGCAGGGCTGATGCATGGCCTGGGGGAGCTGGCCATGCACATGATCGACCCCGGCCGCGCCGCCACCATCACCGAACTGGTCGGCCCGCTGGACCCGCGTCGCGCCGAGCTGGAAATGCGGCTTTGCGGCTACACATACAGCCATGTCAGTGCGGGCCTGGCCCGCCGCTGGAACCTTCCGCCGCTGCTGGCCGATGCGCTGCAGCACCTGTACGCGCCGCTGGCCCAGCCGGGCTTCGATCCGCTGGCCTGCGTGCTGCACATCGCTGCCTGGCGCGCCCGCTCGCGCGAGGCGCAGTGGGACGAGCGTGCCCTGGCCGTGAGCTTTCCCGGCGAAGTGGGCGTGGCCCTGGGCCTGGACATCGACATGGTCCTGCGCCAGGACCCGGTGGACTGGATGGCCGACACCGGCCTGGACGTGGTGCTGTAGCGCCTCGCTCCTGCCTCAGTGCCTGTGCCAGGGCGCCGGCACCATGTCGAACAGCGGCGTGGGATCGCGCCGGTAGGGCGCGGGGCTGACGGGCGCCATGGGCTGCATGGTCATGGGGTCTATGCGCGCCAGCTGCTGCATCCATCCGATGTCCACGCCGCCGCCCGGTGCGGGGCGCGAGTAGATCAGCTCCAGCATGCGACGCGATGCCACATGGCCGTGGGAAGCGGCCTGCTGGTACAGGCGCAGCGCCTCGGTGTAGTTGGCCGGCACGCCGTCGCCGCGGTGGTAGCGCTGCGCCTGCTCCCATTGCTGCTGGGCCGTGACGGGCTGGCGCACCTGGATGTCCTGCTCGCTGGGCGCTCCACTCAGCTGCGGCGTGCGCTGCATGGCCTGCGGCCCCTGCGCTGCAGGCGTGGAGCTGCCCTGCGCCGACACCAGCTGGCCTGCGGGCCGCAGGCGCTCGCCCAGCATCTGTGCATTGGTCGCGGCGCTGAATGAGCGCGCCGCTGCCGCGCGGAACTGGCGCAGCGCTGCCTCGGGCTCGTCCTGCGCGAGCAGGGCCAGGCCCCATTCCAATTGGGCGCCAGGGCTGCCCGAACGTGCCGCGCGCTGCAGCAGTTCCTGGTCGGGCGTGCCTGCCACGGCCAAGGCCTCGCCCACGGGCTCGGCCGTGGACAGCGGCGCCAGGCGCCGGGCCAGCAGCCATTCCAGGTACTGGGCGCGGGCCGGGTCGGTCTTGGCCAGCTGGGCGATCCAGGGCCTTGCAGCCGGTGGATCGGGGGGCTGGCCGCAGCCGTCCATGGCGCACCAGGCCAGTCCCGCGCTGGCCAGCGGATGGCCGGCGCGCTGCGCGCGCTCGAACCATTGCCTGGCCTGCGGCCCGTCCTGCGCCATGGCAATGCCATGCAGTGCCAGCAGGCCCATCACCCATTGCGCCTCGCGCTGCGTGGCCAGGCTCACGCCCTTGCCTTCGGCGCGGCTGCGTAGCTGGGACAGGGCCCGTTGCTGGGCGGTGTCCGAGGTCGAGGTGATGTTGCTGGTGCCCGGCTGGGAACCGTACACGCTGGCCGTCGCCACCCGAATGGGCATGACCGGCGTGAAGCGGGCCGCCGCCTGCACATGCGGCAGTACGGCGGGAGCCAGACCTGGCAGCACCACCAGCAGTCCGGGCAGCACAAGCCTTGCGGTCAGGCGCAGCCCGATGCGCCGCCGTGGCGGGGATTCATGAGCGCTGGAGGGCATGGCAATTGCCTCTGTTTGGCTTGTGACGTGCACCGCTCATCAGCGCTTGGCCTGGGCCGGAACCACCTGCCAGAAGCGGGCCGAGCCGGTGTACTGGTCGGCGCCCAGAGAGTTGGCCATGTACTGGTTGACATCCTCCAGGGAGCGCATGCCCGGGATGGCGATGAAGGCCTTGCCCTGGAGCAGCGTGGGTAGCTTGTCGGTCATGTTCTGCTCGGTGGCGAAGCAGGCCACGCCTTCCTTGCCGGGAGGCCCGGCGTTGATGACGTAGCCGGGGTTGGGACTCATCCAGTCTGGCAGGCGAACGGATTGGGCGGCGGTGATCCAGCCCGAGCGGTTCACATCGTTGGGCACCAGCCGGGTGACCTCTCCATCGGCACCGGCCATGAAGCACGACAGGTAGGAGGCGCGCGACACGGTGGTGGACAGGAACAGCTGCTCACCCGTCTCGAAAGAGGTGCGCGTGGGCGTGATGTTCTCCACCCACAGGTCCAGCTTGCGGTCGGGCGCGGGGGCGCCGTAGCGGTAGTCACCCGTGGCCACGGCCACGTTCTCGGAGGCGGTGGTGACCGGTGCCGCACTCTTGGTGTTCCAGCCGATGCGCGTCATGTGTCCATCGGCGCTGACGGCCACGAAGTCTCGCAGTGCGCGCTCGTAGGTGCTGAAGTCCACCACGCCATTGACCACCATGCCGCTGTCGGCCTGGAAGCGCCCTATGGCCTCGCGCCACTGCGGGTTGCCTGCGGTGAAGGCCGGTGCGTCGGGCGGCAGATAGCCCTTGCTGATCAGCGACTGGCGCACCAGCTCCTGGTGGATGCCGGCTTCGCCTTCCTCATACCAGTCGCGCAGCTGACGCTGGAAGTCGGGATGGGTCTGGTCCAGCGTCAGGCACTGCCAGTAGGGCAGGCGTGACCATTTGCCCAGCAGCTCGATCATGCCCAGCTCGACCAGGGTGCGCACGGCCGGGCCCGAGCCCTGGGCATAGTCGCGGCCCACGCTGAACTGCACGCCGTAGTTGCCGATACGGCCCGACAGGTCAAGGCCCTGGCTGCCGTTGCCGATGACGACTTCGTTGGCCGAATCCAGGCCCGGAATGATGGTGCGCGTGCGGAAGTCGCCCAGGTGCAGCTCCATGCCCAGCACGGCGCCGCTGCGGTTGGCGCTGTAGCCGGTTTCCAGGCGCGAGGCGCTGGTGCCTATGTCCACGTTGTTGCGCAGCACGTTCTGGTCCATGAAGGACACGGCGCCCGACACATACAGGGCCGGGCGCTGCAGCTGGATCTGGTTGTTGTTGAGCAAGATGGTGGTGAGGTTCTGCACCGTGTCCTGGCGGGCGATGTCCACCTCATAGTCCACGTAGCGGAAGGCGCTGCTGACGCGCGACATCTGGGACAGGGCGGTGACCACCATCTCCTTGGCGGCCACGGCCACGCGGCCCGAATAGTCGGGCAACTGCTTGCTGGTGATCAGCACCGTGGGCATGTGGCTGTTGCGGAACATCCTGTCCATGCACATCAGCGAATCGGAGAAGCTCGATATGGAGCGCACCGGCCGCACCACCGGGCGGTCGGCCGCATAGACTTTTTCCAGGTATTTGGAATCCTTGCGCGCATCCAGCGGCGCGCAACCCGACAGCAGCACGATGGATGCCGATACCGCGCAGGCCACCACCCGCATACAGCCCTGTCTGCCAGCCCATCGCTGGCGGAAAGTCCCTCGGTTGTCCGCATGTCCGCCGAATGCCGGCTGCAGCGCGGCATCGGGGCGGGGAAGTCCTGGCGTTGGAAGGCGGTTGCGCATGATGGACCTCTGCTGGAAAACGGCGAGCCAGGGCACTGGCGCCCAGGGGCACCGGCACCGGAAATGGGTTTTGGAAATGAAAGGCGGCCGGGTCGCGGGCCGCCTGGCCGCACTAGCGGCAGACGTTGATCAGGTCGCCCTTGAGGACCACGATCTGGTCCTTGGTCTGTGGCCCGTAGCGGTTGAACGCGCTGGCGTTGGTGTTGCTGGCCAGGTCCTGGGTGCAGGTGCGCTGCATGCCCGTGCTGCTCGTTGTGGTCGTGGTCACCACGTTCGCCTCGGTGGAGATGCCGGGAGCATTGGTCATGGACATGGCTTCGTAGCGCGCGATCTTGGCCTTGACGTTGATGGGGATGTCAGTGACGGTGTCCAGCCCCGACGATGTCTGCTGCTTGGCCGTGGGCAGTCTCAGATAGTCGACAGGCTTGCTGAGCACCACTGGATCTTCGCCGGGGGCTGCTGCATGAAGGGGGGGCGCTCCGAGTGCGAGCCAGGCCAGTAGGGCAGCCGAACAGAGATGGGCGGCGGTGTGCATGGTGGGCTCTCCTGGTGCGGTGAGCTGGCTATTCGCCGGGAAGGTGCTGCCGGAAGGCCTGGGGCCGTCCGGCAGTGTCCTTCGTCCGGCAGTCAGGCTCAGTGGTTGTTGTAGCAGGTCACGCAGCCGTTGTTGCTGGAGATGTTCTGTACTGCCATGGAACCGTTACCGGCATAGTTGACGATGCCCGAGTTCTTGGCAGCCACCACCTGGATCGAAGTGTTCTTGACTTCCACTTCGCCATAGTTGGAGGCCAGGTTGTTGACGGCCACTGCTGCGTAGCCATCGGCCTTGTTCAAGATGCCGCTGCCGGTGGCAGCGACGACCTGCAGAGAGCTGCCACTGCGGTCGATGGTGACGTTGCCTGCATTGCTGGCCAGGTTCTGGGAGGCCTTGCCACCGCCCGTTGCTACGTTGAGCACGCCGCTCCTGTTCAGCAGGGTGACCTGAACGCTGGGGCCGTTGATTTCGATCTGGGAACTGCTGCTGCCGCCGCCGCCGCCGCCACCACCACCACCACCGCCACCGCCACCGCCCATGGGGCCAGCCATGGCTGCTGTTGCGATCAGGCTCAGGGAAAGAATTGCAAGCGATTTCATGATGGCTCCTTGATAAGGAATCGGACTACCAGGAAAAGGTGTGTAAGCACCCGTTTTTCAGACACTTTGCGGAGGTTTCCGGCCTTGTCTCCCTGGACCCCAGCTCGTTGTCTGGACTCCAATGTGCTTGGGGTGCCCCTGCCGTTCCATCTCTTGTACGGGGTAGCCGTGAGCGCTGAGCCACGTGGCGGGTACTTACCCGTCCAAACCTTTGGCTGGCGGGCTGCATCGCGTTAAAGCAGCGGCATTGGGAGGTGAATGGAGTTGGGTAGTTTCAAGGTGTAACGACAGAAAATTTGCAGTTGCAGCTTCGCTTCAGGCCGTTGATCCGGCGGGCATGGGGCCATCCAGACAACCTGGTGTATCGAATTGCATACGCTCGGTGCAGGCGCAGGAGGAAGGCGTTGAACCGGGGGCTGTCATGAGGCTGGATCAAGGGGAGGATGGCGGGCATCGGGAAGGGCATGGCCTGCCAGGCCCGACAGGCCTGCCGGTCAGGTGATCAAGAAAGTACGGACCCGGCTTCTCACACAAATGTGTTAATTTGCAAGCTACGCAATCTTTCACAAACTTCGTCAAAGATTGTGGATATCGGTGGCGATTTCTCTTAATGTGAAAGGCGCGTATGTGATCGGTTGCGTCATATACATGACGTGACATTTGAGGAGAACAGCATGAATCCATCCGACGTTCCCGCCGATGCCCGTCCCCTGATCGCCGATTCCTCGCGCGCCCAGGCCATGCTGGGCACGGGCCTGAGTTCCGCCATGTGGCCAGACTATCTGGCCGGCCAGCCCGACAAGCCCGTGCGCGTGCTGCTGGTCGATGACGATGCCCACATCCGCATGGTCATTGCCCAGGAAATCATGAACGACCCGCGCACCCTGGTCGTGGCCCAGGCCGGAAGTGTCCGAGAGGGTCGAAAGGCCATTCGCCAGCACGAGTTCGACGTGATGCTGGTCGACCTGAACCTGGGCGATGGCGAGGGCTTCGAACTGCTGGACATGATGAAGACCGTGCGGCCCACGGCCGAGGCCGTCATCATCTCCGTGATGGAAAACGACGAGCAGGTGCTGCGCGCCTTCGAGCTGGGTGCCACGGGCTACCTCGTCAAGAACTCCTGGTTCGGCAACTACCCGCAGGCCGTGCTGCAGGTGGCCAATGGCGGCGCATCCGTCACTCCCAGCCTGGCGCGCAGGTTGCTGCAGCGCTTCGACAAGACCCAGGGCGCCGAGCCCAAGCGCCGCTCGCCCGACGAGGCGGACCGCCTGTCCACCCGCGAGCGCGAGGTGCTGCGCATGGTCGCCAGCGGCTACACCAGCGCCGAGATCGGCTCGCGCCTGATGATCAGCGCCATGACGGTCAACACGCACATCAAGAACATCTACCGCAAGCTGCAGGTGCGCACACGCGCCCAGGCGGTGCGCTTTGCATCGCTGCGCGGCCTGTTCTGATTGGCTGGCGCCGCAGGGGCCCGTGCGGCCCGCCCCACCGCCGCTTCCCACCGCATGGCCATGAAGGACTCCCTTCGCGCATTGGCAGTCTGCCTGGCACTGGGCCTGCTGCAGATGCTGGCGCTTTGCGCCTGGCTTTGGCAGCAGGGCGACCAGGCTCCGCTGTGGCTTCGCCTGTGCAGCCTGGCCCTGCTGGTCTTGACGGCCTTGCTGTGTGCGATGGGTGCCTCGCGCCTGCGCAGGCTGCTGCTGTGGCGGCGCAGGCGCAGCCCCCGGCCTTCGCGCGAGGTGCAGGCCGAGCGCCGGCGCATTGCCGCCGATCTGCACGACGGCGTGGGCGGCCTTCTGGTGAATGCCATGGCCTTGCTGGAGCCGAGCGAAACCCGGCAGCGCCAGGCGCAGGAGTTGCTGGAGCAGGCCTTGCTGGACCTGCGCCTGCTGGTGGACGCCATGGACGCCGTGGAGGACGCCTTGCCCGTGCGCCTGGCGCGCCTGCGCCACCGGCTGCAGCCCGTGCTGGACCGCCGTGGCATGCAGATCCGCTGGAGCGTGGCCGATCCGCAGTCCGAGCCGGGCCTGCCCGATCTGCCCGATCTTCCTCGAGGCCAGTCGTCCCAGCACCTGCTTGCCATCACCCAGGAGGCCGTGAGCAATGTGCTGCAGCACGCACAGGCCAGCACGCTGTGGCTGGTGCTGCAGCCCCTGGAGCCGGGTATTGCGCGGGCGAACGGCGCCCATCCCGGCGCGCGCCGCGAGCTGCGCTGGGAGTTGCGCGTGGAAGACGACGGCCGCGGCCTGCCGCCCCGTACACCCGATGAGGCGCAGGGCATGGGCCTGGCAGGCATGCACCGCCGTGCCCATGCCATAGGGGCTACGCTGGACCTGGCGCCGCGTGCTGGCGGCGGCACGGTGGTGCGTGTGCGCTGGTGAGCTGGCGCGCTGTGGCAGCGGCGGCGGCGGAGTTCCAGCGATTGCGGTGCCCGCTGACAGGGCCGGCCCGCAGCGCGCTGTGCAATCCCACGATGGGCGCAAGTGCGGCAGCATCCACGCATGTATCCAAGCCCTGATGCCTGTCCCCCCATGAATCCACATCCCGACCTCACACCAGCGCCTTCCAGAAAACCAGGCGCTGAGAACGCCGCAGCCGATGCGGCCGGCAACGCGGCCGCTGCCGACGCGGCTTTCGCACGCAGCGTGCGTTCGGCCCTGCCGGGCCTGGCACAGCTGGCCGACATGGTGCCTGCGCTGCGCCTGCTCACCGGCCTGCTGGTGGCCAGCATCATCATCGCGGGCCTGTATTTCGGGCAGGGACTGCTGATTCCGCTGGCCCTGGCGCTGCTGTTCGGCTTTTTGCTCGATCCTGCGGTCTCCCGGCTCAGGCGCTGGGGCTTGCCGCGCATGGCGGCGACGCTGCTGGTGGTGGTCATGGCGCTGGCAACGCTGGCCGGAATGGGTACCTATCTGGGCAGCCAGGTGCAGCAGCTCAGCGCCGACCTGCCCACTTACCAGAGCACCATCCGCGACAAGCTGCGCAGCCTGCGCAGGAATGCCAACATGCCCAGCGCCTGGGACGGCGCCCTGCGCACCTATGACACGGTGGAGCGTGAGATCTCCCGCGGCGCCACCACGCCCCGCGTGCAGAAGGTGGAGATCCAGTCGCCCGAGCAAAAGCCCACGGCGCGCATGCTGCAGTGGCTGGGCCGAGTGGCCGAGCCCGTGACCACGGCCGGCATCGTGCTGCTGTTCGTGATCCTCATCCTGCTGGACCGCGATGACCTGCGCGACCGGCTGCTGCGCCTGATGGGCGGCAACCTGCATGTGGCCACCGACGCGCTGGACGAGGCCTCGCAGCGCATAGGCAAGTACCTGCGCATGCAGTTCGTGGTCAACATCACCTATGGACTGCCCATGGCGGCGGGGCTGTGGTTCATCGGCGTGCCGGGCGCCATTCTCTGGGGGGTGCTGGCGGCCATCATGCGGTTCGTTCCCTATGTGGGCGCCATGATCTCTGCCGCCTTCCCGCTGGCGCTGGCCTTTGCGGTGGATCCGGGCTGGCAGATGCTGCTGATGACGCTGGGGCTGATCATGGCGCTGGAGCTGATCAGCAACAACCTCATCGAGCCCTGGCTGTATGGCAGCAGCACGGGCCTGTCCACGCTGTCCATCATTGCGGCCGCGACCTTCTGGACGGCGCTGTGGGGGCCGATAGGGCTGATCCTGTCCACGCCGCTCACGGTCTGCCTGCTGGTGCTGGGCCGCTACATACCGGCGCTGCAGTTCATGGAGGTGCTGCTGGGCAGCTCCCCCGTGCTGGGTCCGGCCCAGCGGCTGTACCAGCGCCTGCTGGCCGACGATGTGGAAGATGCGGTCACGCTGGCGCATGAACTGGTGGACGCAAGGCTGCCAGCGCGGGCCTCGGCGGACGAACGCTCGGCCGCAGTGGCCGGCTTCTATGACGAGGTGGCGATCCCCGCGCTGCGCCTGGCCACCCAGCAGCACCTGGAGTCGGCCACGGCCGAGCACCGGCTGCGCCTGTCCAGCGGCATGGATGCCTTGGTCGAGGAGCTGCGGGAAAGCCATCCCGCGCCCGCAGACCTGTCCTCGCGGGCCCTGCGCATCCATTGCGTGGGTGCGCGCTGGGAGGTCGATGCCCTGGCAGCGGCCATGGTGGCGCACAGCGAGGCGCTGCGCGGCCACGTGGTCAGCTGCTCGGACTGGGCGCTGGCGGCCGATCCGCAATGGCGCCAGCTGGGGCAGGGCGAGGGCGGCGGCCTGCCGCAGGGCCATGCAGGCGCACAGGCCCTTGCCGAGGCGCAATTGCTGGTGCTCTCGGTCTTCAGCGCCCAGCCCCAGACCGTGGCGCGCCAGATCATGCGGCGGGTGCGCCGCCACTGGCCGCATCTGCGCGTGGTGCTGGCGCTGTGGAATGCGCCGGCCGTGGTGTCCGACCCCGAGTTCGCGCGCCGCTGCGGCGCCGCCGCCTGCGTGTCCAGCCTGCGCGAGCTGCAGTTGTGGGTGGACGCCTTGCGCCTGCCCGACGCGGCAGGCCAGGGCCTGGCCGCGCCCATTCCCGATGACGATGAGCAGCGCGTGCGCCAGCTGCGCGACAGCGGCGTGCTCGGGCCCGGCCTGCCGCCGCTGTACCACGAGGCAGCCCAGCAGGCCGCCAATGCCTTCGACGTGAAATGGGCCCAGGTCTCATGGGTCGATGCCGACCGCGTGCACACGCCCGGCAGCCTGCTGGTGGCGGACCAGGGCGACCCCGCATCGGCCGGGATGCCGCGCGGGCAGTCCATCTGCTCGTATGTGGTGCACGGCGGCGAGCCCCTGGTGGTGCACGACGCAGCGCGCGACCCCCGGTTTGCCGGCAACCCCGCACTGCAGGCCATGCGGCTGCGCTTTTACGCAGGCGTGCCGCTCAGGAACCGCCACGGCGCGGTGCTGGGCAGCTTCTGCATCATGGACGACGCACCGCGCGAGGTCTCGCCGGCAGATCTGGAGCTGCTGGCCGTCATGGCCGAGCAGCTGATGCAGACCGTGGAAGTGCGCCGCATGATGGAAAGCGGCGCAGCGCCGGCGCCGGCTCCCGCTCCCGCGTCTGTACCGGCGCCGCCACCGGCCCAGTCACCGGAGCAGTCACCGCCCGGCCACTGAGCCCGCTCACAGCGGCTACGGCGGCTCACAGCGAGGTGGCCAGCATCTGCTCGTAGTCGTCGGCGCTGGCCAGGCGCGGGTTGGTGCCGTGGCAATGGTCCTTGAGCGCCCCGCCGATCACGGCCGCGAACTGGGCGCGCTCCACGCCCATGGCGGCCAGGCCCGTGGGCAGGCCCAGGCGGGCGTTCATGTCGCGTATGGCTTCGGGAATGTCGCTGCCCGAGGCCAGACCCATGGCGTGGGCCATTCGCTGCAGGCGCTGTTCGGCGCGCACGCTCTCGGCCTCGGCATTGAAGCGCACCACGGCGGGCAGGAACATGGCGTTGAGCGTGCCGTGGTGCAGGCGCGGGTTCACGCCGCCCAGGCTGTGGCTGAGGCTGTGCACGCAGCCCAGGCCCTTCTGGAAGGCCATGGCGCCCTGCATGCTGGCGCTCATCAGCTGGCGGCGTGCCTCGGCGTCCTGGCCATTGCGGGTGGCGCGTTCTATGTGCGCCCAGCCGCGCGTGAGGCCGTCCAGCGCAATGCCGTCGGCAGGCGGATTGAAGGCGGCTGCCATGAAGGTTTCCATGCAGTGGGCGATGGCGTCCATGCCCGTGGCGGCCGTCAGCATGGCGGGCAGGCCGTAGGTCAGTTCCGGATCGCAGATGGCGGCGCGCGGCACCAGGTGCCAGCTGTGAAAGCCCAGCTTGCGGTGGTCGTCCACGATGATGATGGCGCCGCGCGCCACCTCGCTGCCCGTGCCGCTGGTGGTGGGCACGGCAATCAGCGGTGCCACGCGCTCGGTGATGCGCGGCGAGCCGCCCTCGATGGTGGCGTAGTGCGACAGCGGCCCTTCGTGCGTGGCCGCAATCGCCACGCCCTTGGCGCAGTCGATGGCGCTGCCGCCGCCCACGGCGATCAGGCCGTCGCAGCGCTGCTCCTGGTAGATCGCAGCGGCCGCACGCACGGCGGCCTCGGTGGGGTTGGAGGGCGTCTGGTCGAACACTGCGTGCGGCATGTCGCCCAGCCCATCCAGCGCCTTTTGCAGCACGCCGGCCGCCTTGACGCCCTGGTCGGTGACGATCAGCGGCCGCGTGATGCCCACGCGCTCGCACTCCTGGCGCAACAGGCGCACGGCGCCGAAGTCAAACTGGATCTGGGTGACGTAGTTGATGAAAGCCATGGTCGGTGACTCGTTGCGGGCCGCTGCGGCCCGTGGTGGGGATCAGGGGGAGTGCGCCGAATCTAGACCGCGCGTGCTGCACTGCAAACAAAGCAAACCCTGAGAGGGCGCCTGCGCGGTCACGGGGGCGACAGCACGGGCGTGCACTGCCATCGCATGGCTGCCAGGGCCTTGTGCTCGCGGCACAATGCCTGCTGCGCGGCGCCTGCCGTGCCTTGCCGGCCGCGCCGCATTGCCTTGCCAGATGGCTCCGATCGAACCTGTCCCTGAACTTGCTCCTGAACGTGCCCCAGCCCGAATCCCGCCCCCACGCCACGCCGCTGCCGGCGTCCCTGACCCACCAGATGCGCGATGTGCTGCGCCGCATGGAGCGCGCCGCACGCACGCCCATGCACCAGCTGGGCGCCGAGGGTGCGCGCGCCGCCTATGAGGCGGGCGCCGGCGTGCTCGAAATTCCCAAGCCCGTCCTGCCGCGTGTCGAGGACCTGCAGATTCCCGCGCGCGATGGCGCCTTGCTGCCCGCTCGGCTCTATGCGCCTGAGGAGCGTGCCCAGGCACCGGCCTCTGGCCTGCCCGTGCTGCTGTACCTGCATGGCGGCGGCTTCACCGTGGGCAGCGTGGCCACGCACGACGTGCTGTGCCGCCAGTTGGCCCACCTCTCGGGCGCCATGGTGATCTCGCTGGAATACCGGCGCGCGCCCGAGCACAAATTCCCCACGGCCCACAACGACGCCTGGGATGCGCTGCAATGGCTGGCTTCGCAGGGCGCCTTGCTGGGCGCCGACCCTGCACGCCTGGCCGTGGGCGGCGACAGCGCGGGCGGCACGCTGGCCGCAGCCTGCGCCATCCATGCGCGCGATGCAGGCCTGAAGCTGGCCCTGCAACTGCTGATCTACCCGGGCACGACGGCCCACCAGGACACTGACTCGCACCGCCGTTTCGCCCACGGGCTGGTCATTGACGAGCCGGCCATCACCTGGTTCTTTGCCCAGTACCTCAACAGCCCTGCCGACCGCGAGGACTGGCGCTTCGCCCCGCTGCTGGCGCCTGACGTGGACGGCGTGGCCCCGGCCTGGATAGGCCTGGCCGAATGCGACCCGCTGGTGGACGAGGGCGTGGAATACGCCGACAAGCTGCGCATGTCGGGCGTGCCCGTGGATCTGGAGATCTACCGGGGCGTGACCCATGAATTCGTCAAGATGGGCCGCGCCATTGCCGAAGCGCGCCGTGCACATGCCGACATGGCGCGCGCCTTGGCCGACGCCTTCGCGGCCTGAGAGCCAGGGCATCCAAGACACCCAAGACAACAGGAGAGAAAAACCCATGCAACGCCAAGATTTCCGCACGCTGCAACGCATCGAAGTGCGCTGGTCCGAAGTGGACGCCCAGAAGATCGTCTTCAACGCCCACTACCTGATGTACGCCGACGTGGCCGTCACCGACTACTGGCGCCAGTTGGGCATGCCCTATGAGTCATCCTTCGCGGCCCTGGGCGGCGAGCTGTTCGTCAAGAAGGCCACCACCACCTACCACGCATCGGCCACGCTGGGCGACGTGCTGCATGTGGGCATACGCTGTGCCAGGCAGGGCAATACCTCGCTGTTGTTCGAGGCCGGCATCTTCCGGGGCATGGAACTGCTCAACACCGTGGAACTGGTCTATGTGTTCGCCGATGCCACCACGCGCCAGCCGCTGCCCGTGCCGCAGCAGCTGCGCGACGTGCTCACGGCCTATGAGGCCGGCCAGAGCGTGGTGCGCGTGGCATCGGGCAGCTGGAACGACCTGGGCCGCGACGCCGAGCGCCTGCGCCTGGCCGTGTTCGTGCACGAGCAGGGCGTGCCGCGCGAGATCGAGATCGACGAGTTCGACCCCGTGGCCCGCCACGCCGTGGTCTACAACGGCCTGGGCCAGCCCATTGCCACCGGCCGCCTGGTCAGCGACAGCCCCGGCGCGGGCAGGATCGGCCGCATGGCCGTGGACCGCAGCGTGCGCGGCGGCCGCTGGGGCCGCATCGTGCTGGACAGCCTGGTGGAGGCCTCCCGCCAGCGCGGCGACCGCGAAGTCGTGCTGCACGCGCAGCGCCATGCCGAGTCGTTCTACCTGCGCGCGGGCTTCACGCCCGAGGGCGAGCCCTATGAAGAGGCCGGCATTCCCCACATCACCATGAGGAAAGTACTCACCGCCTGAGCTGCAGGCAGCTCAGGCGGTGCAAGGCCCAAATCTCAAATGTCCTCGCGCAGCGCGTAGGGCAGGGGCTTGAGCTGCAGCGCCACGGCCTGCGCGGCATCGGCGCGCTGGCCCTCGCCCAGGGCGGCGTGGGCCAGCAGGCGCTGCTCAGCCGAGCTGATCTGCATGGAGACAATGGCGTCCCAGCCCCCGCCGGGCGCCGGGGCGGCCTGGACCACGGTGCCGGTGGCCTGCTCCAGATCCTCGGGCGTGAAGACTTCCATGCCGGCTGACAGCGGCTGCTGGGCATGGGCGATGTAGGCGCGGCGCTTGAGCGTGCCCCGGAACTGGCTGCGGGCCATCACCTCCTGACCCGGGTAGCAGCCCTTCTTGAAATTCACGCCTTCCACCGATTCGTAGTTGAGCATCTGCGGCACGAAGGCATCGACCACGGGTGCCGACAGCGTGGCGATGCCGCTGGCGACTTCGCTCCAGAGCCAATCGGCCTCACTGAGTGCGGGGCCTACGGGCAGGGGCGCACCGACAGGGGCCACGCGCAGGGCGCGCGGCTGGCCGGCGGCCGGGTACAGGGCGATCAGGCTGGCGTCGCCGTCATCGGTCTTGGTCCAGGGCACGGCTGCCGGGCCCAGGGCCTGTACGGCGGCATCGCCAGCCAGCCCGTGGAGCGTGAATTCGGCCGTGGCATCGCTGAGCTTGCACTTGGCGCGCAGCACGAACATGGACAGGCGCTTGAGCGTGGGTGCCAGCAGGCTGCGGTCGCAGACCAGCAAAATCTCGTCCTTGCTGCGCTTGAAGCCGATGAAGCTGGCCAGCATGCGGCCCTTGGCCGTGCAGAACGCCGCCAGACGCGCATGCTGCAGATCGAGCAGCGCAAAGTCGTTGGTCAGCTGGCCATGCAGGAATGGGGCGGCGTCTTCGCCGAGGGCGCGTATCACGCCGAGATGGGAAACGGGGGCGATGCCGTTCAGTAAAGGCTGGGTCATGGCTGAATTATGATCAGCCGCTCTATTGCTTGCTTGGACCGAGGTTGTGCGCTTTATCTTTCGCGCTTTGATGATGCTGCTGGTGCTGGCAGCCGTGCTGGCCGGTGCCGGCTGGTGGTGGCTGAACCAGCCCCTGCCGCTGTCCCAGCCCACGCTGGAGCTGGAGGTCGAACCCGGCACCACGCCGCGCGGCGTCGCCCGCGAAGTGGTCAAGGCCGGGGTGCAGACCGATGCGCGGCTGCTGTATGCCTGGTTCCGCGTCTCGGGGCAGGACCGGCAGATCAAGGCCGGCAACTATGAACTGACCACGGGCCTGACCCCCTATGTGCTGCTGCAAAAGCTCGCGCGTGGCGAGGAATCGCTCAAGGCGCTGACCCTGGTCGAGGGCTGGAACTGGCGCCAGGTGCGCGCAGCCCTGGCCCGCGAGGAATTCCTGCGCCAGGAAAGCGCGGGCATGGACGATGCGGCCCTGATGCAGGCCCTGGGCCGTCCCGGGGTGGCGCCGGAGGGCCGGTTCTTCCCCGATACCTATACCTATGCCAAGGGCAGCTCCGACCTGGCCGTGCTGCGCCGGGCCCTGCATGCCATGGACCGGCGCCTGGCCGATGTCTGGGCGCTGCGCTCGGCCGACACGCCACTCAAGAGCCCCGACGAGGCCCTGACCCTGGCCAGCATCGTCGAGAAGGAAACCGGCCGCGCGGCCGACCGTGCCCAGATCGCAGGCGTGTTCACCAACCGCCTGCGCATCGGCATGCTGCTGCAGACCGATCCCACCGTGATCTACGGCCTGGGCGAGAAATTCGACGGCAACCTGCGCCGCCGCGACCTGCAGACCGACACGCCCTGGAACACCTACACCCGCGCGGGCCTGCCGCCCACGCCCATCGCCATGCCCGGCAAGGCCGCCCTCATGGCCGCCGTGCAGCCCAGCCAGACCAAGGCGCTGTATTTCGTGGCGCGCGGAGACGGCACCAGCCATTTCAGTGCCTCGCTGGACGAGCACAACCGCGCCGTCAACCGCTACCAGCGCGGCCAGCAAAAGCCCTGAGCAAAAGCCCTGACATATTCCCCAGGGCTGCTGCGCTCTGCGCAGCGCTTGCGTATCCTCTCTTTCCATATGACCACTGCAACCCCCGCCGGCCTGTTCATCAGCTTCGAAGGCATCGATGGCGCCGGCAAGTCCTCGCACATCGCGTCGCTGGCCCAGGCTTTCCGTGACCAGGGCCGCACGGTGACGCTCACGCGCGAGCCCGGCGGCACGCCGCTGGCCGAAAAGCTGCGCGCGCTGATGCTGCACGACGCCATGGACCCGCTGACCGAGGCGCTGATCGCCTTTGCCGCGCGACGCGACCACCTGGTGCAGGTGATCGAGCCCGCGTTGGCGCGCGGCGAGGTCGTGCTCTGCGACCGCTTCACTGATGCCACCTTTGCCTACCAGGGCGCAGGCCGTGGCTTCGACCTGCAGCCGCTGGCCACGCTGGAGCGCATGGTGCAGACGGGCACCGCCCCCCAGCCCGATCTGCTGCGCGAGCCCCACCTGACGCTCTGGTTCGACCTGCCCGCCGAGGTGGCCGCCGAGCGCCTGGCCTCGGCCCGCGTGCCGGACCGCTTCGAGTCCGAACCCGGCAGCTTCTTCGCCCGCGTGGCCCAGGGCTATGCGTCGCGCGCTGCAGCAGCGCCCCAGCGCTTTGCCCGCATCGACTCCAACGCCAGCCGGCATGCGGTCTGGCAGCAGATCACGCAGGTCATGGTGCGCCGGGGCTGGCTGGCCATCATGGTCGGCGGCCAGGGAGGTGCGGCATGAACGAAGCCCTGCCACAGCCGGCCGAGACCGACACCTCCTGGATTGCCGAACAGCGCACACGCCTGCTCGCACAGCGCGGCCATGCCTGGCTGCTGCAGGGGCCTTCGGGCCTGGGGCAGTACGCGCTGTCGCTGTCACTGGTGCGTGCCTGGCTGTGCGAGTCGCCGTCGCCGCAGGGCGCCTGCGGCCACTGCGGCAGCTGCCATGCCATCGACGTGCGCGCCCATGCCGACCTGTGCGTGCTCATGCCTGAGGTGCAGATGATGGCGCTGGGCTGGCCCCTGCCCGAGAAGGCCCAGGCCGACATCGACGACAAGAAGCGCAAGCCCAGCAAGGAAATCCGTGTCGAGGCCATGCGCGACGCCGTGGAGTTCTGCCAGCGCACCAGTGCGCGCGGGCGCGGCAAGGCCGTGCTGGTCTATCCGGCCGAGCAGATGAATGCCATCACGGCCAATGCGCTGCTCAAGACGCTGGAGGAGCCGCCAGGCGATGCGCGTTTCGTGCTCGCCAGCGAGGCATCGCACCAGCTGCTGCCCACCATTCGCAGCCGTTGCCTGATCCACACCATGGCCTGGCCGGATCAGCAAGAGGCCCTTTCCTGGCTGGACACGCAGGGCGTGCCCCCTGAAGCGGCCGCCGTGGCGCTGCGCGCAGCAGGCGGGCGGCCCGGCGATGCACTGGCATTGGCGCAAAGCGGTGGCGGCAGCGACATGGCGTCGTGGTCACAGCTGCCGCGTGCGCTGGCCAAGGGCGATGTGGCGGCCCTGGCCGCCTACGCGCCGCCCCATGCCGTGGAGGCCTTGCAAAAGATCTGCCACGACCTGATGGCGCTGGCCGCAGGCGCCGCGCCGCGCTACTTCACGCCGGCCGACCTGCCTTCGCGGCCGCTGGACATGGGCCTGCTGGCCGAATGGTCGCGAACCCTGGCCCAGGCCGCGCGCACGGCCGACCATCCCTTCAACGCAGGCCTCATGGCAGAAGCCCTGGCCGCAGAGGCGCGGCGCGTGCTCATGTCCGGCCAGCCTGCCCGCCAGCGCCGGGCATGAAGGGCGGGGCACGGGAGAACATGGCCAGGCGCTTTTCGCCACATGAAAGCCCGGCCTGTTAACCTACGGCCCTGGGCCCGGTGCCGATTGCGCCGGCCGCTCACCGAACCAATGTCTGCAAACCATCCATGAGCACCGCACCCTCCACACCCCGTCCCAGCGTGATGCAACTGGCGATCAAGGAAAAGGCCGCGCTGTACGCCGCCTACATTCCCATGTTCGCAGAAGGGGGCGTTTTCGTGCCCACGCAGCGTGAGTACCGTCTTGGCGATGATGTCTACGTGCTGCTGACCCTGCCCGACGAGCCCCAGCGCTATCCCGTGGCCGGTCGCGTGGCGTGGATCACGCCCGCACGCGCCTCGGGCAACCGCACGCAGGGCATAGGCATACAGTTTCCCAAGGACGAGAAATCCGCCGAGCTCAAGGCCAAGATCGAGAACATCCTGGGCGCGGCGCTGAGCTCGGACAAGGCCACGCAGACGGTCTGATGGCTGCACCTGTTTCAGGTGCACCTGCCTGCCATGCATGCCGACAGGGAGGACAGCTCCCGGGTCGGCATGGCTGTTTCTGAACCACGAGATTCCATGTTTACCGATTCCCACTGCCATCTGAACTTCCCCGAGCTGCAAAGCCGCCTGCCCGAGATCCGCGAGGCCATGGCGGCCGCGCGTGTCACCCGCGCGCTGTGCATCTGCACCACGATGGAGGAGTTCGGCGATGTGCACCAGCTGGCGCTGGACCACGACAATTTCTGGGCCACCGTGGGCGTGCACCCCGACACCGAACACATGACCGAGCCCAGCGTGGGCGACCTGGTGGAGCGCGCCGCGCTGGCGCGCGTGGTCGCCATCGGCGAGACGGGCCTGGACTACTACGGCATGGAAGACCGCAAGGGCGGCCGCACCATTGCCGACCTGGAGTGGCAGCGCGAGCGCTTTCGCGTGCACATCCGCGCGGCGCGCCAGACGCAAAAGCCCCTGGTCATCCACACCCGCAGTGCCTCGGACCACACGCTGGCCATCCTGCGCGAAGAAGGCGAGGACGGCTCGGCAGGCCAGGCCGGCGGTGTCTTCCACTGCTTCACCGAGACCATGGAGGTCGCGCGCGCGGCGCTGGACCTGGGCTACTACATCTCGATGTCGGGCATCGTCACCTTCAAGAACGCCCAGCACCTGCGCGACGTGGCCGCCTTCGTGCCGGCCGACCGCCTGCTGATCGAGACCGACAGCCCCTATCTGGCGCCCGTTCCCTATCGCGGCAAGACCAACAATCCGTCGTATGTGCCGTACGTGGCCCAGCAGATTGCACAGGTGCGCGGCATTCCGGTCGAGGAGGTGGCGGCCCTGACCAGTGCCAACTTCGATCAGCTTTTCAAGGGGGTTGTCGCATGAGACTGAATGCTGCGGCCGTCGGCCGCGTGGACCGTCGCCGCTGGCTGGCCCGGGCCGGCCGCGCCCTGACGGCCGTGGCTGCAGCCGGTGCCGGGCTGGCGCATGCCAGCCAGTACGACGACTACGTGCGTGCCATCGTCAGCGACAACGAGCGCGCCATGGTCAACCTGATCTTTCGCGGCTTCGATCCCAACACGCGCGACACCCGCGGCCGCCCGGGTCTGGTTGCGGCCCTGCACCAGGGCTCACTGGGCGTCTTCGACGTGCTGCTCAAGTCCCCCGGCATCAAGGTGAACGAAGCCTCGCAGCAGGGCGAAACGCCGCTGATGATGGCCTGCATCAAGGGCCACCTGGACCTGGCCAAGGAACTCATACGCCGGGGCGCCGATGTCAACCGCCCCGGCTGGACACCGCTGCACTACGCCACCTCGGCCGACCTGCCCCAAACGCTGGACATCATCAAGCTGCTGCTGGACAAAAGCGCCTACATCGACGCCGAATCGCCCAACGGCACCACGCCGCTGATGCTGGCTGCCCAGTACAGCAGCGAAGCCGTGGTGGACCTGCTCATCGCCGAAGGCGCCGACGTCATCCTGCGCAACCAGCGCGGCTTCACCGCCGCCGACTTCGCCAGGCAGGTGGACCGCCAATACATGGTCGACAAACTCACCAAGGCCATCAAGGCCGAACGCAAGACCCAGCCCTCGCGCGGGAGCTGGTAGCCGCCAGCTGCAAGCCGCAAGCGAAAGCGGCATGGCCGCCCCCAATCCTGTCCGCTCAGGTGGCGTGGTTCCTGCTCAACCTGGCATACAGCCCGTCGCGCGCCAGCAGTTCGGCATGCGTGCCTTGCTCGGCGATGCGGCCGCGCTCCATCACCACCACACGGTCGGCATGCTCGATGGTGGACAGCCGGTGGGCGATGACCAGGGTCGTGCGGCCCTGCATCAGCCGTGTCAGCGCCTCCTGCACCAGGCGCTCGGATTCGTTGTCCAGTGCTGAGGTGGCCTCGTCCAGAATCAGGACCGGCGCATCCTTGTACAGCGCCCGCGCAATCGCCAGCCGCTGGCGCTGGCCGCCGGACAGCTGGCTGGCGTTGTGGCCCACCACCGTTTGCAGGCCCTGGGGCAGGCCGCGCACGTGCGAGCCCAGGTTGGCGGCGTCCAGCGCCGCCCACAGCAGTGCCTCGTCTTCCACGCCACCCAGCGCCACATTGGCGGCAATGGTGTCGTTGAACATCACCACATCCTGGCTGACCATGGCGAACTGCTGGCGCAGGGCGGCCAGATCCCATTCGGGCAGGGGGGTGCCGTCCAGCAGCAACTGCCCATCCGTGGGCTGCAGAAAGCGCGGCAGCAGGTTCACCAGCGTGGTCTTGCCGGCGCCGGACGGCCCCACCAGGGCCACCACCTCGCCGGGGCGCACGCGCAGGTCCACATGGCTCAGGGCGGGCGCCTTGTCCTCGCCAAACTGCACGGACACGTCGCGCAGCTCGATCTCGCCACGCGCCTTGCCGGGCACCTGGGTGCCGCCGGTCTCGTCGCCCGAGCCCTCCAGCAGATGCAGGCCGCGCTCCAGCGCCGCCACGCCGCGCGTGATGGGGTTGGCCACATCGGCCAGGCGGCGAATGGGGGCAATCAGCATCAGCATGGCCGTGATGAAGGCCGCGAAGCTGCCCACCGTCACATCCTGCACATTGGCCGCGGCGGCGCCCGTGCCCCGGCTTTGCCACAGTGCGATGCAGATCACGGCCGACAGGGCAGCAGCGGCCAGCAGTTGGGTCAGCGGTGTCATCGCGGCAGAGGCGATGGTGGCCTTGATGGCCAGCTTGCGCAGTTGCCCGCTCAGGCCGCCAAAGCGCTTTTGCTGGCCCTGCTGCGCGCCATGCAGGCGCACCATGCGGTGGGCCAGCACGTTCTCCTCCACCACATAGGCCAGGGAGTCCGTGGCCTCCTGGCTGATCTTGGTGATGCGGTACAGGCGGCGCGACAGCGTCTTCATGATCCAGGCCACGCCCGGCACCACGGCGGCCACCACCAGCGTCAGCTGCCAGTTCAGATACAGCAGGTAGCCCAGCAGCGCCACCAGGGTGAAGCCATCGCGCGAGATGCCCAGCATGGCCTGCACCAGCAGGGTGGAGCCGGTCTGCACCTCATAGACCACGGTGTTGGACAGCGATGAGGCCGACTGGCGCGAGAACAAGGCCATGTCGGCCGCCAGCAGCCGCTCGAACAGGCGCCTGCGCAGCGCCAGCATGCCCTCGTTGGCAATGCGCGCCAGCGCGTACTGGCCCACGAACTGCGACAGGCCCCGCACCAGGAACACGCCGATGATGGCCAGCGGCACCGACCACAGGGGCAGCGTGCCGTCGGTGAAGCCGCTGTCCAGCAGCGGCTGCAGCAATGCCGGTATCAACGGCTCGGTGACCGCACCCACCAGCGTGGCGGCCACGGCCATCGTCCAGGCCAGGCGCTGACCACCAAAATAGGGGGACAGGCGCTTCAGGCGCTGCGACAGGGTCAGGGTGCTGGCGAGATCATGGGCCGCCGGTGCGGCGGACGGCGCAGGGGCCGGCGGCGGTGAGGATGGTGCGTGCATGAAGCGCGGATTTTACGGCGGGCTTGCCTGGGGCTGCCCCATGGGGAACCGATGCGGCTGGCGGGGATCGACAAAGCCTGGGCCGACAGACCCTACAGTGCACGTTCTTACATCGTGACGCATCCAGTGTGTGTAACATTCGCACCTGTGCAAGTACCGGGGTCTTCCCGTAGATATTGATGAATGCCAATGACTATTGACCGACTCCTTTCTCCTTCCTCCCTGGCGGCCGTGCCGCGCCCTTCGCGCCGAACCCTGCTGGCCGCTCTTGCCTCCACTCCTGCAATTCCCGCGCTGGCCCAGTTCCGCGTCGAAGTGACGGGCGTGGGCCTGACCCAGTTGCCCATCGCCATTGCAGCATTCAAGGGAGAAGGGCAGGCGCCCCAGAAGATCTCGGCCATCATCCAGGCCGACCTGGAGCGCAGCGGTCAGTTCCGCGCCGTGGACACGGCCGGCGTGCAACTCGATGAAACCTCGCGCCCCGATGTCGCCATGTGGCGCCAGAAAAGCGCAGATTCCCTGGCCGTGGGCAGCATCACGCGCCTGGCCGATGGCCGCTACGACGTGCGGTTTCGCCTCTGGGACGTGGTCAAGGGCCAGGACCTGGGCGGCCAGGGCTTTGCCGTCACCACCGGCGACCTGCGCCTGGTGGCCCACCGCATCTCCGACTACATCTACGAGAAACTCACGGGCGAGAAAGGCGTGTTCTCCACACGCATCGCCTACGTGACCAAGGCAGGAAGCAACTACCGCCTGTGGGTGGCCGATGCCGATGGCGAGAACGCGCAGTCCGCCCTGTCCAGCCCGGAACCCATCATCTCGCCCGCCTGGTCGCCCACCGGCACCCAGCTGGCCTATGTGTCCTTCGAGTCGCGCAAGCCCGTGGTCTATGTGCACGATGTGGCCAGCGGCCGCCGTCGCCTGGTCGCCAACTTCCGGGGCTCCAACAGCGCGCCGGCCTGGGCTCCCGATGGCAACTCGCTGGCCGTCACGCTCAGCCGTGATGGTGGTTCGCAGCTGTACCTGATCAGCGCCCAGGGCGGCGAGCCCCGCCGCCTGATGCAAAGCAGCGGCATCGACACCGAGCCGAACTTCTCCAGCGACGGCCGCTCCATCTACTTCGTCAGCGACCGTGGCGGCGCCCCGCAGATCTACAAGGTGCCGGCTTCCGGCGGCAGCGCGGAGCGCGTCACCTTCACCGGCAACTACAACATCTCGCCCAGTGTCAGCCCCGATGGAAAGTGGCTTGCGTACATCTCGCGCGTGGGCGGCGGCTTCAAGCTCCACGTCATGGACCTGGGCACCGGCACCGTGAATGCCATCACCGACACCACGGCGGACGAAAGCCCCAGCTTCGCTCCCAACAGCCGCCTGATCGTCTACGCCACGCTGCAGCAGGGCCGCGAGTCCCTGATGACCACCACGCTGGACGGCAAGATCAAGGCGCGGCTGGCAGGGCAGGGCGGAGACATCCGCGAGCCCGACTGGGGTCCGTTCCAGCGCCAGTGATAGCCCGGCTTCCTCGATTTCTTTTCAGTCAACAAGTCAACTCAGCACGAAGTCCATCCGGACATACGGAGATTTTTCATGATCACCATCAAACGACTTTCCCTGGCACTTGCAGTCACCGCACTCATGGCAGGTTGCAGCTCGGGCGTCAAGCTCGACGAAACCCCGGTCACCGACGCGGGCGCCTCCAGCACGGGCCAGGGCAGCGGTGCCGGCACCGGCAGCACCTCGCAAAGCGGCATCTCGGGCGTGGACCTGACCGGCTCGGCTGCCGACAAGGCAGGTCCCCAGGGCGTCAGCCGCATCGTCTACTTCGACTTCGACAGCTACGTCGTCAAGGCCGACGCCCAGCCCCAGATCGAAGCCCATGCACGCTTCCTGAAGGCGTCTTCTGCACGCAAGGTCCAGATCGAAGGCCATACCGACGAGCGCGGCGGCCGCGAATACAACCTGGCCCTGGGCCAAAAGCGCGCCGAAGCCGTGCGCCGCTCGCTGGGCCTGCTGGGCGTGAGCGACGCGCAGATGGAAGCCGTGAGCTACGGCAAGGAAAAGCCTGCCTCCGAAGGCCATTCCGAAGACGCCTACGCGCAAAACCGCCGCGCTGAACTGTCCTACCGTTGATGAACATGCAGCGCTCCCCGATCCTGCATCGCACCGCGCTGCGCACGCTGCTGGCTGCCGGCCTGATGGCCGGCTACGCCGCCAGCGGCCATGCCGCGCTGTTCGGCGATGACGAGGCGCGCCGCGCCATCCTCGAAATGCGCCAGCGTGTCGACAGCATGCAGCAGTCGCAGCAGCGCATGACCGAGGAAAGCGCGCAAACGCGCCGTGGCCTGCTCGAACTGCAGTCGCAGATCGAGCAGCTCAAGTCCGAGCAAGCCAAGCTGCGCGGCCAGAACGAGCAGCTGCTGCGCGATGTGGCCGAGCTGCAGCGCGGCCAGCGCGACATCGCCAAGGGCGTGGACGAGCGCCTGCGCCAGTTCGAGCCGGTCACGGTGACGGTGGACGGCCAGGAATTCGCGGCCGACCCGGCAGAGAAGCGCGACTTCGAAGCCGCGCTGGCGCAGTTCCGCGCAGGCAGCTTTGCCGAAGCCGGCACGGCATTCTCGTCCTTCCTGAACCAGTGGCCCAAGAGCGGCTACGTGCCCTCGGCACGCTTTTGGCTGGGCAACGCGCAGTACGCCAATCGCAACTACAAGGACGCGATCTCCAACTTCCGCGCGCTGCTGGCGGCAGCCCCCATGCATGGCCGGGCGCCGGAGGCGGCGCTGTCCATCGCCAACTGCCAGATCGAGATGAAGGACACCAAGGGCGCGCGCAAGACGCTGGAAGACCTGATCAAGGCCTATCCCAACGCCGAAGCCGCAGCCGCGGCCAAGAACCGTCTCGCCAGTCTCAAGTGATGAACGACACGGTCTCTTCATCCCTTCCGGGAGAAGACAAGACAGCGCCTGAAGCAGGCGCTGTTTTTTCTGATGCCGACCTGCAGCGCCGCTTCGGCGGCCTGGAGCGCTTGTATGGCGTGCCGGGCGCCGCGCGCATCCGCGCCGCACACGTCGTCGTGGTGGGCATCGGCGGCGTGGGTTCGTGGACCGCCGAGGCGCTGGCGCGCAGCGGTGTGGGCGAGCTCACACTCATCGACATGGACCATGTCGCCGAGTCCAACATCAACCGCCAGATTCACGCGCTCTCCACCACCGTGGGCCAGGCCAAGATCGAAGCCATGCGCGAGCGCATTGCCCAGATCAACCCGGCCTGCCGCGTGCACTGCATCGACGACTTCGTGGATCCGGACAACTGGCTGCGCCTGCTGCCCCAGAACGCGGACGCCGTCATCGACGCCTGTGACCAGGTCAAGGCCAAGACTGCCATGGCCGCCCATGCGCGCGCCACGCGCCAGTGCTTCATTTCGGTCGGAGCGGCCGGCGGCAAGCGCCTGGCGCACAAGGTGGACATCGAAGACCTCAGCGCCACCACGCACGACCCTTTGCTGGCCCAACTGCGCTACCGCCTGCGCCGCGAGCATGGCGCACCCAAGGAAGGCAAGCGCATCGGCATCGCCTGCGTCTTCAGCCGCGAGGCCGTCGCCCCGCCCGATGCCTCTTGCGCCATCGAAGGCGACGGCACGCTCAACTGCCACGGCTACGGCTCGGTGGTAACCGTCACCGCCACCTTCGGCCAATGCGCCGCAGGCTGGATCATCGATCAACTGAGCCGCATCAAGAATTGAGGCGTAAAATTTGGTGCTAGAATCTATGTCTTCGCTGAGCAGCATCTGATGCATGCAAAGCGTGGTTCGGGTCTTTAGCTCAGTCGGTAGAGCAGCGGACTTTTAATCCGTTGGTCGCGAGTTCGAATCTCGCAGGACCCACCAAATAAACACCAATGAAATCAAGCCCTTACGCCACAAGCGTAAGGGCTTTTTTCTTGTCGTCGGGGGTCTGCTCTGACCAAAACATGACCGCGTTTGCGTACTGGGCCAGATGCTCCGGCGCCAGGTGGGCATATTTCTTCACCATCTCCAGCGTCTTCCAGCCTCCCAGCTCCTTCAGCACGAAGAGGGGCGTGCCGGATTGGACATGCCAGCTGGCCCAGGTGTGCCGCAAGTCATGGAAGCGGAAATTTTCGACACCGGCAGCGGCGAAGGCCCGGGCAAGAATTCGCGCATCGACCTGCTTCACAGGTGCCCCGGTAGGCCGCGTGAAGACATTGACGCCTTTGGGGCGCGCGTTCAGCACGTCGAGCGCTTCGCTGTTGAGCGGAACCACTCGCGCGGAACCCGACTTGGAGGCGTCGGCGCTGACCCAAGCCGTCGAGCGCTTGAGGTCCACCTTATCCCAGGTCAGCGTGAGGATCTCTGCGCTTCGCATGCCAGTGGCAAGGGCGAAGCGGCAGATGTCCCGCATCCAGTCCTGAGACAAGGCCATGATGAAGGCGCGTGCCTGCTGGCGGGTCAGGAACCGAATTCGAACCGCAGGCTCCCGGTAGTTGCTGAGAATGGGCGCACGGCCCAACCACTGCATCTTCTCGCACATGTTGAGCAGGGTTCGCAGGGTAGCGATGTACCGGTTCTTGGTGCTCTGTGACGTGGGCCGCTGCACCGTTGAGCCGTGGCGCACGAAGTGCGTGGGCAGGTTGTCAAGGATGACGTCGCTTGTTAAAGAGCTGATGGGCCTGCCGCCGAAGACGGTGCGCCAATACGCGACGTGCCGAACCTTGGTGTCGTAGTCGCTCTGTCCAGCAGAGGCGCGGAGGAATTGAACGGCAGCTTCCTCGAAAAGCCGCTGCGGCTGCTCCCCCAGCTTGTCCTGCCTCCACATCTCCGCTTTCAGGCGGTCGTGGTACTCCTGAGCTGCCTTGCGCTCGGTCGTTTTAGAAGATCGTCTAACTCTTTCGCCGCTTGGCGTGCGTAGATCGATCCACCAGATTCCGGAAGTTTGATCTTTGCGGATGGGCATTCACTATCCTGGTTCCGCAACGATAGCCGGGTGACATTGTTGCGAGGTTTGTTGAGAGCAGCAAGGGCGGATGGCCAGATGCGCCATATGCGCGATCCGGGTAGGCGAAAGGCGATCTCATGCCGCCTTTCGAAGATGGTTCCGTAGGAAACCTGCAGTCGTTCGGCTGCCTGTTTTAGGGTGAGCGCGGTTTCACTCATTCGGCATCGCGGCCAGTTCCGGTGCCTGTGCCTGGTGGGCGTTGGGCGACGCAGGTGCTTTCGAGCGCAGCTGCTCCGCCAGTGTTTCCAACTGCTCGAAGGTGAAGCACATGCCGCGAATGGCGCGCGTCGGCCCGGGTGTGTGAAAGGTGCCGCCGCACTGCTGTGCCAGCAGCACCAGAGGTGTGTTGATCATCGTCATCGGAGGCTCCAGATCAGGCAGGGAAGGGTTCGACGCGGCGTGAGGGAGTCGGGTAGTACAGCTGTCCGCCGACGCGGCTGGGCAGCGTGAAGGCGCACATGCGCGAGGCCGGCAGGCCTGGATGCGGTTTCAGCTCCGTGCCCTGGTAGCAGTTGCTGGGAGGGGTGTAGGGCTTCTGGGGTGTGGTCTTGGACATGTCGATGCCGAAATGAAGCGGCCCGCACTGGGCGGGCCATGGAGCAGAGATGGGGGAGGCCGCCTGGGCAGCCGGATGTATTCAGTCGAAAAGGTCGCCTGGCGCGCGCAGCAACGCAGTGGTGCATGCGTGGTTGAGCCAAAGCACTTCTACGCGCTCGCGTCCGCCGTCGGCCAGGGCCGCCCGCTCGCGCACTTCCCACCCGTCATACAGCTCGGTGTACAGGTCGCAGTGGTATCCAGAAACGATCACCATACCCTGCAGCTCGTTGAGGGTGCCCGCGAGCCGGCGGTGGTCCTCGTCGGTCATCTCGTGGCGGTAGCCTTTTCCTGGGCGCACCACATGCGCCGAGCGCGTTTCGTGGACATAGGGCGGGTCGCAGTAGTGCAAAGTCTGCGGGCTGTCGTGCTGCAGCATCAAGTCGATAGCGTCGCGGTTCTCGATCACGACGCCCTGCAGCCGTTCGCAGAAGGTGGCCACTGCCGCCGGGTAGTTGGCCCAGTCGCGTGCCGGATGGCCTGATTGCCTATTTCCGTTCGCTCGGAATCCGCTCTTTGTGCCGCTGGCAGAGCAACTGCCGAAGCCCATGAACGAACGGGACACGGTGCGCCGCGCCTGTTCGATCACGTCTTCGGTGTGCTCGTAGGCCAGGGCGAATTCCTCGCGCGCGAACGGTGTGAACTGCAGGGCCACCGCGAGCTGCTGGGACAGATCGGTATCGCGCAACACCTCGAAAAGGCTGACGATTTCCCGGTCCAGGTCGTTGTAGACCTCGACCAGCGCGGCGCGTGGTTTGCGCAGCAGCACGCTCGCCGCGCCGCCGAACGGCTCCGTGTAGATGCGGTGTTTGGGAAAGTGCTCAATGATCCACGGGGCGAGTCGGTACTTGCCGCCGTGGTAGCGAAGAGCGGGGCGTTTGATTTGGTTCATATTGAGACTGGCAAGTCACTCGCACAGGCCGTAGGCCGATGCGCATGTGGTTGGTTCGTCCAGGCCGGCCAGCAGGTCGTACTGCCGGCCGCCGCGCGTGGTCTTGGCCCACTCGATGCGGGACCAGATATGCAAGTCGGCGAAGACCTGGCGGCGGTCGGGCGCTGAATGAGAGTCGGTGAAGAAGGTTGAGAAGCCGCGCTTGCTGCACTGGCTCACCAGGTGTTCCCAGTCGCTGATGCGCAGGGGGTGCTCGGGCCAGCGCATGGAGATCTGCTGCAGTTCGTCTTTGCGACAGTTGATGCAGGGCATGCAGCCCACGCGGCTGGCTCCCTGCAGATAAAGCGGGTTCGGCTGGATGCTGCGGGCAGCGCAGAAGGCGAAGACATCAGCAGCAGTCCAGGCCACGAGCGGCCGGAAGGCCCGCAGACCGGGCCCGATGCGCTCGGCCAGCTTGGCCTGGCGCCGGGCCTCGGATTCGTCGCGGCGCACGCCCTGCCAGCTGATAACGCGATGCCCCTGCTCCTGCAGGCCCAGTTGGAACTCGACTGCTACATCCCGCTTGAGGGCTTCCGTGCAGAACTGGGCTTTGCGGCTTGGAAAGCGGCCCTTGAGCATGCACAAATCCAGGAATGGATTGCCGGAAGGGCGCAGGGCCGCCAGGGCGCGGCGCTTTGCCTTGTTGGTCCAGCGCACCTTGCGCCCGCGCTTGTCGCGCCGGTTGCGGCAGTCGCGGGCGATGAACATGCGGCGCACAGCAAAGCGCTCGGTAAAGTCCGCGCGCAGCCTGTGGATGGTCACGCCCAGTGCTTGCTCCAGATAGTCCAGGTAGTCATAGACGGCCTGGTGCTCGTTGCCCGTGTCGCAGAAGATGGGGACCACGCTGCCAGGCGGGCAGCGCTCCAGGGCGAGCAGCAGCACGGCTGTGCTGTCCTTGCCGCCAGATACGGAAATGACGTGCTTTGTCGCCATGGGGTGGGTTCCTCGGGGCGAGAAAAAGCCAGCTCGGTGGCTGGCTTTGGAAGGGGGAGGGGAGGTATCAGGACAGCGCCCATGCGCTGTGCTGATGCCTCCTTAGATGTGCGCATATGTAATGCGGCTTTGAATAATTTTTCGCTCGTTATCTAATGGGCTTCTCATTGGCAATTCGTCTCAAACAAGAGCGTTTCTGCAATTGAGATGCAGGAGCAAATCGCTATGGATATTCGAATACCTGAAGAGAAACTCAATGCAGTGAATTTATGGCATGCCAGCATGGTTATGCTTTCACGCCCCGGCGAAAAACTTGGGGTTCCGATTTACGAGGTGCCAGCGCTCGCTGCAATGAGTAGGTCCGTGCAACAGCCCTATCACCTGCTTGTGATTGAGGTCGACGACCCTGCGGATAAAGCAACGCAGAATCGCATACTCGCGAGCCTGCGCGAACTCGCCAATTAGGCTGGCGTCTGGGCAATCAGGAATGACGCGCGGTCCTTGCCGCTGATCCAGTTCGGAGGCTTGCCCCGGCCGGTCCAGGTCGCGCCAGTCTCGGGATCACGGAACTTGGGCGCGCCCACCGAGCCCTTCGCCTTGAAGCCGGAGGTGGGGAACACGTCTTGCTGGGTTAGTTGGTACTGCTGAATCAGGGCGCGGGCCTCTGCGACCGCGCCGGCCTTTTCGGTCTTCATCACTTCAGCGATGCGCGCCTCCAGTTCCGCCTTTTGCTGCAGCAGGGTCTTGTAGTCAGTCATCTTCGATTTCTCCAGTGGGTTTAGGAAAGTTGAAGCCCGTGTAACAGGGCCTTTAAGAATCAATTATCAATTGATAAACGCAGCCGCGAGCAGGAAGGCTCCGGCAAAGCCGGTGTTGTCGGCCGGCAGGCTCATGCCGGCGGCGCACAGAAGCACGCTGCGCAGGCTCATGGCTGGGCCTGGTAGCTGTCACGCACGTCGGTGATGTGCGCGATCAGGCCGTTGCAGAAAGCGGTGAAGCTGCTTTCCGGCATGTGCACTGCGCCACGCTCCTTGACGGTCTGCACGCCCACCGCGTTGGCTGTGATGGCGCTGACCTCGAGGATGCCCAGGCGGGCATTGATCTGGCCCAGCTTCAAGGTCTGGCCGCTGGCCACCAGCTCCTGCAGCTGCTGCTGGTCCAGCGCAGCCGGCTGGAGTGCGGCCGGTGGTTCGGGCTGCGGCGTAAGGATGGGCGCAATCTCCACCTCGACATGCAGATCTGGCTGCGTGGCCAGGTCGAAACCGATCAGTTCGGGCTGCGGCAGTGCCTCGTCGCTGGCGGCAGGCGCTGGCTCCGGGTGCGTGGCCGTGAATTCCGCGATGCACTGCGCGTAGTACGCCCGGGCCAGTTCCAGCTTCACGTCCATCTGCGCCTCCAGGGCGCGGTCGCGCTCGATGGCCCAGGTGGTCAGGCGCATGTGCTCCGGGATGTGCTCGACCAGGTGGAGGTGTTGCGGCTCGTGCTGGCCCAGCAGACCCTCTGGCGTGTTGACCATGGCGTAGTTGACCTCCCAGCGGTCCACGCCCCACAGGCGCATGTAGCCGCGCATCTGCCATGCATACAGCGAGTCCTCGCAGTCGCGCACGAATGCGGGGAAGGTTTGCAGACTCCACGAGCATTTCAGGTCGTGGCCGCAGCGGCGCACCAGGTCCACGGTGTCGGCTTCACCCGTGATCTGGCCGTCGCTGCGCCGCTCGATGTTCTTGACCAGGGCCAGTCCGCGCACACGGTTCAGCAGGGCCAGGCCTTCCGCTTCTACAGCCTTGCCCTTCTCGGTGTACTTGCTCGAAAAGTTGAAGTCCACGCCCCATATTTCCTGCCGCACCAGCTCGCGGATATAGGTCTTGGCGCCTTCGCTGAGCGTGCGCAGCTTGAGGTCTTCGAGCAGGGCCTTTTCCTGGTCTGTGCGCTCCTTCTTGGCCTGGATGGCCTCGACCTCGGGCGTGATCAGCGCGGGGTCGATGCTCGCGGGCGCGGTCATCAACCTGCCGATGCTCGAGCAGCGAAACAGGATGGGCCTCATGGCGCGCCTCTTGTGGCGGCAGCGTTGAAGGCGATGAGGCCGGCGCGGTCTTCGGTGAGGGCGGCACGGCCTTCGCGGCAGGCCTCGGCGAACTTGTCGGTACCGCGCACGCTGATGATGTAGTCCACCCAGCCCTGCGCATGCGCATTCAGTGGGGCAGCGGCGCCGCCTTGGCCGTCGTCGTCCTCGCCGGCCTCGGCCACGCCCGTGATCTGCTTGAGCGTGTGCCGCTGCAGGTAGGTCGTGGTGGAAATGATGGCCTGGATGGCGTTCTTGCCTCCGGTCTCGTCGGGTTGGGCCGTGAGCGAGATCTTTTCGCTGTGGCCTAGACGATGCCGCAGCTTGCAGGTCACGGTGATGTCGCGGCCGGCCTGGCTGGTTTCCCAGGACCGCGAGAAGCCGTGGGCGGACAGCTCCGGGCCCACGGCCTGCACCACGTCATCCAGTTCGGCGTGCATGTAGCTGGTGCGGCCCTTCATTGTGGTGAAGTCCACGGCCTTGCGCTTCATGATTCTGATGCCCTTGGCCTGGAAAGCGGCCAATGCTTCGTTGTAGGCCTTCTCTGCCTCTCGGCGCTCACCTCGCTCCCACAGATCCATCAATTTTTCGATCTGCTCGGGCGGCACGCCGCGCTCTTGCAGCGTCAGCAGGAAGTGCGCAGCAGGGGACATGACCAGGGCAGCGGGCGCGGCGTTTGCCGTTGGCATCAGGTCAATGGCTGCCGCTTCGGTGTTTGAAACAGCGTTCATGGGAACCTCGGAGGTTGCGGAAAAAGTAACGCCCGCAGCAGCGGGCGATGGTCGGCGCCGGCGTGGCGCTTGGTGGATGGGGCGGTCATTCCGGGTCTTCCGGATCGCCGCGCATTTCGCGGACGGCGGACAGGTAGCGGCGCCCGCCGGCAGGCCAAGCGCGGTCCAGTTTTTCCCCGGCCTCTTCAAGCAATTCGAGCAGCATGGGCACCTTCTCGGCGTCGGTGAGTTCGGATAGCTTCATGGCTTTTCGCGGTGGCATTCCACCTGCCTCTCGTCCAGCCATTCCGCATGCATGCCGGGGCACGCCAGCGCGCTGACGGTGGCGGGCGGCGCCTTGCCGGGCTCATCGTCCAGCGTTGCCTGCAGGCACAGCAGGCTGATGCCCAGCAGCATGGCAATCAGCCATGCAAGCGGCGGCGGGTTCGGAATTTCGTCACGTTGGTGCATGGTGGCTCCTCGATCAGTGGCGGTTTCGTTGAAGGTCTGCGATGTCTTCGCGGGCACGTTGGCGGGCATAGGCCCGCAGCCACTCGTCCATGGAATTGCCCATGACGGTCAGCTGCGGGTGCTCGGGATTCAGGCTCTGGCCCATGCGCTCGCTGGCGGCGGCGATCTGCTGGGCCAGCTCGTACTGCGCGGCCTGCAGGGCTTCCTGCACGAACTCGGCCGCGAATGGCGGGCCGTAGTAGTCGCGGACATAGGCGTCCAGCTCGACGTCTTCTGCCTCGGCGCGGTCTTCCTGTGCCGCGCGCTCGGCATCGGCCACGGAGGCCCAGCAGATAGAGGGGAGTCGTGCATTCATGTGGGCCTCCGGAAATGAAAAAGGCCCGCTAGCCATGAGGCTGCGGGCCTGAAAATCTGAGGATTGAAGGACTTACTCCATATTTCTGTACTGACGGAGAGTCCTTGTTGTTGGATGGTTCATGAACTGCGAGATCATCGATCTGGCTGCTCAAGGTTCAGTGTGTAGGAGTCACCAAAGCGTGGGTGGAAGCGGTTCAGTTTGCTGATGAAGTCGGGGTAGTCAGTAGACAATTTCATTGCCATGACAACTGACGCTAGGTGCTCCCGCAGCTTCGGATGGCCAACTTCTTGGGTGAGTCGTTGATGTAGTCGCGCCTTTTTTTCATCTTTGGCTGCTTGGCGCTTTAGCTCTTCAAGCAGGCCAGGAGCCAAGCGCTCATAAACGATGTCGTTAGTCAGCATGCCGAAGTACTGAGGGCGGAATTTTGGGTTCTCTGGGGGGTACTTCAATCCCCGCAGCCTGAACAAGTTCTCATAGAAATCGGCGGGGAAGGTGCGCACGTAGGGTTGGAGTTCCTTGGCGACAAAGGCTTCCAGAATCTTGGCAAGTGAGTCCTTGGCACGGTCCTTTTCGTAACCCGTAGCCTCATCGATCAAAGCGATGATGCCAACTCGAGCAAAGCCGCGAACCAAGATCTCGCATTGAATTGCAATGTTCTCGTAAGCGGGTGGCAGCCTGTTTGCTGCCCGAGCCGCCAGAACAGCTTCGCAAATGTCGGCCAGCACATCAGCTTGATAGCCGTATGTGATGCGCCCCGCATCTTGACGACGGAATTTGATTGGGTTCTTCAAAGACGCGACCAAGTCGTTTTTGCTGAACTCGACGATGGAAGAGTGGGCGGCAAAGCTCACCACACGCGAGTCCCCAGTGGCGGTAGAGCCGCGTGTGATTTTGAGCGCAGCAGTCAAGCCGCGCTCAGATAAAACTCGTGTCCCGTCTTCCAGCACGTAGCACGGGATCTTGACCTCGCCCAGCACAAGAGGATGGTCTTCAGATCCGTGTGTTGCCATCGGTAGCTTGGCATTCTCGGCTTTCGCTTTCGCTGCCTTGCTGGCTTGCGCACTCAGTTCTGTCTTAGACAGCTTTGCAGCCCGGGCGAGCCCTCCGGCGGCCTTCCCTTTGGTGTCTTTGGTTGCCATTCTGCGCCACCCAAAAAGTTGTGAAAGTGCTTGCATGATACATAAATGCAAGCAGATTTCAAATTTTGCGTGCATAAATTTACGATGCATGCGCCAGCATGCTGAGGCCCGGTTCGGGCTTATCTGGAAGCGTATGGGCGCGACTACCGTGAAACCAAAGCGGCCTCGGTTGGAAGCCGCTTTGGTTTCGCCCGTTCTTTCCGGGCCGTCAGCGCTTGCGCGCAGGGCTTTTCTGTTCTTGGCCTCCCTGTTTGCCTCACCTCATTGCCCGTCTACGGCGCTTGGCCGACTGGGCCTGGCAGGACTGCCAGAGCAGAGCAGTGGCCCATGCCCACTGGTGCGTTTGCCGGGATGCCCCGCAGGTGGGGCAAACATCGGCTGCAATTTTTGAAAGACCGGGGCTGGCCCGGCCAATGCCGTGGAGCCCGCCGGCAGCAAGATTGCTGCTGACGAGGCGAATTATCGGAACACCGAATTTTCTTGTCAATCGGAATTCCGAATTATTTTCGGAAATTTTCCGCGATCATGGATGGCTGTCATGGTGGATTGTTCGGTGCTCCGAAGAGGCAATCCTGGATTGCGCAACTGTGCGTTGCGCTCCGCAATCTAGGATTGCGCAACCTACGATTGCGGGTGACATACGTGTAACTGTCTGCCATACTGTTAAAAAACACAGTGCAGGAAGTTGAATGAAGTCGGAGCGGATGCAGGGGTTAGGTGCCCGGATCAAGAGCGCGCGTATGGCGCTGGGCATGAGCCAAGACTATGTGGCCAATTCCCTCGGTGGGACGAGGCAAGCGGTGTCGGCTTGGGAGAGAGGGATAGCTTCGCCTTCCGCAACTCAACTTGCAGAGCTGTCGGAGCTATTCTGTGTCTGTGCTCACGAGCTGCTGTTCGGCGATAGTTTTGCGAAAAGCGGCATCAGTGCTCTGATGGTGCGGAAGATCGAAGCTAAGCCTATACGCAAGCCAACGGCCGCGTTGGCTGATCAAAGGCCCTGGTCCACCAGCTTTTTGGCCGACTTCCTCACCGCTGGCGAGCGCGGGCCAGCTGCAGCTGTTCGACGCACTGATGGTGTGGAAGGGGATTTGGCGGCCTGATAGTTGTTGAACTCGTGGTTCAAGTCGATGAGCATTGCGTCGCGCTTTGCATCGTCGGGGAGGCCGCGAAAGAGCATCACAAGCTGGGCCTCCAGGCCGGTGAGCTGCGCAAAGTTTGTGACTTCTGGAGGCCCCTCGCCGTGTAGCAGGTACTCAGGGCGAAGTGCAAGGGCGTGACACAAACCAAGGAAGTGCGATGCGCGGGGCTCCTTGGTTTTTCCTTTCAGCAATTCGTTGAGCGCGGGTTGGCCCATCCCGGCCAGCTCCGCGAGTTCCTTCTGTTTGTAACCACGCTCAGCCATCCACCACTGTAGGCGGTCGCCAAAGGCAGCGAAGTCTGGAGGGGGCATCATAAGCTCAATCATCCATCCTTAAAAATTCGGAAAATCGATGTTTTTTTATTGACCGATTTATCGGAATACCGAATAATCGGCAGGATGACACCCTCCGAACTCATCACCTACTTCAAGACCCAGTCGCTTGCCGCCCGTGCGCTGGGATGTGCGCAATCCTCGATCTCGGGGTGGGTTGAGCAAGGCCACATTCCTGATGGTCGCCAGTACCAAATTCAGTTGGCTACCGCAGGGCGGCTGCTTGCAGATCGGCCTGCCTTACGCAACGCGGTGGAAGGGGCGGGAACAGATGCTTGAAGTCCATCCCGGCTCACGGCAATCAGTGCTTCGCCGTGCATCGCAACTGATAGTTGCTTTCGCCCGAGGCCCCGGTCGTACCAGCTGCTCCAACACCATGGAGCTGCGTCAGCAGTGCGATGCCAACACCCTGCGCGTTCTCGACGCGCTGGCCCGGGCCAAGGGCATGGAGCGCCCGGCCTACATCGAGGCGCTGTTGGAAGAGCATGCGAAAGAAGCGTTGCATGAGGCAAGTCTGATCGTGCGTCAGCTGCGGGGCAATCCGCTGCTGGTGGAAGCGCTTGGAGCCCCGCCGGAGACCTTTGGTCTGCCAGCGGCCGAGGAAGAGGTGGGGAATGCCCGAGCAACAGCTTCCTGAACCCCTCGTTCCCGCTGACTGCGACTTGAGCGACTTCCCGTACATGGAGCTGGATGTTCGGCGCCTGCGCGACTCGCGTTTTGCATCGACGCCCAACGGTGATGCGTTCCGCGCTGGCGTGCTGCTGTGGTGCGCGGCCTGGCACCAGATTCCCGCTGCCTCGCTGCCCGATGACGACGTAGAGCTGGCCAACCTGGCCGGCTACGGCCGCATGCCTATCAGCGTGCGCGAATGGAAGAAGGTGCGGGCCGAGGCCCTGTCTGGCTTCGTGAAGTGCAGCGATGGCCGTCTGTACCACCCCGTGATCGCTGAGAAGGCCGTGGCTGCGGGCGCGGCGAAGCGGCGGCACGCCTACGGAAAGTTCCTGGACCGCCTGCGGAAAGAGAACAAGGCGCGGGAGAAATCCGGCAAGCCCCTGTTCGGAATTCCAACGCCGGAGCAGTGGAATTCCGGCGCCTACCCCCACGGAATTCCACCGGAGCCCCAAGCGATTTCCGCCGGAAATCGCTCGGAAAACGGTGCGACTTCCGGCCAAGTTCCAGCGGAAAACGCTCTTAGAGGGAACAGAGAGGGAGAGGGAGAGGGAACTCTTTATTCCGTAGCTAACGCTACGGGCGGCACCGCCGCCAAGCCGCCGGGCGAGATGACGAAGGACGAGCTGTGGCGTGCGGGCAAGTCCCTGCTGGCCCAGGCAGGCCTGCCGCCGGCTCAGTGCGGCTCGTTCGTGGGAAAGCTGGTCAAGGACTACGGCGACCAGATCGTGGTCAATGCCGTGCGTGCTGCGGTCGTGGCGCGGCCGGCGGACCCCGTGGAGTACCTGAAGGCGACCTGCATGCGGGAGAAGGGCGAGCGCGCCACCCGGGGCAGCAACAAGCACAGCGCCGCGTATGCGGCCATCGTGGGGGACTGAGCGATGCAGAAAATTTCCGCGCTGGCACCGGCAGCGCTGCGCGATGGTGCGCGAGAGCCGGCGGACCAGGCCGCCGCGAACCCGGCCGTGAAGAACCTGTTCCTCGTGATGCAGGGCTGCTACGGGTCGTTGTTCCTGAGCAAATTCGCCACGGGCGTGCTGGACGACCAAGGCCGCGACCTGGGTGTGCGCGCCGCGATGCGGGTCTGGCGCACGACGCTGGCCAAGTACTCGCCGGACGTGATCGAGTCCGCTGTCGCACGCCTGACGGCAGAGCACCCGGACTATCCGCCGCACCTGCCGCAGTTTGAGGCCATGTGCAGGGCGGCCACGCCGCGCAGGACGCACGCAGAGGAGCAGGGCTGGCTGGCACTGCCGGAGCCCAACGCGGCGCCTGTGCACGTCCAGATCGAGCCGCAGGGCGATGGCAAGGACTGGGCCCGCCGCATCGTGGCGCGCGTGCAGGCCGGCGACCAGACGCTGACGCGCACGTCCATCCGCGCCGCGATGCAGGCCCTGGGCATGGAGGGCTGGCCGCGATGACGCTGCTGCAGTTGCTCAAGACTGGCGCCGTGCTGCGCTACCGGCCCGGGTTCCGCTTCTACGCAGTCCAGCGCGGCCGCGAGATCTCCGTCAACCAGGTCGAGGCCGAGGCAGCCGTGCGCGCCGGCCGCGTCCGCCCTGAAAGCACCGGCCCTGATGGGTTCGGCGTGTACCACTTCTCGCTCAGGAATTCCCAATGACCCGCAGGTTTGAGTTTGCCCGCGACCAGGTGCTGGCGACCATCGAGGCCGGCCCCGTTCAGTACGCCGCTCTGGCTGGCACGATGTCTGATCCAGCCCGCGCCCAACTGCGCGCCATCATCGATGAACTGACGGAGCAACGCCTCGTCAGGCTGATCCAGCTGGACCGCTTCCCGCACTACGTGGTCACCGACTGGGTGATGCCCGACGAACTGCGCCTGCAGCTGATCGAGGGCAAGTGCCGTCGCACCGTGGATGGCTGCTTGATCTGGACAGGCTACATCGACCCGCGCCGCGGCCCCATGGTGCGGTTCGGGCCGGACGGCCCGCCCACGGCAGCCCGCCGCGTGGTTTGGACGATCAGGCGGGGTCCGCTGGGCCTGCAGCAGACAGTCCGTGCGGCCTGCGATGACCCCGCATGCGTGGCCTATGAGCACATGAAGCTGGGCACCCGCGCTGAAAAAGCGCGCGGCCGCAGCCTCACGCCGCTGACCAAGCTGCGCATTGCCCGCGCACAACAGGCAGCGCGCGGCAAGCTGACCATCGAGAAGGTGCGGGCCATCCGTGCGAGCGCGGAATCGGAGACTGTGCTGGCAGAGCGCTACGGCGTATCGAAGCCCACCATCGGCCAGATCCGCAGGAACGAGACGTGGCGGGAGGAGGGCGGCATGTTCACCGCGCTGATCCCGGGGAGGGCGCGGGCATGACTGTGATCCTTGGAATGGACCCCGGAGCCAACACGGGCGTGGCCGTTTTCGTGGACGGCCAGCTGGTGGAGCTGCTGACGATCCCGCCGCACCACATCGAGCGCACGCTGGCCGCGCGCATGCCGTCGCGCGTGGTCTTCGAAGACAGCCGGCTGCAGTCGCACACCTGGACGCGCGGCAAGACCGGCGCTGCCAGCGCCAAGATGGCGCGCAACGTCGGCCAGGTGGACGCGCGCTGTGCGGACATCACGGCGCACTGCGCAGACCTGGGCATCCCGGCCCACGGCATCAGCCCGGCAGGGAAGGGTGGCAAGCTGGATGCGCGGCGCTTCGCGGCCGTCACGGGCTGGACGGGCCCGAGCAACGAGCACAGCCGCGACGCGGCCATGGTGGCCTGGCCATATCGCCGCGCTGCGGATCTGCGAGGAGGCCGCCATGGCTGAGATTGCCCTGCACGCCCGCTGGGATGGCCCCGAGCAGGCCCGGGCCAACTTCCTGCAGCTCGTGGCGCCCTGGTGCATGCAGCAGTGGGAGGCCGGCCGGCGCCTGGAGGTGTTCGTGCGCTTGCACGAGGACGCCAAGACCGACAGGCAGCGGACTTTCTATCACGACTTCGTGCTGGCAGAGATCGCGCGCCAGGTCGTCATCGACGGCCGCCGGCACTCGAAAGCCACCTGGAAGGAGCACTTCCGTTCCGAGTTCCTGGGCAGCCGCGCTGTGACGCACCATGACCCGATCAGCGGAGCCACGACCACCACGCAGGAGCGCATCAGCACGGAGAGTCTGGGCGTGCGCGAGTACGGCGACCTGATCGACCGTGTGATGGCCCACGCCATCAGCGACCTGAACGTGGAGTTCCCGGCGACCTTCGAGCAGTGGGAGCGCGAGCAGACCCACCCGGACACGGGCGAGGTGATTGGCGGGGTGTGCCCCTGATGCGCCGCACTGCCTTCAAGTCCGGCGGGGCAGGGTTCCGCCGGCGGGCCGCTCCTGCGTCCCATGCTGCCCACGAGGTGGCGCGCGAGCAGCGCCTGGAGGCCCGTGCTGCCCGCGCCATGGCCGAGGCCCGGCCGCGGGATGCCACTGTGGCGCTCATCGACCAGCACCAGGTCATGCCCGCGCCGAAGACCGTGGCCCAGCGCAACCCGCGCCTGCGTGCCCTGGCCAAGGGTCAGCAGTGCCTGCTGCTGGTCCCCGGGGTCTGCACGAACGACACCACCACCGTGGTCTGCTGCCACAGCAATCTGTCCATCCACGGGAAGGGGGAGCGCAGGAAGGCCGACGACCACTACAGCGCCTGGGGCTGTGCCGCGTGCCATTCCTGGCTGGACCAGGGGCCTGCACCGGCCGCGCGTAAGGAAGCCGCGTTCATGGTCGCGCACCTGCGCCAAGTCCTGGCGTGGCGCGCGCTGGCCTACGCCCCGAACATCGATGCCCGCGACCGCGCCGCTGTGCTGTGGGCGCTGGGCCTGCTCAACGCCATGCCGATTCTGGATTTTTGAAAGAGGACCATCTTGGAAACCAAGGCCGCGCACACGAACCGCGACGACACGCAAAAACAAGAAGGTGGCCCCGCTTGAACTGCATGGATTGGATGGCTGGCCAATTGGAAGGCCGGCAGGAGGAGGAGGGCATGCGGCGCAACAACCCGCGCCCTCAAGGCGTCATCCGCCCGGGAAGTGGCACCGACGTGCTGCTGCGGTTTCTGCGCCAGGCCCCCGGGCGCTGGTTCTTCCACTGCGAACTGGTCTTGGCCCTGGGCCGCAGCAAGGGCGAAATCGATTGGGCGCTGCTGTATTTGGTGCGCGAGCGCCTGGTGGAAAGCCGACTCACTGAGCTGCCAGCGCGTAAGCCGGTTCTACGGTACAGGCTGCAGTAGCGGTGGTAGGTGCCGCATCTATAGCCTCCATGATTCCGGTCAGGCGAGCCGAACCAAAAGTCCTGCCAGCCCCGCCATGGCAATGACCGGGACAACGCCCGCCTTGAACCGGATGAGCGCGACAGCCGCAGCAATCCCTATGGCGATTGATGCCCAGTCTACCGCACCGGTAAGACCACTCGGCCAGAAGACGTGATAAGCGAAAAATGCTGCCAAGTTCACTATCACACCCACCACGGCGGCCGTAATGGCAGTGAGGGGGGCTGTGAATTTGAGATTGCCGTGCGTGGACTCGATGAATGGGCCACCCAGCAGAATGAAGAAGAACGAGGGCAGGAATGTGAAGAACGTGGCCACAGTCGCCGCGACTGCCCCACCCAGCAGCAATGAATGCGTGCCGTAGATCTCCTTAGTCCATCCGCCAACGAATGCGACAAATGAAACGACCATGATGAGCGGGCCAGGCGTAGTTTCACCAAGTGCCAGTCCGTCGATCATCTGGGTGGGCGTCAGCCATTGGAAATGATCTACCGCACCCTGGTACACGTATGGCAGCACCGCGTATGCTCCACCGAAGGTCATCAGCGCTGCCTTGGTGAAGAACCAACCCATGTGGAACAGTACTGAATCCAGTCCATAGAACCACGCCAGGCAACCGATTGCAGCAATCCAGATTCCGGTGAATGACACCATCACCGTCCAGAATCTATGCCAAGAGAAGAGTGCATGCGCTGGCGGCGGGGTGGCGTCATCGATGAGTGCAGGCGCAGAGGTCGCCGACGTGCCTGAAGTGCTGTGTGCGACACTTCCACGAAATGTATCCGGCTGGATTCGACTGACGGCGTAGCCGACCAAGGCTGCCACCGTGACGATGATCGGGAAGGCTACGTTCAGCGCAAAGATGGCAATGAAAGCCGACACTGCGATTCCCCACAACCAGCCGTTCTTCAACGTTCTGGAGCCGACTCGATATGCGGCTTGCACAACCAAGGCTGTGACTGCAGGCTTGATGCCGTAGAAGATGCCCGCAATGACCGGCATGTCTCCATGGGCCATGTACAGCCAAGCGAGTCCGATGATGATGAACAGTGACGGCAGAACAAAGAGCAGCCCTGCCAAGATTCCGCCCCATGTGCGATGTAGCAGCCAGCCGATGTAGGTTGCCAGTTGCTGCGCCTCTGGGCCTGGCAACAGCATGCAATAGTTCAATGCATGCAGAAACCGCTTTTCAGAAATCCAGCGTCGGCGTTCGACCAGCTCTTCGTGCATTAGGGCAATCTGCCCTGCAGGGCCTCCAAAGCTGATGAAGCCTAGCTTCAGCCAGAAACGCAGCGCTTCGGAAAGCGGCAGAGGCGATGTGCTTGCCGGATCGGCGGCGATGGGCGAAGTGGTGTCCATAGAAACTCCATAGCGAAATTCCAGCGCTTGGACGAGACACCGTCTACCCGAGAGGGACGGGAGGCTGCATTCCCGATAGCTGTGATGCTACCCCAGATGCATGGACTGAAGTGGTGGCGCATCCGGTTTTTGATCATGTGCAGGCAGCAGCATCCCGGTCTGAAGCGATTAGGCTTTTCCCTGCCACAAAGGCCTGCGGAGTTATCGCCAGACCTGCGTCGGCGTCCCAACGGGCCGCGAAGGCGTCTGCAAAGCCCACGCTGGCCGAGCGCCTGCAGATCGCCGCGCGCCGCCTGTAGATGCCCAGATAGGGGAAGCTCGTCTTGCTGCCATGAGGCCAGGGCGCTGCGCTCGCACACTTTGGTCAAACAAGCCCTGTGCCAAACCGGCCAGGGCTTTTTTCATTGGCAACAGACGCGCTTCAGTTGGGTAGCACGCTAATTGTTAATAGCTTTCAATAAATGAAACGAGGCTATCAATTGTTAATTTTTGTTAACTAAATGCTATTTTGTATCTGATGATCATGCCGCTCGGGCGTGCACCAGGGAGGTTGCATGCCCGCTTGAAAATTAGGGGGCATGACGCCCCGTCGCGGAGATCATCAAATGGTAGGACTTGGTAAGCGGGGCGTT
>NZ_BCTO01000030.1 GCF_001571325.1 Delftia tsuruhatensis NBRC 16741
ACCGGCAGCAGCCCAGAGCTTCCCTCCCTTCGACTCCACAGAGGTCACCAGCCGAGGCTTCGGTCTCGTTCGCGCCTGATCTAGGGCAGTCACTCTGCACGGCTGGCTGATTTTGGATGCGCTCAGCCCCACGGCCAGGGGCGCCCTCGATGCGACGTTAGGACACAGCCCGCAAGGCTGCATGGTGATTCAGCGCCAGCCTTTCGCCGGAAGTTCTGTGTGCTCCTGCAGGCCTCGCTTCGCCGCTGGGCAGCGCGGGCGCGCCCCGAAAAAACTAAAGATCAGTGGCGGAAGAACTAATGTGTAGTGGCGTTCCGCAACTCTCTCCTACCCCAGCACCCCCTGATGACGCGCCTGGCAACGCGATCTGCTCAGACTTGCTCAGATTCAGAATGTTTCTTTTTGTTCTAATTTGTAGCAAAAGTCTCACTATGAGACCAAGGCCCAAACCTCCGGTCCAAGCAAGTCTTCTTTCCAGCCTCCCCAATCCTCAAGGCGTGCATTGCAAGCTTTCAGGGTTTTTCCTCAAAGGTGTCCACACATGATTCAGCGCCGTTCTTTGCAGCACGTCCTCGCCGCCGCTTCGCTCTCACTCATTGCCTGTGCCGTAAGCGCCGCCGATTACGCCTACATTCCCAATTCAGGCAGCAGAACAATTTCGGTCATCAATACCGCGACTGGCGAACTTTCCACCACATTAAGTCCAGCAAGCATGGACGCAACGTTAAATAATAACATCTACACTCTTGCATTGCGACCAGGCGCCAACAATGAGTCGTGGTTCGGGCAATATCTATCAAACAACAAACTAGGCGTCATTGACACGACAAACAACACACTGAAGACAGTAATCAATGGTACTGGAGGCTCTGTAGCCATAACTTTTTCTTTAAATGGCACAATAGCTTATGTCAGTGACTACTCCGGTCAAAAGCTGCATGTCATTGACGCCACCACAAAACAGATAACGAACAGCCTGAGCACCGGATGCCAGACCATCGCCTCTGCACTAAGCGCTGATGGCGCATCGCTTTACGTACGGTGCGATTCTGGGGTAATCCAAAAACTGGACACAGCAACTAACACGTTGTCCACGCTCCCAAATACCACCACTAATGGTTATGGGTTAGCTTATGACCCCACAGGCAGCGGAAAGCTTTACGCTTCCAACAATTCAGCCCCAATTGTTTATCTGCTTAACTTATCGGATAATTCGGTTACTCAGATACCAATAACTGGACTTCAAGGTGCCGCTAGTAAAGTCGCAGTACGCAAAAATGGCAGCAAGCTGTATGTCGGAGGAGGAAATAATGTACTCCACATTGTTGACACTGCTAACACCTCAACGCAAACCTCGATCACACTGAACGGTCCAGCATCTACCATTACAGGGCTTGGTATCTCGGCAAACGATGCGGCGTTGTATGCCATTACATCGAATGGCACAGTCCATGTCATTGATGTCGCCACCGATACGGAAACCAAGACGATATCTGCCGCAGCCGGCGCCTCTTCTTTCTGGATCTGGGGTGACTTCCTCGGCAACGTCGTCGCCAGTGCCACGCCGGGTGGACCCTCGGTGGCATCGATTGCCCCGCAGGGCACACCATCAGCCAGCGCCACAAGCATCAATTTCGCAGTGACCTTCAGCGAAGCGGTCAACGGAGTGGATGGCACCGATTTCGCGCTGACCACTACAGGCACCGCCACCGGCACGATGGGCACGCCATCCAGTGCCGACAACGGCATCACATGGACTGTACCCGTCACTGCCATCAGCGGCACGGGCAGCCTGCGCCTGGACCTCAACAGCAGCGGCACCGGCATCGAGAGCACCGCAGCAGCCAAGCCCATTGCAGGGGGCTTCGCGACAGGAACCGTGCACAACGTTGATGTACAGGTGCCAGTCGCTGGCGCTTGTGGCACGGCGGCGGGCCAAGCCACGGCACTGGCCCCTGCAGCGGGCCTGTGCAGCGCGGGCACGGCTACGGCGATCTCCAGCGCCAGTGGCAAATACACCTGGCAGTGCCAGGGCTTGAACGGCGGCAGCGCCAACAGCTGCGAAGCCCCCTGGTCCACCGCTGGAGGCAGCAAGGCAATGGTCGCACTGCAGACAGCCAACGGTTGGCAGGTGAGCAACGCCAGCTTCAGCACCACGCCACCCGCGACCGCTCCGCAAGGCGTGACTTTCCCCTCTGGACTGCTCTCGCTGAATCTCAGCAGCGGCAACCTGGGCAGCGATGCAACCGTCACCCTGAACTTCAGCACACCGGTGCCTGCAGGCGCGGTATACATGAAGTACGGCCCCAGCCCTGATGGTTTCAACTGCCAAGGCGCAGCATGTGCTCAACCACACTGGTACCAACTGCCTGCCAACCGTGCTGTGCTGGCATCGGACCGGCTGAGCGCCACGTTGACGCTGACCGACGGCGGGCTCGGCGACAACGACGGCATAGCCAACCAATCCATCCAGGATCCGGGAGGCTTTGCACTGCTGGCAGCACCCGCCAGCACTGCGGCGATTCCCACCCTGTCTGAATGGGGCATCATCGCGCTGTCGTCCCTTCTGGCCATGTTCGGCATCGCAAGAATGCGCCGCCGCCAGGGCTGAAAACAAAAGCCACCTTCGGGTGGCTTTTTTCATTTCACCGGCCGCGAAACGAGCAACCGGGCTTACCGCTCTCTGCCGTCCCTCAATGCATTTCCTTGATAGCTCCATGGCAAGAACCCAGAACCCGGCTCCAACACAAAAAATCGTCACCGTCAGCTGACTCAATGCCTACCATGGATCAATACTGGAAATCCTCAATTCAATCCCATTGAGATGATCGCAATGTGGATGCGATCTCAATATCAATTGAAATGCCCTACCCGACACAATAAAAAAACAATTCCTTGCAAAATAAAATCCGCCTTCATACACTCCAGTCTCCAACTTTCATGGAGGAGAACGCAATGACTGGAATTCGTCGTGATGTCAATCAAGGTGGAACTATCTGGAATGAAACGCTGATCTGGTATTCCAAGGCCGTGGGGCACCTTTACTCTCTTCCCATTACGGACAGGACCAGCTGGAGATATCTTGCCGCCATTCATGGCATCAACAAGAGCGGCTGGATCAGTGCCGGCGTGCTTTCGGCCAAGGACCCTTTGCCACCCACATCCGAAACCGAGGAGATGTGGGACCAATGCCAGCATGGCACCTGGTACTTTCTTCCCTGGCATCGCGGCTATCTCGCCGCATTCGAAGCCATTGTGGCGAAGACCGTCAAGGAGCTTGGCGGTCCTGCGGACTGGGCGCTTCCCTATTGGAACTACCTGAATTCCAGCAATCAGGCCGCACGCAACATACCCCAGGCTTTCCTGGAAGAGAAATTGCCGGATGGTTCTCCCAATTTCCTGGCCAAGGCCAGGCGCAATGGGTCAAAGCGCCTGGGACCAACGCCTGACATTCCCCGTGATATCACGCTGGGTTGCCAGGACTACCACCGCTTCACCAGCGCTCCCGGCACCTTGGAATACGGCGGTGGCATCACCGCCTTTTCCCATGACGGCAGCGACACTGGCGCCATTGAATCCAATCCGCACAATCTGGTTCACATCATGGTCGGCGGACTGCAGGAGCCCTATGGATTCATGTCAGACCCCGACTATGCCGCCCTGGACCCGATTTTCTGGGTGCACCATTGCAATGTGGACCGGCTTTGGGCCGCCTGGCTGACCCAGCCCGGCAACATCCAGGACAACAGCGCCGCCTGGAGCAACGGACCTGCCGGCCGCGGCTTCGTCATGCCGGACACCGAAGGAAAGCTGGCCTCCTATGATCCGGGTGAAACCCTGCCTGGCGGTGCGCTGGCCCCTGACTATGACAATCTGACCAGCGGCACGGGCGCCACCACGCTGACGGCCAGCACGGCAGGCCTCACACCGCAGGAGATCGACATGCCCGCAGAATTCTCGACGGTCCCGCCGCCCGCGCCGCGTGTACTGGGCTCCAATGCGGAGCGGGTCATCGTGGGCCGCACGCCGCGGCTGACCACCGTATCGATCGCGGACCCCGGTGCCGCAAAGGTCGAGTTGCTGCAGGCAGGCGCCGCGCTGCCGCGGCCACAGCGCTACTTTCTTCACCTGGAAGGCATTCGCGGCAATGCGCCCAGCGGCGTGCTGACGGTCTCCATCGGCTCGCCCGGGGCGGCGGCGCGGCATGCAGACACCGTCGCCCTGTTCGGATTGGCCAAGGCCTCGGCCAGCGACGGACCGCATGGAGGCAACGGACTGGGCGCCACCATCGACATCACCGATGCCACGCAGGCCATCCTGGACGCAGGCGGCAGTCTGGACCAGTTGAACGTGGCCATCGAACAGCCCGAAGCCGACCCCGGGCGCGAAATCACCGTGGACCGCGTGAGCGTGGTCGCACAGGACGCCACCCGCTAAGGCCCGCGTATGGACGCGCTGCTGAGAGACCTGCGGACCGCTCCCGCGCCAGCACTGATGGCCGTGTCGGGGGCAGGCTTCATCAGCCTGGCCATCAGCCCGCCTGCCACGCCCGGCCTGTCGCTGTGCGGCTCGCTGTCCTCGGTCACGCTGGCCGACCTGTCGCCGCTGGTGCTGGACGGGCACACGCTCGGCATCCTCGGTGTGGCATGGCTGGCCATGGTTCTGGCCATGATGCCGCTGCTGGCACTGCGGCAGGTGCGCCACGCCATGCGATCGAGCGTGGCCCGCCGGCGCCTGCTGGCGGCGGGCCTGCTGCTTGCGGGCTATGCGCTGGTGTGGATGGCGGCCGGCCTGGTCATGGTGCCGCTTGCCGCCCTCTTGCACGCAGCCGCGCATCCCGCGCTCATTCTTGCCTGCATTGCCGTGGCGGTCCTGTGGAGTTCATCGCCCGCAGGAACGCGCGCCCACAATGCCTGCCACAGGCTGTACCCCGTGGCCGCCAGCGGCCCCACGGCCAACCGGGACAGCCTGCAGCACGGACTGCGAACCGGCGTGGCATGCGCCACGGCATGCTGGCCGTGGATGCTGGCGCCCTTCGCCTTTCCCGCGGCCTGGCACCTGCCGGCCATGGCTGTTGCTGCCGTTTTGCTCTTTGTGGAGCGCACAGGCCCATCGCTGCGGCCCGCCTGGCGCCTGCCCTATGTCCTGCGGCGCCTTCTGCACGGCAAGCCGCGCACGTCGCTGGGCCGGGCGACAAGACACTGAACCTTGTGGAGGGTGAGCCTCACCCCCGCCCGGCCAGCTCCGCCACCCCTCGCACCAGCGCACGCCCGGCGTCCGTCGCCTTGCCGTAATGCGCCAGCAGTGCCTGTACATCGGCGTCGGGCGCATGGGAGCGCAGGGACAGCAGCACGTAGCAGATATCGACGCCGGCAAGGTGCAATTGCTGCAGCGCCGTGGCGTCGGGGACGAGGGCGCCGGACTCGAATTGCTGCAGGACCTGTTTGGCTTGGCCGGCCTTGCGGGCGAGTTCGGCTTCGCTGAGGTTCAGGCGCTGGCGCTCCTGCTGCAGGCGGGCCGCGAGGGTGGGTTCGGGGCGCTCATGCTGGATGGCGTTCGGGTCAAACGAGCGGAGGCCGGTCAGCACAAAGGAAATGTCCAGGCCATGCGCAGAAATCCGTGCAAGAAACTCGGCGCTGACGGTTGCCACGTCACGCTCCCAGTCCTGATAAGTGCGCATTTTGGTGCCGCCCAGCTTGGCCATGTCCGCTTGAGACAGGCCGAGACGCTCGCGCTCCTGACGAAGGCGTTCACCAAAAATTACACGGATTTCTGCATTCATCTTGTTGACGACCACGGATTTCCGTGCAATAGCGATGTACCTTGTAGACCTTGACTCCAAATACTACCTGACCCCTCAGGCGGCTCCTTTGCGCGCCTGTACGTTGCACGAAGGAGGTCCATGAAGCACTCCGCCGCCAAACCGTCGCGCAAGAAGCTCGCTGCGGCGTACCGCGCGCTGTTTCAGCAGGCGGCTGAAGCGCTCCGGCCGGCCGCGATGACCGCCGAAGACCACCGGCACGGCGTCGAATCCGACCGCCTGCTGCGCATTGCCAGCGGTGTGGCCCGCAGTGCCGCGCAGGCCGACTCATCGCAGGACCTGCAGGACCCGCAGAACATGGCCTTTGACGTGGCGGCCTGCATCAACGCGGCGCGCCTGGTGCCCGGCCATGCGGAATCCGCCCCGCGCTCCGGCCTGCTGGCCGAGGCGGCGCTGGCGCTCTCACAGATCTCTGAAACGCCGGCGGACCACATCGTTTTTCCCCGTGACACGCTGGCCAGGCTGCAGGCGGAGAGCGTTGCCGATCCCGCGCCCGCACAGTGGCGCGAGCTGGCCCGCCAGGCCAACTACGAGGCCCAGCAGCTGGCACAGGCGCTGATGCAGATGGGCCATCGCCAGGACACGGAGACCCATGTCGTGGCGCACGGCATGGCGGCGCGCATTGCGCAGCTGACGGAGATCGTTTTCGTGGCCGCCGCCCTGCATGGCGAGCACCGTGATGGCTGGGGCGCGCCGGTCCTGCGCGACGTGCGCCATATCTTTGAAGGCGGCATGGGCCGCCTGGGATGAGCGGGGCGCGGCTCAGCTCTGGACGACGACGTTCTCCAGCCTCAGCACGGCTTCGCGCACCTCGCCCAGGCGCGTGTCCTGCGCCTGCGAGGCCTGGATGATGGTGTCCATGATGTCGCTGGCATTCACGGCAGCCGCGCGCATCTGCTTCATCATGTCGCCGGATTCATTCACACGCTCGAAGCCCAGCTGCACGCTGGCCGCAGACGCGCCGATGACGGATTTGACCTCCCTGGCCGCCTCGGCGCAGCGCTGGGCCAGGCTGCGCACTTCGCCGGCCACGACACCGAACCCGCGCCCCTGCTCGCCCGCACGCGCGGCTTCGACGGCGGCGTTGAGCGCCAGCAGATTGGTCTGGAAGGCAATGCCATCGATCAGGCCCACCATCTCGCCGATGCGACGGGAGTTGCTGGAGATGCTGGACATGGCGTCGACCGCGCTGTCCAGGGCCACGTCGCCGCGCTGGGCAATGCGCGTCACGTCCCGCGCCTGGGCATGCGCGTCATGCGCCTGGGCAGCGCTGTCGCGCACCAATTGCTGCAGTTGCTCGAAAGCCGATTGCACCAGGCGCGTGGCCTCGTAGCGCTGCGTGATGTCGGTGGCGTACTTCACCACCTTGAAGGGCTGGCCGGACTGGTTGAGCACGGGGCTGTAGTTGGCCTCGATCCAGACATCGTTGCCCAGGCGCCCTATGCGCCGGAACTGGCCCCGGTAGTGCTTGCCCTGCGACAGGTGCGCCCAGAAGGCCGCGTACTCGGCCGAGCTGCGCTCCTGCGGGGCCACGAATATGCTGTGGTGCCGGCCGACCAGCTCGTCTTCGGATGCATAGCCCATGGCCTGCAGAAAATTGCGGTTGCAGCGCAGGATGCTGCCGTCCAGACCGAACTCGATCACGGCCTGGGCCCTGCCTACCGCCGCCAGCTGGCTGCTGGCTTCGGCATCGCGCAGCACTTCGGCCGAGATATCCATGGCGTACTTGACGACCCGCAGCACCTGTCCACGGCTGTCGAGCACGGGGCTGTAGTTGGCCTGCAGCCAGACCTCACGTCCCTGGTGGTCGATGCGCCGGCACCGGCCCACAAAGGCCTGCCCGCGCGCAAGCCGTGCCCAGAAGTCCCGATAGTCCCTGGCCTGCGCATCCGCCGGATCCAGGAAGATGCGGTGGTGCTGCCCGCGCAGCTCGTCCAGCTCATAGCCCATGAGGTCCAGAAACTGCGCGTTGGCGAAGAGGATGTGGCCCTGGGGATCGAGCTCGAGGACGGCCTGGGTGCTGTACAAGGCCTTCAGTTGGGAGCTTGGGGAATCGGAACGCAGGCCGAGCCTGGACAGGATGGAGCGGATGCCGCGCATGGAAGCCCTTGTTATTCAGCGCTGAATGGGTGATTGGCGCCCGACAATGGGCTGGTCTGGCAACGATTGTATCTGTTTGCTATTTTCTGCACTCTTCGCATTGACGTGCACTTTCTGTCAGAAAATGCCTACAGAATTAAAAAAATTGCCCTTCAATTCACAATTGTTTGCATTTTCTCAAGGCATCCAATTCCCTTTTTCCACCCAAGTCTTTCAAGCAGCAAGAAACACATGTAACTAATTGATATAGAGTTCGCAGCATTCCGTCGCTTGGCGGTGTCCTCTGTCTTGTGTGCTTGAAAAATGTCTTGTGGCGTTCGGGTGATCGATTTGACTTCCAGCCTGGGCGGCCGCGCCCTGGCCAAGCTGGGCGTGGCCTACGCCCCCGGCAAGCCGCGGGTTGCCGTGAGGCTGGCGGACTCGGAAAGCGCCCCTGTCATCGACTGGGGCGGACCTCCGGGGAGGGATGAGCCGCTGTGCGAGCCCTCGGCGCCGGGCGCCCTGGTACTACTGATCGGACCCGGCGCCGTGCATCAGGCCAGGGAATTGTTTCAGAGAGCATTGAATGAGGCCGTGCGTTGCGTACGCATTTTTATGATGCCAAGCGCCATCATGGAAGAAATAGCGCTCAAGCAAATGCGGATGCCGCACCATGAATCCATTCAGCTTTACCGATTACCCGACAGCAGTTCAGAAACACTTTGGTTTGTTCTGATCGAAGAGCTGCAAAAGCTCTCAGCCCGATTTTCATCCGGTGACAACACCGATTCCAGAAAAAGAGAAGTTTCAATGTCAAGCAATCTGTCCCAATCCATGCAATCCATTATTTCCATCGAAGGCGCCATGGCGGCGGCCCTTGTGGACCATCAAAGCGGGATGTGCCTGGCCCAGGCCGGCAGCGGCGTGGATCTGGAGCTTGCTGCGGCAGGCAATACCCAGGTGGTGCGGGCCAAGCTCAAGACCATGGAGTCGCTGGGACTGCGCAAGGGCATTGAAGATATTCTGATCACCCTGGGCGACCAATACCATTTGATCCGCCTCATCCCCAACAGCCCCGGGCTGTTTCTCTACCTGGTGCTGGACAAGGCCCGTGGCAACCTCGCCTTGGCCCGCTACAAGCTGACGGATATCGAGCGGTCGCTGAAGGTGTGATCCTGGGACTGCGGGGTTTGGGCCGAGGCATGGCCGGCCCGGCCATCCGGCTGCCCACTCGGCTACCATCGGTGCCCCCATCCCCATGCAGTTTCCCTGGAAGGCCCTCATGCTGCTGTACGCCGATTCGCAATTCACCTCTCCCTATGCCCTGTCCGTGTTCGTGTCGCTGAAGGTCAAGGGGATTGACTTCGAGCTGCGCACGCTGGACCTTTCGGTGGGACAGAACACCGGGGCGGACTATGTGGCGGCATCGCTCACGGCACGGGTGCCCACGCTGGTGGACGGCGATTTCAGCCTGTCGGAGTCGTCGGCGATTTCCGAGTATCTGCAAGAGCGCTTTGGCGGCGCCCGGCTCTATCCCGAGGATGCGCAGGCGCGCGCCCGTGTGCGCCAGGTCCAGGCCTGGCTGCGCAGCGATCTGATGGCCTTGCGCTCGGAGCGCAGCACCGAGGTGGTGTTCTACCGCCCCACGCCCACGCCGCTGTCGGATGCGGGCCAAGCGGCGGCGCGCAAGCTGTTTTCGGTGGCCGGAGCCTTCATCCGCTCGGAGGGCGACCACATCGCCGGCCCGTGGTCGATTGCCGATGTGGACCTGGCGCTGATGCTCAACCGCCTGGTGCTCAACGGCGACGCCGTGCCTGCGCTGCTGGCCGCCTATGCGCGCCGGCAGTGGCAGCACCCCGCCGTCCAGCAGTGGCTGGCCCTGCCGCGCCCGCCGCTGGCAGGCTGAGCCCCCCGGGATATTGGCAAGCCATGGACAGTCTTCTCTACATGGGCGTGCGGATCACGCCAGCATCACTGCCCAGCGATGTCACGCCCGGCGCCTGGCTGCCCCGCGCCACGCTGCTGGAGGTGGCCAGCGGCAAGGCCCTGGGAGCAGTCACCGAAGACCAGGGCTGCGACACGCGGCAGGAGGCCGATGCCCGTGCGCTGCGGCTGGGCAAGCGCCATGTGATGAAGGTACTGCACCAGGGATAAAGCGCCGGGGCGAAGGCCGCAGGCCCGCCCCTGTCAATCCATTTTCACGGCCACCAGCTTCCATCCCATCAGGCCTTCGCGCCTGAAGACGAAGCCGCCCGGCTCGCCGCGCGGGTGCACGAAGACCTTGGACCAGCCCTGGTACTCCACGGAGTAGTCCTTGCGCGGCGGCCCGCCCTGGGTGTCCACGCCCACGCCTGCGGCGGCCACGTCCGTGGGTTTGCCGGGCTTGCCTTTTTCCAGCATGAGCATGACGCCGTCGGGCGAGACCAGCGCCTCGGTGAACTGGCTGACCAGGCCCTGGGCCAGTTGCTGGCCAAAGCCGGCCAGGGGGTTGGAGGCTCTGTCGCCCGAGCCGCCCATCTGGGATTGCAGCCTGGCCATCATCTGGCCCTTGATGCTTTCGCGCAGCGCAGGGAAGTCCACGTAGCCGGAAAGGGCCTGGGCGTCGCGGCGCTCCACGGCCTTGCCGATCTGGTGCAGGGCGATATAGGGCGATGCATAGAGCAGTCCGGCCGCAGCCACGCAGAGGGCGGCCAGCGCACCGGCCAGTGTTTTGGGTTTCATGGATCTCTTTCGTGAAAGCGTGCCAGCGGCCACGCGCAAACGCGGATTCTAGGCGGGCCCGTCCGGCGCGCGGCGCCGGCCAGGGACGGCCCCGGGCACAGGCCGTCTCTTCCTGCCGCAGCAATGGGCAGAGAACCCCTATCAGGCCAGGGCGAATACCTGAAAAGCTGGTATTGCCTGCTCCATCCGATTCATACTATAGTTTGTAACAAATAGTTTACAAACCAATACAACATGGATCGCCATTGGCCACGCAGGCCATCGGCAAGCCAGCATCGCCGTTTCCGGGTGCCTGTGAGCCTTTGTGCAGACCGGGCATTTACCGTGAATGAAATCTCATTTTCACGACCGAGTTCTTTTTGCGAGAGATGTGAGCCATCACGGGGCGGCCTGACAACGCGAGTACCCACCAACCATCCGCAATGCATGCAAAGGACGCAGTATGAATAATTTCAAGTTATCGACTCGCCTGACCGCCTTGATTGGTTTTCTCTCACTGCTCATGATCGTGATCGGCGCTTTCGGGCTTTATGGAATCAGCGAGTCCAACCGCCGATTCAAGGTGGTCTATGAAGAGCGCCTGGTCGCACTGGGCGATCTGCTGGAAGTGCAGCGCCTGCTGCTGCGCAACCGCAATGCGGTCTCGGGCGCCATTGCCGTGCACCTGCCCGAATACACGCAGCAAAAGCAGCAGGAGATACAGACCAACATCAACGACGTGAACAAGGCCTGGGCCTCGTTCCGCCAGACCCGGATGACAGAGGAAGAGGCGCAGCTGGCCGACCGCTTCGAGGCCGTGCGCGCGCTGTTCCTGCAGGGCTTTCTGAAGCCGGCCCAGCAGGCGCTGCTGTCCGGTGACCTGGAGCTGGCCCGGCAGCTGCTGATCGACAAGGACGAGGCGCTGTACGCGCCGCTGCGTGATGTGATCGTGCAGCTGACCGCGCTGCAGACCCGCGTCGCCAAGGAGGAATACGAGGCCGCGCAATCGCTGTACCAGGTGATTTTTGCGGTGGCCGTGGGCTCCATCATCGGGGGCGTGCTGCTGGGAGTGCTGCTGGGCTGGTCCATCATCCGCAACATGGCGCGGTCGCTGCGACAGGCCATCCATACGGCCGATGCCGTGGCGGCGGGAGACCTGACGCGGCACATCGATGTGCGCGGCAAGGACGAGGTGTCCATGCTGCTGCGCGCACTGCAGACCATGCAGGAGGGGCTGCGCGGCGTGGTGCGCCAGGTGCACCAGGGATCGGTCAGCGTGGCGGCGGCCAGCGGGCAGATCGCGCAGGCCAACCAGGACCTGTCCTCGCGCACCGAAAGCCAGGCCAGCGCGCTGCAGCAGACGGCAGCCTCCATGGAGCAGCTCAGCTCCACCGTGCGCCAGAACGCCGACAACGCGCAGATGGCCAACCAGCTGGCCCTGGGCGCCTCCACCGTGGCCGAGCAGGGCGGCGAAGTCGTGCGGCAGGTGGTCGATACCATGCGCGGCATCAGCGAATCGAGCCGGCAGATCGCCGACATCATCAACGTGATCGATGGCATTGCCTTCCAGACCAACATCCTGGCGTTGAACGCGGCCGTGGAAGCGGCACGCGCCGGCGAACAGGGCCGAGGCTTTGCCGTGGTGGCCACCGAGGTGCGCGGCCTGGCCAGCCGCAGTGCCGAGGCCGCCAAGCAGATCAAGCAGCTCATCACCGACAGCACCAGCCGCGTGCACAACGGCAGCGCGCTGGCCGACCAGGCCGGCACGACCATGGCCGAGGTGGTGGACGCCATACGCCGCGTGACGGACCTGATGGGCGAGATCAGCGCCGCCAGTTCCGAGCAAAGCTCGGGCGTGGCCCAGATCGGCCAGGCGGTCACGCAGATGGACCAGGCCACCCAGCAGAACTCGGCACTGGTGGAGGAGATGGCCGCCGCGGCCTCCAGCCTGCGCGGCCAGGCCGGCGATCTGGTGCGCACGGTGGGCGCCTTCAAGCTGGAGGCGGCAAGCGGCCATCAGCATGCCGCCGTGGAGCTGCAGCGCAGGCAGCCCATGCTGGCAGCAGGCTGAGACGGAAAGAAACAAGAGCGAAGAGCGCGCGCGAGAAGCCGCCAGACAGGCCAGAGCAAGGCAGCAACAGGCCCTGGCCGCCGGACCAGTGCCTGCGGCTAGCTCAATGCAGCGCGGTGCCCCTGGCGCCGCGGCTGCGTGCCATCTTGACGCGGTACATGGCCGCATCGGCCTTTTGCAGCGCGTCGTCGGCGTCAATGGAGTCCGGCCGCAGGCAGACCACGCCCACGCTGGCGCCGCCGTAGTCCAGCGTCTTGCCATCGGGCAGCTCGACCTTCATGACCGAGGCCTCCGACAGGCGCTGCTGCAGGTCGCGCGATACGGCGTCGGCCTCGCTGCCGAACAGCGGGCCCACGCCGATGAAGACGAACTCGTCACCGCCGAAGCGCGCCAGCATGTCGGCGCTGCGCAGATGGGAGGACAGGCGCTCTCCCATGGCGCGCAGCAGTGCGTCGCCGGCCTCGTGGCCGTGCTCGTCGTTCACGTTCTTGAAGCGGTCCAGGTCGATGAAGCCCACCACCACGCATTCCTGGCTGCGTGCGCAGCGCGCAATCAGCCGGCCCAGCTCGTCGGTGAGGCAGCGCCGGTTGGGCAGGCCGGTCAGCGGGTCCAGCAAGGCCAGTGCCGCCAGCTCCTGGTTGGCCTTGCTCAGGCTGGTGATGAGCTGCTCGCGCTCCACGCGCTCGGCGATGAGGTTGGCGAACAGGCGCAGCAGGCCCTGGGCCTCGGTGCTCAACGCCTGGGAGGTCTTGCTGGCCGCGCACAGCGTGCCGTAGAGCTGGCCGTCGGAAAAGCGTACCGGGGCGCTGGCGTAGGTGCGAATGCCCAGTTCACGCGCGGCCTCGGAGTCGCCCCAGCAGGCACCGACATCGGGCGTGTACATGCGGCCTTCGTCCAGGGCGCGCTTGCACAGCGTGTCGCCCCAGGGGACGACCAGGCCTTCGGGAATCTGCATCTCGCTCGCGTTGCGCGCGTACAGCACGCGCTGCTGGCCCTGTTCTTCGTTGATGGTGGTGAGATAGGTGGACTCCAGATGCGTACTCTCTTCGAGCATTTGCAGCAGGGGCCGCGTCAACTCTTCCAGAGAATGCGCCTGGGTCACGGACTGGGACAGGCGCTGGACAAGGGACTCCATGAAATACCTCTCGAAATGACGACGGAAGCAGACTGCCCGCGCGCCTGATGAGGGAATGGGAAGGCAGGCGGGCCGGCACCAATTTGGGGATTGTGACCCGGCCAGACGCAGGCGGGAAGCATCCCGGCCGCGCTGCAGGCCGACAAGCCTGCGCGCCACGCGCCGCTGTCAGCAGGCCGACACAGGCGGCCATATCACCTGCACGCGCAGGCCGCCCAGCGTGGGCGAGCGGTCGAGCAGCAGGCGTGCTCCATGCCGCTGGGCAATGGTCTGCACGATGGCCAGGCCCAGTCCGCTGCCCTGCGCCTGCTGGCCCGCAGAAGCCGCTGAAGGCCCGCGCACAAAGCGCCGCAGCACCAGTTCGCGCTCGCTTTCGGCAATGCCGGGGCCCGAGTCCTCGACCACCAGCGCGCGGCCCTGGGCATCGCTGCGCCAGCCCACATCGACGCGGCCGCCTTGCGGAACGTACTTGATGGCGTTGTCCAGCAGGTTGCGCACCAGCATCTGCAAGGCCTGTGCGTCGCCCGCCACGGCAAAGGACTGCCGCAGATGCGGGGACTCGCTCAGGCCCATGTCCAGGCCGTGCTGCTGGGCCGCCACGGCCTGGTCCGCCAGGGCCTGCTCTACCACCTCGCGCAGGTCCACGTCGGCAGGTGCGGCCGTGGCAGCGCCGTGCTGCCCCTGCATGCCTTGCGGGCCTGGGGCCGTGCCTTGTACCGTGCCTTGGGCTTCCTGCCGCGCCAATGTCAACAATTGTTCGACGAGCCGTGTGGCCCGGTCTATGCCGGCCGAAAGACGCTGCACGGCCTCGTCATGCGCGGCCGCATCGGGCGCGCGCTGCAAGGCCACCAGTTGCAGCTTGAGCGCGGCCAGCGGAGAGCGCAGCTCGTGCGCGGCGTCGGCCACGAAGTGCTGCTGCGCCTCGAAGGCCTGGCCCACGCGCTGCAGCAGCGCGTTGAGCTCGGCCACCAGGGGCCGCACCTCGTCGGGCAGGCCCTCGGCAGGCACGGGGGCCAGGTCCTGCGGGCGGCGCGCGGCCAGCTCGCGGCGCACGCGCTGCACGGGCGCCAGCGAACTGCGCACCACCCACCACACGGCCAGCGCCAGCACGGGCGCCAGCAAGGCGATGGGCAGCAGGCTTTGCCAGGCGGCATCGCGCGCCAGCGTGCGGCGCACGCGCATGTCCTGCGCCACCTGGATCACCTGCGAGCGCGTCTGCAGCGAGAACACGCGGTAGACGGTGCCGCGCGCGGGCACATCGGCAAAGCCCAGCACGGCCATCTGCGGCAATGCCGCACCCAGCGCGGACTCGAAAATGCGCAGGCCCTCGTTGGTCCAGACCTGGACGATGAATTCGTGGTTCTCATCCTCGGGCGGCGTGCCCTGGGGCCTGCCGCGCGCATCCACCGGCAGGCCGGCGCGCAGCGCGAAGGCGGTCTGCTGCATCTGGTAGTCGAACAAGGTGTCGGTCTGCAGCAGCGCGTTGCGGTAGGCCAGCAGGCCCTGCAGCAGCGCGGTGAGCACGATGGCCGCCCCCAGGAACAGGAGCAGCCGCGTGCCCAGTGCGCCGGGCAGGCGGCCGCGCAGCCGGGCGATGACAGAGGAAGCCGGCGCCGTCATGGCTTGGGCACCATGTAGCCCACGCCGCGCACATTGAGGATCAGCCCCGCGCCCAGCTTCTTGCGCAGGCCGTGGATGTAGACCTCGATGGCGTTGCTGCTGACCTCGTCGCCCCAGCCGTAGAGCTTGTCCTCGATCTGCTGGCGCGACAGCGTGCTGCCCGGGCGCGCCAGCAGCGTCTCCAGCACCGCCCATTCGCGGCCGGAAAGCACCACGTCGCGCCCCTCGACACTGGCCTCGCGCGTGGCGGGATTGAGCCGCACGCCTTCGCGCTCGTACAGCGGATCCATTGCGCCCGACGCCCGGCGCGCCAGCGCACGCAGCCGCGCGAGCAGCTCGTCCAGGTCATAGGGTTTGACCACGTAGTCGTCGGCCCCCGCATCCAGCCCGGCAATGCGGTCGCGCACGGCATCGCGCGCCGTGGCCACCAGCACCGGCGTGCGGTCGCGGCGCCCGCGCAGGCGGCGCAGCACCTGCAAACCGTCCTGCCCCGGCAGGCCCAGGTCCAGCAGCACCATGTCATAGCCATGGCCGCCACCCGGGCCGGGGCACAGGGCCGCATCGGCCTGCAGGCCGTCACGGACCCAGTCCACCGCATGGCCCTCGCCGCGCAGCAGGGTCTGCACGGCCTCGCCGATCATGGCGTCATCTTCGACAAGCAGTAAGCGCATGGCAGAAGAATAGCTCCCTGCAAGGCTGGCTCAGTTCTGAGGCACATGCCGCCCGAAACTGGCGCGCTCAAACGTCAGGGACAGCGAGCAAGGGCCTAAGCCGGCCGCGCCGCCCCGCCGCGAGGCTGTCGTCCCCCTCCTTCGCGAAGCGATTAGAGAGGGGGAAGGCGCGCAGCGACTCAGGGGGTGAGCGGCGGTCACACCGCCGCTTCAATCTTCGGCATGGCCATGCGGGCCTTGGTCAGCGCCATGCCCAGGTTGGCCGTGCGCCGGCAGACGAAGACGGCCACGTAGTCGGGCATGAGCTTGCCGCGCAGGAAGACGTGGATGAGGTTGTCGCTGTTGACGATGAGTTCCTGGAAGTAGTGGTGGCCGTCGTCCTTGAGGCCGCGCGACTTCTTGAACAGGCTCTCGATCATCGAGACGTTGGGGCCGTTGAACAGGTCGGCCGTGGCAGCGGCCACGAGATCGATGACTTCGCGCGGATGCGAGTCCACCGTGCGGATGGCCAGCAGCATGCCGGAGGCGGCATCCACATAGCCGATGGCCAGACATTCGGGCACCGAACCGGCCACCTCGCTCAAAACGTTATCCAGGCTCATTGCAGCTTTCCTTTTTTGTGAATGGATGTGATCGGTCAGCCCATCTTCAGCAGCAGTGCCACTTCGTACGCATACAGCAGGTCCTCCTGGGCCTGGGACTGCACGTACTGGGCATCGATGAGGCGCACGCGGCGCAGCGCCTCGTCGGCGGTGAGGCCCTCGCGCACCAGCCATGCGGCCAGCACCGTGCCCGTGCGGCCCAGGCCGGCCAGGCAGTGCACGGCCAGCACCTCGCCCGCGCGCAGCATGGCCGACATGCGCGCCAGCAGCATCTGGATCTGGGCCACCGACGGTGATTCGTGGTCCCGCACCGGCAGGTGCAGGTTGCGCAGGCCATGGCGCTGCAGCGGCTCCTGCGGCAGGTCGTTTTCGGTCAGCGTGATCAGCACGGTGACGCCGCAGCCGCGCAGGGCCTTCAGGTCGAAGTCCATGGACTGCACCACGCCCGGTTGCGGCGCGCCCGCCAGCCGGCCCGGCACCAGCCAGGCAAAGCCGCTGGGGCCACGGCTGGCCGGCACGGCCTGCGGGTCGGCCACCAGCGGCTGCCAGTCCACCAGCACGGAGGGATTGACGGCGCGCGGCCGGGCTGCTGCAGCGGCAGCGGGTGTCGGTGCGGGTGCGGGTACCGGCGCAGGCACGGGTACGGGCTCAGGTGCAGGCATGGGTTCGGATGCAGGCTCGGCGGCCACTGCGTCCGACAGGAATTCGGAGATCGCGGCCACGGCCGCTGCAGGCAGCGGAGGAGGCAGGGGCACGCCCTCCTCCAGGTCTTCGGCCCGCGCATCGGGAGAGGCCACGGCACAGCTGCCGGTGCGCAGGAACTGCTGGCCCGCCAGCGACAGCGGTGCACGCTGGAAGGCTTCCATGGATTGCGCCTCGGCGATGCGGCCGCCGGCCAGCAGCAGCATGTCCTGCGCCACGGCCTGTGCGTGCTGCTGGTGGTGCGTGCTCATCAGCACGGCCGTGCGCCGGGCCACCTGGCGCAGCAGCTCCAGCAGCACGAAGGCCTCGTAGCCCTCAAGCTCTGCCGTGGGCTCGTCCACCATCAGCAGGGCCGGCTCGGCCAGCGCCTCGCGCAGGATGGCCACGGCACGCTGCTGCACGGGGGACAGCTGCAGCGCCGGCTGGTCGAACATCAGCGCAAGCTCGGGAAAGCCGAAGGCCTGCACCTGCGCGCGGCACCAGTCGCGCAGCGCATGCGGCACGAGCTTGAGGCGGGGCCGGGCCAGCTCGACGATGGCGTCGAAGGTGCTGGCCATCATCAGCCGGGCCTGCTGCTGCACCAGGCGCGGCGCCTGCATGGCGCCAGCCCATTCCTGGCCCGCGTAGCGCACGCTGCCCCAACGGCGAAAGCGCGGATTGGCGGCATTGAGATCGGCCAGCGTGCGCAGCAGCGTGGACTTGCCCGAGCCGCTGGGGCCCATCAGGGCCGTGATGCCGTGGGTGGGCAGCGTGAAGTCCACCTCAGCCAGGATGACGCGCGCGCCGAACGATGCGCCCAAACCCGCCGCCTGCAAGCTGTAGTCCTGCTTCAAAGCATGCCCTTCCTGTTTTGCCATGGGCCCTTGCGGGCGCTTCTTCCTGAAACCAGAACGGTGCACGCCCGCCTGGATGGGCCGGCAGTCTAAGCGTATTCGCTCTATCTCAAATCGTCACAATTTGAAACACCGCTAACGCAAAAGGACGCGAATTCACAGAATACAACCATCACATTGCCGCACGAATGCAGGAATAGCCAGCCACTGGCCGGTTGAATTCCCCATGCAATAAGCCCCGGCACATTCGTGCCGGGGCTGTGCGATCAATTCAGTGTGCAGGTGCTTTTCAGTCCCTTACCTCCTTTCGCTTACCCGAGACGTACGGGAACAAATATCCTGTTGCCATCGCGCCAAATCAGCACGGCCACGGTCTTGCCGGCCTTGGCCATGGCGGCGCGCACGGCCTCGATATCTCCGGCAGGCGAGCCATTGATGGACAGCAGCACATCGCCCTGCGTGATGCCGGCCTCGGCCGCCGGGCCTGCGGCGTCGGCAACGACCAGGCCGTCCTTCACGCCGATCTGCTGCTTTTCCTCGGGCTGCAGCGGGCGCAGGGCCAGGCCCAGCTTGCCCTTGCCGGCGTCGGGCTTGTCCTTGGCCACCTTGGCAGCCTTGTCGCTGGCATCGCCCAGCACGGCGCTGAGCGTGCGGGCCTCGCCGTTGCGCCATATCTCCAGCGTGACCTTCTGGCCCGGCAGCGCCTGGCCCACAAAGGCCGGCAGATCACCCGAGCCCACGATGGGCTGGCCATCGATCTTGCGCACCACGTCGCCGGGCTCCAGTCCCGCCTTGGCGGCAGGGCCGCTCTTGTCCACGCTGGACACCAGGGCGCCTTCGGGACGGTCGAGCTTGAAGGAATCGGCAAAGGCCTGGTTCACCTCCTGCACGGCCACGCCCAGCCGCGCATGCTGCACCTTGCCCGTGGCCACGATCTGCTGCTGCACGCGCGTGGCCACCTCGATGGGAATGGCGAAGGACACGCCCTGGTAGCCGCCCGAACGCGAGTAGATCTGGCTGTTGATGCCCACCACCTCGCCGCGCGCATTGAACAGCGGGCCGCCCGAGTTGCCGGGGTTGATGGCCACGTCGGTCTGCAGGAAAGGCACGAAGCTGTCGTCCGGCAGGGTGCGGCCCTTGGCGCTGACCACACCGGCCGTCACGCTGCTCTCGAAGCCGAAGGGCGAGCCGATGGCCAGCACCCAGTCGCCCACGCGCAGATCGGCCGTCTTGCCCAGCGACACCGTGGGCAGGTTCTTCGCCTCGATGCGCAGCACGGCCACGTCGGTCTTGGGATCGGCGCCCAGCACCTTGGCGCTGAACTCGCGCCGGTCGGTCAGCTTGACGGTCACCTCCTTGGCGCCGCGCACCACGTGGGCGTTGGTCAGGATCAGGCCGTCGCTGGAGACGATGAAGCCCGAGCCTTCGCCGCGCGTGGGCACATCGCGCTGGGGCTGGCCCTGGCCCATGCCCGGCATGCCGGGCACGCCGAAGCGGCGGAAGAATTCAAAGAACGGATCGTTGGGGTCCATGCCCGGCACGCCCTGCTGCCCCTGGCGCGCTGCGGCCTCGTCGCCGTCCTCGCCCATGGCACGCGAGCTGCCGACCACGCTGATGTTGACCACGGCCGCGCCATTGCGCGCCGTGATGTCGGCAAAGTTGGGCGCCGCCACGGCACCGGCGGGAGAAGCTGGAGAAGCGGCAGAAGCAGGCTGTGCCGCAGGCGCAAACAGCGACGTGGCGGCACGCGCATCGCCATGCACCACACCAACCAGACCGGCGCCCGTGGCGCCCAGGGCGCCGATGGCACCTGCGGCCACCAGGGCCAGCACCAGACGGCGGGGAGTCGACAGAATCTTGTTCATGGCAGACCTTTCCTCAAAAGCAGCGTTCCTTGCTGCGTTGGGGAGAAGTCTGAAGGGGCAGACTTAGGCGAGGCTTAGAGGCCTCGCCGTGCATCTCAGATCAGCGCCAGCACCTTCTCCGGCGGGCGGCACAGCGCCGCGCCCTTGGGCGTGACGACGATGGGGCGGTTGAGCAGCACCGGGTGCTCGGCCACGGCGGCGAGCAACTGCGCATCGCTGGCCAATGCATCGCCCAGGCCCAGCTCGGCGAAGACGGCTTCCTTGCTGCGCAGCAGCTCGCGCACGGGCATGCCCAGCTGCCGGACCAGGGCCTGCAGTTGCTCAGCGTCCAGGGGCTGGGCGATGTAGTCGACGATGGTCGGCTCTATGCCGTTGTCGCGCAGCAGGGCCAGCGCGCCGCGCGAGTTGCTGCAGCGGTTGTTGTGGTAGATGGTGATGTCGGTGCGGGGGGCGGTGGTGTTCATGGGCCGCAGTGTAGGCCCATGAAAATGCGCCTCAGGCCACGGCTTCCTCGGGATGGGCATCGACCTCGCGGCCGGGCAGCAGCAGGTTCAGCCCCACCGCGACCAGGGCGCCGACGGTAATGCCCGAGCCGAAGACTTCGCGCACGAAGGCAGGCATGCGGGCCAGCAGGTCCGGGCGCACCGTGACCGCCAGGCCGCAGCCCAGCGAGACCGCGATGATCAGGCTGGCGCGCCGCGAGTGCTCGGCGCCGCTGAGCATGCGGATGCCGGCAGAAATGATCATGGCAAACATCATCAGCCCCGCGCCGCCGAGCACGGGCTGCGGAATCGTCACCACCAGTGCGCCCAGCACGGGAAAGAGTCCGGCCAGCAGCAGCATGACGCCCGTCAGCATGACCACATGGCGGCTGGCCACGCCGGTCAGCGAGACCACGCCCACGTTCTGGGCGAAGGTGGACAGCGGAGGGCTGGACATCACGGCCGCGAAGGCCGAGCCCACGCCGTCGCACAGCATGCCGCTGGACAGGCGCTTGCCGTCGATGCGCGTCTGCGTGGCCGCGCCCAGGGCCATGAAGGTGCCCGTGGTCTCGACGATGGTCACCAGAAAAGCGATGGACATGGCGACGATGCCGGCCACCGGGAACGTCATGCCGAAGGTCAGCGGCTGCGGGATGGCGAAGACCGCGGCCTCGCTCACCTGGGTGAAGTCGATCAGGCCCAGCGCCAGGCACAGCACATAGCCGCAGGCGATGCCCAGCACCACGGCCGAGGCAGAGACGATGCCCCTGCCCCACTGCACGAAGCCGATCACCAGCACCAGCACGAAGCCGGCGATGGCCAGGTGGCCGATCGCGCCGTAGTCGCTGCGGCCCACGCCGCCCGCAGCCCAGTCCACGGCGACGGGGGTCAGCGACAGGCCGATCATGGTCACGACCACGCTGGTCACGGTGTGCGGGAAGAAGCGGCGGATCACGGGCATGAAGTAGCTGCCCACGATCATCACCAGCGACCCTACCAGCGAGGAGCCCAGGATGCCGGCCACGCCATGCTCCAGCCCCACGCTGATGCCCGCGCCCACGAAGGCGAAGCTGGTGCCCATGACGCAGGGCAGCCGTATGCCCACGGGCCCCACCCCCCTGCACTGGACGATGGTGACCACGCCCGAGCCCAGCAGCGCTGCATTCACCAGCGCCACGATCTGGTCGGCCGGCAGCTTGAGCGCCCCGCCGAAGACCAGGGGCACGGCGATGATGCCGCCCAGCGCCGCCAGCAGGTGCTGCAGCGACAGAAGGACCGTGGTGATGAGCATTGGCGGTCGGTCTTCCACCTTGTAAAGCAGTTGTTCCATTGTCTTGTCTCCTTGTGTCCTGGCCGTTGGCCTCTTCAGAGGCGCTTGTATGTATGTCGGGGCAGTGGTGCCGGAAAAGGGTGGGGGTCCTGAAAGTGCTGTCCGGGTCTTCGAGCCTCCTGGAGATGCTTCGGGGGAATGGCGCAGCGCGGCAGGTCGGCACCCGCGATGGCCTGGGTGCCGGCCTGCCGCGCTGCAGGGTGATGTCAGTGGCCCGCTGCGCGCTCGAACAGCGTGCGGGCCAGTTCGCGGTGGCGGGTCAGCACGCGCGGCAGGTCGGCCGTGAGCAGGTGGCCGTCACGCACCACGACACGGCCGTTGATGACGCTGGTGGACACGTCGGTGGGCGTGCAGAACACGAGCGCGGCCACGGGGTCATGGCCTGCGCCCGCGTAACCCACGCCCGACATGTCGAAGGCCACGAAGTCGGCCGACATGCCCGGCGCCAGCGCGCCGATGTCGTCGCGCCCCAGCACGCGCGCGCCGCCCAGGGTGGCGATCTCCAGCGCCTCGCGCGCGCCCATGGCGGCAGGGCCGTGGCCCACGCGCTGCAGCAGCAGGGCCTGGCGCGCCTCGCCCAGCATGTGGGCGCCGTCGTTGGAGGCGCTGCCGTCCACGCCCAGGCCCACGGGCACGCCCGCATCGCGCATGGTGCGCACGGGCGCAATGCCCGAGGCCAGGCGCATGTTGGAGCACGGGCAATGCGCCACGCCCGTGCCCGTGCGCGCGAACAGCGCAATGCCCTCGGCATCGAGCTTGACGCAGTGGGCATGCCAGACATCGGGGCCGACCCAGCCCAGGCTTTCGGCGTACTGCGCGGGGGTGAGGCCGAATTTCTCGCGAGAGAAGGCGACGTCGTTGTCGTTCTCGGCCAGGTGGGTGTGCAGCGACACGCCATGCGCACGCGCCAGCACGGCGGACTCGCGCATCAGCTCGCGCGTCACCGAAAACGGCGAGCACGGCGCCAGCACCACGCGCAGCATGGAGTGGCGTGCGCTGTCGTGGTACTGCTGGATCAGGCGCAGGCTGTCGCGCAGGATGGCTTCCTCTTCCTCCACCACCGCGTCGGGCGGCAGGCCGCCCTTGCTGCGGCCCAGGCTCATGGAGCCGCGCGCCGCATGAAAGCGCATGCCCATCTGCTGCGCCGCGGCGATGGAGTCATCCAGCCGAGCGCCATTCGGATACAGGTACAGGTGGTCGCTGGTGGTGGTGCAGCCCGACAGCATCAGCTCGGCCATGGCGGTCTGGGTGGAGACGTGGATCATCTCCGGCGTGAGGTGCGACCACAGCATGTACAGGTTGGTCAGCCACGAGAACAGCTCCGCATCCTGCGCGGCAGGCACGGCGCGCGTGAGGCTCTGGTACATGTGGTGGTGCGTGTTGACCAGGCCCGGCATCACCACGCGGCCGCGCATGTCCAGCACCTGGGCCGTGCCGTCGTCCACCATGCGGCGGTACTGCGGCGGCAGATCGGCCGTGGCGCCCACCCATTGCACGGCCGGGCCGTCGGCCACCAGGGCGCCGTCGCGGATCTCGCGGCGCTGCGCATCCATGGTGACGAGTACATCGGCGTTCAGTGCGATCAAGGTCATGGCGTTCTCTTCTTCGAAATGGAAAAGCCGCCAGTCTAGGAAGGACACGCCATTGCCGATAGCGCTGAATTCCGCCCGATGTGTCCACAAAAAGTGGACAAGTGCCTAAGACTCACCGCCCCCCGGCAAACAGCCTTGCCAGCGCCTGGCCGATGGACTGGGCCATCAGCTCGCCCGCCGCGCTCAACTGCCCCCTGGCCCGGCCGGTCAGCACCAGCGTCTGCCGCCGCAGATGCGCATCGCGCAAAGGCACGAAGACCAGGGCATTGCGGCTGCGCTCCTCCATCACGTCCAGCGGGTTGAGCAGGGCGATGCCCTCGCCCAGCATGACCAGGCGCTGGATCAGCGCCATGGAGGTGGACTCGGCCACGGGCGTGACCTCGATGGCGTTGCGCGCAAAGGCTTCGTCCAGCAGGCTGCGGATGGACAGCGGCGGCGCGGGCAGGATGAGCGGATGGCCTATGCACTCGCTGAGCAGCACGGACGATTGGCGCGCCAGCGCATGCCGGGGCGGCACGATGGCGCCGATCTGCCATTCGCTGGTGGCCAGCGCGCGCAGCGCGGGGCGTTCGGACAGGTCGTAGGCCAGGCCCAGGTCGGCGTCGCCGCCTTCCACGGCGGCCGCGATGTCGCTCAGGGGCAGGTCGATGATGCGCACCACGATGCCCGGGTGACGCTGGCGGAATTCATGCACCAGCGAGGGCAGCAGCGAGCCGGCCAGCCCCGTGGTCGCGGCCACGGTGATCTCGCCGCTGCGCGCGCCCTGCAGTTCGGCAATGCGCTCGCGCAGCGCCGCATGCTCGCGCAGCGTGGCGCGCACATGGGCCAGCACCATCTCGCCCGTCGGGGTGAGGCGCAGGCGCTTGTGGATGCGCTCGAACAGGGGCGTGCCCAGCTCGGCCTCCAGGTCGAGGATCTGGCGGTTGACGGCCGTGGGGGCCACGTGCAGATGTTCGGCCGCCTTGCGGATGGAACCGCGGCGGACTACTTCGTCGAGATAGCGCAGGACTCTGGCGTGCATGGCGCGAGCGTAGCGGGGTTTGCCGGGCCGCGCTTTGCAGCGCCCGGCGGCGCAGGCTCAGCGGGCCGTGCCCGGGCGCTCGGCGCGCAGCGTGCGGCTGAGCATGATCACGGGGATCAGGCCCACCAGCACCAGGGCCAGCGACGGCAGGGCGGCCTCGCCCAGGCGTTCGTCGCGCGCGAGCTGGTAGGCCACGACGGCCAGGGTGTCGCTGTTGAAGGGGCGCAGCACCATGGTGGCGGGCAGCTCCTTCATCACATCGACGAAGACCAGCAGCGCCGCCGCCGCCGTGGAGCGCCTGAGCAGCGGCCAGTGCACGCGCGACAGCATGCCCCAGGCGCCCGCGCCCAGCATGCGGGCCGAGTCGTCCAGGCTGGGCGCGATGCGCGCATAGCCGCTTTGCATGGACTGCAGGGCCACGGCGCAAAAGCGCACCAGGTAGGCCCAGACAATGCCCACGGCGGTGGCCGTGACCAGGCCGGCAAACCCCCATTCGGGCCGCACCTGCTGCACCCAGCCCACGGGCAGCAGCAGGCCGACGACGACCACGGCGCCCGGCACCGCATAGCCCAGGCTGGCCAGTTGCACCACGCCGCGCGTGACGGCCGACTCCTTGTGGCGGCGCACGGCAAACGCCAGGGCCACGGCGATGATGACGGCCAGCACCGAGGTGATGGCGCCCAGGCGCACGCTGTTGAGCGCCCAGTCGAGGAAGCGGTCCCAGGGCAGCACCGACCAGTCGGCCGCCAGCGGGCGCAGCATGAAGAACACGGGCGCCACAAAGCCCATGAGCACAGGCAGCAGGCACACCAGCCAGGCCAGCGCGCAGCGCCAGCCGCGCAGGCGCAGCGGCTGCGCCTCGGCCGAGCCGGCGCGGCCCGTGCTGCCGGTGACGAAGCGCATGCGCCGCTGCGCGCGCAGCTCCAGCTGCAGCAGCAGCACCACCAGCACCAGCAGGAAGGTGGCCAGCTGCGCAGCGGCAATGCGGTTGTCCATGGACAGCCAGGCCTTGTAGATGCCCGTGGTGAAGGTCTGTATGCCGAAATAGCTGACCACGCCGAAGTCGGCCAGCGTCTCCATCACCACCAGGGCCACGCCAGCGGCCACGGCCGGGCGCGCCAGCGGCAGCGCCACCGACCAGATGCGCCGCGACAGCGGCGCGCCCATCAGGCGTGCGGCCTCCATCAGGTGCGCGGCGCGCTCGCCCAGCGCGGTGCGCGCCAGCAGGTAGACATACGGGTAGAGCGAGAAGATGAAGACCCAGACCGCGCCGCCGAGGCTGCGCACCTCGGGCAGGAGCCGGCCTTCCAGGCCATAGGTGTCGCGCATCCAGGTCTGCAGCGCGCCGCTGAACTGCAGGAAGTCGGTATAGGCATAGGCAGTGACATAGGCCGGCATGGCCAGCGGCAGCAGCAGCAGCCATTCCAGCTGGCGCCGGCCCCGGAAGTCGAACAGCGTCACGGCCGCCGCCGTGCCCGTGCCCACGATGGCCGCGCCCAGCGCCACCAGCAGGCCCAGCCAGACCGTGGTCCACAGGTAGCCGGGCAGCACGGTGGCGGCCATCTCGCGCAGGATGGAGCCGGCCAGGGCATCGCCCTGCCCCAGAGGCAGCCAGGAGCCGAGCACGGCCAGCACGGGCAGCATCAGCACCAGGGCCAGCAGGAGCAGGGGAAGGGAGCGGAGTACGGACGACAGACGGCGCAAAGCGGAGGTCTCGGCTAGAGGATGAGGGGGAGGATCTGGCTGCCGGGCTATGGAACGGGCCGGGATCCGCGGCAGCCACCGGCCTGTGGGCCGAGGTGCCGCCGAGACCGGACGTGCCTGCGGGCTGCTGGAGTCGGCGGGCTCCGGGCATGCCCCTGGCCCGCCAATGCAAATGCGAATTCTATTCATTTGCGCGGTTCTACAATCGCCGCATGTTTTTGACCGTCTCCCAACTCGAGGTGCGCTACCCGGGCCGCGACAGGCCTGCCGTGCAGGGCGTCACGCTGAATCTGGCCGCTGGCGACATCGGCGTGCTCATCGGCCCCTCGGGCTGCGGCAAGACCACGCTGCTGCGTGCCGTGGCGGGCCTGGAGCCCGTGAGCGGCGGCGAGATCCGCATCGACGGCCAGCTCGTGGGCAGCGCGGATTTCTCGCTCCCTCCCGAGCAGCGGCGCATCGGCATGGTGTTCCAGGACTATGCGCTGTTCCCCCATCTGAACGTGGGCCGCAACGTGGCCTTCGGCATCCACCATCTGCCCAAGGCGCGCCAGGCCGAGCGCGTGGCCGAGGTGCTGGAGCTGGTGGGCCTGGCCGGCAGTGCAGGAAGGTTTCCGCACGAGCTGTCAGGCGGCCAGCAGCAGCGCGTGGCGCTGGCCCGCGCGCTGGCGCCCAGCCCGCAGCTGATGCTGCTGGACGAGCCGTTTTCCAACCTCGACGTGGACCTGCGCGAGCGCCTGGCGCATGAGGTGCGCGGCATCCTCAAGGCCGCAGGCGCCACGGCCCTGTTCGTCACGCACGACCAGCTGGAGGCGTTTGCCATCGGCGACATGATCGGCGTGGTCCACCAGGGGCAGCTGCAGCAGTGGGACGACGCCTATTCGCTGTACCACCGGCCGGCCACGCGCTTCGTGGCGGACTTCATCGGCCACGGCGTCTTCGTGCCGGCCACGCTGGCGCCCAGCGGTGCCGGCGGCGTGGTGGCGCGCACGGCGCTGGGCGATCTGGTCGATCCGGCCACCTGCCCGCTGCCTGCGCAGTTTGCGGACGGCGAGTGCGATGTGCTGCTGCGCGCCGACGATGTGGTGCACGACGATGCCTCGCCCGTGCAGGCGCGCATCCTGCGCAAGGCGTTTCGCGGCTCGGAGTTCCTCTACACGCTGGAGCTGGCCAGCGGCCACAGCGTGCTGGCCCATGTGCCCAGCCACCACGACCATGCGGTGGGCGAGTGGGTGGGCATACGGCTGGACATGAATCACGTGGTCGCCTTCCCGCGCGAGAGACAGGGCACTGCGCAGACCGCAGCGGCCTGAGCAGGCGGCCGCCGCCGCGCCGTCCAGGCCTTTGTCATCCGACGGTCATGGGTGAAACCCAGAATCTGTCACATCTTGCGACAATTCAAGGCCACCCATGTTTGCTCTGGACCCCTCCTCCACGCAGCACGCTGCATCTGCTCCGACACCGGTTCCGGCGCTTGCCCCTGCGCCCGCCGCGCCACGCCTGCTGGCCCGCGCAGGCCAGCTCAGCCAGCCCACGGCGCCGATTCCCCCCGACACCAGCAACGAGGACGTGCACCGGCTGTTCAGCGAGCAGCCCCTGCTCGAAACCCTGGCCGTGGTGGCCGACGACCGGCCGCTGGGCCTGATCAACCGCCAGCGCTTCATGGAGCAGTACGCGCGGCCCTTTGCGCGCGACGTGTTCGGCCGCCGCAGCTGCCTGGTATTCACCGACACCGCGCCCATGGTGGTGGCGGCCGGCCTGCCCATCGACCAGCTGGTGCAGCAGGCGCTGGCCAGCGGCAGCCGCGTGCTCAAGGACGGCTTCATCACCGTCGAGGAAGGCCGCTATGCAGGCATAGGCACTGGCCACGCGCTGATGGCCGCCATGTCCGACATCGAGGCCGACAAGACGCGCCAGCTCATGGCCAGCATCGACTACGCCAGCCTGATCCAGCGCTCGCACCTGGTCGAGTCCGACCGCGTGCTGGCCAGCCAGCTGGCCGACCACGGCCTGCTGTGGGAGCCGCGCGACGTGGTGGGCGGCGATGCGTATTTCTTCCGTGCCACACCGCAGGGCCTGCTGGGCTGCATGTTCGACTGCACGGGCCACGGCGTGCCGGGCGCCTTCATGACGCTGATTGCCCTGTCCTTCCTCGAACAGGCCGTGGCGCCTGCAGGTATCGGCACCAGCGCCGGCACCGGCGCCGCCATCGACCCCGGCGCCCTGCTGGGCCAGATGAACCGCTACATCAAGCGCGTGCTGCAGCAGCGCACCCGCGACGCCCAGCCGGCCTGGGGCGCACCAGCGGCCCCCGCCGACGGCCTGCCGGCGGAGAAGACCTCCAGCGATGGCCTGGACGCCGCGCTGTTCCTGCAGTCGCCCTGCGGCACGCAACTGCGCTTTGCATCGGCCCGGCTGGACCTGCTGGTGGCGCCGCCCGGCGTGCAGGAGGCGGCCCAGGTGCAGATCCATGCCGGCGACAAGCTGGGCATAGGCTATGCGACCACGCCCGACGACGCGGCCTGGAGCACGCAGGTGCTGGAGGTCGCGCCTGGCTCGCTGCTGATGGTGGCCACCGATGGCGTCATCGACCAGTTGGGTGGGCCGCGCCAGATCGCCCACGGCAGAAAGCGCCTGGCGCGCTTCCTGCACGAGCAGCAGGACCGCCCCGCCGCCCAGGCCTGCGCCGAATTCCGGCAGGCCTTCGCCCAGTGGCAGGGCACGCAGCGCCGGCGCGACGATGTGTCTCTGCTGGTCTGGCGCAACCAGGCCCTGCAGCCCGCCACCTGCGTGCAAGGCCAGCCATGAGCCCGGCCGAATTCGCTCAGATGCGCGCCCAGGCCGAGCACAACGGCCTGCTGCTGTACTACGCGGGCACCTTCAACCCCCACGTGATCCAGGCGGCGGCCGACACGCTCAAGAGCCGCCTGGCCAGCGAGGACGGATCGAGCAGCGCCAAGCGCAAGCTGTTTTCCACCTTCATCGAGATGGCGCAGAACGTGCTGCACTACGCAGCGCCCCTGCCTGCGGCCGAAACCGGCCCCCGCCAGGCGCTCAGTGCGCCCGTGCCACAGGGCGCCATCGGCGTGGGCCGCATCGATGCGCTGGCCTGTGCCAAGGAGGCGGGCGCCGAGCAGGCGCCGGCCCGCTTCTGGATCGCCTGCAGCAATGCCGTGCGCAGCGAGCATGTGCCGCGCCTGGCCGCCAAGCTGGATGCCGTGCGCGCCATGAGCCACCCCGAGATCAAGGCCGCCTACAAGGCCCAGCTGCACAACACGGACCACGGCACCAGCGACGACATCAGCCGGGGCGCGGGCCTGGGCTGGCTGACCATTGCGCGCGATGCCTCGGCACCGCTGCAGTACCACATCGCCACGGGAGAGGACGCCGCCGAGACCGCGCCCCATGCCGTATTCCACGTCAAGGCGCTGATCTGAACGCCGGGCGTCCTTCAACGAACCGACCTGCCGCCATGCAAGCATTGAAATCCGAACGCACCTCCGTCACGCCCGAAGTGGTCTTCTCGCCGGCCGAGCAGCTTCTGCGCATCGAAGGCGAGTGCTATCCCGAAAATCCCCTGCCCTTCTTCAACCCCATCCTGTCCATGCTGGGCCGGTATTTCGAGGCCAGCCAGCCTCCTCGCTTCGTGGCCGAGATGAAGCTGCAGTACATCAACAGCGCCTCCACCATGGGCCTGCGCTCGCTGTTCGCGCTGCTGGACCAGGCCGGGCAAAAGGGCACGGACATCCGCGTGGTCTGGGCCTTTGACGAGGAGGACGACGCCATCGAGGAACTGGGCGCCGACCTGGTGGAGGACTTCGCCAACCTGGTGCTGGAGCGACAGCCCTACAGCAACTGAGGGCAGGCCTGCTCCGCCCTGGCCTTCAGGCCAGCGGCTTGCCCATGAGCACCGTGGTCAGGCCGCAGTCCCATTCCTCGTCGGGATAGGTGTCCAGCGTGGCATATCCCTGCGCCGTGTAAAAGCCCAGGGCCTGGGTGTTGAAGCTGTCGGTCTCCAGCCGCACCTGGGCGTGGCCGTCGGCGCGCATGGCCTGCTCCGCGTGGGCCAGCAGCGCACGGCCCACGCCGCGCCCCTGCCAGGCCGGCAGCACATGCAGGGCGCCGATGAAGTCATCCACGCGGTCCACGAAGCCGGCCACCACGCCATCGCACTCGGCCACCCAGAACAGGTGGCCGCGCGACTGCACGTACTGCGCGGTGCGGCCCGAGGCGCGGAACCGCGCATCCTTGTCCGCCGTCAGCTGCGGCTTCCAGGTGCTGTCGTAGGTGGCCCAGAGCACGGCGTTCAGGGCCGGAAGGTCATCGGGCCGCGAGGGCCGAAGCGAGAAGGTGTCTGTCATGTCGCTGGCAAGGTTCAGGCCTGGCGCAGCCGGTCCACCTCGGCATGCAGGTCCTGGGCCCAGACGCGGCGGTCGCGGCCATCGGCCGTCTGCGGCTGGCCATAGTGGACGGCGGCGACCAGGTCGTCGGCGCACAGCGTGCGCCAGATGGAGCCCAGCAGGGTTTCATCGCCCTCGTAGCTGGGCGCGTGGCTGATCTGGCCGGTGGCGCCGTCGATGAAGCGCAGGCCCACGGGCAGCACGGGCGCACCGATCTGCACGGCCGCCTGCAGCAAATTGGCATGGAAGGGCAGCAGCTTGCGGCCGTCGCCCGTCGTGCCTTCCGGGAAGATGGCCAGGATCTCGCGGCGCTGCAGGGATTCCTCCATGCTCTGCACCATGCGCCGCGCATCGCGGCGCGAGGTGCGCTCGATGTACAGCGTGCCCGCCGCCGTGGCCAGCGTGCCGATCAGCGGCCAGCCCTTGACGTCGGACTTGGAGATGAAGCGGCAATGCCGCGCCGCATGCAGCACGGGAATGTCGAGCCAGGAAATATGGTTGCTGACCATGAGCACGGGGCCCTGGCTCGGCGGCTCGCCCTGGATCTCCAGGCGCACGCCCGCATGGGCCAGCAACTGCAGGGCCCAGGCCTGCACATGGGCGTGCTGGCGCTCCTCGGGCAGCTGCGGAAAGCGCAGGGCCACGATCCACAGCCCCTTGCACACATGGCCGAACAGGCGCGCTGCGCGCAGCGTGGCGCGCCCTCCCCTGCGCAGACGGCTCATGTTCAGCGGCGTTCGTAAGCGATATGGCCGTCGACCAGCGTGCAGCGCACGCGGGCCGGCAGTTCGTAGCCGCCGAAGGGCGTGCTCTTGCCCTGGCTGGCCAGCTCCTGGGGCTTGACCGTCCAGGCCGCCTGCGGATCGACGATGCACAGGTCGGCCACGCCGCCCTCGGCCAGCCGGCCCAGCTGCCCCTGCAGCTCGCCCAGCGCCGATCCCAGCACCTGCACGGGCGATGCCGTGATGGCGGCCAGGGCACGGTTCAAAGGCACGCCACCGTCCTGCGACCACTTGACGGCCAGCGACAGCAGCAGCTCCACGCCCGTGGCGCCGGGCTCGGCCTCGGCAAAGGGCAGGACCTTGGCATCCTCATCGACGGGCGTGTGGTCGGAGACCAGGGCGTCGATGGTGCCATCGGCCAGCGCGGCAGACAGCGCATCGCGGTCGCGCTGCTGGCGCAGCGGCGGCGTGACGCGGGCGCTGCTGTCGAAGTAGCCGATGTCGGTATCGGTCAGGTGCAGCGAGTTGATGGACACGTCGGCCGTGACCTGCAGGCCTTCGGCCTTGGCACGGCGCACCAGTTCCACGCCTGCGGCGCTGGACAGGCGGCACAGGTGCACGCGCGCCTGGGTGCCGCGCATCAGCTCGAAGATGGTGTGCAGGGCAATCGTCTCGGCCGCCACGGGCACGCCGGACAGGCCCATGCGCGTGGCCAGCGGGCCGCTGGCGGCCACGCCCTTGCCCAGGTACAGCTCCTGCGGGCGCAGCCACACGGTGTAGCCGTAGGTGGCCGCATACGCCAGGGCGCGCTGCAGGGTCTGGGTGCTGGTCATGGGCACCTCGGCCTGGCCGAAGCCGATGCAGCCGGACTCGGTCAGCTCGGCCATTTCGGTCAGCACCTCGCCCTTGAGGCCCAGCGTCAGCGCGCCCAGCGGGAACAGGCGCGACTGGTGCAGCTTCTCGGCGCGGAACTTGAGCATCTCCACCAGGCCCTGCTCGTCGAGCACGGGATCGGTATCAGGCGGGCAGACCAGGCTGGTCACGCCACCGGCCACCGAGGCGGCCATCTCGGACTGCAGCATGCCTTCGTGCTCGTGGCCGGGCTCGCGCAGGCGCACGGCCAGATCGACCAGGCCCGGCAGCACCCAGCAGCCGGCGGCATCGATCTCGCGTTCTGCGGCAAATCCCTCGGGCGCCTTGCCGATGGCCAGCACCTTGCCGCCGTCGATGGCCACGTCGGCCTGCTGGTCCAGGCCCCGTGCCGGGTCCATCACTCGGCCGTTGCGGATGAGTATCTTCATGGTTTGCTACCCCGTAGACCGCAGGCGGCGCATGGGCTGCGGCCTGCGGCGATCAAAAACATTTGCATTCACAAAAAGCGCCTGAACTCAGTCCAGGACACCGGGCATGGAAAAAGCATGGCCCATCTCAGGGACGCCGAGCAAAGGCCGCCCTGCAGCGAGGGCGTCGCCGGCTGCCCGTACGCCCCCCTCCCGCGTAGCGAGAGAGGGGGAAGCGACGCAGTCGCTCAGGGGGTGCTTCATTTCAAGCCTCGTTGCCGGCGACGATGGACATGACGGCCATGCGGACCGCGATGCCGAAGGACACCTGCGACAGGATCACGGCCTGCGGGCCATCGACCACTTCGGAGTCGATCTCCACGCCGCGGTTGATGGGTCCCGGGTGCATGACGATGGCGTCCGGCTTGGCCAGGCGCAGCTTCTCGGCCGTGAGGCCGAAGCTCTTGAAGTATTCCTGGCTGGACGGCAGCAGGGCGCCGCTCATGCGCTCGTTCTGCAGGCGCAGCATGATGATCACGTCGCAGTCCCGGATGCCCTCTTCCAGCGTGTGGAAGACGCGCACGCCCATCTGCGCCAGGTCCGGCGGCACCAGGGTGCGCGGGCCGACAACGCGCACTTCGGCCGCGCCCAGCGTGGTCAGCGCATGGATGTCGGAGCGCGCCACGCGCGAATGCAGCACATCGCCCACGATGGCCACGCGCAGGTTGGCGAAGTCCTTCTTGTAGTGGCGGATGGTGTACATGTCCAGCAGCCCCTGCGTGGGGTGGGCGTGGCGGCCGTCGCCGGCATTGACCACGTGGACATGGGGCGCCACATGCTGGGCGATGAGGTAGGGCGCACCCGACTCGCTGTGGCGCACGACGAAGATGTCGGCGGCCATGGCCGAGAGGTTGGCGATGGTGTCCAGCAGCGACTCGCCCTTGCTGGCCGAGCTGCGCGCGATGTCCAGGTTGAACACGTCGGCCGACAGGCGCTTGGCCGCGATCTCGAACGTGGTGCGCGTGCGCGTGCTGTTCTCGAAGAACAGGTTGAACACGCTCTTGCCGCGCAGCAGCGGCACCTTCTTGACCTCGCGGTCATTGACGCTGACGAAGTTGGCCGCCGTGTCCAGGATGTGGGTCAGGATGTCCTTGGACAGTCCTTCGGTGGACAGCAGGTGGATCAGTTCGCCGTTCTTGTTGAGCTGGGGATTGCGCTTGTACAGCACGGTCAGGCCTCTTGGATGCGGAATTGGAAGACGCCGGCGTCATCGCGCGCCAGCGACAGCAGGCGGTCGGCCGGCAGCGCGATGCGCGCGGCGGCAAAGTCGGCCTGGAAGGGCAGCTCGCGCCCGCCCCGGTCCACCAGCACCGCCAGGCGCACGCAGGCCGGGCGGCCGTAGTCATAGAGTTCGTTGAGCACGGCGCGCACGGTGCGGCCGGTGTAGAGCACGTCGTCCAGCACCAGGATGTCGGCGCCGTTGACGTCAAAGTCGATCTGCGTCTGGGCGCTGGTGGCCATGCCGCGCTGCGCGAAGTCGTCGCGGTGCAGGGCCGAGGACAGCACGCTGGGGTTGCCGGGCAGGTTCAGGTCCTTGTGCAGGCGCTCCACCAGCCAGGCGCCGCCCGAGGTGATGCCGGCCAGGCGGGTTTCAGGCCCCATGAGGCTGCGCACGCCGCGCAGCAGTTCGCGGTACAGGGCCTCGGCGTCCAGCACCAGGCTGCCGGCTCCCGCAATGGATTCACTCATGGAAGACTCCTCAAAAACTGTTCAAGAATGATGCAGGCCGAGGCCGCATCGGCATCCCTTGCGCCACCGGCCAGGGCCTCGGTGGTGCTGTAGCGCTCGTCCACCTCGTAGACAGGCAGGCCGAAGCGGCTCTTGAGCTGGCGGCCGAATTTCTTCGCCCGCGCCGTGTTCTCGTGCGCATTGCCGTCGGGGTGGTAGGGCACGCCGATGACCAGCGCATCGGGCTGCCACTCCTTGATGCGCTCGCCGGCCTGGGCCAGGCGGGCCTCGCCGGCCTCGGCGCGGATGGTGGGCAGCGGGTTGGCCGAGCGCAGCATGCGCGTGCCCACGGCGCAGCCCGTGCGCTTGGCCCCGAAATCGAAGGCCACGAAACTCTGGAAATGGGAGGGAACGGTGGGCGGCACGGCCGTGCCGGCTGCCGCTGCTGCCTGGGACTCGGGAGCGGGCAGGCTCATGCGCGCCCCGCTTCGGGCGAGATCATCCAGCGCTGCAGGCCCAGCAGGCCCAGGGCGCGGTCATAGCGGTCGTCGACCGGGGTATCGAAGATGACGTTGGCGTCGGCGCCCACCGTGAGCCAGGCGTTTTCGGCCAGCTCCGACTCCAGCTGGCCCTCGCCCCAGGACGCGTAGCCCAGGGTGACCAGCAGGCGCTTGGGGCCTGCGCCGTCGGACAGGGCTTCGAGCACGTCCTTGGAGGTGGTCATCTCCAGGCCGCCGGGAATGGTCATGGTCGAGGCGTAGGCGGACTCGTCGTCGGGCGCGCCTTCGATCACCATGGGATCGTGCAGCACGAAGCCGCGATCGGTCTGTACGGGCCCGCCGTTGAAGACGCGGTTGCCGCGAAGGTCCTCGCGGCCCAGGGCCAGATCCACCTTTTCCAGCAGGCCTTCCAGCGTAAGCTGCGAGGGCTTGTTGATAATCAGACCGAGCGCACCGCGCTCGCTGTGTTCGCACAGGTAGATCACACTGCGCGAGAACGCTTCGTCTTCCAGGCCAGGCATGGCAATCAGGAAGTGGTGCGTCAGATTGATAGGCGCAGTTTCAGCAGACATAACGACGGATTTTACCGGCGATCCATGCCACCTTCTTACCCTGTGGGCTTGGTCTGGCTGCGGCGCGACCTGCGCCTGTCCGACCATGCCGCCCTCTACCATGCGCTGCGCCAGTGCCGGCAGGTGCATTGCGTGTTCATCTTCGACGACGACATCCTCGCCCCCCTGCCCCGTGCCGACCGGCGCGTGGAGTTCATCTGCCAGAGCCTGACGGGCCTGGACGATGCGCTGCGCGAGGCCTCGGGCCGCGCCGACACCGGCCTCATCGTGCGCCGCGGCCGGCCCGCTGAGCAGATCCCGGCCCTGGCCCGGCAGCTCGGCGCCCAGGCCGTGTTCTGCAACTGGGACGACGAGCCCGACGCACTGGCCCGCGACGCCCGCGTGCGCCAGGCCCTGGCCGCCGAGGGCGTGGCCCTGCACAGCTTCAAGGACCACATGGTCTTTGCGCGCGACGAGGTGCTGACCCAGGCCGGCGCGCCGTTCTCGGTGTTCACGCCGTACAAGAACGCCTGGCTGCGCCAGGTCACGCCGTTCTTCCTGTCCGCCTACCCCAGCGATCGCGACCTGCCCGAGCGCCTGGCGCCACGCCCCGAAGGCGAGCGCCGCCCCGTGCCCACCGCAGCCGACCTGGGCTTTGAGGCCGGCACGCTGGACGGCCTGCGCCTGCCCACGGGCTGCGCTGGCGCCGAGGAACTGCTGGCCGACTTCCTGCCGCGCCTGCGGCGCTACAGGCAGGCGCGCGACTTTCCCGCCGTCAAGGGCCCCAGCTACCTGAGCGTGCACCTGCGCTTTGGCACGGTCTCCATCCGCCGCCTGGCAAGGCTGGCCTGGGAGCAGACGCAGCAGCAGCCGCACGACAGCGAGGGAGCCGCCACCTGGCTGTCCGAGCTGGTCTGGCGCGACTTCTATTTCCAGATCCTGGCCCACCATCCGCACGTGGTGCACGCCAGCTTCAAGCCCGCCTACGACGCCATCGTGTGGGATACCGGCCCCGAGGCCGATGCGCTGTACGCCGCCTGGTGCGAGGGCCGCACCGGCTATCCGCTGGTCGATGCCGCCATGCGCCAGCTCAACACCACGGGCTACATGCACAACCGGCTGCGCATGGTGGCGGCCAGCTTCCTGGTCAAGGATCTGGGCATAGACTGGCGCCGGGGCGAGGCCTGGTTTGCGCGCCAGCTCAACGACTTCGACCTGGCGGCCAACAACGGCGGCTGGCAGTGGGCGGCCTCCACGGGCTGCGACGCCCAGCCCTGGTTCCGCATCTTCAACCCCATCACGCAAAGCCAGAAGTTCGATGCCGACGCGCGCTTCATCGAGCGCTACGTGCCCGAACTGGCCCGCCTGCCCGCCGCGCTGCGCCACGCGCCCTGGCAGGCCCGGCCGCTGGAGCTGGCCGAGGCCGGCGTGGTGCTGGGCACGGACTATCCCCATCCCGTGGTGGACCACGCAGCCGCGCGCGAGCGCACGCTGGCCCGCTACGGCGTGGTCAAGCAGGCGGGCTGAAGGAAGCCGGTGCAAAGACACCGGAGCCAAGAAAAAAGGAGCAGCGCTGGCTGCTCCTTTTTTGCGGGGCGAGGGCTGGCCGCCGAGGCTCAGGCCTCTTCGCCCAGCACCTGCGTCTCCGTCTGCAGTGACAGCGGCGCAGGCTGGGTGCTGTTCCCTTGCAGGGAATAGTGCTGGATCAGGCCCAGCAGTTCCTCGTCCGAGTAGGGCTTGCCCAGGTAGTGGTTGGCGCCCAGCTGGCGCGCCATCTCGCGGTGCTTCTGGGCGATGCGCGAGGTGATCATGACCACGGGCAGGTCGCGCAGGGCCTCGTCGGCGCGGATGTTGCGCAGCAGGTCGAAGCCGTCCATGCGCGGCATCTCGATGTCGGACAGCACCAGGGTCGGGCGCTCCTCGGCCAGGCGCTCCATGGCCTGCAGGCCGTCGGCCGCCAGGGCCACGCGGTAGCCTTCGCGCTGCAGCAGGCGCTGGGTGACGCGGCGCACGGTGATGGAGTCGTCCACCACCAGCACCAGCGGCACCGAGACCGGTCCCGCGCTGGCCGGCACGGCTTCGCCGTCGCCCTGGCCGGCGGCACGCTCGGCCTCTTCGGTCCGGGCGCGCACCTCGTCGCCATAGACGTTGGCCAGCGCCACAGGGTTGTAGATCTGGACCACGGCGCCCGAGGCCAGCACCGACATGCCGGTCAGGCCGGGCAGGCGGGCCAGCTGGGGGCCGAGGTTCTTGATCACCACTTCCTGGTTGCCCAGCACTTCGTCCACGTGCAGCGCAATGCGCTGCGACGCGCTGCGCAGGATGACCACGGGCCGGGTGCGGCCCACGGTTTCCTCGCTGCGCAGGGAGGACTGCCACAGCGCGCCCGCCCAGTAGAAAGGCAGGGTCTCGCCGCCATCTTCAAAGCCGTGGCTGGCATAGGCCTGCTGCAGCAGATCCAAGGGCGCACGGCGCACAATTTCCACCAGGCTGGCCGGCACGCCGACCAGCAGCCGGCCCGCGCGCAGCATGACCACCTGGGTGACGGCCGTGGTCAGCGGCAGCACGAGGCGGAAGGCACTGCCCCGGCCCGCTTCGCTGTGGGTCTCGATGCGGCCGCCCAGCGCGTTGACCTCGGAGCGCACCACGTCCATGCCGATGCCCCGGCCGGCCACGCCGGTCACCTCGGTGGCGGTGGTGAAGCCGGGCTCGAAGATCAGGCGGCCGGCGTCCTGCTCCGTCAGCGTCTGGTCCTCGGGCCACAGGCCCTGGGCCACGGCCTTGTCGCGGATGCGCTGCAGGTTCAGGCCGGCGCCATCGTCCTCCACCGACAGCGCCACGTCGTTGCGCTCCTGGCTCAGGATGATTTCGATGGTGCCCATGGCCGGCTTGCCGGCAGCGGTGCGCTGCTCGGGCGGCTCGATGCCGTGGGCCACGCAGTTGCGCAGCAGGTGCTCGAAGGCCGGCATCATGCGGTCCAGCATGCCCCGGTCCATTTCAATGGTGCCGCCGAGGATGTTCAGCCGCACCTGCTTGCCCATTTCCTTGGAGGTCTGGCGGACCACGGCATACAGGCGCTCGGCCAGGGAGTCGAACTCCACCATGCGCGTGCGCAGCAGGTCGCGCTGCAGCTCGCGCGCCTGGCGGCCCTGGGCGACCAGGTCGTCCTCGGCGCCCGCCATGTCGCGCTGCAGGTTGCGCTGCACGGTGGCCACGTCGTTGACCGACTCGGCCATCATGCGCGTGAGTTCCTGCACCCGCGTGAAGCGGTCGAACTCAAGCGGGTCGAAGCCGGCCGCCGAGTCCTTGGACAGGGCCAGGCGCGACTGCATCTGGCTCTCGGCCTGGACCTCGATGTCGCGCAGCTGCATGCGCAGGCGCTCCAGGTTGCCGGCCAGCTCGTCCAGCGAGCCACGGGCCTGGGCCAGGCGCGCATCGACACGCGAGCGCGCAATCAGCACCTCGCCGGCCTGGCTGATCAGGCGGTCCAGCAACTGGGCGCGCACGCGCACCGTCTGGTGGGCGCCCGCACGCAGCGGCGCGGTGACAGGAGCCGGCTGTGCGTCGGCTGGCGCCGGGGATGCGCCAGCGCCCGAGGCGTCGGAGGCCGTGGCGTCAGAAGACACCGCAGAGGCGGCAGGCTCGGCCTGGTCCGGCCCATCGGCCAGGCCCAGCGGCCCATCCTGCACCTGTTCGCCCGCAACGCGCAGCACGTCGAAGCCGGCCTGCAATGCGTCGAAGTTGCCCAGCAAGGGCTCGATCTGCTCGGCCGTGGGAGATTCGCTGTCGACCCGCTCGACGGCGGATTCCAGCCGATGGGCCATTTCGCCCAGGCGCATGGCGCCAGCCAGCCGGGCACTGCCCTTGAGGGTGTGCAGGGCGCGCAGCGTTTCGTGGCGCGCCTCGTCCAGGGAAGGCCGGCCATGCCAGCGACGCAGCGCAGCGCCCAGGCGGGGCAGCAGCTCGATGGCCTCTTCCTCGAAGATGGGGAACAGGTCGGGGTCCACCTCGTCCAGGGCGTCGATGTCGTCGTCCAGGTCGTTGCCCACGGCCACCGCATGGGCGATGGCCTCATCGATGCGGCGCTGCAGCTCGGCTTCCTGGCGTGCGTCGTTGACCAGGGGGCGCATGGAATAGGCCAGCGGCGCCACGTCCTGTGCCTGGGCCTGCGCATGGGCGCCGGCGTCGAGCACGGCATCCGTGCCAGGCTGCGGCAACGGCTCCGGCAGCAGCGCATCGAGCCGGCTGTCCGGAGCGTCCGCGACTTCGATATCCAGCGCCAGCAGTGCCTGCAGTGCTTCTTCCACGCCCGGCTGGGGTGTCTTGAGGAAGCCGGCCGCGAACTGGTGCAGCAGGCGCTGCACCTCGTCGGAAGCCGCAATGCAGGCGGCGACCTGCTCAGGCGTGCCGCAGCGCTGCGGCTGCAGATGGGCCAGCGCATGCTCCAGCAGGCGCGCCAGGTCCGACAAGGCCTTGAAGCCCACGGTGGCCGAGCTGCCGGCCAGCGAATGCGCGAAGGCGATGGCGTCATCGGGCACGGGCTCGCCGGGCTCGGTCGCCCATTGCTGCAGCGACAGGTCCAGGCGGCGCGACCATTCGTCGGCCTCGTTGAGATAGACGTTGTACAGCGGCGCGCTGATGCGCAGGCCGTCCACGACCTTGAAGCCATCGGCATCGACGCCGGACGGCTCCTGTGCGCCGGACTCCTCAGCCACCGCAGGCGCCTCATCGGCCACGGATTCGGTATGCAGCTCCTGCGGGGTTTCCGCCTCGGAAGCTTCTACGGCTTCGATGGCCTCGGCAGGTGCGGCTGCCGGAGTCAGGTCCAGATCCAGCCCCTCGAAAGGCGCCAGCGGCACGGCGGCGTGCGGAGCCTGCTCTTCGGCTTCAACTTCGGCTTCGGCTTCGACTTCGCCTACAGCTTCTGCGCCTGCTTCTGCTTGCAGCTCGGGCAGCGCGTCGGCATGTGCCTCGGGCACGGTCTCTGTGCCGGGCAGCGCGGGCTGGTCGCCCGAGACAACGGCCAGGGCTTCCTGCTCGCTGTCGCGCATGGCCGCCTCGAAGGCGGCGAAGTCCAGCTCCTCCACCGCGTCGGTGGCCAGCGCGGCGGGTGCCTCGGCGGTCTCCGGCTGCGTTGAACCCTGCGACTGTTCGGGCACGGCCGCCGCAGGCTGGGGGTCCAGGTCCAGCAGACCGAAGTCCAGCGCAATGTCCAGGTCACCGGCGGGCCCGGCGGTCTCGGCGGGCACGGCCGGCTCGGGGGCTTCCCGCTGCTCGGCCTGCAGCTGCTGCTCCACTGCGGCGAAGGGCTCCACCGGCGCCTCGACCGCGGCAGGCTCGGCCTGCGTGCGGCGGTCGGCGCGCGGCACCAGGGCCACGTCGGCGCGCACGCCTTCCAGGCGCATGGCATCGGCTGCGGCGCGGAAGGGCGTGGCCAGCCAGGCATCGGCCTGCTGGCGCTCGATGGCCGAAGCCCAGGCGCCAAAGGCGCGCAGCGCGTCGCTGGCCAGCTCCTGCATGGGCTGGGGCATGGGCTTTTGCTCGGCCAGCCAGGCATTGAGCATTTGCTCCATGGCCCAGCCGGCTTCGCCGAATTCATCCAGGCCGACCATGCGCGAGCTGCCCTTGAGCGTATGGAAGGCGCGACGCAGCGTGGTCTGTTCGCTGAGGTTGCCGGGCTCATCGGCCAGGGTGCGCAGCGCCTGCAGGCCGTTGTCCACGACCTCGCGGGCCTCTTCCAGGAAGATGCTCAGGATTTCGTCGTCGGAATCATCTTCCGAGACGGTCAGACCGGCCAGCGGGGGAACGGGTTCAGGCAGGGGTTCGGGCTGAGCCGTGGCGGCAGCGGCAGCAGGGCCGGGCACCGGTTCGGCCGCTTCAGCCACGTCAGCTGCTTGAGCCGCTTCGGCGGGTATCTCGAGCGCCTTGGCGAATTGCGCCAGTTCGGCATCGTCGGCCAGCGCTTGCTGCCCGGCGGCAGTCGCCTGCGGCAGGGGTTCGGGCACAAGGTCCACGGAGGGTGGCGGCGGCGCCGGCACCGACGGTGCTGCCGCAGCGGGTTCGGCAGGCAGGTCCTGCGCAGTCTCGGCGGGCTGGATCTGGGGCACGGGCAGCGGCTGGGCCACGGCAACGGCTTCGCGCTGCGGCGGCACGGCGGCGGTGTCCAGGGCCGGCAGCTGCTCGGGCGCCTTGCCCGCGTCGTCGGCGCGGTGGCCACGGCGGCCCATCAGGATGCGCAGACCGCCTTCGGCCTCGTCATAGACAAAGAGCTTGCGCGCCATGCTGCGCTGGTAGCTCAGCATGTCGATCAGGAAACCCATGGCGCCCAGGCTGTTGCCCAGCTTGTCGAAGACCTGGGCACGTTCTGACTCGGCGATCTCGCCCAATACCAGCCGCTCCACGGTTTCGCGCATGCGCTGCATGGCCTGGGTGGCCTGGTCCAGACCCAGCACGGACAGCACGCCGCGCATCTGCGCCATCTGGCCAGACACCGGCGCCAGCACGGTGGCATCGGCGGGGTTGCGGAAATACTGGTCCAGGTGCCGCTCGGCCTCGGCCAGCGTGGCACGCAATTCGCCCACGACCGAGCCCATGGTCTGGTGGTCGCTGGCCTGGCGGTACAGCTCCTCCATCCAGGGCTCCAGCGGCCGGGCGGGCGCGCCCTGCAGGGATTCCTCCAGGCGCTGGACCAGGTTGGCGGATTGCTCGGCCAGTTCCTCGTCGCCCATGTCCATGGTGGCAAAGGCCGCCTGCAGATAGAGCACGGAGGTGGCCACTTCCATGGCCAGTTCCGCCGGCGGCGGCTCGCCGATGCGGGCCACGGTTTCGGCCACCTTGATCAGCATGCGCGCCAGGCCATGGCTGGCCGGGTGCAGCTTGACCAGGGATTCGGCCACCTGGGCGAACTGGTCCACCACGATCTTGGTGCGCGCACGGTCGCCGCCTGCCAGGGCGGACCAGGTCTCCGCCGCCGTGGTGATGCGCTTGCGCGCCTGCACCAGCACGGCCGGGTCGTAGCGGCCAAAGCGGGTCTGCTGGTAGTCCACCTGCGGCTGGGCCTGCATGCCATAGGCCTGGCGCACGGCCTGCAGGGCAGCGCCGGCCTGCTCGGCCGGGCGCGCCTGGGCGCAGAAGAACAGCAGGTCCTGCAGCAGGCGCGCAGGCGGCGTGCGGTCGCCCTTGGCCATGGCCGCGTACTGCAGCAGCACGCGCGAGGCCATGCGCTTCACATAGAGGTCGACAACGATCAGGCCGCGCGACTGCGCGTCGAAGAAGCCAGCGGCCACCTTCCAGAAGCTGCGTGCGGTGACATCCTCGGTCTGGGCCACGGCAAAGCGCAGGCACAGGTCACGCATCTGGGCGGCGGCCTCGCGGTCATCGCTCTTGACCATGCGCAGGACCACGCCGTCGAGCAGGGCCCGGGCATCGGGCCCGTAGGCCAGCGGCTCGGCCTGGCGCGCCCATTCGGGCTCGCGCGCGCGGCGCTCGGCAGGCCACAGATCGGCCGGATGCACCTTGTCGTTGCCGGCCAGCGCCTGGGTGTCGCGGTATTGGGGAAACAGGGCCACGGCCGAGACGGTCTTGCCGGCCAGCACGGTTTCCAGGTATTCGATCAGGGCAAAGCTGGCGCGCTCCAGCGTGGCGGCGGCCTGGTCGGTGCACAGCTCGGGGCGCTGCACGAAGCGCTGCACGGCGCTTTCCATGCCGCGCAGCACCAGGGCCGGAGAGCCCAGGCCCACCATTTCGAGGGCGCCGCAGGCCTGGTGCAGCTGCTGGCGGGCGATGCGCAGGGCCGAGGTGTCAAGCTCCTCAAGGTCCGAGGCGCGCGCCGCATCGGCATCGCGCACGAAACGCGCCACGGCCTTGCTCGCGCCTTCCAGCGACTTGCGCAGCTCATCGAGCACCCAGGCCAGCGGGCCCAGGTCCTGTTCGGTGTGCGCGGCCTGCGCCGCGCCCGTTTGCGATTCGTCAACCACTGACATGGACAGTTCCCCAAGCCCCTAGGGCCTGTGCATAGCTATATTGGACCGGGTCAGGCAATCTTGAAACGCGCCACCGACTGGCGCAGTTCCTCGGCCATGTGCGAGAGTTCGCGCACCTGCTGCGCCGTGGTGCGCGTGCCTTCGCCCGTCTGCTCCGTCACCGCGAAAATGTGCTGGATGTTCTCGGCCACGTCGTTGGCCAGGACGGCCTCGCGCGAGGTGGACGAGGAGATCAGCTCGATCAGCTCGGCCAGGTGGCGCGACACGGTATCGATCTCGGTCAGCGCGGTACCTGCGGAGTCGGACAGTCGCGCCCCCTCGACCACACCCTGGGTGGAGCGCTCCATGGCGGCCACGGCATCCTGGGTGTCGGTCTGAATCGCCTTCACCAGCGCCGCGATCTGGCGCGTCGCATCTGCCGAGCGCTCAGCCAGGCGCTGCACTTCTTCGGCCACCACCGAGAAGCCGCGACCGGCTTCACCGGCCGATGCGGCCTGGATGGCGGCGTTCAGCGCCAGCACGTTGGTCTGCTCGGTAATGTCGGAAATCAGCTCGGTGATTTCACCGATCTCCTGCGAGGATTCGCCCAGCCGCTTGATGCGCTTGGAGGTTTCCTGGATCTGATCGCGGATGGAGTTCATGCCGCCGATGGCGTTCTGCACGGCCTTCAGGCCCAGGTCCGCAGCTTCCAGCGACTGGCGCGCCACCTGGGCAGATTCCTGCGCCTGGGTCGAGACCTCGTTGATGCGGCCTGCCATGTCCAGCACGGAGCGGCCGGTTTCGCGGATCTCGCGCAGCTGTTCGGTCGACGCGGCCAGCAGCTCGGTGGAGTTGGCATCCACCTCGGCCGTGGTCTGTGCCACGCGCGTTGCCGTGTTCTGCACGCTGCCCACCAGGGCGCGCAGCTCTTCCACCGTGTAGTTCACCGAGTCGGCAATGGCGCCGGTGATGTCCTCGGTCACGGTGGCCTCCTGCGTCAGATCGCCTTCGGCCACCGATTGCAGTTCGTTCATCAAGCGCAAAATCGCGGCCTGGTTCGCATCGTTGATGCGCTTGGCTTCATGCTCCTGCACGCGGGACTCTTCCTGGCGGCGTTCGGCCGCTTCCTGGCGCAGACGGCTGTCGAGCAGCTGCACGCGGGACAGGCCCACGCCGCACAGCAGCACCAGCACCGTGGCCAGCGCCAGCAGGCCCATGGGCAGCGAGCCGATGCCGGCGCCGCTTTGCAGCTTGTTCTGCAGGTCTTCCAGATGGCGGCGCAGCGGTTCGCTGTCGGCGTTGATGGCGGTCTGGGCTTCGCGGGCGGACACCAGGCCCTGCAGGTTGCCCAAAATGGCACTGGCCTCGCTGCGGGTCTCTTCGTAGAGCTTGATCAGCGCCTCGATCTGCTCGCGGGTCTGGGCGTCGCGCGTGGGGGGCAGGCGCAGCTCGCTGCTGCCGCTCAGCAGGCTTTCGGAGATTTCCTTGAACGAGTTCAAGTCCTTGCCCAGCAGGAACACGGCCTCGGGGCTCACGCCTTCGGCGGTCTGGAATTCGTTGGCCGACTTGCCGATACGCTGGGTCAGCATCACGAGCTGGCCGGCAGCGGAGATTTCCGCCGGGCTGGCGCCCTGCTGCAGCTTCAGCGAGGAGATGGTTTCGGCGATCTCCAGCAGGTCCGAGGACTGCCGGTTGATGGTGCGCAGCGCGTCGCCGACCTGGGTCAGGATCTGCTTTTGGTCCATCACCACCTTGGCGCTTTGCTCGGCGCGCTCCATCAGCGGCGTGATCTGGGCCAGTTCGTCGGCATAGGCGCCGCCCAGCGGGCGCACGCCCATGGAGTCGTCGCCCGAGGCAATGGCGCGCACGTTGCGCGCCAGCACGCCGGAGCTGTCCTGCACGTCCACAAAGGAGGATGCCGCGCCCGTCAGCGCCTGCGAGACCGACTTGGCCAGACGCTGCGACTGCATCAGCGCCTGGCCGGTGGCTGCCAGCTGCTGCGCCGAGCCGTCGGCCTGGCGCAGGGCCCAGGCCGCCGCCAGCACCAGGGCCAGCACCGACACACCCAGCAAGGTGGACAGCGTGCGCTGGTGGCGCGCGGCAGGCGCGCGGCCCAGCAGCGGCAGGGCCACCATGTCGTGGTCAACGGCTGCGCCGCCGTCGCGGCCCGGCATGGCGTCGGGGGCGCCCTGCACGGTCAGTGACGCATCGAGTGCGTACATATCCTGGGAGACGGTGTCTCCGAGCATGCTGTTGTCCGCACCGGAGCCGGCGTCGGCCGGCTTGCGTTGGAAGCGATTTGCAAGACGTTGCAAGAATGACATGGGACGACCTTCAGAAACTCAGGCGCGAATGCTCAGAAACTCGGAGGTTTGGGACAGGCGCTGCAGTTGCAGCTCCTGCCAGCGGTGGCCCGCTTCATCGATATGCACGGGGCCGAAAAAGGCGGGAGAGTGCTCGGGCGCAGGCTCGGTGCGCACGAATGCGTCGGCGCTGCGCAGGCCCTGCAGGCGGTCCACGAGCAGGGCCGCATTCACTTCCAGCGCGGCATTGAACGCCAGCAGGCTGGACTCGGCCAGCGCCGGTTCGCTGCGTGTCACGCCGTGGCCCAGCAGGCTGGCCAGGTCGATCACGCCGGCCAGGGTGCCGCGCAGGTTGGCAATGCCCAGGAACCAGGGCTTTGTATAGGGCACAGGCTGCACGCCGGCCCAGGGAAAGATCTCGCCGGACTGGCCCAGCGGCATCAGGTAGTTGCGCCCGCCGGCCTGGACGGCCAGCCAGGCCGCCACCTTGACGCCTTCGCTGCGTGCGGCCTGAAGGCGGCCAGCCAGACGGGACTGCAGATCGCGCAGTGCTTCACGGTTCGCCATGGGCAGCGCACCAGATCAGTTCAGCGCCGCGATCTTGGCCTGCAGCTCGTCTGCATCCACAGGCTTGGTGATGTAGTCCCGCGCACCCTGGCGCATGCCCCAGACCCGGTCGGTCTCCTGGTTCTTGCTGGTGCACATGATGATGGGCAGGTCGGCGTACAGCGGGTCGCGCGTGATGGCACGCGTCAGTTGAAAGCCGTTCTGGCCGGGCATGACCACGTCCATCAGGATCAGGTCGGGACGGTCTTCGGCCAGGCTGCGCATGGCCTCTTCGCCATTCTCGGCCGTGCGTACCTGCAGGCCCTGCTTTTGCAGCATGTCGGACAGAAACATCAGTTCGGTCTTGGAGTCGTCCACGACCAGGACTTTGCGGATGGGCATCAAAGTGCTCCTATGGTTTGCTTGCCGAACTGCTCCACGGCCTGCAGCAGCTGGTCTTTGGTGAAGGGTTTCGTGAGGTAGTCCTGGCAGCCCACCATGCGCCCGCGCGCCTTGTCGAATACGCCGTCCTTGGACGAGAGCATGACCACAGGCGTGTCAGCAAAGCGCGCGTTGCGCTTGATGATGGCGCAGGTCTGGTAGCCGTCCAGCTTGGGCATGAGGATGTCGCAGAAGATCAGCTGGGGCTGGTAGTCGTTGACCTTGGACAGTGCGTCGAAGCCGTCGTCGGCCAGGAGCACTTCGTGCCCGCCCTGCTTGAGGAAGATTTCTGCGCTGCGGCGGATGGTATTGCTGTCATCCACCACGAGTACGCGCAAGGGTGCGCCCGATGTCGTCACTGAGAAACCTCCCGGAAATGTATGAGTCGGCGCGGGTGGTCCCGCGCTCAGATTTCGACCATCTCAAAGTCTTCTTTACGTGCTCCGCACTCGGGACAGGTCCAGTTCATGGGCACGTCTTCCCAACGCGTCTGGGGTGCGATGCCATGCTCGGGGCAGCCTTGCGCCTCGTCATAGATCCACCCGCAGATCAAGCACATCCAAGTTTTGGGGTCGGTCACAGCTTAAAGGGCCTTCACATAGAATGCAACGATTGTATCTAGTCACAACCACCCGCCACGGCCTTCGCTGGCGGGGCGCACACTGGGCTGAGCCATGGCATTGAACCCCTCCAACTCCCCCAGTCCCGACACCGAGCCGATGGACGAAACCGCGCCCGTCTGCGTGCTGGTCTTCAACGCCAGCGACCCCAGCGGGGCGGGCGGCCTGTCGGCCGATATCGCCACCATCGCCTCGGTCGGCGGCCATCCGCTGCCCGTGGTCACGGGTGCCTACGCACGCGATTCGGCCAAGATCTTCGAGCATTTCCCCTTTGACGACGAGGCCGTGGCCGAGCAGGCGCGCGCCGTGCTGGAGGACATTCCCGTGTCCGCCATCAAGGTCGGTTTCGTGGGCAGCCCGGGCAACCTGGCAGCGATTGCCGAGATCGCCTCCGACTACCCCGACATCCCCATCGTCTGTTACATGCCCGACCTGTCGTGGTGGGAGGAAGACCCGCTCGACCAGTACATGGACGCCCTCAAGGAACTTGTTCTTCCGCAAACGTCTGTGTTGGTTGGAAGCCACAGTACGCTGTCGCGCTGGCTGCTGCCCGACTGGACCAACAGCCGCAGCCCCACGGCGCGCGACATCGCCATGGCGGCCGAGGCCCTGGAAGTGCCCTACGTGCTGGTCACCGGCATTCCCCTGCCCGACCAGTTCGTGGACAACGTGCTGGCCACGGCGCAGTCGGTGCTGGGCAACAGCAAGTACGAGATGTTCGACGCCACCTTCACCGGCTCGGGCGACACCCTGTCGGCCGCGCTGACGGCCCTGGTGGCCAGCGGCAACGACCTGGGGCTGGCCACGCAGGAGGCGCTGGAGTACCTGGACCGCAGCCTGGACAGCGGCTTTCGCCCCGGCATGGGCCACTACATCCCGGACCGCATGTTCTGGGCCCAGCCCGAGCCCGAGGATGAAGATGCCGAGGCCGCCGCCGAGCCCCTCGCCGAACTGGACCCCGACACCCAGGCCATCGAAGGCTTCGTGATGCCCCCTCATGACACCAAGCATTGAGGCAGGCCACCGCCTGAGCGGCTGCGCGGCCGGCACAGGCCCTTGGCTTGGCACCTCTGGCTTGTCCCCCGCACATGGCAGACTCCTGCACTATGACCACTGACCTGAATATTCCCCTGTTCGAACGCGCCAAGGCCGTGATCCCCGGCGGCGTGAATTCACCCGTGCGCGCCTTCAACGCCGTGGGCGGCACGCCGCGCTTCGTGCGCCGTGCCCAGGGCGCGCATTTCTGGGACGAGAACGCCCAGCAGTTCACCGACTACATCGGCTCCTGGGGTCCGATGATCCTGGGCCACGGCCACCCCGAGGTGATGGCCGCCGTGCAGGCCGCCGCGCTGGAAGGCTTCTCCTTCGGCGCCCCCACGGAGCGCGAGGTCGTGCTGGCCGAGAAGATCCTCTCGCTCATGCCCTCCATGGACATGGTGCGCATGGTCAGCTCGGGCACCGAGGCCGGCATGAGCGCGCTGCGCCTGGCGCGCGGCTTCACGGGCCGCAACAAGATCATCAAGTTCAACGGCTGCTACCACGGCCATGCCGACGCCCTGCTGGTCAAGGCCGGCTCGGGCCTGGCGACCTTTGGCGCCTCCTCCTCGGCCGGCGTGCCGCAGGACGTGGTCAAGGACACCGTGGTGCTGGAATACAACGACGTGGGCCAGCTCGAGGAGGCCTTCGCCCAGTTCGGCGACCAGATCGCCTGCGTGATCATGGAGCCCATTGCAGGCAACATGAACTTCGTGCGCGCCAGCGTGCCCTTCACGCGCCGCATCCGCGAACTCACGCGCGAGCATGGCGCGCTGATGGTCTACGACGAGGTGATGACCGGATTTCGCGTGGCCCTGGGCAGCGCCCAGAGCCTGTACGCCCAGCAGATCGAAGGCTTTGCGCCCGACATCACCGTGCTGGGCAAGGTCATCGGCGGCGGCATGCCCATGGCGGCCTTCGGCGCGCGCCGCGAGATCATGGAAAAGCTCTCGCCCCTGGGCCCGGTCTACCAGGCAGGCACCCTGTCGGGCAACCCCATTGCCACGGCCTGCGGCCTCAAGACGCTGGAGCTGATCAGCGAGCCGGGCTTCCACGACGCCCTGCACGCGAAGACCGGCCGCCTGATGGCCAGCTTCAAGGCCGAGGCCGACGCCGCCGGCGTGCCCTTCAGCGTGGACCACCAGGGCGGCCTGTTCGGCTTCTACCTGCTGCCCGAGCTGCCCAGCACCTGGACCGAGGTCATGAAGACCGATGGCGCACGCTTCAACCGCTTCTTCCACGGCATGCTGGAGCGCGGCCACTACTTCGCACCCGCCCTGTACGAGGCCGGCTTCGTGAGCGCCGCGCACACGGACGAGGACATCGACAAGACCATCGAAGCCGCGCGCGAAGTGTTCAAGACGCTCTGACGCTGGCCCGTACCTGCCGATCGAGCCCGCCCTTGCGGGCTCTTTTCACGTCAGGGCCGAAGAAAAGCCTGGCGCGCCTGTTCGACCTCATCGCGCACGGCACAGCCCTGCGCATGGTCGTTGACCAGGCCCATGGCCTGCATGAACGCGTAGACAGTCGTAGGCCCCACGAACTTCCACCCGAGCTTCTTCAGCTCCTTGGACAGCGCCCGGGACTCGGCCGTCTCGGACACGGGCCCGCCACCGGTCACGGGCTCCGGCGCATGGCGCCAGAAGAAGGCCGACAGCGAGCCTTGCGCCTCCACCATCTCCAGCGCCCGCTGCGCGTTGTTGATCACGGCCTCGATCTTGCCGCGATGCCGCACGATGCCCGCATCGCCCAGCAGCCGCAGCACGTCGTCCTCGGTGAAGCGCGCGACCTGGTGGAAGTCGAAGCCCGCAAAGGCCGCGCGGAAGTTCTCGCGCTTGTTGAGGATGGTCAGCCAGCTCAGGCCGGACTGGAAGCCTTCGAGGCTGAGCTTCTCGAACAGGCGCCGGTCGTCGGTGACGGGAAAGCCCCATTCACGGTCGTGGTAGGCCAGGTAGCTGTCCGTGGCCGCGCACCAGTGGCAGCGCGGCCGGCCGTCGGGGGCGGTGAACAGGCGGGACATGGTCAGGATTTCCCGGGTTCGGGAGAAGGGAGGGACAGCAGCCAGGCCGCCATCTGCAGGGATTGCGCCGTATCGATGTGCGGGTGGCGCGGCATGATGGCGCGGCCCCATTCGCCGGCCCCGCCCTCGCGGATCTTGCGCGCCAGGTAGTCGGCGGCATCTTCGCGGCCCCGGTAGCGGCCGGCGATCTGCTGGAAGGACGGGCCCACGTAGTGGCGCACCAGGCCGTGGCAGCGCAGGCAGTCATTGCCTTCCACCAGGGCCTTGCCGGCGGCCAGCTGCGCGTCGGCTGTCACGGCAGCTGCGGCCGGCGCCGTGGTGGCCCCGACAGCCGGCCCGCGCATGATGCGCCAGCCGATGTTGAAGACACCCAGCGCCACCAGCAGCATGAAGACCACGAGCGCCCAGCCCAGCCAGCGGGGCCGCTGGGGGGCGTCGTCGCCCTCGTCGTCTGCGCCAGGAGGCAGTTGGCCGGCCATCAGTGGCGGAAGTGGCGCACGCCGGTGAAGACCATGGCCACGCCGCGCTCGTTGGCGGCGTCAATGACTTCCTGGTCGCGCATGGAGCCGCCGGGCTGGGCCACGCAGGTGGCGCCTGCGTCAACGACCACGTCCAGGCCGTCGCGGAAGGGGAAGAAGGCATCGCTGGCCACGACCGTGCCCTGCAGGCTCAGCTTGGCGGCCTCGGCCTTGATGGAGGCGATGCGCGCCGAGTCCAGGCGGCTCATCTGGCCTGCGCCCACGCCCATGGTCATGCCGTTCTTGCAGAACACGATGGCATTGCTCTTGACGTACTTGGCGACCTTCCAGGCGAACAGCAGGTCCTGCAGTTCTTCGGGCGTAGGCTGCTTGACGGTGACGACCTTGAGGTCGGCCAGGGCCAGCTCACGGTTGTCGGCGGTCTGCAGCAGCAGGCCCGAGCCGACGCGCTTGGCGTCCACGGCGTTGCGGCCCTGGTCCCAGGCGCGCTCGCCGCCGGCCGGCAGGGCGATCTTCATGAGGCGCACATTGACCTTGGGCTTGAAGATTTCCAGCGCCTCGGCCGTGAAGTCGGGGGCCATCAGCACCTCGACGAATTGCTTGACCACGGCCTCGGCCGCCGCCTTGTCCACCGTGCGGTTGAAGGCGATGATGCCGCCGAAGGCGCTGGTGGGGTCGGTCTGGAAGGCCTTGGCATAGGCTTCGTGCGCGTCCTTGCCCACGGCCACGCCGCAGGGGTTGGCGTGCTTGACGATCACGCAGGCGGGCTGCTCGAAGCTCTTGACGCATTCCCAGGCGGCATCGGCGTCGGCGATGTTGTTGTACGACAGCTCCTTGCCCTGCAGCTGCTCGCCCGTGACCAGGGAGCCGGGGGCCGGATACAGGTCGCGGTACAGGGCGGCCTGCTGGTGGCTGTTTTCGCCGTAGCGCAGGTCCTGCACCTTGGTGAAGTGGCCGTTGCTCTGGCCCGGGAAGGCGCTGCGCTCTGGCACGTAGGCTTCGGAGAGCTTGTCGTCCTCGAACTTCACGCTGGACAGGTAGTCGCTGATGGCGCCGTCGTATTGGGCAATGCGGTTGAAGGCGGCCACGGACAGCGCAAAGCGCAGCTTGTCGGAGAGCTTTCCGTTGGCCTTGAGTTCGGCCAGCACGGCCTCGTACTGGCCGGCATCGGTGATCACGCCCACGTCGGCCCAGTTCTTGGCGGCAGAGCGCACCATGGCCGGGCCGCCGATGTCGATGTTCTCGATGGCGTCGGCCAGCGTGCAGCCGGCCTTGGCCACGGTGGCCTCGAAGGGGTAGAGGTTCACCACCAGCAGGTCGATGGTGTCGATGCCGTGCTCCTTGAGGGCCGCCATGTGGGCGGGCAGCTCGCGGCGCGCCAGCAGGCCGCCGTGGACCTTGGGGTGCAGGGTCTTGACGCGGCCGTCCAGCATCTCTGGGAACTGGGTGACTTCGGCGACCTCGGTCACGGGCAGGCCGGCCTCGGCCAGCAGCTTGGCGGTGCCGCCGGTGGACAGCAGCTTGATGCCCAGGGCGTGCAGGCCTTGGGCGAATTCGACAATACCGGTCTTGTCAGAGACGGAGAGCAGGGCGTTCATGGGCGTCGGTGCAGGGAGTTTGAAAAAAGGGGAATTCGTGCCGCTCAGAGCATGTCGTGCTCAAGCAGCTTCTTGCGCAGCGTGTTGCGGTTCAGGCCCAGCCAGTCGGCGGCGCGGGACTGGTTGTTGTCGGCCTGGCTCATCACCACTTCCAGCAGCGGCTTTTCGACCAGGTGGATCAGCATGTCGTACATGCCATTGGGCTTTTCGCCGTCGAGATCGCGGAAGTACCCCTCCAGGCTTTCACGCACGCATTGTTCGATGTTCTGGTTGCTCATACTGTCATTCCTGCGGGCTCTGCGAATTCGGCGCTTGTGGCGCCGGCATCGATGGCGGCTGGTATCCGGTCCATCTGCGCGCCCAGGGCGTCCAGATAGTCGGCCACGGCCTGCCATTGCACCGCGCAGTCCTCGATGGTGTTGATGTGTTGTCTGAATGCCTCGCCGCCCGGCAGGCTGCGCAGGTACCAGGCGATGTGCTTGCGCGCACTGCGCACGCCGGTGCCTTCGCCGTACAGGCTGTAGTGGTCCTGCAGATGCTCCAGCAGCAGCCGGCGCAGCTCGGCCACCAGGGGCGGGGCCATGTGCTCGCCCGTGGCCAGGAAGTGCGCGATCTCGCGGAAGATCCACGGCCGGCCCTGGGCGGCGCGGCCGATCATCACGGCATCGGCGCCCGTGTAGGCGAGCACGTCGCGCGCCTTCTCGGGGCCGGTGATGTCGCCATTGGCCACCACGGGCACGCGCACCGCCGCCTTGACGGCAGCGATGGTGTCGTACTCGGCAAAGCCCTTGTAACCCTGCTCGCGCGTGCGACCGTGCACGGTGAGCATCTGTATGCCCACCTCCTCGAAGCGGCGGGCCAGCACCACGGCGTTCCTGTGCGCGTCGCACCAGCCGGTGCGCATCTTCAGCGTGACGGGCACGCCGTGCGGGGCGCAGGCCTCTACCACAGCCTGGGCAATCTCCACGGCCAGGGCCTCGTTCTGCATCAGGGCCGAGCCGGCCCATTTGTTGCAGACCTTCTTGGCCGGGCAGCCCATGTTGATGTCGATGATCTGGGCGCCACGGTCCAGGTTGTAGCGCGCGGCCTCGGCCATCATCTCGGCGTCCGTGCCCGCGATCTGCACCGCGATGGGGCCGGGCTCGCCTTCATGGTTGGCGCGGCGCGAGGTCTTGAGGCTGTTCCACAGGTCCTTGCGCGAAGTCACCATCTCGCTGACCGCATAGCCCGCACCCAGGGCCTTGCACAGCTGGCGGAACGGCCGATCCGTCACCCCCGCCATGGGGGCGACGAACAGGCGGTTGGCCAGGGCATGGGGGCCTATGGACAGGGGAAGGGAGGACATCGGGAAAGCCGGAGAAAACGCGCGCGCCGATCACAAAACGGGCGGCAACAAAGGACCAAGATTGTACCTGCCCAAATTTTCAGCAGGGCTAAAACCGGGCCGTCAAGGCGGCCAAGCGGCGAAAACAAGACAGCGCAGCGGTTTCATGGTGTGGGAACGAAGGTGCGCACCTGGCCCGGAACGGCCTGCAGCCCGTAGGCGCCGAGCCGGCCCTGCCACCAGCGGCGGTTGAATTGCACGTCGGGAGAGACCTGGTCGTCGGGCATGGGGCGCAGGCCGACCTTCTGCAGCCCGGCTTTCTGCGGCCCGGCTGCGTGCAGCCCAGCCTCAAGCCCCAGGTCCAGCGCCTCGCCGTCGGCCAGCGGGCCGCGCACCACGGCCATGGCCTTGCGCCCGTCGGTCACCCAGGCGTCCAGCACCAGGGCCGGGCGGGGCTCGGGACCGGCCAGGCTCACGCAGCCTTGCAGACGCGGCTCCAGGCCCAGAGGCTCCAGCTCGCGCTGCAGCTGCTCCAGCCTGTCGGCCACGGCCGGGTCCGGCAGGGTGCAGCCCTTGGCCTGCAGCGCCTTGCCCCAGGCCGAGGTCGGTGCGGCCTCCTGGGTCGGTGGCGCCTGGGCAGCGGCCTGTGCCACCACGGTGGTGTCCTTGCCTGGCGATGGCTGCAACGCGGCGCAGCCGGCCAGGCCGGCTGCTGCCATTCCCAATGCCGCCCATCCCGCCCATCCTGCAATCCGCCCTGTCTGCATGACGCCCCCTGTTCTTTGTGGTTCCGGACCAGGCCCCACGATAGCTTCAGGCCGACAAGGCGTCAGCCAGCGCAGACCTACACTTGGCAGCACCTATGGAAGTCTGGATGCATCAATTGCTGGGCTGGCTGGCGCTGCCGCAGTTCGGCCTCAGCACCGTGTTCATCGTGGCCCTGATCTCGGCCACGCTGCTGCCGCTGGGCTCGGAGCCTGCGGTGGTCGGCCTGCTCCAGCTCAATCCCGACCTGTTCTGGCAGACGGTTTTCGTGGCCACGGCCGGCAATACGCTGGGCGGGGCCATCAGCTGGTGGATGGGCCTGGGCGCGCACAAGGCTTGGCGCGCGGCACGCGAGCGGCGGCTGGCCGGGCTGCCGCCTGAACGGGCCAAGCCGCCGCGCAATCTGTCACGCCACGAGCGCCGCGCCCGCGTCTGGCTGCGCCGCCTGGGCGCCAAGGCCTGCCTGCTGAGCTGGCTGCCCGTGGTGGGCGATCCGCTGTGCGCCGTGGCCGGCTGGCTACGCCTGCCGTTCTGGCCCTGCGTGTTCTACATGGCCATCGGCAAGTTCCTGCGCTATGTGGTGATGACGGTGGTGCTGCTGCAGCTGCTGCCGGCCTCCTGGGCCAGCTGAGGCCGAAGCCCCCCACCGAAGCCCTCCCCTTTTGCGATCTACGCCTGCGGCTCGCGCGCCCAGGGCGCCAGCGCGAAATGCGCGGCCAGGAAATCGATCAGCGCCTGCACGCGCGCCGGCCGGGCGCGCCCCGGCGGCGTGACGATGTGCAGGGCGATGGAGGGCACCTGCCAGTCGTCCATGCAGGTCTGCAGCGCACCCGATTGCAAATCTTCCCAGGCCAGGAATTCGGGCTGCAGGGCCAGGCCCAGCCCGGCGCGCAGGGCCGGCGCCAGGCCCTCGGCATTGTTCACGCGCATGGCCGTGGGCACGACCTGGGCGAACTCGCCGCGGCGCGCATGCACGAAGCGCCAGGCCTCGCCCAGGCGGCTGTGCACATAGCGCAGCGCCCGGTGCTGCGCCAGCTCGCGCGGATGGGTGGGGCGGCCGTGGCGCTCGAAGTATTCGGGTGATCCCACCAGCAGCAGGCGCACCGTGCACAGGCGCCGCGCCAGCAGGCTGGAGTCGGGCAGCGAGGAGATGCGCAGCGCGATGTCGAAGCCCTGGGCCACGACGTCGATCAGCTCGTCGCTGAAGTGCAGGTCCAGCGTGACCTCGGGATGCTCGGCCATGAAGGCGGGCACGGCCGGCGCCAGGTGCGAGATGCCGAACGACATGGGCGCCGCAATGCGGATGGGGCCGCGCAGGCTCTTGGACTGCTCGCTGATCTCGGCCTCCACGGCCTCGCCCTCGGCCAGGATGCGCGCGGCCCGCTCCAGAGAGGCCTGGCCGCCGGCCGTCAGCGACATGCGCCGCGAGGTGCGGTGCAACAGGCTGGTCTTGAGCCGCGTCTCCAGCCGCGTGATGGCCTTGGAGATGGTGGGCTGGGAGACGCCCAGCTCGGCGGCGGCCTTGGCGAAGGAGCCCGTCTCGGCCACCTTGGCGAAGACGGCCCAGGCTTCGAGGTCAGGAAGTCTTGGCATGAAAGTTTTGGAATAGATGTCTTTGCATATTTTCTATTCTCTTCTTGATCGGCAAAACATAAAGTTCATCCATCGCAACACACAACGCAGCAGGAGAACACCATGATCGAACGCCGTCCCTTCCAAGCCCTTGGCGGTGCCAACCACGGCTGGCTCGATGCCAAGCACCACTTTTCCTTCGCCGGCTACCACGATCCGGCCCGCATGGGCTGGGGCGCGCTGCGGGTGTGGAACGACGACACCATCGCCGCCGGCACGGGCTTCCCGCCCCATGCCCACGCCAACATGGAAATCATCACCTATGTCCGTGAAGGCGCCATCACCCACCAGGACAGCCTGGGCAACAAGGGCCGCACCGAAGCGGGCGACGTGCAGGTAATGAGCGCGGGCACCGGCATCCGCCACTCGGAATACAACCAGGAAAAGGGCACGACGCGGATCTTCCAGATCTGGATCATGCCCGACGAGCGCGGCCAGCAGCCCCCGTCCTGGGGTGCCAAGCCCTTCCCCAAGGGCGAGCGCTCGGGCAGCTTCGTGGCCCTGGCCAGCGGCCTGCCCGGTGACGAGGACGCCCTGCCCATCCGCACGGCCGCCCGGGTGCTGGGCGCCACGCTCAAGGCCGGCGAGAGCACGGAGTACCGCATCGGCCGCGACCGCCTGGGCTACCTGGTGCCGGCCAGCGGCTCGGTGCAGATCGACGGCGTGACGCTGCAGGAGCGCGACGGCGCCGCCATCAGCGACGTCGAGACCCTGCGCGTCACGGCCCTGACCGACGCCGAGCTGGTGCTCGTCGACACGGCGCGCTGAAGCGCCCTTGCCGCCCCGGCTCCGGCCGGGGCCCACCTGCCCCAACTGTCTTTCCGAATTTCCGCTGTCCCTTCCTTCACCCAACCCACTGCCTCACAGGAGATCACCATGACCGACCGCAAGTACCTCGAAGTCCTGACCCCCGCCAACAGCCAGATCATCTTCATCGACCAGCAGCCCCAGATGGCCTTCGGCGTGCAGTCCATCGACCGCCAGGTGCTCAAGAACAATGTGGTGGGCCTGGCCAAGGCGGCCAAGGCCTTCGGCATTCCCGCCACCATCACCACGGTGGAGACGGGCAGCTTCTCCGGCCACACCTATCCCGAACTGCTGGCCGTGTTCCCCGAGCACAGGCTGCTGGAGCGCAGCTCCATGAATTCCTGGGACGACCAGAACGTGCGGGATGCGCTGGCCGCCAACGCCGCCCAGGGCCGCAAGAAGATCGTGGTCTCCGGCCTGTGGACCGAGGTGTGCAACACCACCTTCGCCCTCTCGGCCCTGCATGACACGGACTACGAGATCTACATGGTGGCCGACGCCTCGGGCGGCACGTCGCTGGACGCCCACAACTACGCCATGGACCGCATGGTGCAGGCCGGCGTGGTGCCCGTGACCTGGCAGCAGGTGCTGCTGGAATGGCAGCGCGACTGGGCCCGCCGCGAGACCTATGACGCGGTGATGGACATCGTGCGCGAGCATTCCGGCGCCTACGGCATGGGCGTGGACTATGCCTACACCATGGTGCACAAGGCCGCCGAGCGCGTGCAGCATGGCGAGACCGTGGGACCCAACCCCGCCAAGGTCTGAGCGTCAGCACGCGCCAGCAGGCAAGTCCCTTCTCAGGAGTCGAACCATGAAGCTCTACGCACTCTCCTTAGGAGCCGGCCTGCTGGTCGGCGTGGTCTACAGCCTGCTGCAGGTGCGCTCGCCCGCACCGCCGCTGGTGGCCCTGGTCGGCCTGCTGGGCATCCTGGCCGGCGAGCAGATCGTGCCCGTGGGCCGGCACCTGCTGCAGGGCATGGACCTGCGCAGCGCCTGCAGCAAGACGCAGGCCACCGAGCATGTGCTGGGCGAGTTGCCCGGTCGCAAGAGCACCGATGCCGATCGGCAGCACGGCTGACCTCTCCCCAAACCTTCAAGAAAACTGCACCATGACCACGCGCAGAAAAGTCCTGGGCTCCGCAGCCACCCTTGCCATGGGTGGACTGCTGGGTTGCACCACCAACGCTCGCCAAGGAGCCTCCATGTCCGATTCCACGCCCGAAGTCGTCTTCCACAACGGCCGCTTCACCACCCTGAACAAGGCCCAGCCCACGGCCACCGCCGTGGCCGTGAAGGACGGCCGGTTCATCGCCGTGGGCACGGACGCCGAGGTGCTGGCCCTGGCCGGCAGCGGCACGCGCCGCATCGATCTGCAGCGCCGCAGCGTGCTGCCCGGCCTGTTCGACAACCACACGCACGTGATCCGTGGCGGCCTGAACTTCAACCTGGAGCTGCGCTGGGACGGCGTGCGCTCGCTGGCCGATGCGCTGGACATGCTCAAGCGCCAGGTGGCCAACACGCCCGCGCCGCAGTGGGTGCGCGTGGTCGGCGGTTTCACCGAACACCAGTTCGTGGAAAAGCGCCTGCCCACCATCGAGGAGATCAACGCCATCGCGCCCGACACGCCGGTGTTCCTGCTGCACCTGTATGACCGCGCCCTGCTCAACGCGGCCGCCCTGCGCGCCGTGGGCTACACCCGCGACACGCCCGAGCCCGCAGGCGGCGAGATCACGCGCGATGCCAACGGCAACCCCACGGGCCTGCTGCTGGCCAAGCCCAACGCCACCATCCTCTATGCCACGCTGGCCAAGGGTCCCAAGCTGCCGCTGGACTACCAGGTCAACTCCACGCGCCACTTCATGCGCGAACTCAACCGCCTGGGCGTGACCGGCGTCATCGATGCGGGCGGCGGCTTCCAGAACTACCCCGACGACTACGAGGTGATCCAGAAGCTCAGCGAGGCCAACCAGATCACCGTGCGCCTGGCCTACAACCTGTTCACGCAAAAGCCCAAGGAGGAGAAGGCCGACTTCCTCAACTGGACGCAGAGCGTGAAATACAAGCAGGGCAACGACTATTTCCGCCACAACGGCGCGGGCGAGATGCTGGTGTACTCGGCCGCCGACTTCGAGGACTTCCGCCAGCCGCGCCCCGACATGCCGCCCAGCATGGAGGGCGACCTGGAGGAAGTGGTGCGCGTGCTGGTGCAGAACCAATGGCCGTGGCGCCTGCACGCCACCTATGACGAGACCATCTCGCGCGCGCTCGATGTGTTCGAGAAGGTGCACCGCGACACGCCCATCGACGGCCTGAACTGGTTCTTCGACCATGCCGAGACCATTTCGGACAAGTCCATCGACCGCATTGCGGCCCTGGGCGGCGGCGTGGCCGTGCAGCACCGCATGGCCTACCAGGGCGAGTATTTCACCGAACGCTACGGCGCACGCGCCACCGAGGCCACGCCGCCCGTCAAGAAGATCCTGGAGCGCGGCGTGAAGACCTCGGCCGGCACGGACGCCACGCGCGTGGCGTCCTACAACCCCTGGGTGTCGCTGTCGTGGATGGTGACGGGCAAGACCGTGGGCGGCCTGCAGATGTACCCCCAGCGCAACCTGCTGGACCGCGAGACCGCGTTGCGCATGTGGACCGAGAACGTGGCCTGGTTCTCCAACGAGGAAGGCCTGCGCGGCCGCATCCAGGTGGGCCAGCTGGCCGACATGATCGTGCCCAGCAAGGACTATTTCGCCGTGCCCGAGGACGAGATCTCCTTCCTCACCTCCGACCTCACCGTGGTGGGCGGCCGCGTGGTCTATGGCGCAGGCCCCTTCCAGCAGCATGACGACAACCCGCTGCCGCCGGCCATGCCCGACTGGTCGCCCGTGCGGCGCTTTGGCGGCTACGGCGCCTGGGGCGAGCCCGAGGGCGCTGGCAGGAACTCGCTCAACCCCGCGCGCTACCGCAGCCTGGCCGCGGCCTGCGGCTGCGGCACCAGCTGCGGCATGCACGGCCACAGCCATGCCGACGCATGGGCCTCGAACGTGCCGACCTCGGACCCCCGAAGCTTCTTCGGCGCGCTGGGCTGCTCCTGCTGGATGGCCTGAGGAGCACACGCATGACACCCGCCATGACCCAAGCCAGTACGTTCTCCGGCCGCCTTGCGGCCGCCGCACGCCCGGTGTTCGGCAGCCAGGCCGTGCGCCTGGTGGCCTACCTGGGCCTGTGCACCGCCTATCTGCAGGGCGGCCTGGTCAAGCTCACCGACTTTCCCGGTGCGCTGGGCGAGATGGCCCACTTCGGCCTGTCGCCGGCACCGCTGTTCGCGGTCCTGGTGATCGCGCTGGAGCTGGGCGCCTCGGCCATGATCATCACCGGCCGGCTGCGCTGGCTGGGCGCCCTGGCGCTGGCCGCGTTCACGCTGCTGGCCACCTTCGTCGCGCTGCGCTTCTGGGAGCTTCCTGCAGGGCAGGAGCGCTTCATGGCGGCCAATTCCTTCTTCGAGCATCTGGGCCTGGTCGGCGGCTTCCTGTTCGTCGCCTGGCATGACCTGGGAGAGCGCCATGACCGCTGATTCGAGCGCACCCGCAACCACCGCCTCCGGCAGCTTCGCGCCGCTGCGACAGCCCGTGTTCGCCGTGCTGTGGGCGGCCACGGTGCTGGGCAATATCGGCAGCTTCATGCGCGATGTGGCCAGCTCCTGGATGGTGACCGAACTGTCGGCCAGCCCGGCCGCCGTGGCCCTGATCCAGACGGCGGCCACGCTGCCCATCTTCCTGCTGGCGATTCCGGCCGGCGTGCTGTCCGACATCCTGGACCGCCGGCGTTTCCTGATCGGCATCCAGATCCTGCTGGCCGCCGTCAGCGCCAGCCTGCTGCTGCTGGCACGCACCAACACGCTGACCGTGGAGTACCTGGTGGCGCTGACCTTCGTGGGCGGCATAGGCGCGGCGCTGATGGGGCCGACCTGGCAGTCCATCGTGCCCGAGCTGGTGCCGCGCAGCGACCTCAAGAACGCGGTGGCGCTGAACTCGCTGGGCATCAACATCGCACGCGCCCTGGGCCCTGCGGCCGGCGGCCTGCTGCTGGCCAGCTTCGGCGCGGCGGCGGCCTACGGTGCGGACGTGGCCAGCTACGTGTTCGTGATCGCCGCGCTGGTCTGGTGGAAGCGCCCCAAGGCCGAGGCATCGGCCCTGAACGAGCAGTTCTTCGGCGCCTTTCGCGCTGGCCTGCGCTATGCCCGCTCCAGCCGCGAGCTGCATGTGGTGCTGCTGCGCGCCGCCGTGTTCTTCCTGTTCGCCAGCTCGGTCTGGGCCCTGCTGCCGCTGGTGGCGCGGCGCATGCTGGGCGGCTCGGCAGGCTTTTACGGCGTGATGCTGGGCGCCGTGGGCGCAGGCGCCATCCTGGGCGCGCTGCTGCTGCCGCGCCTGCGCAAAAGGTTGGATGCCGATGGCCTGGTGCTGCTGTCCTCCGTGCTCAGCGCCGCCGTGATGGCCGCGCTGTCCACCGCGCCGCCGCAATGGGCCGCCGTGCTGCTGATGCTGGTGCTGGGCCTGGGCTGGATCATTGCGCTGACCACGCTCAACGGCGTGGCCCAGGCGGTGCTGCCCAACTGGGTGCGCGGCCGGGGACTGGCCATCTACCTGATGGTGTTCAACGGCGCCATGGCGGGCGGCAGCCTGGCCTGGGGGCTGTTCGCGCAGGGCGTGGGCATTCCCACGGCGCTGCTGATCGGCGCGGCGGGCCTGGTGGCCATCTCGCTGGTGTTCCACCGCATCAAGCTGCCCACGGGCGAGGCGGACCTGCAGGCCTCCAACCACTGGCCCGAGCCGCTGCTGGCCGAACCGGTGGCCCATGACCGTGGCCCGGTAATGATCCAGGTGGAGTACCAGGTGCGCCGCGACGACCTGCCAGCCTTCATCGAGGCCATGCAGCATGTGGCACGCGAGCGGCGGCGCGACGGCGCCTATGCCTGGGGCATTGCCGAGCACACGGGCGAGCCGGGCCGGGTGATCGAGTGGTTCCTGGTGGAGTCCTGGGCCGAGCATCTGCGCCAGCACCAGCGCGTGTCCAGGGCCGATGCCGATCTGCAGGCCCAGGCGCTGCGCTTTCATATCGGCCCCGAGCGGCCCGTGGTCCACCACTTCCTGGCGCTGGATGCCGCCAGTGCTGCCAGTGCCGCCAGCGGGCCTGCGCAGGCACCGGCGCACGGCCACGCCCACTGAAGCGTTGCGGCAGGCCTGCCCCTGGCCTGCGCCCGGCCTGCCAGGACACCTCAGCGGATATCCAGCCGCTCCAGCGCACGCACCAGGTCGGCCAGCGTGCGCACCTGCATCTTGCGCATGGCCTGGCTGCGGCGCACCTTGACCGTGATTTCGCTCACGCCCAGGTCTGCCGCGATCTGCTTGTTCAGCAGGCCGCGCACCACGCCCACGACCACTTCCTGCTCGCCGGGCGACAGCGACTGCCAGCAGGCGCGCAGCGCCTGTTCGCCGGCGTCCAGCGCGCGGCGCTGGCGGTCCAGGGCAATGCCCTGCTGGATGGCGTCGAGCAGGTCCTGGTCGCGGAAGGGCTTGGTCAGGAACTCGATGGCGCCGGTCTTCATGGCCTCCACGCTCATGGGAATGTCGCCATGGCCGGTGATGAAGATGGTGGGCAGCTTCAGGCCCAGCTCCAGCATCTGGCGCCGGAAGTCCATGCCGCTCTGGCCGGGCATGCGGATGTCCAGCACCAGGCAGGCCGGACCTTGCGGCGGATTGCGCGTCCAGTCGTCCAGAAACTCGCGCGTGGCGCCGAAGGCGCGCACGCACAGGCCCACCGAGGCCAGCAGGTCCTCGATGGCTGCGCGCACCGAGGGGTCGTCATCGACGATGTAGACCAGTGCCTCGGCTTCGGCGGTGGAGGGTTCAGCCATGGCGCAATCCCGCGGAAGGCCTGGCGCCCGTGGCCGGGGCGCAGGCGATGGTGACGTGAAAAGCCGTGCCCCCGCGCCCGTCCTCGCGGTCCGTGGCCCAGATGCGGCCGCCGTTGGCCTCGGCCATGTGGCGGCAGATGTTCAGGCCCAGGCCCATGCCGTCGGGCTTGGTGGTCCAGAAGGCGTCGAACAGGTGGGTGCGGGCCAGGGGCGACAGGCCTTCGCCCGCATCGGCCACGGTCAGCACCAGCTGCTGGCCCAGGGCCTGCGTGGCGATGGCGATGCGCCGCTGCGCTGCCGGTGTGTGCTGCATGGCGTCCATGGCATTGAGCAGCAGGTTGGCCAGCACCTGCTGGATCTGCACGCGGTCGGCCCAGGCCGGCTGCAGCGCGGTCGCCAGCTGCAGGTCCAGGGCCACGCCGCGCCGGTCCAGCTCTGCGACGGACAGGCGGGCCATTTCGCGCACGGCCTCGTTGAGGTCGAAGGACTGCCGGCTGGGTGCGTCTCCGCGTGCCATGCTGCGGATGCGGGCGATGACATCGCTGGCGCGCTGCGCATCGCCCAGGATGCGCTCCAGCGCCTGGCCGGCCTTGGCGAGGTTGGGCGGCTCCTGGGCCAGCCAGCGCTGGCAGGCGTTGCCGCTGGTGACGATGGCCGCCAGCGGCTGGTTGACCTCATGGGCGATGGAGGCCGTCAACTGCCCCAGGCTGGTGGCCTGGGTGATGCGCAGCAGCTGGGTGCGCGCCGCATGGGCCGCGTTCTGGGCCGCCACCATCTTCAGGCCCAGATAGGCCGTGATGGCAATGGCCAGGATGCTGATCACCATGTTGATCAGTCCGGTGCGATAGGCACCGGCAGGCGTGAGCGCAAAGCTGGCCAGGGTCAGCACGATGCACAGCGCCGTGAGGCCGATGACCACGCGCGGGCTGAACCAGCGCACCGCCACCAGGATGATGGCGGTGTGGAACACGGCGGCCGCCACGGCGTAGTCGGTCAGCGTGTCCAGCGCGAAGATCGCGGCCATGGCGACGCCCATGGCCGCCAGGATCAGGGCCCGGGGCCAATGGGGAAAGCGGCGCAGAGCGGTGGTCATGGCGTGCAGGGAAAAGGAATGGACTGTCAGCTGCCAATTCTCATTCAAGAAGGCGCTGCACCTGAATGCAAGCTATACCCGAACCGTACGATACTGGCGCGACCCAAAACAAGGGACACCGAGGAAGGGACGCCCCGCACCGAAGGTGTCGTCCCCCTCCCGCGTAGCGAGAGAGGGGGAAGCCGCGCAGCGGCTCAGGGGGTTCACAACACTGGCCGGCGGCCCACGCTCAGCTGCAGCTCCACCGTGGCCTTGGCCAGCTCGGTCTCTGCCTCCAGCGATCCCAGGTAGGCCTCGTCGGCCGAGCGCTGGGCGGACAGCAGCTCCAGCAGCGAAGCCTCGCCATGCCGGTAGGACAGGCGCATGCCTTCGAGCACGCGCTGCGCATCGCGCAGCACGCCGTCGCGGTAGCGCTGCACGTTCTCGCGCGCGGCGCTCAGGCGAAAGCGGGCGGCGCGCACATCGGCCTCGGCCCGGTTCTGGGCCTGCTGCAGGGCCAGCATGGCCTGGGTGACGGCCGCCTCGGCCTGCACCAGGTCGCCCCGGTCCAGGCGCGACAGTGGCAGCGGCACGCTGACCGAGACCGACAGCGTGCGCGAGCGCCCGCCGCCATCGAAGGGATTGCCCTGGGCGTCCGTGCCACCGGCCGTGGCGGGCACGGCGGCCATGCCCACGGCCAGCGTGGGATTGACCCAGCGGTTGGCCCGGGCCAGGCCCGCGTTGTCGCGCGCATGCTCCAGCGCCGCCTGGGCGATGCGCACCTCGGCGCGCGACTGCAGCGCCTGGGCGACCAGGGCGTCGGCATCCTCCAGTCCCGAGTCTTCGGCCAATTCCATGAAGCCGCATTGCAGCGTGTCGCTGGCAAAGACTTCGGACAGGCGGCGCCCCAGCGGGACGGACAGCGCCAGCCGTGCGGTCTGCGCCTCGGCGCGCGCCTGCACCACCTCGGCCTGGAAGCGGTCGCGCTCCACGCGCGACTGCAGCCATTCCACGCCACCGATGTCGCCGGCCTTGCGCCTCAGCTCGTTGGCCTGCACCACATCGCCCAGCGCCTTCAGCGTCTGCTGCTTGCGCTCCAGCGCCAGCGAGTCGCGGCAGGCCTGGGTGTAGTCCTGGGCGGCATCGGAGAACAGCTGGCTGCGCACGCCTTCCAGGCCGGCCTCGGACAGGCGCACCTGGCTGCGTGCGGACTGAATGCGCGCGGCGCGCTTGCCGCCCGTCTCCAGCTCCATGCTGATCTCGTAGTTGCGCGTGGTGGGCCGGGGCTGGCCGGTGCGCACCTGCTCGCGCGAGGCGCCCAGCGTGAGGCTGGGGTCGGGGCGTATGCCGGCGATGCCGATGCCGGCACGCGCGGATTCCACGCCCTGCTCCTCCGAGCGCAGCAGGGGGCTGTGCTGCTCCACGGCGTTGAGGTAGTCGGAAAAGCGCAGGCCAGCGGACGGCGCCGTCTGCGCCTGGGCTGCGGCGCCAAGGCACAGCAGCAGGGCCAGGGCCTGCCTGGGGAAGAAAGGGGTCGTTTGCATGGCGACTCGCATCAATGGGGTTGGCTCGTTGCGGTGCGATGCCCGCCCTCGTCCTCGGCGGCATCCGGATCGCCGCTCTCACCGCGTTCAGCGGCACGACGCTGGCGGCGCTCGGCCGCGCGGACGGCACGGGCCTCGATCACGTAGTAGAGGTTGGGCAGCAGCAGCAGGGTCAGCAAGGTGGCGCTGAACAGGCCGCAGACCACGACCGTGGCCAGGGGCCGCTGCACGTCGCTGCCCAGGCCCGTGGCCAGCATGGCCGGCGTGAGGCCGAAGGCGGCGACGGTGGCCGTCATCAGCACGGGGCGCATGCGGCTGGAGGCGCCTTCGAGCACGGCTTCGCGCAGGCCCAGGCCGTCCTCGCGGCGCAGCCGGTTGATCTGCGAGACCATGAGCACGCCCGAGAGCACGGCCACGCCGAACAGCGCGATGAAGCCCACGGCGCTGGAGACGTTGAGCGTCATGCCGCGCAGGTGCAGGCCCGCAAAGCCGCCGATCATGGCCAGCGGCACCACGCCCAGCACCAGCAGCGGCTGGCGCAGGTTGCCGAACTCGCCGAACAGCAGCACCAGCATGATGCCCAGCGTCAGCGGCAGGATCATGAGCAGCCGCGCCTCGGCACGCTGCAGGTTCTCGAACTGGCCGCCCCACTCGATGTGCAGCTTCTGGCGGTCGTAGTCCAGGTGCTGGTCGATGGCGGTGTGCGCATCCTTGAGGAAGCCCGCCAGGTCGCGGCCGCGCACATTGAGCTTGACGAGGATGTGGCGCTCCCCGCCCTCGCGCACGATGACGCTCTGGCCCACGGTGGTGGTGATGCGCGCCACGTCGGCCAGCGGCACCTGGGCGCCATTGGCGGCCGACAGGCGCAGCGCGCCGATGGCCTCGGGGCTGCTGCGCGTGTCGGGTGTGAAGCGCACGGCCATGTCGTAGCTGCGCTCGCCCACGTAGAGCTGGCCGATGGAGGCCCCGCCCACGCCGGTGGAGATGAGCTGCGCCACCTCGGAGGCATTGATGCCGTAGCGCGCGGCAGCGGCGCGGTCCAGCGCAATGCGCAGGTTGGGCAGCGGCGGCTCCACGTCCACGGCCACGTCGGCCGCGCCGGGCACTTTCTCCAGCACGGCCACCAGGGCATCGGCCACGCGCCGGTCCTCGGCCAGGTCCTGGCCGAAGACCTTCACCGTGAGGTCGCTGTGCGCGCCGGACAGCTTGTCCTGCACGCCGTCGATCATGGGCTGCATGAAACCCACGGAGTAGCCGGGCAACTGGTCGAAGCGCGCGGCCATCTTCGCGATCAGCTGCTGCTTGGTCAGGCCCGACTTCCATTCGCCATAGGGATGCAGGCCCACGCTGGCCTCGATGTGCGAGGGCGTCCAGTAGTCGGTGCCGTCATCGTTGCGCCCGGTCTGGGTGACGATGTAGGAGACCTCGGGGAACTCCAGTGCGGCGCTGCGCAGCGCGTCGGCCATGTCGCGCGCCTTGTCCAGCGTGATGCCGGGCGGCATCTGCACCTGCAGCCAGATGGAGCCTTCGTCCAGGTACGGCAGGAAGTCGCGGCCCATGGTGCCGGCCAGCACGCCCAGCGCCAGCAGCGAGGCCGCCACGGCCCCAGCCAGCCAGCGCACGCGGCCCACGGTCGCGCCCAGGAAGCGGTCATAGCCCACGCCCAGCCGGTGCAGCACGGGGTTGTGGAAGATCCTGCGCGGCCTGCGGAAGGCCAGCCAGGCCAGGGCCGGCGTGAGCAGCAGGGCCACGGCCAGCGCCCCCACCAGGGCCGCGCCCACGGCGCTGGCCATGGGCGAGAACAGCTTGTACTCGATGCGCTCGAAGGCGAACAGCGGCAGGTAGGCGGCCGCGATCACGCACATGCCGAAGAAGATGGGCCGCGCCACCTGCAGCGTGGCCGTGATGGCGTCCCTGGGCGTGAGCGGCCGGTTCTGGTCGGCCTCGCGGCGCCGCAGGATGTTCTCGACCACGACCACGGCCCCGTCCACCAGGATGCCGAAGTCGATGGCGCCCAGCGACAGCAGGTTGGCCGGAATCTTCGCGTGGTGCATGAAGATGAAGGCCAGCAGCAGCGCCATGGGAATGGTCAGCGCCACGATCAGCGCCGCGCGCGGGCTGCCCAGGAAGACCAGCAGCACCAGGGTGACGACGATCAGGCCTTCGGCCAGGGTCTTGCCCACGGTGTGGGTGGTGCGCTCGATCAGCGTGGTGCGGTCCAGGTAGGGCACGACCTTCACGTCGGGCGGCAGCAGCTTGCCGTTGAGCTCCTCCACGGCGGCGTGGATGCCCTCCAGCGCCTGCGAGGGGTTGGAGCCCTTGAGCAGCAGCACGATGCCCTGCAGGGTGTCGGAGTTGCCGTCCTTGCCCAGGATGCCGCGCCGCTCCACGTTGCCGTAGGTCAGCCGCCCCAGGTCCTTGACCAGCACGGGCGTGCCGCTGTCCGTGGTCTTGACGACCACGTTGCCCATGTCGTCCAGCGAGCCCAGCAGGCCCACGCCGCGCACCACATAGGAGACATCGCCCCGGTCGATGACGCTGCCGCCGCCGCTGGCGTTGTTGGCATTGATGGCCTCGACCACCTGGGACAGCGCCAGCCCGTACTGCAGCAGCCGCGCGGGGTCCAGCTCCAGCATGAACTGCGTGGTCAGGCCGCCGAAGTTGGTCACGTCCACCACGGACTGGGCCTTCTTCAGGCGCGGGATCACCACCCACTGCTGCAGCTCGGACAGCTCGCGCAGGCTGCGCACGGGGCTTTCCAGCGTGTAGCGGTAGACCTCGCCCGTGGGCGAGCTGTAGGGGTCCAGCCCGGCGCGGGCACCATAGGGCAGCGTGACCTCGTCGATGCGCTCCTTCAGGCGCTGGCGCGCCCAGTAGCCGTCCACGCCGTCCTCGAAGACCACGGTGATCAGCGACAGCGCGAACAGGCTGCGCGAGCGCAGCACGTGCATGCCGGGCGTGGCCAGCAGGGCGCGCTCCAGCGGGATGGTGATCTGCTGCTCTATCTCCTCGGCCGCAAGGCCTGGCACCTGGGTGACGATCTGCGAGGTCACGTCGGCAATGTCGGGATAGGCCTCCAGCGGCAGCTGCTTCCAGCTGAACACGCCATACAGGGCCGCGAAGCAAAAGACCAGCCACACCACGCCGCGGCGCGAAAAGCCGATGTTGACGATGCGCTCGATCATTGCAGCAGCACTCCCCCGTTGACCACCACGCGCTCGCCGGCCGCCAGGCCCGAGAGGATCTCGGCCTGGCCGTCCTGCTGCGCGCCGACCTGCACGTCGCGCGGCTCGAAGCGCCAGCCGCCCTTGTCCACAAAGACGCGCGTGCTGACCTGGCCCTGCAGCAGGGCCGCGGCCGGCACCATCACGGCCTGGCGCGCCGGGGCGTCGAAGCCCACGCGCGCAAACATACCGGGGCGCAGCCGCCCTTCGGGGTTGTCCACGGCCACGCGCACCTTGACGCTGCGCGTGGCGGTGTCCACCAGCTCGCCCACGTACTGCACGCGGCCCTGCAGCTGCAGGTCGGGATAGGCGGCCAGCGCGATGTGGGCCTGCTGGCCCACGTCCACATGGGCCAGGTCGCGCTCGCTGACGCTGGCGCTGAGCCAGACCTTGCGCAGGTCGGCCACGGTCATGACGGAGGCATTCACATCGTTCCAGTAGCCGCCCTGCGAGCCCGCCATCTCGACCACGCGGCCGCTGATGGGCGACTTGACCACGTAGCTGCCGCGCGAGCCTTCCTGCACGGCCGCACCCAGCTGGGACAGATGATCGGAGGCGGCGCGCGCATCGGCACCTGCTGCGGCCAGCGCCTGCTGCGCGGCCTCGTAGTCCTTGCGCGCGGCGATCTCGGCATCGAACAGCAGCTTCTGGCGGTCGAACTCCTGGCGCGCGTGCAGCAGCGCGGCCTGGGCCTTGGCGTGCTCGGCACGCACGCTGGAGATCTCGGAGGAGTCCATGGTGATCAGCGCATCGCCGGCCTTCACCGCATCGCCCAGCTGGTGGTGCAGGCGCACCAGGCGGCCCGCCACCGGCGGCGTGATGCGGACCAGCTTTTCAGGCTCGGCCTCGATGGTGGCGGGGGCCGACAGGCGGGTCTGCAGCGGCTGCAGGGCGATCTCGGCCACCTGCAGGCGCTCGCGCAGCGGCGAGCCTTCGGGCACCACGATGAGGTTGCCTTCGCGGCGCACGGGAGCCGGCTGCGGAGCGGTGGTGGCTGCATGCGTGGCTGCCGTGGGCTCGGCCGGCCCGTTGCAGGCGGCCATGGCCACGCTGATCAGCAGCCCGCCCACAGGCCAGGCGGCCGCCAGCAAGGGATGGCGCTGGTGCAGGCCATGGGGTCGGCCATGGGGTCGGCCTGGTCGTTCAGAAGCGAGAAAGCGGGTCATCCTGAGGTCTCCGGGTGCCATAGACCCGCGCAGACCTCTCGCACCTTCAGGCGATCACAGGCCTCCGCCCAGGTCCGGGCAGATCAAGAAATGGAAGAAGGGAAAGGCGGAAAGGGACGGCGCGGCAGCGCCTGGCAGGATCGGGATCGGGATCGGGATCGGGATCGGGATCGGGATCGGGATCGGGATCGGAATCAGGATCGGGGGCCATGGGGTACTCCTTTGCGTGTGGGTGGCGCAGTCCCCGTGCAGGCCGGGAGCCCTGTTTGCTGCAGTGCAATATGTGCCCGGAATTATCAAAGGCGAAAGTGCCTGCGGCCAGCCTTTGTTGGGAAGGCTGGCCTGTTCATTGGTGGATGCGGGATATACCTTCGTATAGAAGATGGCCGGCACAAGGCCCCCCTCGGCCCGGCCCAGCCCGGCCCGGAAAGCAAAAAGCCGCCAGCGCGGAGCGGGCGGCTTGCGGGCGATGGCCTGCAGGAAAGGTCAGTCCACTTTCAGGCCGATGGCTTTCACCAGTTCGCCGAAGCGCTCGCGCTCGGTGGCGTGGTGGTCGATGAAGGCCTTGCGGCTCAGCGGCGCGGGCGTGGCGCCCAGGGTGAGGATGACGTCATTGACGTTCTTTTGCTCCAGCGCCTTGGCCACGGCAGTGCGAACGGCCTCGATCACAGACTCGGGCGTGCCCGTGGGCGCGTAGAGGCCGAACAGCGTGTCCGCATCAAAGCCCGGCAGGCCGCTTTCGGCCAGCGTGGGCACGTTGGGGTACTGCGGCGAGCGGTGCGGGCTGCCGATGGCCAGCAGGCGCAGCTTGCCGGCCTCGACCTGCTTGAGGCCCGGACCCGGGTCGAACCAGAACTGCAGCTGCCCGCTGAGCACGTCGCTGAGCGCCGGGCCCGCGCCCTTGTAGGGGGCGTGCACGGCATCGACGCCGGCCATGCGCTTGAACATCTCGCCGGCCAGGTGCGGCGAGCTACCCTGGCCCGGCGAGCCGTAGGACAGCTTGCCGGGGTTGGCCTTCAGGTGCTTGATGAACTCGGCCACGTTGGTGGCGGGCACGGCGGGATTGGTCTCCAGGAACACATGCACGCGCGCCACGGCAGCCACGGGCGTCAAATCCTTTTCGGGATTGAAGGCCAGCTTGCTGTAGATCATCGGGTTGATGGTGATGGCCCCGCCCGAGCTGAGCAGCAGCGTGTAGCCATCCTTGGGCGCGCGCACGGTTTCGCTGATGCCGATGTTGCCGCCCGCGCCGGGCTTGTTGTCCACCACCACCGACTGGCCCAGGACCTGGGACATGGTGGGCGTGATGGCGCGCGCCAGCACATCGGCCGCGCCGCCGGGCGCGAAGTTCACCACCAGGCGCACGGGGCGCTCAGGCCATTTGTCGCCGGCCTTCTGCGCCAGCGCAGGGACCGAGGCCGTCGCGCCCAGCAGGGCCAGCAGGCCCAGGCGGCGCCAGCGGCTGAAGGGGGTTGTCTTGTGCATGAACTGTGTCTCCTTGGGTTGTGAATTCTTGAAAGCGTGATGGGAGCCCGGCGGCGGCGGGGCTGCAATCAGTCCAGCCGAATGCCCGCCGACTCGATGACCTGGCCCCAGCGCCGGCTTTCGCTGCGCCAGTAGTCGCGCATCTGCGCAGGCGTGCCGGGCAGCGGCTCCAGCGACAGCGCCTCGAAGCGCGCCAGCACGGCAGGCGAGCGCAGCGCCTGCTGCAGCGCCACGGACCAGGCCTGTACGGTGGCGTCGTCCGTGCCTGCGGGTGCGACCAGGCCCTGCCATGCATGGGCCTCGAAATCCTTCACGCCCTGCTCGGCCAGCGTGGGCACGCCCGGGTGGCTCTTGAGACGCTCGGCGCTGGCCACGCCGATGACGCGCAGCTTGCCGGCCGCAATGTGCTGGGCCGCCGCCGCGCTGTCGGCCAGCATGAACGGGATCTGGCCGCCGATCACATCGATCAGGGCCGGCCCCGCGCCGCGATAGGGCACATGGGACATCTTCACGCCCAGGCGCTGGGCCAGCAGTTCGGTGGCCAGGTGGTGGGGCGTGCCCAGGCCCGGGCTGCCGTAGCTGACGGGGCCTGGCTGGGCCTTCACCCACTGCGTGAACTCCTGCAGGTTGTGCACCGGCAGCTGGTTGCCGACCACAAGGAACAGCGGAAAGCGCGCCAGCAGGCCGATGGGCACGAAGTCCTTCTCGGCGTTGTAGGCCAGCTTGCGAAACAGGTGGGGGTTGGCCGCCAGCGTGGCGAAGTCGGCCGTGAAGACCAGGCTGCCCAGTTCGCGCGTGCGCGCCGCGTATTCGGCGGCGATGTTGGTGCCGGCCCCGGGCTTGTTCATGACGACCACGGTGCGGCCCAGGGCCTTGCCAAAGGACTCGCCCACGGCGCGCGCCACGGCGTCCGAGCCGCCGCCTGCGGCAAAGCCCACCACCCATTCGACGGGCTTGCCGGTCTGGGCGTGTGCCGTGCCCATGCCCAGCAGGGGCGGGGCGCCTATGGCCAGTGCGGCCTTGAGTGCTTGTCTGCGCAGCATCTTGTCTCCTTCTTGTAGTGGCTCGTTTTGCCTTGAGCGCGTTCAGCGCGGTGCGACGGCGCCCGCGTTCTCCGACAGGCTGACCAGTGCATGCAGCGTGCGCGTCACGGGCACGGCAATGCCCAGGCGGTCGGCCACCTGCAGCACGGCGCCGTGGATGGCGCCCGTCTCGGTGGCACGGCCGGCCAGCAGGTCCTGCAGCATCGAGGGCTGGTGGCCCCGGTGGTGGTCCAGCGCATCGCGCACGGCCGCGCCCACGCGCTCGGCACTGGCAGCGACGCCATGGGCATGGGCGACGGACAGCACCTCGTCCAGCACGCGCTGCAGCAGGGCCTCGCCCTGCGGATTGGCCAGTCCGTCCACGGTCTGGCGCGTCACGGCGCACACGCCGTTGAAGGCGGCATTGAAGGCCAGCTTTTCCCAGATGGCTTCCTGCACCTGCGGGTCGATGCGGCAATGCATGCCTGCGCGGTTGAGGTCGTCCGCCAGCAGGTCGAAGACCGCGCTGCGCTGGCCGTCGCAAGGCATGAAGCGGATACCGCCCTGCCCCATGGAGCTGACCTCGCCCGGCGACACCACGCGCGCAGGCCAGGTGGTCACGCCCACGGCGATGCGTTCGAGCGGCACCATTTCACGCAACACATCGGCATGGCCTATGCCGTTTTGCAGGCTCAGGAAATGCGTGTCCGGCCCGATGAGATGGGCAATGCCCTGCAGCGCGTCCCGCGTATGGGCCGACTTGGTGAAGACCAGCCACAGCGCGGGCCCGGCCGTGAGCTGCTCGGCCCGCGCGGCCTGCACGCGGGCCTGCAGCAGCCCCTCATCGGCGTGGCAGCGCGCGCCATCGCGGTTCAGGGCCTGCAGCAGCTCGTCGTTCACGTCGACCAGGGTCACGTCCAGGCCGATGCGGGCCAGCCGCGCCCCGAACAGGGTGCCCATGGCGCCTGCGCCGAGGATGCCTATGCTTCTTGTGTTTTCCATGGCTTTGTCTCCTGCAGGGGGCTTCGCCTCAGGCGACTTCGACCTCGACCACGATGGGCTTGGGATGGGCCAGCGCGCGGGCCAGCACATCGGACAGCTCGGCGGCGTTCTCCACATGCACGCCGTCGCAGCCCTGGCCACGCGCCAGCGCCACGAAGTCGATGTCGGGCAGTTCCGTGCCCTCGACCTTCTCGCCCTCGCGGTAGCCGAAGACATGGGCGAAATCCTGCAGCGCCGCGTAGCGGCGGTTCTTGAGGATCACGAAGCTGATGGGCAGGCGCAGCTGGGCTGCACTCCAGAGGGCCTGGATGGCATACATGGCCGAGCCGTCGCCGATGACGGCGACCACCTTGGCCTCGGGCTTTGCCAGCGCCACGCCCACGGCGGCCGGCATGCTGTGGCCCAGGCCGCCGCTGCACATGGTGTAGAAGGTGCCCGAATGGAAGATAGGCAGGTAGGTCTGGATGGTGGAGCGCGAGCTGGGCGCCTCTTCCACCACGATGCTGTGGCGGTCTCGCACCTGGGCCAGCGTGTGCATGGCAAAGGCCACCGACATGCGCTCGCCTGCGGCGGGCGCGGCCGGCACGGGCGCTGCGGGCCGGGGTGCGGGCGCCTGGCGCGGTGCGGGTGCGGGGCGCTGCAGCAGCTCCTCCACGCCCATGCGCACATTGCCCACGGCAGCCGTGCCCACGGGGGCCCAGGCGGCAATGGCCGGGTCTTCGATCAGCTGGTAGAGCGCCGTGCCTTCGGGGATGTGCGGGCCCTCGCCTTCCACGTGGTAGGTGAAGGCGGCCGCGCCCACGGCGAAGACCACGTCATGGCCGGACAGCAGCTGCACGATGCGTTCGCGCATGGCGGGCAGGAAGCCGGCGAACAGGGGATGGTCCTCGGGGAAGCTGCAGCGCCCGCTCATGGGGGCCACGAAGACGCGGGCCTGGTGGCGCTCGGCCAGCGCGACCACGGCATCCCAGCCCTGGGCCCGGTCCACGGCCGCGCCCACGACCAGGGCCGGGGCACGCGCCGCATCCAGCGCATCGCCGATAAGGTCCAGCGTGCGCGGATCGGGCCGCGTCTCGAAGCCCACATGGCGCAGCGTGACGGGCTCGGCCGGCTTGTCCCAGTCATCGGCGGGAATGGAGACCAGCACGGGGCCGCGCGGCTCCTGCATGGCGATGTAGTAGGCGCGCGCCAGCGCCTGGGCCACGTCTTCGGCGCGCGCGGGCTCGCAGCTCCACTTCACATAGGGCTTGGGCAGCTCGGCGGCCTGGCTGGAGTGCAGGAAGGGGTCGAACTGCAGCAGCGAGCGCGCCTGCTGGCCCGCCGTGATCACCAGGGGCGTGCGGTTCTTGAAGGCCGTGAAGATGTTGGCCATGGCGTGGCCCACGCCCGCGGCCGAGTGCAGGTTCACGAAGCTGGCATTGCGCGTGGCCTGGGCATGGCCGTCGGCCATGCCCACGACCACGGTTTCCTGCAGGCCCAGCACATAGGAGAAGTCTTCGGGGTAGTCGCGGAACAGCGGCAGCTCGGTCGAGCCCGGGTTGCCGAAGATGCGCGTCATGCCCAGCTCGCGCAGCATGGCGATCACGGCATGGCGCACGGTGTAGGTCGCGGTGGAGGTCGCGGTGGAGGGGGACGCCTCGGCGGGCTGGCTGCGCGGTGTGGTGGGTGCTTGCAAGATGGGGTCTCCTGGGAAATGGGCCGGCCGCCCGGTGCGTGCCGCGCGGTGGCCATGGAAGTCGGTGCCCATGGTGCAGGCGCTTATGATTTCCAGCAATTGAATAAACTATCTAAGAGATATTCACCAAATGGATATCAAGAACCTGGACCTCAACCTGCTGCGCGTCTTCGACGCCGTGTACCGCCACTGCAGCGTCAGCCGCGCGGCCGAGGAGCTGGGCATGTCCCAGCCCGCCGCCAGCCAGGCCGTGACGCGGCTGCGCCTGCTGCTGGGCAATCCGCTGTTCGAGCGCGCGCACGCAGGCGTGCGCCCCACGCCGCGTGCCGAGCGCCTGGCGCTGGCCGTGCGCCAGGCGCTGGAGGTGCTCGAAGTCGCCATGTCCGAGGCCCAGAGCTTCGAGCCGCTGCAGGCGCGCCAGCGCTTTCGCATCCACCTGAGCGACATCGGCGAGGCGCGCTTTCTGCCGCCCCTGATGCAGGCGCTGCACCAGCGCGCCCCGCATGTGCAGCTGGAGACCCTGCCCATGCCGCTGGACGGCATCGCCGATGCGCTGGACCGGGGCACGCTGGACATCGCCATCGGCTTTCTGCCGGGTGGCACGCGGACCCGGCAGACCGTGCTGCTGTCCGACCACTACGGCGTGCTGCTGCGCAGCGGCCACCCCGCGCTGGCGCACCTGCCCGAAGACGCGCCACTGGCGCTGGCCACGCTGCGCCAGCTGGATTTCGCGGCGGTGCGCTCGCATTCGGAGACGCTGCGCATCCTGCAGGCGCTGCGGCTCGATGAGCGCATCCGCCTGTCGGCCGCGCATTTCATGGCCGTGCCCTCCATCGTGGGCAAGACCGACCTGGCGGTGATCATGCCGGCCGAGATCGCGGCCGGCTTTGTCGAGCGCGGCGGCTATGCGGTGCGCGATGCCGACCTGCCCGATCACCGCTTCGACGTGTCGCTGCACTGGAGCTGGCGCTTCGAGCAGGAACCGGCCAAGCGCTGGCTGCGCGAGCTGGTCTGCGAGCTGTTCCAGCAGCCCCGGCACCGCGAGGCCGCCGCGCCCTGAAGGGCCGGCCGTCACGGCCATGACTTGCGGGCCTGCCGACTCAGTTTCGTCTAAGAAACCGGCGCCAGACTGGTCCCTGCGCCGACAAGGGCACGCGGCCGGCCCCGCCGAAGATGGGCACCGGCCTGTTTCATCCACTCTCCAGGAAAGACTCACCATGCAACTCAAGGACAAGGTCGCCTTCATCACCGGCTCGGCCAGCGGCATCGGCAAGGAGATCGCCACGCTGTTCGCCAGCGAGGGCGCGCGCATCGTCATTGCCGACCTCAACATGGAGGCAGCCGACGCCACGGCGGCCGAGCTGCGCGCCACGGGAGCGCAGGCCATGGGCGTGGCCGTGGACGTGACCGACGAGGCCCAGGTCAACGCCTCGGTCGAGGAGGCCGCCCGGGCCTTCGGCGGCATCGACATCCTGGTCAGCAATGCCGGGATACAGATCGTGCATCCGGTGGAGGAATTCAGCTTTGCCGACTGGAAGAAGATGCTGGCCATCCACCTGGACGGCGCCTTCCTCACCACGCGCGCCTGCCTCAAGCACATGTATGCGCAGGGCCGCGGCGGCAGCGTGATCTACATGGGATCGGTGCACTCCAAGGAGGCCTCGCTGCTCAAGGCGCCCTATGTCACGGCCAAGCACGGCCTGATCGGGCTGGCCAAGACCGTGGCCAAGGAAGGCGCCAAGCACGGCGTGCGCGCCAATGTGATCTGCCCGGGCTTCGTGCGCACGCCGCTGGTGGACAAGCAGATTCCCGAGCAGGCCCGCACGCTGGGCATCAGCGAGGACGAGGTCATCAAGAACGTGATGCTCAAGGAAACCGTGGACGGCGAGTTCACCACCACCGAGGACGTGGCCCGCGTGGCCCTGCTGTTCGCGGGCTTCCCCAGCAATGCGCTGACCGGCCAGTCGCTGGTGGTCAGCCACGGCTGGTTCATGCAGTAAGTCGCCAGTCGGCCACTCAATCGGCCTTCAATCGGCCTTCAGGCCCAGCGCCCGGGTCACGGCCGCATAGCGGTCGATGTCGGCCGCGATCAGCGCCTGGAATTGGCCCGGTGTCTGCCGCGCCAGGGTGTAGCCCTGGTCGCGCAAGCCAGCGCTGACGGCGGGATCGGCCAGCGCCTGCCCCAGCGTGTCATGCAATGCCTGCACCGTGGCCCGGGGCGTGGCGGCAGGTGCCAGCAGGCCATGCCACTGCTCCACCGCAAAGCCCGGCAGGCCGCGCTCGGCCACCGTGGGAACGCCGGCCAGCTGCGGCAGTCGCTGCGGCGCCGTGACGGCCAGGGCGCGCACGCGGCCTGCAGCGATCATGGCCGCAGCACTGCTGGCCGTGACCATGCCCGCCGCCACCTGGCCTGCCGCCACGGCCGTGATGGCCGGGCCGCAGCCCTTGTAGGGCACATGCTGCACAAAGCGCTTCGCCTCCCGGGCCAGCATCTCGCCGGCCAGGTGCTGGGGCGTGCCGTTGCCGCAGGAGGCGAACAGCAGCGGCCGTTCCTGGCGCGCCTGGGCCAGCGCATCCTCCAGCGTCTGCAGCGCGCTGTCCGCAGGCACGACCAGCACCGAGGCGATGGAGCCTGCGTTGAACACCGCCGTGAAGTCCTTGCGCGGGTCGAAATCCAGGCGTTCGTAGACACCGGGATTGATGGCGAACGAGCTGTTGGCCATCAGCAAGGTGCTGCCGTCCGCTGCGGCCTGGGCCACGGCATGGGCGCCGATGTTGCCGCTGGCGCCGGGCCGGTTCTCCACCACCACGGGCTGGCCCAGGCGCTGCTGCAGCTGCTCGCCCAGCCGCCGCGCCAGCAGGTCCGTGCCGCCACCCGGCGGAAAGGTCACGACGATGGTGATGGGCCGCTCCAGGCGCGTGCCGGCCTTGCCCGGCGCCGCCAGCCACAGCCCCGATGCGCCCGCCAGCAGCGCGCAGGCCGCCAGCGTCCAGAGTCTCCGTCGCTTCAAGGTACACCCTTCAAAAAACATGGCAACTGCTCCACTGGGCTAGGTGCAAAAAACCGGCGCAGCCCAACTCAGGGACACCGAGCAAGGGCCTGAGCCGGCCGCGCCGCCCGCAGCCAGGGTGTCGCCGGTTGCCCGGACGCCCCCCTCCCGCGCAGCGAGAGAGGGCGCCGTGCACACGGGGGAAGCCGCGCAGCGGCTCAGGGGGTGCCTCATTTCAGGTGTCGAGGCCGATGTCGAGAACCCGGGCGCTGTGCGTGATCCAGCCCACGGCGATCTGGTCCACGCCGGTCTCGGCCACGGCGCGCGCCGTCTCGGGCGTGATGCGGCCCGAGGCTTCGGTCACCGCGCGCCCGCGCGCCATGGAGACGGCCGTGCGCAGCGTGTCCAGGTCCATGTTGTCCAGCAGCACCACTTCCACGCCCAGGGACAGCGCCACCTCCAGCTGCTCCAGCGTGTCCACCTCCAGCTGGATCTGCACCATGTGGCCCACGCCCGCGCGCGCCCGGGCCAGGGCTTCGGCCACGCCGCCGGCCAGCGCGATGTGGTTGTCCTTGATCAGCACGGCATCGTCCAGGCCGAAGCGGTGATTGCTGCCGCCGCCCACGCGCACCGCGTACTTCTGCAGCGCACGCAGGCCCGGCATGGTCTTGCGCGTGCAGGTCACGCGTGCGCCCGTGTCGGCGATGGCCCGCGCGATCGATGCCGTGGCCGTGGCCACGCCGCTCAGGTGGCACAGGTAGTTGAGCGCCACGCGCTCGGCGGTGAGGATGGCGCGCGCGCTGCCGTGGATGCGCGCGATCTCCTGGCCGGGCGCCAGTTCGCTGCCATCGCGCAGCACCGGCTCGAAACGCGACTGCGCATCCAGCGCACGGAACGCCAGCCGCGCCATGTCCAGCCCGGCCAGCACGCCCTCCTGGCGCGCCACCAGGCGCAGTTCGGCCTGCGCGTCGGCAGGGACGATGGCATCCGTGGTCAGGTCGCCCGCGCGGCCCAGGTCTTCCAGCAGGGCCGAGCGCACCAGCGGCTCCAGCATCAGGTCGGGCAGCGGCGGCACAGGCAGGCGGGCACTGAGGGCATTGGCAATATTAATGCTCATTTTGAGTATATGTAGGTCAAAAAAATGTGGCGCGCGGCCTTGCGGGCTTGAGCGAGGAACTTATGCTAGATACGAGCATAAGTGCTGTCAAGCCATTGTCACAATCGGGCAAGTGCCGTGCAGCTCAGGGGGAACCGTCGATGCCCTTGGCCAGCGGCAGCTTGCTGCCGGAGATGGCCCGCTCCAGCAGCACATCGCTGCGAAAGCGGAACAGCTTGGCCGGCCGGCCCGCCGAGCCCACCGTGAGCTGGCCGGTCTCCTCGACCAGATCCTGCTGCTCGATCAGGCGGCGAAAGTTCTGCTTGTGCAGCCCGCGCCCGGCCAGCGCCTCCACCGTCTGCTGCAGCTGCAGCAGCGTGAACTCGGGCGGCATCAGCTCGAACACCACGGGCCGGTACTTGATCTTGGCGCGCAGCCGCGCCATGCCCGTGGCCAGGATGCGGCGGTGGTCGTGGTGCATGGCCTCGCCGGGCAGCATGGCGGCCGCGCCATGGACGCGGTGGGCCGCCTCCTGCACCAGTCCGGCCTCGTACAGCAGCTCGTAGCGCTGCAGCACCATGTCCTCGTTCCAGGGCCCGCCGTCCAGGCCGAAGGCGATGTCCGCGCGCTGGCGCCGCAGCGCACGCTGGGCGCCGCGCGCCTCGGCCATCCAGGCATGCAGGCGCGGAGCGATGTGGGAGCGCAGCAGGGCCGGCTCGCCGCCGCGCCAGTCTTCCCAGGGAAAGTAGCGGTACCAGTCCTGCCAGACGGCCTGCCCCGCGCTGCGGTCGGCAGACTCGCGCGTCAGCCCCAGGTAGCTGACCGAGATCACGCGCGCCCCGCTGGCATCGGTGCGATCGCCATCGGCGAAGGTGTAGAGCTGCTCCATGTAGCCCAGCGGGTGATGGGTCTGCTCCTCCACCCAGGCGCGCAGGCCGGCCTGCAGCGAACGGTGCCCCACCTCGAACGGCCCCGCCGGCAGCAACTGCCCGTCCGCCGTGGTCAGCACGCGCGGCGTGCCCTGGGTCACCGCCGCCAGCACGGCAACGAGTTCGGCATGGATGGGAGAGGCTGCGGGACTGGTGGGGTGGGGCACGAAGGTGAGGGAGGTCGGTTGGCGGGATGGGTGATTATGGTGGGTTGAAGGGGCGGGGTTGCCCGCGTTCAGGCATGGCGGTCCAAGCTTCCGATGTACTGGTCCACCATGGCCTTGGCCTGTCCCAGGCTGCAGCCATGCTCACTCTGGCAGGCCCTGATGGCCGCCATCTTCTGCAGGGGATCGGCGGCAAGGGTGCGCCAGTCGATCTTTGCGGGCTCTGGCACCAGGCCGGGCTGCGTGCTGCCCTCGTCCGATGAACACACTTCCCAGCGCGCCACGACGGGAAAGGAAAGGTCCACGGCGGGCAGCCGGTCCAGTTCGGCCGCCAGTTCATCTTGTGAAATCAATGAAGCCACCTGGCGAACACGCGCCCGGGGCCCGTCGCGCCAAGGCCTGATCTCCAAGGGACGCCGGCAGAAATCCTGCAGATAGTCGCCCAGCGCCCCCTTCATGCAGCGCGTGGCCCGGGTCACATCGGCCTGCAACAGTTGCAGAGCCTCCTGCTGCGTGAAGTCATCGAGGTGATGGCTCAGGTCCGCAAAGGCCTGCAGAAATCCCGCGCAGACAAAGTCATCGAAGCAGGCGTGCGAAAGGCTGCTGGCCTCGTCATCGTGCAACACCAGCGCCACGCCCACGCCATGCGTGTCCAGCGGCGTCAGGCACCAGGCATCGCCGGCGCCCGACTGGGCGAATGGCAGAAAGCTCCGGCCGTTCTGTGCGCCAGGATGAAGCCAGCCCTCGATGACTTCCCGGCTGGCTTCGGCGTCTATCCATTCGAAGTCCTGCCAACTCATGAACAAGGGCGGGTCCTGCAGGCAGCGCTGGCGCCAGGTATCAGCCCAATCCGGGCCATAGTGGGTCTTTCCCGATGCCAGAAATTCCTTCAACAGTGGCGGCAAGGCAATGCCGGTCTGGGTGGAGAGCGTTTCGTAGTCGATCATCGGGTTCATCCCACATCCATATGCAGCCTATGCTCGCCGCAACGCACGCACCGGAAAAGGCAGCCTGAAATCATGCCGTCCTTGGACATCCGCTCCAGCATCCACTGGGCATCCTTTTTGTAGATGCCTTCCATGTCGGGCAGGACTTCAGCAAGGAAAGGCTCTACGGCCTGCCTGTCGGCGTGACCCAGGAAGACACAGGGCTCGTTGCAGTGCGTGAGCCACACGGGCTGCTGCCAGGCCCTGTAGCCGGGCGTGCGCAGCGCGATCTCCAGTAGCAGTTCCCTGGCGATGGCGGGCTCCGGGTCTGCCGGATCAGGCGACACGCCTTCGATATCGGTGTATCCCACAAGTTCGCCGTCGTATGTCTCGCAAGCCTGCCCGCTGGCAATGCACCAGGGACACAGGTAATCGGGGCTTTGCTGGCTGTAGAACGGGCCTTCGTACTTGAGGCTGCGGTTTTGTCCGCAGCAGGAACACACACCCTCTTCCTGCTCGAAGACGGTTTCATAGGCACCGGGATGGAATCTGAAATGCGGGCGGTCCATTTCAAGGTCTCTCTTTCCCCAATGGAAAGGCGCCATTGTCCATGGACGTTCGGTGCGTGGGACCGAATCGATCCAGACATGAAAAAACCGCGCACAAGCGCGGTTTCCTGAGGTGGGCGAGAACTGCTTTTCAGCAGTTCTGCCGCGGCATCCGTTGCCTCAGACGTTGAACAGGAAGTTCATTACGTCGCCATCCTTGACGACATATTCCTTGCCTTCGGCGCGCATCTTGCCCGCGTCCTTGGCGCCTTGCTCGCCCTTGAAGGCGATGAAGTCGTCGAAGGCGATGGTCTGGGCGCGGATGAAGCCGCGCTCGAAGTCGCCGTGGATGACGCCTGCGGCCTGGGGGGCGGTGTCGCCGACCTTGATGGTCCAGGCGCGCACTTCCTTGACGCCGGCCGTGAAGTAGGTCTGCAGGCCCAGCAGGCCGAAGCCGGCGCGGATCAGGCGGTTCAGGCCCGGTTCTTCCAGGCCCAGTTCCTGCAGGAACATGTCGCGGTCCTCGTCGCTCATCTCGGCCATTTCAGCCTCGATCTTGGCGCAGATGGCCACGACGGGAGCGCCCTGCGCCTCGGCATAGGCCTTGAGGCTGTCGAGCAGCGGGTTGTTCTCGAAGCCGTCTTCGCTGACGTTGCCCACAAACATGGCGGGCTTGGCGGTGATCAGGCAGAACTGCTTGAGCAGGGGCGCGTCTTCCTTGGAGACGGGAACCGTGCGTGCGGGCTTGCCCTGGTCCAGGGCAGCCTGGATGGGGGTCAGCAGCGCCACCAGCTTGGCCGCTTCCTTGTCGTTGCCCGACTTGGCGGCCTTGCTGTAGCGGTTCAGCGCCTTCTCGACGGTGGCCAGGTCGGCCAGGCACAGCTCGGTCTGGATGACCTCGATGTCGGCGATGGGGTCCACCTTGTTGGCCACGTGGATGACGTTCGGGTCTTCGAAGCAGCGCACCACGTTGACGATGGCGTCGGTCTCGCGGATGTGGGCCAGGAACTGGTTGCCCAGGCCTTCACCCTTGGAGGCGCCGGCCACCAGGCCGGCGATGTCCACGAATTCGACGATGGCCGGGACGATGCGCTCGGGCGTGATGATGTCGGCCAGCTTCTGCAGGCGCGGATCGGGCACTTCCACCACGCCGGTGTTCGGCTCGATGGTGCAGAAGGGATAGTTCTCGGCGGCGATGCCGGCCTTCGTCAGCGCGTTGAAGAGAGTGGACTTGCCCACATTGGGCAGGCCCACGATGCCGCATTTGAGGCTCATGGCAGGGCTTTCTACAGGGATTCTGGGGACAAACCCCGTATTTTAGTCAACCGGGCATTTCCTGTCGTTTCAGGCGAACTGCCAGTCGCCGGCCACGGACTGGCCAACAGCCAGTTCAGCCCCGTCGTGCAGGCCTTCCAGCACGGCATTCATGCCGAAGGTGATGGCACCATCGACACGGTCGTCCTGGCGGTAGGTACGGATGGCATCACCCACGGCGGTGCCCTGCACGGCCGTGACGGGGTCGATGTCGGGAATGGGGCAGCGTGTGCAGGGCTTGGCCATGCGCAGCCGCAGGCCCCGGGCATCGAGCACGTCGAACCCGTCGACCCGGTCCTCGTCGTGGGCCTCGAGTCCCTCGATCACGATGTTCGGTCGGAAGCGGCGGGCATCGACGGCGGGCTGGCCGGCGGCCTGCAGGCGCTGGTTGAGCTCATCCACGGCCGCCTGGCTCAGCACCAGCAGCGGGTAGCCGTCCGCAAAGTGCACGGGCGCGGCCTCGCCGCCTGTCCAGCGCTCGCTGGTGCGGCGCGGCGCGGCCGGGTCGAAACGCACCAGGGCGCAATCCGCGCCCAGGGCCTGGGTCAGCCAGCGCGCTGCCTCCGGCCCCATGTCCCAGGCCTGGACCCCATCCGACCAGACGCGCGCCTGGCGCACCGGGCCCGTGGCCTGCAGCGGGATGCGCAGGGGCGGGAGCTGGGGGAAATGCAGGACCAGGTGGCCGGCCTCCAGCTCGGGGCGTATCCAGGCCATGCGCGGATGGTCGCGCTGGGTCAGGAATTCGCCGTTGGCATCGACCACCATCCAATGGCGGTCCCAGGCCAGGCCCGTGGCGCCGACGCCGCTGCTTTGCAGCGCGATGCCCGCGCAGGATTTGACGGGATATACCCACAACTGGGCAATGCGGCCCTGCACGTCTCTTTCTTGGTCAAACATCGGATAGCTCTTTTTGGGGAAATCTGGAGTGTGTATGCCATCCATGGCGCGAATGGCGCCATGCGATGGGCGGCAATATGCCAGATGGCGACGCAGGCTGCGGCACATCACGCCAAAGCCGGAGTTTGCGCCAGTTGGAATCCCCGGCATGGCCCGGACTCCTACAATGCCGGCCATGGCGCAAACCTTTGATGTATGTATACGCGGGGCCGGCATCGCAGGCCGGACCCTGGCTCTCCTGCTGGCCCGGGAACGGCTGCGCGTGGCCCTGGTGGTGGCCGCTCCCACCGGCAACGCGCCCGATGTGCGCGCCTACGCGCTCAATGCCAGCGCACGCGGCCTGCTGGACAGCCTGCGCTGCTGGCCGGACGACGAGCACGCCACGCCCGTGACGCAGATGGAAGTCTTTGGCGACCTGGACGGCCACGTGCTGTTCGACGCTGCCCGCCAGGACGTCGACGCCCTGACCTGGATCGTCGATGTGCCCGCGCTGGAGCAGCGCCTGGCCGAGGCCGTGCGCTACCAGCCCATGGTCGAGGTGGTGCACCAGCCCGTGGCCGCGCCGCTGACGGCCATCTGCGAAGGCCGTGCCAGCCGCACGCGCAGCGAGTTCGGCGTGGACTTCGCCGTCACGCCCTATGCACAGCACGCCATCGCCACCCGGCTGCACTGCGAGCTGCCGCACGGCCAGGTGGCGCGCCAGTGGTTCACGCCCGAAGGCATCCTGGCCCTGCTTCCGCTGGAAGGCCCCCAAGGCCACAGCGTGGCCGTGGTCTGGTCCATTGCGCGCGAGCTGGCCGATGGCTGGCTGGCCGCCGACACGCAGGATTTCACGGCGCGGCTGGAAGCCATCAGCCAGGGCGCACTGGGCCGGCTGGAGCTGAGCGCACCGCGCATGGCCTGGCCGCTGCAGCAGGCTGTGGCCGACCACTGGTGCGGCTCCATGCCTGACGGCGATGCACGTTCGGCCCGCAGCTGGGTGCTGGTGGGCGACGCGGCCCACAACGTGCACCCGCTGGCAGGCCAGGGCCTGAACCTGGGCCTGGGCGATGTGCAGGCGCTGGCCCGCGTGCTGCAGGAGCGCGGCTACTGGCGCAGCACGGGCGATCTGCGCCTGTTGCGCCGCTACGAACGCGAGCGCAAGGCCGCGCTGGCGCCCATGGGCCTGGCCATGGACGGGCTGCAGCAGCTGTTCAGCCGACCGGAGGTGCCGGTGCAGATGCTGCGCAACTGGGGCATGAAGGGCTTCGAGCGCTTCGGCCCGCTCAAGGACTGGATGGCGCGCCAGGCCATGGGCCTGGACCCGCGCAGCGGCGCCTGAGCCCGGCATGCAGGAATGCTTGCCGTTGAACCCTTTGCCGATTTGCGACTCGTACCCGTGCTCCGTGGCGCCCTGCGCTGCGCACTCCCCCCTCAACCACGGCGCGGCCGGCCTGAACGCGGCCCCGCCCACCTCCGCATTGCCATGAAACTCTTCGCCTGCCTGCTGACGGCTGCCAGCCTGACCTGGAGCCTCGGTGTTCACGCCCAGGACGCCAACCTGCGCAAGACGCTGACCGAGCGCATTCCCCAGCTGGAAAAGATCGACGAAATCCGCCCCACGCCCATGTCCGGCCTGTTCGAGGTGCGCATCGGCACGGATCTGTTCTACACGGACGCCAAGGGCAACTACCTGATCCAGGGCGAGCTGATCGACACCAAGGCACGCCGCAACCTCACCGAAGACCGCATGAACCAGCTGACGGCGGTGGACTTCAAGCAGTTGCCGCTCAAGGACGCCGTGACCATCGTCCACGGCAAGGGCGAACGCAAGATGGCCGTGTTCGAGGACCCCAACTGCGGCTACTGCAAGCGCTTCGAACGCGACCTGCAGAACGTGGACAACGTCACCATCTACCTGTTCCTGTACCCCATCCTGAGCCCCGATTCGGCCGAGAAATCGCGCAACATCTGGTGCGCCAAGGACCAGGCCGGTGCATGGGCCGACCACATGCTGCGCGACAAGGTACCGGCCGCTGCCCAATGCGACACCTCGGCCGTGCAGCGCAACCTGGCCTTCGGCCGCAAGTACAAGATCACGGGAACGCCCACCGTCATCTTCACCAACAACACCCGAGTGCCTGGCGCCATCAGCGCCCAGGAAGTCGAGAAGAACCTGGCCGCAGCCGCACGCTGATCGCCGCCTCGCGGGCCTGATGCCGGGCCCGCCCCTCTGATTCCCCTTGGCCGGAGCTTCCCGGCTCCAGCCCGCCGCAGCGGGCCCGGGCAGCCTCCAGGCCACACCTGCAGGAGCCCGAATGACCTCTCCCCTCGCCGCCACCGCCGCTGCCACTGCCGCAGCGGACATCCACTACCGCGTGCAGGCCCTTGATGTGGATGCGCACCTGTTCAGCGTGCAGCTGCACATCGCCCGCCCGGCCGCCGGCCAGACCCTGTCGCTGCCGGTCTGGATTCCCGGCAGCTATCTGGTGCGGGAGTTCTCCAAGAACCTCCAGGACCTGTCTGCCGAGCAGGACGGCCGTCCCGTCGCGCTGGCCCAGCAGGGCAAGAACCTCTGGCAGGTCGACTGCGCAGCCGGCGTGCCGCTGGTGCTCAGCTACCAGTTCTGCGCCTACGACAGCTCGGTGCGCACGGCCTGGCTGGACCGCCGCCGCGGCTTCTTCAACGGCACCAGCCTGTGCCTGCGCGTGCACGGCCAGGAAGACACGCCGCATACGCTGCAGCTGCTTGCATCGGACGCCACGGCATCGTGGCAGGTGGCCACCGGCCTGGACGCCGTGGACGCCGATGCGCGCGGCTGGGGCCTGTACCGCGCTGCCCACTACGACGAACTGGTGGACTGCCCCGTGGAGATGGGCAGCTTCTGGCGTGGCGACTTCGTGGCCGCGGGCGTGCCCCACAGCTTCGTCGTTGCGGGCGCCGCGCCCAGCTTCGACGGCGCGCGCCTGGTTGCCGATGCACGCAGGATCTGCGAGACCGTGCTGGCCTTCTGGCACGGTACGGGCGAGCAGGCCACGCCCGCGCCCATGCAGCGCTATGTGTTCATGCTCAACGTGGTCGATGACGGCTATGGGGGCCTGGAGCACCGCAACTCCACGGCCCTGATCTGCGGCCGGCGCGACCTGCCGCGCGTGGGCGAGCGCAAGGCCGCCGAGGGCTACACCACCTTGCTGGGCCTGATCAGCCACGAGTACTTCCACACCTGGAACGTCAAGCGCCTGCGCCCCGCAGAATTCGCACGCTACGACTACGGGCAGGAGAACTACACCGAGCTGCTGTGGTTCTTCGAAGGCTTCACCAGCTACTACGACGACCTGCTGCTGCGCCGCGCCGGCCTGATCGACAACGCCCAGTACCTCAAGCTGGTCACGCGCACCATCAACCAGGTGCTGCAGACACCGGGCCGCCGCCTGCAGTCCGTGGCCCAGGCCAGCTATGACGCCTGGGTCAAGTACTACCGCCAGGACGAGAACACGCCCAACCAGACCGTCAGCTACTACACCAAGGGCTGCCTGGTCGCGCTGGCCCTGGACCTGCAACTGCGCCGCGAAGGCCGCAGCACGCTGGACGACGTGATGCGCGCGCTGTGGCAGCGCTGCCAGGGCGGCCCCATGCGCGAGGCCGATGTGCTGGCCGTGCTGCAGGAGCTGGGCGGGCGCAGCTTCGCCCCCGAGATCACGCAATGGGTGCACGGCACCGACGACCTGCCGCTGGCCGAGCTGCTGGCCGCCCAGGGCGTGCAGGCCAAGGCCGAACCGGCGCAGACTGCCCAGCGGCTGGGCCTGCGCGTACAGGAAAGCCAGGGCATCACCGTCAAGACCGTGCTGCGCGGCAGCCTGGCCGAGCGCGCAGGCTTCATGGCCGGCGACGAATGGCTGGCCATCGAGCTGCCCACCGGGGCCGAGGATGCACAGCCCGCACGCTGGCGCATCACCCGCCTGGACGATGTGGCGCTGTACGCAGGCACGGCGCTGGAGGTCGTGGCCTGGGTGGCCCGCGACCGCCAGATCCTGGCCTTCACCCTGCCCTGGGGCTCGGCCCTGCTGAGCGAGGCCGCCATGGTCGAGAAAACGGACAACGGCGATGCAAAAGCTGCCATCTCCAGCGCTACACAGCCCCCGTCTCCCAGCAACCTCGCCCTGGAAATCACCGACGAAGAGGCCGTGGGACGCTGGCTGGGCGGCCGCGCCGACAGCCCGCAGGCTCCCGGCACGCCGTGAAACGCGGTGCACGCGCGCACATGCACACATGCGCACCCGCGCCCCTGGCCGGTTATTCTTGAGCATCACGACGACAACCCCAGCAGGAGACTCCCTTGGCCTACGAAATGATTGAAGTTCGCGTCGAAGCCGACAAGGTCGGCATCATCACGCTCAACCGCCCCAAGCAGCTCAACGCGCTCAACGACCAGCTCATGAACGAGCTGGGCCAGGCCCTGCAGGCCTTTGATGCCGACGAGGCCATCGGCTGCATGATCATCACCGGCAGCGAGAAAGCCTTTGCAGCCGGCGCCGACATCGGCGCCATGGCCAAGTACAGCTTTGCCGACGCCTACAAGGGCGACTACATCACGCGCAACTGGGAGACCATCCGCAGCATCCGCAAGCCCGTGATCGCCGCCGTCAGCGGCTTTGCCCTGGGCGGCGGCTGCGAGCTGGCGATGATGTGCGACTTCATCATCGCCGCCGACAACGCGAAGTTCGGCCAGCCGGAAATCAAGCTGGGCGTCATCCCCGGCGCCGGCGGCACGCAGCGCCTGCCACGTGCCGTGGGCAAGTCCAAGGCCATGGACATGGCCCTCACGGCCCGCATGATGGACGCCACCGAGGCCGAGCGCGCCGGTCTGGTCAGCCGCGTAGTGCCCTTCGACAAGCTCATGGACGAAGCCCTGGGCGCCGCCATCATCATCAGCGGCTTCTCGCAGATCGCCGTCATGGCGGCCAAGGAATCGGTGAACCGCGCCTTCGAGGGCTCGCTGGCTGACGGCGTCATGTTCGAGCGCCGCCTGTTCCACGCGCTGTTCGCCACGCAGGACCAGAAGGAAGGCATGGACGCCTTTGTCAACAAGCGCCCCGCAAACTTCAAACATCTCTGAACCTGCTGAAAGACACGCTACAATGCGCGTCTTCCGGCAAGGCACTGCAGGCCTCTCGCAAAGAAATTTCGAGAAATTTGCACAACTTCCCGGATCGACCAAAAATTCTGCATATAATTTAGGTCTTACGGCGCTTTAGCTCAGTCGGTTAGAGCGATGGAATCATAATCCACAGGTCCGCGGTTCGAGTCCGTGAAGCGCCACCAAACAAAGAAAAGGGTCTACGTGCAAGCGTAGACCCTTTTTTCTTGCCCGACGAACAGAGCGCGGGCACGCCGGGAGCGCACCCTGCTCGGCGCCCTCCCCCGGCTGCTAGCGGCGGCTCTTCAGCTCAATCCAGTGGTTGTCCAGCGCCATTCCAGGCACCGCCACCGTGCGCAACACCTGGCCGCGTTGTCGCAGCTGGGCCTGGCGCGCACCGCCCATCCACAGCGCGGGCTCGGCAGGCAGGGGCCGGCCGTTGGCATCGAGCGAGACGCTTGCGTTGGCCACGCAGTACACGCCTGGCATGGCATCGCCCCGCAGCCAGCGTCCGCTGGCCTGGCCGTTGCCGGGCACCTGCCACCAGGTGACGGTGTTCACGCGCGGGCAACTGACGGCGAAGAGCTGGCCGTCGCAACCGATGTCGCCGCCATAGCCGGCCAGGGGCTCGCGCCCTTCGGGCAGGGGCACGGCATGCAAACGGTGGCCATCGAACAGGGCCAGCACGGGCGCGGCGGCGCGCGCTTCGGTGTCGCGGTGCTCGGCCTGCAGCGCAATGCCCAGCCAGCGGCGCGCGGGCGCGTGGGCGACCTGCGGGCCCCAGGCCAGGTGGCGCAGGCTCAGGCGGCTGTCGTCCAGCTTCCACAGGCCGGCACGGGCGCCGCCTTCTGCCGGCAACAGCCGCGCGATGGACGAGTCCATGTGGTCCAGCTGCAGCTTGCGCCGGCCGGTCTCGGACTGCGTGGGAATGCCGCCGTTGGCGACCATGAGCGTGCCGTCGGCGTCCAGCAGCAGCTGGTGCGGGTCCATGCCGCCCGTGCGCCATTCGGCGATCTTCTCCAAGGTGATGGCATCGCGCACGCCGATCAGGCCCTGGGCATCTTCCAGGTCGGTCTCGGTGGTGTAGAGATGGCGGCCATCGGCACTTTCGATGACATGGCCGTTGAAGAAGCGGTCGGGCTCTATCCACTGCCATTGCGCATCCTCGGCGGCCTGTCCGGGCTTCAGGCGCACCAGCCAGTCGCCGGGGCGGCGGCTGGCGAAGACCACGGAGCCGTCGCGCAGCGCGGCCATGCCATGGGCGCGCGTGGGCACATCCAGGGCCTGCAGCACCTGCAGCGGCCTGTCCACCTGCGCACGGGCCTGCACGATGCCGACACGCATCTGCTCGCCCTGCATCCAGGCCGCAGCCAGCGACCGTGCCGGTCCAGACGGCCTGGCCGCATGGGAGGTTGCCAGCGGCATGGCAGCCAGCAGACCCAGGCCCTGCAGCCAGCGGCGGCGATTCAGCGCCTGCTCAATCCCCGTCGGCATCCGAGAACCCGATGTTGACTTCCAGCGCAGGCGCCACCTCGCCTTCCATGAGGCGCTTGAGGCGCGACAGCGGCTTGGTCGCGGCATCGACGGCCTTGGCACTCGGCTCGGTCAGGGCGCGCATGCCGGCATCGGCCTCGTTGACGGCCTTGAGCCAGCGGTCGGCCAGCGGGTTGAGGCCACGGCCGCGCAGGTAGGACTCGATGGGCACGATGTCCACGCCGGGCCGGGGCACCTTGCGGTCCACGCTCACGGCCAGCGTGCGCAGGCCCTGCCAGTGCGCGCGCCAGACCTCGACGGTGCTGCCGCTGGCCAGGTGCTCCCAAGCGGGGGGCTTGCTGCCTGCACTGCCCGCACTGCGCAAGGGCTTTTCCATGTCCGCCCAGCGCAGGCGCTCCAGGCCGCCGACCCACTGGTTGATGAACTCGGCCATGGCTTCGGTGGTGGCATCGCCGTCCTCGGACCAGTCCTGGGCGGCAAGCTTGGCAAAGCCATTGCGGAGGATGCCCATCTCGGCGCCGATTTCCTCGGCCACCAGGGTGGCATAGGCGCAGGCCGGCGTCTGCGGCTCCACGGGCTGGGTCCACAGCAGGTTCTCGAGCGCCGGGTATCCCTTGGCGGGTGCGCCGATGCGCTCCATGGCGGCCAGATCGGCGGGGGCCGACTGTATGGCCTTCTTGAGCAGGGCCGGGCGCATGGGGCGGAAGTCCACCAGGCGTGCCGAGCGGCGCTCCACCAGCGGCCCCAGGGCCACGGCCGAGAGGCTGCTCCACTGCCGCGACGATTGCACATAGGCCTGGCGCGCCGTCTGCAGCGTGGCGGCAGCCGATCCCGCAGGTGCCGCAGGTGCTGCGCAGTGCGCGCGCAGCGCCTGGCTCAGCGCCTGGGCGGATGCCTGCGCGGCCTTGGCCTGGGGCGAGAACCATTGGCCATACAGCCCCTGCACGGCATGGGCCGTGTTGTAGAAGGGGATGGCCATGTTGGCCTCCACTTCCTGGGCCTGGGCTGGGGTGGTGGCCAGCAGCGCCAGCGCGGCGGCACAAAGGGTTTGGCGAGGGGTCATGCACATGCCTTGCATCAGAGGGACTCCACAAATTTGACCAGGGCTTCACGGTCTTCGGCGCTGAACTGGCGCACCTGTTCGCGCGCGGCTTCGGCCTCGCCGCCGTGCCAGAGGATGGCTTCCAGCACGCCGCGCGCACGGCCGTCGTGCAGCAGACGCTGGTGGTTGTTGACATCGGGCAGCAGGCCTATGCCCCACAGCGGCGGCGTGCGCCACTGGCGGCCTGAGGCCTTGAAGTCGGGCCGGCCATCGGCCAGGGCCTCGCCCATGTCGTGCAGCAGCAGGTCGGTGTAGGGCGCAATGGTCTGGCCGGACAGCGCCTGGCTGCTGAGCGCCGGAGACAGCGCGGGGAACAGCGCCCCGCCCGTCTTGTACGAGGGCCGGTGGCACTGCGCACACTGGGCCTGGTGGAACAGTGCCTCGCCACGGCGCACGGCAGGGTCGCTGGCGTTGCGCCGTGCAGGCGGCGCCAGCGTGGCCTGGTAGAAGATCACGTCGTCCAGCACGCGGTCCTCGATCTCCACGCCCTCGGCGCCGTTGCCGTTGGGCGCGGCCAGGCAGTCCTTTTGCGCGGGCGTGCAGGTCTGGTGCGGGAAACGCTTCGATGTGATGCCGATATCGCCCAGGAAGGCCGAAGCCGTCTGGTGGGCAATGGAGGCCACGTTGGCCTTCCAGCCGAAGCGGCCCAGCATCATGCGTTCGCCGTAGGCATCCCAGACATAGTTGGGCTGGCCCTTGATGGGGCCGCCCAGGGCCGCCTGGGCGGCAGCGTTGGCCAGGATCTCGGACTCCGGGATGTGCTCCAGCAGGCCCAGGCCGATGACCTGGGGCGCAATGCGCGGGCTGGTCATCAGGTTGGCAGCCAGGGGGCCGTAGTTGAGCGCAGCCAGCTCGTAGACCGGCTTTTCCAGCGTGTAGGCCGTGCCGTCGGCAAAGCGGCCATGCACCTGTTCATAGCGGATGCGCAGCTGACCCTCGCCCCTGACGCCCAGCACGCCCTCGGTGTTGAACTGGTCGCCATAGACCGGGTCCGGCACCGGGCTGCCGTGCGGGCCTTCACCTGGAATGGACAGCCGCATGAGCAGGCCCGCGAAAGGCTGGGGCTTGAGCGGGTTGTGGAAGTCGGGCGGCTGGGCACGGCCGTCCTGCACATGGCAGCCGCCGCAGGAGCGCGCCAGGAAGTGCGGGCCCAGGCCATCGCGCGCCGTGGTGGAGGCCGGCGCCTGCACCCAGTTGCGCTTGAAGAAGGAGTTGCCGATGACGAAGCGCGTGCGCTCGGCATCGTCCAGGTTGGCGGCAGGCAGCGAGAAGGCGTTGCGGCCCGTGGCGTGGACCGTGGTCTGGCCGCCCGGGGGCAGGGGCTCGCCGGGTGCCGCGAACAAAAGAACTGGATCGGGAGCTGGATCGGGAGCAGGCTGCGGTGCTGGCGCGCGCGCTGGAGCGGCAGCCACCGTGTCCTGCTGTTGGGCCGAGCAGCCCATCAGGACCAGGGAGGCAGCGACCAGCAGCGAGGGGGAGAGATTCATGGGTGGGGACGTCCCTGGAAAAGCCAGGGCCGCCGAACCCTTTCGGGGGCGGCGGCCTTGGCGCATGGGCGTGAGAGGGGTTGGACGCTTGGGGTGAATGTTCTTTTAGTTGGCCTTGGGGTCCACCAGGTTGAGCTGGGTGATGCCGACGGCATTGGCCGCCTCCACCAGGTCCTTGCTCTGCTGGACCAGGCTGTCGATGGTGGCCTGGATCTTGGCGCGCGAGGCCGAGTCGCGCGCGCCCTGGATGGCCTGGTCGAACGGCGCGGGAATGGCCTGGGCCGCCTGCACCGACTGCGTGATCTGGCGCGTGGTCCTGTCGGCCAGCGCGCTGTCCTTGGAAGCCACCCAGTCCCTGATGCCCGGGCCTTGCAGCTCGCTGCCGTCCAGGCGCTTGTAGCTGCCCTGCCAGACGTTGAGGATGCCCTGGGCATTGGTCACGGCATCGCGATGCGTGTTGTCCGAGAAGCAGGAGTGCTCGTCTTCCTGGTCGCGGCTGGCCAGGGCCACTTCCAGGCGCTCGCCGGCCAGCTCGCCGCGCGACAGCGAACCCAGGCCCACGAAGATGCGGCGCAGCGCGTCGTCGGGCTTTTTCTCGAACTGGGCGCGGAAATTCTTGGCCGAGCCGGGCTTCCACTGGTCGGCCACCGACTGCAGATCCTCGATCAGCAACTCGGTCACCACCTTCAGGTACTCACGGCGGCGGTCGGCGTTGGACTTCTTGCCATCGACGAAGTCAGTGTAGGGACGCGCGCCCGGTCCCTTGTCATTCAGGTCCTGGCCCCAGAGCATGAACTCGATGGCGTGCCAGCCGGTGGAAACGTTCTCCTCGCCGTCATGCTCGTTGAGTTCGGCCAGGCGCTTCTTGGTGATGGCTTCCTTGCGGTTGTTGATGATGCCGGCATTGGGGTTGCCTTCCACATAGTCCACATAGGACTCGTCCATGGGCCAGGCGTTGATCTGGCCTTCGGGTCCTTCATCGTTGTCGATGGGACCGGCGTAGAAGCGGAAGGCCTCGGTCTGGCCGTAGTACTCGCGTGCATCCAGCCAGGCCTTGCGCGCATTGTTCAGGCCCTGTTCGCTGGGTGATGCGAGAAAGGCCCCGATGGCTTTCTGCATGGTCTTGGCGGAGCTGATGGAATCCGAGTAATTGGCGTGCACCAGGGTGCCGTAATGCTTGACCACCTCTGCAACGGAGAGGTTCTTCTTCACGGGCTGTTGAACGGTGCCGGCGGCTGCGGCCTGGCTCATCGGGGCGGCCGCGCCCAAAGCGAGGGCGGCTGCAATCAGGATGGGATGCATGGCAGAAAGGATCGGAGGTTGGAGAACTCGGAATGCCAAACTGTAATGAGAATTGTTTTTATTGGCAAAACCTGCGAGATATCGCCGCACTGCACCGCAAGGTCATAGACGGACCCGGGCGGCCAACGGGCAGTGAACGGACGGCAATGGGAGCGCTTGCGGCGCACGGGCCGCAGCGGGCGCCAGCCTAGCACGGCGCCCTTGGCGCCAGGGCCAAAGACCCCGCGCTGGCGCAGCGCGGGCCCGGCCTCAGAACTTGTAGTTCAGGCTGACATTCACCGAGCGCGGCTCGCCCCAGGTGTAGGTACTGTAGTAGCTGAAGATGGTGTAGTACTTCTTGTCCAGCAGGTTGCGCACGTTGACGGTGGCCGACAGCTGTTTGCTGAACTCGTAGCGCGCCATCATGTCCAGCAGCCAGTAGCCCTTGACGGTGTGAACGGCCGTGCCGCCCGATGGCGTGGAGATGTCGCCCCAGGTCTTGTCCTGCCAGCGCGCGCCGCCGCCCACCGTCAGGCCGGAAAGCGGGCCGTCCAGCCTGTAGCTGGTGTGCAGGCTGAACTGGTTGGAGGGCGTGAGCGTGGCCACGCGCTTGCCTTGGTCGCGCGAAATGGCATGCGAGAAACCGGCCTGCAGTTGCCAGGCGGGCGTGATCTGGCCGGATATCTCCGCCTCGAAGCCGCGCGTCCTGACGCCATCGACGGCCCGGTAGGCCGTGGCGCCGCCGGGCGTCAGGCCGCCGGTCTCGATACCGAAGTTGTCTTGCTGAAGCTGGAACAGCGCCGCCGATGCATTGAGGCGGCCGTCCATGAAGGCCGCCTTGACGCCGACCTCGGCGTTGTTGCCGCGCAGCGGGTCCAGCGCCTTGCCGCTCTCGTTTTGCTTGGACTGCGGGCTGAAGATGCTGGTGTAGCTGGCGTAGACCGAATAGTTGCCATTGAGGTCGTAGATCGCGCCCACATAGGGCACGAAAACGCCGGTCTCGCGCTGACCCTGCACCTGGTTGCGATAGTTGGACCAGCGCCCGCCCGTGATCAGCTTGAGGTCGGCCGCCAGGTTCCAGCGCGCCGCCGTGTACAAGCCCTGCTCCTTGGTCACTTCGCTGTTCACGTAGTCGGGTGAGGCGCCCCACACCGGCAGGCGCGAATCGCCATTCCAGTGGTAGTAGTCATTGACCGTGGACACATAGTCGGCGGGCAGCTGCCAGTAGCCATCGTTCTTCCAGTGGCGCCTCGCTACGCTGGCGCCCAGCACCAGTTCGTGCTCGCGCCCGCCCAGCGAGAAGGGCCCGCTGGCGTAGGCATCGAGCGCATTGCTGGTGGTGCGGCCTATGTACTGGCCGCGCCACAGCGACACGCCGGAGCCGTCGGCCGGGTTGGGGAAGCCCGCAGCCGCCGCGCCCAGGTTGGCGTTGTAGCCGTTGATCTGGTGGTTGAACTGCGCCTTGGCCACCCAGCCGTTGCCGAAGCTGTGCTCCAGCGTGGCAAAGGCCGTGCGCGTGTACTGGTCCCAGCGGCTCCAGCGCGTGCCGTTGTTGTGCGAGCGCGGCATGTCATTGAATTGGCCATCGGCATTGAGCAGGGGAATGCCGCCCCAGGTGGAGTTGACCGGACGGTTGTTCTGCGCATCGCCGCCCAGCGTCAGCAAAGTGCGTGGCGTCAGGTCCATTTCCACAATGCCGTAGAGCGTCGCGGTCTTGCGCGAATAGCGGTCCATGAACGAGTCCTTGTCCTGGTAGGCGGCCACGCCACGCGCGCGCACGCTGCCGCTTGCATTGAGTGCGCCGCCCACATCCACCTCGGTGCGGTAGTTGCTCCAGCTGCCCGCAGAGATGGACGCATGCCCGCGGAAATCGCGCGTGGGCTTCTTGCGGATCAGGTTGATGGTCGCGCCCGGAGTGCCGCTGCCCGTGAGCAGGCCGGTTGCGCCCTTGAGCACCTCGACGCGGTCATAGATCGCCATGTCGCTGAGGGTGTTGCCGGCCGAGTACGCGGAGTCGCGCATCATCGGAATGCCGTCGTACTGGAAGTTCTGGATGGCGAAGCCGCGGGCGTAGTACTCGGTGCGCTCGCTGTCATAGGTGACGATGCTGATGCCGGGCGTGTGCTCCATCACCTGGTCGATGGAGGTGAGGTTGAAGTCATCCATCTTCTGGCGTGTGACCACGCTGATGGACTGCGGCGTCTCGCGCGGCGTCAGCACCATGCGCGTGGCTGTGGCAATGGTGCCCGGCGTATAGGAGCCCGAGCCTTCGGTCACCTCGCCCAACTGGTTGGAGATCACGTTGACCGTGGGCAGCGTGGCCGGGTTCTGCGTGTCCGGCAATGCCTGAGCCTGGGCGGACAGGGCGCCGATGGCAAGGGAGATGGCCAGCGCAAGAGGCGCAGGGCGATGGCCGGGTTGAAGGCGATGCAGTGGCATGAAAAGCTCCGGGAGAACAGCAATACGGCAATAAAAAAACTTCCTCGCCATGCCCTCCGATGGGTCGAAGGGCACGAAGAGAAAGCGAATGCGATTTGTTCTCATTATCGTTTCTTCAATTGTCTGGGCCATCGGCAGCACAGGGGCTGCTGCATCCGCGCAACACCCGAATCCGTCCCGCGCCCGCCGGGCAGTACCAGCCGTCCATGCCGTAGAAGCTGTCTGGCAAGACTGCCCTACTTGCCTTGTCCGGCCACTTCCCTTACCATTGCGCCCGCCCGCATGGGAGCGCCCTTTTCACCGGGCCTGCCCGCAGCCTCCAAGCCCTGATCGCCCAGCCGATTCAGGGCTTTCGCTTTTTGCAGAAGCGGTCTTTTGGCGCTGCACCTTGCGCTCTGTCTTTGCGCGCAGCCCCTGCCATGCTCCGGCATGCCGGCCGCCCAGCTTGTTTTCCCACCAGGACTCCCGTGCCCATCGCCTTCCCAGGATGCAGCACACGCGCAGCGTGCCCGCACGCCGGCTCAGCCGGCGGCGCAGGCGTTTTGCGCGGTGCCGCACCCCAGCGAGAGCGCGCGCCGTCCTGGCTTTCAAGGATCTTCACGTGACCACCACTTCCTCCGGGGCGCTCGCAGCCCATGCTGCCGGCGCCAGCACAGACACGCATGCCGGCGCCCATGCCACCCAGGTCAATGGCTACAGCTGGAAGGCCCTGGCCGGCTCGGCCGTCGGCTATGCCATGGACGGCTTCGACCTGCTGATCCTGGGCTTCATGCTGTCGGCCATCTCGGCCGACCTGCACCTCACGCCGGGCCAGGCCGGCTCGCTGGTGACCTGGACGCTGATCGGTGCCGTGTTCGGCGGCATCTTCTTCGGCCTGCTCAGCGACCGCTACGGGCGCATCCGCGTGCTGACCTGGACCATCATGCTGTTCGCAGTCTTCACGGGCCTGTGCGCCTTCGCGCAGGGCTACTGGGACCTGCTGGCCTACCGCACGATTGCGGGCATCGGCCTGGGCGGCGAGTTCGGCATCGGCATGGCACTGGCCGCCGAGGCCTGGCCTGCCCGCCACCGCGCGCGCGTCTCGTCCTACGTGGCCCTGGGCTGGCAAATGGGTGTGCTGGGTGCGGCGCTGCTGACGCCGCTGCTGCTGCCCCTCATAGGCTGGCGCGGCATGTTCCTGGTGGGCGTGATCCCGGCCGTGGTGGCCTGGGTGATCCGCAACAAGCTGCACGAGCCCGAGGTCTTCGTGAAGCGCCAGCAGTCCGCCACGCCGTCGGCCCGCGTGCCGGTGCTGCAAAGCCTGAAGCTGCTGGTGAAGGACCGCGCCACGGCCAAGGTCAGCCTGGGTGTGATCGTGCTGACCTCGGTCCAGAACTTCGGCTACTACGGCATCATGATCTGGATGCCCAGCTTCCTGTCCAAGCAACTGGGCTTCAGCCTGACCAAGTCCTCGATATGGACTGCCGTGACCGTGGTGGGAATGATGGTCGGCATCTGGGTCTTCGGCCAGCTGGCCGACCGCATCGGCCGCAAGCCCAGCTTCCTGATCTTCCAGCTGGGCTCGGTCATTATGGTCGTGCTCTATTCACAGCTGTCCGACCCTGCGGCCATGCTCTGGGCGGGGGCCCTCATGGGCCTGTTCGTCAACGGAATGATGGGCGGCTACGGCGCCGTGATGAGCGAGGCCTATCCCACCGAGGCGCGCGCCACCGCGCAGAACGTGCTGTTCAACATCGGCCGCGCCGTGGGCGGACTGGGCCCGGTGGTGATCGGTGCGCTGGCCATGAGCTATTCGTTCCAGGTGGCGATCGCCCTGCTGGCGGCCATCTATGTGCTGGACATGCTGGCCACGGCCTTTCTGATCCCCGAACTCAAGGGTCGCGAGCTGTCCTGAGTGGTGCGTGCAACGGCCCTGCCATGCAAAGAGCTGCCGATGGCAGCTCTTTTTTTGTCCCGGGACCGGCCGGCTAGGGGCTCAGCCGCCCTCGCTGCATTCCAGGTTTTCGATGCGGTCTGCCGCCTCTCGGATGTCTTCCTGGAACATCTGGTCGCCCAGCATCACGGAAACCTGGCCCTCGAAGCCGCGCAGCTTGACCAGCGCTGCCTCGTAGCCGCCACTGCCCATGCGCTTGAGCCCGCACAGCGCATAGAGCTTGGCCACGGGCGAGCTTCGCGGATCGTCGATCACCGACAGCAGGACGGCATTGGCCTCGGGCCGCCTGAGCATGGCCTCCAGATGCTGCTCCGCTGGCGAAATCTCGCCGGCAAGGCCGACCAGTCCCAGGTTGAACTGCGAGGCATCCAGCGGCGCTGGGTCCAGCGGACGGGCCAGGGCCGGGGCAGACAGGAACAGGCAGATCAGGGCGGCGGACAGGGTGGTCTTCATGGCAGGGGCAAGGCCGTGTGAGGCCTGGGAGGCAGTCGCAAAGGCTCTTCGACGCAAAGCATTGCGGCAGGTTCCCCTTCGGCACCATCGCGATCATCGACCACCAAACAGCCAGCCTGCGACCAGCGTGCCGCCATAGAACAGGAGCAGGGTGACCGGCACCAGGTGCCAGCCCCAGACTCTGAACCACCAGTGATTGAACAGGGTCACCACGGCGCCGATGACGATGCAGATGGCCAGCGCACCCAGCCGCTGCTCCAGACTGTCCGCCACGTCCTTGGACGCGAAGAAGATGAACGCCGCGACGGACGAACACAGCAAGGCGGTGTAGAACGCCACTTTCTCTTGCCTGCGCAATTTCAGGATGCTCATGGGGGCCAGGGAGGTTTCGATGGATCGGTCGCCGGGAAAGCCTGCGCCACCGGAGCGCGCAGGTTGCGCTGCGGCACAATTTTTCGTATCCCGCCCGGGATGCGCCATAAGACCCGTCCGAATCTGCAGCCACTGCAGCGCACGCGCAACGCGCTGCGGCCTTCTCGACGCCCAATCGGCCCAATCAGCTCAATCGACCCTGTCAGGTCAGTCGTGTCAGTCGGCCACGGCCAGCACCACGGCGGACTCCGGCACCGACAGCCAGACCTTGCGTCCTGTGCGCAGCGTCCAGGGCTCGCCTTGCGCCTGCTGCGCCGCATACCCCACGCCGCTGCCGCCCCAGGGCAGCCTGGCCACCACTTCGCGCGGTCCGTCCCCCTCGGCACGGGCCAGGCGTTGCACCTTGGCAGGCCAGGCATTGGCCAGGCCCTGCGCACCGGCCAGCGGCGCCACTGGCAGCACCTGGACGGCAGTGGCCTTGCACAGCGCCATCACGGGCAGGCCAGGGGCCAGGCCCAGCAACTGGGCGCTTTCGGCGGTGATGCGTGCGGCAATGCCTGGTGCATCGCCACCGCCATCGGGCAGCATCCAGACGCGGACCTGGGCACCCTGCGCCTGCAGGGCCCCGACCCGGCAAGGCCACAGATTGCGCATGCTGGTGCGCAGGCCCAGCCCCAGTCCGGGAGCCGCCGAGGAAACGCCGGCCGGCCCGCCAAAGCGCTGCAGCACCTGTGCACGGGCCTGCTCCAGCGCATCGGCCATGGCCAGCAGGGACTGCCCGGCTGCGGTGATGCGCGCGCCGCCGCCGCCGGCGCCGCCGACCGAGCGCTCCACCAGGGCACAGCCCGCGAGATTGGTCAGCACATCCAGCGCCTGCCATGCCGCCTTGTAGCTGACGCCGGCCTCGCGCGCCGCCTGTGAAATCGAATGCCCTGCTGCGATATGGTGCAGGATGGCGAGGCGGCGGTCAGCCAGGTCATGGCCCAGCGCGGGCGCCAGATCGGAGGGTGAAGCAGGAGCGTCGGCAGTCATGCGCGACATCATGCCCGCCAAGCGTTATTTCCCGCCAAGCAAAACGCCTGCACCCTGCATGCGCATTTTCAGGTCGTTACACTGCGCTATTCACCAACGGAATAGCGAGAGACCCATGAACGTGAACCAGCCCCTGCGTGCCACCGCCTTTGCCGCCCTTGCCCTGTTGGGCGGTGTCGCTGCGCAGGCTGCCGAAGTGTCGGTGGCCGTTGCCGCCAACTTCACGGCGCCCATGCAGAAGATCGCCGCCGAGTTCGAGAAGGACACCGGGCACAAGGCCCTGCTGTCCTTCGGCGCCACGGGCAAGTTCTACGCGCAGATCGTCAACGGCGCGCCCTTCCAGATCCTGCTGGCCGCCGACGACACCACGCCTGGAAAGATCGTCAAGGAAGGCCGTGGCCTGCCCGACTCGCGCTTCACCTACGCCATCGGCCAGCTCGTGCTGTGGAGCCCCAAGCCCGGCTATGTGGACGACAAGGGCGAGGTCCTCAAGACCGGCGACTACAGGCACATCGCCGTGGCCAACCCCAAGCTCGCGCCCTACGGCACGGCCGCCATGGAAGTGCTGGACAAGCTGGGCATCACGGCCCAGGTGCAGCCGCGCATCGTCATGGGCGAGAACATCGCCCAGACCTACCAGTTCGCGGCCACGGGCAATGCCCAGCTGGGCTTCGTGGCCCTGTCGCAGGTGATGGAAAACGGCAAGCTGCGCGAAGGCTCGGCCTGGCAGGTGCCCGCCGCCATGCACGAGCCCATCCGCCAGGACGCCATCGTGCTCCACAGCGGCAAGGACAACGAAGCCGCCACCGAGCTGATGAAGTACCTGCGTGCTGACAAAGCGCGTGCCATCATCCGCTCCTACGGCTACGGGCTCTAGGCTTCCCCTGAGGCGCTGACGCGCCTTCCCCTCTCTCGCTGCGCGGTAGGGGGACGACACCAGCGCTGCGAACCACTGAATTCTTCCAGCATGATTCTTACCGCCGACGACTACGCCGCCATACGTCTGACGCTGAAACTTGCCAGCGTGACCACGGTGCTGCTGCTGGCGCTGTGCACGCCGCTGGCCTGGTGGCTGGCCCATACGCGCTCGCGCTGGCGCGGCCCGATTGGCGCCGTGGTGGCGCTGCCCCTGGTGCTGCCACCCACGGTGATCGGCTTCTACCTGCTGGTGACCATGGGGCCCAATGGCCCCGTGGGCCAGTTGACGCAGGCGCTGGGGCTGGGCACCCTGCCCTTCACCTTTGCAGGCCTGGTCATCGGGTCCCTAGTCTATTCCCTGCCGTTCACGGTGCAGCCGCTGCAGCGCGCCTTCGAGTCGCTGGGCACGCGCCCCATGGAGGCCGCGGCCAGCCTGGGCGCGGGGCCGCTGGACCGCTTCTTCACCGTGGCGCTGCCGTTGGCGCGCCCGGGCTTCATCACCGCAGCCGTGCTGACCTTCGCGCACACCGTGGGCGAGTTCGGCGTGGTGCTGATGCTGGGCGGCAATATCCCCGGCGTGACGCGCGTGGTCTCGGTGCAGATCTACGACCATGTGGAGGCCATGGAGTACGCCCACGCCCACTGGCTGGCCGGCGGCATGGTGGTGTTCTCCTTCCTGGTGCTGCTGGCCCTGCACCTGTTGCAGCCGCGCGAGGAGCGCCGCGCATGATGACTGACTTCTCTCCCGTTGCTTCGGCCGGCGCCGTGCCCGCCGCGAGCCCTTCGCAAATCCTTGCTGCGCTGGCGCTGGAGCGTGCCGACTTCCGCCTCGATGTGCTGCTGCAGCTGCCCGGGCGCGGCGTCACGGCCCTGTTCGGCCCTTCGGGCTGCGGCAAGACCACCTGCTTGCGCGCGCTGGCGGGGCTGGAGCGCGCACGGGGCCGTGTCGTCGTCAATGGCGAGGTCTGGCAGGACGATGCGGCCAGCCAGTGGCTGCCCACGCACCGCCGCGCTCTGGGCTATGTGTTCCAGGAAGCCAGCCTGTTCCCGCACCTGAGCGTGCAGCGCAACATCGACTACGGCATGCGGCGCACGCCCGCCGAGCGGCGCAAGGTGTCCCAGGAGCAGGCCGTGTCCCTGCTGGGCATAGGCCATTTGATGGACCGCATGCCCTCCACCCTGTCGGGCGGCGAGCGCCAGCGCGTGGCCATTGCGCGCGCCCTGGCCACCAGCCCCCGCGTGCTGCTCATGGACGAACCGCTGGCCGCGCTGGACGCCCAGCGCAAGGCCGAGGTCCTGCCCTACCTGGACCAGCTGCGCCGTGAACTCGACATTCCCGTGGTCTATGTCAGCCACTCCATCGACGAGGTAGCGCGCCTGGCCCAGCACCTGGTGCTGCTCAAGGCAGGCGGCATCGTCGCGGCCGGCGCCACCAGCGAACTGCTGGCACGGCTGGACCTGCCGCTGAGCATGGGCGACACGGCAGCGGCCATGCTCAGTGCGCAGATCCGGCAGCACGATCCGGATACCCACCTGAGCACGCTGTCCTTCGACGGCGGGCGCCTTCGCCTTGTCATGGCCCGCCCGCGCCCCATCGGCGAGAGCGTGCAGCTGCGCGTGCAGGCGCGCGATGTGAGCCTGAGCCTGCAGCACCCGCAAGACAGCAGCATCCTCAACATCCTGGCGGCCACCGTGCAGGATCTGCGCGAGGACGGCCCGGGCCAGGTCATGGTCTCGCTGCAGCTGGGCACGTCCCGCCTGCTGGCGCGCATCACCCTGCATTCCGCCCGGCAGCTGGGCATTGCGCCGGGCATGCATGTCTTCGCCCAGATCAAGGGCATGGCATTGCTGGACTGAAGCTGCGCGGCGGCACCGATATCATGCGCAGGCCGCCTGCGCGGCCCACGCCATGAACGCCACCACCGAACACGCTCCCGCACCCGCCCCGGACTCGGGCCCGGCAGATGCTGCCTGCGCCATCGCGCCCGCCATTGCCGCACTGCGCACGCATGCGGTGGTGCGCCACCGGATCGCCGATGGCGGCGCCGTCAGCCTCCAGCCCGAACCCCAGGTGCTGGCCAGCGAAGTCCCCATCGCCCTGGTGTTCAATGGCATCTCGCATGCCGTGATGATGGGTACGCCCTCGGACCTGGAAGACTTTGCGCTGGGTTTTGCGCTCACCGAGGGCATCCTGGACAGCGGCGCCGACTGCTACGGCATCGAGGTGCGGGCCGTGGCCGCCGAAGCGGCAGGCCTTCCGTCCGGCATGGACGGCATCGAGGTGCAGCTGGACGTGGCCTCGCGCTGCTTCACGCGCCTCAAGGACCGGCGCCGCAGCATGAGCGGGCGCACGGGCTGCGGCGTCTGCGGCGTGGACAGCTTCGCGGCGCTGGACCTGTCCTTCGACCCCCTGCCCGCGCACGACTGGATCGCCCGTGTCGATGCCACCACGGTGTGCGCTGCCATCGATGCCCTGCCGCCGCTGCAGCGGCTCAACGCCGAAGCCGGCGCCGTGCATGCCGCAGGCTGGGCAGGGCTGGACGGGCAACTGACGGATGTGCTCGAGGACGTGGGCCGCCACAACGCGCTGGACAAGCTGGTCGGCCGCCTCTCGCGCACCGGCCGCCTGGGCGAGGCCGGCTTTGTCGTGCTCTCCAGCCGGGGCAGCCATGAGCTGGTGCGCAAATGCGCCAGGGTCGGCATCGCCGCCCTGGCCACCATCTCCGCCCCCACGGCCATGGGTGTGCAGATGGCCGAGCTGACCGGCCTGCGCTTCTGGGGCCTGTGCCGGCCGCCCAAGGCCGTGCTGTATGCGCCGGGCCGCGCCTGACCCAATGCCCGAGTGCCGCGCCCGCGCAGCGGCAAGTTCGTAGAATCGCGGGTTCAGCCCCTGGATGTACACCATGAACCGCTGCAAGCCCCATTTCTCCGCCGTCCGCCGCCTGTGCGCCGGCGCCCTGCTCGCCGGCCTGGCCTGCGCCAGCCTGGGCGCGGCCGCGCAGGGCCTGCCCTCCAACGAGACACGCAACTTCCCGCCGCAGGCCCAGTTCGGCGAGCTGGTCGTGACCGCGCAGTTTCCCGTGGTCGAAATCGACGGCAAGACCATTCGCACCAGCCCGGGCTTTCGCCTGTTCAGCCCCGAGCGCACGCTGGTGCAGGCCATCAACTACCAGGGCAGCAAGCTCGTGGTGGGCTATGTGATCGAGCCGCAGACGCAGTGGCTGCACCAGGCCTGGATCCTGACCAAGGCCGAGGCCGACAAGCACTACAAGCCCAAGTCGATGCTGCACCGCTTCTTCAACTGAGGCCGGCGCACACCGCACGCGCACGATGGATGCGGCCCGCAGCTTGCGGGGCGCAGCGGCTCGGGCCAGGGAGCACAGCGCCCGCCCTGGCCCGGCCATCTTCTTTTTTTGCAGACCGCCGCTTGCAGTGCGGCGGCTGCCTGACGGAACCCCACCATGTCCAAGAAAGTCTTTATCAAAACCTTCGGCTGCCAGATGAACGAGTACGACTCGGACAAGATGGCCGATGTGCTGGGCGCAGCCCAGGGCTACGAGTCCACCGACGACCCGGAGCAGGCCGACCTGATCCTGTTCAACACCTGCTCGGTGCGCGAGAAGGCACAGGAGAAGGTGTTCAGCGACCTGGGCCGCTACAAGCACCTGAAGGAACGCGGCGTGCTCATCGGCGTGGGCGGCTGCGTGGCCAGCCAGGAGGGCGAGGAAATCATCAAGCGCGCGCCCTATGTGGACGTGGTCTTCGGCCCGCAGACCCTGCACCGCCTGCCCGAGCTGCTCAATGCACGCGCCGCCAGGCACAAGCCCCAGGTCGATATCAGCTTTCCCGAGATCGAGAAATTCGACCACCTGCCACCGGCGCGCGTGGAAGGCTCCTCGGCCTTTGTCTCCATCATGGAAGGCTGCTCCAAGTACTGCAGCTACTGCGTCGTGCCCTATACGCGCGGCGAGGAAGTCAGCCGCCCGTTCGAGGACGTGCTGGTCGAGGTCGCGGGCCTGGCCGACCAGGGCGTGAAGGAGGTCACGCTGCTGGGCCAGAACGTGAACGCCTACCTGGGCAAGATGGGTGACACGGCCGAGATCGCCGACTTTGCCCTGCTGCTGGAATACGTGTCCGAGATCCCCGGCATCGAGCGCATCCGCTACACCACCAGCCATCCCAACGAATTCACGCCGCGCCTGATCGAGGCCTACGCTCGGCTGCCCAAGCTGGTCAGCCACCTGCACCTGCCCGTGCAGCACGGCAGCGACAAGATACTCATGGCCATGAAGCGCGGCTACACGGCCATGGAATACAAGAGCACCATCCGCAAGCTGCGTGCCATCCGGCCCGAGATGGCCATGAGCAGCGACTTCATCGTGGGCTTCCCCGGCGAGACCGAGGAAGACTTCCAGAAGATGATGAAGCTCATCCACGACGTGCGCTTCGACAACAGCTTCAGCTTCATCTTCAGCCCCCGCCCCGGCACGCCGGCCGCCAACCTGCACGACGACACGCCCCACGAGGTCAAGCTGCGCCGCCTGCAGGAGCTGCAGGCCGTGATCAACAACAACATCAAGGACATCAGCGACGAGCGCGTGGGCACGGTGCAGCGCCTGCTGGTGGAAGGACTGTCCAAGCGCGATGGCAGCGAACTCATGGGCCGCACCGAGTGCAACCGCGTGGTCAACTTCCCGGGCAACGAACGCCTGATCGGCCAGATGATCGATGTGAAGATCACCGAGGCACGCACCTTCACGCTGCGCGGCGAGGTCGTGGTGCGCCACTGATACCAACCTGATCCCGGCGGCCCCGGTGGCCCAGCGACCTCTTGCGTAACGAAAGCCCGGCAATGCCGGGCTTTTTGCATGTAACAGGACGTGAAAACATCCCGGCCACACTGGCCTGGCGCGGGCCGGCCCGCTAGCATCGCGGGTTGCCGCCCTGAGGTCTGTCGGCCTGCATGGCTTTTCCAGCTTCGCTTGCTTGCTATCGATTCCATGAACACCTCCCAGCCCGCCAACGCCCAGGCCATCCTTGAGGGCGAAGCCCTGCATGCCTTCATGGACCAGGCGCACGACCTGCTGCAACAGGAAGATGAAACCAGCCCCATCGCCCCGGCCGAACGCCAGGCGGCCGTCATGGAGCTGCTCTCGCAGCAGCGCTTCGCGCCGGCCACGGTGAGCGAGCTGGAGCGTCTGCACGATCTCTGGCTCGACCTGGAACGGCCCGAGACCGCCAACGCCCTGCTGCGCGAGCACCGCGATGCCACGCTGCAGCACCTGCAGGGCGACAACCACCTGCTGGCCACGGCCAGCCTGGCGCTCAGCGACATCCAGAGCCGGCTGCGCTTTGACCGCGAAGGCGGCGTGGCCCTGCTCGCGCCTGCCGCCGATCTCATGGGCCGGCTGCCGCACACCGGCGAGCCCTATCGCTACTGGAATGGCTGGCACTACCTGGCCCGCGAGGCCCAGGCCTGGGAACTGGCCGAGCAAGGCGTGGACCTGCAGCGCAACCACGAGCGCAGCGACCCCGACGGCGAGGCATCCCCCGCGCGCCGCGACGCGCGTGCCAGCCTGCGCAAGGCCGAGCTGGCCCGCCTGCGCGGCGATGTGCCGGCCACCGTGCGCCATGTGCAGGCCGCCACGGCGCAGTTGGCCCTGGCAGACGCCGACAAGAACGTGGACTTCGACGACTGGCTGCACCTTGCGCGCGAAGTGCTGCCGCTGGCCCCGCAAAGCGTCCCGGCCGTGCTGATGGCGGCGCAGCAGCACCTGGCCCGCACGGAAAGCCCCGCCGCATCGCAGGCGGTGCGCGCGCACCGCAAGGTCCATGAGGCACGGCTGCAGGCCATGGCCTGCCATGCCATGGGCCAGCCAGAGGCCGCGCTGCAGCTGGCCGAGCTGGGCCGCTTCGGCCTGGTGGACGACTCCGACGACGCCTTCAGCGGCCTGGTGCTGCAATGGCTGCAAGAGGCGGGCCGCCTGGCCGATGCGGCGGACCTGGCGCTGGAGAGCGTGCTGCACAGCCGCCCCGGATCGGCCCGCCAGGGCTATGAGCTGGCACTGCGCATGGTGGACAGCGACACCGCCCACGCCCCCGCCTGGGCGCTGATCCTGGCCTGGGCCGGCCTGGACTCCGACATGCAGGAGATCTTGGAAGACAGCCCGGCTGCTGCGCGCAGCGCCGACGACTACCTGGCCCTGGCGCGTGTCCAGGCGCCCGGCCATCCGCTGCTGGACATGATCGACGGCTGGCGCCTGGCCAGGAACCACCAATGGGAACAGGCCCTGCCGCTGCTCGAGCGCGGCGTGGGCGAGCAGCCCCGGCACGCCAACTCCGAACTGCTGCCCATGCTCTGGGCCGCACGCTTTGCCGCGCTGCCGGCCGCGCAGGCGCTGCAGCGGCCCTTTCCCCAGGGCTTCGGCGCCCACTGGTGCTATGCGGCGGGCGTGACGCTGGATGACGAGGACGACCTGGCCGCCATCATGGGCGAAGGCCGGCAGGTGCCGGGCGACGAGGTGCGCGAGCCGCTGGTGCAGCGTTACTACGAAGAGGGCCTGGCCCGCTTCGAAGCCTTCTGGGCCACCGGCCAGGGCCGGTACAAGGATGCGCACCTGCACGTCTACTCCATGCTCTGCAACAACCTTGCCATCAAGTACCGCTCGCAGCAGCGCTATGAAGAGGCTGCAGCCCTGCACCACAAGGGACTGTCCAGCAGCCCCTTCGCCGAGCACCATGACGGCCTGCTGTGGTGTGCCATCCGCCGTGACGACCGACCCGGCATCGTCACGGCGGCAGAGCAGCTGTGGCACTTCACCCAGGACTACGGCTACAGCCGCCACTGCCCCACCGACTACTTCCCCAGCGTGGCGCTGGCGCTCTACCAGCTCGGCCGCGCGGGCGAGATCGGCATCTGGCTGGAACGCCTGGACCAGTGGTTCGAGGAACTGGACGCAGACGAGCAGCGCGAACAGCGGCGCGACTACCTGGCGGCCCTGATGTCCCTGCTCGACTTCTTCTCCGAAAGCCATGGCGACGTGGTGCGCCCCCGCCTGGAGGCCCTGCTGCCCGAAGTGCGCGCCCTGGGCGAGTGCTACACGCTGCGCCGCCTGGCCTGCGCCATGGAAAGCTGCGGCCCCATCGATCAGGCCGTGGCCCTGCACCGCGAGGCCATCGCCAAGCTCACCCCCGATGACAGCGAGGCCGAGCACAAGATGGCCAGGGACGGCCTCCAGCGCTGCCTCAAGCTGCACTCGGACAGCAAGCCCTGGTGGAAGCTGTGGTGAACCCGGGAGCCGCCACGGCAGCCAGCGCCTACCGCCCGCGCGACGTGGTCAATGCGCCGGACATCAAGCAGCGCATACGTGAGCGCAGCGCGGCGCGCGGCGACAGTCAGGAGATCGCGGCCTGGCTGGCCAACCACTTCTACCGCCACGTGATCGGCAACCTCGACGCCGATCCGCCGGCCGTTCAGCCCATCTCCACGCAGGCCGAGCTGCTGCGCCTGCACCGGCGCACCGAGCCTGCCGCCTGGGCGCTGGAGCGCCTGCGCGCGCATGCGGCCCGCCAGCCACCGCTACAGGACAGCCCTGCGGCCGGCGCCAGCGCACCGCTGTGGTGGGTGGAGCCTGACAGCGCCCCGCTGCTGGCGCTGGAAAGCCGGCTGCTGGAGTTCCTGTCCACCCGGCGCGGCACGGCGCTTGAGGGCAAGCTGCAGCGCATCAACTGCCCGCAGGCCCTGGCGCGCTGGACGCTGGAGCACCTGGCCTTCGCCAGAAAAAGCGAAAGCGGCTGGGCCGAGCACCGACCCGGCGCCGTGCGCCCGCTGCTGCGTGGCCAGCTGGGTGTCTTCGTCGAATTCGATGCCCAAAGCCCGGACCTGCGCGCCGAAATGGCCTATGAAAGCCAGATGATGCGCCACTGCCTGGGCCAGTTCAGCGAGCGCGGCGCACTGCGCGGCGGCTACGGCGAGCACTACGCCGAAGCCTGCGAGCAGGGCCGGCTGCGCCTGTTCAGCTACCGCACGGGCACGGCCCAGCCGCGCATCACCGTCAGCGCCCAGGTGCTTGACGGCGGGCGGCTGCGCATCGACCAGATCAAGGGCAAGCAGAACCGCCCGCCGATTGCGCGCTACCTGGCCGACGTGCTGGCCCTGCTCAACCACCTCGATGCCGATGGCGAGGCGCCAGCGGATGCCCTGGCCATGGGCATCGTGCGCCGTCCGGCGCATCTGCTGGCCTCGGGCCACACCGGCGCCTGGTGCGCGGCCGGCGAGCTGCACACCGAGGCCGAGCAGCTGTGGCTGCTGCAGTCCCACCCGGCGCTGCTGGAGCAGCTGGATATCCGGTCGCCCCTGATGCAATGGCTGGTCGCGGCACGCCGCGACACCGTGCCCGTGCCCGCCTTCGAGCGCATGCCGCGCAGCGCGGCCCTGCAGCAGTCGCTGGAGCTGGCGCGGCGCCGGGCAGGATCGCCGGGCAGGACAGGAAATCCGCGATGACCGCCTTCACTCTTGTTGTGCTGTCTGCATTGGTCTGGTGGGCAGTGCGCGCCGGCCTGCGCCGCAGGCGTGCGGCGCGCCAGCGCGGCGACTTCAGCAGCTACCGCAGCGGCGATGCGGCGCTGGACTGGGCCCTGGCCCTGGCCCATCCCATGGCCTTTCACGCCATCCAGGGCGGCTTTGCAGACCGGCAGCTCCATGGTGCCGACGACGCCCTGACCACCCAGCTGCGCCCCATGGTGCTGCACCACCTTGGCCTGCGCACCGACCTGGACGATGCCCAGATCGCACGCCAGTTGCCCGACGGCCTGCGCCAGCGCTGGTTCACGCTGGACCTGCAGCGCCTGCAGGCCGGCGACGATCCCCATGCCGCCATGGCCTTTGCCTGCGCGCGCGTGGCCTTCCACGTGCGATGTGCTTGGCTGCTGGGCTGGCTGGACGAGGCCCTGCACCAGCAGATCCTTCACCTGAACGCATGCCGCGCGCGGGATTGCTTTGACAGCTGGCAGGCCTTCGGCCAGGCCTATGCGCGGGGCCGCAGCCAATGGCTGGCCCGTGGCCGGGCCGACGTGCTGGGCCGCAGCGTGACGCCCGAGGAGGTGCAGCAATGGGTGGCCGATCCGCGCCATCCCTGGCATGCCATGCCCTGGCAGCCGCAGGCGGTGCGGTGACGGCTGCCAGGTGGCCCGGCCCTCAGCCTTCGCCGTGCACCTTGGCGAAGGTCAGGATCACCTCCCGCACCACCTGGCGTTGCGGCGCGGGCAGCCTCAGAAAGGCGTCGAAGGTTTCGCGTTCAAGATAGCCCACGCCCGGTTCCTGGCATTCGTGCTGAGGCGGCAGTGACCGATGGGCAGGGTCGCCAAAGCGCAGCACTTCGGGCTCGATCCTGAGCAGCTCGGCCAGCAGCACCAGCTTGTCCTGCTCGGGCACGGCCTCGCCGTTGAGCCAGCGCGCAACCGCCTGGAACGAAATCGGCCGACCCCAGTAACTGGAATTGAACAGATTCAGCAGCACGCTGGGCCGCGGCTCCAGACCCGCAGCCTCGATGGCCTGGCGCAGGCGCTGTGCGAATTCGAGCTTGTTATCCATTCCGAAACCCTGGATTTCTATGGAGCTCTCATTGGACCATCGATTCAAGAGCCGGCGCCAAGCCCGGCGCCTTGCCTGGCAGGCGCTCAGGCGAAGATGCTGCGCGCTTCGGTGAAGCGCCTGGCGAAATAGGGGTTGTCCATGCGCACGCGCTGCACCGTGCCGCCGCTGGACGGCGCATGCACGAACTGGCCGTTGCCCACAAAGATGCCCATGTGCGAATAGCGCGAGCCCAGGGTGTTGAAGAACACGAAGTCGCCGCGCTGCAAGCTGCGGCTGCCCACGGGATTGCTGAACTGCGCCCACTGGGCCGTGGTGCGCGGCAGGCGGCTTTCGGTAATGCCGCCCACGGCCCACTGGATCAGGCCGCTGCAGTCGAAACCGCCGTCGGGCGAATTGCCGCCGTAGGTATACGGCGTGTTGACCACGAGCATGGTGCGCGCCAGCAGGGCCTCGCGCAACTCGCCATCCAGGTTCAGGGCCTGCGGCGAAGGAGCAGGCCCGGGACCCGCGCCCTTGCGGGGAGCAGACGAGCAGCCGGCCAGCAGCGCAGCCGCCGCCAGCAGGCCCCAGTCACGGCGAGACAGCCGCGATGCAGTCACGCGGGAAGCCGCAAGGGAAGTCGAAACGCCAGCCTTCATGGCGCCGCATGTTCTCACAAAGCCCCGCAGCGGCCAAAGAAAAGCCGCAGGCTGTGCTGCGGCTTGACTGTCCATCGGCGGGGCCCGGCCCGCTCAGAACGGCAGCTTGGGCATGCCGCCGCCACCGCCCATCATTCCCTTCATGGCCTTCATGCCGCCCATGCGCTTCATCATCTTCATGAGGCCGCCGCCCTTCATCTTCTTCATCATCTCCTGCATCTGCTCGAACTCCTTGAGCAGGCGGTTGACTTCCTGGACCTGCACGCCCGCGCCGTCGGCAATGCGCTTCTTGCGCGTGGCCTTGATGATCTCGGGCTTCTTGCGCTCCTTGGCGGTCATCGAGCAGATGATGCCTTCCTTGCGGCGGATCTCGCGCTCGGCCTTGTCCATGTCCACCTGGCCGGCCTTGGCGGTGAGCTGTGCCGGCAGCTTGTCCATGAGGTTGGACAGGCCGCCCATCTGCTTCATCTGCTGGATCTGGGCCAGGAAGTCGTTGAGGTCGAAGCCGTCACCGCTCTTGACCTTCTCGGCCAGCTTCTGGGCGGCCTCCATGTCCACGCCCTTGGTGACCTGCTCGACCAGGGCCACGATGTCGCCCATGCCCAGCACGCGCTGCGCGTGGCGGTCGGCGTCGAAGACTTCCAGGCCGTCGATCTTCTCGGACACGCCGGCGAACTTGATGGGCGCGCCCGTGATCTGGCGCACCGACAGCGCCGCGCCGCCGCGCGAGTCACCATCGAGCTTGGTGAGCACGATGCCGGTCAGGGGCAGGGCCTCCTTGAAGGCCTTGGCCGTGTTGATCGCATCCTGGCCCTGCATGGCATCGACGACGAACAGGGTCTCGACCGGCTTGAGCGTGGCGTGCAGATCCTTGATCTCGGCCATCAGCAGCTCGTCGATGGCCAGGCGGCCGGCCGTATCGACCAGCAGCACGTCAAAGAAGTGGCGCTTGGCGTAGTCCAGCGCGGCCACGGCAATGTCGTGGGGCTTCTGGTCTGGCGTGGAGGGGAACCACTCGGCGCCAGCCTGGCCGGTCACGGTCTTGAGCTGCTCGATGGCGGCCGGGCGGTACACGTCGCCCGACACGGTCAGCACCTTTTTCTTGCGCTTTTCAATCAAGTGCTTGGCCAGCTTGGCCGTGGTCGTGGTCTTGCCGGCGCCCTGCAGGCCGGCCATCAGGATGACGGCAGGCGGCTGGGCGTTGAGATTGATGTCGGCCACGCCCTCGCCCATGGTGGCGGCCAGTTCCTTGTTGACGATGGACACCAGCAGCTGGCCGGGCTGCAGGGAGCCCAGCACCTCCTGGCCCAGCGCCTTTTCCTTGACGCGCGCAACGAAGTCGCGCACCACGGGCAGGGCCACGTCGGCCTCGAGCAGGGCCATGCGCACTTCGCGCAGCATGTCCTGTACGTTGGATTCGGTGATGCGGGCCTGGCCGCGCATCTCCTTGACGAGTCGCGAAAGTTTGTCGGTCAGAGCGGAGGCCATAAGCGGGGAGGAACTGGAGTCGTCGGAAAGGAAAAGGTGTGCTGCAGCGAGCCAGCCGGGGCCAGGTTGCCGAATGGGGCCAGGCGGGGCCGGGTCGCGGCACGGACCCTGCAGATCCCGACGATTCTACCCGCTGCCCCTGCAGGGGTAAGTACCGGCCTTCCCTGCCGCGCAGCGGGCATCGGCCGGCAGTAACATCCACACTGTTTCCATAGATTATGGCTATCGCCTTGTGCAGTGCCGGCTTGCTACCGCCTAGGAGTCTTCATGCCCGATACGCCGTATGGCCAGTTCCTGGACCGTGTGCCCGACGGTTTTCTTCTGTTTGACGAGCAGGGCTGCCTGCTCGATGCCAATGCCCATGCCTGCGCCAGCCTGGGCCATCACAAGGCCGCCATGCTGGGGCTGGGCATCATGGACGTGTGGCCCGACGCGGACGGACTTCGGGGCGGTCCCTGGCAGGACATGGCCGTGGACAGCCAGGCCCATCTCTGCGGCCGACTGATCCGCCGCGACGGCACCAGCTTCCCCGCCGAGCTCCATATCTATTGCCAGTCGCTGTCGGGCAGGCGGCTTTTCTTCACCACCTGGCACGAGCTCAGCGAGCGCACCGGCCAGGACGAGCCGATCGGCCAGCCCGATGCGCAGCTGGAGCCGCTCCTGCGAAAAAGCACCGGGCCGTGGCAGGATTCGACGCGCCTGCTGGAAGCCGTGATGCACGAAACGCCCGACCTGGTCTTCGCCAAGGACCGGCAGGGCCGCTACACCTTCGTCAACCCCGCCGCCGCGCGCTTTTCCGGGCGCACGCCCGAAGACATCGTGGGCAAGACCGACCAGGAGCTTTTCCCCGACAGCAGCTTCACCCACAGCGACCGCCGGGTGCTGGACAGCGACGCCCCCGTGGTGTCGGAGGATCATTTGCTGGTCAACGGGCAGCGCCGCCTCTTCCAGTCCACCAAAATTCCTTACCGCAATGACGAGGGCCGGACCGTGGGCGTGCTGGGCATTGCGCGCGACATCACCCTCATGCGCCAGACCGAGTCCCAGCTGCAAAAAAGCTACGACGTGCTGCGCCAGGCCGAACAGCTGGCGCGCCTGGGCAGCTGGACATGGGAGCTGGACACCGAGCACTTCCAGGCCTCGGAGATGATGTATGTGATGAACGGCCTGGACCCCCAGGGTCCGCCGCTGACGCGCCATGCCCTGCGCGCCATGCTCGGACCGCAGGATCTTGCCCGGCTCACCGCTGCCGTGCAGTTGTGCATCGGCACCGGCCAGTCCTACAGCCTCGATGTCGTGCACCACTGCCCGGACGGACGGAGGTTCGCGGCCCGCCTCATGGGCCGCGCCCTGCGCGACGAGCAAGGCCGCATCGTCGCGCTCAGCGGCACGCTGCAGGACCTGTCCGAACGCGAGGACGCACGCATGCGCCTCGAAGCCCTGGCCGACAACCTGCCCAGCGGCGCCATCTACCGCCTGGAAGGCGGCCTGGCGCAACTGCGGCTCAGCTACATCAGTGCCGGCATAGAGAACCTGATCGGCGTGCCGGCCCACGCCATCATGGCCGACCGTCAGGCCTACCTGAATGCCATCCATCCCGAGGACCTGCCGCATTACCAGCAGATGCTGCAGTGCTCGGTCGATACGCTGCGGGTCTTCGACTGCCGCTTCCGCGTGATCAGGCCCGATGGTGAGGTCCGCTGGCTGCGCTGCCGATCGGCCCCCCGGAGCAGCCACGAGGGCATGGTCTGGGACGGCATCATGCTGGACATCACCCGCGAGCGCGAGGCCGAGCAGGCGCTGCAGCAGGCCAAGGAGGCCGCAGAAGCGGCCGAACGGGCCAAGTCGGATTTCCTGGCCATCATGAGCCACGAAATCCGCACCCCCATGAACACCGTCATCGGCATGACGCGCCTGGTACAGCAGACCGCGCTGACATCACGCCAGCGCGGCTACCTGGAGAAGGTGGAGCGCTCGGCCAGCGCCCTGCTGGCCGTGATCAACGACGTCCTCGACTTTTCCAAGATAGAGGCGGGCATGCTGGCGCTGGAGGAAGTGGATTTCGCCCTTGACGATGTGCTGGAGACCGTCTCGGCTTCCACGGCGCTGCGCGCAGAGGAAAAGGGGCTGGAAGTGGTCTATGCGCTGGACCCGCACCTGCCGCCCCGGTTGCGCGGCGACCCGCTGCGCCTGGGCCAGGTGCTGACCAACCTGGTCGGCAATGCCATCAAGTTCACCGAGCATGGCGAGGTGGTGATCTCCCTGCATCTGGAGCCGCCGCTGGCGTGCGCGCCGGTGGAGGCCGGCGCGCACGCCACGGCAGCGCCCCTGCACCACCTGTGCGTGAACGTGCGCGACACCGGCATAGGCCTGGATGCATCGCGGGCCGAACGGCTGTTCCAGCCCTTCACCCAGGCCGACATCCAGACCACGCGCCGCCACGGCGGCACCGGCCTGGGCCTGGCCATCTGCCACAGGCTGGTGCAGCTCATGGGCGGCGAGATCAGCGTCTGCAGCCAGCCAGGCCAGGGCAGCAACTTCCGCTTCACGGCCAAGGTCCGGCCTGCCACGGATGCGCCGCTGGACGGCCACGACAACCTGGGCAGCACCGGCGTTCTCATCGTCGATGACAACGCCAGCGCGCGCGAGGCCCTGGCCGCCATGGTGCGCAAACTGGGCATGCGCTGCGATACGGCGGCGGACGGCATGCAGGCGCTGCACATGCTGCAAGAGGCCGCACGCCAGGAATCCCCCTACGGCCTGGCCCTGCTGGACTGGCGCATGCCCGGCATGGACGGGCTGGACCTGGCACGCCGCATGCGCGAGCAGCAGGACCTGGCCAAGACCCCGGCTGCGCTCATGGTCACGGCCTTCGGGCGCGACGAAGTGCAGCTGCAGGCCGCGCAGTTGGGCCCGCGGGGCCTGCTGATCAAGCCCTTGACCGCATCGGCACTGCGCTCGTGCATCCGGGAGGCACTGCGGGACCCCGAATCGCCCCCGCCGGAAAGCCCGGCGGCCAGCCCCTCGCCACAGCAGCGCTACCCGGGCCTGGCTGGGCGCAGGGTGCTGGTGGTGGATGACAACGTACTCAACCGCGAGGTGGCCACCGAGCTGCTGGAGCAGGCCGGCATATCGGTACAGACTGCGCAGGACGGTCTGCAGGCGCTGCAGCTGCTGGACACCCAGCCTTTCGATGCCGTGCTCATGGACGTGCACATGCCCGGCATGGACGGCCTCAGTGTCACGCGCACCATCCGCACGCGCAGCGCGCTGCGGCATCTTCCGGTGATCGCGCTGACTGCGCAGGCCTATGTCGAGGAGCGCGCCCGGATCGAGGCCGCAGGCATGAATGCCCATCTGACCAAACCCGTTGACGATGTGCTGCTGTACGAGACACTGCAGCGCTGCCTGCGCGCGGGCCCTCCTCCAACGGCAGCGCTTGCGCCGGCCGCGCCCTTGCAGCCGACGCCGTCAAGCCCTGCCCAGGCCTGGGATCCGGCACGGCTGCGGCAACGCCTTGCCGGCCAATCGCCGCGCATGCTCCACGCCATCGAAGGCTTTGCCCAGGACTTTGCCGATGCGCCGCAACGGCTGCGCGATGCCGTGCGCAGCGGCCATTGGGACACCGTGGCATCGCTGGTGCACACCTTCAAGGGCAGTCTGGGCTACCTGGGCGCGGACCTGCTGGAGCAATGGTCGGCCATGGCCGAGACCGGTGCGCAAGCCTGCCTGTCAGGCGACGGCAATGGCGGCAACGCCAGGCCCGGCGGCGATCTGCAATCCCTGGTCCAGGCGCTGGCCGATGGACTGCAGGGCCTGCTGGCGGAAATCGCCCGGCGGTCCGGGCAGACGGCCGTAGTGGCCGTGGCGTCCGCGGCCGCCGTGACCGCCGTGACCACTGCCGCGCCCCTCCCGCAGCGGCAGCCGATGACCGCGGAAGAAGTCTCGTCCACCCTGGCTCGGCTGCGGCTGCAGATTGCCGACAGCGACTATGCCGCCATGGCCGAACTGGATCGGCTGCGGCCCCTGGTCGACGGGCGCCATGCGTCCGTGCTGCAGCGCATCCAGCGCTGCACCGAGTCCCTGGAAACCGAGGCGGCGCTGCAGGCGCTCGAACAGCTGGCGCGGAGCATGGCCGTGAACCGGACGGTCCTACCGGGAGCTGCAGATGTTTGAAGCCTTGACCGGGCCGGAACTGCCCACGGTCCTCATCGTTGACGACGAACGGCTGAACCGCAGCATGCTGGCCGAGCTGCTGAGCCCCCACTACCGTGTGCTGCTGGCAAAGGACGGCCCGGGTGCGCTGGTGATCGCGCAGCGCGAAGCCCACCGGCTGCAGCTGATCCTGCTGGACCTGGCCATGCCCGGCATGAACGGCTACGAGGTGCTGGGTGCGTTGCGCGCCCAGGAGCGCACCGCCCATATCGCCGTCATCTTCATCACCGGCCAGAGCAATGCCCAGGCCGAGGAATACGGCCTGCGCCTGGGCGCGGCCGACTATGTCTCCAAGCCCATACGTCCCGCCGTGGTCGAGGTGCGCGTGCGCAACCAGATACGCCTGGCCCTGCAGCGCCAGGCCCTGGAGCGCCTGGCCATGGTGGACGGGCTGACAGGGCTGGCCAACCGCCGCCACTTCGACGACATGCTGGAGCGCTCCCACCGCCGCAGCCTGCGCACGGGCGAGTCCGTGGGCCTGGCCCTCATTGATATAGACCACTTCAAGCAATACAACGACTGCTATGGCCATGTGCAGGGGGACGAGGCGCTCAAGGCAGTGGCCGCCACGCTGCAGCGCCATGCGCGCCGGCCCTACGACCTGGCAGCGCGCTTTGGCGGCGAGGAATTCGCGCTCATCCTCCCCGGCGAAAGCGACGCCCAGGTCATGGCCGAGAATTTCCGCCAGGAAGTGCTGCGCCTGTCCATCGCCCACGCCGCCTCTCCCACGGCGCCGCTGCTCACCGTCAGTTGCGGCGTACTCACCGTGCGGCAGCCGTCTGCCGCGCCTTTGGAAACCTGGCTGCAGAAGGTGGACGGCCTGCTCTACCAGGCCAAGGCCCTGGGGCGCAATCGCATCGAGGCAGCCATCGAGCCCTGAAGAAAATGCGCTCCGAACCACGGCACGGCGCCCGGATTCTGAGCCTGCACAACCGGCGGCAGGAAAGCCACAGCTATCATAGAAAGATGCTCTCCGTCCCCCTGATTTCCGCCAACGCATCGCCCCTGGGCTGGATGCTGGCGCTTGCCGCAGCCGTGGCCTATGCCGTGCCGGCCGCCGGTGCCCGACGCATCAGCCATGCTGGCGCCCGCGCCGCATTGCGCCTGGCCTGGGTGCTCCACGCCCTGGCCCTGGCCTGGGGCCTGCTCGGGGAACAGCCGCACTTCGGGTTCGCGCCAGCACTGTCCATGACGGCCTGGCTGGTGCTCACCGTCTATGGGGTCGAACAGCAGTTGTTCCCCAAGATGCGCGCGCAATTGGCGCTGTCAGCGCTGGGCACGGCCGCCGTGCTCCTGGCCGCGCTGTTTCCGGGAACGCCCCTGCATGTCAACGCCTCGCCCTGGCTGCCGCTGCACCTGGCGCTGGGCATTGCCTCCTACGGACTGTTCGCCGCCGCCGTGGTCCATGCCTCGCTGATGACACGCGCCGAGCAGCACATGCGGCTGGGCGGCGGCGGGCATGACAGCGGCCTGCCCCTTCTCACGCTGGAGCGCCTGACCTTCCGCTTCGTGTCCGCAGGCTTTGTGCTGCTCACGGCCACGCTGGCCGCAGGCTGGCTGTTCGGCGAACAGCTCTACGGCAAGGCCTGGGTCTGGAACCACAAGTCGGTGTTCTCGCTGCTGTCGTGGCTGACCTTTGCCGTGCTGCTGATCGGCCGTGCGCGCTTTGGCTGGCGTGGCCGCAGCGCCGTGCGCGTGCTCTACGCAGGCGCCGCGCTGCTGCTGCTGGCCTATGCGGGATCACGCTTCGTGATGGAAGTGCTGCTGGAGCGCGCCGCATGAAGTACCTGCTGGTCCTGATCGTCATCGTCATTGCCGTCGGCGTCTGGCGCAGCCAGCGCCGTGCCGAGGCCCGCGAGCGGCGCCAGGCGGCTGCGCCGCGCAACCCGGCCAACCCGGCCAACGCGCCGCTGGCGGCTCCACAGGACATGGTCGAATGCGCGCACTGCGGCCTGCACCTGCCGCGCAGCGAAGCCATCGAGGCCGCAGGCCGCAGCTATTGCAGCGCCGAGCACCGGGCCCTGGCGCAACGGCGCTGAGCATGCAGGACGCCGCCCGCTCCCAGCCGCCCACCATCGACGAGGCCACGGCGCAGTCGCCGCACGACGCCAACGCCCCCTTCGTCCGGCTGTGGCAGGGATTTCTGACGGGCCGCGTTCTCATCGCCACTGCGCTGCTGCTGCTGCAGCTGGCGCTGCTCAGCGTGCAGCCCGGCGGCAATCCCCTGGTCTGGCTGGTCTGCCTGGGCTACCTGGGGCTGACGCTGCTGGTGCGGCTGACCGCACGCGAGCAGCCGCCCTCTGCCCGCGCCGGCGTGCACTGGCTGCCCGTGATCGGCGTGGACATCGCGGCCATCTGCCTGCTGCAGGTGTTGCAGACAGGCCCGCTCAACTACTCGGCCCTGCTGGCCATCCCCATCCTGATTTCGGCCGTGCTGGGCAATCTGACGCTGGCGCTGGCCACCACGGCCAGCGTCACGCTGCTGACCCTGGGCTGGGTCGCATGGCAGGACCTGGCGGGCCGCATAGAAAGTACCCAGGCCTACTACCAGGCCAGTTTTGCCTGCGCAGGCTATTTCGCCGTGGCCTATCTGACGCACGAGCTGGCGCGCCGCGTGCGGCGCGAGCGGCACCTGGCACAGCACAGCAGCCGCAAGGCCCAGGCCCAGGAGCAGGTCAATGCCCTGGTGATCCGCCACCTGGGCGAAGGCGTGCTGGTGGTTGATCCCCAATTCCGCGTGCAGCAGGCCAACCCGGCCGCGCTGCACCTGCTGGGACTGGCCGACGCGCATGCCCTGCCCTTCGCCCTCAAGGAGCACGCCGGCTGGCAGCGGCTGCAGGATGCCGTGGCCCAGAGCTTTGCCCAGAACCTGCCGATATCGGCCGCCATCCATCTGCAGTCCATCGGCCAGGAAGGCATGACGGGACTGCATCTGCGCACCTGGCTGACCGAGGTCGCCACCCCGTCCGACGCCACCGATGCCGCCGAGCCCGCGCTGCTGCAGCAGCTGTGCGTGGTCTTTCTGCACGACCTGCGCGAAATGGAGGCGCGGCTGCGCACGGAAAAGCTGGCCTCCATGGGCCGCATGTCCGCCGCCGTGGCCCATGAGATCCGCAATCCGCTGGCCGCCATCACCCAGGCCAACGCCCTGCTGGCAGAAGATCTGGCGCAGAACCCGGCCCAGCAGCAGCTGTGCCGCATCGTGGGCCAGAACGCCGAGCGGCTGGCGCGCACCGTCGAGGACGTGCTCAACATCGCGCGGGCCCAGCAGCACATTGGCGAGGCCCACGCCGGCCTGCTGGACCTGGACCAGCATGTGGCCCAGGCCTGCCAGGAGTGGCAGGCCCAGGGCCAGCCTGCGCGCAGCATCCAGCTGCTGCTGGACGCGCGCGCAAGGACCGTGGTGTTCGACGGCGAGCACCTGCGCCGCATCCTGGTGAACCTGCTGGACAACGCCCAGCGCTACCGCAGCAACGCCCAGCAGCCGCATACGCTGCAGGTGCTGACCGGTGCGCCGGCCGCAGGCCAGATCTGGCTGCAGGTCTGGAGCGACGGCGCCGCACTGGAGCCCACGGTGCAACTCCATCTGTTCGAGCCCTTCTTCTCGTCGGAAAGCCGCTCCAGCGGCCTGGGCCTGTACATCTGCCGCGAGCTGTGCCAGCGCTACGATGCAGGCATCAGCTACCAGCGGCTGTCGCGGCCCGCGCCGCACGGCCCTGTCGAGGGCAATGCCTTCAGCATCGTGTTCCGCGCCGGCGCCGCATCGGCTCTGCCGGCCTCCCTGTTTGACCAGATTGTGGTGTGATGCCCTTGAACTCCCTGCCCGCTGCCGCATCGATTCTTGTCGTGGACGACGAGCCGGATCTGCGCACCCTCTATGAACTGACCCTGCTGCGCGAAGGCTACCGCGTGGAAACCGCCGCCAGCGTGGGCGAGGCGCGCGAACAGCTGCAGACCCAGCGCTTCGACGTGGTCATCACCGACATGCGCCTGCCCGACGGCATGGGAATGGAGCTGCTGCAGGACCTGCGCAACCAGCAACGGCGAGAACGCTGCGTGGTCATGACCGCCTACGGCTCGGCCGAAAATGCCGTCGAAGCCCTGCGCTCGGGCGCCTTCGACTATCTGACCAAGCCCGTGGACCTCAAGCAGTTCCGCCTGGTCGTGGCCTCGGCCGCCCAGGGCGTGGGCGGCGTGCCGCCCCCCGGCGTGATGCCGGCGCGCAGCCCCTCGGCGGCGTCGGCCGCAAGCCCCGTGCTCAGCGGCGGCGGGGCGCTCGACGCCATGGTTGGGGAGTCGCCCGCCATGCAGGCCGTCAAGCAGCGCATTGCCAAGGTGGCGCGCGGCATGGCGCCGGTGCTGGTGCACGGCGAGTCGGGCACGGGCAAGGAGCTGGTGGCGCGCGCCCTGCACGCCTGCAGCCAGCGCGCCCACGGCCCCATGGTGGCCGTGAACTGCGGCGCCATCCCCGAAAACCTGCTGGAGGCCGAGTTCTTCGGCGCCCGCAAGGGCTCCTATACCGGAGCCACCCAGGACCGCGACGGCTATTTCCAGGCGGCACGCGGCGGCACCCTGTTCCTCGACGAAATCGGCGACCTGCCGCTGCCCATGCAGGCCAAGCTGCTGCGCGCCATCCAGGAACGCCGCGTGCGGCCCCTGGGCTCGGCGCAGGAGGAAGCGGCCGACGTGCGCATCGTCAGCGCCACCCACCGCGACCTGGCCGCCGACGTGCAGGCAGGACGTTTTCGCCAGGACCTGTACTACCGCCTCAACGTCATCGAAGTACTTCTTCCGCCGCTGCGCGAGCGCCGCGAGGACCTGCCCGCGCTGTGCCGCGCATTGCTGGCACGGCTGTCGCAGGAGTCGGGCCTGCCCATGCCCGAGATCGACGAGCGTTCCCTGGAGCAGATCGCCCGCCTGCCCCTGCCCGGCAATGTGCGTGAACTGGAGAACCTGCTGCACCGCGCCATCACGCTGGGCGAGGAAGGGCCGCTGCGCATAGACCCCGAGATGCAGCTGCCCTGCGGCACTCCGCCGGCTCCACCCGCATCGGCGCAGACCCAGGCGCACGACGGCGCCGCACCGCCGCCGGAGCCTGCCGACATGGAGCTGCCCCGCGACCTGCAGGCCTGGCTGGACGAGCGCGAGCGCGGCATCCTGGTGCAGGCGCTGCAGGAAAACGGCTTCAACCGCACGGCCACGGCCGCACGCCTGGGGCTGAGCCTGCGCCAGATCCGCTACCGCATCGACCGGCTGAACATCGCCCTGCCTGGCGACGCCAGCACCGAGGCGGACGGAGGCGGCCATGGCGAAGCCTGATCCGCAGGCACCAGCCACCACGACCATGGGCCCGGCCTGGACCTGGCAAGGCGGCTGGCTGCAACAGGCACGCCACCTGCCCTCGCCCAACTTCGGCGAGCGCCCGGCCCAGGCCCTGGTCGATCTGGTCGTCGTGCACTCCATCAGCCTGCCCCCCGGCGAGTACGGCACGGGGGCGGTCCAGCAACTGTTCACCAACCAGCTCGACTGGGACGCCCATCCTTACTACCAGGGCATACGCGGCCTGGAGGTGTCGGCCCATTTCTTCGTCACGCGCCTGGGCGAGGTCTGGCAATTTGTGGACTGTGACGCGCGCGCCTGGCATGCGGGCGCCTCCAGCTGGCGCGGCAAGGATCGCTGCAACGACGACTCCATCGGCATAGAGCTGGAGGGCCTGGAGGGACTGCCGTTCGAGCCGGCGCAATATGCGGCCCTGGAGAACCTGTGCGAAGCCATCGCCGCACGCTACCCCGTCGCCCATCTCGCAGGCCATGAGCACATTGCGCCCGGCCGCAAACGCGATCCCGGCCCCGGCTTCGACTGGCCGCGGCTGCGCGGGCTGCTGTCCCGTCACCAGGCCACGGCGAACTGGCAGCTGCCGCCCCGCGCCGGCCAGCCCTCCACGTAAGCACACACCCTCCTGCCGGACTGCGCCAGGCCTTGCACGCAGCCCGGCTTGTCCACAGGCCCAGGAAAAGTGCGCTGTCAATCCAGAAAGCAACCCATGTGGCGCGCAGGCGCACGCCGGGCCGGCCTGATCTTTTTTTACAAATTCACGCATGTGTCGCAGCCCCACTGTTCATGGGGCTTTCGGCGGTCCGACCGGCGCAGCGGCAAGGCTGTAGCGGCTTGCGACAGGCCATCGCCCGCCAGCCACCGCGCAGCGGTGATCTGCTGCTATGGGCTTGCATGCTGGGCACTGTTTTGGCGCAGCGCAAACAGCGGTTTTCCGGCCGTGAGTACCCCGTGTACATGAGACGGCGATACACTACAGGTAGTGCCTGAGAGCACGCCGGACACCATATCTAGTGTTCACAAGCTGTGCACACCCTGTGAAAACGGTGTGCACATCCGGCCATCGATTCCATCTCCCAGCAAGCCTGCCCCCAGTGCAGGTCCGCGTCCGTTCTATCCACAAACACCCGTTGAGGAAACTCATGCAAGAAGCACTGAATTCTTTGGCTCCCGCTGCGCACGGTGATGCTGCCAATCCTTCCTCCGCCCATCACCTGTCCGTGCAGGACGGCTACCAGATCATCCGCCGCAGCGGCGACGTGGTGCCCTTCACCCCGCAAAAGATCGCCGTCGCGCTGACCAAGGCCTTCCTGGCCGTGCGCGGCGCCCAGGGCGCTGCCTCCGCCAGCGTGCGCGAGACCGTGGACGAGCTCACCCAGGCCGTGGTGCGCGCCCTGCTGCGCTCGCGTCCGGGCGGCGGCACCTTCCATATTGAAGACGTGCAGGACCAGGTCGAGCTGGGCCTGATGCGCGGCGGCCACCACGACGTGGCGCGCGCCTATGTGCTGTACCGCGACCGCCGCAACCAGGAACGTGCCGAGCAGAAGAAGGCCGCCGAGGCCGCTGCCGCCGCTGCGGCCGCGCCCGCCCCCGTGCTGCATGTGACCGACAACGGCCAGCGCGTTCCTCTGGACCAGGCCCGCCTGCTGGCCTTGATCGAGGCCTCCTGCCGCAACCTCAATGCCGACATCCAGGCCGCGCCCATCGTTGCCGAGACGCTGCGCAACCTGTACGACGGCGTGCCGATCGAAGAAGTCTTCAAGGCCTCCATCCTGGCCGCGCGCACGCTGATCGAAAAGGACCCCGACTACACCTACGTCACCGCCCGCCTGCTGCTGCACACCATCGTGCGCGAGGTCATGGGCCACGACGTGCAGCCTGCCGACATCCAGTCGGCCTACGCCGCCTACTTCCCCGGCTTCATCCAGAAGGGCGTGGACAACGAGCTGCTCAACCCCGAGCTGCTGAACTACGACCTGCCCCGCCTGGCTGCCGCCCTCAAGGCCGAACGCGACCAGCAGTTCGACTACCTGGGCCTGCAGACCCTGTACGACCGCTACTTCCTGCACGTGCGCAAGACGCGCATCGAGCTGCCCCAGTCCTTCTTCATGCGCGTGGCCATGGGCCTGGCGCTGCAGGAAGAGGACCGCAACGCGCGCGCCATCGAGTTCTACGAACTGCTGTCTTCCTTCGACTTCATGAGCAGCACGCCCACGCTGTTCAACAGCGGCACGCTGCGCTCGCAGCTGTCTTCGTGCTACCTGACCACGGTGCCCGACGATCTGGACGGCATCTATGAGTCGATCAAGGAAAACGCCCTGCTGTCCAAGTTCGCCGGCGGCCTGGGCAACGACTGGACGCGCGTGCGCGCCCTGGGTTCGCGCATCAAGGGCACGAACGGCGAGTCGCAGGGCGTGGTGCCCTTCCTCAAGGTGGTCAACGACACGGCCGTGGCCGTGAACCAGGGCGGCAAGCGCAAGGGCGCCGTCTGCACGTACCTGGAGACCTGGCACCTGGACATCGAGGAATTCCTCGAGCTGCGCAAGAACACGGGTGACGACCGCCGCCGCACGCACGACATGAACACGGCGAACTGGATTCCCGACCTGTTCATGAAGCGCGTCATGGAAAAGGGCCAGTGGACCCTGTTCTCGCCCTCCGATGTCGGCGACCTGCACGACCTCTTCGGCGCAGCCTTCGAGCGCGCCTACACGGCCTACGAAACCAAGGCCGACACCGGCGAACTCAAGCTGTTCAAGCGCATCCCGGCCGTGGACCTGTGGCGCAAGATGCTGTCCATGCTGTTCGAGACCGGCCACCCCTGGGTCACCTTCAAGGACCCCTGCAACGTGCGCTCGCCCCAGCAGCACGCCGGCGTGGTGCACTCGTCCAACCTGTGCACCGAGATCACGCTGAACACCAGCGACACCGAGACCGCCGTCTGCAACCTGGGCTCGGTCAACCTGGCGCGCCACATCACCAACGGCGCCATCGACCACGGCAAGCTGCGCAAGACCATCACCACGGCCATGCGCATGCTGGACAACGTGATCGACATCAACTACTACGCCGTGCAGAAGGCCAAGGACTCCAACCTGCGCCATCGCCCCGTGGGCCTGGGCCTGATGGGCTTCCAGGATGCGCTCTATGAAATGCGCATCGCCTACGCCAGCGACGCGGCCGTCGAGTTCGCCGACCAGTCGATGGAAGCCATCTGCTACTACGCCTACTGGGCCTCCACCGAACTGGCCAGGGAACGCGGCCAGTACTCCAGCTACAAGGGCTCGCTGTGGGACCAGGGCATCCTGCCGCTGGACACGCTGAACCTGCTGGAGAAGGCCCGCGGCGGCTACGTGGAAGTGGACCGTTCCTCGCGCCTGGACTGGGATGCGCTGCGCGCCAAGATCGGCCAGCACGGCATGCGCAACTCCAACTGCGTGGCCATCGCGCCCACGGCGACCATCTCCAACATCGTCGGCGTCGATGCCTCCATCGAGCCTTCGTTCGGCAACCTGTCGGTCAAGTCCAACCTGTCCGGCGAGTTCACCGTCATCAACCAGTACCTGGTGCGCGACCTGAAGCGCCTGGGCCTGTGGGACGACGTGATGGTCATGGACCTCAAGCATTTCGACGGCTCGCTGCGCCCCATCGACCGCGTGCCCCAGGACGTCAAGAACCTGTACGCCACCGCCTTCGAGGTCGAGCCCACCTGGCTGGTCGAGGCCGCTGCACGCCGCCAGAAGTGGATCGACCAGGCCCAGAGCCTGAACATCTACATGGCCGGCGCCTCGGGCAAGAAGCTGGACGACACCTACAAGCTGGCCTGGCTGCGTGGCCTGAAGACCACCTACTACCTGCGCACCACCAGCGCCACCAACATCGAGAAGTCCACGGTGCAAAGCCGCGTGCTCAACGCAGTGCCCACGGCTGCCGCCCAGCCCGCTGCCGTGAGCACCTCCAGCGCCCTGGAAGCCGCGGCAGCCGCCGCACGCGCCCAGGCCCCGGCGACGGACATCAAGTTCTGCGCCATCGACGATCCCGGCTGCGAAGCCTGCCAGTAAGCCGCGCAGCGCGGGGCCTCGCCACGGCGCAGGCCCCGCGCCCTGCCCGCCAGCCAGCGCCATGCGCAGGATCTTCGCCATGGACCTTGGGCCTGCTCAACATGCCAGGCCACCCATGGTCCTACATTGACCGGAGCAGAAAGAGAGGCCTCTTTCGCACCGAATGAACTGAACATATGCCTCAGGGCATGCCGGAGAAAATTGCAATGCTGACCTTTGACGACGACGCCACCCTCTCGAACACGCCGACCGGCGCAGGAGCTGCCCCCGCCACCGGCACACACCAGCGCGTCAACGCCGCCGACAAGCGAATCATCAACGCCAAGACCGACGTCAACCAGCTGGTGCCCTTCAAGTACAAGTGGGCCTGGGAAAAGTACCTGGCCACCTGCGCCAACCACTGGATGCCGCAGGAAGTGAACATGAACCGCGACATCGCCCTGTGGAAGGACCCCAACGGCCTGACCGAGGACGAGCGCCGCATCGTCAAGCGCAACCTGGGCTTCTTCGTGACGGCCGACTCGCTGGCTGCCAACAACATCGTGCTGGGCACCTACCGCCACATCACCGCACCCGAGTGCCGCCAGTTCCTGCTGCGCCAGGCCTTCGAGGAAGCCATCCACACCCACGCCTACCAGTACATCGTGGAGTCGCTGGGCCTGGATGAAGGCGAGATCTTCAACGCCTATCTCGAGGTTCCCTCCATCCGCGACAAGGACGAATTCCTGATCCCCTTCATCGAGGCGATCATGGACCCCAGCTTCAAGACCGGCACCTTCGAGACCGACCAGACGCTGCTGAAGTCGCTCATCGTTTTCGCCTGCCTAATGGAGGGCCTGTTCTTCTACGTGGGCTTCACGCAGATCCTGGCCCTGGGCCGTCAGAACAAGATGACCGGCGCTGCCGAGCAGTACCAGTACATCCTGCGCGACGAGTCCATGCACTGCAACTTCGGCATCGACCTGATCAACCAGCTCAAGCTCGAAAATCCGCAGCTGTGGACACCCGAATTCAAGGAAGAAATCACGGCGCTTTTCGTCAAGGCCGTCGAGCTGGAATACCGCTACGCAGAGGACACCATGCCGCGCGGCGTGCTGGGCATGAACGCATCGATGTTCAAGGGCTACCTGCGCTACATCGCCAACCGCCGCGCCACGCAGATCGGCCTGGAGGCCCTGTTCCCGAACGAGGAAAACCCGTTCCCCTGGATGAGCGAGATGATCGATTTGAAGAAGGAACGTAACTTCTTTGAGACACGCGTCATCGAGTATCAAACCGGAGGCGCACTTTCCTGGGATTAATCGCTTCTCTGCAGGCACAATGCGAACCATGACGCGCTTCACGCTTTTGCAATACCGATGGTGTTGCGGCGTGGGGCGTCTCCGTGTTCATTGCGATGCGTCACTCCACATCGCATTGAATCGCTTCGGAGCCCCGTACCCCGAAGTGTTTTGTGCAAATCAACGAAGGAGAAGATGATGGCAACTGCGAAGAAGACGGCCTCTACCAAGGCCCCCACCGACAAGAAGACCACCGCCAAAAAGGCGGCCGCCCCCAAGGCTGAAGCCGTGAAGAAAGCCACGGCCACTGCCAAGGCAGCGCCCGCCAAGAAGGCTGCGGCTCCTGCTGCAAAGAAGGCTGCCGCTCCCACCAAGAAGGCTGCTGCTCCTGCTGCCAAGAAGGCTGCTGCGCCTGCTGCGAAGAAGGCCGCTGCTCCCGCCAAGAAGGCTGCA
>NZ_BCTO01000031.1 GCF_001571325.1 Delftia tsuruhatensis NBRC 16741
GAAGGCTGCTGCGCCTGCTGCAAAGAAGGCCGCAGCTCCTGCCAAGAAGGCTGCTGCACCTGCTGCCAAGAAGGCCGCAGCGCCCGCCAAGAAGGCTGCTGCTCCTGCTGCCAAGAAGGCTGCCGCGCCTGCCAAGAAGGCTGCTGCTCCTGCCGCCAAGAAGGCCGCAGCTCCCGCCAAGAAGGCTGCAGCTCCTGCGGCCAAGAAGCCCGCCGCTGCACCGGCTGCCAAGCCCGCAGCAGCACCCGCCAAGGCTGCAGCAGCTCCTGCCGCTCCCGCCAAGAAGGCTGCAGCGCCGAAGAAGGCCGCTGCTCCCAAGAAGGCCGCAGCAGCTCCCGCCGCTGCCGCGCCTGCAGCTCCCGCTGCCGCACCCGCGCCCATCGCGCAAACCCGCCTCGCACCCCAAGCCGCATGGCCCTTCCCCACAGGCAGCAAGCCCTGAGACTTCTCCGGTCTCAAAGCAAAAAGCCCGGCTCTTTCGAGTCGGGCTTTTTTCATTGCGACGATGGCGGCTGTACCGCCACCCGGCGATCACCGCATCAGGGCTTGGCGAAGTCCAGCACGTAGTTCTGCGGGCCGCGGCTGGCAATCTTGAGCGCACCCAGGCGGTTGCCCAGTTCTGCACAACGCACCAGATCCCAGCCACGCTCCAGGCCGAACAGCAGGGCGCCACGCCACGCGTCGCCACAGCCCGTGGGGTCGACCACGGCAGCGGGCTGCACAGGCGCCACCGGGGTCCTGGTGCCTTGCACCCAGACCTCGCAGCCTTGCGCGCCCAGCGTCACCACCAGGCCCTGCACCTGCCCTGAAATCTGCTCCAGGCTCCAGCCCGTGCGCTCGCTGAGCATGCGGGCTTCATAGTCGTTCACGGCCACCCAGTCGGCCTGCTCGATGAAGCGGCGCAGATCCTGCCCGTCGAACATGGGCAGGCCCTGGCCCGGATCGAAGACGAAGGGAATGCCTGCAGCCTTGAACTGCTGGGCATGCTCGATCATGGCCTCGCGGCCATCGGGAGCGATGATGCCCACGCGCACCTGCTCCCTGAGTTCGGGCGTGATGCGGTTGCCGTGGGCCTGCATCATGGCGCCCGGGTGGAAGGCCGTGATCTGGTTGTTGTCGCGGTCGGTCATGATCATGCACTGGGCCGTGTGCGTGTCCTGCAACTGGCCGATGTGCGCCGTGTGCACGCCCAGCTCCTGCAGGCGCTGCACATATTCGGCACCGTCACTGCCCACCATGGCCATGGGCCAGGCATCGCCCCCCAGCAGCCTCAGCGCATAGGCGATGTTGCCCGCGCACCCGCCGAAATCGCGGCGCAGCGTGGGCACCAGGAAGGACACATTGAGGATGTGCAACTGGTCAGGCAGGATCTGGTCGGCAAACCTTCCGTCGAAGGTCATGATGTTGTCGAACGCAAGCGATCCGCAGATGAGAGCGGCCATGGTGTGTCTCGGCTTTCTTGAAGAGTCAGGGGAATCAGGGATAAAAAACCAGGGCGCGGTAACCGGCAACGGCGGACTCCAGGCCCTGCACTTCGACCGGGGCGGTCACGCTCCATTCGCCATGGCCCTCGATCTGCGCGGGGGCACCGAACTGGTCGAGCCGGATCACGCGCCGCAGCAGCAGCTTGTCCTGCGCATCGGTGAGCGTGAGTTCGACAGCGGGCATGGCCACGGCGAAGCCGGAACGGTTCTCCAGGCTCAGGCTCCATTGGTACTGGCCGTTGCGCGGCAGCTGCCGAAAACCCGAACTGCCGATCACCACATCGCCGATCTGTCGGCGCGGCTGCAGCTCGCAGCCCGCCATGGCGCACAGGGTCTGCAGCGTGGGCGCCAGCGAAGGATGCTGCACGGCCAGCGCATCGCGCTGGCCCCACATCACCTGGCCTGCCAAAGCGCCCGCGCCCAGCAGGCAGCCCAGCACAAGGGCCACGCGTACGGCAGGCCGGCGCCAGAAGGCCTTGCGCCGCGCCTGACGCACAAAGCCGGGCTCGGCTTCGGGCAGCGCAGGCTGGTCGTCGCTGCCACCCTCGCCGTCGCTGTCGGGCCAGCGGGAGAACTCCGGCGAAGGCACGGATACCTGCGCCTGCCGCTCCGATTCACGGACCAGGCCCGTCGGGACGGACAGCGAAGACGCATCGGCTTTCTGGGACGGCACGGCACCATCCACCTTGTGCGGCGATGGCGCGGAAACAGGCTTGTGTTCAGGCTCGGGCTGGGGTTCAGGCTCGGGTTCGGGCTCCAGGCCGGGCGGGGACGCCACCGCCGGCCCATGCCGCGCGTCAGGCTGGGGCTGCGCCGCTGGTGCAGCCACGGACGCCGCCAGGATCTCGTCCACCAGCGACGCGCCAGGCAGCTCGCGGCCCGGATCGTCGGCGGCAGAAGCCGAAGGGGTCTGCGCAGGCGGTGCCGTGGACGTGGACGTGGACGTGGACGTGGACGCGGGCGCCTGCGGAGCCGCAGCTTCGGCAGGCGGCACGGCAGGCGAAGGCTCGACCCTGGCAGCAGGCGCCGTGCTTGCACCAGTTGCCGTGGCTGCAGCCGGTGCCGGAGCACCCCGCCCCGGCAGCCCCACGGGCGCCGTCGGCAGCCACATGGACTCCCGGAATTCGCGGATGTCATCGTCCTCGAATTCCGGCCCATCGAGCGATGCCCCGCCCGCCACGGGATTGCCGGCGGCATGCGCAGGCGTGGCCGGCAGGGGCTGCAGATCCTCGGAGGCATCGAACACTTCATGGCAGACGCCGCAGCGCACCCACCCCTGCGAAATTCGCAGCTGGTCGGCCACCACTTTGAAGCGGGTTCCACAGGCAGGACAGCGGGTGACTTGGCTCATCAGCGATCGATTGTAGGCAGCTGCTCGCGGCACGCGCCATGAAGGCGGCAGCCGCGCAGGGACTCGTGGCGCAAATCAGGCCGCGCGGCGCGCGGTCATCAGGATCCAGCCATCTTCGCTGTCGGCGACTTCGAGTGCCAGGTACGGCGCGTAGGCCTGCTTGAGTTCGTCGGCCTGGCGCTCCAGGATGCCGGCCAGCACCAGGTTTCCACCCTCCGCCACGCGGGCGCACAGCAGCGGCGCCAGCACCTTGAGCGGCGTGGCCAGGATGTTGGCCAGCACGGTGCTGTATTCACCCGTCACGGCATCGGGCAGGCCGGCCTTCAACTGCACGGCGTTGGCATCGGCGTTGTAGCGCGTGGACTCCACGGCAGCCGGGTCGATGTCCACCGCGTCGATGTCGGTGGCACCGAACTTGGCCGCACCGATGGCCAGGATGCCGGAGCCGCAGCCGTAGTCCAGCGTGCGCCCCAGGCTGCCCTCGGGCTGGCGTGCGATCCAGCGCAGGCACATGCGCGTGGTCGGGTGCGTACCCGTGCCGAAGGCCAGGCCCGGGTCCAGGCGGATGCTCACGCGCGCCTGCGGCGGCAGTTCGTGCCAGGTGGGAACAATCCAGAATTCGGGGGTGATGTCCACGGGGGCGAACTGCGACTGCGTCAGGCGCACCCAGTCCTGCTCGGGCACCTGCTTGACGGCGATGATGCTGCAGCCCTCGAAGAAGTCCTGGGGCAGCAGCAGATCACGTGCCTCTTCGGCCGCTTGCTGCGTGGGGAACAGCGCCACCAGGCGGCTGCGCTGCCAGCCGTCCTTGGGTGGCGGCATGCCGGGCTCGCCGAACAGGGCCTGCTCGGCCTCGGTCTGCGCGTCGGCGTCCTCGACCGATACGCTCAGGGCGTCCAGCGCATCCAGTGCATCGCTGATGGTTTCGACCCGGTCTTCCGGGCACAGCAGGCTCAACTCGAACATGGGCCCATCCTTTTCTAAGCAATCAATGAAAAATGCCGGCCGCCGTCGCCGGGGGCCAGCATGCATGGTCGATCGGGTGACCCGCTCAACGCTTGTTGGCGTTGCGGTGCGCCAGCCACTCTTCCAGATAGTGGATGTTGGTGCCGCCTTCCATGAACTTGGCGTCCACCATCAGGTCCTGGTGCAGCGGGATGTTGGTCTTGATGCCTTCGACCACGGTCTCCAGCAGCGCAGTGCGCATGCGTGCCAGCGCCTGCTCGCGCGTGTCGCCGTGAACGATGATCTTGCCGATCATGGAGTCGTAGTTCGGCGGCACGAAGTAGTTGTTGTAGACGTGCGAGTCCACGCGCACGCCCGGGCCACCGGGCGCATGCCACATGGTGATGCGGCCTGGCGAAGGCATGAAGTTGTAGGGGTCCTCGGCATTCACGCGGCATTCGATCGCATGGCCCTTGAGCTGGGCATTGATCTGGCGCTGCGTGAAAGGCAGCTTCTCGCCTGCGGCCACCATGATCTGGGTACGAACGATGTCCACGCCCGTGATCAGTTCCGTCACCGGATGCTCCACCTGCACGCGCGTGTTCATCTCGATGAAGTAGAACTCGCCGTTTTCGTAGAGGAACTCGAAGGTGCCTGCGCCACGGTAGCCCAGCTTCTTGCAGGCTGCAGCGCAGCGCTCGCCGATCTTCTCGACCAGGCGACGGGGAATGCCGGGAGCCGGCGCTTCCTCGATGACCTTCTGGTGGCGGCGCTGCATGGAGCAGTCGCGCTCGCCCAGGTAGACGGCATTGCGATGGTTGTCGGCCAGGATCTGGATTTCCACATGGCGCGGGTTCTGCAGGAACTTCTCCATGTAGACGGCCGGATTGCCGAAGGCCGCACCGGCCTCGGCCTTGGTCATCTGCACGGCATTGATCAGCGCCGCCTCGGTATGCACCACGCGCATGCCACGGCCACCGCCGCCGCCTGCGGCCTTGATGATCACCGGATAGCCCACGGCCTTGGCGATGCGGCGGATCTGCACCGGATCGTCGGGCAGTTCGCCGTCCGAGCCCGGCACGCAGGGCACGCCCGCCTTGATCATGGCCTGCTTGGCCGAGACCTTGTCACCCATGGTGCGGATGTTGTCGGGCGTGGGGCCGATGAAGGTGAAGCCGCTCTTTTCCACGCGCTCGGCAAAGTCGGCGTTCTCGCTGAGAAAGCCGTAGCCAGGGTGGATCGCCTCGGCGTCGGTCACCTCGGCGGCCGAGATGATGGCCGGCATGTTGAGGTAGCTCAGCGGCGAAGGAGCGGGGCCGATGCACACGGCCTCGTCGGCCAGCTTGACGTACTTTGCGTCACGGTCGGCCTCGGAATACACCATCACCGCCTTGATGCCCAGTTCACGGCAGGCGCGCTGGATGCGCAGGGCGATCTCGCCCCGGTTGGCAACCAAAATTTTCTTAAACATGAAGGTCCTCGCGGCTTGGTGCCTGCGGCGGTACGCAGGCCGAAGCCGTCAGTTGAGCCAATTGCTCTGTCGCGCCGCGGCATGCGTTCGCGCCAGGGCGTCGTGCCGCTTGCGGCATCGCTCGCCTGCAGGTTACTCGATCACGAACAGGGGCTGGCCGTACTCGACGGCCTGGCCGTTTTCACCCAGGATGCGGGTAATGGTGCCGCTCTTGTCGGCCTCGATCTCGTTGAGAATCTTCATCGCTTCGATGATGCAGATGGTCTCGCCTTCCTTGACCTGGTTGCCCACTTCCACGAAAGGCTTGCCGCCAGGGCTGGATGCGCGGTAGAAGGTGCCGACCATGGGCGACTTCACCACGTGTCCCGCGACGGCTGCCTCGGCAGGGGCTGCCACGGGCGCTGCTGCAGGAGCGGCCACAGGTGCTGCCACGGGCGCAGCCATCGGAGCCTGCATGGGCGCAGCCACGTAGTGCTGCACCACGGCGCCTTCGCTCTTGACGATCCGGACCTTGCCCTCTGCTTCGGTGATCTCCAGTTCCGACACGTTCGATTCGGACACCAGATCAATGAGGGTCTTGAGTTTTCGCAAATCCATGGGAGCTCCAGCGGCTAACAACTAAATAGGGCGCGAATTTACTCCAATTTCGCCCTTCTGCGTGCTTTGAGGCATATTTTTCATCAACGTCGCCATGGAATTCGGGGGATTTCCTGAGCCTGCACAGGCTCGGTCGCTGCGGAAATCAGCCTTTTGCGCTCCAGGAAGCCAGATCTTCGGTAGTAAGCTCACCTATTTTACGTTGCCGCACCAGGCCATCCTCGCCGAGCAGCACGGTGAAGGGCAGTCCGCCCTGCAGATTGCCGAGCGAGCGGGTCAGGCCCAGACCGCCTTCCACCGCCAGCGCCACGGGGAAACGCAGGGGTGTGCGGCCCAGAAAGCGCTGCACTGCCTCGGGCTTGTCCACGGCCAGGCCAATGACCTGAATGCCATGCTGGTCTTGGCGTGCCGAGAAGGCATCCAGCATGGGCAGTTCGCGCACGCACGGCGGGCACCAGGTGGCCCAGAAATTGACCAGCACCGGCTTGCCACGCCAGCGCGACAGCGTCATGGCCGAGCCATCCGGCGTGATGAAACGCTGCTGCCACAGCTGCTCTTCGGCGCTGGACTCCATGGCATGGGGCTGAAATCGCCACCAGGCCAATCCGGCGCCACCCAGTCCCGCAGCGGCGGCAACGCCGCCCATCAGCCAGCGGCGGCGGGAAGATGTGTTTTGACCTGCATCCACGGAATCAGCCACGGTCGGCCTCCCCTTCGTCCTGGTTCAACAGCTTGCGCAATGCCTCTGCGCTGCCACGCGGGCTGCGCCCCTGTCCATCGGGCTTGAGCGCGCCGCGCAGATCGTCAAGATCATGGACCAGCAGGTGCACACCCACATCCTCGTTCAGCGGGCGGCAGAAGGCATGGATGCTCAGCGCCTCCACGCTCTGGCCGGTGAATCCCGTCACGGTGCTGGGTTCGTAGTTCACATGCTGGTTGATCAGTGCGATCTCTGCCGATTTGGGGTCGTCGCAGAACAGTTGCAGATAAATATCGGACAGGCGCGTGGCCGTGCCGCGCCAGACGGCGCCGGCCAGGTGGGGACGGAACTCGGCCAGGCGATCCATCCATTGCAGAGCCAGCTCGCGCAGGGCCTGCAGTTCCTGGGGCTGGGTGTCGGCGCAGAACAGGGCGATGTATTCGCGCACAGCTTCTTCCACCAGGTCATTGCCCGGCAGCGCAGTGCGCGAGGGCAGTCCCAGCTGGCGCACAGCGCGGTGCTTGGCAGGCCCCCATTCCAGACCTTCCTCGACCACGAGGCGGGCCGCAGTCTGGGCAATTTCGGCAGTGGCTTGGTCCATGGCTTTACGATCCGCTGTATCCCTACATATATATAAGAGGCCTTCCCTGCGGATGGCCCCGGGCCATTGTGACCCAAGCCGCAGCAACGCCGGCCGCTGACGGGCTTTGCATGTTCCCGCCAGCGCCTTGCACCGGCGATTTCGCAACCTTGTGTTTCCGGGACCCGGTGCCTGCTGGGCCGCAAGCTCCTGTTTTTGCAGGCCAGCCATCCCAGACATGGCGGCAACCGTAGAATGCCCGGCCATGCACATACATATTCTGGGCATCTGCGGCACCTTCATGGGCGGACTGGCCGCGCTGGCGCGCGAGGCTGGGCACCGCGTCACAGGCTGCGACGCCGGCGTCTACCCGCCGATGAGCGATCAGCTGCGTGCACTGGGCATCGAGCTGATCGAGGGCTACGGCGCCGACCAGATGACCCTGCAACCCGACATGTATGTCGTAGGCAACGTGGTCAGCCGCGCGCGCCTGCCCGACGGCAGCCCCAAGTTCCCGCTGATGGAGGCAATCCTCGAAAGCGGCGCTCCCTACACCAGCGGGCCGCAATGGCTTTGCGAACATGTGCTGCACCATCCATCCTGCCCGCGCCATGTGCTGGCCGTGGCCGGCACGCATGGCAAGACGACCACGACGTCGATGCTGGCCTGGATTCTCGAATGCGCAGGCCTGGCCCCGGGCTTTCTGGTCGGCGGCGTGCCGCTGGACTTCGGCGTCTCGGCCCGCCTGGGTGCATCCAGGCGCCCGACGCCAGGCGAGGGCCCGGCCGGCGCGGAGCCCGTCTTCGTCATCGAGGCCGATGAATACGACACGGCCTTCTTCGACAAGCGCAGCAAGTTCGTGCACTACCGCCCGCGCACGGCCGTGCTCAACAACCTGGAGTTCGATCACGCCGACATCTTCGAGGATCTCGGTGCCATCGAACGCCAGTTCCACCATCTGGTGCGCACCGTCCCCGCTTCGGGCCGGCTTGTTGTCAACGGCATCGAGGAAAGCATCACCCGCGTGCTGCACCAGGGCTGCTGGAGCGAGGTTTCCAGCTTCGGGGCGGTGGTCAGCGACTTCAGCGCAGAGGGCGATCCGAGCGCCTTCGACGTGCTGCACCGTGGCCGCAAGGTGGCCCGCCTGGAATGGGCGCTGACCGGGGAACACAACCAGCTCAACGCGCTGGCCGCCATTGCGGCAGCCGAGCACGTGGGCGTGACGCCGGCACAGGCCTGCGAGGCGCTGGCGCGCTTTCAGAACGTCAAGCGACGCATGGAGCTGCGCGGCATGGCGGGCGGCGTATCCGTCTACGACGACTTCGCCCACCACCCCACGGCCATACGCACCACGCTGGACGGCCTGCGCCGCAAACTCGGCAGCCAGGCACGCATCCTTGCGGTGTTCGAGCCGCGCAGCAACACCATGAAGCTGGGCACCATGAAGTCGCAACTGCCCTGGTCCCTGGAAAGCGCCGATCTGGTGTTCTGCCACACGGCCGGCCTGGACTGGGACGCCGCCGAGGCGCTGCATCCCCTGGGCGTGGGCCCTGGCCGCAAGGCGCAGGTGGCAGGCGACATGGACACGCTGATCGGACAGATCCTCGCAGCCGCCCGGCCGGGCGACCATGTGGTGTGCATGAGCAACGGCGGCTTCGGCGGCATACACCCCAAGCTGCTGGCCGCCCTGCAGGCCGCAGGCTGAACAAAGCGCAAGCAAGCCCCGCCCCAATGAAAGAAGCCCGGGACATGCCCGGGCTTCTTTCATGTGCCTTCGCCTGTCAGCCGTCAGTAGCTGATGGACATGGCGGGCACGTCGACACGGATCAGCGGCTTGGACAGCACGGCCTGGGCTGCAACGGCATAGCTGTTGCGCCACTGCTCGTCGTCGAACAGCCCGGCACGCGAACGCGCCGCGCGCGCCACCACCACCAGCTTGTCGGCCAGCAGTACCTTGCCGCTGGCACGCAGGGGTTCGCAGTCCATGGAGATGAACTGCTGGTCCAGCCAATGCCGTCCTTCATCGGAACTCATGGGGGTGAGCCCGTTGGTGTCCGTGCGGTACTCTTTTCCGGCATCCAACACCACAATCACTTCGCTGCGCATGGAACTCCTCTCGTCATTACTGGATACAACCCCGTGCCTGCTCGCGCGGACAGGGTCGTTACTCATACCGCGAGCTTAACCGCAAGCGCCTTTTCCACACCCCGGGCAAGCTGACATGGCGCAAGCGCCGCAGCCTGGGGCTGGCACTGCCAGCAGCAGGTGTTTCATGGCGGCACGGCGCCCGCTTCAAGGTGCAAACGTACAATCGCCTGCAGATTGGACCCCGAATCTTCATCAACCGCATCGCATGACGACCGACACCACACACCAGAAACTGCTTGACCAGCTGCAGCAGCTCGAAGATGAGCTGCGCGGCCAGAGCCTCTGGTCGGCCGTGGCGCCAAGCCCCGAGGCCATGGCGTCGACCATGCCCTTCATGTACGACACGCTCAAGCTGCAGCAATGGCTGCAGTGGGTTTTCCTGCCCCGGCTGCGTGCCGTGATCGAGGCCGGCGGCCAGCTGCCCTGCCAAAGCCACGTTCATCCGCTGGCCGAACATGAGTGGAGCCAGCCCGTGGAATTCGACAAGCGCCAGTTGCTGGCCCTGCTGCAGGGCATAGACGACACGCTGAACCAGTGCGGTCTGACTCCGCCGGACGCCACATCGTCCCACTGACCACGGAGCGGCCAGGCACGAAAAACGGGGCGCAGACGCCCCGTTTTCTTTTGCGCCTCAGGCAGCCACCAAGGCTGCTGCCGCCTCGGTCTGCTTGACGCGGCGCTGCAGCACGGCGTCGGACAGCTCGGCCAGCGTGGCCAGGGAATCATCCCAGCCCAGGCAGGCGTCGGTAATGCTCTGGCCGTAGGTCAGGGCAGCCACTTCGTCCTTGCCGGGCGTGAACTTCTGGGCGCCGCCCACGAGATGGCCTTCGATCATCACGCCGAACACGCTGCGCGAGCCGCCGCTGATCTGTCCGGCGATGTCGCGGGCCACGTCCTTCTGGCGCTCATGCTGCTTGGAGCTGTTGGCGTGACTGCAGTCGACCATCAGCGTGGGCGTCAGGCCCGCCTTTTCGAGGTCCTCGCAGGCAGCGGCCACGTTGGCGGCGTCGTAGTTGGGAGTCTTGCCGCCGCGCAGGATGACGTGGCAATCCTGGTTGCCCGCCGTGTTCACGATGGCAACCTGGCCATTCTTGTGCACCGACAGGAAGTGGTGGCCACGGCTGGCCGACTGGATGGCGTCGGTGGCGATGCGGATGTTGCCGTCCGTGCCGTTCTTGAAGCCGATGGGCGCCGAGATGCCCGAGGCCAGTTCACGGTGGACCTGGCTTTCCGTGGTGCGCGCACCGATGGCGCCCCAGCTGATCAGATCGGCGATGTACTGGGGAGAGATCACGTCCAGGAACTCGCTGGCGGCCGGCACGCCCAGGCGGTTGATGTCGATCAGCAGTTGCCGCGCAATGCGCAGGCCCTCGTCGATGCGGTAGCTCTGGTCCAGGTAGGGATCGTTGATCAGCCCCTTCCAGCCCACGGTGGTGCGCGGCTTTTCGAAGTACACGCGCATCACGATCTCCAGCGTGTCCTTGTACTGCTCGCGTATGGGCGCCAGGCGGCGCGCGTACTCGATGGCGGCCGCCGGATCGTGGATGGAGCAGGGGCCGACGATGACCAGCAGGCGGTCATCCTCGCCAGCCATGATGTTGTGGATGGTGCGGCGGGTATCGCCGATCAGGGTTTCGACGGCCGTACCGCGGATGGGGAAGAAGCGAATGAGGTGCTCGGGAGGGGGCAACACGGTGATGTCCTTGATACGTGCGTCGTCGGTTTGGCCAGTCTTTTGGGAACCGCCGCGATACCAGGAATCGGCGAGGGAAGCTTGATGAGCAGTCATTGCTTGCTTTCGTGAGGAAAGATGGATCGTGGAAAACGGAGCGAAGAATCGGGAGGGGAAAAACAAAAAACCGCCGGGCTCTGCAGCTTCGGCGGTTCTGAGGGAGGTTTGTTCGGGTGCGCGCGCTTACCTCTCTTCCGCCGGGGAGGAGAACCAAAAGTAAAAGTAGAAGGAGGTACGGGCTTGCATGGGAACTGAATGTAGCACAGTCATTTTTCGCAGTGCAACATGGCCATGGCAGCACGGGGGGCGCACTTCACAGTGCCACAGAGAGAAACCTCAAAATCATCCACGCACTTAAACTGCTTTTTTAACCGTTCAACGCAAAAATATTTCGTCATCACGGATAAAAACACGATGGCATGCAGTTTTCTTGCATTCACCTTTGAAAACGTGCAAACCCCAGAAAATGACGCTTCCGCGCATCGCGGCAGGCCCGCCTCAACGCCGCAGCAAGGAGTCGCGCAGCCTGCGCAGTGCTCGGCGCAGGGCGCTCCAGGGACGCCAGCGACGCGTCCGGTACCAAGGCTGCATTGCGGCGGCATCGAACCCGCCGGCCACAGCGGCGGATTCCGCAAACATGTCTATCAACAGGCATGCATCTCCCAGCAGGCGCCAGCCCAGACGCTCGCAGCGGCGGAAATGCTCGGGCTCCTGGGCATCGCCCACCAGCACGGACTGCTGCCAGGCGTGCACGACCTCCCTGAATCCCTTGAGCAGGCGCTGGTAGGCGGGAAATTCGTAGAGGGCGTGCCATACCGCCCCCAGCGTGGTGAGGAAGTGCTGGTGGTCCAGCACGGCCAGGTCGAGTTGCTGTATGGCCTCTTCCACGGCAGGGCGTGCACTGCCCGCATAGCGCACGCGCACGGCCTCGTCCAACGCAACGGCCAGCAAGGCCAGTTGCTGGTGCATGGGCTGCAGGTCGCCCACGATCAACTCGTTCAGCCAGACGCGGTTCAGCCGCGACTCGCCGGCCCAGGTGCGCCAGTGTTCCGGCAGGCTGCGCAGGGGATGGGCAGAAGTCTGCAGGCCTGGCCGGGAAGGAAAGGAAAGCTGGGTCATGGAATCGGCGCCGGGCGGCGCCCACGGAGCGCGGCGGGCCGCGTCAGGCAGGACAGAGGACCCGCCCCCTGCCATGCAGGGCGCGGGCATGCGACGGTCAGGCCGTGCCGCCCACCGTCAGGCCGTCGATGCGCAGCGTAGGCTGACCCACGCCCACGGGCACGCTCTGGCCTTCCTTGCCGCAGGTGCCCACACCGCTGTCCAGGCGCATGTCGTTGCCGATCATGGTGATGTGCTTGAGCGATTCCGGGCCGCTGCCCACGATGGTCGCGCCCTTGACGGGGTACTGGATCTTGCCGTTCTCGACCCAATAGGCCTCGCTGGCAGAGAACACGAACTTGCCGCTGGTGATGTCGACCTGACCGCCGCCGAAGTTGGTGGCGTACAGGCCCTTCTTGATCGAGGCCACGATTTCCTGCGGATCCTTGTCGCCACCTAGCATGTAGGTGTTGGTCATGCGCGGCATGGGGATGTGGGCATAGCTTTCGCGGCGGCCGTTGCCCGTGGGCTTGACGCCCATCAGGCGGGCGTTCATTGCGTCCTGGATGTAGCCCTTGAGGATGCCGTCCTCGATCAGCACATTGCTCTGGCTGGTGCAGCCCTCGTCATCGACGTTGAGCGAACCGCGGCGATCGGCCAGCGTGCCGTCGTCCAGCACGGTGACGCCCTTGGCCGCCACGCGCTGGCCGATGCGGCCGCTGAAGGCGCTGGCGCCCTTGCGGTTGAAGTCGCCTTCCAGGCCGTGGCCCACGGCTTCGTGCAGCAGCACGCCGGGCCAGCCGGGGCCAAGCACCACGGTCATTTCGCCTGCCGGCGCGGGGCGCGACTGCAGGTTGGTGAGGGCCGCGCTCACGGCTTCGTCCACATATTGCGTGATCTGCTCATCGCTGAAATAGGCCAGGCCAAAACGGCCACCACCGCCGGCCGAACCCACTTCGCGCCGGCCCTTTTGCTCGGCGATCACGGTGACGGAAAGACGCACCAGCGGCCGCACATCGGCAGCCAACGTGCCATCGGCGCGGGCGACCAGCACCACGTCGTACTCGCTGGCCAGGCCGGCCATGACCTGGACGACACGCGGGTCCTTGGCGCGGGCCAGGGTTTCGACCTTGCCCAGCAGCTCGACCTTGGCCGTGCTGTCCAGCGTGGCAATGGGATCCAGCCCCGGATACAGCGAGCGGCTTTGCGCGATCTTGGACGCGTTGGCGCGCACGCGCTTGCTCTGGGCCGCGCCCGAGATGGAGCGCACGGTGCGTGCCGCATCCAGCAGGGAGGCTTCGGAAATATCGTCGGAATAGGCAAAGGCCGTCTTCTCGCCGCTGACCGCCCGCACGCCCACACCCTGGTCGATGCTGAAGCTGCCGGTCTTGACGATGCCCTCTTCCAGGCTCCAGCCTTCGGCGCGGGTGTACTGGAAGTAGAGGTCGGCGTCGTCGACCTGGTGGCTGCGGATCTCGGCCAGTGCGCGCGCGAGATGGGTTTCATCGAGCCCGAAGGGCTCAAGCAGCAACTGGCGCGCTGTGGCCAGGCGTTCAATGGTGGGTTCGCGGGAGATCATTCGCCCATTGTAGAGAGCCGGCCATGCCCTCGCCGTGCAACGGGGGCAGCCAACGGTTCATGGGCCTGCAAAAAAGAACGGAATGCCGCCCCACCAGGCTGAGCGGCATTCCGTAGGCATGCATCCGCGTGGATGGCGAACATGCTGGCCCATGTCCGCGCTTGCTTTGTAGCGCGCCTCGGCGTCTGTGGCAAGTGCACGGTCATCCCGCAGACGTTATGGAAACAGGAGCATGCCAGTCTCATGCAGGCTTGGCTTGCTCGCCAAATCATAGGAAGAAACGGAGCTTTCCGGTAGCAGGCATCCAGACTATTTGACATTTGCAGGCGCCTTGGGCGCCGCAAACTGGTGTTCAGAGCGGGCCGCCGCCCTCGCCCGGCAGTTGCCGCTGCGAACGCGCCACCGACATCAGCACCCCCAGCGCCAGCCCCAGCGTGACCATGGCCGTGCCGCCGTAGCTGATGAAGGGAAGCGGCACGCCGACCACGGGCAGGATGCCGCTGACCATGCCCATGTTCACGAAGGCATAGGTGAAGAAGATCATGGCCACGGCCGCCGCCATGAGCCGCGCGAACAGCGTGTTGGCCTGGATGGCGATGGCCAGCCCGCGCCAGACCAGCAGCAGGAAGGAGACGATGATGAACAGGTTGCCGACCAGGCCGAACTCCTCGGAATAGGCGGCGAAGATGAAGTCGGTCGTGCGCTCGGGAATGAACTCCAGGTGGGTTTGCGTGCCTGCCATGAATCCCTTGCCCCAGACGCCACCGGAGCCGATGGCGATCATGCCCTGGATGATGTGGAACCCCTTGCCCAGGGGGTCGCGCGTGGGGTCCAGCAGGGTGCAGACACGGGTCTGCTGGTATTCATGCAGCACGGGCCAGCGCACGCCGTCGGCGCACAGCTGGGGTTCGTACCAGACGATGAGGGTGATGCCGATCACACCGGCCAGCACGGGCGGAACGATGAGTTTCCAGGGCAGGCCCGCGAAGAAGATCACCGACAGGCCGGCCGCCATCACCAGCAGCGAGGTCCCCAGGTCGGGCTGCTTCATGATCAGCCCGACAGGCACCATGAGCAGCACCATGGCGATCACGAAGTCCGTGCCGCGCAGCTGGCCCTCGCGGCGCTGGAACCACCAGGCCAGCATCAGCGGCGTGGCGATCTTCAGAAGCTCGCTGGGCTGGATCACCACACCCACGTTGACCCAGCGCTGAGCCCCCTTCTTGGTGATGCCGAACAGCGCCACCGCCACCAGCAGCGCCACGCCCAGCATGTACAGCGGCACGGCCACCTTCATGAGCTGCTGCGGGGGAATCTGGGCCACGACAAAGAGGATGGCCGCCGCGATCAGCATGTTGCGCCCGTGGTCGGTGAAGCGCGTGCCGTGGTCGAAGCCCGAGGAGTACATGGCGATCAGCCCCGCCGACGCCAGCATGCCCACGAACAGCAGCAACCAGAAGTCAAAGCCCCGCAGCAGCGGGGCAACACGTTGCCAGAGGGAGGGCTTGTCGAATTCGGTCACGGGGATGGTCGGTCGCGGGCACGGGCCGCCATTATCCCGTGGCGCATGCGGCCTAGCCCGGCGCAGGGTTGCCCACGGAGGCGGTTGTCATCCAGCTGTCGGCCCGGGCCTTCCCTGCTGGGCGCCACCCGCCGCAGCGGCCACAATGGGCCATGAGCCGTCCGGGCCGCATCCGGCGCCCGGCCCCAGCAACGCAAAGGAGAGCGCCCGCCATGACCACCACCCATTTGCTGTATCTGCACGGCTTTCGCTCCTCACCCCAATCCACCAAGGCCCGGCGCATGGCCGAACATGTGGCCACGCGCCATCCCCATGTGCGCTGGTGGAGCCCGCAATTGCCGCCATCCCCGCGCGAGGCGGCCGCCTTGATTGCCGACGGCATAGGCAGCTGGCCGCGAGAGACCATGGCCGTTATCGGCTCCTCGCTGGGCGGCTACTACGCCAGCTGGGTGGCCCAGCTGGCGCGCTGCCGCAGCGTGATGATCAACCCGGCCGTGAACCCGGCGCGCGATCTTGAAAAGTACATTGGCGAGCAGACGTCCTGGCACAACCCCGAGGAACGCTTTTTCTTTCGCCGCGAGTACATGGAAGAGCTGCGCGCGCTGGACACGCGCTCCATGACACCGGCCGCGCCCGAGATGCTGCTGGCGGCCGAGGGCGACGAAGTTCTGGACTGGCGCGAGATGAGCGCGCGCTACCCGCATGCGCTGCAGATCATCCAGGAAGGCGGCGATCACGCGCTGAGCAACTTCGAGGAGTACCTGCCCCAGCTCGACGAGTTCCTGAATCTGGCCTGATGCCGCACACGCCTGCGCGGCAGCTGCCAGCCGCAGCGTGGGAGAATATCGGGCTATGCACGCATTGTTTGAAGAAGCCGGCAAGTTCCTGGCCGGCCGCATCCTCTCCGAAGCCGACACCTCCGCCCAGGTGGAACTGGACTCGGGCAAACGGGTCAAGGTCAAGTCCGCCAACATCCTGCTCAAGTTCGACAAGCCGGCGCCTGCCGAACTGATCGCCCAGGGCCAGGCAATGGCCGCCGAGATCGATCTGGACCTGGCCTGGGAATTCGCCCCCGAGGAGGAATTCGGCTTCGCCGACCTGGCACGCGACTATTTCTCGGACAATGCCACGCTGGCCCAGCAGGCCGGCGCGCTGTTTCGCATCTACGAGGCGCCGCACTACTTTCGCCGCGCCGGCAAGGGCCGCTTCAAGAAGGCGCCGGCCGAAATCCTGCAGCAGGCGCTGGCCGGCATAGAGAAGAAAAAGCAGATCCAGGCCCAGATCACGGCCTGGGCCGAGCAGCTGGGCGCCGGCGAATGCCCCGGCCCCATACGCGAACAGCTCTACAAGATCCTGTTCCGCCCCGACAAGAACGCCGCCGAATACAAGGCCGTGGTCGAGGCCAGCCGCGCCACGCGCCTGGCACCGCTGGATCTGCTGCACAGGGCCGGCGCCATTGAATCGGCCTACGAATTCCACTGGAAGCGCTTCCTCTTCGACCACTTCCCCAAGGGCACGCAATTTCCGCCGCTGGAGGCGCCCCAGCCGCCGGCAGAGCTGCCGCTGGCCGATGTCCAGGCGTTTTCCATCGACGACTCGGCCACCACCGAGATCGACGACGCGCTGTCGGTGCGCGGCCTGGGCACGGGCACGGTCACCGTGGGCATCCACATCGCGGCCCCCGGCCTGGCCATCGTGCCGGGCACGCCGCTGGACCAGCTCGGCCGCTCGCGCCTGTCCACTGTCTACATGCCCGGCTACAAGATCACCATGCTGCCCAACGAGGTGGTGCAGATCTACACGCTGGACGAAGGCCGCGCCAACCCCGCCGTGTCGCTGTACGTCACCGTGGACGAGACCACGCTGGAAACCACGGCCAGCGAGACGCGCCTGGAACGCGTGCCCGTGCAGGTCAACTTCCGCCATGACAAGCTGGACCACATCGTCACCGAGCAGTGGCTGGCCGACCCGTCCATCGAGGTCGAGGGCACGCCCGAAGTGCTGCAGGGCAAGCGCGCCGAACTGACGTTCCTGCAGCGCTGGGCCAGGCACCTGAAGGCTGGGCGCGAACTGGTGCGGGGCAAGCCCGAGAACTTCAACCGTCCCGACTACAACTTCCGCCTGGTGGGCAACGGCAGCGCCGAGCCCCGCGGCAACGAGCAGGTCGAGATCACCGTGCGCAAGCGCGGCGCACCGCTGGACCTGATCGTGGCCGAGGCCGCCATCGTGGCCAACAGCACCTGGGGCGGCTGGATGGCCGATCTGGGCGTGCCCGGCATCTACCGCAGCCAGGCCAGCCTGGCCCCCGGCATCAAGGTGCGCATGTCCACCAAGGCGCTTCCCCATGCGGGCATCGGCGTCAAGAGCTATGCCTGGGCCACCTCGCCGCTGCGCCGCTATGTGGACCTGGTCAACCAGTGGCAGATCATTGCCTGCGCGCGCCACGGCAAGACCGCCGCACTGGCCGCGCCGTTCAAGCCCAAGGATGCCGAGCTGTTCGGCATCATCAGCAGCTTTGACGGCGCCTACAGCGCCTACAACGGCTACCAGGCAGGCATGGAGCGCTTCTGGACGCTCAAGTACCTGCAGCAGAACGCCATCACCGAGCTGACGGCCACCGTCATCAAGGAAGGCATGGGCGGCGGCCTGCTGGTGCGCGCCGACGACCTGCCGCTGGTCTTCCCCGTGCTGGGCGTCACCGGCCTGCCGCGCGGTGCCCATGTGCGCGTGCGCCTGGGCGAGATCGACGAGATCGCGCTCGATGTCTCGGGCACGCTGATCGAGCGCCTGGACAGCGACGCCGCCGCTGCCGACGATGGAGCGGAGGACGACGAGGAGGCCGTGGCCGGCCCCATCGCCATCGCCGTGGACATGAACGAGACCGACGGCACGCCCGCGGCCGATCCTGCCCAGCCCTGATCTGCCCGCGCCCCTGCCTCGCATCCAAGCCACTGCCTTAGATCTGACGTGAAACTGCCTACCGCCTTCCGTTCCCTGAGTACGCTGCAGTTGGCACTGGGTGTCTCCATTGCCCTGCATGCCGGGTTGCTCTCGTTCCGGTTCATCGATCCGGAACGCTTCGACCGCGTGTTCCAGGACACGCCGCTGGAAGTCATCCTGGTCAATGCCCGCGCCAACGAGCAGCCCGACAAGGCGCAGGCCATCGCCCAGACCTCGCTGGCCGGCGGCGGCGAAGCCGACAAGGGCCGGGCCTCCAGCCCCATGCCCTACTCGGCGCTCACCGCCGTGGGCGACGACTTCGAGGAACGCCAGCGCCAGATCGACTCCATGCAGGAGCAGCAGACCGTCTTGCTGACGCAGTTGCGCAAGCAGGTCGCGGCCCTGCCGCCGCTGGACCCGCGCGAGGCGGCAAAGCAGACCAAGGAGCAGCAGGCCCAGCAGGAAAAGCGCCAGCAGCTGGTCAAGCTGCTGGCCGAGATCGAAAAACGCATCAACGAAGAAAACGCCCGCCCCAAGAAGCGCTATATCAGCCCGTCCACGCGCGAGGCCGTCTACGCCATCTACTACGACGGCCTGCGCCGCAAGGTCGAGGACAAGGGCACGGAGAACTTTCCCGAGCAGGCCGGCAAGAAGCTCTATGGCGAGCTGGTCATGATCCTCACCGTCAACCACGATGGCCGCGTGCTGTCCACCGAGATCGTGCAGGGCTCGGGCAACCGCCTGCTGGACACCCGCGCCGAAGCCATCGCGCGTGCGGCCGGCCCCTTCGGCCACTTCGGCCCCGCCATGCGCGCCAAGGCCGACCAGATCGCCGTGGTCTCGCGCTTCAAGTTCACGCGTGAGCAGACGCTGCAGACCACGGTCCAGTAGCCCAGTAGCGCCCCGCCCTCTTCGCACTCCATTTTTTCGACATGACTTCCGTTGCCGCCACCTCCTCCGACCGCTACTGCGTCATGGGCAACCCCGTCGCGCACAGCCGTTCGCCCTGGATCCATGCCCGCTTTGCCGAACTGTGCGGGCAGGACCTGCACTACGAGCGCCAGCATGTGGAGCTGGATGGCTTTGCCGAGGCCGTGCGCGGCTTCGTCGCGGCAGGCGGACGCGGCTGCAATGTCACCGTGCCCTTCAAGCTGGAAGCCGCACAGCTGGCCACCACCTCCAGCGAGCGCGTGCAACTGGCCGGCGCCGCCAACACCCTGGTGCTGGCGGCGGACGGCATCCATGCCGACAACACCGACGGCCTGGGCCTGGTGGCCGACATCGTGCGCAATGCGGGCGTGCCGCTGGCCGGGCGCGACCTGCTGCTGCTGGGCGCGGGTGGCGCCGCAGCCGGCGCACTGGGCTCGCTGCTTGCCGAGCGCCCGCGCCGCATCGCCGTGGTCAACCGCACCTTCGAGCGCGCCCAGGCCCTGGTGCAGCGCCATGCCGCCATTGCCGCGCAACATGGCGTGGAACTGGTGGCGCTGGAGCAGCAGGCCGTGGATGAGGATTTCGACGTGGTCATCAACGCCACCGCCAGCAGCCTGGCCGGTGCCGAGGTACCCGTGCCGGCCCGCGTGCTGCGCCCTGGCAGCCTGGCCTACGACATGATGTACGGCCCCGCGGCCCAGGGCTTCATGCAGTGGGCCGAACAGCACGGCGCCACGGCCCGCGACGGGCTGGGCATGCTGGTGGAGCAGGCGGCCGAATCGTTTGCGCTGTGGCGCGGCGTGCGCCCGCCCTCGGCCCAGGTGCTGAACGAGCTGCGCGCCCATATTGCTCAAGGCGGCTGAGCGCTTCATGAAATCCCTGGCACGCGCCCTGCTGCTGGTGCTGTGCGCCGGCCTGCTGCTGCAGCTGTTCTTCGTGCTGCGCATTGCGCTGATGGTGGTGGTCGATCCCGAGTCCACGGCCTTCCAGCGCTCCGAAGCCTGGCAGATGCTGCGCAGCTCCGAAGGCCTGCACTGGAGCCAGCAATGGCTGCCCTATGACCGCATCGCGCCCACGCTCAAGCGCGCCGTCATTGCCTCCGAAGACGACAGCTTCACCGAACACCACGGGGTGCAATGGGAAGCCATCGAGAAAGCCTGGCAGCGCAACCAGCGCGCCGAAGCCCGGGCCATGAAGGCCGACAACGGCAAGGCGCCCAAGATCTATGGCGGCTCCACCATCACGCAGCAGTTGGCCAAGAACCTGCTGCTGTCGGGCGAACGCAGCCTGCTGCGCAAGGGGCAGGAACTGGTGCTGACCCAGCTGCTGGAACTGATGCTGAGCAAGCAGCGCATCCTGGAGATCTACCTCAACAGCGTGGAATGGGGCCAGGGCGTGTTCGGCGCCGAGGCGGCCGCTCGCCACTACTTTCGCAAGAGCGCCTCCCAGCTCAGCGCCGCCGAGGCCGCGCGCCTGGCCGTGATGCTGCCCCAGCCCAAGCGCTTCGAGAAGCTGCCCAACTCCGGCTATCTGCTGCAGCGCACGCGCACGGTCATGCAGAGAATGCCCAGCGCCGTCGTCCCCTGAACAGCTACATTCACTCCATGCGCATCCTTGGAATCGACCCCGGTCTGCAGACCACGGGATTCGGCGTGATCGACGTCGACGGCCACCGCCTGGCCTATGTGGCCAGCGGCACCATCCGCACCACGGGCATCGCGCTCGGCGACCTGCCGGGCCGGCTCAAGCTGCTGTTCGACGGCATCTCGGAAGTTGCCAGCCGCTACCAGCCCGACACCTCGGCCGTGGAAATCGTCTTCGTCAACGTCAATCCCCAATCCACCCTGCTGCTGGGCCAGGCACGCGGCGCCGCGCTCACGGCCCTGGTCAATGCGGGCCTGCCGGTCGCCGAATACACGGCACTGCAGATGAAAAAGGCCATGACCGGCCATGGCCGCGCGGCCAAGAGCCAGATCCAGGAAATGGTGCGCCGCCTGCTGCAACTGCCCGGCCTGCCCGGCACCGATGCCGCCGACGCCCTGGGCCTGGCCATCACCCACGCCCATGCAGGCGCCGCCATGACGAAGATGGCCGAGGTCACGCAGCTGCAGCGCCGCCAGCATGCGGTCTACAAGGGCGGCAGGGTCTATTGAGGCGCCTCGGAGCACTGCGCTCCGTCTCCCGCGAGACCGTGAGCAGGCTCTAAGGATGATGCGGCGCCGATCCTCAGCTTCATCCACTGCGCGATCCGTGGATATACGTCGGACTGCGCGTTGCCCGCCATCAACAGCCGGCTGTGACTGTAGTCCTCCTGAAAACAGGTGGCCTTGCCGCACAGCAGGAATTCGACGTCCTTACCTCCAAAAGCCCTGGCTAAAGCTTCGCACCCCTGCCAAGGGGCGATCACACGGTCGGCAGATCCCGCAAGCGCCAGAACGGGAATACGAACCTCGGTTAGCCTGCGCAAATAGTCCATGCCGTCATAACCGACGAATTTGCGCTGCAGGTTCCAATAGCACCACTGGCGCATCAGGCGGGCGCTTTCCCTCTCGGGACCGAGCATGCCGCTCGCGGTAAGCCATTGTCTGCGGGCAATCCAGGCCCCGTAGCCCTTGATTGCAGCCCACGACGCAAAAGTTGCCGCAGCATGGGTCACCTGGGCGGCAAGTAGCACTAGGCCAGCCAGATACGCATGCGCCCGATCGGGCCGACGCGCAGCCCAGATGGCAGCGGCAATACCTCCACCGCTATGCCCTATGAGCGTCAAGCGCCGCCCCCCCTCTTGACGATGTATCTCTCCGAGAGCGCTTTCAATGTCCTCTTCGGCCACCGTTTCTAAGTCGTAGTCGTGGGTGGTTGGCGGATTCAGCCCATGCCCGCGCCAATCAAACAGCCAAACGCCATAACCTTGTAAAGCGAGGAATCTACCTAGTCTCTTGCATGACGTGACGTTAGAAAACGTGCCATGCGTCACGGCCACCACTGGCCCCTCCGAAGGGCCGATGCGCGTCAGCACGATGACATGGCCATCCCTGGTCGGTGCATGGATTTTCTGCATGCGCCGTCAACCTTTTGAAATCTGGATGAAGCGCTTGCCTTCAGCCTGAATTGCATCGCGGCCCATACGCATCTCCTGCAAGCGGGCATGCGAGAACAATGATTGAATCATCGGAATCAAGAACCGCCCTAGACCCACCATGCGAATGGTAGACCCAGATTTCTCTATCCATTGCCGTGCATCCAGTTCATCCCATATGGGTGCATAGTCTTGGACTACCTCCGTACCAAATGCTTGCTCATAGGTAGTCCCATCAATTCTCATAGTCTGCAATTGTTGAAATATATAGACCAACCGAAGATCCTCCGGCGTATATTCGAAGTATTTTTCTACTGGCAAAATACCAGCATCAATGCATTCGAAGTAGCCCTGCATTGAGCGCTTGTTCATCTGTATCCAGTTTGGCCCGCCTTCATTTGGCCAAGTCATGCAGCCACTGATGGCCGCATAGCCGATGCCGACCATGTTGCAGGTCACCGCCATCACACCCTCGGTATCCTTTTGAAGAAATTCGCGAAGCTGCTGCTCATATTGATAGCGCTCGGCATTTTCATACGAAAATCTCCCCGCCTCACTTTCGATGCGCTCCCAATCGTAAAGCGTTGCCTGACGGAAGCCACGCGATCCTAGATAGCTGCAAGCAGCTTCATACATCTCGTACGTATTCTCGAACGAGGGCAACAGATCTCGCTGCTGCCGGCTGAAATCACTTCGACCAGCGATATTGAGTTGATATAGCGTGATATGGCGCACACCGAGATCGCAGACTTCACGAAGATCGCGCAACATGTCATGCAAGGTTTGCTCAGGCCAGCCATAAATGAGATCTACGTTGACGGAAAGGCGTGCAGCATTGAACTCTTCCAGGGCGCTGATCACCTGCTCATGGGTCTGCCTTCGACCACTGTATCGAATGAGCCTGTCGCTCATCTGCTGCACCCCCATGCTGACTCTGTTGAAACCCGCCTCTTTTATGGCTTGAACCTTGTCATGGTTGAAAAGTTGGGGAATACCTTCAAGCGTTCGCTCCACACCTTCCGACGGTTCACCAAAAATACGCCTAGTGATATTCATTAGCCGAATATAGTCCTCTGCGCGCAACAGATTTGGAGTGCCTCCCCCCACATAAACAGATGAAAGCCTATCATGGCGAAGATGACACGCCATCATCTGCGCCTCTTTCTCCAGATAATCGAGATATTTCAACATGGCGCCATTCCCGCCATAGTCCTGCGTGGGGAATAGACAGAAACCACAATGATTTGGTGTAGTAGGGAGGCAATAAGGTATGCCTATATAGAAATTGGCATTCATTGAACGGGTATTGCTTGATTCTCTGCGCGCCTCCCAACGATCATTTTCTTCCCCATTCGGGCCTCTCCAATACAACGGACTCGGGTGGGCATGCAACACCTTGTTGCTCTGAGGACGTCTCATTTCTTCATTAATGAAACGATGGGCCTGCTCTCGGGTAATACAGCTGATATGCATGAAGTCTCCTTTAGCATTTTTTGCCCCGGCAGGCACTTGCCACAAGAGCCCGCCAGGTACCGAAAAGCTAAAAGATTCATGAGAATCGACAAATAGGACAGCTCTGAAAATATGAAGAAAAAGATCAGATATTTCCTATTGAGCCCCACGCGTACTACGGCCTGGGTGTTTTCACCAAGCCCTGCCGAGTAGCTGAAGCCTGGAATCCGCTCAAGGTTTCAGACGATGCGTCCAAAGAACAGCACGGCGAAGAAGGTCACGCCGGCAATCACGGTCCACTTGAGGATGATGAAGCCCCAGCGCTTGTAGCGGGGCTGGCCCGTGCCCAGGTAGAACGCAAAGGACACGGCTGACGCCAGCAGCAGCACGGTGGCCAGCCAGCGGAAGATCAGCATGGCGGCGCCCGCCTCACCAGGCCCGCGCGGGCTGGGCGAAGCCCTTGGGCGCCTGGCGCTCGCTGTCGAAGCTGACCATTTCCCAGGCGTCGGGCTGGGCCAGCAGGGCACGCAGCAGCTGGTTGTTCATGCCGTGGCCCGAGCGGAAGGCGCTGTAGGCGGCCAGCAGGGGCCTGCCGATCAGGTACAGGTCGCCGATGGCGTCCAGGATCTTGTGCTTGGCGAACTCGTCGTCGTAGCGCAGGCCGTCGCTGTTGAGCACCTTGTAGTCGTCCATGACGATGGCGTTGTCCATGCCGCCGCCCAGCGCCAGGCCGTGGCTGCGCAGCATTTCCACGTCCTTGGTGAAGCCGAAGGTGCGCGCGCGCGCGATGTCGCGCGTGTAGTTGTCCTCGCCCATGTCGAACTCCACGCACTGGCCGGTGGAGTCCACGGCAGGATGGGCGAAGTCGATCTCGAAGCGCAGCTTGAAGCCGTGGTACGGGTCGAAGCGTGCCCACTTGAGGTTCTGGCCCTCGCCCTCGCGCACCTCGACGGGGCGGATGACGCGGATGAAGCGCTTGGGCGCCTTCTGCAGCTCGATGCCCGCGCTTTGCAGCAGGAATACGAAGGAGGCGGAGGAGCCGTCGAGGATGGGCACTTCCTCGGCGGTGATGTCTATGTAGATGTTGTCGAGCCCGAGGCCGGCGATGGCCGACATCAGGTGCTCCACGGTATGCACCTTGGCGCCGCCCGTGCCGATGGTCGAGGCCATGCGCGTGTCGGTGACGGCTTCGGCCGAGATCGGGATGTCCACGGGCTCCGGCAGGTCCACGCGACGGAACACGATGCCGGTGTCGGGCTGCGCGGGACGCAGCGTCAATTCGACGCGCTGGCCGCTGTGCAGACCCACGCCCACGGCACGGGTGATCGTCTTGATGGTGCGTTGTTGGAGCATCCGGCTATTTTAAAGTGCGGCAGCCGTGCGCAGGGCATGGCCCTGGCACGGCATTCGCTATCACAACCATGCAGCGACCGTATCGGCCGCTGCTCAGTCAGCCTGCTTGCGCAGGAAGGCCGGGATTTCCAGATCGTCCATGCCGCCGGAGGCCAGGGCATCGACGCGGGCAGCGGCCTGCGTGCGGTTGGTACGCCAGACGCTGGGCACCGACATGTTGTTGGCATAGTCGGCGCCGCCAGCGGCACCGCCGACCAGGCCGCCGGCTGCCGTTGCGGCACCCATGGAGGCCGAAGGCAGCTGGTAGCTCATGTTGTCGGTACCGGTGCGCAGGCCGCCCTGCACCACCTGCATGTTCTGGCGGCGTGCGCTGGGGCGCGACAGGCCGGTGGCCACCACGGTGACGCGGATTTCGTCACCCAGGCTGTCGTCGTAGGCAGCGCCGTAGATCACATGCGCATCGGGCGAGGCGTAGGCATTGATGGTGCTCATGGCCAGGCGCGACTCGGACAGCTTGAGGCTGCCCTTGGCGGCCGTGACCAGCACCAGCACGCCCTTGGCGCCCGACAGGTCGATGCCCTCCAGCAGCGGGCAGGCCACGGCCTGCTCGGCAGCGATGCGCGCGCGGTCGGGGCCGGCGGCCTTGGCCGTGCCCATCATGGCCTTGCCGGGTTCGCCCATGACGGTGCGCACGTCTTCGAAGTCGACGTTCACATGGCCGTACTCGTTGATGATTTCGGCAATGCCGCCCACGGCGTTCTTGAGAACGTCGTTGGCATGGGCAAAGGCCTCGTCCTGCGAGATGTCGTCGCCCAGCACGTCCAGCAGCTTCTCGTTGAGCACGACGATCAGCGAATCGACGTTGGCTTCGAGTTCGCTCAGGCCGCTGTCGGCGTTGGCCATGCGTCGGCCGCCTTCCCACTCGAAGGGCTTGGTGACCACGCCCACGGTGAGGATGCCCATTTCCTTGGCCACGCGCGCGATCACGGGCGCAGCGCCCGTGCCCGTGCCGCCGCCCATGCCGGCTGTGATGAACAGCATGTGCGCGCCTTCGATGGCAGTGCGGATGTCGTCCTCGGCCAGCTCGGCGGCTTCGCGGCCCTTGTCGGGCTTGCTGCCCGCACCCAGGCCGCTGCCACCGAGCTGGATGGTGCGGTGGGCGCTGCTGCGCAGCAGCGCCTGCGCGTCGGTGTTGGCGCAGACGAACTCCACGCCCTGCACGTTGCGCGCAATCATGTGCTCGACGGCATTGCCGCCGCCGCCGCCAACGCCGATCACCTTGATCTGCGTACCCTGGTTGAATTCTTCAACTTCAATCATGTCGATGGGCATGTTGGTTCTCCTGTAGCTCTCTGTAAGTGGTCACCACCGTCTGGGGAAAATTCTGTCTTCTGTCCGGTATTCGGAAGCCGGTGGGCGGGCCGGTAATGCGCAGTCGATGAAAGCACATATCAAAAGTTCCCCACGATGAAGTCTTTGAAACGGCCAAAAGCGGTCTTCATCGACCCACTCTTTTGTGCCACCTTGAAACCGCGCAGGCGAGCCAGGCGGGCCTCTTCGAGCAATCCCATCACGGTGGCGGCGCGGGGTTGAGCCACCATGTCAGCCAATGCGCTCGAATACTTGGGGATGCCGCGGCGCACGGGCTTGAGGAAGATGTCCTCGCCCAGTTCCACCATGCCCGGCATGACGGCGCTGCCGCCGGTCAGCACGATGCCCGAGGACAGCACTTCCTCGTAGCCTGAATCGCGCACCACCTGCTGCACCAAAGAAAAGATCTCTTCCACGCGCGGCTCGATCACGCCGGCCAGCGCCTGCTTGCTGATCATGCGCGGGCTGCGGTCGCCCAGGCCCGGCACTTCGACCTGGGCGTCGGGGTCGGCCAGCAGCTGCTTGGCATAGCCGCTTTCGACCTTGATGTCCTCGGCGTCCTTGGTGGGCGTGCGCAGCGCCATGGCGATGTCGCTGGTGATCAGGTCGCCCGCGATGGGAATGACGGCCGTGTGCCGGATGGCGCCGCCCGTGAAGATGGCCACGTCGGTGGCGCCCGCGCCGATATCGACCACGGCCACGCCCAGCTCGCGCTCGTCATCGGTGAGCACGGCCTGGCTCGATGCCAGCGGGTTGAGCAGCAGCTGCTCGACCTCCAGGCCGCAGCGGCGCACGCACTTGATGATGTTCTCGGCCGCGCTCTGCGCGCCCGTGACGATGTGGATCTTGGCCTCCAGGCGGATGCCGCTCATGCCGATGGGCTCGCGCACTTCCTGGCCGTCGATCACGAATTCCTGCGGCTCGACCAGCAGCAGCCGCTGGTCCGAGGAGATGTTGATGGCCTTGGCCGTCTCCATCACCCGCGCCACGTCGGTGGCCGTGACTTCCTTGTCCTTGATGGCCACCATGCCGCTGGAGTTCAGGCCGCGGATGTGGCTGCCGGTGATGCCGGTGCACACGCGCTGGATCTTGCAGTCGGCCATCAGCTCGGCCTCCTTCAGCGCCTGCTGGATGCTCTGCACCGTGGCGTCGATGTTGACCACCACGCCACGCTTGAGTCCGTTGCTCGGGGCCACGCCGAGGCCGGCGAGCTTGAGTTCGCCGTTGTACAGGACCTCGGCGACCACGACCATGACCTTGGCCGTGCCGATGTCCAGTCCGACGATCACATCTTTGTATTCTCTTGCCATATCAGCATCCGCCCCCGGTTGGTTCTGTCCTGTCGCTGTGTCGCTGCTTGGTGTGCATGTACATAGGTCTGTCCTCCCTCGTCTTCAGCGTCGGGGACGCACTGCAGCCGGCGCCTTGGCCGTGCCGGTGGTCACACCGCGCAGCCTCAGCGCATATCCGTCTTCGTAGCGCAGGTCGGCCGACTCGATGGCGTCGGCCTTGCGCTTGTATTGGGTCGTGATCTGGGGCAGCGTGCGCACGAAGCGCTGCACGCGCTGCAGCACGGCCTCCACGCTGCCGCCACCCAGTTCGATCTGTGCGTCGTTGGCCAGCCTGAGCTGCCAGCTGCCGCGCGCATTGAGCGTCAGCCCGTCGATCTCCACATCCAGCGGCCCCAGCGCCGGCACCAGCAGCCGGTACATCTGCAGCATCTGCGGGGCGCTGTCCTCGGGGCCCTGCAGGCGCGGCAGGCCGTCGCGGTCCAGCTCGCCCAGGTTGGCCTCGAAGACCTCGCCGAAGCTGTTGACCAGGCCGGTGCCCGAATCAGGCCCCCAGAAGGCCTCGGCCACATGCTCGTGCAGGATGACGCGCAGGCTGTTGGGATAGTCGCGGCGCACCTGCGCCTCGCGCACCCAGGGCACCTGCTCGAACGCCGCCTTGGCGGCCTTGAGATCCACGGTGAAGAAGTTGCCCGTGAGCACCGGCGCCACATTGGCGCGCAGCGTCACCGCGTTGTTGTGCACCAGCTCGCCCTCGACCACGATGCGGCCGATATTGAAGGCCGGATGGCGCAGCGCCCACCAGCTCACCGCTGCCAGCCCCAGCGCAGCCACGCCCACGAACAGGACCGTGGCGGTCACGTTCATGAGCTTGACGTCGAAGGGGGCCGGCAGGGAGTAGCTCATGCGTGCTCCTGCTCCGGTTGCGCGTCCAGCGCGGCGCTGGCCAGGATGCCCAGGCACAGGTTTTCGTAGCTCACGCCGATGGCGCGGGCCGACATGGGCACCAGCGAGTGGCCCGTCATGCCCGGCGAGGTGTTGATCTCCAGCAGGAAGGGCTTGCGGTCGCTGGCGCGGATCATGATGTCGGCGCGCGACCAGCCGCGGCAGCCTAGCGTGCGGAAGGCCCGCACGACGATGCGCCGGATCTCGGCCTCTTCCTCGGCAGGCAGGCCGCTGGGGCAGTGGTACTGGGTGTCGTCGGTGAAGTACTTGTTCTGGTAGTCGTAGTTGCCTTCGGGCGCGACGATGCGGATCACGGGCAGGGCGTGGGCGCCCTCGCCGGTTCCGAGCACGGGGCAGGTGGTCTCGTCGCCTTCGATGAACTCTTCGCAGAGCACTTCGGGGTCGTACCGGGAGGCCAGCACATAGGCCTGCTCGCATTCCTCGGCTGTCCAGACCTTGGTCAGGCCGATGGTCGAGCCCTCGCGCGAGGGCTTGACGATCATGGGCGCGCCCAGCGCCTGCAGCGCGGCGCGGGTCTCGTCGGCGCTGGCGACCAGCCGCCAGTCGGGTGTGGGCAGACCCTCGAAGCGCCAGATGCGCTTGGTCATGATCTTGTCCATGGCGATGCTGGAGGCCATCACGCCGGGGCCCGTGTACGGGATGCCCAGCAGCTCCAGCGCGCCCTGCACCGTGCCGTCCTCACCGTAGCGGCCATGCAGCGCGATGAAGCAGCGGTCGAAACCGTCCTTCTTCAACTCGCCCAGGTCCCGCTCGGCGGGGTCGAAGGCATGGGCATCCACGCCCTGCGACAGCAGGGCCTTGAGCACGCCCGTGCCCGACATCAGCGAGACCTCGCGCTCGGCCGAGCGGCCGCCCAACAGCACGGCCACCTTGCCCAGGGCCTTGACATCGATCTGGGTGCCGAAGCTGCTCATTGCGCAGCTCCCTGCTGCGCCTGCAGCTCTTGTTTCTGAAGCATTTCAACCAACTTTCCGGGCACGGCGCCAATCGAGCCGGCCCCCATGCACAACAGCACGTCGCCATCGCGGGCGTGGGCGGCCAGGGCCGCCGGCAGCTCGGCAACGTCTTCCACAAAGACCGGCTCGACCCGGCCGGCCACGCGCAGGGCGCGCGCCAACGAGCGGCCATCGGCCGCCACCACCGGCGCCTCGCCGGCCGCATAGACCTCGGTCAGCAGCACGGCATCGGCCAGGCCGATGACCTTGACGAAATCCTCGAAGCAATCGCGCGTGCGGCTGTAGCGGTGCGGCTGGAAGGCCAGCACCAGGCGGCGGCCCGGGAAGGCGCCGCGCGCAGCAGCCAGCGTGGCCGCCATCTCGACAGGGTGGTGCCCGTAGTCGTCGATGACGGTGAAGATGCCACCGTCCGCTGCAGGGAGTTCGCCATAGCGCTGGAAGCGCCGGCCCACGCCCTTGAAGCTTTCGAAGGCGCGCAGCAGCGCCTCGTCGGCAATCTCCAGCTCCATGGCGACGGCCACGGCAGACAGCGCGTTGAGCACGTTGTGCTCGCCCGGCAGGCTCAGCACCACGTCCAGGTCGGGATAGCTTTGGCCGTTGCTGCGGCGCACCGTGAAATGCATGCGGCCGGCCTCGGCGCGCACGTTGAGGGCGCGCACCTGGGCGTCCTCGGCAAAGCCGTAGGTGGTCACGGGGCGGGCCACCTGGGACAGGATCTCGCGCACGGCCGGGCTGTCCACGCAGACGATGGCGCGGCCGTAGAACGGCATGCGGTGCAGGAAGTCGACGAAGGCGCCCTTGAGCCGGCCGAAGTCATGGCCGTAGGTTTCCATGTGGTCGGCGTCGATGTTGGTGACGACGGCCATCACGGGCAGCAGGTTCAGGAAGGAGGCGTCGGACTCGTCCGCCTCGACCACGATGTAGTCGCCCTGGCCCAGCTTGGCGTTGGCGCCCGCGCTGTTGAGCTTGCCGCCGATGACGAAGGTCGGGTCCAGCCCGGCCTCGGCCAGCACGCTGGTCACAAGGCTGGTGGTCGTGGTCTTGCCGTGGGCTCCTGCGATGGCGATGCCCTGCTTGAAGCGCATCAGCTCGGCCAGCATGAGCGCACGCGGCACGACGGGGATCTTGTGCGTGCGCGCCGCGACCACCTCGGGGTTGTCGGACTGCACGGCGGTGGAGGTGACGACGGCGTCAGCCCCTTCGATGTTCGCGGCCGCATGGCCGACGTGGGTGGCAATGCCCAGGCCTGCGAGCCGGCGCAGCGTGGCACTGTCGGACAGGTCCGAGCCCGAGACGGCGTAACCCAGGTTGTGCAGCACCTCGGCGATGCCGCTCATTCCGGCGCCGCCGATGCCGACGAAATGGATGTGATGAATGGCGTGCTTCATGCGGCCAGTTCCTCACAGGCGGCGACCACCTCGGCGGTGGCTTCGGTCTTTTGCATTTTCTTGGCTTTTCCAGCGCGCTCCAGCAGCGTCGCACGCTGCATATTTTGTAGCATTTCGGCCAGGGTTTGGGCAGTCAGTGCGCTTTGTTGCATCAACCATCCACCACCAGCATCGACCAGGAAACGCGCGTTCGCGGTCTGGTGGTCGTCCACGGCGGCCGGGAAAGGCACATAGATGGCGGCTGCGCCCACGGCCGCGATCTCGGTGACCGTGCTGGCACCGGCGCGGCAGACGATGACATCGGCCTCGGCAAAGGCGCGCGCCGTATCGTCGATGAAGGGCGTCAGCTCGGCCTGCACGCCTGCCGCCGCGTAGTTGGCGCGCAGGGCGTCGATCTGTGCGGCGCCGCTTTGGTGGAGCACGACGGGGCGCACATCGGCCGGTATCAGGGCCAGCGCCTGCGGCACGATCTCGTTGAGCGCCTTAGCGCCCAGGCTGCCGCCCACCACCAGCAGGCGCAGCGGTCCGCTGCGGCCCGCAAAGCGCTGCTCGGGCGCGGGCTGCTCGGTGAAGGCCTGGCGCAAGGGGTTGCCGACCCAGCGGCCCTTGGGGAACACGTTGGGGAAGGCGGTGAAGATGCGGTGGGAGACGCTGGCCAGCACCTTGTTGGCCATGCCGGCCACGGAGTTCTGCTCATGCAGCACCAGGGGCTTGCCGGCCAGCACGGCCATCATGCCGCCAGGAAAGCTGATGTAGCCGCCCAGGCCCACGACCACGTCGGGCTTGACGCGGCGCACCACGGCCAGCGCCTGCCAGAAGGCACGCAGCAGGCGCATGGGCAAAAAGGCCAGGGTCATGATGCCCTTGCCGCGCACGCCCGAGAACTCGATGGTCTCCAGCGGGAAGCCCTGGGCCGGCACGATGCGGGACTCCATGGAGCCGGGGGCGCCCAGCCAGCGCACGTTCCAGCCGCGCTCGCGCAGCGCCTGGGCCACGGCCAGGCCCGGGAAGATATGGCCGCCCGTGCCGCCGGCCATGATCAGGGCCGTGCGCTGGCGTTGCGTGCCTTGAGAGGTGGACTGCGTCATGCATGCCCTCCCTTCATCAGCAACTTGTTCTCGTAGTCCACCCTTAACACCACCGCTATCGCTATCAGATTCATGAGGATGGCCGACCCGCCGAAGCTCATCAGGGGCAGCGTCAGTCCCTTGGTCGGCAGCGCGCCCAGGTTCACGCCCATGTTGATGAAGGCCTGGAAGCCCATCCAGATCGCAATGCCCTCGGCCACCAGGCCGGAGAACACCCGGTCCAGCGCAATGGCCTGCCGCCCTATGAGCATGATGCGGCGCGTGAGCCACAGGAAGGTGACGGCGATCAGGAGCACGCCGACCAGGCCGAATTCCTCGCCGATCACGGCCAGCAGAAAGTCGGTGTGCGCCTCGGGCAGCCAGTGCAGCTTTTCGACGCTGCGGCCCAGGCCCACGCCGAAGATCTCGCCGCGCCCGATGGCGATCAACGCATGCGACAGCTGGTAGCCCTTGCCCAGGGCATGCTTTTCATCCCAGGGATTGAGGTAGGCAAAGATGCGCTCGCGCCGCCATTCGGAGGTGGCGATGATGAGCACGAAGGCCAGCACCACCAGGGCCGCGATCAGGAAGAACATGCGCGCGTTCACGCCGCCCAGGAACAGGATGCCCATGGCGATCACCACGATCACCATGAAGGCGCCCATGTCGGGCTCGGCCAGCAGCAGCACCCCGACCAGCACCACGGCCAGCCCCATGGGCAGCACGGCGCGGAAGAAGCGCTCCTTGACCTCCATCTTGCGCACCATGTAGTCGGCCGCATAGATGAGCACGGCGAACTTGGCCAGCTCGGACGGCTGGAAGTTCATGATGCCCAGGGACAGCCAGCGCCGCGCGCCGTTGACCACGGTGCCCACATGCGGGATCAGCACGGCCACCAGCAGGACCAGGGACACCAGGAAGAGCTTGCGCGCCATGCGCTCCCAGGTGGCCATGGACACCTGGAAGGCCAGCAGCGCGCCGACGAAGGCCATGCCTATGGACATGGCATGGCGCATCAGGAAATGGGTGGGCGCGATCTTGCCGAAGCGCGGATTGTCCGGCATGGCGATCGATGCCGAATACACCATGACCAGGCTCCAGGCCAGCAGGCCTATGACCACCCAGATCAGGGCCTGGTCCAGGCCGAGCACGCTGGCCGGCGTCTGCGTGGGCCGGTGGTACTGGGGACCGCCCAGGCGCACGGGCAGCACGTCGATGGCCTTTTCCTGCGCGCCTCCGAACCAGGAGCGCATGCGGCCCAGGGCCTGGTTCATGGCGTTCATCGCGCTCATGCAGCACCTCCGAGTTCATGGCCGGCATCCAGCGCCAGCGCGCGCACGGCATCGACGAACTGGTGGGCCCGGTCCTCGTAGTTGCGGAACATGTCCAGGCTGGCGCAGGCGGGCGACAGCAGCACGGCGTCGCCTTCATGGGCGCGCGAGGCGGCCAGCTCCACGGCATCGGCCATGGTGGTGGCATCGACCAGGGGCACGCCGCAGTCCTGCAGCGCAGCGCGGATGCGGCCCGCGTCGCGGCCGATCAGCACGGCGGCGCGCACGTGGCGCGACACGGGTGCGGCCAGCGGAGAGAAATCCTGGCCCTTGCCGTCACCGCCCAGGATGACCACGATGCGGTGGTCAGGCCCCAGGCCCGACAGCGCGGCCACGGTGGCGCCCACGTTCGTGCCCTTGCTGTCGTCGTAGTACTCCACGCCGTTGACGCGGCCGATGGGCTGGACGCGGTGCGGCTCGCCCCGGTACTCGCGCAGGCCGTAGAGCAGGGGCGCCAGCGTGCAGCCGCCCGCGCTGGCCAGGGCCAGGGCGGACAGGGCATTGATGGCGTTGTGCCGGCCACGGATGCGCAGCGCGTCGGCGGGCATCAGGCGCTGGATGTACAGGTCTTCGGCGTTCTTGCCCTTGGCGGTTTCGTCGGCCTCATGGGCGCGCACCAGCCACGTCATGCCGCTGACCACTTCCAGACCGAAGTCGCCGGGGCGGCGCGGCATGTCGCCGCCGAAGGTGATGTGGGCGCGCTGCTGGGGCTTTTGGCGCTTGCCCGGCGGCACCACGGGTGCCGGCAGCATGCGCATGACCTCGGGGTCCTCGCGGTTGAGCACCATGATGCCGCTGCTGCCGAAGATACAGGCCTTGGCATCGGCATAGGCGCGCAGGCTGCCGTGCCAGTCCAGGTGGTCCTGGGTGATATTGAGGACGGCGGCGGCCGTGGGCTCGAACATCTGCACGCCGTCGAGCTGGAAGCTGGACAGCTCCAGCACCCAGGCCTGGGGCAGCGTTTCGGCATCGATGGCCTGGGTCAGCGTGTCCAGCAGCGTGGGGCCGATATTGCCCGCCACCGCCACGCGCAGGCCGGCATGCTCCAGCAGTTGGCCGGTCAGCGAGGTGACCGTGGTCTTGCCATTGGTTCCGGTAATGCCCAGCACGGTGGGACGGTAGCCATGGGCTGCGGCCAGGGCCTTGAGCGCCATGGCGAAGAGATCGAGTTCGCCGCCCACGGGCAGGCCCTGGGCCCGGGCCGTGTCGACCACGGGCGCCACGGCGGCCGGGCTCAGGCCGGGCGAGCGGTAGACCAGCCCCAGGCTCTGGCCGTCCACCAGTTGGGCCGTGAAATCTCCGGGCACGAAGCGCGCCTGGGGCAGTTCGGCGGACAGCTGTTCCAGCTGGGGCGGCGCCTGGCGCGTATCGGCCACGATGACTTCGGCGCCGCAGCGCACGCACCAGCGCGCCATGGCCAGGCCCGAGGCGCCCAGGCCCAGGATGAGCACGCGCTGGCCCTGCAGGTGCTGGGCCTGCTCGCCGGGCCAGCCGGCAGCCACGGGTGGCAGTACCTGTTCGGCTTCAACCGCCTCTTCGGTGGCGACCGGGGTGACCTCGGCGTCGGAGGAATCCGAGATGCTGGGGTCGGCAAAGATCTGGGCCACGAAGGCAGCGGCATCCCTGGCTGCCGTCAGCGTGGAGATGTCGGGTACAGGCTCGGTCATCGCCGCAGGGGCCGGGGCTGCCTCAAGCCCGAGCGCCTGCGAAGGCTCCGCAGCCAGCGGCTGCTCTGCGCCTTCCAGAGCCGCAGCCGGCGAATCGTCCAGGACCGGATCCGCGACCGGCTCGTCCGCCCGCTCGCCGGCAGACTCCGAGGCAAAGTCGGCCCCCTTGGCCAGTTCGGCATGCAGCGCCGGGACAGCGGGCTCGCCAGCCGGCAGCGCAGGAGGTTCGGTCTTGAAGTCTTCGGTGTTCATGGACTCACCTCAGCTTCAGCGTGGACAGGCCCAGCAGGCACAGCAGCATGGTGATGATCCAGAAGCGGATCACGACCTGGGTTTCCTTCCAGCCGCTCTTCTCGAAATGGTGGTGCAGCGGCGCCATCTTGAGCAGGCGACGGCCTTCGCCATAGCGCTTCTTGGTGAACTTGAACCAGGTGACCTGCAGCATCACCGACAGCGCCTCGACCACGAAGATGCCGCCCATGATGGCCAGCACGATTTCCTGGCGAACGATCACGGCGATGGTGCCCAGCGAAGCGCCCAGCGCCAGCGCGCCCACGTCGCCCATGAAGACCTGGGCCGGATGGGCGTTGAACCACAGAAAGGCCAGACCCGCTCCGGCCATGGCCGCGCAATACACCAGCAGCTCGCCCGAGCCCGGGATGTGCGGGAACAGCAGGTACTTGGCGTAGCCGGCGTTGCCGGTGACGTAGGCAAAGATGCCCAGGGCCGAGCCCACCATGATCACGGGCATGATGGCCAGGCCGTCCAGGCCATCGGTCAGGTTCACCGCATTGCTGGCGCCCACGATGACCAGGTAGGTCATGACCACGAAGCCGAGCACGCCCAGCGGGTAGCTGACTTCCTTGAAGAAGGGAACAAGCAGGCCGGCCTTGGGCGGCAGGTCCAGCGAAAAGCCCGACTGCACCCAGGTCACGAACAGCTCGAAGACCTGGGCATTGGTGTTCTCCGAAATGCAGAACACCAGGTAGAGCGCGGCCAGCAGTCCGATGACGGACTGCCAGAAATACTTCTCGCCCGAGCGCATGCCCTCGGGGTCCTTGTTGACCACCTTGCGCCAGTCATCGACCCAACCGATGGTGCCGAAGCCCAGGGTGACCAGCAGCACGATCCAGACGAAGCGGTTGGACAGGTCGAACCACAGCAGCGTGGACACGGCGATGGACAGCAGGATCAGCGCCCCACCCATGGTGGGCGTGCCGCTCTTGGCCAGATGGGTTTCCATGCCGTAGCCGCGCACGGGCTGGCCGATCTTGAGCGAGGTCAGCATGCGGATCAGGCGCGGCCCGGCCAGCAGGCCGATGACCAGGGCCGTGAGCGCGGCCATCACGGCGCGCATCGTGAGGTACTGGAAGACGCGCAGAAAGCCGAACTCGGGGGACAGGCCCTGCAGCCATTGGGACAGCATCAGCAGCATGCGGCCTCCTTCTTGCAACCGTCATCCTTGCCGGCCGCCTCGACCGCCTGAACCACCTGCTCCATCTTCATGAACCTCGAACCCTTGACCAGAATGCTACCCACCTCGGGCAGCGCGGCACAGGCTGCCTGTTGCAGCGAGGCCATGTCTTCGAAATGCCGGGCACCTGCACCGAATGCGGTGGCGGCGGATGTGCTTTGCGCGCCCAGCGTGAACAGCCGGGCAATGCCCAGGCTGCGCGCCAGCGCGCCCGCCTCGGCATGGAATTGCGGCCCCTGGTCGCCGACCTCGCCCATGTCGCCCAGCACCAGCAGCTGGGGAGCGGGCAGTTCGCGCAGCACCTCGATGGCCGCGGCCACCGAATCGGGATTGGCGTTGTAGCTGTCGTCGATCACGGTGACCGGGCGGCCTTGCACCGAAACGCCCAGCGCGCGCGAGCGGCCCTGCACGGGCTCGAACACGCTCAGGCCGCGTGCGATGTCGGCCAGCGGCACACCGGCCGCCTGGGCGCAGGCCGCAGCGGCCAGCGCATTGCGCACGTTGTGGCGGCCGGCGATGTGCAGGCGCACCGGCGCCTCGCCCTCGGGCGTGGCCAGGGTGAACTGCCAGGCATCGCCCAGCCACAGCGCGTCACGCGCGTGGATATGGGCGCCGTCGCCAGACTCGCCGAACAGCAGGCATTGGCGGGCGCCCGCCAGCTCACGCCACAGCGGCGTGTAGGTGTCGCCTGCGGGGAACACGGCCACGCCGTCGGCGGGCAGGGCCAGCAGCACGCTGCCGTTTTCGCGCGCCACGGCCTCGACCGTGTGCATGAATTCCTGGTGCTCGCGCTGGGCGTTGTTGACCAGGGCCACCGTGGGTTGGCCGATGGCGGCCAGCTCGGCAATCTCGCCGGGATGGTTCATGCCCATCTCCAGCACGGCCACGCGGTGCTGGCCGGTCATGCGCATCAGGCTCAGCGGCAGGCCGATGGAGTTGTTGAAGTTGCCGCGCGTGGCCAGCGCCGCCTCGCCCGCATGGGCACGCAGGATGGAGGCCACCATCTGCGTGACCGTGGTCTTGCCGTTGCTGCCGGTGACGGCGATCAGCGGCAGCGCAAAGCGCGCGCGCCAGGCCGTGGCCAGCGCGCCCAGGGCGGCCAGCGAATCGGGCACTTCGATGCCGGACAGGCCTGCAGCCTCCAGGCCGCCATGGGCCAGGGCTGCGGCGGCACCGGCCTCGCGGGCCTGGACCAGGAACTGGTTGGCATCGAAACGCTCGCCCTTCAAGGCGACGAACAGATCCCCGGCCTGCAGCGTGCGGGTGTCGGTGTGCACGCGCGTGAGCACGGTCTGGCCGTTGCCGACCAGCCGTGCCTGGGGGATATGCGACTGGATCAGCTCCAGCGCTTGTTGCAAGGTCATCATGACCGCTTCTTTCCTTCACGGGCCGCCAGCGCCTTGCGCGCCTCGGCCATGTCGGAGAACGGATGGCGCTGGCCTGCCGTCTCCTGGTAGTCCTCATGTCCCTTGCCGGCGATCAGCACCACGTCGCGTTCGCTGGCGTGCGCGATCGCCTGGGCGATGGCCGCCGCGCGATCGGCCTGGGACTGCAGGTTCTCGCCCGGCTGCATGCCGGCCAGGATCTGGTCGATGATGCGGTCGGGCACTTCGCTGCGCGGGTTGTCGCTGGTGACCAGCACGCAGTCGGCATTCTTCTGGGCGGCCTGCCCCATGAGCGGCCGCTTGGTGGCATCGCGGTCTCCACCGCAGCCGAACACGCACCACAGCCGGCCCTGGCGCTGCTCGGCGGCCGGGCGCAAGGCGCGCAGGGCCTTGTCCAGCGCGTCAGGCGTGTGGGCGTAGTCCACGGCCACCAGCGGCTGGCCGGGCTGGACGATCTGCTGCATGCGGCCGGGCACGGGCTCCAGGTGGGCGCAGGCAGCGACGGCCTGGTCCAGGCTCAGGCCCAGGCAGCGCAGCGCTGCCAGCACACCCAGCAGGTTGGATACGTTGTACTGGCCCACCATGCGCGTGTGCATGCGCAGGCTGTGGCCGGCCTCGATCACGGTGAAGCTCAGGCCCTCGGCGCCCAGCGCGATGTCCTTGGCCTGCAGGCGCGCCGCGCCCTCGATGGAAATGCTCCAGACATCGAGCGCGGCAGAGGATGGGCGCGACTGCAGCGTGGCCCACAGGCGCGCGCCGTGCGCGTCGTCCACATTGACGACGGCGGCCTGCAGGCCGGGCCAGTCGAACAGCGCGGCCTTGGCATCCCAGTAGGCCTGCATGCTGCCGTGGTAGTCGAGATGGTCCTGCGTGAAATTGGTGAACATCGCCACGCGGATGCGCGTGCCGTCCAGCCGGTGCTCGACGATGCCGATGGACGAGGCCTCGATGGCGCAGGCCGCCAGGCCCGCATCGGCGTACTCGCGGAATGCGCGCTGCAGCCGCACCGGGTCGGGCGTGGTCATTCCCGTGGATTCCAGGGCGGGCGGGATGCCCACGCCCAGCGTGCCCACCAGGGCGCAGCCGCTGCGTTCCTGCAGCTTCACCTGGGCCAGCGCATGCGCCAGCCACCAGGCCGTGGTGGTCTTTCCGTTGGTGCCGGTGACGGCCAGCACGTCGATCCGGGCGCTGGGATGCTGGAACCACTGGTCGGCGATCAGGCCCGTGGCGGCCTTGAGGCCGGGCAAGGCCGCGATGTGCTCGCCGGAAAAACCGAAGGGCTCGACGCCCTGCGCTTCGACCAGGCAGGCCACGGCGCCGCGCTCCAGGGCCGAGGCCACATGGGCGCGGCCATCGGTGGCCGCGCCGGGCCAGGCAATGAAGGCGTCGCCGGGCCGGACCTTGCGGCTGTCGGTCTGCAGCGTGCCGCTGCCTTGCAGGCGGGCGGCCAGCCATTGGACAGCCTCGGTGGCCGACGACAGCATCAGCAGGGCTTGGGAGGAACTCATAGCGAGGGCTCCTCCACGGGATTGGCGACGATCAAGGGCTTGACTTCCATATCGGGCTGCACGCCCATCAGGCGCAGCGTCTGCTGCACCACTTCGCTGAACACGGGTGCCGCCACGGTGCCGCCGTAGATGGTGCCGGCACTGGGCTCGTCCACCATCACGGCGACGATGATGCGCGGGTTCTCGATGGGCGCCATGCCCGTGAACCAGGCGCGGTACTTGCCGGCGGCATAGCCCTTGCCCTGCTGCTTGCGGGCCGTGCCCGACTTGCCGCCCACCGAGTAGCCGATGGTCTGGGCGCGCTGGCCCGTGCCGCCGGGGCCGGCCGCCAGGGCCAGCATCTTGCGCACCTCGTTGGCCGTGCGCGGAGAGAACACGGGCACGCCCACGGGCGGCTCGTCGGTCTTGACCATGGTGGCCGGGATCACGCGCCCGCCGTTGGCAAAGACGGTGTAGCTGCGCGTCATCTGCAGCAGGCTGGCGGACAGGCCGTAGCCATAGCCCATGGTGGCCTGCTCCACCGGCCTCCAGGTCTTGTAGGGACGCAGGCGACCGCTGGCGGCGCCGGGAAAGGAGATCTGCGGCTTCTGGCCGAAGCCCACGGCCGAGAAGGTTTCCCACATTTCCTTGGCCGGCATCTGCAGCGCGATCTTGGTCGTGCCCACGTTGCTGGACTTCTGGATCACGCCGGCCACGGTGAGCAGGCCGTAGTTGTGGGTGTCGGAAATCGTCGAGCCCGTGACGTTGACGCGGCCCGGCGTGGTGTCGATGGGCGTTTCCGGCTTGAAGCGGCCCGACTCCAGCGCCAGGCCGATGGTGATGGGCTTCATGGTCGAGCCGGGCTCGAAGGTGTCGGTGATGGCGCGGTTGCGCAGCTGCTCGCCCGTCAGGTTCTTGCGCTTGTCGGGCACGTAGCTGGGGTAGTTGGCCAGGGCCAGCAATTCGCCGGTGTGCGCATCCATGACCACCACGCTGCCCGCCTTGGCCTTGTGCGCGATGACCTGCTCCTTGAGCTTCTGGTAGGCGAAGTACTGGACCTTGCTGTCCACGGACAGCTGGATGTCGCGGCCGTCCTGAGGCGGCACTTCCTCGCCCACGCCCTCGACCACGCGGCCCAGGCGGTCCTTGATCACGCGGCGCGAGCCGGGCTTGCCGCCCAGCTCCTTGTCGAAGGCCAGCTCCATGCCTTCCTGGCCATGGTCTTCCACATTGGTGAAGCCCACGATGTGGGCAGCCGATTCGCCTTCCGGGTACTGGCGCTTGTATTCCTTGCGCTGGTAGATGCCCTTGATGTTGAGGGCATGGATCTGCTGGCCCACGTCCCAGTCGAGCTGGCGCTTGATCCAGACGAAGGTCTTGTCCTCGTCGGCCAGCTTTTCCATCAGCGCGGGCAGCGGCATCTCCATGAGCGCGGCCAGCTGCTTGAGCTTGGCCTTGACCTCGGGGTCGTCCTGCTCGACATCTTCGGGAATGGCCCAGATGCTGGCGGCCGGCACGCTGGAGGCCAGGATCAGTCCATTGCGGTCCAGCAGGCGGCCGCGGTTGGCCGGCAACTCCAGCGTGCGCGCAAAACGCACCTGGCCCTGGCGCTGGAAGAAGTCGTTGCCGAACACCTGCACATAGGCCGCGCGTGCACCCAGGCCGACAAAGCCCAGGCCCAGCATGGCCACGATCATCTTGCTGCGCCACAGGGGTGTCTTGGACGCCAGCAAGGGACTGGAGGTGTAGAGCACGCTGCGCGTCATGGAGCCACTCCCGTGCGCGCATCGTCATTGACGTACTGGGCGATGGCCGGCGTGGCCGGCTTCATCTGCAGGCGCTCGCGCGCCATGACCTCGATGCGCTGCGGCGTGGCCTGGGCGCGCTTTTCCACCTGCAGGCGCTGCTGCTCGGTGGCCAGGCGGCGCGATTCGGCCACGGCGCGGTCCAGTTCGGTGAACAGCCGGCGCGACTCGTACTGGTTGTGCACCAGGAAGATGGCGCTGGCCATCACCGCCAGCAGCAGCACGAGGTTCAGGCGCAGCATGCCACGCCCTCCTCTTGCGCCAGACGGTGCGTGCGCTTCATGCAGGCACCTCGGTGCGGCGGGCCACGCGCATCACGGCCGAGCGCGAACGCGCATTGGCGGCGACCTCGGCCTCGCTGGGCTTGATGCGGCCCAGGGCTTCAAGGCGCATGGGTGTGGGCGCGGCAAAGGGTGCGCGCCGGTCATAGACTTCCTTGGAATGCCTGGCAATGAACTGCTTGACGATGCGGTCTTCCAGCGAGTGGAAGCTGATCACCACCAGGCGCCCGCCCGGCGCGAGCACGCGCAGGCTGGCCTCTAGCGCCTGTTCGAGTTCTTCAAGCTCGGCATTGATGAAAATCCGAAGAGCCTGGAATGTGCGTGTCGCTGGGTTCTGCCCAGCCTCGCGGGTCCGGACCGCGCCAGCCACGAGCTCGGCAAGCTCCGCGGTATTGCGAAGGGGCCCCTGGCTTTCGCGCCGAGCAACAATCGCCTTTGCAATGGGGCCAGCAAACCGTTCTTCGCCGTAGTCACGTATCACCTCCGCAATCTGCTGGGCATCGGCTTCCGCCAGCCAGTCCGCCACGCTCTGACCGCGCGTGGTGTCCATGCGCATGTCCAGCGGACCCTCGAAGCGGAAGCTGAAGCCACGCTCGGGGTTGTCGATCTGGGGAGAGCTCACCCCCAGGTCCATCAGCACGCCCTGCACGCTGCCAGCCGGCAACTCGCCCAGGTGGCGAAACCCTTCGTGCCGAATCGAAAAACGCGCATCGGTGATGCGCGCTGCCTCTTCGATCGCGTCCGGGTCCTTGTCGAACGCCAGCAAGGTCCCGCCCGGCCCTAGCCGCTGGAGGATGCGCCGGGAATGCCCGCCTCGCCCGAACGTCGCGTCCACCCATTGCCCGGCAACGGGCTGCGCGGCGCCGTCCAGCAGCGCATCGACGGCCTCGTCGAGCAAAACGGTGATGTGTTGCAACGGCTGATTCAAGAGAACGCCTCTTTCCTAGAAAGCAAAATCCTGGAAGGCCGCAGGCATCTCTTCCTGCATGGCCTTCGCTTCATGTGCCTCATAAGTGGCCTTGTCCCACAGCTCGAAATGGTTGCCCATGCCCAGCAGCACGACCTCCTTGGTCAGACCCACGGCGTCGCGCAACTCGGGCGACACCAGCACACGGCCGGTGGCATCCATGTCCACGTCCATGGCGTTGCCCAGGAAGATGCGCTTCCACCACTGCGCCGACATGGGCAGCTGCGCGATCCGCTCGCGGAACTGCAGCCACTCCGTGCGCGGGAACAGCATCAGGCAACCATGGGGGTGTTTGGTGAGGGTGACCTGGCCCTGCGCCATGGCCAGGAGGGCGTCACGATGCCGGGTCGGCACAGACAGCCGCCCCTTGCCATCGAGATTCAGCGAGGACGCCCCTTGAAACACGGTCAGTCACCCCGGTCGGTTGGAGCCATCGCGTCCCGGAAATCGGGGCACAAAGGCAACTTTCACCACTTAATTGCACTTTTTTGCACTGTAGCAGCAATTTGGTGTTTCACAACCCGGGAATGGACAATTATTTGCAATGAAATCAACAACTTAGAGATCGAATGCAATGTGAGTGATGACAAAAAACCGAGACTTTACAAGCACTTAGGGGAGTGATTGCAAGTGAACTCTCAATGCCGGCAGGCAATTGCAACGATTCAATTCGCTGGCGACCGGGTGCAACTCGGGCCGGCCTCCTACAAAAAGTGACTGCCCGGCAATGCGGGCAGTCACTTCGATGGCGGCCGCTCGGCCACCGGGGCAGGTCTCAGAGGATGAAGCGAGACAGGTCTTCGTCCTGGCTCAGGGACTGCAGGCGCTGGTCCACGTAGGCCGCGTCGATGGTGACGGTCTGCCCCGAAAGCTTGGCCGCATCGAAGCTGACCTCGTCCAGCAGCCGCTCGAGCACGGTGGACAGGCGGCGCGCGCCGATGTTCTCGGTGCGCTCGTTGACCTCGAAGGCGATGCCGGCCAGCCGGGTGATGCCTTCGGGCGTGAACTCCAGCGTGACGCCTTCGGTGGCCAGCAGCGCCTGGTACTGCTTGACCAGGGAGGCATGGGTCTGGGTGAGGATGGCTTCGAAGTCCTGGACCGACAGCGACTCCAGCTCCACGCGGATCGGAAAGCGGCCCTGCAGCTCGGGGATGAGGTCGCTGGGCTTGGACAGGTGAAAGGCGCCCGAGGCGATGAACAGGATGTGGTCGGTCTTGACCACGCCGTACTTGGTGGAGACGCTGGTGCCCTCGACCAGGGGCAGCAGGTCGCGCTGCACGCCCTGGCGCGAAATGTCGGAGCCGCTGCTTTCCTGGCGCGTGGCGACCTTGTCGATCTCGTCGATGAAGACGATGCCGTTTTGCTCCGCATTGGCAATGGCGCGCGTGCGCACGTCTTCCTCGTTGACGAGCTTGGCCGCTTCCTCGTCGGTCAGCAGCTTCATGGCCTCGGCAATGCGCAGCTTGCGCGTCTTGCGCTTTTCCTGGCCCATGTGGCTGAACATGCCGCGCAGCTGCTCGGCCATCTCCTCCATGCCCTGCGGGCCCATGATCTGCACCTGGGGCGGTGCGTCGGCCACGTCGATATCGATTTCCTTGTCGTCGAGCTGGCCTTCGCGCAGCTTCTTGCGAAAGACCTGGCGGGCCGTGTTGTCGGCAGCCACCTCGCCGCTGCGGGCCTGGGGCACGAGCACGTCGAGGATGCGGTCCTCGGCAGCGTCTTCGGCGCGCAGGCGCAGCTTCTTCATGTCGGCCTCGCGCGTCTGCTTGACGGCGACCTCGGCCAGATCGCGGATGATGGCGTCCACGTCCTTGCCCACGTAGCCCACTTCGGTGAACTTGGTGGCCTCGACCTTGATGAAGGGCGCATCGGCCAGCCGCGCCAGGCGGCGCGCGATCTCGGTCTTGCCCACGCCGGTGGGGCCGATCATGAGGATGTTCTTGGGCGTGATTTCCTGGCGCAGGCCGTCGGCCACGTTCTGGCGGCGCCAGCGGTTGCGCAAAGCGATGGCCACGGCGCGCTTGGCACCGGTCTGGCCGACGATGTGGCGGTCCAGTTCGGAGACGATCTCCTGGGGGGTCATGGCAGAGGACATGGTGTGTATTCGAAGCATTGCGCCGCCAGCCCCGCTTCCGTTACCTGGCCGCTGGCGGCTATCCGTTTCAATGGCCGGGCGAGAACCGCCCGCGCCGCGAGGGTCTCAGAGCGTCTCGACCGTGTGATGCATGTTGGTGTAGATGCACAGCTCGCCGGCAATCGCCAGCGACTTGCGCACGATCTCCTCGGCCGACAGCTCGGTATTGGTCAGCAGCGCCTTGGCCGCCGAGTGCGCGTAGGCGCCACCCGATCCGATGGCCACGATGCCCTGCTCGGGCTCCAGCACATCGCCGTTGCCGGTGATGATCAGCGAGGCCGATGCATCGGCCACGGCCAGCATGGCCTCCAGCCGGCGCAGCACGCGGTCGGTGCGCCAGTCCTTGGTCAGCTCGATGGCCGCGCGCGTCAGATGGCCCTGGTGCTTTTCCAGCTTGGCCTCGAAGCGCTCGAACAGCGTGAAGGCGTCGGCCGTGGCGCCGGCAAAGCCGGCCAGCACCTTGCCGTGGTAGAGCTTGCGCACCTTGCGCGCCGTACCCTTGACGACGATGTTGCCCAATGTGACCTGGCCATCGCCACCGATGGCGACCTGCACGCCTTCGGGGGTCTGCCGGCGCACGCTGATGATGGTGGTGCCGTGATACTGTTCCATAGCGGTGCCAGATGAGGGCGGCTCCCGTCTTCTCAAGAGCCCCTCCAAAGAATGCCGCCGCTCGGCAGGTCAGTCCCGTCTCGGCGTTACCTGCGCATGCTCCTGGATGCCGATCACATTGAAGAATACGGCCACCAGCTGGTGCAGCTGGCCGAACTGCAGCACATGGCCCAGCGACTGCATGTGGGCCGCCCAGTTGAGCACGGAGCCGGCCGCCGCAAAGTCCATGCGCACCAGCTGGGTGCAGTCGATGAACACCGGCTCGCCCAGGCTGGCGCCTTCCTGCACCGGGTCCAGCCAGGTGGAGGCATCGCCTTCGATGGTGCCGGACAGCGCAAATCGCACGGCATCCACCGGGGCGTCAGCGCCCGGCTGCACAGGGGCTTGTGCACCGCCGGACTCGACGGCTTGCGTCAGGCACTGGCAGACCGGGTCCGCCCAGGCAGGTGGCGAGACTTCGTAGGTCACGCAGTAGTCCAGGGCCACCAGCTCGAAATCATCCTGCCGGTTCATCAGGCGCAGCACGGCCATGCGCAGGCGCCACCACAGCGTATCCACAGCGGAGTCGCCCGAGGGAGCCAGCTCGCCCAGCAGCGCCTGCAGCCGGTCCGCGTTGAGCAGCACGAATACGCCCTGGGAATCGGCCCATTGCTGCAGCAGCGCCTCCAAGGCGGTGGCTGCCGCCTCGTCGATGTGGGTCACGGCAGCCCAGTCCAGGGTCCAGGGACCGGCGGCCTTGGCCTGGGAGGCCTTCAGCGCCGTGACAGCGCTGGGCGTGACCTGGGCGGGAGCGCTCCAGCGCCAGCCGCGCCCTGCCGCTGCGCCGGGAAGGGGCGCCATCGCGGCGGTGCGCTGCTGCGGCATCGCGAACCACTGGGGAGCGGAGCGGCCGAAGCGCGCCGCGAATTCAATGCCGGCCTTGTCGAACTGCAGCGGGCGATCGGCCGCGCGGTACAGGTCCAGCAAGGCCAGCCAGACCGGCAGCTGCGCAGGCACATCGCGCCGCTCGATCAGCTCCAGCATGCCCTGCTCGGCGCCGTCCACGTCGCCATTGGCAAAGAGGATGGCCGGCTCTTCGAGGTCGGGATCGTGCTCGAACACCACGAAGGATGGCGGCACCATGTCCATGGGCTGCGGGGCAGAGACCTCGGTGGCCGCGAAGGCGGGCAGGAAATCGGTGGCCCCTTCCAATGGCCGCAAGGGGCGGGCCATGGGCATGGAATCCATGAGGGGAGCCGTGGAGACGGACGGCACCTGCGGCGCAGGTGCCAGGCTCATGGGCAAGGTGGTGGCAAAGGCCGCCACATCGCCGGCCGAGGCGATGGCCGCAGGCACCACGTCGCTGAGCATGGGAATCTGGCCCGGCGGCGGCTGCTTGCGAAACGACGCCGGCGCGGGGTTGCCGCCAGCGGGCAGCGCCATGGGAATGGTGGTGGCGTCGGCCGCCTGCTTGCCCCGCCACCATTGCTGGGACATCTGGGCCTCGATCTCGTCGATCTTCTTGAGCGTGACGGCGCGCTCGCCGGAGGATTTGGAGCTCAGCAGGCTGCTGAGGAATTGCGAGCCCTGCGCAGCCGGTCCGGGCACGCCGCCACCGACAGGTGCGCTGCCCGGCCGGGAGGCCTGTTGCAACTCGGCCTGGCGCAGGCGGCGCAACTGGTCGAATTCGCGCTTGCGTACGAAGTCGTTGCGGCGCTTGCGCTCGATCATTTCCTTGAGCGCCTGCTTGCTGTACTGGCTCTCCTGGTCAGCGTCGAGGCCGTCGAGATCGGACCAATTGACCGTCGGGTGGCGCACAAAGCGCACCACCTTGGACAACAACCCTCCCGATTTGCTGCTCTCTTCTTTTGCCATGGCGAATCAGATTAGCACCACCGTTCCGAAGGCCGTTGCCGCAACTCAATCTCCGTACATCTTCTGCTTGAGCTCGCGTCGCTGCTGGGCCTCCAGCGACAGCGTGGCCGTGGGACGGGCCAGCAGGCGGCCCACGCCGATGGGCTCGCCGGTTTCGTCGCAGTAGCCGTAGTCGCCTGCGTCGATGCGTGCAATGGATTGCTCGATCTTCTTGAGCAGCTTGCGCTCGCGGTCGCGGGTGCGCAGTTCCAGCGCGTGCTCTTCCTCGATGGTGGCGCGGTCGGCCGGATCGGGAACCACCACGGTGTCCTCGCGCAGGTTTTCTGCCGTCTCGCCCGCGTTGGTGTGCATGTCGTGCTTGAGAGTGAGCAGCTTCAGGCGGAAGAACGCCATCTGCTTCTCATTCATGTAGTCGTCATCGGACATGGCCAGCACTTCGGCATCCGTCAGCTCCTCCGCCGACTTGGTCTTCCAGGCATTGGCCAGCTTGGGGTCTCGTTTCGTCGATCCCGACGAAGGCGTTTGCGTAGTGGTAGGCATAGTGTTGGTTTCGCTAACTTAGTCCGAGCCGGGGGCATCGGACGGGGCCATGGATGGTACTGTCAATCGAGGCGCCCGGGTCGAATGCCATGTAGGACAGCCGATCGCCGCAGTTGCGGAACCTGCCGGCTTCCCCTTGCGGCGGGGTGCGGCAATCCAGGCCGTGCGGCGGCCGTGCGTGCAAAGAGCCCTTTTCCAGCCAGCGCGGGAGGCCAGGTCGACGACGCCGACCGCAGTGCGGACTGCGGCCTTCTGGCTTGCAGCCGGGGCCTGGGCGGCCACTGACGGCTTCTTGCTGGATTCGGCGCTCACTTGCTGTCTCCTCACGGTATGGGCGACCCCTGCGGGGCAGTCCATTGGGCTTGGGGGCTCTCTTCAGGGGCGCGATTGTATCGATGCTCTACAGGAGCGCAAGCCGTTGCACATACCCCACATGAAAGCAGAGGAACCGCCTGCAGATGCGGGCGGCTCCTGCGTCAATCAGATGTCAGCAAAAACCATGTGATTCCTCACAAAAGTTCACAGACGGCTCAGACCAGGCACTGCTCCAGGCCCTGCAGGAAGATGTCCTGGGGCAGGTCGATGCCGATGAAGACCATCTTGCTCTGGCGCTTTTCGTCTTCGGCCCATTGCGGTCCCAGGTCGCTGCCCATGAGCTGGTGCACCCCCTGGAAGATGACCTTGCGCTCCGTGCCCTGCATGTTCAGCACGCCCTTGTAGCGCAGCATGCGCGGGCCATAGATGTTGACGATGGCGCCCAGGAAGTCCTCCAGGCGGGCAGGGTCGAACGCGCGGTCGGCACGGTAGACGAAGCTCTTGACGTCGTCATCGTGGTGATGGTGGTGAGGATGATTGCAGTGTTCGCCGTGCTCGTGATCATGGGCGTGGCTGTGGGCGTGGTCGTGCCCGCAGTTCTCGTCATGCTCGTGGTCATGGCTGCAGTGCTCGCCATGCTCGTGCTTGTGATCATGGCCGTGGTCGTGATCGTCTTCCTTGAGGAAGTCGGGATCGATGTCCAGCTTGGCATTGAGGTTGAAGCCACGCAGGTCGAAGACTTCGTTCAGGGGCACTTCGCCGAAATGCACGGCGCGGATGGGCGCGCGCGGGTTCATGTGCTTGAGGCGGTGGATGAGCGCGTTCTTCTCGTCCTCGCTGACCAGGTCGGTCTTGGACAGGAAGAGCTGGTCGGCAAAGCCCACCTGGCGGCGCGCCTCCTGGCGGTCATCCAGCTGCTGGTTGGCGTGCTTGGCATCGACCAGGGTGAGGATGGAGTCGATCAGATAGGTCTCGGCGATCTCGTCGTCCATGAAGAAGGTCTGGGCGACGGGGCCGGGATCGGCCAGGCCCGTGGTCTCGATCACGATGCGGTCGAACTCCACCAGGCCCTTGCGGCGCTTGGAGGCCAGCAGCTGCAGGGTCTCGCGCAGGTCTTCGCGGATGGTGCAGCAGATGCAGCCGTTACTCATCTGCAGGATCTGCTCCTTGGACTCCGTCCTGAGGATGTCGGTGTCGATGTTTTCCTCGCCGAACTCGTTCTCGATCACGGCGATCTTCATGCCGTGGGACTCGCTGAGCACGCGCTTGAGCAGCGTGGTCTTGCCCGAGCCCAGGAAGCCGGTAAGGATGGTGACGGGAATCAGTGCCATGGGATTGCTTTCAGAAAATTCAGCAAAGGGAAGCGGCAAGGCCCGTCCACCATGGACGGGCCTTGTCGAAAAGACGTTCCGAATAAGTTTAGCGAGCCTGTCAAGTGCTGTTTTGCCAGAGGGCTTGGCCTTTTTTATTCGAGGCTGTCCTTTTCAGGGGTTTCGCCGATTTCGCCGACTTGCCTGCTGTCGCCGCTCTTGCGGCGCGCGCGCGGGTGGGCGCTCTCGTAGGCCTGGGCCAGATGCTGGAAATCCAGGCGCGTGTAAATCTGCGTGGTCGAGATGCTGGCGTGGCCCAGCAGCTCCTGCACGGCGCGCAAATCGCCACTGGACTGCAGCATGTGGCTGGCGAACGAATGCCGCAGCACATGGGGATGGACACCGGCCGAAAGGCCGGCCTGCTGCCCGCGCCGGCGCAGCCGCGCCCAGACCGACTGCGCGCCAAGGCGCTCGCCGCGCCGGCCGATGAAAAGGGCGGGTTCGTGCTGCGCAGCCTGCGCGGCCGCACCCGCAAGACCCGTTTCCCGAAGGGCCAGCCAGCGCTGCAGCGCCTGCAGCGCGGCCGCTCCCACGGGCACGGTGCGGCGCTTGCCGCCCTTGCCCTGCACGTGGGCGTCGGCGGACTGCAGGTCTATCCAGCCACGGCCCTGGCGCTGCGTGTCCTGGCCGGGCGCCACGTCCAGGCCCACCAGCTCGCCCACGCGCAGGCCGCAGCTGTACAGCAATTCGGTGATGGCGGCGTCGCGCGCCTCGATCCAGGGGTCGGCATCGGCGTTGCCGAAGGCGGCCAACTGCACGGCGTCATCCACGCCCAATGCCTTGGGCAGGGGTTTGGGGGCCTTGGGGCCGCGCACGCCCTCCACAGGATTGAAAGGCACCAGCGACTGCTGGGCCGCCCAGCGGAAGAAGCTGCGCCAGCCGGACAGGATGAGCGCAATGCCGCGCGGGCTGCGGCCCCGGGAATGCATCCGGGCCACGAAACGGCGGATGTGGGCGGGCTGCAGCGCCAGCAGATCCAGGCCGGCGTCGCGGGCCATGGCGCACAGCCGGGCCATGTCCAGCGCATAGAGCTCGCAGGTGCGGTCGGCCAGGCGCTTTTGCACGCGCACATGCTCCAGATAGGCATGGACGGCGGAGGGGAGCAGCGCCAGGTCCTCTGCCTCCAGATCCTCTGCCGGAAGGCCGCCTTCCGGGAGCCCGTCCCTGTCCGATGCCCCCGGCATGGGCTTTCAGCCGATCAGCCGCGCGCCAGGGTCAGCGCCACGGGCCGCATGCGCGAGAGGGCCGCGCTGGCCAGGGCCGCGATGCGCGAGAGGAATTCCGTGCCCATGGTTGCCTCGAAGCGCAGCGGATCGGGCGAGCCCAGGACCAGCATGCCGAAGGCATGGGCCGGGTTGCCGGGGTCGCCATCGTGCAGGGTGAGCAGGGCCAGGGACTGGGCCGCGTCGGGATCGACCAGCCAGCCGCCGGGCTCGAAGCCCATGTTGGGGCCGCAAAACGGCATGGTCAGCGAGGCAGCGAAGGACTTGGCATCGTCGCTGACGCCCATGGTGTAGATGCTGCTGGTCTGCGCGCCGGAGACGTTCCACAGGCGCAGGGCCACCTGGGGCACCTCGAAGACATGCTGCAGGCTGGCCGTCAGCGCATGGGGCAGTTCGCGCAGGTCCTGGACCTTGGCCAGGGCGCAGCTCCAGGCGTGCAGCTTGTCGGCGATGGAGGCGTTCTCGCTGCTGTGCCGCATCATGTCCATGATGCGGTGCTCCAGGCCCTTGATCTTCTCGCGCAGCATCTCGGCCTGGCGTTCCTGCAGGCTTACGGTGCGCGGGCTGTGGCTGCTGACCAGCTGCACGCGCGCGAGCATCTCGGCGTGGCGCTCGAAGAATTCCGGATGGTTCAGCAGGTAGTCGGCAATCGTCTCTTCGGTGACGGCGATATCGGTAGTGCTGTTCATGGCTGGTCGGGAACCTCGATCTGTCCTTCAAAAACAAACTCTGCGGGGCCGGTCATGCGCACTGCGCCGCCGTCCCACTCGATGGTCAGCCGGCCGCCGCGGGTGTGCACATCGACGCGCGCGTCGAGCAGCCCCCAGCGGATGCCGGCCACCACGGCCGCGCAGGCGCCCGTGCCGCAGGCCAGCGTCTCGCCGGCACCGCGCTCGTACACACGCAGCCGGATCTGGCCGCGATCGACGATCTGCATGAATCCCGCATTGACGCGCTGGGGAAAGCGCGCATGGCGCTCGATCAGCGGGCCCCAGGTGGCCACGGGCGCATGGTCCACATCGTCCACCAGCTGCACCGCATGCGGGTTGCCCATGGAAACGGGGGCGATCCAGACCGTGGCTTCGTCGCCCAGCTGCAGGGGCCATTGCTGCGCCGCACCCAGCGGGCGGGGAACCAGGCCTGCACCATCGAAGGGCACCAGGGCGGGCTCCAGCACGGGCTGGCCCATGTCCACGGTGACGCGGCCATCGGCATGCAGCTCGGGGGCGATGAGGCCGGCCAGCGTCTGCACGCGGATGACGGACTTGTCCGTCAGTCCCTTGTCGTGCACATAGCGGGCAAAGCAGCGCGCGCCGTTGCCGCACTGCTCGACCTCGCCGCCGTCGGCGTTGTGGATCACGTATTCGAAGTCGATGCCTTCGGCGGGCGAGGGCCGCACCGTGAGGATCTGGTCGGCGCCCACGCCGAATTGGCGGTGGGCCAGAAAGCGGTACTGGGCTGCGCTCAGGCCCAGCGGGCCGGCGGTTTCGTCAAGGACCACGAAATCGTTGCCAGCGCCCTGCATCTTGGTAAAGCGGATCTGCATCCCGCGATTATCCCCTGCACGGCAGCCTCATGGCGCAATCCGGGGCATGCCCTGGCGCAGAGCGCCATCCAGCCGCCTGCGTCTCCGGCGCAACAGCACGATGCAGGTCCATCCGCATAATGCCCCCATGACCCGCCCCAGCCAGCTCCTGCACCCCCAGCGCCAGCCCGTAGACACGCTCAAGGCCTCCACCGTTTTGCTGATGCGCGACCGCGCCGATGGCAGCGGACTGGAGGTGCTCATGACAAGGCGCTCGCCCAAGGCCAGCTTCGTGCCCAGCGCCTATGTCTTCCCGGGCGGCGGCATCGAGGCCCAGGACGCCGCCGACGCCGCCCATGCCTGCGCCAGCACCCGCCCCGCGCAGGCCGGCGATGGCCTGCGCGTCACCCAGGCCATCGCCGGCCTGCGCGAGACTTTCGAGGAGCTCGGCATTTTGCTGGCCCACGATGCCCAGGGCCGACCGGTATCGGCCGCCGAGCTGGCCACGCTGGACCGCAATGCTCCCCTGGTTCCCCAGTGCGAGGCACGCGGCCTGCGCCTGGCCGTGGATGCGCTGTGGTACCTGGCCCACTGGACGGCCGACCGCGACCTGCCCCGGCGCTTCGATGTGCCTTTCTTCGTGGCGCGCATGCCCGAAGGCCAGGAGCCTGACGCCGACGGATCGGAACAGTTCGAGCCCATCTGGGTGAGCCCCCAGCAAGCGCTGGAGCGCCACCGCGCCGGTAGCTTTCCCATGATCTTTCCCACCATCCGCACGCTGGACCGGCTCAGCCGCTTCGCGGGCACCGATGCCGTGTTCGCCGCCCTGCAAGGCGAGCGGCCGCTGTGGCAGTGCTGCCCGCGCACCGGCTTTCTCGATGGCAAGGAAGCCCGCCACATGGAGGACGAGGCCCCCTTCGGCGAGCTGGAAATGGTCTGCCCGGACGGCCAGATCCTGCACACGCTGGACTGGCAGAGCGAGCGCGCCGTACCCCTGCGCAAGAACCTGCTGCGCCTGACGGCCCCCAACCCCGGCGTGATGACCGGCCCCGGCACCAACAGCTATCTGGTGGGCGATACCGCCACGGGCTACATCTGCATCGATCCCGGCCCGGCCGACGCCGCGCATGTGCAGCGCCTGTTCGAGGCGGCCGGCGGCGACATACGCCACATCCTGTGCACCCACTCCCACGCCGACCATTCGCCGGGCGCAGCCCTGCTGCAGGCGCTGGCGGTGCAGGCCGGCAAGCCACGCCCGGCCATCGGCGGCCTGCCTTCGGCACCCACGGCCCGGCCGGCCAGCCGCTTCACGCCAGACCACGTGCTGGCAGATGGCCAGCGCATCGCCGTGCAGGATGCGCAAGGCACCGTCACCCACACGCTGCAGGCCGTGTTCACGCCGGGCCATGCGGCCAACCACGTGTGCTTTCTGCTGGAGGAAGATGCCCTGCTGTTCAGCGGCGACCACATCCTCAACGGCAGCACCACCATCATCGATCCGCCCGACGGCAACATGCGCGAGTACATCGATTCGCTGGACAGGCTGGACGCGCTGTGCGCCGCGCACGATGCGCGCTTCATCCTGCCGGCCCATGGCTATGTGCTGGGCTTTGCGCGCCAGGCGATCGCCAAGCTGAAGGCCCACCGGCTGGCGCGCGAGGCCAAGGTGCTGGCCGCCATGCAAAGACAGCCCGACGGCAGCGTGCAGGACTGGGTGCGCCTGGCCTATGACGACGCCCCGCCGCAGCTGTGGCCGATTGCCGAGCGCTCGCTGCTGGCGCATGTGGAGCGCATCCGTGCGCTGTGCGGGCGGCAATGACCGGCAATGACCGACGACGCGCGCGGGGCCTGGTATCTGGTTAAGCTGCGCGCATGTCTGAATCTGAAAGCGTTCGCCTGGCCAAGCGCCTGGCCGAACAGGAACAATGCTCGCGCCGCGAGGCCGAACTGCATATCACCGCCGGCAACGTCCAGGTGGACGGCAAGGTCGTGCAACTGCCCGAGACGCGCGTGCGCCCCGAGCAGCAGGTCACGCTGCGCAGCGGCGCCCAGCCCGAGGCCGTGCCGCCCGTCACCCTGCTGATGAACAAGCCTGCGGGCTATACCCAGGGCCGGCCCTATGGCCGGGTGCGCAGCGCCCACTCCCTGCTGGGCGAAGCCAGCATGGCCCAGGTGGACACGCCCATGCCGCTGCTGGTGCTGGCCCAGCACTTCAAGAACCTGGAATCCTTCCTGCCCCTGCCGCTGCCGGCCAGCGGCCTCATCGTCTACACCCAGGACAAGCGCGTGGCGCGCAAGCTGGGGGAGGAAGGCATGTGGCTGGAGCAGGAATGCATCGTCGGCGTCGAGGGCCAGATCCACGAGGACGGCCTGGAGCTGATGAAGGCCGGCCTGCCGATCGGCAAGCGCCAGCTGCCGCCCTGCCGCGTGAGCTGGCAGAACGAGAACCACCTGCGCTTTGCGCTCAAGGGCATCGCCCCCGACGAGATCGACGCCATGTGCACCGAAGTGGGCCTGCGCGTGGTCAGCCTGCGCCGCCTGCGCATTGGCCGCCTCTCTCTGGCCAAGGTGCCCGAAGGCCAGTGGCGCTACCTGATGCCCTGGGAGCGGTTCTAGGCCGGCATTGCCGGGTGCGCGGCGGGCAGCACATTCGGCAAATGAGAATCATTTCATAGAATGCGGGATTCCCGTGCTGCCTTCGGGCCTCCCGCATGCCTGCGCCCGCCTCTTACTCCTCTTCCCTGCTGAGCACCTTCCAGGACAGCTACCACGAGCTGGTGCGCTTCGTGGCGCGCCGCGCCGGCCCGCAGGCAGCGCGTGACCTGGTGCATGACGCCTGGATACGCCTGGCCGAACGCCAGCGCGGCGAAAGCGATGCGCCCGCCGCGCCGGACAGTCCGCCAGGCGCCAGCCGCGCCTATCTCTACGCGGTGATGGAGAACATCGCCATCGACCACCTGCGCCATGGCCAGCGCACGGCCGAGCGCTTTGACACCAGCGCGAGGGAAGGCGAGCCGCCCTCCTTCCGATGTGGCCGACACCCATTCCTACCGCCAGGCCCTGGCCGGGGTCGAAGGCGCCCTGGCGCAGTTGCCGGCGCGCTGCCGCGACATCTTCCTGGCCGACCGCATCGAGGGCGCCTCGCATGCCGAGCTGGCCGAGCGCCACGGCGTCTCGGTCAAAACCGTGGAACGCGAGGTCATGCGCGCCATGGACAGCGTGGAAGCCTCGCTGCACCGCTGGCGCGGAGACACCGCCGCACCCGCACCACGCACGGGCCGCCGCCGCGCCCTGTCCACCCTGCTGGGGATGGCGGGCCTGGGTGTCGGCAGCCCGGCGATCTGGCTGGCCTGGCGCCAGTGGATGCCGCAGTACCAGGTGCGGCTGGCCACGGCCACCGGCCGCCTGCTGAACCAGCCCCTGCCCGACGGCAGCACCCTGACGCTGGACGCCGCCAGCCGCGCCGAGGTGGATTTCTACGCCACGCGCCGCCAGGTGCGGCTGCTGGCCGGCAGCGCCTTCTTCGCCGTGGCGCGCGACACGGAACGGCCCTTCGTGGTCCAGGCGGCGGACGTACAGGTCACCGTGCTGGGCACGCGCTTCGAGGTGGCGCTGGAGGACGATGCGGTGCTGGTCGCCGTCGATGCGGGCCGCGTGCAGGTGCGCGACGGCAGCGGCGCCCGGCATGCACTGGGCGCAGGCCAGATGCTGCGCCTGGCGCCAGGCCAGACGGCCGCCGTGCAAACGGTTGCGGCAGTGGCCGCCTGGCGCGAGGGCTGGCTGGACTTCCAGAACACGCCGCTGGCCGAGGTGGTCCGGCGCCTGGAGCGCTACAGCCTGCAGCCACTGCGCGTGGAGCCCGACGCCGCCGCCCTGCCCGTGCTGGGGCGCGTGCGCATTGCGGCGGCCCAGGGCTGGCTGCGCATGCTCCCGCGCACCCTGCCGGTCAGCGTGCAGGAAGAGGAACAGGGCCCGGGAAGCGGGCGCACCCTGGTCATCCGCCGCCGCAGCTGATGCGCCCATAGCCCCGGAATGCACGTCGCATGCGCACCAGGCATGAGGGAATGCCTGCGCCCGTTCGTATAGGCATGAGGACCCGGGAACGCGACGCATTCGCAGCCCGGGAATCGCCATTGCCCAGATCCGCCACGGGACCTTCCATGTCTTCATTCCCCTCCAAACCTTCCCGCCTTGCCCGCCACCATGCCGTTGCCGCGGGCATCGCGCTGCTGGCCGTGCAGCTGTCTCCAGCCGCTCTGGCCCAGGCGGCACCGGCCCCGGTCACGGCCGCCAGCACCGACTTCCACATTCCCGCCCAGCCGCTGGACCAGGCACTGGCCCAACTGGCCCGCCAGGCTGGCCTGCAGCTGCTGGCCGCGCCTGAACTCGTGCAGGGCCGCCGTGCGCCCGCCGTGGAAGGGCGCCTGAGCACCGCCGCCGCCGTGGCCCGGCTGCTGCGCGGCAGCGGGCTGGAAGGCCATGCGAGCCAGGGCACGCTGGTGGTGGAAAAGCCCGCCGGCACCGTGGCCCTGCCCGAAGTCACGGTGTCCGCCGTGGGCGAGACCACGACCACCGAGGGCTCGGGCTCCTACACCACGGGGCTGATGAGCACCTCGACCAAGCTGCCGCTGTCCATCCGCGAGACGCCCCAGTCCCTCACCGTGGTCACGCGCCAGAAGATGGACGACCAGGGCATGCTGTCCATCGACGACGTGGCCAACAGCGCCACCGGCATCACCATCAACCGCTGGAGCGACGACCGGGCGCGCTACTTCTCGCGCGGGTTCGTGATCGGTTCGTTCCTGCAGGACGGCGTGCCCGTCTCGTATGAAACCGACACCTCCACCTACGACACCATGGCCATGTACGACCACGTGGAAGTGGTGCGCGGCCCCACGGGCCTGATGACGGGCGTGGGCGACCCTTCGGGCACCATCAACTTCGTGCGCAAGCGCGCGCCGCGCACCACCCAGCGCTCGGTCACCCTGCGCGGCGGCAGCTGGAACCAGGCCGTGGGCGAGGTCGATGTGGGCGGCGCCCTCAACGAGGACGGCTCGGCGCGCGGGCGTGTGGTGGCCTCGGCCCAGTCGCGTGACCACTTCATCGATGGCTATAGCAGCCGCCGCCAGCTGCTGTACGGCACCGCCGAGTTCGACCTGGGGCGCGACACCACGCTGAGCGTGGGCGGCTCCTATGTGAACGAAGACAACCCCGGCTCGCAATGGATGGGCGTGCCCATGGGCTTCGATGGCTCCTTCCTCGACATTGCGCGATCCAGGCGTTTCTCGCCCTCCTGGAGCAAATGGGACAAGAAGGAGGTCAGCCTGTTCGCCGACCTGGAGCACCGCTTCGACAACGGCTGGAAGGCCAGGCTGGCCGCGCGCGCCCTGCAGGCCCAGTCCGCGCTGGACGGCGCCTACCTGGTCTCGGGCGGCCTGGACGACCAGGGCCGCACGCGCTACGACGTGGCCGGCGGCCTGTACGACTACGACAAGCGCCAGCTCAGCCTTGATGCCTCGGCCCAGGGCCCCGTGCGCCTGTTCGGCCGCGAGCATGACCTGGCCTTCGGCCTCAGCCGCCGCACCATCCGCTGGAGCGACCAGGGCTACAGCTACCTGTCGCCCACGGGGGAATGGCTGATCGCCAATGGCGTCGATCCCTATACCTGGAACCCCGACTCGCTGGACCGCTCCGGCCTGCTGGCCGAAGACCTGTGGACGCGCCGCCAGAAGACCACGCTGACCTCGGCCTACGCCACGGGCCGCTTCCTGCTGGCCGAGCCGCTGAACCTGATCGCCGGCGCGCGCCTGGACTGGTACGACTTCACCAACGTCCAGCGCCAGGGCAGCTGGAGCCGGGAGCGCGAATTCAGCGAGAAAGCCCATGCCACGCCCTATGCGGCGCTGACCTATGACATCAGCAAGACCTACTCGGCCTATGCCAGCTACACCAGCATCTTCCGGCCGCAGGATTTTCTGGATGTCTCGGGCAGCATGCTGGCGCCGGTGGAGGGCCGCAATTTCGAGCTGGGCCTCAAGGGCAGCTACCTGGACGAGCGCGTGAACCTGGCCGTTGCCGTGTTCAACACCACGCAGGACAACCTGCCCCAGGCCATCGCGGACATCAACTCCTGCACGGTGAAGACCAATTGCTACCGCTCCGTCGGCAAGGTCAAGAGCAAGGGGCTGGACGTGGACATCAGCGGCGAGATCCTGCCGCGCCTGAACGCCGGCCTTGGCTATACCTTCACCCAGGCCGAGATCGCCAGCGACAGCACCGAAGGCGCCAAGGGCGCGCCCTATGCCAGCTACACGCCGCGCCACCAGCTCAAGCTGTCGGCCATGTACCACCTGGGCGGCGAGCTGGGCGCATGGCGCGTGGGCGGCGGCCTGCGCTACCAGAGCCGCACCACGTCCGAGTCGCTGACCAGCGCCGAGGGCTATGCAATCCGCCAGCCCGCCCATGCCGTGGCCGACCTGGTCATCGGCTATCGCGTGAACCGGCAGCTGGACCTGCAGATGAACATCAGCAACCTGTTCGACCGCCGCTATTTCGAGACCCTGGGCACGGCCAACGGCGGCAACTATTTCGGCGTGCCGCGCAGGCTGCTGCTGACGGCCAAATACCAGTTCTGAACCGCCCATGAAAATGCCCCGCCGGTGGCGGGGCATGGAAGAAAGTGTGAAGCGCGCCGATAAGCCGGATTCTGTGCACGCGGTTGCCCGCATGTGACCGCCATTAATCTGGGCCGGGCGTCGCCGCCCGGCTCGGTGCTACCTACCCGCACACTCCGGGGGCCCCGTCAACGTGTGCCTACTTGGTATTGCTGCGCGTAGAGATTGCCCGTTTCACCCGGGGACGCGTTCCGCGTCCCCGGGTGGCTATGGGGCCCAGGCTTTCGCCTGGGCGTCTGGCTTGCGCCATCCGTCGCCAGCTTGCGCTGGCACCCCATAGAACACCAAGTTGGCGGCACATGTCCCCGACTCGTCTCTGTTGCTCTGATCCTCACCTCACGGTGGACAGCCGTTAGCTGCTACGCTGCCCTGTGCAGTCCGGACGTTCCTCCAGTGCCGTGTTTCCACGATTGCACCAGCGGCGGTCTGGCGTGCTTCACGGGCGGCATTATCTCGCGGCTGGGGCCGGGCTGCAGACAGATGGCGCAACAGCCTCACGGAGGCATGCAGAACTCGCGGCGGAATTGTTCGGGTGAGGTCCCGGCCTCGCGCTGGAACATGGCGATGAAGGCCGAGGGCGTGCTGTAGCCCAGGTCATAGGCGATCTGCTGCACGCTCAGGCCGGCCTCCAGCGCATCGATGGCCAGCAGGTAGCGCATGCGCTGGCGCCATTCGCCCAGGCCCATGCCCAGCTCGCGCTGGCAGTGGCGCGCCAGGGTGCGTTCGGTCATGTGCACGCTGGCGGCCCATTGGGCCAGGCTGCGGTGGTCCTCGGGCGCAGCGCGCATGCGGGTCAGCACTTCGACCAGGGCCGGGTGTTCGGCGGCCGGCAGATAGCCGGGCTCCACGGGAACGGCCCGCAACTGGTCGTAGAGCACACGGGCCAGGCGCAGGTCGGCGTCGGTGGCGGGAATGTGCACGTCGCGCACGGCAAAGTCGGCCAGGATGGCCTTGACGATGGCGCCGATGCGCATGGAGCACGGCTGCGCCGGCAGCTCCCTGCACAGCGCAGGCGCCAGGTAGACCGAGCGGTAGACCACGGCGTGCGCCACATGGCAGCTGTGCACCACGCCGGGCGGCACCCAGACGCCGTACTGCGGCGGCGAGACCCAGCGCTGGCCTGCCGTGTCCATGCACATGCTGCCGTGGGGCGTGTAGTTCAGGTGGCCCCAGCTGTGGCTGTGCGGCGGCACCTCGGTGTCGGCGCCGAATTCGTCGTAGCGGAAGTAGTACTCGCCCGGCACATCCTCGACGTTCTGGATGCGCATGGGCTTGCTGGGACGGGGCATGGCGGATGGTCCGGGTTGCGCTATCGATTGTCCGAAACCAGGGATGCACTCCAAGTCGGACAGAACGATCATAGGACCAGTCTTAGGAGTCTTCCAATGGGGTCTTACCTTTTCCCTTTGATCGCCGTGCTCATCTGGTCGGTCAATACCGTGGTCAGCAAGATGGCGGCCGACAGCATCGGCGCGGCCGAGATCGGTTTCTACCGCTGGCTGGTGGCAGCCGTGCTGTTCACGCCCTTCCTTTTGCCGTCCATCTGGCGCCAGCGCGCCGACATCCGGCCGCTGCTGCCGCGCCTCATCGTGCTGGGGATGCTGGGCATGGTGATCTACCAGAGCCTGGCCTACTACGCGGCCCATATGACATCGGCCACGCACATGGGCCTGATCGGCTCGCTCACGCCCATGATGGTGCTGGGCCTGTCCACCGCCATGCTGGGCCAGGCGCTGAGCCGGGGCGCCGTGCTGGGCTGCGTGCTGGCGATTGCGGGCGTGGCCCTGGTGGTGTCTTCGGGGCAGCCTGCCACCTTGCTCACCCAGGGCCTCAATGGCGGTGACGCGCTGATGTTCGTGGCCATGCTGGCCTATGCCGTCTACAACATCCTGCTCAAGCGCTGGCCCATGCCGCGCCTGGCCACGGTGCAACTGCTGTACCTGCAGATCCTGGTGGCCGTGATCGCGCAGCTGCCGCTGTTCCTGATGGCGCCGCGCACGGGGCTGAACGCGGCCAACCTGCCGCTGGTGGGCTTTGCGGGCATCATGGCCTCCATCGCCGCGCCGCTGCTGTGGATGATGTCGGTGGCGCGCATAGGGCCGGGCCGCTCCAGCATGTTCTTCAACCTCGTGCCCATCTTCACGGCCGTGATCGCCTTCATGGCATTGGGCGAGCCCCTGGCGGCCTACCACGCCGTGGGCGGCGTGCTGACCATCGGCGGCCTGCTGCTGGCCGAGCTGTGGAAGCAGCCTTTGCGCGCACCGCGTGCCGCCGCCACCGCCTGAAAAAATCAGGGTTTTCCCGAGCTCAAATGGTGCACGCATGCCGCATGCCGGTGCGGCGCCCGCACCATTGCTGCCCATAAGAATTTGCATTCAGGCCTGCTCATAATTTCTTGTTGGACAGCCCTGTCCTGCCTTTCGATACTGCCGCCAAAGGAACCGCTGCAAGCGCCAGACGCCTGAGGTTCCCACGACACACGGGCCCGGTCCCAGCGGCCTGGCCCGTGTGCCCGCTGCACTTTCGAAGACAGGAGACACCCCATGAGCAGCCCGGCATCCGCCGCACATCCCCTCGCACAGAGCACAGGCGCCGGCGAGGCCGCGTCCCTCGACATGGACGCCACCTACCGCAAGATCGCCTGGCGCCTGATCCCTTTTCTGGTCCTGCTCTTCATCCTGGCCTGGATAGACCGCGTCAACGTCGGTTTCGCCAAGCTGCAGATGCTGGACGACCTGCAGTTCAGCGAGGCCATCTACGGCCTGGGCGCAGGCATCTTCTTCATCGGCTACTTCCTGTTCGAAGTGCCCAGCAACCTGCTGCTGGAGAAGATCGGCGCACGCAAGACGCTGGCGCGCATCACCATCCTGTGGGGCGCGGCCTCCATGGCCATGGCCTACGTGACCACGCCCACCATGTTCTACGTGCTGCGCTTCGTGCTGGGCGTGGTGGAGGCCGGCTTCTTCCCCGGCGTGGTGCTGTACCTGACCTACTGGTTCCCGGCCCGCCACCGGGCGCGCGTCAACGGCCTGTTCATGACCTCGTTCGCCATTGCAGGCGCCGTGGGCGGCCCGATTGCGGGCGCCATCATGAATGGCATGCAGGGCGTGGGCCATCTGTCCAACTGGCAGTGGCTGTTCATCCTGGAAGGCATTCCCTCGGTGATCGCCGGCTTCTTCGTGCTGCTGTACCTGCCCGAAAAGCCCGCCAACGCCAGGTGGCTGAGCGCGGCCGAGCAGCGCGCCGTGACCGCCGCCGTGGAGGCCGAGAACCAGGGCGGCCACAAGCATGTGTCCTTCCTGGACGCCTGCCGCAACTACCGCGTGTGGCTGTGCGCCGCCGTATATTTCTGCATCGTCAGTGGCAACGCCACCATCGCGTTCTGGTCGCCGTCCATCATCAAGGAGATCGGCATCCAGAACACGCTGCAGATCGGCCTGATCTCGGCCATTCCCTTCCTGGCCGGCACCCTGGCCATGGTCTGGAACGGCATGCATTCGGACAAGACCGGCGAGCGCCGCATGCACTGCGCCCTGTCCGCGCTGATCGCGGCGGCGGGCCTGATCCTCACGGGCCTGTTCCTGCACAACGCCGTGCTCGCCCTGTGCGCGCTGACGCTGGCCTCCATCGGCATCCTCGCGGCCTTTCCCGTGTTCTGGTCGATTCCTGCCGCCTTCCTGGCCGGCACGGCGGCGGCCGGCGGCATTGCGCTGATCAACTCCATCGGCAACCTGGCCGGCTTCGTGGCGCCCTACATGATCGGCGCGCTCAAGACCAGCACGGGATCGCTGTCCTCGGGCCTGTACTTCGTGGCAGCCCTCGAATTCCTGGCGGCCTTCCTGGTCGTGCTCTTCGTCAGGAAGCAGTGAGGCCTGCGCGTGCGGTGCCGCTCCACGCCCTCCGCACGCCACAGCCTGACTTCCGCGTTTTCTCACCGGGGCCCGCGGCCCCGAATTCCCCCTGGATCGCCTGCCATGCAACTGCAGTTCACCACCCCCGAAGGCCAGACCTTCGCCCCTGAATTCGACACCCTCATCGTCGCCGGCTGGGCCGGCCGCGACCGCGATGCCATCGAGCACCACATCGAGGAGCTCGCCGCCATCGGCATCCCGCGCCCCAGCGCCGTGCCGCTGTACTACCGCATCTCCAGCAACCAGCTGAGCCAGCGCAGCGCGCTGCAGGTGCTGGGCCCGGACTCCTCGGGCGAGGTCGAGGTCTTCGTGTTCACGCACGAAGGCGAGATGTTCGTGAGCCTGGCCTCCGACCACACGGACCGCAAGCTGGAAGCCTACAGCGTGGCCTTTTCCAAGCAGGCCTGCGTCAAGCCCGTGGCCACCCAGGCCTGGCGCTTTGCCGACGTGGCCGGCCACTGGGATGAGCTGGTCGTGCGCTCGTGGATCGTGGAAGACGGCCGCGAGGTGCTCTACCAGGAAGGCACGCTGGCCAGCCTGCGCACGCCCCAGGACCTGATCGCAGGCTTCACGGGCGGCAAGGATCTGCTGCCCGCAGGCTGCGGCATGACCTGCGGCACGGTGGGCGCCATCGGCGGCATCCGCCCCTCGACGCAGTTCTCCATGGAGCTGTACGATCCCCGCAGCCAGCGTTCCATCCGCCACAGCTACCGCAGCGAACTGCTGGACGTCGTGGCCTGAGCCGCGACTCCGATCCGCCCACGCCCGCCTTCACCCACAGGACTTCCCACATGACCCAAGCCCTCCCCCTGCCCAGCCTGGAACTGGCATCACAGCGCCTGCATGGCGGCGAAACCACCTCGGTGCAGCTGACCGAGCAGGCCCTGGCCCGCACCATGTCGGGGGAAGGCCCCAAGGTGTTCACGCGCGTGTTCCAGGGCGCGGCCCTGGCCGAGGCCCGCGCCAGCGACGTGCTGCGTGCGGCCGGCCTGGCGCGCTCGCCCATCGAGGGCCTGCCGGTCTCGGTCAAGGACCTGTTCGACATCGCCGGCTTTCCCACGCTGGGCGGCTCGCGCCTGCTGGCCGACGCACCGCCCGCGCAGCGCACGGCCGAAGTGGTGCAGCGCCTGCGCCAGGCCGGCGCCGTCATCGTGGGCACGACCAACATGACCGAGTTCGCCTACTCGGGACTGGGCATCAACCCGCACTACGGCACGCCGCGCAATCCCTGGCAGCGTGACGAGGACGGCGGCCGCATCCCGGGCGGCTCGTCCTCGGGCGCGGCCATCTCGGTCACCGACGGCATGGCCATGGCGGCCATCGGCTCGGACACAGGCGGCTCGGTGCGCATTCCTTCGGCGCTGTGCGGGCTCACGGGCTTCAAGCCCACGGCGCGCCGCGTGAGCATGGAAGGCGTGCTGCCGCTGTCGGCCAACCTGGACTCCATCGGCCCGCTGGCCCCCAGCGTGCGCTGCTGCGCCACGCTGGACGCCATCCTCTCCGGCGAGCCGCTGGGCGAGCTGCATGCCGCCCCGCTGCAGGGCCTGCGCCTGCTGGTACCCACCAACGTGGTGCTGGACGGCATGGACGCCACCGTGGCCGCGGCCTGGGAGCGCACGCTGGCCCGGCTGTCGCAGGCGGGCGCCCACATCACCCATGCCGTGGTCGCGCCCTTCGGCGAGCTGGCCGACATCAATTCCAAGGGCGGCTTCACGGCCGCCGAGGCCTGGGCCTGGCACCGCCACCACATCGCCACGCGCCTGTCCGAGTACGACCCGCGCGTGGGCACGCGCATCCTGCGCGGCAAGGACATCAGCGCGGCCGACTACATCGACCTGCTGGCACGCCGCAGGCAGTGGATTGCCACCGTGAGCACGCAGATGGCCGACCATGACCTGATCGTCATGCCCACCGTGCCCGTGGTCGCCCCGAAGATCGCCGACCTCACGCAGAGCGACGAGGCCTACTTCGGCGCCAACGGCCTGATCCTGCGCAACCCCACGCTGATCAACTTCCTCGACGGCTGCGCCATCTCCCTGCCCTGCCACCGCGCAGGCGAGGCACCCGTGGGCCTGAGCCTGGCCGGCCTCGGCGGGCAGGACCGGCGACTGCTGTCCGTGGCCCTGGCCGTGGAGCAGCTGCTAGCTTCGGCGCAGGGCTGATCGACCAGGCGGCCTCGGGCCTAGCCGCCCAGGCCGCTGCCCGGCAGCCGCGCCACGGCCTGGCCGTGGTTCAGCGCAAAGGCGGCAGCAGTCTCCTCGGCCGCGCGCGCCACCACTTCGGTCAGCGGGTTCTGGTGGTCATTGCGGTAGCAGGCCACCAGCGGCAGCGAGGGGAACTCCCGGTCCACGCGCAGCAGGCGCAGGCGCTGCTCGGCCAGCTCGCGCTGGATGATGGCCGGCGGCACGGCGGCCACGCCCAGGCCGTCGCAGACCACGCGGATCATGGTGGCCACCGAGGCAATGCAGTTCAGGTGCACCGAGGCGCTGCTTTCGGTGGAGAACAGCTGCTCGATCACCGCATACGGCTCGGAGCCGCGCGCAAAGCACATGATGGGAAAGGCCGCCAGCTCGGCCAGGCTCAGGGTCTCGTCGCCAATGCCCAGCTTGGGGCTGCCCACCCAGGCCATGGGAAATTCACCCAGCGACAGATGGCCCACGCCGGCCGCCGTCACGGGCTTGGCCTGCAGCGACAGGTCCAGCTGGCCCTTCACCAATTGATCGGACATGTGCAGCGTGGTGTCGCAGGCGATCTCCACCTGCAGGCGCGGATAGCGCTGCTGCAGCAGCGCCAGGAAATCGGGAAACCAGCTGTGCACGATGGACTCGATGGCGCCGATGCGGATCACGCCCGCATAGGCCTGCTTGTCCAGCATGTCCTCGCGCATCTCGCGCATGAGGCGCAGCATGCGCTCGGCATGGACCAGGGCCTTGGCGCCGTCGGCTGTGAGCGTGACCTCGCGCACGCCACGGTCGAACAGGCGCACGCCGAACTCCTGCTCCAGCGTGGCGATGCGGCTGGAGACGGCGGCCTGCGTGGTGTACAGCCGCTCGGCCGTCATGCGGAAATTGCGCAGTTCGGCCAGCAGCACAAAGGTTTCCAGGAACCGTAGATTCATGCGGCGATGTTAGCCGTCCAGGCCATATCGATATAGCCCATGCATGGAACGCCTGCGTGCACAATGCTCCGTGACCGCGCACGCTGGCTGCGCAACACCCCGACTGTCCAACCACCACCCCAAAATCGCGGAGGTCCGATGAGAGCTGACAACATCCTGCAAACGATTGGCAACACGCCCCACGTGCGCATCAACCGCCTGTTCGGCGCCGGTGCCAATGTGTGGATCAAGTCCGAGCGCGGCAACCCCGGCGGCTCCATCAAGGACCGCATCGCGCTGGCCATGGTCGAGGACGCCGAAAAATCCGGCGCCCTGCAGCCCGGCGGCACCATCATCGAGCCCACCAGCGGCAACACCGGCGTGGGCCTGGCCCTGGTGGCCGCCGTCAAGGGCTACAAGCTGGTGCTGGTCATGCCCGAGAGCATGAGCATCGAGCGCCGCCGCCTGATGCTGGCCTACGGCGCCAGCTTCGACCTCACGCCCAAGGAAAAGGGCATGAAGGGCGCCATCGCCCGCGCCCAGGAACTGGCCAGCCAGACACCCGGCGCCTGGATTCCCCAGCAGTTCGAGAACCCCGCCAACATCGATGTGCATGTGCGCACCACCGCCCAGGAAATCCTGGCCGACTTCCCCGAAGGCCTGGATGTGCTGATCACCGGCGTGGGCACGGGCGGCCACCTGACCGGCGTGGCGCGGGTGCTCAAGGCCCAATTCCCCCAGCTCAAGGTCTTCGCCGTGGAGCCTGCCGCCTCGCCCGTGATCTCGGGCGGCCAGCCCTCGCCCCACCCCATCCAGGGCATTGGCGCAGGCTTCGTGCCCAAGAACCTGGACACCAGCCTGCTGGACGGCGTGATCCAGGTCGAGGCCGAACCCGCGCGCGAGTACGCACGCCGTTCGGCCCGCGAGGAAGGCATCCTGGTCGGCATCTCCTCGGGCGCCACCCTGGCCGCCATCGCGCAGAAGCTGCCCGAGCTGCCCGCAGGCGCCAAGGTGCTGGGCTTCAACTACGACACGGGCGAGCGCTACCTGTCGGTGGAAGGCTTCCTGCCGGCCTGACCGCCCTGCCCCCTGAACAAGCCAAAGGCCCTTCGCGGGCCTTTTGTCATGGCAGATCCGTTCAGATCGTCAGGCCCTGAGCCAGGTGCCGCAGCAGCGCATCCACCTTGGGCAGCAACTGGCGGCTGCGCGGCCAGACCAGGTGCAGCGGCAGGCCATCGACTTCGGCGCCGGGCAGCAGCCGCAGCAGGTGGCCATCGCGCAGCGGCGCCTCAACCATCCACGTGGCCAGTTGGGCGATGCCGCAGCCCGCCATCACGGCAGCCACCACCGCTTCGCCATCGCCCAGCACCATGCGCGGCTGCACCGCAATGGCTCCGGCACTGCTCTGCCATGCACTCATGCCTGCATCGGTCCTTCCATAGGCCACGGCATCATGGCCGGCCAGTGCCTGCAGGCTGTCAGGCGCTCCGCGCCGCTCCAGATAGGCAGGCGATGCGCAGAACACCAGCCGCTCCCGCCCCAGCAGACGCTGGCCCAGCCCCGCAGGCAGCTGCACGCTGCCGCCTATGCGCACGGCCACGTCGATGCCTTCGTCCACCACGTCCACGAAGCGGTCCGTGAACGACACCTGGGGCTGCACCGCCGCATGGCGCTGTGCAAACTCCAGCAGCAGCGGCATCACCTTGAGCCGTCCGTACAGCGCCGGCAGGTCCACGCGCAGCCTGCCTGCGGGCTCCAGGTGCTCGGCGGCCAGCACCTGCTCGGCCGACTCCAGCTCGCCCAGCACGCGCACACAGGTGCGGTAGAAGGCCTCGCCGGCATCGGTCAGCCGCAGCCGCCGCGTCGTACGTTCAAACAGGCGCGTCGCCAGCCGGGCTTCCAGCCGGGCCACGGCCTTGCCCACGGCCGAGCCTGTCAGGTGCAGCCGCTCGGCAGCAGCCGTGAAACTGCCCGCGTCTGCGGTACAGACAAAGGCCTCGATACCCTTGAGACGCTCCGAAGGAAACATGGCGATGGCGGCTTTCATTCAAGAATCAATTTCCAGTATCTGCAGAAAATTCATCCGAGATAAGAATTTACATCTTAAATAAGCTCGCGGTCCTGTTGTTTCTTTTCCCGGAGTCTTTGCGCATGTCCCCTGCCCCATCCCTGAACCGCGATGCCCGCCCCTCCATTCCTGCCACCCAAGGCAAGGCCGCCACCGCCGTGCTGGCGGTGGCGGCTTTCGTCATCGTCACAACGGAGTTCCTGATCGTCGGCCTGCTGCCGGCGCTGGCGCGCGACCTGGGCACCAGCGCTGCGGCGGCCGGCCAGCTGGTCACGCTGTTCGCCCTGGTCGTGGCGCTGGCCGGTCCGCCGCTCACGGCCTGGCTGGCACCGGTGGGCCGCAAGCGCCTGTTCGTGGCCATTGCCCTGCTGTTTGCGGGCTCCAATGCGCTTGCGGCCGTGGCGCCCAGCCTGGGCGTGCTGGCACTGGCGCGCCTGCTGCCGGCCATGGCGCTGCCGGTGTTCTGGGGCACGGCCAGCGAAACCGCTGCGCAACTGGCAGGACCGTCACGCGCAGGCCGTGCCGTGGCCAGCGTCTACCTGGGCATTTCTGCGGCGCTGCTGCTGGGCATTCCCCTGGGCACGCTGGCCGCCGATGCCGTGGGCTGGCGCGGCGCCTTCGGCCTGCTGGCCCTGCTGTCGCTGCTGGTGGCCCTGGCCCTGCAATGGAAGATGCCGGCGCTTGAAGGCGCGCCCCGCATGCCCCTGGCGCAGCAGTTGCGCGTGTTGCGCACTCCCCGGTTCCTGGCGCAGATTGCGCTGTCGGTGCTGGTCTTCACGGCCATGTTCACGGCCTATACCTATCTGGCCGAAATCCTGGAGCGCGCCGCCGGCGTGGCACCCGCACGCGTGGGCTGGTGGCTGATGGGATTTGGCGCCGTCGGCCTGGCCGGCAACTGGCTGGGCGGGCGCTGGGCCGAGCGCCACGCGCTGAGAGTCACAGCGGCCCTGTGCCTGTTACTGGCCCTGGGCATGGCGGCCACCGTGCAGCTAGCCCAGGCCCTGCCCTGGCTGGTGGTCGCGCTGGCCGTCTGGGGCGTGGCCAACACGGCCCTGTACCCGGTCTGCCAGATCCGCGTCATGCAATCCGCACCCCAGGCGCAGGCCCTGGCGGGCACGGCCAATGTCTCGGCCGCCAATGCCGGCATTGCGCTGGGTGCCCTTTTGGGCGGATGGGCACTGCAGACCGCAGGCCCTCTGTCCACGGGCCGGGTTGCCGCCGACCTGGCCATGCTGGCGGCCGTGGCGGCGCTGTGCATGGCACGCTCGGGGCGAGCAAGGCACGCGCACTGCGCATGATCCACTCCATGAAGAGCCAGGACCGGCAACCGCAGCGGCGTGCATTGTTGCTGGCCGCTGCATGCTGCGTTGTCTGCTCGCGCACAAAGTGAACCGCCTCGGGCCTGGACAATCCGTACCGGCGCCGCGACCGCATCCCGGACCGCCGCCTGTGTGCAGCGCAGACGTGACGCCCAACCCGGCGTAAGACAGTTGTGTGGAGATCTCTTACAAAACATGTTGCGTCCAAAGGTCATGCTGAACGCGCATCGGGCAAACCCGACTCTGGCCTACGATGGTCTGACCAAGGAGTAAAAAAATCTTGTTCGGTTTCTTTGAAAAACGCGTCCCGCCCTATCCCAGCGTCGAGCCCACGGTCCCGCCCAAGGGCTTTTTTGCCTTCATCTGGGCCTGCACGCAAGGCATGCGCGGCTGGATCGCGCTGCTGACCTGCACCTCGGCGCTGCTGGCCGTCTACGAGGCGGCGCTGTTCGCCCTGATGGGCCATGTGGTGGACTGGCTTTCCACCGTGTCGCCGGCAGGCTTCTGGGAGCAGCAGCGCGGCACGGTCTGGGGCATTGCCGCCATCCTCTTGTCCAGCGTGCTGCTGCTGGCCTTTCACACGGCAGTGATGCACCAGGTGCTGGCCATCAATTTCCCCATGCGCCTGCGCTGGGTGTTCCACCGGCTGATGCTGGGCCAGAGCATGTCGTTCTATGCGGACGAGTTCGCGGGCCGCATCACCACCAAGATCATGCAGACGGCGCTGTCGGTGCGCGAAGTGGTGTTCATGGTGGTCGATGTGCTGGTGGGCGTGAGCGTCTACATGATCGGCATCCTGGTGCTGGCGGCCAGCTTCGAGTGGCGGCTGATGATTCCGTTCGCGCTGTGGCTGCTGGCCTATATCGGCGCCTGCTTCTACTTTGTTCCGCGCCTGGGCAAGATCGGCAAGGAGCAGGCCGATGCGCGCTCCATGATGACGGGCCGCGTGACCGATGCCTATACCAACATCGCCACCGTCAAGCTGTTCGCCCACACGCGCCGCGAGGCCGAGTACGCTCGCAACGCCATGGACGCCTTCAAGTCCACCGGCTATGCGCAGATGCGGCTGGTCAGCCTGTTCGAGATCACCAACCACCTGATGATCACCCTGCTGCTGGTGGGCTCCACGGGCACGGCGCTGTACCTGTGGTCTGCCGGCCAGGCCAGCGCGGGCGTGGTGGCAGCGGTGATTGCCATGGCGCTGCGGCTGATGGGCTATTCGCACTGGGTGATGTGGCAGATGACGGGCCTGTTCGAGAACGTGGGCACCATCCAGGACGGCATCCTCACGCTGACCAAGCCGCGCACCATCGTGGATGCGCCCGACGCCAGGCCGCTGCAGGTCACGCACGGCGCCATCGCCTTCGAGGACCTGAGCTTTGCCTACAAGGACGGCGGCAAGCAGGTGATCGACCACCTGAACCTGCACATTCGCGCCGGCGAGCGCATCGGCCTGATCGGCCGCTCGGGCGCGGGCAAGTCCACGCTGGTGAACCTGCTGCTGCGCTTCCATGAACCCCAGGGCGGGCGCATCACCATCGACGGGCAGGACATCCGTACCGTCACGCAGGACAGCCTGCGCGGCGCCGTGGGCATGGTGACGCAGGACACCTCGCTGCTGCACCGCTCCATGCGCGACAACATCCTCTACGGCCGCCCCGATGCGACCGAGCAGGAGATGCTGGCCGCCGCGGACAAGGCCGAGGCCTCGGACTTCATCGCCACGCTGACCGACCTCAAGGGCCGCAGCGGCTACGACGCCCAGGTGGGCGAGCGCGGCGTCAAGCTGTCGGGTGGCCAGCGCCAGCGCGTGGCGATTGCGCGCGTGATGCTCAAGGACGCGCCCATCCTGCTGCTGGACGAGGCCACCAGCGCGCTGGACAGCGAGGTCGAGGCCGCCATCCAGCAAAGCCTGGACAGCCTCATGCACGGCAAGACCGTGATCGCCATCGCCCACCGCCTGTCGACCATCGCGGCCATGGACCGGCTCATCGTCATGGACCAGGGCCAGATCGTCGAGCAGGGCACGCACCAGCAACTGCTGGAGCTGGGCGGCATCTACGCCAAGCTGTGGTCGCACCAGAGCGGCGGCTTCCTCGCAGAGCAGGGCTCGGAAGCTGCCAACGCCAACGGCTAGACGCTCACCGGCTGGTGGACCTGCGGGCCATGGCCGGGTTGCCCCTCAATCCTCCAGGCCTATGTTCTGCACGATCTTCTTCTCGTCCTCGAACGCCTTCCTGGCGAACGCCGTGTACTCCTGGCTGCCGCGGAACTGCGTGCGCACGCCGTAGTTGCCGACGACCTGGCGGAAGGCCGGGTCGTCCATGGCGGCCTTGATGGCGGCTTCGAGCTTGCGCACGATCTCGGGCGGCAGGCCGCGCGGCCCAGCAATGCCCAAGGGCGAGGGCACATCGAAGGCATAACCGGCCTCGCGGAACGTGGGCACGTTGGCAAAGGCCTCGGGCCGCACCTCGGAGGCCGAGGCCAGCGCGCGCAGCTTGCCCGAGCTCAGGTACGGCAGCACCGTGTTGGCGTACACGCCGGACTTGATGTGGCCGGCCATCAGCGAGTTCAGCGCCTCGGCATCGCCCTTGAAGGGCGCATGCGTGAAGCGTGCGCCCGTGGCCTGCTCCAGCAGCGCCATCACCACGTGGTTGGCCGTGAACTTGCCCGGCGTGCCGTAGTCCACGGCACCCGGATTCTTCTTGGCGAACTCGACCAGGTCCTGCACCGTCTTGAACGGCGAGTCCTGGGGCACGGCCAGCACGAAGTCATAGGTCATGTAGGTGGCGATGTAGCTGAGATCGCGCACCGGGTCGTACTGCACCTTCTGGATGTGCGGCTGGCGGAAGATGCTCACGGGCGCCAGCGTCAGGCGATAGCCGTCCGGCTTGGCCGATCGCATGTCCATCACGCCCATGGACGCGCCTGCGCCGGGCTTGTTCTCGATCACCACGGTCTGCCCCAGCTGCTTGCCCATGCCCTGGGCCAGCGCACGCGCCACCACATCGGTCACGCCGCCCGCGCCGTAGGGCACGACCAGGCTGATGGGGCGGCTGGGATAGCTGTCCTGCGCCCATGCTGCGCCCGTCATCAGGACCGATGCGCACATCCATGCGCCAAACACTCGTCTTTGCATTTCCATCTTCCTCAGAGGCTCACGACCATCGAACTTGCTGCTGTTCAATTTAGATGGATGCATGCCAACCATGGATTCGGGCAAGCCCGTAGCGTTGGGGCTTGTGGGGAAAACGCGCAGCGTGGGTGCGGGACTGATGGCTCTATAGCAGGGGGTGGCGTGGTTGCTTGGTTTGCGGGGGGTGGTGGGGTGTTTTTTTGCGCATTGTGGGGGGTGGGGCATGTCTTTGAGGCGACAGTCATGGGGCGGGATCTGTCTTCAAAGCTGCTGCCATTGATAGCTGTTTTTGTCCCTGCCGGGTGGTTGTTTTTCGAGGCC
>NZ_BCTO01000032.1 GCF_001571325.1 Delftia tsuruhatensis NBRC 16741
ATATGTCGTTACTGCGACAAGACTTAGATTATGTCATAACTTCTAGGACTGATTTTCGAAGCTGCGCCAAATTGTCTTGCCGCCGCTCGATTTATCCATCTGCACCATCACGTCCTCGTGCGCGGCCAGCTCCTGATCATTGGCGCTCACCACGCGCAGCCTGAAGCTGCGCAGATCGACCTGCGCGACCACCAGGCCGCCCTCGGACTGGGCCGGCTCCTCCACCATCAGCAGGGCCTCCTGGCCTCGCGTGAGGTTGATGTAGACATCGGCCAGCAGTTCCGCATCCAGCAAGGCGCCGTGCAGCGTGCGCCCGGAGTTGTCCACTTCCAGACGGTCGCACAGCGAGTCCAGCGAGTTGCGCTTGCCTGGGAACATTTCCTTGGCCATGACCAGGGTGTCGATGACGCCGCTCACGCACTGCCTGATCGGCGGGCGGTTGGCAAGCTCCAGCTCCTTGTTCAGGAATCCCAGATCGAAAGGCGCGTTGTGAATGATGAGTTCAGCGCCTTGCAGATACTCCCAGATCTCATCGACCTTTTGCTCGAAGCGAGGCTTGTCCCTGAGGAACTCGGTGGTGATGCCGTGCACGCGCAGCGCGTCCGGATGGCTGTCGCGCCCCGCATTGAAGTACAGATGCAGGTTGTTGCCGGTCAGCTTGCGGTTGACCATCTCCACGCACCCCAGCTCGATGAGCCGGTCGCCGTTGTCGGCGGACAGGCCCGTGGTTTCCGTGTCGAGAATGATTTGACGCGACATGTGCTGGGTCCTCAGTGGTTTTCCTTGGCGTGGTTGAGCGAGTACTTGGGAATCTCGATGGTCACGTCCTCGCGCGCCAGGATGGCCTGGCAGGACAGGCGGGACTGCGGCTGCAGGCCCCATGCGCGGTCCAGCAGGTCTTCTTCCTCTTCCTCGGCCTCGTTCAACGAGTTGTAGCCTGCCTTGACCACCACGTGGCAGGTGGTGCATGCACAGCTCATGTCGCAGGCGTGCTCGATCTTGATGTTGTTGTCCAGCAGTGCCTCGCAGATGGAGGTGCCGGCAGGCGCCTCGATTTCGGCACCCTGGGGACAGTATTCGGCGTGGGGAAGTATTTTGATAACGGGCATGGCGGATCTGCGTTCGGATCAGAAATCAGGAAAGGGATTGCACGCTCTTGCCGGCCAGGGCCTGCTGGATGCTGCGGTTCATGCGCTCGGCGGCAAAGGACTCCGTGCCCTTGGCCAGCGCCTGTGTTGCGGCCTCGATGACGGCAGCATCCTCGGAGCCCACGCTGGCGCGCAGGGCGTCGACCAGCGCGTCGATGGCTGCGCGCTGGTCTGCAGCCAGCACATCGCCATCGGCCTGCAGCGCGCTCTCCGTGGCCATGAGCATGCGGTCGGCATCGACACGCGCCTCCACCAGAGCGCGCGCCTGAATGTCCTGCTGGGCCGTGGCAAAGCCGTCCTGCAGCATGCGGGCGACCTCGTCGTCCGAGAGGCCGTACGAGGGCTTGACATGGATATGCGCCTCGACGCCGCTGATCTGCTCCTTGGCACCCACCGACAGCAGGCCGTCGGCATCCACGGTGAAGGTCACGCGGATGCGGGCCGCGCCGGCTGCCATGGGCGGGATGCCGCGCAGTTCGAAACGCGCCAGGCTGCGGCAGTCCGCCACAAGATCGCGCTCACCCTGCACCACATGAATGGCCAGGGCCGTCTGCCCGTCCTTGTAGGTGGTGAAGTCCTGGGCGCGGGCCGTGGGAATGGTCTCGTTGCGCGTGATGATGCGCTCCACCAGACCGCCCATGGTCTCCACACCCAGCGACAGGGGAATCACATCCAGCAGCAGCATGTCGCCGCTGGAACTGTTGCCCGCGAGTTGATTGGCCTGAATGGCAGCGCCCAACGCCACGACTTCATCGGGATTGAGGTTGACGAGAGGATCGCGGCCAAAGAACTGGGCCACTGCCTCGCGCACCTGGGGCATGCGGGTGGAACCACCGACCAGGACCACGCCCTGCACCTCGTCGCGCGTCAGGCCAGCGTCCTTGAGTGCGCGGCGCACCGCCGCCAGCGAGCGCGCCGTCAGATGGGCCGTGCTCGCATCGAAGTCGCCACGCTTGACATCGAAATGCACAGTGCCGGTGGACAGCTCTGCCGTGAACGTGGCGGCCTGAGCATCCGTCAATGCCTGCTTGCAAAGGCGCGCCGCCATGCGCCAGCGGGCCTTGTCCTCGGCGGTCTGCGGAACCACGCCGGTCTGCTGGGCCACCCACTCAGCCAGTGCCGCATCGTAGTCATCGCCACCCAAGGCCGAGTCCCCCCCCGTGGAGACGACCTCGAACACACCCTGGGACAGGCGCAGGACCGAAATATCGAAAGTGCCGCCACCCAGATCGTAGACGGCGTAAACGCCTTCGGAGCCGTTGTCCAGGCCATAGGCAATGGCGGCAGCCGTGGGCTCGTTGATCAGGCGCAGCAGGTTGATGCCGGCGAGCTTGGCCGCATCCTTGGTGGCCTGGCGCTGCGCGTCGTCAAAGTAGGCTGGCACGGTGATGACCGCGCCATGGATGTCGTCGTTGAAGGTGTCCTCGGCGCGAAAGCGCAGCGTGGCCAGGATCTCGGCGCTGACTTCAACGGGGGTCTTCGTGCCATCGATGGTCTCGATCCCGATCACGCCACGACCGGCTTCTTGCTCAGCAAAGCGGTAAGGCAGCTTCTCCGGCGCGTCGATGTCCGCCAGCGTGCGGCCCATGAAGCGCTTGGCCGAGGCGATGGTGTTGCCCGCATCGGTGGACAGCGCCGCCTGCGCGGCGTAGCCGATCTCGCGGCGCCCCTGGGGCAGATAGCGCACGACGGAAGGCAGCAGTACCTGGCCCTGATCATCCGGCAGGCATTCGGCCACGCCATTGCGGACTGCGGCGACCAGCGAATGGGTGGTGCCCAGGTCGATACCCACGGCAATGCGTCGCTGGTGGGGATCGGGGGACTGACCGGGTTCGGAAATCTGCAAAAGCGCCATGGAAATACTCGGGGAAATTGCAGGTCCGGGCCGGCCGGCCTGCCTTGTGAATAAGGGACTCTCGTGGGAGGTTCGGGTCGCGGACTATTGTCCCAGTTGATCGCGGCGACGCTCTATGTCCTGCGCAAATCGCGCAACAAACATGAGGGCTCTGACCTGCTGCACGGCCGCCTGGGCATCGTGCAGTTCATCGAGCTGGCGGCCGCATTCGGCCAGCATGCTCTTTCTGGCCTGCGACACTTCGCCGTCCAGCGCGTCCAAGGCGGCCTCGTCCTGCGCATCGTCCAGCGCCTCGCGCCATTCCATCTGCTGCATCAAAAAGGCGGTGGGCATGGAGGTGTTGTCCTCGGCACGCACGGGTGCACCCAGCAATTCGCAAAGATAGGCTGCTCGCCTGAGCGGCTCTTTCAGCCGTTGATAGGCCTCGTTGATGCGTACCGACCATTGCATGGCCACACGCTGCGCAGCTGCGCCCTGCGAGGCAAAGCGGTCAGGATGGGCCTCGCGCTGCAACTCCTTCCAGCGCGCGTCAATGGTGCTGCGCTCCTGCGCAAATTGGCGCGGCAGCGCAAACAGCTCGAAATCGTCCGATTGCAGGTTCATGTCGATAAAAAGCCGCCAGCACCGAAGCGATGGCGGCCTCTTGAGGGAGTAGAAAAGTCAGGGCCTGCCGGGCACGCCGCCAGGCCACCAGAGCCTGGCCCCCCGGCAAATGCCGGTCAGATGCGAAAGCTCTCGCCGCAGCCGCAGCGATCGCGCTCGTTGGGGTTGTGGAACTTGAAGCCTTCGTTCAAGCCTTCACGCACGAAGTCCAGTTCCGTGCCATCGATATAGGCCAGGCTCTTGGGGTCGACCAGCACCTTGATGCCGTGGTCCTCGAAGATCACATCCTCGGGCAACTGTTCGTCCACATACTCCAGCTTGTAGGCCAGGCCGGAGCAGCCCGTGGTCTTGACCCCAAGGCGCACGCCGATGCCCTTGCCGCGGCGCGACAGGTAGCGGCTCACATGGCGGGCCGCGGACTCGGTCAGCGAGATCGCCATATCAGGCGGCCACCACCGCAGTGCGCTTGGCACGGTAGTCGTCCACTGCGGCCTTGATGGCGTCTTCGGCCAGGATGGAGCAGTGCACCTTGACGGGAGGCAGGGCCAGTTCTTCGGCGATCTGGCTGTTCTTCAGCGCAGCCGCTTCATCCAGCGTCTTTCCCTTGACCCACTCGGTCACCAGCGAAGACGAGGCGATTGCCGAACCACAGCCATAGGTCTTGAAACGGGCATCTTCAATGACGCCGGTTTCAGGGTTGACCTTGATCTGCAGCTTCATCACGTCGCCACAGGCAGGCGCGCCGACCATGCCGGTGCCCACCGATTCGTCGCTCTTGTCGAACGAACCCACGTTGCGGGGGTTTTCGTAGTGGTCTACCACTTTGTCGGAATAAGCCATGATGTCTACCTCTTCAATACTTGATTCGCGTGCCGGTCGACGCTCAGTGCGCCGCCCACTGGATGGTGCTGAGGTCGATGCCGTCCTTGTACATCTCCCACAGCGGGCTGAGTTCGCGCAGCTTGACCACATTGGTGCGGATGGTGCTGATCGCGTAGTCGATTTCTTCCTCGGTCGTGAAACGGCCGATGGTCATGCGCAGGCTGCTGTGCGCCAGCTCGTCACTGCGGCCGAGGGCACGCAGCACATAGCTGGGCTCCAGGCTGGCCGAAGTGCAAGCGGAGCCCGACGACACTGCCAGCCCCTTGATACCCATGATGAGCGACTCGCCTTCGACGAAGTTGAAGCTCATGTTCAGGTTCTGAGGCACACGGTGCTCCATGCTGCCGTTGATGAAGACCTGTTCCAGATCCTTCAAACCGTTGAGCAGGCGCTGCTGCAGCGCATAGGCCTTGGCATTGCTCTCGACCATCTCTTCCTTGGCGATGCGGAAGGCCTCGCCCATACCGACGATCTGGTGCGTGGGCAGCGTACCCGAACGCATGCCACGCTCATGACCACCGCCGTGGATCTGCGCCTCCAGGCGCACACGCGGCTTGCGGCGCACGTACAGGGCACCCACGCCCTTGGGACCGTAGGTCTTGTGCGCGGTCATGCTCATCAGGTCGATCGGCAACTTGGACATGTCGATCTCCACGCGGCCTGTAGCCTGCGCAGCATCCACATGGAACAGGATGCCCTTCTCGCGGCACAGCGCGCCGATGGTGGGAATGTCCTGGATGACGCCGATTTCGTTGTTTACGAAGAGCACGCTGACCAAAATGGTGTCGGGGCGCAGCGCGGCCTTGAAGGCCTCAATGTCGAGCAGACCATCAGGCTGCACGTCCATGTAGGTCACCTCAAAGCCCTGGCGCTCGAGTTCACGCATGGTGTCGAGCACGGCCTTGTGCTCGGTCTTGAGCGTGATCAGATGCTTGCCCTTGCCTTGATAGAAGTGCGCCGCACCCTTGATGGCAAGATTGATGGACTCGGTCGCGCCACTGGTCCACACAATTTCACGGGGATCCGCGCCAATCAGATCCGCCACCTGGCCGCGGGCCTTCTCGATGGCCTCTTCGGCCTCCCAACCCCATGCATGGCTGCGCGATGCAGCGTTGCCGAAGTGCTCACGCAACCATGGGATCATGGCGTCCACCACGCGAGGGTCCACGGGAGTGGTCGCGCCATAGTCGAGATAGATGGGGAAATGCGGGGTCATGTCCATGACTGGCTCTTATCAAAGTTCCGGCTGGCAAAAATCGGGAAGGCGATGAACTCCGGTGAATCCATCCGGGCGGGCAGCACCGCGCCACACAGCCATGCGCAGCGGCGCCCTGCCCTCAGGGTGTCAAAAGTCGATCAGGACTTGGCGAAGGCGTTGCCCAGCGCGAATACCGAATTCGGTGCATTCACGCGGATGGGCTTGACCACGGGAGCCGTGGAAATTGCACGACGCACTACGGGCTTGTCCTCGATCTGGATGCCCTTGGCCAATTGTTCGTCGACGAGCTTTTGCAGCGTCACGGAATCGAGGAACTCGACCATGCGCTGATTCAATGCCGCCCACAGTTCATGCGTCATGCAGCGGCCAGCTTCGCCCAGACAATTTTCCTTGCCGCCGCATTGAGTGGCGTCAATGGGCTCGTCAACGGAAACGATGATGTCGGCCACGGTGATGTCGCCAGCCTTGCGGGCCAGCGTGTAGCCGCCGCCGGGTCCACGGGTGGACTCGACGAGTTCATGGCGGCGCAGCTTGCCGAACAGCTGTTCGAGATACGACAGGGAAATCTGCTGTCGCTGGCTGATGGCAGCCAGCGTAACAGGGCCATTGTTCTGGCGCAGGGCCAGATCGATCATGGCAGTGACCGCAAAACGGCCTTTGGTGGTGAGACGCATTACGAGCTCCTTCAGTCAGGCTTGTACGTTACAGAAACACCCGCTCCAGCGATTTGACCGGAGTTGGGCACAGTCTCCGCCCTTACTCCGTCCTGTTCAAAAGGTTCAGAGCCCTTCTTTTCATCGAAGTTTTTGTTGTTGTTGAGTGTTGACCCTGAGTGTACCACATTCCCCATCAATTTTGTCGGGTAACAAGAGCCAACAGGCTTCAGACAAGGCACCGCCTCAGGAAACCTGCGCGGAAGAGCCTCCGAACAGTTGCTCCTTGAGCAGTGCCAGCTGATCGCGCACCCGCGCCGCCTGTTCGAACTCCAGGCTGCGCGCATGTTCGAGCATCTGCTTCTCCAGACGCTTGATTTCCTTGGCCACATCTTTTTCGGACATGTCCTCGACACGCGCTCTTTCGAGCTGATTGGCCTCCAGACGTTCCGCTTCCTTGCCGCTTTTTTCGCTGTAGACACCATCAATCAGGTCTTTCACCCGCTTGACAATCTGCTTGGGTTCAATGCCGTTTTCCTCGTTGAACGCCATTTGCCTGGCGCGGCGGCGCTCGGTCTCGCCGATGGCCTTCTTCATCGACTCCGTGATCCTGTCCGCGTAGAGGATGGCCTTGCCGTGCAGGTTGCGTGCTGCGCGGCCGATGGTCTGGATGAGACTTCGCTCGGCGCGAAGAAAGCCTTCCTTGTCGGCATCGAGGATGGCGACCAGCGAGACTTCAGGGATGTCCAAGCCCTCTCGCAGCAGGTTGATGCCCACGAGAACGTCGAAGACGCCCAGACGCAGGTCACGAATGATCTCCACGCGCTCCACCGTCTCCACGTCGGAGTGCAGATAGCGCACCTTGACCCCGTTTTCGCTCAGGTAGTCGGTGAGCTGCTCGGCCATGCGCTTGGTGAGCGTGGTGATGAGAACACGCTCCCCGCGCTCGACGCGCAGGCGGATTTCCTGCAGCACGTCATCCACCTGGTTGGTGGCCGGGCGCACTTCGATTTCGGGGTCGATCAGCCCCGTCGGGCGCACAACCTGGTCCACGATCTGACCTGAGTGGGTTTTTTCGTAGTCTGCCGGCGTGGCCGAGACAAAGATGACCTGGCGCATGCGCCGCTCGAATTCCTCGAATTTCAGCGGCCGGTTGTCCAGCGCCGACGGCAGCCGAAAGCCGTACTCCACGAGCGTGGTCTTGCGCGAGCGATCGCCGCTGTACATGGCGTTGAGCTGACCGATCATCTGGTGGCTCTCGTCCAGGAACATGAGCGCGTCGTTGGGCAGGTAGTCGGTCAATGTGCTGGGGGGCTCGCCCGGGGCTGCGCCGGAGAGGTGGCGCGTGTAGTTCTCGATGCCCTTGCAGTGGCCGACCTCGGTGAGCATTTCAAGGTCGAAGCGCGTGCGCTGCTCCAGGCGCTGGGCCTCGACCAGCTTGCCGTCACCCACCAGTTGCTTGAGCCGCTCGGCCAGTTCCAGCTTGATGGTTTCCACGGCGGCCAGCACCTTGTCGCGCGGCGTGACGTAGTGGCTGCTGGGGTAGACAGTGAAGCGCGGAATGCTCTGGCGCACGCGGCCCGTGAGCGGGTCGAACAGTTGCAGGCTTTCAACCTCGTCGTCGAAGAGTTCGATGCGGATGGCCAGCTCGGAATGCTCGGCGGGGAAGACATCGATGGTGTCGCCGCGCACGCGGAACTTGCCGCGGCTGAAGTCCTGGTCGTTGCGCTGGTACTGCATGCGGATCAACTGCGCGATGACGTCGCGCTGGTTGATGCGGTCGCCGGTACGCAGCGTCATGATCATGCGGTGGTAGCTTTCGGGTTCGCCGATGCCGTAGATGGCCGAGACCGTGGCCACGATGACCACGTCGCGCCGCTCCATGAGACTTTTGGTGCACGAAAGCCGCATCTGCTCGATGTGCTCGTTGATGGCGCTGTCCTTTTCGATGAAAAGGTCGCGCTGGGGCACGTAGGCCTCGGGCTGGTAGTAGTCGTAGTAGCTGACGAAGTACTCGACGGAGTTCTTGGGAAAGAACTCGCGGAACTCGCTGTACAGCTGTGCGGCCAGTGTCTTGTTGGGTGCGAAGACGATGGCCGGACGACCCAGGCGGGCGATCACGTTGGCCATGGTGAAGGTCTTGCCCGAGCCCGTCACGCCCAGCAGGGTCTGAAAGGATTCACCGTCCTGGATGCCCTCGACCAGCTTCTCAATGGCGGCGGGCTGGTCGCCAGCCGGTGGATAGGGCTGGAACAGCTCGAAGGGGGAGTCCGCGAAATGCACGAACTGGCCCGAGGCCGCAGGTGCTGGAGAGGAATCAGAGACTTCGTGCATGACGTGGGTTCGCAAAAGTGGGTATCGGCCGGCGAGATCGCTAGAATTCATGGGTTAACCCGAAAGCCTACCGCAGCTTGGGGCTAGCCGCGTTTTTTCCACCTCCCAAGACATCCCAAGGACGCTTCATGTCTCTGTTTACCGCCGTCGAAATGGCCCCCCGCGACCCCATCCTGGGTCTGAACGAGCAGTTCGCTGCCGACACCAACCCCAGCAAGGTGAATCTGGGCGTGGGCGTGTACTTCGACGACAACGGCAAGTTGCCCCTGCTCGAGTGCGTGCAGGCCGCCGAGAAGGCGATGATGGACAAGCCCACGGCCCGCGGCTACCTGCCCATCGACGGCATCGCTGCCTATGATGCCGCAGTCAAGGGCCTGGTGTTCGGCGCCGAGTCCGACGTCGTCAAGTCCGGCCGCGTGTCCACGGTGCAGGCCATCGGCGGCACCGGCGGCCTGAAGATCGGCGCCGACTTCCTCAAGAAGATCAGCCCCGCTGCCAAGGTGCTGATCTCCGACCCGAGCTGGGAAAACCACAAGGCCATCTTCACGAACGCCGGTTTCGAGGTGGGCACCTATGCCTACTACGACGCCGTCAACCGCAAGGTGAACTTCGAAGGCATGCTGGCCGACCTGAACGCAGCGGCCCCTGGCACCATCGTGGTGCTGCACGCCTGCTGCCATAACCCGACCGGCTACGACATCACGGCCGAGCAGTGGGACCAGGTGATTGCCGCCGTCAAGGCCAAGGGCCTGGTGGCCTTCCTTGACATGGCCTACCAGGGCTTTGGCCACGGCATCGCCGAAGACGGCGCCGTGATCGGCAAGTTCGTGGCCGCCGGCCTGAACATCTTCGTCTCGACCTCGTTCTCCAAGAGCTTCAGCCTGTACGGCGAGCGCGTGGGCGCACTGTCGGTGGTCGCCAACGACAAGGAAGAGGCGGCCCGCGTGCTGAGCCAGCTCAAGATCGTGATCCGCACCAACTATTCCAACCCACCCACCCATGGTGGCGCCGTGGTGGCGGCCGTGCTGAACAACCCCGAGCTGCGCGCCCTGTGGGAAAAGGAACTGGGCGAGATGCGCGTGCGCATCAAGGCCATGCGCCAGAAGCTGGTCGATGGCCTGAAGGCTGCCGGCGTCCAGCAGGACATGAGCTTCATCACCACGCAGATCGGCATGTTCAGCTACTCCGGCCTGAGCAAGGACCAGATGGTGCGCCTGCGCACCGAGTTCGGCGTCTACGGCACGGACACGGGCCGCATGTGCGTGGCCGCGCTCAACAGCAAGAATATCGACTACGTCTGCCAGTCGATCGCCAAGGTGGTCTGACCGCCACTCCAGCCACCTGGCCCTGCGCCGGGTGAGAAGGCATGCCGCCAGCGCTCCCTGCCCTGGCGGCATTTTCTTTGTGCGGGCGATTTTTGCATCCTGGCAGTCCGGTATGCGCCAGGGCTGCGCGGGTACCGGTGCGATCATGCGGGCAGCCGAAACATCGAATGAAGAACGAGACGCTCCATTCCCATGCCAGATCACGCCTGCCTCACTCCCTTCACCTCCTCGCCTGCAGACGGGCTGCCCCTGTCCGGCGTACGCATTCTGAGCCTGGCACTGAACCTGCCGGGTCCCGCCGCCCTGATGCGCTGCGCGGCCATGGGCGCGCAGTGCAGCAAGCTGGAGCCGCCCTCTGCGCAGCCAGGGCCTGCCGGCGCGGACCCGATGGCGCTCTACAGCCCGCAGGCCTATTCCGACATGCACCAGGGCATCGCAGTCTGGCAGGCACAGCTCAAGACCGAGGACGGACAGGCCGCGCTGCACAAGGCGCTGGACAGCGCCGACATCCTGCTGACCTCGTTCCGCCCCGCCGCGCTGGCCAAGCTGGGGCTGGACTGGGCGTCGCTGCAGCAGCGCCATCCGCAGCTGTCGCTGGTGCGCATCGTCGGCAGCGCGGGAGCCCTGGCCGATGTGCCGGGCCATGACCTGACCTATCAGGCCGAGGCGGGGCTGGTACAGGGCGGCGCCATGCCACCCAGCCTGTTTGCCGACATGGCCGGTGCGCTGATGGCCAGCGAGGCCGTGCTCAAGGCCTGGCTGCTGCGCCAGCGCAGCGGCCACGGCAACCTGCAGGAAACAGGACTGGCACAGGCCGCGCAATGGCTGGCCCTGCCCTGGCACTGGGGCCTGACCCGGCCCGACGGAGATGTGGGCGGAGCACACGCAGGCTATCGCGTCTATGCCTGCGCCGACGGTTCGGTGGCCGTGGCGGCACTGGAGCCGCATTTCGCGGCACGCCTGTGCGCAGCAGCATCGGTGCCGGGCGATGGCAGCATCGCCTGCATGCGCAACCCGGCCACGCATGCGGCCCTGGAAGCCTTCCTGGCTGCCCTGTCCTGCGCCGAACTGGCAGACCTGGCCGAGCGCCACGACCTGCCCCTGCATCCGCTCGCCGCTCAGCCAGCGGCCTCGCGCCGCTTGTAGGCGAATGCCGAAAGGCAGCATCTGCGCACGGCCTACAAGCCGCCTGGGTCGCGGCTGCCCGCCGAGTATGAACATGCTGCTGCCGACGACCCTCTTTACCGCGATAGCCTGCTCCTCTTAAATCAGAGTTGCGCATACAACCAGACAACCCGAACACATCTGGAAACACCCATAATCGGCTCATCTGGAGGCAGCCCCATGGTTCGAGAACATCCATCGACCGCCCCGCTATCCGGGATGCGTCAGCCACCTAGCCACTCAGCGCCTGGCCTGCAGCGCATCGGCGCCAGCGCCTAAGGCCGCCGCTGGGTCCCCCTTCCGTCCACCGCCTATGCAAAGCCAGCCCCCAGCCCATGTGCCGGTACTGCAGCTGGTGCAGCGCATCTGGCCCCTGGTGCTGGTGGTCGTGGTGCTGGTGGTCATGGCCAGCGGCAGCCTCTACCTTGTGTCTGCGGTGCGCGCCTTCGTGGCCGGAGAAAGCCTGTGGTCCAAGGCACAGAAGGATGCCATCTACGCCCTGAGCCGCTATGTGGACAGCGGCTCGGCGCGCGACCTGGCGCGCTTCGAGCAGGCCATGATCGTTCCTGCAGGCGACTGGCAGGCCCGCATGGCGCTGGACGATGTGCCAGCCAGGGTCAAGGACGCGCGCGCCGGCATTCTGCTGGGAGGCAACCACCCGGACGATGCCGACGCGCTGATCTGGCTGATGCAGACTTTTCGCCATGTCGAACTGCTGGAGGAGCCCTATCGTTACTGGAAGCAGGGCGACCAGTACCTGCAGCAGCTCGACCGGCTGGCGCAGGAGATAGAGCAGCGCCACACCGTGGGAAGCGTGAGCGCCGAGGACGTCATCACCTGGAAGCGCGAGATCGAGCAGATCAACGCCGGCGTCACACCCGCCACCCAGCAGTTCAGCGCCTCGCTGGGCCGCAGCTCCCGGCAGATGGTGATGTGGCTGCAGTGCATTCACCTGATGCTGGGCGTGGCGCTGATCCTGGTGGCGCTCTGGCATACGCGGCGCATGCTGCAGCAGCGCCAGCAGGTGCAAAACGACCTGCTGACCGAAAAGGAAAGGGCCCAGACCACGCTGGCATCGCTGGGCGATGCCGTGATCACCACGGACGCCCAGGGCGTGGTGGACTATGCCAACCCTGCCGCGCTGGGCCTGCTGGGCAGCAGCGAGCAGCAGCTCAAGGGACGGCACCTGGCCAAGGGCCTGCATTTCAACAGCATCGACACCACCCAGACGGCGGAAAGCCTGCTGACCCATCTGCTGTCGGGTCGGCAATTGCGCGAAGAGCACACGCGGTGGCTGCGGCGCCATGACCGCAGCATCGTGCCGGTCAAGCTCATGGGCTCGGCCATCAGCGGCGGCGGGGAGCGCCCGGCAGGTGCGGTGATCGTGCTCAGGGATGTCTCGCGTGAGCAGCAGTATCTGGACCAGCTTTCCTGGCATGCCAGCCATGACGGCCTGACCGGGCTGGAGAACCGCGTGGAATTCGAGCGCCGCCTGCAGCGCCTGCTCAACCAGGGCCAGCACAGGCTGCGGCCCGCAGCCCTGCTGTACATGGATCTGGACCAGTTCAAGCTCATCAACGAGACCTGCGGCCATCCGGCGGGCGATGAAATGCTGTGCGAGGTCAGCCGTCTGCTGCTGCACAACCTGCGCGAGACAGACACCCTGGCACGCCTGGGCGGCGACGAATTCGGCGTTCTTCTGGAGAACTGTCCGCCCGAGCCCGCGCTGCGCATTGCCGAAAAGCTGCGCCAGGCTGCCGAAGCCCTGCACGTGCACTGGGGCAAGCAGGTGCTGCGCACAGGACTGAGCATTGGACTGGTCCACATCGGCGGCGAGGTCCAGTCGGCCCAGGACCTGCTGCGCATGGCCGACATGGCCTGCTACCGCGCCAAGGAGCGCGGCCGCAACCGCATCTATGTCTACCGCAGCGACGACGGCGAATACACCCGCCACGTCAGCGAGATGGAATGGGTCACGCGCATACGCACGGCGCTGGAGCAGGAGCGCTTTTGCCTGTATGCACAAAGCATTGCACCGCTGCAGCCCGATGGCCAGCGCGGCCTGCATTTCGAGGTGCTGCTGCGGTTGCGCGACGAGCAGGGCCAGATCATCTCGCCAGCCGCGTTCATACCCGCGGCAGAGCGCTACGGCATCATGCCCACCGTCGACCGCTGGGTGATCGCCAGAACGCTGGCCACGCTGGCCGAGCATCCGGCCGCGCTGCGCCATATCGACACCTGCGCCATCAATCTGTCAGGCCCCAGCCTCGACGACGACGGGCTGCTGGACTTTGTGCAGGCGCAGCTGAGCACGCACGGCATCGCGCCGCAGCTGCTGTGCTTCGAGATCACCGAGACCAGCGCCATCGCCAGTCTGTCCAGCGCCACCCGGCTGATCCAGGCCCTGCGCACGCTGGGCTGCCGTTTTGCGCTGGACGACTTCGGCGTGGGCATGTCCTCGCTGACCTATCTGAAGCAGTTGCCCGTGGACTATCTGAAGATCGACGGCGGCTTCGTGCGCGACATGCTCCAGGACCCCAGCAACCACGCCATGGTGGAGATGATCAACCGCATAGGCCATATCCTGGGCAAGCGCACGGTGGCCGAGTATGTGGAAAGCCGGGAGATCGCCCAGGCCCTGCAGGCCGTGGGCGTGGACTACGCGCAGGGCTTTGCCCTGGCGCGGCCCGTGCCGCTGGACACGCAGTACTTCGAAAGCGGTGCCCAGGCCGCCCGCCGCGAATGGCAAGGCACGCTGGCGCCGGCAGTCGGCTGAGGCGCGTCAGCGCGGCTTGCGCCCGCCCGGCGCGGCCTTGCGGCCGGCCCCGGCAGCGCCTGCGGAGCCGCCCACGCCAGGGCGCGGTGGCAGGCCCGTGTGCTGGGTCAGCATGCGGCCGGGCTTGGGCTGACTGGAGCGCAAGCGCACGTCGCCTCCGGGGTCGCGGGCCTGTGCCTGCGCCTTGCCCGGCCCCGCACTCTTGCCACCGGCCTTGTTGAGGGCATAGGCCTTGCCCTGCTGGGAGACCACGGCACGCGCGGCCACGCCCGTTCCCTGGGTGCTGTTCTTGCGGCGCGCGCTCTGGTAGCCGCCATCGACCAGGGGCTGGAAGGTGGGGATCAGGTGCTGCTTGCCGTTGCCGATGAGGTCGGCACGGCCCATGGCCTTCAAGGCCTCGCGCAGCAGCGGCCAGTTGTTGGGGTCGTGGTAGCGCAGGAAGGCCTTGTGCAGTCGGCGGCGCTTTTCACCGCGCACGATGTCCACCGACTCCTCGCTTACGTCGCGCATCTGGCGACGCACCTTGGTGAGGGTGTTGCGACCCGAGTGGTACATGGCCGTGGCCGTGGCCATGGGGCTGGGGTAGAAGGTCTGCACCTGGTCGGCGCGAAATCCGTTCTTCTTCAGCCAGATGGCGAGGTTCATCATGTCCTCGTCGCTGGTGCCCGGGTGGGCGGCGATGAAGTAGGGAATCAGGTACTGCTTCTTGCCCGCTTCCTCGCTGAACTGCTCGAACATCTGCTTGAAGCGGTCATAGCTGCCTATGCCCGGCTTCATCATCTTGGTCAGCGGCCCGGATTCGGTGTGCTCGGGCGCGATCTTCAGGTAGCCGCCCACATGGTGCTGCACCAGTTCCTTGACGTACTCGGGCGACTTCACGGCCAAGTCGTAGCGCAGGCCCGAGCCGATCAGGATCTTCTTGATGCCCGGCAGATTGCGCGCGCGGCGGTAGATCTTGACCAGCGGGGCATGGTCGGTGTGCAGGTTCTGGCAGATGCCGGGGAACACGCAGCTGGGCTTGCGGCAGGCGGCCTCGATCTCGGGGCTCTTGCAGCCCAGGCGGTACATGTTGGCCGTGGGGCCGCCCAGGTCGGAGATGGTGCCGGTGAAGCCCTTGACCTTGTCGCGGATGTCCTCGACCTCCTGGATGATGGACTCCTCGGAGCGGCTCTGGATGATGCGGCCTTCATGCTCGGTGATGGAGCAGAAGGTGCAGCCGCCGAAGCAGCCGCGCATGATGTTGACCGAGGTGCGGATCATCTCCCAGGCCGGGATCTTGGTCTCGCCCTCATGGCTGCCGTTGGCGTCGGCATAGCTGGGATGGGGGCTTCGCGCATACGGCAGGCCAAAGACCCAGTCCATCTCGGCCGTGGTCAGCGGGATGGGGGGCGGGTTCAGCCACACATCGCGCGCGGTCACTCCTTCGCCGTGGGCCTGGACCAGGGCGCGGGCGTTGCCGGGATTGGTCTCCAGGTGCAGCACGCGGTTGGCGTGGGCGTAGAGGATGGGATCGGCCTTGACCTGCTCATAGCTGGGCAGGCGCAGCACGGTCTTGTCGCGCGGCGGCTGCTTGCCCTTGCCGCGCAGCGACGGGTTGGGCACGAACTGGATGGTCTGAACAGCGGCGACCGAGGCGCCGTCCGGCTTCGCGTCGGCATCACCCTCTTCCTTGGAGCAGGCCTGGCCCTGGGCCTCGGCCTGCTCGCTGGTGGTCATGTAGGGGTTGATGTGGGGCTCGACCACGCCGGGCTCGTCCACCACGGAGGAATCCAGCTCGAACCAGCCCGCCTCCGACTCACGGCGGAAGAAGGCCGTGCCGCGCACGTCGGTAATGCTTTCCACGGGCTCGCGCGCAGCCAGGCGGTGGGCCACCTCGACCAGGGCGCGTTCGGCGTTGCCGTACAGCAGGATGTCGCACTTGCTGTCCACGACGATGGAGCGGCGCACCTTGTCGCTCCAGTAGTCGTAATGGGCGATGCGGCGCAGGCTGCCCTCGATGCCGCCCAGCACGATGGGCACGTCCTTGTAGGCCTCGCGGCAGCGCTGGCTGTAGACGATGGCCGCCCGGTCCGGGCGCTTGCCGCCCACGTCGCCCGGCGTATAGGCATCGTCGGAGCGGATCTTGCGATCGGCCGTGTAGCGGTTGATCATGGAATCCATGTTGCCCGCCGTCACGCCCCAGAACAGGTTGGGCCGGCCCAGGGCCTTGAAGGCCTCGGCGCTTTGCCAGTCAGGCTGGGCAATGATGCCCACGCGAAAGCCCTGTGCCTCCAGCACCCGGCCGATCACCGACATGCCGAAGCTGGGGTGATCCACATAGGCGTCGCCCGTCACCAGGATCACGTCGCAGCTGTCCCAGCCAAGCTGTTCCATCTCGGCCCGGCTCATCGGCAGGAACGGGGCCGTGCCAAAGCGCTTGGCCCAGTAAGGACGATAGCTGGTCAGCGGTTTGGCGGCGCGATGGAAGAAGGAAACGTCAACGGGGGCGTTCATGATGGGCGGTTCGGCTTCTGGGAGCCTGTGCGGAAGGAACCGGCCAGTGTACGTTTCGGCACTCAACCCTGCTGGTCAAGGGTCTTGCTCCAGCCCCCTGATACGGCCTTCCTGCTGCTGCCAGCCCGACCTCTTTGCGGCCTCCTGCGCCAGCCAGGCCTTGGGCGTGTGCCCGGACCAGCGGCGAAATGCCCGCGCAAACACCTTCGGCGAGTCGTAGCCCGCGTTCTCGGCGATGCGGGCCGATGACAGCCCGCCGGCTTCCATCTGCTGGGCCGCCAGCGCCATGCGGTGCGCCGTCAGATAGCCGATGGGCGTGGCACCCACCAGCTCCTTGAAACGCATGCTGAAGCGGGTGCGCGACATGCCGGCCTCGATGGCCAGCGTCTCCACGCTCCAGGCCCGCTGCGGTTCGCGGTGCATGCACACCAGGGCACGCGCAACACAGGCATCGCCCAGGCCCCGCAGCCAGCCTTCGCCAATGGCAGTCTCGCGCGCCAGGTGCTCGCGCAGGATGTTGACCAGCAGCAGCTCGCCCATGCGCGCGGCCGACAGGCGCCAGCCCGGGCGCCGCGCCAGCGTCTCCAGCGTGAGCGACTCCATGGTGGTGGCCAGGCAGCCGGCCAGCGGCAGGTCGCTTGCCCGGATGTGGATCAGCGGCGGCAGGATGCGGAACACCGAATGACGGCAGTAGGCGGAAAACCACAACAGGGCCGAAAACATGTCCGTGGCCTCGCCGCCGCCGCCATGGCTGAAGACCAGGGGATTTTCGTCCCGCGGTCCTTCGGCGTGGCGGGCGATCATGCGCGAGAACAGCTCGCTGGCAACGTCCATGTCGGACGCCACCACATGCGCGGCGCCCATGGGCAGCATGACCAGATCGCCGGGCTCGACCCGCAGCGCCGGCATGCCCTCCACCTGGATCCAGTAAGGCGCGCCGCGCGCCATGCGGATCATGGCGCCGGTGACGCCCGTGGACTTCAGGCTCCACGGCGCCGTCAGCGCAAAGCGCGCCGTGACGGCGCGCTCCGAGCGGCAAATATCGAGAACTTCACTGAGTACATCCATGGCTCGCGGGACCCTTGTTTTCGGGCCGATGTTAGCCAGTGCCGGCCATGCCACGGCCCGTCGGCGCCCCGACAGCGATAGCGGTTTTCCCTGGAGCGCGACTACGCACTAGAGATCCTGCTGCGCCGCCTGCACCAGCTCCGAGAACACGGACGCGCTGCCCAGCCGTTCGGCCGCCAGCAGCGCCAGCTTGACCAGGAACAGCTCGGACCGCTGCGGGCCCGCCGTGTCGATGGCTGTGGCCAGCTGGTCGTAGACAGTTTCCAGGCCGGCGATATCAAGGGTGTGGGGTGATGTCTGTTCTTGGCTCATGCCGGAACTCCTTGCGTGCAGGTGGCGTTGTCGATGGCCGATTGCAGGCGCCGGGCATCCAGCGCCAGCCAGCGCGCGCAGACATGCTGATCGGGCCGCAGCAGATAGGCGGCACCAGGCGGGTGCCCTGCCGGCACGCCATGGCGTGCACGGCAGCGGCCATCTGCATCGGCCAGGGTCAGATCGGCACCCTGGACCGGCTGCGCGGCCGCCTGGCTGGAGATGGCCACGATGCGCAGGCCCACGCCACGGCCGCGCGCCATCCTGGCAACTTCGCACCACTGGGCAGGCACGGGCGTGCCATCGGTGAAATACAGCAGGTCGAATCCACCGCCCAGGTGGTCCAGCAGATAGTCATCGGGCCCCAGGCGCAGGTTCAGCGGCGGTGCGCCATGGCCAGGGCCGGCTTCAAACAGGTGGTTGTCGTCATCCGCGCTGTTGAGCGGCGAGTGCGCGTATTCGTGCGGCCGGGAGGTGCGCCAGTGGTACAGCGGCCGCACGAATTCCTGGGTGAGCGACAGCGACAGCACGGCATCGCGCAGCAGCCGGAAGCCGCGCGAGGGCGGCGCCATGAAGCGCGTGCTCTTGCCGGCCTCTTCGACAATCTCGCGCGCCGCGCCCACGCGCTCGCCGCTGTAGCTGTCCAGCAGCCTCACCGGCGCCACGCCGCGCGCCACCAGGGCCAGCCGCCAAGCCAGGGCCTGGGCATCCTGAAAACCCGTGTTGGCACCGCGCACGCCGAAGATGGGCAGCATGTGGGCCGCATCGCCCGCGAAGATCACGCGGCCGTGCACATAGTCCGGCAAGGTCAGCGCGCGGGCGGAGTAGACCGAACTCCAGTCCATTTCCCAGGGCGTGCCGCCGAAGCCGATCATCTCCAGCTGCGCGTCGATGCGCGCCTTGAGCGATTCGGGCTGCAGCGCCTGCTGCGCGTCCTCGCCCGCAGGCAGTTGGTAGTCCACGCGCCAGATGCCATGCGGCTCGCGGTGCATGAGGATGGTGTTGCCGGGGTTCCAGACCGGGTCGAAGAAGGCCAGGCGCTCCGTGGGCAGTGGCAGGTCGATGCGGATGTCGGCGATCACGAAGCGGCCCTCGTACGACGCCCCCTCCATCACCAGGCCCATGGCCGTGCGTATGCCGGAGCGGGCGCCATCGGCGGCGACCAGCCAGTCGGCCTCCATCGCATACGGGCCTTGCGGCGTGTCCACTTGCAGCCGCGCCTTTGCGGCGGCGCCGCTGCCGACCTGCTCCACCCGGTCCACGCGGTTGCCCCAGCGCAGCTCGATCAGCGGATGGGCCAGCACCGCATCGACCAGGTATTCCTCCAGGTACTGCTGCTGCAGATTGGTCATGGGATGGAAGCGATCGTCCTCGCTGTGCGGCGCCTCCATGCGGAACACGCGCTGCCCCCGGTAGAACGAGTTGCCACAGCGCCAGGGCAAGGCGTTCGCCATGACCCGCTCGGCCACGCCCACCTGCTGCAGGATCTCCATGGAGCGGCGCGTGAAGACGATGGCGCGGCTGCCTTCGGACACCTGCAGTTCGGACTCCAGCAGCACGCAGCGCTGGCCGTGGCGCGCCAGCTCCAGCGCCGTGGTCAGCCCCACAGGGCCCGTGCCGACGATGACGACAGGATGGCGCTGCACCCCTGGATGCTGCGAAGGCAGCCAGGGCTGGTGCACCCGGTACCGGTAGTAGATGGAATGCCGCGGCTGGGCATGGGGCTGATGCATGGATGTCTCCGTCTTGCGTCTTGCGTCTTTGTGAGGCCGCAGTGTAGGCAGCCCCCGCTCCGGCAATGTCCCCGGATGGGGACAGACAGGACCCTCCAGCCCCCAGGCTCAGGACAGCGCCTCGGGCTCCATCAGCAAGGCAAACAGCTCGCGCTGCCCCTGCACGCCCAGCTTGCCGCAGACGCGCTTGAGATAGGTCCGGGCACTGGCCACCGTGATGCCCAGGCGCTGCGCCAGCCGCTCGGTGTCCAGCCCCTCGACCACGCAGCGCACCACGTCCATATCGCGTTGCGTGAGATGCGCAAAGCGCCGCGCCAGGCGCGCCAGCACCAGGCCCGCCAGATCGTCCTGCAGGGCCTGGCCCGCGTAATGCAGGCGCATGGCCTGCATGACCAGCGGAGCAAAGGCCTCGATGCGTGCAATGGACTGCGGGTCAAAGCCGCCGTGCTCCTCACCCCGGTACAGATTCACCGCCAGCCAGCGTGCGCCGGTCTGCAGGGTCAGCAGCGAAAGCCGCTCCACCAGGCGGGGCAGGTCATAGCAGACACGGCGGTACTCGGGATGGCTCACGTCCGAAGGCTTCTGGCGATGGAGCCAGACGCGCGCTGGCGCCTGGGGATTGCGCTGCTGCCGCGCCAGCTCGGCCTGCATCACGCGCTGCGCGCCGTCCAGTGGATAGAAGCGCTCGCTGTAATCCTGGGAAATCAAAGGCAGTGCGCCTGTGCGTGCCCGGTCCCCGAACCCCACGATGCGCGGCCGAGATCGCCCCTGGAACGAAAAGATCGTGCACTGCGCCAACGGCACATGCCGGCCCAGCAGGTGCAGCAGCTGCCCGGCCACCTCGTCGCTGCTGGCGCTGGAGCGGCCCACCTGCTCCAGCAGCGCCGTCACATCGCCCAGCGGCACAGGCAGGCTGGCATCGCTGGCGCAGGCAGGTGCCAGCAGCCAATGGCTGCGAATGGTGTCATTGCTCATGGGTACGGGAACAGGCTGTGGCAGGAATGCAAAAAGGCCGGTGCATTGCGCAGCCGGCCTGGGTGAAGATGTTGGAATGATAAATCCAGCGCAGCGAGGCCATTGCCTGCTGCGTTCCTGTCGGCGGTCGTTGGAGCCGCTCAGCCTGGCCGGATGGCCCTTGGCTGCACGGCTGCAGCCATCACCATTCGCCTACGTTGCGAATGCGCTGGTCCAGGTCCAGAGGAAGGCCGCCGCCGGCGGCTTCATGGTCCTGGCCTGCCTGCTCCAACGCCATGGGCGGAGGACTGAAATGATCGCGGCCAAAGGTGTGTTCGGTGAGAACGGGATCGCGGGAAGGTGGGGTGTTCATGGTTGCGCCTCCTTGACAGAAAGCTTACTGCGAATCTTTCACGATTTCTGTAGGACAAACCTGGATGCAACCCGCTGAAGCTGAAATGACACAAGGTACGCATGCTCACAAATGTGTAGCGCTTCGTAATAAAGGCGTAATGAATCCATGCGCCAAACACCGAGCCAGGGGCAATCGGGTAAGCTTGCCGCCCTCCATGCCACAGACACTCCGCGCACCCGCGCACAGCGAACTCATCATCAAGAAAAGCCGTTTCATCGGCTGCGTGCAGCCCATGGCCGACCGCGCCAGCGCCCAGGCCGTGGTCGATGCGCTGCGCCGCGAGCACCCGGGCGCCGCCCATGTCTGCTGGGCGCTGCTGGCAGGCGGCCAGTCGGCAGCCGTCGATGACGGCGAGCCCAGCGGCACGGCAGGCCGCCCCATGCTGGACGTGCTGCGCCACCAGGACCTGGAAGGCGTGCTGGCCACCGTGGTGCGCTACTTCGGCGGCGTCAAGCTGGGCGCCGGCGGCCTGGTCCGTGCCTACACCGATGCCGTGGCCCAGGCCTTGCTGACCGCCGAGAAGGTGACGCTGCAGCGCATGCAATTGCTGCGCTGCAGTGTCCCTTATGCGCTCGAAGGCCTGGTGCGGCGCGAGATCGAGGCGGCAGGCGCCGAATTGCTCCAGGTCGAGCATGGATCGCTGGTGCAGTTCGATCTGCGCCTGCCGCAGTCGCAGGCTGAAGGCTTTGTGAGCCGCCTCAACGAGAGCGGTCAAGGACGCGTGGGCTGGCTGGAAGTCCACCCCAGCGAATGAGATGCGCCGGGCTCAAGCAGTTCAACCAGCCACCAGAAACCGCTGCGCCAGCAGCACCCAATAGGCGGCTCCCACGGCGATGTTGTCGTCGTTGAAGTCATAGCCCGGGTTGTGCACCATGCAGGCGCCTTGCTCGCTTCCCTCGCCATTGCCAATCAGCAGATAGCTGCCTGGCACGCGCTGCAGCATGAAGGCAAAGTCTTCGCTGCCCGGCAAGGGTGGCGCCTGCAGCGTGACATGTTCCGGGCCCAGCAGCTCCAGCGCGATCTGGCGCGCGAAGTCCGTCTCCTTGGGCGTGTTGACCAGCACGGCATAGCCGGGTCGCCAGTCGAGTTGCGCCTGCACGCCGAAGCTCTCGGCCTGCGCACTCACCAGGTCGCGAATGCGCTCCTCCAGCAGCCTGCGCACATCGGCATCCAGCGCACGCACGCTCAACTCCAGCACCGCGCTGTGGGCGATCACGTTGTTGGCCTTGCCCGCATGGATGGCGCCCACGGTCACCACCGCCATCTGCAGCGGATCGATGTTGCGCGAGACGATGGTCTGCAAGGCCATGACGATGCTGGCGGCCGCAACGATGGGGTCGGCCGCGCGGTGCGGCATGGCACCATGCCCGCCCACCCCGGTGAGCGTGAGCGTGGCGTAGTCGGAGGACGCCATGGCTGCGCCCTCGCGCAAGGCCAGCCTTCCCTGGGGCAGGCCCGGCATGTTGTGCATGGCAAAGATGGCGTCGCAGGGATGTCGCTCGAAGAGGCCGTCCTCCATCATGCGCAGGGCGCCGCCGCCGCCCTCCTCCGCAGGCTGGAAGATCAGCGTGAGCGTTCCGTCGAAGCCGCCGTGCTCGGCCAGATGCCGGGCCGCTGCCAGCAGCATGGCGGTATGGCCGTCATGGCCGCAGGCATGCATGACGCCGGCATGCGTGCTGGCATGGGCGAATTCATTGGCCTCGGCGATGGGCAGCGCGTCCATGTCGGCGCGCAGACCCAGACGCCGGCTGCCGCTGCCGCGCACCAGCCGCCCCACCACGCCCGTGCCGCCCAGGCCGCGTTCCACCTCGTAGCCCCATTGCTCCAGTTGCTGCGCGACAAGGGCGCTGGTGCGGTGTTCCTCGAAGCCGAGCTCGGGGTGCCTGTGGATGTCGCGGCGCAGCTCGACGAAGGCTGCGGCCGAGCCGCGCAAAGTGTCCAGAAGGGTGTTCATGTGCGGCGTCTCACTGGGGTTGCAGGCGGATGGAGCGGGCAATGCTGCGGTAGCGGGCCGTCTCGGCCTCATAGAACTGCGCCGCTTCGGCCAGCGACATGGGCGCCGCGGCCAGTTGGGTCTGCAGGGCCAGTTGCTCGCGCACGCCCGGGTCCTTGAGCATGGCGCCTATCGCCTGGTGCAGCCTTTGCACCACCTCCTGCGGCGTGTCCTTGCGCACCAGGAAGCTGGTCCAAGTCTTGTAGGCGAAGTTTTTCAGCTCCCGGCCCTCACGCACCGTGGGCACATTCTTGAGCAGCTCCGATCGCTGCTCCCCCAGCTGGCCCAGGATCTTGAGCCGGCCCTGCTCGGCCAGCGCGCCCATGGCAGCGCTGTAGACGAGCACAGCGAAATCGACCTGCCCGCTGCCTATGTCCTGCAGCAGCGGCGCATTGCCCTTGTAGGGCGCATGCATGAGTTGTATGCCGGCGTCCTGCTGCACCTTCTCCAGGATCAGGTGGTAGAGCGAGCCAATGCCGACACTGCCGTACGACAGCGGCCGGCTGGCGCTTTTGCGGGCCAGCGCGATCAGCTCATCCACGTTGCCGGCCTCCAGGTCCTTGCGAGCGACGAAGACCATCACGGCCTCGGCCACGGGATGGACCAGGCGGAAATCCTCGGCCTTGAGCCGCACGGCGGCATTGGCCAGCGGCGACAGGATCACCTCGTTGGGCGAGCCCTGGAAGACGTAGTGCCCGTCAGGCGGAGCGGCCAGCACTTTCTGCGCGGCCATGGCGCCGCTCACGCCGCCCAGGTTCTCCACGATGACCTGCTGGCCCAGTGCCTTGGACAGCGGCACGCTGAAGATGCGGGCAATGGCATCCGAAGGGCCGCCGGCCGGATAGGGAACCATCAGGCTCACGGGCCTGGAGGACGGGCTCTGCGCACAGGCCAGGCCCGCGCTCAGCAGCAGGCCGGCGCCCGTCAGCCAAACGCGCTGGAACAAAAATCTCATCATGTCTCCTTGGTGGATGGCTCCGGCTCGGTCGGCCGGATACGCGGCATCCTAGGAGCCGGGTCATCGAACGTCCAATGCATTGTTGGCTGCATTAGCATGAGTTTCATGCAGACTTCAGGGCGCGAAAAATCATGACGCTGGTGCAGCTCAGGCATCTCATATCGGTGGCGCAGACCGGCTCCTTCAGCCGCTCGGCCGAGGCCATGCATCTGACACAGCCGGCCCTCAGCCGCAGCGTGCGCGCGCTGGAGCAGGAGCTGGGCATACCCTTGTTCGACCGCATCGGCCGCCACAGCGAACTCACAGCCTTCGGCCGCGAGATGCTGGGACGGGCACGCGCCCTGGTGGCTGAAGCCGACGAGCTGCGTGACAGGGGGCGCCAATTGCGCGAGGGTGCGGCCGGCACCGTGCGTGTGGGCCTGGGATCGGGCCCCGGCGCAATATTGATGACGCCGTTCCTGCAGCACATGACCGTGCACCATCCCGGCGTGCGAACCGAGGTGGCGCGCGGCAGCACCGATCTGCTGGTGCACTCGCTACGCGAGCGCCTGCTCGACGCCCTGGTCGTGGACCTGCGCGCGCTGCGGCCCGCACCCGACCTTGCGCTGGACGTCGTGCACGAAATGCGCGCCGCCTTCATGTGCCGCACCGACCATCCACTGGCCCGCCTGCAGCGGGATCTGCGCTTCGAGGATGTGCAGCGCTACCCCGTCGCCTCCACACCATTGAGCGACCAGGTGGCCTGGCTGCTGGTGGAGACCTATGGCGCCACGGCCCACCCGGCGCGGTTCGTCACACTGCAGTGCGAGGAGTTGCCCAGCCTTGTGGACGTTGCGCGCAACAGCGACACCGTGCTGCTGGCCGTGCGCGCCGTCGCCCCGGACCTGGCCGAATTGCCCATGGACCCGCCCATGCGCAGCACCGCCCGCTTCGGGCTGGTCACGCTGCGTCAGCGCAGCGAGGCGCCGACGCTGGCAATCCTGCGAGGCCTGATGGGGAAGTTGATGGCCGACGATGCCCCTGCGCCGGAACAGGCGCCCAGCCATGGCGGAAGGCCGGGCCGCATGGCATTGCCAGACTGATTTGATGCTGGTAATTACTCATCAAATGGCCAAAAAGCAAATCGCAAGCAGGCAAAACAAGCCATGTGAAATTAGACAGTTAGCTTTCAAGCCCTGATCAATGTAGTTCCCTAAAGGAATACCCAAGGCAATAAGCAGCTGTCACCAACTTATTTCCCGCTATCAAAACACTGCCACAAGTATGATAAAAGCCAGCTCCAACTGAACTACCATTTGCATACAGGCTGCTATTTTCCAAATTTATTAGACCATCTTCCGAAAAATAAATATTATTTGCATGCGCCGCAGATGAGGACATTAAAACACCAAATACCACCATAGTGGACAATGATTTTTCATATCGAAATCTCATTTCAACCCCTTTATCTCATCGTTTTTAAATTGATACTGACGAGCAGGAGTCCACAGATTCTGCACACAGCACGCGTTGTTTGTGGACGCCCAGATGATGGCGCGAAAGCTTTCATCGCCCAGTTCGCTGTAGCAAGCCACCATTGCGGTATCGCCTATATTCACCACAGGCGCATTCATACCGCAAACATGCTCATATTCATTTCGCCATCATCTGAAGTGGCATTAGTTCGGTTTTACCTGTATTCGCAGTCATCATTTCCATCAATTTCGACAACTCGCTCGTTCGCGCCATCATCAGGGGCAACATACTATATGAGCCAAAAAAAGCCTGTGCCGCATTGGAGGAGGAAAAATTCTCGAATGAAATGCCGTTCGCTTGCACTGGAGGGGCCCAGAGCCCGCACACAGCGATTGCCAGTGTGGTTGCAAGTCTTGGATATCGCATCTTCATGGTATTTCCTTTATGCACGGTGTGAGACGAGGCTGCGCCTTCATGGCGTGCACAGGTTCTGCACGAAGGCATGCGTGGCCAATTGCGCGACTTCGCTCCTTCCTGTCATGTAGCAGCCATCCTGGCTCAGTGCCGAGGCCGCACTGTTCTCGCCGCCTGCGAGGGTTCCCTGGTCCACGGTGCCGCCCAAGGGGGTCCAGGTGATGGCGTGCGAACTTCCGTCGGCCAGTTCGCTGTGGCCTGCCACCGTTCCGTTGTCACCGATATCCACCACACGTGCATTCATGCCGCCAGGCAGCGGAGGAATATCGCGGATGACACCGGTCTGGCTGTTCCAGTAATAGGGCATGCTGCGCCCGTCTGCCAACTGGTAGTGCCCAATCACCTCGCCGAGGATGTTGAGATCGACGCCGCTGTTTCGCGCGGGCGGGGACGATATGGACAGCACCTGCGGACTGGAGGACGAGTTGAGCCAGACGACGGTGCGTCCACCCTGGGCACCAAAATCGCAGTAGCCCATGATGCGGGTATTGACGACGGTCTTTGCGCGGCAGAAGACGGCATTGAGAGGCAGGTTCAGGGCCGTGGCCATATAGCCGCCCAGGACTGCGGCAGACCAATAGACAGGACGCGGATGCCCGCTGTTGTCGGGACAGTTGCCCACGATGCCCGGCATGTTGCCGCCCACCACGAAATTGTCCACATCGGACGGCACGCAGTTGGTGCTGTTCAGGCCCAGCAGGCCCGCCGGCAGCGCGCGTGCCGTGGTTTCATTGTTGCGCCACATGACAGGGCGGGACGTGTTGCTGCCGCTCAGGCTGACGCCTGCCACATAGCCGCCCTGGTTGTATGCCGTGGGCATGCTGCGCACATCGAGCGTCAGCGGCTGCAGTGTCTGCACCGTGGCCGGCGTGGCCGCATTCCAGAACACGCCCACGGACACCGAATTGCCGTCCAGGCAGCTGCCCACCACCTGGCCGCTGTTGGTGATGGCCGCCGCGTTGCAGTTGCGCCCAGGCGACAGGCGCACAAGGTCTGCCGCACTGCCCGGCGCCAGCGACACGAAGCCTGCGGACGAGCCGTCGCTCTCTGCACAGGCGCCCACGACATGGCCGCTGTTGTTGATGTCCAGGCCCACGCATTGCGGGCCTGCCGACGTGCCCACGTCCTGCATGGGCAGGGCCTGCGCGGCCGGCAGTGCCAGCAACGCAAGGCACGCCGCGGAAAAATTCAAATGCTTTGGCTGAAGGCGCATGAAGGGTTCTCCTGAAAAAGCAAAGAAGTCGTTCATGGAAATCGGGCGCCGAACAGGAAATCCGCATGGGGCTTGGCATATGCGTGCCGGTGCAGACGCTATTTCCGTGATCCGCATCCCGGCCCCACGATAGGCATCGCGGTATGGAGCCGTCCATCCGAGCAGCAATCAAAACAACAAAAACAATCAACAAAATCAAAAGCTTGCAAAAGAATCCCCCATCAATAATTGTCTCATCGGCATCCGGGATTCAGGCCATGCCATAGCGCAGCGCCATATGAATGGGGGCTCTCCATGGCAATCACACACTGCCTGACATCCGACAGCGCATGGCCGAATGGAGCAATTCGCCGCCGCTGGAGTCCGGCAGAACTGCTGGCACTCGAACGCTGGGCCGGCGTCCTGCCCGTGCAGGTGATCTGCCGCCGGCTGGACCGCAGCGAACGCTCCGTTCGCTGCCAGATGCACAGGCGCGGCCTGAGCACCCGGGTCCGCGAAGGCGTCGGGCTGAGGCAGGTCTGCGAGGATCTGCAGCTTTCTGCACGGTCGGTGAGGGCCTTCATCCTCGATGGCCGTCTGCGCCTGCACAGCGCACAGGTGCATGGCGAGATGGTGGCGCAGCTTCATTGGTCCCTGCGCCGCTGGTTGCAAACAGCGCAAAGCCGCTTGTGCCGTATCAGCCATTTGAGGGTTACCGAGACATCCCTCAGGCGCTTTGCGCGGGAAGCGGATTTCGGCGCATCAGGCAGCCGCACGGGCGCGGCATGGCAACACTGGGCATCCGGCTAGCCCCTGCGCGGCACGGGCCGGGCCCTGGATGTCCAGCAGCGGTTTCGGCCCTTCGCCTACGACTGCCGCGAGCGCCAGCATGCAGACTGGCACGCATGTCCCATGGCAGGCGAGGCAGTCATCTCGACCATCTGTCGGCACTTCAGTCAGCACTCCCGTCGGCACACCTTTCGGCACATCCACCGGCAGCGGAGACCTCCACGGGACCTGGTGCCACAGTCAAAGGAATCAGACAGAATGAAAAACCCACCCACCACCGCCCTCGACGTGATCATCGTCGGTGCCGGCTCGGCCGGACTGTCGGCACTGCGCGAGGTGCGCAAGCACACGGAGCATTTCGCCATCGTCAACGACGGGCCCTGGGGAACGACCTGCGCGCGGGTGGGATGCATGCCGTCCAAGTTGCTGATCGAGGCGGCCAACGCCTTCCATGCACGCCATCACTTCGATGCCTTCGGCATACGCGGCGCGAGCGGGCTGCAGCTGGACCTGCCCGCCGTTTTGCGCCGCGTGCGCAAGCTGCGCGACGAGTTCGTGGCAAGCACGATCAAGGCCACGGAGGGCCTGGGCTGGCGGGCCATCGACGGGCGTGCCAGGCTGCTGGCAGCCAATCGGATCGAGGTCAATGGCAAGGTGCTGGCTGCGCGCAAGCTCATCCTCGCTCCGGGCTCCAGCCCCGTGGTGCCGGAGGAATGGAAGCGCTTTGGCAAGCGCATCCTGACCACCGACACCTTGTTCGAACGCAAGACGCTGGGCCCGCGCGTGGCCGTCGTCGGCCTGGGTCCGCTGGGCGTGGAGATTGCACAGGCGCTGGCGCGGCTGGGACTGGAGGTCACCGCACTGGGACGCGGCCCGAAGCTGGCGGGCCTGTCCGACCCGAATGTCACCGGCGCATTGCGGCATCTGCTTGAGAAAGAGATGGTGGTGATCACCGACCATGAAGTGCAGTTGAGCAAGGGCCCGGACAGCAGCATCGTCGTGCGTGCAGGCGACACCCGCATCGTCGTGGACCATGTGGTGGCCGCCATGGGTCGGCGCCCGCAGCTCGAAGGCCTGGGCCTTGAGACGCTGGGACTTGAGCTGGACGAACACGGCCAGCCGCCCGTAAGCCGCGAGACACTGCAGGTCGGCGAGCTGCCGCTGTTCCTCGCGGGCGATGCCAATGGCGACCGCCCCTTGCTGCATGAGGCCGTGGACGAAGGCCATATCGCGGGCACCAACGCCATGGCAGAGAATGTGGCCTGCTTCGAGCGGCGCACGCCGCTGTCCATTGTCTTCAGCTCGCCCAACGCGGCCGTCGTGGGCCAGCCCATGAAGGCGCTGCTGGGCCAGGACTTCGTGGTGGGCCGCGTGGATTTCGCGCACCAGGGGCGTGCACGGGCTGCGCAGCGCAACGCGGGCCTGCTTCATGTCTATGCGGACCCGGCCAGCGGCCGGCTGCTGGGCGCGGAAATGTGCGCACCGGGCGGCGAGCATCTGGCCCATCTGCTGGCCCTGGCCGTGCAGCAGCAACTGACCGTGCAGGAGCTGCTGCGCACGCCCATCTATCACCCCGTGCTGGAAGAGGGCCTGCGCACCGCCTTGCGCGACGCGGTGCGCCAGCTGCCCCAGCAGCCGCCCTCCGACCTGGGCAACTGCGATTCTTTGCCCATGGACGATTGATCGCGCGCGGCCCAGGGCCGCACGCGGATCAATCCTGGGGCGCGCTCTGCGGGGCGCTTACTTCCGACAGCGTCCACCCGCCATTGCCATTGACCGCCAGCGCGTGGGTATGGAAACCCGCCAGCGTGCTGCGGTGGCCCACGCTCACCAGCATGGTCGAGCGCATCTGCTCGCGCAGCAGCGTGTACAGCGCATGCTCCAGGCCCTCGTCCATGGCCGAGGTGGATTCATCGAGAAAGACGATGGCGGGCCGGTTGAACAGCACGCGCGCAAAGGCCAGGCGCTGCTGCTCGCCAATCGACAGGATGCGGGACCAATCCTGGTTGACATCCAGCTTGTCGGCCAGATGGGCCAGGCTGACCTGGCGCAGCGCCTGTTGAAGGCGCTCGTCGTCCTGCGGTGAAGCATCCATCGGATAGGCAATGGCCGTGCGCAGGTCCCCCAGCGGCAGATACGGGCGCTGCGACAGGAACAGCGCCTGGTGGCCGCCCGGGCGGCCCACCGTGCCCTGGGCATGCGGCCACAGGCCGGCAATGGACCGCAGCAAGGTGGTCTTGCCGCTGCCCGAAGGCCCCTTGATCAGCAGCGCCTGGCCGGGAATGAGCTTGAGTTGCAGGCCGCTGAGCAGGTGGTGGCCGTCCGGGCGGCTGACCTGCAGACCCTCGATGTCCAGGGCGCCGGGTTGATCTTTGTGGACGACCTGGGGCAGTTCGCGGGTCTGGGCATTGGCATCCAGAAAGCCGCACAGGCGGTCCAGCGCGGCGCGGTACTGGGCGAAGGTGTCGTAGGAGGTTCGGAAGAAGGACAGCGCATCCTGCACCTGCCCGAAGGCCTGCGAGGTCTGCATCACATCACCGAGCTTGATGGCACCGCTGAAAAAGCGCGGCGCCTGCAGCAAAAAGGGAAAGACCACGGCCACCTGGTTGACGGTGAGGTTGAAGCCGTCGAACTTCAGGCTGCGGTAGACCAGCGCCCAGACATTGGCGATCAACGCCGAAAAGCGCGTCAAAAGCGTGTTGCGCTCGATGGCCGCGCCCTGGTAGAAGGCGATGTTCTCCGCATATTCGCGCACGCGCACCAGGGCGTAGCGGAAGTTGGCGGTCAGCCTCTCGTTCAGGAAGTTCAGCCGGATCAGCGGCTGGCCCAGGCGAAAGGCGATCAGCGTGGCGACGATCACATAGAGGTAGACCGCGAACACCATGGCCCGCGGAACCTCCACGCCCGCCACCGCGATGGGCGCGGACAGCCCCCAGAGAATGCCCGTGAACGCCACCAGCGAGACCACCGCGCTGACGGCACCCAGCGCCAGGGTCAGCGAGTTCGAGACAAAGGTGTTCACATCCAGCTCGATGCGCTGGTCGGGGTTGTCCACCGGCTCGTCCAGGAAGTGGCTGCGATAGTAGGCATCGCCGCGCATCCAGTCGGTGGTCACGCGCTCGTTGAGCCAGACCCGCCAGCGGATGCGAAACGCCTGGTTCACATAGAAATTGAACAGCTCGCGCAGGATGTGGACCGTGGCCAGCACCGCAAAGATACCCAGGAAGCGCCAAAAGCCCTTCTGGTCCAGTTCCTGCAGCGCGCTGTAGAAGCCGTTGTACCAGTAGGAAAACAGCACGTTCATGCGCACCGAGACCAGGGCCAGCACCAGCAGCAGCGTGAACACCAGCAGCGGCCACCAGCTGTTTCTGGGGTGCAGGAACGGGCCGGCCAGCTGCCAGAACTGCCGACCCCAGCGGGTGAATCGAACCACCAGCAGCGCCACGGCCGCGAAAGCCACGACGGTGATCACTGAGGCCGCCGCCAGCCAGACCAGGCTTTCCTGCAGCGCCTTGCTCCAATCCATGTCCATGTCGGAGATCCTCGGGTTGTGTGGGTGGAGAGAATCTACTCCTGTTCAGACAGGCCGGCGGGCAGGCCTGGGCGCATGCCGGCAGCAAGCCATCTGCGCTTGCAATGCCCCCATCGCCGTTGCCGATGGGGCCGCTGCCGACAAGGCCGCTGCGCAGGATTAACATTCCGTGCGTGCCGCCCCGGCGGCAGGCACGAAGACAGGACCGGCCCGCGCGGTTCCCCCACGACAACAGCGATGCCCTCCCGGGGCCCTGCCCGGGCGGCTCAGACACAAGCCAGAACATGCCCGCATCGCCGCCCCAGGCCCACCCGCCACACGACCCCGCCGATGTGCCGGCCCGGCGCCCCGCCCCCGCCAATCTGCGCGATCTGTTCTGGTCCTTCACCTGGCTGGCCCTGCAGGGCTTTGGCGGTGTGCTGGCCGTGGTACAGCGCGAGCTGGTCGAGAAAAAGCGCTGGCTGACCAATGAAGAGTTTGTGGAGGACTGGGCCGTGGCCCAGATCATGCCCGGCCCCAATGTGGTCAACCTGTCCATCACCATTGGCGAGCGCTACTTCGGCTGGCGCGGTGCCGTGGTGGCCGTGTGCGGCATGCTGTGCTTTCCCATGCTGCTGGTGCTGACGCTGACCGTGATCTATTCCCAGCTGGCCGACCACCCCGCCGTGGCCGGCGCGCTGCGCGGCATGGGCGCCGTCGCAGCCGGCCTGGTGGCGGGCATGGGCCTGAAGCTGGCCAGCACGCTGAGCCGCCACCCGCTGGGGCGCTGGTGCAGCGCGGGCCTGGCGCTGGCCTCGTTCATTGCCATGGCGGTGATGCGCATTCCGCTGGCCTGGGTGCTGCTGGTGGTCGGCGGCGCGGGCTGCGTGCTGACCTGGAGAAAGCTCACGCCATGAATGCTGCCCACCAGATTGCACTGAGCCTGCAGCCCGCCGACTGGTTGCAGTTGCTGCTGTATTTCCTGACGCTGTCGCTGATGGCCGTGGGCGGGGCCATTGCCACGGCGCCCGACATGCACCGTTTTCTGGTCGATGGCCATGGCTGGCTCAGCGAGGCGCAATTCAGCTCCTCCATCGCCATTGCCCAGGCGGCGCCCGGGCCCAATGTGCTGTTCATCGCCCTGCTGGGATGGAACCTGGGCCTGAACGCAGGCGGAGGCACGGGCCTGCTGGCCTGGGCCTTTGGAGCACTGGGCGTGACCATCTGCATGGTGGGCATCCTCTTGCCCAGTTCGCTGCTGGCCTGGCAGGCATCGCGCTGGGGCCAGCGCAACAGGAACCGGCGCGGCGTGCGGGCCTTCAAGCAGGGCATGGGCCCTCTGGTCATCGGCCTGCTGCTGGCCACGGGCTGGCTGCTGGGCACGGGCAGCGGCCGCCCCGCCCAGGATTGGCGCCTGTGGCTGCTGACCCTGGTCTGCGCCCTGCTGGTCTGGCGCACGCGCATCCACCTGCTGTGGCTGCTGGGCGCCGGCGCGGCGCTGGGAGCGCTGGGCTGGATCTGAGCGGATGCGCGAGAGGGAGGGGACTGCCCCGGTTGTGCGTCAAAAGGAGCCGCCATGGCGCAAGCCCCTTCCCTCCCCCTGGGCCGCGTCGGGCGGCCTGCCCCTCCGCCTTCAGTCGCCCAGCAGTAGCGGCAGCACCTGTGCCGACGGGCCGCGCAGGCATTGGTGGGCCGCGTCATCCAGCTCGGACGGTGCGGGATTGATCACGGCCACATGTGCGCCCGCCCTGCGTGCGATTCGCGCCAGCCCTGCAGCCGGGTACACGGCGCCCGATGTGCCCACCACCAGCAGCACATCGCAGTGCTGCACCGCCGCCTCGGCGGCCTGCCACACGCCCATGGGCAGGGACTCGCCGAACCAGACCACGCCCGGGCGCACCAGGTTGCCGCAGACGGCGCACTGCGGCGGCTCGCCCGGCTTCACCTGGGCCAGATCGCAGCATGCGCGCGGCCTTTCCAGCCATCGGTCCCGCATCAGCTCACCATGCAGGCACAGCACGCCGGGGCTGCCTGCGCGCTGGTGCAGGCCATCGACGTTCTGCGTGACCAGCGTCATGCGGCCCGGGTGGCGCAAGGCCCATTGCGCCAGCGCATGGTGGCCGGCGTTGGGCTGCACCGCAGCCACGGCTTCGCGCCGGTGCGCATACCACTGCCAGACGCGCTGCGGATGCGCGCGAAAGCCTGCCTCGCTGGCCATGTCCTGCGGGTTGAACTGTGCCCAGTAGCTGTTCTTGTCGTCGCGAAAGGTGGGTACGCCGGATTCGGCGCTGACGCCTGCGCCCGTGAGCACCGCGATATGGGCTGCACGCGCGATGCGGTCGCGCAGCTCGCCCTGGCCGGCCAGTTCAGGCTCGGCGGGGGAAGGCGAGGAAAGGGAATGTTCGTCGGGCATCGGGGCGGCGATGGAAAAAAGGCAGGCCATTGTGAGGCAGTGTCGCCCCGCCACGCATCAAATGCCTTTTTCCACCATCTCCAGCAGGCGCAGCGCCAGCGCACGCCGCTGCTCGGCGGTGGCGTGGCGCAGCGGCCCGTCTATCACCAGCAAGGCCATGCCGTGCACCGCGGACCAGGCCAGGAACTCGGCCTGGGGCCGGCGCTCGGCAGGCAGCACGCCGGCCTCGGCCATGCTGTCCAGCGCATAGCCCAGCAGCTCGAACGAGTTCAGTCCCATGGCCGCTGCACGCGTGGTGTCGGGCGGCAGGTCCACGTCGTACTCGACCGAAGCAAAGGCCGTGCGAAACCAGCCGGTCTCCGTCTGGGCAAAGCCCAGATAGCCGCGCCCCACGGCGGCCAGCAGCGCGCGTGAGCGCTGCAGCACATCGGGCAGGGTGCGCGCCTGGGCCATTTCGGCCTCGATGGCTGCGGCCAGTGCGCCCAGGGCCGCAGCGCGCACGGCATCAAACAGCGCCTGGCGGTTGGCAAAGTGACGATAGGCTGCATTGGGCGCCACGCCCGCGCGGCGCGTGGCCTCGCGCAGCACGATCGCCTGGGGACCGCCTTCACGCGCCAGCGCCAGGCCAGCCTCGACCAGGGCCTGGCGCAGGTCGCCATGGTGATATGACTCACGCCTGACACGTCGCTGCGTCACTGTTTTGCTTCCTTTTTTCTGCGTGGCCACATCACCCGAGAGGGAAGACAGCCCTGCCCCGCCGATTTACAGCTTGACACCGAAGCTGACAGCGCTTGATGTGGACAGCGTCCATTTTAGTCCCTAGCATATGTGAACGGCGTACACACGCCGGGCAGAAATCGATAAAAAGCCGGCATCGAACGGCATAAAACGGTTATCACCGTCACCAAGGAGACAAGCATGGCTTTGCACACCGGCCGCATACAGCCCTGCCTCTGGTTCGACAACCAGGGCGAGCAGGCGGCGCGCTTCTATACCGAAGTCTTTCCCGATTCCCGCATCACGGCCATTGCGCGCTACGGCGAAGCAGGCCACGACATCCACGACATCCACGGCAGGCCGGCGGGCAGCGTGATGACGGTGCAATTCGAGCTGGAAGGCCAGCCCTTTCTGGCGCTCAACGGCGGCCCCATGTTCCGCTTCAACGAGGCCGTCTCGCTGATGGTCAGTTGCGATACACAGGACGAGATAGACCACTACTGGGGCGCCCTGTCCGAGGGCGGCGACCCGGCGGCGCGTCAATGCGGCTGGCTCAAGGACCGCCATGGCCTGTCGTGGCAAATCGTTCCGTCCCAGATGGCCAGCTGGATGGGAGGCCCCGACATGGCCGCCGCCCAGCGCGTGATGCAGGCCCTGCTGGGCATGCAAAAGCTGGACATCGCCGCTCTTGAGCGCGCGCATGACGGCGGCTGAAGCCTCCTGGCCCCCTCCTCCCGTCGTCCCGTCCTCCCGTTCCTCCACTCCCCTCGCCACCGTCCCTCCCAGGAGCGTTCCATGCAATTCATCCCCTATCTGAACTTCAACGGCAACTGCGCCGAGGCCTTCGCCTTCTACGCCAGGCTGTTCGGCGGCACCATCGTGCACCAGAGCACCTTTGGCGAGACGCCGGGCATGGAGCAGATGCCCGAGGCCGACAAGCGCCTGATCATGCATGCCCACCTGCAGGTCAAGGACCAGGCGCTGATGGCCTCGGACGCCACCGACAACTGCGGTGGCGGCGGCTACCAGCAAGCCCAGGGCATGTGGATCTCGATCGGCGTGGACGACGCCACCGAAGGCGGCCGCATCTTCAACGCGCTGGCCGAAGGCGGCAAGGTGACCATGCCCTTCCAGGCCACGTTCTGGTCGCCGGGCTTTGGCATGGTGACGGACCGCTTCAACACACCCTGGATGGTCAACGTCAAGGGCGAGGCCTGAACAAGGCCGGCCGACACATTGCCTCAGTCACCCAAGAAGGAGTCCTCATGAACGCCAATCCCGTCGTCTGGTTCGAGATCCATGTGCAGGACATGGCGCGTGCGCGCCGGTTCTATGAAACCGTCTTCCAGGGCAAGCTGGAGCACCTGCCCGCGCCCGATGGCTCCGACAGCCAGGAGATGCTGTCCTTTCCGATGGACATGACAGGCCCCGGCGCGGGCGGAATGCTGGTGCGGATGGACGGCGCACCTTCCGGCGGCGGCGGCACGCTGGTCTATTTCGGCTGCGAGGACTGCGCCATAGAACAGGGCCGCGTCGAGGCCGCAGGCGGGCACATCGAGCAGGCCAAATTCTCCATCGGCCCCCACGGCCACTGCGCCGTCGTGGTGGACACCGAGGGCAACCGCATCGGCCTGCACTCCATGCAATGAGGAGCACCATGACAGCACAAGACCTTCCCGAACACGCCAACGACCTGGTGCTCACGCGCCTGTTCGACATCCCCGCCGACAGGCTCTACCGCTGCTGGACCGAGCCGGCGCTGATCCAGCAATGGTTTGCACCCAGCCCCTGGAGCGTGGCCCGGGTGGACAACGATGTGCGGCCCGGCGGCCACAGCCTCATCGTCATGCGCAGCCCCGAAGGCCAGGAGATGCCCGGCAGCGGTGTCTACCTGGAAGTCATTCCCAACCGGCGCCTGGTCTTCACCGACGCCTTCACCCAAGGCTGGGTGCCAGCCGACAAGCCCTTCATGACGGGCATCGTCACCTTCGACCCCGAAGGCAGCCAGACCCGCTATACCGCCCGGGTGCGCCATTGGAATGCCGCCGACCGCGCCCAGCACGAGGCCATGGGCTTTCACAGCGGCTGGGGCCAGTGCGCAGACCAGTTGGCGGAACTCGCAGCCCGGCTCTGACGCCGGTTTTCACCAGGAGAGCACCATGCACTACATCGACGGATTCGTACTGCCCGTTCCCCGGGCCAACCTGCAGGCCTACCGCGAGGTGGCCGAGGCCGCAGGCAAGGTCTGGATGGAATACGGCGCGCTGCAGTACTGGGAATGCGCGGGCGACGACGTGCCCATGGGCAAGCTGACCTCGTTTCCCCAGGCCGTGCAGCTCAAGGAAGGCGAGATCGTGTTCTTTTCATGGATCGTCTATGCCTCGCGCGCGGAGCGCGACCGCATCAATGCCGCCGTCATGAAGGACCCGCGCATTGCCTCCATGGACCCGGCCACCATGCCCTTCGACGCCAAGCGCATGTTCTGGGGCGGCTTCGATAGCGTGGTGGAGCTGGGCGCCGGCGGCGCGCCAGCCTAGATCTGGTCGGCCGGGGCGGCGGATACGGCAGGCGTGGTGCCCAGGCCGCGCTGGCGCAGCGCCTCGTACAGGCACACGCCGCTGGCCACGGACACATTGAGGCTGGAGACGGCGCCCATCATGGGAATGCCGATCAGCTCGTCGCAGGTCTTGCGCGTGAGCTGGCGCATGCCGTCGCCTTCTGCGCCCAGCACCAGGGCCGTGGGGCCCTTGAGGTCCACCTCATACAGGGTCTTGGGCGCATCGTCGCTGGTGCCGATGATCCAGATGTCGCGCTCCTTGAGCTCATTGAGCGTGCGCGCCAGATTGGTGACCATGAAATAGGGCACGGTCTCGGCCGCGCCGCTGGCCACCTTGGCCACGGTGGCGTTCACGCCCACCGCATGGTCCTTGGGCGCAATCACCGCATGGGCGCCTGCGCCATCGGCCACGCGCAGGCAGGCGCCGAGGTTGTGCGGATCGGTCACGCCGTCCAGCACCAGCAGCAGCGGGTTGCTGACGCCATCGGCCTCCAGCTGCTCCAGCAGTTCATCCAGCGAATGCACCTGGGCCACCGCCTCCACGCGCGCGGCCACGCCCTGGTGGCCGTGGCTGCCGGCGAGCTTGGCCAGGCGTTCGCCGTCTGCCTCGATCAGCCGGACGCCGGCCGACTTGGCGCGGTCGAGGAACTGGCGCATGCGCGCATCACGGCGCGTGGCCTCGTAGTAGACCTCGATGATGGATTGGGGCGCGGTCTTCATGCGCACGCCGACGGCGTGGAAGCCGAAGAGAACTTTGGGGGACGACATGGGGCGCGATTATCCCGCCAATTGGGCGCAGCCCCGGCACCCGCCGGACGAAGCCCGTCTGCACGCAACGGCTCCTGTGGTTTTTACGTAGCCGCTACACTGCGCGGGTTGGCCGCTTTCCAGCGGGCCCCTCTCATTGCGGCATGCACCGAAGCCACGGGCATGCCGCTTTGCATTTTTCATCGCCCTGTTTTTCCATTTCTTTCTCAACCATCATGCTCAAAGCCTTTCTTGCCTGGCTTGCCCGCACCAGCCTGGTGGGCCAGATCGCCATCAGTCTGGTCGCCGGCGGCCTGTTGGCCTGGCTCTGGCCCGAGGCCGCCCAGTCCGTATCCCTGCTGGGGACGCTGTTCATCTCCGCCCTCAAGGCCGTTGCCCCTGTCCTGGTGCTGCTGCTGGTGGTCTCGGCCACCAGCAACCACCGGCCCGGCCACGCCACGCAGATACGGCCCATCCTGTGGCTGTATGTGCTGGGCACCTTTGCCGCGGCCGTGGTGGCCGTGGTGGCCAGCATGGCCTTCCCGTCCACCATCCAGTTCAAGGACGCCGCCCCCGCCCAGGGCGCGCCTGGGCGCATTGGTGAAGTGCTGATGGCCCTGGTGCAAAGCGCCTTCGACAACCCGGTACGCGCGCTGATGAATGCCAACTACATCGGCATCCTTGCCTGGGCAGTGGCCATGGGCCTCGCCCTGCGCCACGCCTCTGAGACCACGCGCGCCGTGATGCATGACCTGGGCCAGGCCATCACCCGCGTGATCCAGGGCGTGATCCGCCTGGCGCCGCTGGGCATCTTCGGCCTGGTGGCGGGCACCTTTGCCCAGTCGGGCCTGGAAAAGCTGCTGGACTATGCCCACCTGCTGGCCGTGCTGCTGGGCTGCATGCTCTTCGTGGCCCTGGTGGTCAATCCGTTCATCGTCTGGACGCAGACGCGCCGCAATCCCTATCCCCTGGTGCTGACCTGCCTGCGCGAGAGCGCGGTCACGGCCTTCTTCACGCGCAGCTCGGCCGCCAACATCCCGGTGAACCTGGCGCTGGCCAAGCGCCTGGGCCTGGATGAGGACACCTACAGCGTCTCCATCCCGCTGGGCGCCACCATCAACATGGCCGGCGCCGCCGTCACCATCAGCGTGCTCTCGCTGGCTGCGGCCCATACCCTGGGCATCCAGGTCGATCTGCTGACCGCCATCTTGCTGTGCGTGGTGTCCGCGGTGTGCGCCTGCGGCGCCTCGGGCGTGGCCGGTGGCTCGCTGCTGCTGATTCCGCTGGCCTGCAGCCTGTTCGGCATCTCCAACGATCTGGCCATGCAGGTGGTGGGCGTGGGCTTTGTGATCGGCGTGATCCAGGACTCGGCCGAAACCGCACTCAACTCCTCCACGGACGTGATCTTCACGGCCGCGGCCTGCGAGGCGGCCGGGCGGCGCGAAGCTGTCGCCGCCTGAGGTCCTGCCACTGGTTGCAGCCGCTTGACCCGGCGGCCGATCAGGCCGCCAGCGCCTGCCCCTCTTCGATGCTGGCGACGCGGCCGGCCTCGATGGTCACGCGCCGCTCGCAGCGCGCGGCGATGGCTCGGTCATGCGTGACCATGACCAACGTGGTGCCGCGCTCACGGTTGAGCGCGAACATCAGCTCCATGATGGTTTCGCCGGTCGCAAAGTCCAGGCTGCCCGTGGGCTCGTCGGCCAGCAGCACGGCGGGCTCGACCACGAAGGCGCGGGCCAGCGCCACGCGCTGCTGCTCGCCGCCCGACAGCAGCTTGGGATAGTGGCCCAGGCGCTGGCCCAGCCCCACGCGCTCCAGCATTTCGGTGGCGCGGCGGCGGGCGTCGCGGCTGCCGGCCAGCTCCAGCGGCAGCATCACGTTCTCCAGCGCCGTCAGATTGCCCAGCAGCTGGAAGCTCTGGAAGACAAAGCCCAGCTTCTGCGCACGCACGGCAGCGCGCGCATCCTCGTCCAGCGCAAACATGTCCTGGCCCTGCAGCCGCACCGTGCCGCGCGTGGGCGTATCCAGGCCTGCGAGTATGGACAGCAGCGTGCTCTTGCCCGAGCCCGAGGCACCGACAATGGCCACGGTTTCCCTTGCCGCGAAGCGCAGATCGATATCCCTCAGAATATCCAGTGTTCCGGTCGAATCGCTGACCGACTTGAAGACATGCTCGACTTCGATCAGGGGCTGGGCAGTGCTTTGTGACATGGAGGATGGGAAGACGATGCAAGACAAGCTGCGCGCAATGCGCCGACGCCGCCACTTTATCTCGGCCGGCTTGGCCTTCGGTCTGCTGGGTACTTGGACGGCCATGCCCGCCCGGGCTGCAGACGCCGGCCCGTTGCTGGTACTGGGCGATTCGCTGAGTGCCGAGTACGGTCTGGCCCGCGGAACGGGCTGGGTGGCGCTGCTGCAAAAGCGCCTGCAGGAGAGCCAGAAAAATGTGCCGCTGGTCAACGCCAGCGTGAGCGGCGAGACCACCTCGGGCGGCCGCTCGCGCCTGCCGGCCCTGCTCAAGCAGCACAAGCCGTCGGTGGTGGTGATCGAATTGGGAGGCAACGATGCGCTGCGCGGCCTGCCGCTGCAAAGCACGCAGGGCAATCTGGACGCCATGGTACGCGCGGCCCGTGATGCCGGGGCCAAGGTGCTGCTGGTGGGCATGCAGGTGCCTCCCAACTACGGCAGCGGCTATACGCGCCAGTTCGAGCAGTTGTTCTCCAAGGTGGCGCAGGAGCAGAAGGTACCGCTCGTGCCCTTCCTGCTGGCCGGTATAGGCGATGCGGCCGACTCGGCCCAGTGGTTCCAGGCTGACCGCATCCACCCCACGGCCAAGGCCCAGCCGCGCATGCTGGACAATGTCTGGCCACAGCTCAGCAAACTGCTGCCCTGAGCACAGGGCAGCCAGGCTGTCAGCTGCTGCGGCCTTCCTCGCCGGAATGAGCCGCTGCGGGGGATGCCTGGTCTTCACCCGCCATACCGCCGCCCTCATGGTCGTCGGGTTTTCTTTCGGCCTTGGCCTTCTCCTTTTCAAGCTTCTTCTGCTTCTTGGCCAGTTCGCGCTGGCGTTTTTCATAGGCGTAGTTGGGTGTCGCCACAGGTGGACTCCTCTGTTGTTGCAAGCCCCACTGTAGCCGCAAGACGGGGCCCGGCCGTAAAACCTCAGGATAGGGGGGACGCAGGGTCGGCAGATTCACCCACGCTGCAGCGGTAAGCATGCCAACTGGCGCAGCCCAGCAAAGGCCCCACCAGCAGCAGGCCCACGCCGTGCCACCACAGCGCAGCAGCCACCAGCACGGTGATGATCGCGGCCCATTGCAGCATGACGGCCAGGTTGAGGCCGACCACGCGCATGCTGGTGATGCAGGCCGTCAGCGCATCGCTGCCCCGGTCCAGCATGGCCGGCAGCGCCACCACCATGCTGGCGAACACCAGGGCCGCGAAGGCGCCGCCGACCAGCATGTAGATCGCCAGGAACTCCCAATTCTCCGGCCGTGCCACGGCCTGCAGCATGCCGGCCGTGGTGGGCATGCCGGTATCGAAGAACACGGCAAACACCACCATGGAGGCGCGCGCCCAGAGCATTTCCAGCACCAGCAGCACCATGACCAGCATGCCCATGCTGCCCATTTGCGTGTCCCAGCAGGTCAGCGAGCTGCCAAGCTCCGGCGGCAATCCCCGCTCCAGCCTGCGGCTGGTGTCGTACAGGCCCATGGCCAGGAAGGGGCCGATGAGCAGACAGCCGCTGGCCATGGCCATGCTGTATTCAGGGCTGGCACGGAACACCCAGCCGATGAGCAGGGCCATGGCCCAGAAGCACAGGCCATAGAACAGCGCAACGCCCGGCGCCCGCCGCAGATCGCGCCAGCCCAGCGCCAGCCAGCGCCAGGGATCGGCCATGCGCAGCGGTTGCACCTGCAGCGCGCCAGCCGGGTGGTCGGAAGCTTTCTCGGGAGCGGGGGATGCCTGCATGCCTGGACCTCCTGGATCAGCGAGCCCCAAGTTAGCGCAGCCATGGCCGCGCTGCCATGGCGGAAACTACCGAGGGCCCCCGCCCAGACCGCGCAGGCCCGCACCCCGGTCCGCCCTCAGGCCTGCACCAGCTTGCCCGGCTGGCCGGGCAGCACCTTCCAGGCCGCGTCCCGCACGGTCTGGTACTGGCGGCTGAACACCGTATCCACATAGATCCATTCGGCCTGGCAGGCCTGGGGGGTTGCCGTGACGATCATGTAGCCGCGGCGGGAGGTATCGCAGTACTTGAGCGTGTTGATGAACTGCAGCAGCGCGCCACGCAACTGGGCCGGATCCTGGCCGGGCAGGTAGTCCTCGAAGCCGGGCGAGCTGACGGACGAGGTGGCGAACTCCACGCCCACGCCCTGCCCGCTGCGGTCGCGCAGCTCGCTGGCCCAGGCGTTGTGGGTGTCACCGGCCAGCACGACCAGGTTCTTGCCCAGGCTGCGCGCCGTGGCCAGCACGGTCTCGCGAGCCACGGCGTAGCCGTCCCAGGCATCGAGGTTGTAGGGAATGCTGGGCTGGGCCAGGATGGCCTTTTCCGCCGCCGTCAGGCTGGCCGGGTTGGCCTGGGCCTTGGCCAGCAGCGCCGCGTAGGCCGGCAGCGAGACACCGCTGCCGGGGCTGAGGATGTCCATCAGCAAGGGCGCCGGCAGCTCCATGCGCCCCATCAGCACCTGCTGGCCCAGCACCTGCCAGGTGGCCTGCGAGGCCGCCATCTGCTGGCCAAGCCACTGGGTCTGCGTGGCGCCCATGAGCTGGCGCGCAGGATTGGCCATGTCGGAGGTGAAGCGTGCCGCGTCCAGGCCCTGGGCGGTGAAGTAGTCGGCGTAGTCCAGTTGTTTGTCGCGGCCGATGACGCGCGTGTCCAGCATGTGCAGCGCCAGCAGGTCGCCGAAGGCGAAGCTGCGGTAGATGATCTCGGGCTGCGCGTTGCGCGTGGGCATCCACTCGTGATAGGCCTTGAGCGCGGCCACCTTGCGCAGCTCGAAGTCGCCTTCGGTGGCCGGCTGGTGGTTCTCGGCGCCGTGCATCCAGGTGTCATTGGAGACTTCGTGGTCGTCCCAGACCGCAATCATGGGCGCTGCCGCATGCAGGGCCTGCAGGTCGGCATCGCTCTTGTACTGGGCATGGCGCTGGCGGTAGTCGGCCAGGCTGACGATTTCGTTGGCCGGCAGGCTCTGGCGCTGCATGGCTTCGGCCTTGCCGTTGGCATAGCCGCCGCGCGCATATTCGTAGATGTAGTCGCCCAGATGCACGGTGGCGTCCAGGTCGCCCTGGCGTGCCGCATGCGCGTAGACATTGAAGTAGCCGGCCGGGTAGTTGGCGCAGGAAAACACGGCCAGCTTGACCTGCTGCACGGCGCCCACGGGCAGGGTTCGCGTGCGGCCCGTGGCGCTGGTCATGCCCTGGCAGCGAAAGCGGTAGTGGTAGCGCGTGGCGGGCCTGAGGCCCGTGGCATCGGCCTTGAAGGTGAAATCCTGGGTGGCGCGCGCCATGGCCTTGCCCGAAGTCACGAGGGTCTTGAAGTCGGCGTCCGATGCCACTTCCCACTCCACCTCGATGTCGCTGGAATGGCCCTGCGGCGGCGTCACGCGGGTCCAGAGGATGACGCGGTCACTCAACGGGTCGCCGCTGGCCACGCCGTGGCGGAACTCGACGGGAATGCGGCTGTCGCCATCCGACCCGCCGCAGCCGGCCAGTGGCAGCGCCAGGGCCGAGGCGCCCATGCCGCGCACGAAATGGCGGCGGCTGGCCACGAGGCCGGATTCGCGGGAGCCGGCTTTCGCCTGCTGCAGGATGTTGGTGATGCTCTCTTTGTGCTTCATGCTGGACCGGGGCCCGAAGGCCTCCGTGGGGTGGTATGAAGCCAGCGAGCATCGGCGGCGCAGGTGACAGGCAGATGTCACCTGCGCCTGGCGCTCAACTATGCAAACGCGGCGGCCAGGGCCTGCTCCAGGTCGGCACGCAGGTCCTGCACCGCCTCCAGGCCGATGGCAAAGCGCACCACGGTGCCGCTGCGCAGCTGGGGCGTGGGGCAGCTGCGCATGGACGACAGCTCATAGGGCACGACCAGGCTGATGGGACCGCCCCAGCTGTAGCCGATCTTGAACAGGCGCAGGCTGTCGCAGAAACGGTCCACGGCCTGCTGGCCGTGGCGCGGATCGATGACCACGCTGAACAGGCCGGCGGCCACGCCCTCGCCGCCTGCGGCTGCGCCACACAGCGCCTTCCAGTTCTCGTGGCCCGGAGCGCCTTCCAGCGCCGGGTGCAGCACCTGGGCCACGGCCGGCTGCTGCTGCAGCCAGCGCGCCAGCTCGCGCGCGGCGCGGTCCTGGGCGTGGTAGCGCAGCGCGATGCTGGGCAGGGAGCGCAGCACGGCCTCGGTGTCGTTGCCGCCCACGCCCAGGCCCAGGCGCATGTGCGCCAGCTTGATGCGCATGTGCAGCGCCTGGTCGCGCGTGATGATGCTGCCCATGAGCACGTCGCCACCGCCGCTGGGGTACTTGGTCAGCGCATGCACGGTGGCATCCACGCCCAGGCTGTGCGTTCCATCGGCCAGCAGATCGAAGGGGTTGAAGGCCAGGCCCGCGCCCCAGGTGTTGTCCAGCACGGTGGTGATGCCCCGCTCGCGGCACAGGCTCACCATGGCGATGAGGTCGGGGAACTCCATGGTCACCGAGCCCGGCGCCTCCAGCCAGACCAGCCGCGTCTTGGGCGTGATTTTGGCTTCGAGGTCGGCAACATCCATGGCGTCATAGCACTGGTGGCGCACGCCGAAATGGGCCAGCTCGCCCTCGCTCAGGGTCTTGTTGGGGCCGTAGGCGTTGTCGGGCAGCAGCATCTCGTCGCCGGTGCGCAGCAGGGCCAGGGAGGTGGTCGCAATCGCAGCCAGGCCGCTGGGTACCAGCAGGCACTGCAGGCCGCCTTCCAGCGCGCTCAGGCGCTCTTCCAGCAAGAAGGTGGTGGGCGTGCCGTGCAGGCCGTAGGTATAGCTGCTCTTGTCCAGCCACTGGCGGCGGCGCATGGCCGCCACGTTCTCGAAGATCACCGTCGAGGCCTTGTGCACGGGCGGCTGCGGCGCAACAAAGCCCTCGGGCGGCTGGTAGGGATGGTGGATGAGATGGGTGCTGATCTGCAGGTCGGGTGTGCTCATGCAGCGCATCTTATGCGCTGGGCTGCAGCGTTCAGGCATAAAAAAACCAGGCGGGGAATCCGCCTGGTTTTCACAAGGGCAACGGAGCCGGTGGCTGCGATCAGCTGGCCTTGATCTCCAGCATGTTGCTGACGTTGTTCACGCCCTTGACGGACTTGGCAATGTCGCCTGCGCGCATCTTGAGTGCTTCGCTGGGGACCGAGCCGGTCAGCGTCACGGCGCCTGCCTTGGTGTCCACGTCGATCTTGAGGGCGGAGATATCGGGCTCCTTGATCAGGTCGGCCTTGATCTGGGCGGTGATGCCGGCATCGTCGAGTGCGGCGCCTGCTTGGCTCATGGCGTTGTTGGTGGCCGCTTCGGCCTTGGCAGCACCTTCCTCGATCTTGGTGCCGGCGCTGCTCATGGCGTTGTCGATCTTCTGGCCGGCGCTTTGCGCGGCCTGCTGGGACTGCTGAACCGCAGAGTCGAGCTTCTGGCCCGCAGTGTCTTCGGTCTTGCCGCAGGCGGCAAGGCCGAAGGCCAGGGCAGACACGGCGAGGATCTGGCAGCAGCGTTGGGTGATGAAAGTCATGCGGTTACTCCTTGAATAGTTGTGAGTCGGTCAACACAGGCCTCGACTTTATTGAGGGCCCTGGGACAAACCCATACGACGCCGACGCAAGCGCCTGTAGGACAAGCCCGAACATCCCGGCACCATCCAGTTAGCATGACAATAGCGGCCATGCATTCCCTGGCGCGCTGGTTTCCCTTCCTGGCATGGCCCAAACCTTCGGCAGCCGTGCTGCGCGGGGAGTTCTGGGCAGGTCTCACCGTTGGTCTGATGCTTCTGCCCCAGGGCGTGGCCTATGCCGCCCTTGCGGGCATGCCGCTGATCACGGGCATTTACGCATCCATCGTTCCGGCCCTGGTGGCCGTGCTGTTCAGCGGCTCGCCCCGTCTGGGCGTGGGACCCACGGCCCTGAGCGCGCTGCTGATCGGCGCCTCGCTCACGGGCCTGGCCGAGCCCGGCTCCGCGCACTGGGTGGCGCTGGCCGCATGGATGGCGATTCTGTCGGGCCTGGTGCAGTGGTCGCTGGGGCTGATGCGCGCCGGCTGGCTGCTCAACCTGGTGACCTCGCCCGTGCTCACGGGCTTCACGCAGGCTGCGGCGCTGCTGATCCTGGCCTCGCAGCTGCCCACGCTGCTGGGCCTGCGCTCGACCTGGGGTGCCGTCTGGAACACGCCGTCGCTGCAGCTTTTCGACTGGCAGTCCATCGTCTACGGCATGGCCAGCATTGCCTTGCTCGTGCTCGCCAAGCGCTGGCGTGCGGCCTTTCCCTCGGCCATCTTCATCATCGCGCTGACCGGCGTGATCAGTTGGGCCACGGACTTTGCCGACGACGGCGGCGCCGTGGTCGGCCATCTGCCCGCGGGCCTGCCCAGCTTCCAGCTGCCGGGGCTGCTGAGCTGGGACGAGTTCGGCGCCCTGGTGATGCCGGTGCTGGTGATCTCGCTGGTGAGCTTTCTGGAGACGGCCTCCAGCGCCCAGGTGGAGCACCAGCAGGCCGGCACGCGCTGGAACGAGAACCAGGACCTGGTCGCCCAGGGCCTGTCCAAGATCAGTGCGGGCCTGTTCGGCAGCTTTGCCACCAGCGCCTCGTTCTCGCGCTCGGCCGTGAACCTGCTGGCCGGCGCCAAGACGGGATGGTCCAACGTGTTCTCCATCCTGCTGGTGGTCATCGTGGTGATGTGGTTCATCCCGGCGCTGTACCACGTGCCCAAGGCGGCGCTGGCGGCCATCGTGATCACGGCCGTGGTCAACCTCGTCAAGCCGCGTGTGCTGCTGCAGCTGTTCAAGGTGTCGCGCGTGGAGGGCAGCATTGCCCTGGCCACGCTGCTGCTGACCATCGTCACGGCGCCGCGCATGTACTGGGGCGTGTTCGCGGGCATCGTGCTGAGCCTGGGCTACTTCCTCTACCAGCGCCTGCACCCGCGCATCATCGAGGTGGGCCAGCATCCTGATGGCAGCCTGCGCGACCGCAACCTCTGGCAGCTGCCTCCGCTGGCGCCAGGCCTGCTGGCCCTGCGCATGGATGCCGAGCTGGACTTCGGCTCGGCCTCGGCCCTGGAGCGACGCATCGGCGACGAATGGGCGCTGCGCCCCGAGACGCACCACCTGTGCCTGCTGGCCCAGCCCATCAACCGCATCGACGTGACGGGCGTGGAGACCTTCGTGCGCCTGCAACTGCTGGTGGCCAAGCGCAGCGGCGTGCTGCACGTGGTGGGCCTGAAGTTGCCGGCCGAGCAGGTGCTGCTGCGCGCCGGCGCCCTGCACCGCGGGCCGCACCTGCGGCTGTACCGCACCGATGCGGAATTCCTCGCCGCGCTGGCCCTGCCGCCCTTCATATCTCGGCCGGGATCAACATCTGTTACCAGCGATGGTGCAAAAGTCGACGCCGGCGCGGCGACAATTGAGCCTACACACTGATACACTTCACCGGCTTTTGATTCAGCCCTCTGTGACTGCCCCCGCCTCCCACCAATCCGTATACCTGCGCGACCTGCGCCTGGCCACAGCCCACGCGCTGGTTACCCACGCTGGCGGGGCGGTCCATTTGCCCACGGATTCGCCGACGCGATACCTGCAGGCGCTGATCGACGAACTGTGTTCGCTGTCGCTGCGCGACCCGCTCACGGGGCTGGCCAATCGCCGCCATTTCCGCACCATTGCCGAGCGCGAGATCGACCGCGTGGCGCGCTCGGGCGAAGCGGCGCTGATGCTGATGCTGGACATCGACCATTTCAAGCAGATCAACGACCAGCACGGCCACATCGTCGGCGACCGGGTTCTGCAGTCGGTGGCCCGAACCCTGACCAGTTGCGTGCGCCCCATGGACACGCTGGCCCGCTACGGAGGCGAGGAGTTCGCCATCGTGCTGCCGGCCTGCCCTGCGACGTTCGGCCTGTCCGTGGCCGAGCGCATACGCAGCGCCATCGAGCGCATGCCGGTGGTCATCTCACCCACGTTGACACTGCAGATCACCATCAGCATCGGCGGCGCCTATGCGCTGCAGTGGATACGCAGCACCACGACCTTGTGGACCGAGCGTGCCGACAAACAGTTGTACCTGGCCAAGTCTGCCGGCCGCAACCGCGTGCACATTGAAGAACAACCAGACAGTACGGTAAGCGCGGAGGAAAAAAGCCTGCTTTTCGGACCTTTGTATGCCCCCTCCCCGTTTGACAATGGGCTGAATCCAGATATTGCAACCGATGTGGACCCCGAAGATGGACTCCGCTGATAGCCCGGTGGTAAGCGACAACGCCATTCCCCACCCCTCCCTGCCCGCTGCCGTTTCGATGAGCGATGCCGTGCGCGCCAAGCCGCGCGGACACATCATCGCCGTGACCAGCGGCAAGGGCGGCGTGGGCAAGACCTTCGTTTCGGCCAACCTGGCCGCAGCGCTGACACGCCATGGCCTCAAGGTCCTGGTGCTCGATGCCGACCTGGGCCTGGCCAACCTGGACGTGGTGCTCAACCTCTACCCCAAGGTCACGCTGCACGATGTGTTCACCGGCCGTTCCACGCTGGAGGAAGCCATCCTGCCCGCCCCCGGCGGCTACTCGGTGCTGCTGGCCGGCTCGGGGATGATCGAGTACTCGCGGCTCACGCCCGAGATCCGCCAGCAGTTCACGCACACCATCGAGACGCTGGCTCCTCGCTACGACATCGTGCTGCTGGACACGGGCGCGGGCATCTCCGACGTGGTGCTGTTCTCGGTGTCCATGGCCACCGAAGTGCTGGTCATCGCCACGCCCGAGCCCACCTCGCTGACCGATGCCTATGCAGCCATCAAGGTGCTTGCCATTCAGCAAAAGCGCCAGCAGATCCGCCTGGCCATCAACCAGGCCGCGCGTCCCGGCGATGGCCGCGCCATCACGGGTCAGCTCCAGCAGGTGCTCAACCGCTTTGTCAGCACGGCCTCCGGCGAGCCATTGCGGCTCACGCACCTGGGCGACATTCCCTCCGACCCGGCCGTGCGCGAGGCCGTGATGCGACGCCAGTTGCTGCTGCAATCCATGCCCGGTGCACCGGCTTCGCTGGCCGTGGCCCAGCTGGCCAATAAAATCAAGGCCCTGCTGGTGTCGGGCGGCTGATCGGGCCGCCCCTCGCCGGCGACCCGATCCAACCTGCGGCCCTTGCCGCCCCCGCCTGCCTGCCTGTGCCCGATATCCTCAATATTTCCTGCTACAAGTTCACGCCGCTGCCCGACGCAGCGGCGCTGCGCGACACCCTGGCCGAACGCGCCCAGGCCCTGGCGCTCAAGGGCACCATCCTGCTGGCCGAGGAAGGCATCAACTTCTTCCTGGCAGGCCCCGCCCAGGCGGTGCACAGCTTCGTCGATCAGTTGCGCAGCGATGAGCGCTTTGCCGACCTGACCCCCAAGGAAAGCTGGTCCGACACCGTTCCTTTCCGCAAGATGCTGGTCAAGGTCAAGCGCGAGATCATCCGCATGGACCACCCCACCATCCGCCCGGCAGAGGGTCGCGCGCCTTCTGTCAGCCCCGCCACGCTGCGCCGCTGGCTGCAGCAGGGCCACGATGACGAGGGCCGCGAGGTGGTGACGCTGGATACGCGCAACGACTTCGAGGTCGATGCCGGCGCCTTCAAGGGCACCATCGACTGGCGCATCACCAAGTTCACCGAATTCCCGCCCGCGCTGCGTGCCCACAAGGCCGAACTGGCCGGCAAGACCGTGGTCAGCTACTGCACGGGCGGCATACGCTGCGAGAAGGCCGCCATCCTCATGCAGGACGAAGGCCTGGACCATGTCTATCAGCTCGAGGGCGGCATCCTCAAGTACTTCGAGGAGACCGACGGCGCCTTCTATGACGGCGGCTGCTTCGTCTTCGACGAGCGCCGCGCCGTGGGTGCGGACCTGTCGGCCGCACCCCAGCTGGAGCATCCGCAGGCCCAGGAGACTCCGTCTGCATAGGCCGATCCCCCAGCCCTGACCTGAAGCCAGGGGCATGCACGCCACGCTTGCGGCGTGCACCACCAATGCGGCCGTACCGGCTGCAGCATCGGCTGCCGTTCAACCCAGGGCACGCACCGAGTTGCTGAGCGAGCGGGCGCAGGCCAGCAGCCCTGGGCCCAGGCGGGCCTGCGCCTCCTCCACCGTCCATCGGCTGGTCGGCGCGACGATGTGCACGGCGGCCACGGGACGGCCATGGCTGCCGATGACGGGCGCGCCCAGCGTCATGTCGCCCAGAAAGAGTTCCTCCCGGTTGACGGCATAGCCGCGCTGACGCGCCTGGGCCAGCTCATCGAGGATGGCGGCCTCGTCCGTGATGGTGAAACGTGTGTGCGCGGTTCGCTCGCTCTGGCGCAGCAGGGCCAGGGCTTCTTCATCGGGCAGTGCGCTCAGCCAGGCACGCCCCGAGGCAGTGCAGTACATGGGGATGCGGCTTCCAATGGGCATGTGCACCGGCACAAACTGGGCGCTGATGAAGCGTGCCACGTAGACCATCTCCAGCCCGTCGGGCTCGGTCAGGCAGGTGGTCTCGGTCGTGATCTTGGTCAGTTCCGAAAGATACGGATTGGCCAGGTCGATCACCGGGTTGGCCGCCAGGTAGTTGTAGCCCACGCGCATGACGCGCGGCGCGAGCTGGTAGCGCCGGGTTTGCGGATGCTTGCGGACATAGCCCAACTGCTCCAGCGTGAACACCATGCGTTGCGCCGAGCTTTTGTTGATGCCCGCAGCGGCGGCCACATCGGCCAGCGTCATGCTCCGGTGCTGCGCGCTGAAGGCGCAGAGCACGGCCAGGCCCTTCTCCAGCGACTGGTTGAACAGGGGGTTGGTGTCGTCATCCATCGGTGACGAAGCGGGTTGAGACGGTGCTTGCATGGCGGCAAGTATAGGCATCCACATCAAAAGAATCGCATATCGATTTTTTTGAATTGCTTAGTGGTTTTCTCTTATTTCTTGAAGATTCATCCACATTGATCATTGGCACGGTTCCGAGAATTCTTCGCTGCAGGCGAGGGGCAGCCCCCAAGGTGACCTGTCCCTGCTCTTTCCTTCCGTTGTTCACGCCAAGGAGTCAGGCAATGCCAGGTTTTGTCCGCCGCGTCCTCCACCTCGCCTTGGGCCTGTGTGCCGCCGGCGCCGTCGCGCAGGCTGCGGCGCAAGGCGGCAGCGCCCCGGCCAGCTACAACGTGGGCGCCACGCCCACAGGCATTCCGTTCACCTTTCTGGACGTCAAGAGCAACAGCATCCAGGGCATGATGGTCGACACCATGCAGGCCGTGGCCAAGGCCGGAGGTTTCCAGGCCCATGTGCAGCAGACCAGCTTTGCGGCGCTGATCCCCTCGCTCACATCCAGCAAGATCGACATCATCTCGGCGGCCATGCTCAAGACCGCCGCACGCCAGCAGGTGGTCGATTTCAGCGATGCGGTCTACTCCTACGGCGAGGGCCTGATCGTCAAGGCCGACGATGCCAAGGCCTATGTGTCATTGGACGACCTCAAGGGCGAGGTCGTCGGTGCCCAGGTGGGCACGGTGTTCTACGACCTGCTGCAGAAAAAGGGCATCTTCAGGGAAGTGCGCAGCTACGACTCGGTAGCCGACATGACGCGCGACCTGGCGCTTGGCCGCATCAAGGCAGGGCTGGGCGACCAGCCCATCATTGCCTACCAGATACGCCAGCACAGCTTCCAGGGCGTGAAGCTGGCCGAAAGCTACAAGCCCTCCAACGTGGGGGATGTGTGCCTGGTGGTGCGCAAGGGTGACACCGAAACCCTGGCCCGCCTGAACAAGGCCATCGCCACCATCAAGGCAGACGGCACCCTGGCCCAGATCGTCAAGAAGTGGGGCATCTGAGGACATCGGACGCCCGTCGGATCGCCTCGCGCATCACCCCCCTTTGCCGCGCAATGCACGGCAATGACACCTTCTAGGAAAGTACGCCATGCAAGCATTTGTGCAGCACGCGCGAGAGTTCCTGCCCATCCTGCTGCAAGGAGCGGTGGTCACGGTGCAGGTCACCGCGCTGTCGTTCCTGTTGTCCAGCGCGATCGGACTGGTGCTGGCGCTGGGCAAGCTCTCACCCGTGCGCGCCGTCTCGTGGGCCGCGTCGACCGTGGTCAATGTGATACGGGGCCTGCCCATCATCGTGCAGCTGTTCTACATCTACTTCGTGCTGCCCGAGGTCGGCATCCAGCTCACCGCCTTCCAGGCCGGGGTGATCGGCCTGGGCATTGCCTATTCGGCCTATCAGGCAGAAAACTTCCGCGCCGGCATCGAGGCGGTGGACCCAGGCCAGCGGGAAGCCGCATTGGCCATGGGCATGCGACCGGCCCTGCTCATGCGCCGCGTGGTGCTGCCGCAGGCATTCCGCATAGCGCTGCCGCCCTACGGCAACACCCTGGTGATGATGCTCAAGGACTCGTCCCTGGTCTCCACCATCACCGTGGCCGAGATGACGCGCCAGGGCCAGCTGATCGCAGCGTCCACCTTCCAGAACATGACGGTCTACACCCTGGTCGCCCTGCTCTACCTGGCCATGAGCCTGCCGCTGGTATGGGGGCTCAGGCGTCTGGAGAAGCGCTTTGGAGCGGGAAGGAAGTCGCCATGATCGAGATCGATCACCTGGAAAAGGCCTACGGCGAGCATCGCGTGCTGCGGGGCGTCAACCTGCGCGTGGCACGTGGAGAAGTGGTGTGTCTGATCGGCCCTTCGGGATCAGGCAAGTCCACGGTGCTGCGCTGCATCAACGGCCTGGAGTCGTACCAGGGCGGCGAGGTGCGCGCCTTCGGTGAGCGCGTGGACACACGCGCGCCGTTCATCCACGCGCTGCGCAGCCGCATGGGCATGGTCTTCCAGCGCTTCAACCTCTTCCCGCACCGCACCGTGGTGCAGAACGTGATGGAAGGCCCCATCCATGTGAAGGGCCAGGCGCCCGGCCAGGCCCATGCCGAGGCATTGGAGCTGCTGCGCAAGGTAGGTCTGGCAGACAAGGCACAGGCTTGGCCCGCACAGCTTTCGGGCGGGCAGCAGCAGCGGGTGGCCATTGCCCGCGCCCTGGCCATGAAGCCAGAGGCCATGCTGTTCGACGAACCCACTTCGGCCCTGGACCCCGAGCTGGTAGGCGACGTGCTGGGCGTGATGCGCCAGCTGGCCGAAGAAGGCATGACGATGATCGTGGTCACGCACGAGATGGCCTTTGCTCGCGAGGTGGCCGACCGCGTGTGCTTTCTGCACGGCGGCACCATCGTGGAGGCAGGCCCTTCGGCCCAGGTGCTGGGCGCACCGCGCCATGCACGCACGCAGGACTTCCTGCGGCGCGTGCTGCACCAGCACTGTGCGCCATCAGAAGGTGCGGCATGACGATGGCAGCTACCGCCTCCATCGCATCGTCTTCGTCGGTACGCCCCGTGCTGTCGCACCCGTCAGCGCCATCGCTGTGGGCGGCCACTGCACCCGCCGCACCGCCCACGCCACCGCTGGCAGCAGCGCTGACCACCACCGACGTGCTGGTGATCGGCGCGGGATATACCGGCCTGTCGGCAGCACTGCACCTGGCCGAAAGCGGCGCCAGCGTGTGCGTGCTTGACGCCCATGCTCCCGGCTGGGGCGCGTCGGGCCGCAACGGCGGCCAGGTGAACCCCACCCTCAAGTACGACCCCGACGAACTGCAGCGCATCCACGGTGCCGCTCTTGGCGAGCGGCTGATCGACGCCGTCTCCCGCTCGGCCGACCTTGTGTACGGGTTGATCGAACGCCACGGCATCGACTGTGCGCCCGTGCGCGCCGGCTGGCTGCAGGTCGGATACACCCAGCAGGCGGTGGACGGCATGCATGCGCGCGCCCGGCAGTGGGAGCGGCGCGGCGTGCGCGTGGAACTGCTGGACCGCACTGCCACGGCAGCACGCACCGGCACGCCCGCGTTTGCCGGCGGCTGGCTGGACGGCCGCGCCGGCGCCATACAGCCCCTGGCCTACGTGCGCGGACTGGTGCGCGCCGCACAGACCCTGGGCGCGCAGGTCCACAGCGGATCGCCCGTGCTGGCACTGGAGCGACAGGGCACGGACCATTGGGCCGCCACCACGGCCCAGGGTCAACGCATACTGGCCAGGCAGGTGCTGCTGGCCACCAATGGCTATACCGATGGCCTGTGGCCTGGCCTGGCGCGCACGGTACTGGCAGCCAACAGCTTCATCGTGGCCACGCAGCCCCTGGGCAAGGCGGGCGCGCACATCCTGCCCGGGGGCGAGACAGGCTCGACCTCGCAGCGCCTGCTGCTGTACTTTCGCAAGGACGCACAAGGCCGTCTGCTCATGGGCGGGCGCGGACATTTTGCGGACCCGCAGGGTGCAGGCGACTATGCCCACCTGGAACGCGCCGTGGCGCTGATGTTCCCCGGACTGGGCCCCCTCCAATATGAGTACCGCTGGGCAGGGCGCATCGCCGTCACACGCGACTTCATGCCCCACCTGCACCAGCCTGCCCCCGGCATCACCATGGCCCTGGGCTACAACGGCCGCGGCATTGCCATGGCTACCCTGCTGGGGCGGGAGGCGGCCGTGCTGATGGCCGGCGGAAATGCGCCGGCATGCCCCTTTCCTGTAACGCCGGTTCAGCCGATACCGCTGCATGGGTTGCAACGGTTGTACATAGCGGCAGGGGTAGCTTGGTACAGCCTGCTGGACCGGCTGGGTGCGTGAGGTTCAGTGGAGCCGGCCGATCAAGCCGCGCCGGCCTGGCGCATCAACCGCAGCGCCTGCTGCGCCACGCGCTCGCCGAACAGGCGCGCGGTCTCCAGGTCGCCCGGCAGCATCTCGGCGGCCGAGGCATCCGAGGCCGATTGCGCCATGGCGCCGCTGAAGGCGCCTATCCAGTTGAGGTCGTTGCGCTGCGCGGCGCGCGCGTTGGACGGCAGCATGCCGCTGCCCACCCACAGCCCGCCGTGCTGCATGGCCAGCTGGAACAGGTAGTCCAGCGTGGTCTGCTTGTTGCCGTTGACGCTGGCACTGTTGGTGAAGCCGGCGAACAGCTTGTCCTTCCAGGCCTGCACGAACCACGGCTTGGACGAGGCATCGGCAAAGCGCTTGAACTGCCAGCTGGGCCCGCCCATGTAGGTGGGCGAGCCGAAGATGATGGCATCTGCCGCCGCCAGCAGCTCCCAGCCGCCGGCAGGCAGCTGGCCGTCGCTGTCTATGGCCAGCATGCGCGCACCCGCGCCATCGGCCACGGCCTGGGCCATGCGCTGGGTGTGCCCGTAACCCGAGTGGTAGACCACCACGATATCTGCCATACAAGAAATCCTCGGGCGCCGGCCACGGCTCCAGGCCGGCAGGCGCCACATTCATCGATCATCCACGCCAAAAGGCCCCACAGCGCTGCTGCGGGGCCCACTCAGGCCGGTAGCCTAACAAAAATAAAGGAGCCGGCGGCAGTGCGCGGGCCACTCAATGGCGCCGTGCATCCACACTCCAGCCACCGGCGCCATGGGCGGCAAAGCCCAGCAGGCCGCCCGTGACGGCGATGTTCTTCCAGAACAGCAGCTGCTGCATCATGGCCGCGTCGGCCGGCACGCTCCAGTAGGCATGGAAGAAGAAGCTGGCCACCAGCGTGAAGAAGGCCAGCGCCAGGGCCGCCCAGCGCGTGCACCAGCCCAGCAGCAGGGCCAGCCCGCCGACGATCTCCACCACCAGGGCCACGGCCACGCCGATCTGCGGCATGGGCATGCCCACCGAGGCCGCATAGCCCACCGTGCCGGCGAAGCCTCCGATTTTCTGAAAGCCCGCAGGCACGAACATCAGCGCGATCAGGATGCGGCCGGCCAGCGCCAGCGGGTTGCTCAGACGGTTCAGCATGATGGTTACTCCTCGTGAATGCTCAGGCTTGCAGATCGAACACCAGGACCTCGGACTGTTCCCCGTCGTGCAGGCGCAGTCGCGGTTCATTCTCCACAAGGGCCGCATCGCCCGTTGTCAGCCGTTGCCCATTGACGCTCAGCGCGCCGCGCACCAGGTGCACATAGGTTTTGCGGCCGGAGGGCAGCTCCATTTCGGCGTGCTCATCGCCGTCGAACAGGCCGGCATAGAGCCGGGCATCGGCATGGACGGTGACCGAGCCATCCGCGCCATCGGGCGAGGCCACCAGGCGCAGCCGGCCGCGCTTTTCCTCGTCGGCAAAGGCTTTTTGCGCATAGCCGGGCGCAATGCCCGTCTCGCTGGGCAGCAGCCAGATCTGCAGGAAATGCGTGGTCTGGCCCGGCGCATGGTTGTGCTCGCTGTGGACCACGCCCGAGCCGGCGCTCATGCGCTGCACCTCGCCGGGCGAGATGGTCTGTTCGTTGCCCATGCTGTCCTTGTGCGAGAGCCGGCCTTCGAGCACGTAGCTGATGATCTCCATGTCCTTGTGGCCATGGGAGCCGAAGCCCGTGCCCGGGGCGATGTGGTCCTCGTTGATCACGCGCAGGTTGCCAAAGCCCATGTGGCGCGGATCGTGGTAGCCCGCAAACGAGAAGCTGTGGTGCGAGCGCAGCCAACCATGGTCGGCATGGCCGCGTTCCCGGGATTTTCGCAGGGCGATCATGTTTTTGTCCCTTTCCAACGTGTCAGATCTTCGAAACTCTTGCGTCGATGGCTCCACTGTAGAAGCCGCTGTAGCAGGCCAGGCACAGCGGGATTGATGGCATCATTCAAAGCTTTTGAATCCATAACGCCCCATGCCCAGCCCCCGCGACGTGCTCACTCCCGACAGCCTGGCCATGCTCCAGGCGATTGCCGAGGCCGGCAGCTTTGCCGCCGCCGCACGCCAGCTGGGCCTGGTGCCAAGTGCCCTGACCTACCGCGTGCGCCAGATCGAGGATGCGCTGGACGTGCTGCTGTTCGACCGCCGCTCGCGCCACGCCCAGCCCACCGAGGCCGGCCGGGAACTGCTGCGCGAAGGCACCCGGCTGCTGCATGAGATCGACACCGTGGCCCACCGCGTGCGCCGTGTGGCCACGGGCTGGGAGCCGCACCTGACCATCGTGGTGGACGGCGCCGTGGCGCGCACGCCCATGCTGGAACTGGTCGAGGCCTTCTACGCCATGCAGCCGCCCACGCGGCTGAAGCTGCGCGACGGCATCCTCACCGGCACGCTGGAGACGCTGACCTCGGGCCGCGCCGACCTGGCCATCGGCGTGGCCGTCAACTCCAGCAACGTGGCAGGCCTGCAGGCCTGCGAGCTGGGCGAGCTGGACTTCGTCTTTGCCGTGGCGCCACACCATCCGCTGGCCACGGCGCCCGAGCCCATCACCGACGCGACGCTGCTGCAGCACCGCATCATCGCCGTGGCCGATTCAGGCCTGCGCGACAGCGCCAGCATGGGCCTGCTCAGCGGCCAGGACATCTTCACCGTGGACTCCATGCAGGCCAAGATCGAGGCACAGGTGCGCGGCATAGGCTGCGGCTTCCTGCCCCATTTCATGGCCGACGTCTATGTGCAGGCCGGCCTGCTGGTAACGCGCCAGGTCGCCCGGCCCTCGCGCAATGTGCGCATGCACTACGCATGGTCCTGCCCGCCGCAGCAGGACCCGCCGCGCGCGCTGCAGTGGTGGCTGCAGCAGCTGGAAAGCCCCGCCACGCGCCGCGCTCTCATGGAAAATCATCACCGACATTGAGCTGGCGCACGCCGCCGGGCGGTCTGTGCGGGTGTAGAGTGGTTACAGGTCCCGGCCTGCTCCGCCGCTGCGGCGAAGCAGGCCGGCAAGGACATGCTTCCCGGAATCTGCCACTGCCCGCAAAGGTCTGCTCCATGAACGCTTCCCGCGCCGCCTCCAAGTCCACGGTCAAGAAAAAGGCCACCAAGCCCCCCGAAGCCTCCAAGGCGCGCCCCAAGGCCGGCGCGCGCCGCATCGCCGTGATCGGTGCCGGCATGGCGGGCCTGGCCTGCGCCCGCACGCTGATGCAGGCCGGCCACGATGTCCATGTCTACGAACGGCTGCCCCAGGTGGGCGGGCGCATGCGCTCCGTCAACGCCGCGCATGGCGCCTTCGACATCGGCGCGCAGTATTTCACCGTGCGCGACAAGCGCTTCGAGCTGGCCCTGCAGACCGTGCCCGGCCTGTGCCGCCCCTGGAGCGTGAGCACGCTGCGCGTGCTGGATGCGCAGGGTCGCCAGTCCAGCGCCGCACCCGCACCCACCGAGGCCCATTGGGTGGCCACGCCCGACATGCAGGCCCTGCCCATGGCCTGGGCCGCGCCGCTGTGGGACGCCGACCGCCTGCATCTGGGCCAGCGCGTGACCAAGCTCGAACGCCAGCCCGGCTCGCGCGGCTGGAGCCTGCATGTGGAGACGACCGAGCCGACCACGCAGATCCGCACGGGATTCGATGAAGTGATACTCGCCCTGCCCGCGCCCCAGGCGCGCCAGCTGCTGCAGACCACGCCCCTGGCCCTGTCGCTGGTGCAGGGCATGGCGGCCGTGGAGATGGCACCCTGCTGGGCGCTGACGCTGTCCTATCCCATGGCCACCGAGGCCGGCCTGTCCACCCTGGGCCCACAGTGGAATGCAGCCCGTACCACCCATGAGCGCGCGGTCTGGGTGGCGCGCGAATCGTCCAAGCCGGGACGCTCCCAGAGCGAGCGATGGACCGTGCTGGCCAGCCCCCAATGGTCCCAGGAGCACCGCTCCGACGACGCGCCCCGCGTGCTGGCCAAGATGCAGAAGGCCTTTGGCGAGATCACGCGCATCCGCATCCCCCCCCGCCATGCCAGCGTCTATCTCTGGCCCCATGCCCAGACCCTGTCGCCGCTGGGCAGCAGCCATTTGCGCAACAAGGACGCCGGCCTGGGCCTGTGCGGCGACTGGTGCATTGGCCGCCGTGTCGAGGATGCCTTCGTCTCGGGGCTGGAGATGGCGCTGGCCATGGTTGCGGACTGAGCCGGGGCAGTGTCCGGCTCCCAGGTCATGGCAAGGGGCGGCGCGAGGCTTTAACATCCGGCCCCGATGATTTGCGCCGTCCCTCAGTCCCCCGATCCCGGCATTGCCACCGCGGCCTCCCCCTATGTGGGCCGCTTTGCGCCCTCGCCCACGGGCCTGCTGCACGCAGGCTCCCTGGTGGCAGCGCTGGCCAGCTGGCTGGATGCCCGGGCCCACGGCGGGCGCTGGCTGGTGCGCATCGAGGACATAGATCCCCCGCGCTGCCAGCCCGGTGCCGACATGGCCATCCTGGGCCAGCTCGCCGCCTGCGGCCTGCTGCCCGACGAGGAGCCGGTCTGGCAATCCCGCCGCGGCGCCCTCTACGAGGCCGCTGTGGAGCAGCTCAAGGCCAGCGGCCTGGCCTATCCCTGCGGCTGCACGCGCAAGGACATCGAGGCCGCCTGGGACCGCCTGGGCTGGATCCATGAACGCCATGTGGAGCGCCCCTACCCCGGCACCTGCCGCGGCGGCCTGCATGGCAAGAGCCCCCGCGCCTGGCGCTTTGCGCTGGACCACTTTGCCGGCCGCCACCCCGTGCTGCACTGGCAGGACCGCCGCATGGGCGCCCAGCAGCAGGATGTGATCCACGGCGTCGGCGACTTCGTGCTGCGCCGGGCCGATGGCCTGTGGGCCTATCAGCTGGCCGTGGTCGTCGATGACGGCCTGCAGGGCGTCACCCATGTGGTGCGCGGCGCCGACCTCGCCGACAATACGCCCCGCCAGATGCTGCTGCAGCGCGCCCTGGGCCTGCCCGCCCCGCAGTACCTGCATACGCCGCTGGTGCTCATGCCTGACGGCGAGAAACTTTCCAAGCAGCACGGCGCCCCCGCCCTGGACCTGAGCGTCCCCCTGGCCACGCTTCGCACCGCCGCCACCCACCTGGGCCTGCCCCAGCCTTCTCCACAGACCGCATTGGGCGAAGCGCTGCAGTTCTGGGTACGGAGCTGGCGCCATACATACAATTGAGCCCGTGAACCCAATTCCTTCCTCCCACGCCGAGCAGTCCATGGACGGCGACATCCCGAACACCATGCCCGCTGCCTCCGGCACGCCGCATGATTGCCCTTCACCCTCCACGCCTGCGGCCGCGCGTACCGGCCAGCCGCCCGAGGGCGTGGCCCATCCCAAGACCATCAAGAGCTATGTGCGCCGCGCCGGCCGCACCACGACCGGCCAGGCCAAGGCCTTCGAGGAACTGGGCCCGCGCTTCGTGCTCAACTACCAGGCCGCGCCGCTGGACGCCTCGGCCACCTATGGCCGCCAGGGCCGGCTGATCCTGGAGATCGGCTTCGGCATGGGCGAGGCCACGGCACACATTGCGCGCGTGCGCCCGGACGACAACTTCCTTTGCTGCGAGGTGCACGAGCCTGGCGTGGGCGCCCTGCTCAAGCGCATTGGCGAGCAGGACATCACCAACATCCGCATCCTGCAGCACGACGCCGTCGAAGTCATAGACAACATGCTGCCCGAGGCCAGCCTCGACGGCGTGCACATCTTCTTTCCCGATCCCTGGCACAAGAAGAAGCACAACAAGCGCCGCCTGATCCAGGAGCCGCTGGTGGCCAAGCTGGCGCGCCGGCTGCGCCCCGGTGGCTACATCCACTGCGCCACCGACTGGGAACCCTACGCAGTGCAGATGCTGGAAGTGCTGGGCGCCGAGCCACTGCTGGCCAACACGGCACAAGGCTATGCCGCCAAGCCCGACTACCGGCCGCTGACCAAGTTCGAGAACCGCGGCATCCGCCTGGGCCACGGCGTATGGGATCTGGTGTTTGAGCGCCGCTGAGCCGGTCGCGCCCTCCTCCAAGACAAGGCCTCGCATGCAGCCATTGCTACAGAATCTGGTCGAGATGACGGCCCACCGGGACCATCTGCGATTGGAAATCTCGGTGCTGTCCACCTTGTTCAAGCTCAACGGCGTGGTGCAGGTGCGGGCGCTGGAGCTGTTCGCCATGCCTGACGGCAGGCACTGCGTGCGTGCGCGCACCTGGAGCCAGGGCGATGAGGTCATGTCCACCGATGCCGAGGCCCTGTACGACCCGCAGAGCGTGGAGCTGTCCTCCATGCCCTCGCTGCAGCAGGCCCTGCAGCAGCGCGCCCTGGTCGCCTCGGCCGTGCAGCCCGATGGCCGCCATGTGCTGTGGCTGCCGCTGTGGCGCCAGGAGACGGCCTACCACTGCCTGGAGATTGCCCAGTCCACGGCCTTCTCGCCCAGCCGGCTGGATGTGATCCAGGGCATCTTCGGCGTCTATCACAACTACCAGAGCCTGCTGGACTACAGCGAGCGCGACGCGCTGACCGGCCTGCTAAACCGCAAGACCTTCGACGAGCAGTTCCTGCGCCTGTCTCTGCAGGAGCCGCCGGCAGCCATGCCTGGCGTGGCCACGCAAGATGTTCCGGGCCAGTGGCTGGCCGCCATCGACATCGACCATTTCAAGCGCATCAACGACCGCTTCGGCCATCTGTATGGCGACGAGGTGCTGATCCTGGTGGCCAACATCCTGCGCAGCTGCTTCGATGCCAAGGACCGCGTATTCCGCTTCGGCGGAGAGGAGTTCGTGGTGCTGCTGCGCTCGGTCAGCCTGGCCAATGCGCGCAAGGCGCTGGAGCGCCTGCGCCACGATGTGGAGAGCTACGAGTTTCCCCAGGTCGGCCGCATCACCGTGAGCGCGGGATTTGCCGCCATGGGCACCGGCGCGCCCGTGGAGGTTCTGGGGCATGCCGACCAGGCGCTCTACCACGCCAAGGAACATGGCCGCAACCAGACCTGGTACTACGGCGACCTGATCACCCAGGGATTGCTGGCACCCCAGGTGAACAGCAACGACATCGAACTGTTCTGAGCCCGACCTGAGGCCAGGCCGGTCAGGCCGTGTCGGCCACGCGCACGCAGTCGCGCCCGGCGTGCTTAGCCTCGTAGAGCATGGCATCGGCACGCTGCAGCAGTTGCTGCACGCCCTCGCCGCCACGCAATTGGGCCACGCCAAAGCTGGCCGTCAGCATCAGATCCAGCCCGTGGACATGCACGGGCGTGGTGCGCACGGTCTCGCGCAGTTGACCGGCCAGTGCCCCGGCCCGGGCCGCAGCGACACCAGGGATCACGATCAGGAACTCCTCCCCGCCGTAGCGCGCCATCCAGTGCGCCGACGAATCCAGCTCCAGCGCACGCTGGCAGCGCAGCGCCACCTCGCGCAGCGCGGCGTCGCCAGCGGCATGGCCGTGCCTGTCGTTCACCCGCTTGAAGTGGTCCACGTCCACGAACATCACGCTCAGGGCCGCACCCAGGCGCTGGCCCTGGGCGACCTCGGAGGCCAGGCGCTCGTCCATGGCGCGGCGGTTGAGGCATCCGGTCAGCGCATCGGTCAGCGACATGCGCTTGACCTCCTCCACCAGCTCCTCCAGCTGGGCCGTGCGCTGGGCCACCAGCAGGTCCAGATGCTCGATGTGGCCGCGCAGGTCATGCTGCAACTGGCCAAAGCCCTGCACCACCATGTCGATCTCGTCGCGCTGCCCGCGGCGCACCCGCTCCAGCACCAAGGGCCTCGACAACTCGTTGGGCTTGAGGCTGGCCGCAAAGCCCGCAATCTGCTGCAGCGGCTGGCGCAGCTCCCTGCGCATCACCCAGGCCACCATCAGGCAGACCAGGGCCGTGAACAGCGCATAGCCCAGCAGCACGCGCAGCGTGGAGTCGCGCAGCACCTCCAGGTAGTGGCCCCGGTTCTCCCAGACCTGCAGTTCACCCAGCGGCAGGCTGGACTGGCTGTGCCTGGGCGCCGCAATGGCCATGGACACGGCGGGAGCCTGGCCATCCCTGGGCTCGCCGGCCTCGTACATCTCGCCCGTGGAGGTGACGCGCAGCTGCACATGGCCGACCAGGGGCAGCCGGCCCAGCCACTGCACCTGCTCGTGCACCAGGGCAGGCTCTATATCCCACAGCGCGGCCGACAGCGAGATCATGCTGTTGGTCACCACCGTCTCCATGGAACGGCGAAACTCCTGCTGCCCCTTGCGGTACTCCCACCAGGCGTGGGCACCGCCGAACACCAGCATGCAGGCCACGGCCAGCAGCATGATGCGCACAATCAGCAAGGAGGCGATCGAACGGAAGCGGGGCATGGGAGGCGCTCAGCGCAGCAGGTGCTTCAACTCGAATCCGTAGCGCCGCAGCCGGGGATTGAGGTGCTTGCTGTAGCTGCGAAAGTCCAGCGGAGCCAGGGGCGCGCTGATCCTGTGCTCGTAGCGGTCGATCTGGGACTTGTCCAGCAAGGCGAACATGGGCCGCACCTGCTCCAGCCCTTCGGTGGCGAAATCGCTGCCGTGCGCATGGTCGTACAGCATGACCAGGGCCCAGGCGCCCGTGAGGAAATGGCCGCCCGCCAATGCGCTCAGCTCGCCCGTGCGCAGCGCCGTCATGGCGGCGGCCGATGAATTGATGGCACTGAAGAAGGCATCGTGCCCGGGCGCTCCCCCGCGCGCGCGCCAGGCCTGCATGGCGCCAAAGGCCATCTCGTCGTTGCCGGCCCATACCAGGCGCACTTCGGGATAGCGCTGGAACAGCACGGCCGCCTGCTGCTCGGCGCGTTCGCGGCGCCATTCGCCAAAGACTTCCTGCTGCAGCACCACGTCACCGGCCTCGGCCGCTGCGCGGCGCATGCCGGCATTGCGCTCCACCGACGAGGGCGTGGAGCGGTCGCCGGCAATGGCCACCATGTGCAGCCGGCCATCGGCCGCACGCGCGTGGCCCGACGCCCGCGCGGCGGCGAACAGGGCCTTGGCCGTGAGGTAGCCGGCCTCTTCGGCGCCCGGCTCCAGGCTGCCCAGCCAGTGGCGATAGCGCTCCCGCGCCACGCCGGTCTGGCCGCGCAATGTCTCGGGCACGCCACTGAAGGCCATGAAGCTGTCGATGCCTGCCGCCTCCAGCGTGCGCAGGATTTCGGGCGCCACGCTGTAGTCGTTGGTGAACATCACGTAGCGGGGCCGCTGCGCCTTGGGCAGGGCCGCGATCTGCCGCGCGATCTCGATGGGGCGCAGGTGGTCGCGCTGCGCATAGCGCACCTGCAGCTGCATGCCCAGGCTGCTGGCCGCGTCCTGCATGGCCTCGCTGACCGTGGTCCAGTAGCGCTCGTCGGATCGGCCGGGGTTGATGAAGACCACGCTTTGCGCGGCGGCAGCGGCCGACTGCGCCAGCACGCCCATCACCCAGGCCATGTAGGTCATACGCAGCGCCCACGGCAAGACGCCCCGGTGGAGGAATCCACCGGGGCGTCCCGAAGCGGGAGCAGCAGCAATCATCTGCCGCGCAGCTGGATCAGGCGCGCTCTGCCACCCAGGCCTGCACGGCGGCCAGCGCGGCCGGCAGGCCCGCTGCATCCGTGCCACCGGCCATGGCCATGTCGGGCTTGCCGCCGCCCTTGCCGCCGACCTGGCTGGCCACGAAGTTCACCAGCTCGCCAGCCTTGATGCGCGAGGTCTCGGCCTTGGTCACGCCTGCGGCCAGTTGCACCTTGTCGCCATCGACGGCGGCCAGCACGATGGCTGCGGCGCCCAGCTTGTCCTTGAGCTTGTCCATGGTGTCGCGCAGGGTCTTGGCGTCGGCGCCTTCCAGCCTGGCGGCCAGCACCTTGATGCCCTTGACGTCCACGGCCTGGCCGGCCAGTTCGTCGCCCTGGCTGGAAGCGAGCTTGCCCTTGAGCGCAGCCACTTCCTTCTCCAGCGCACGGATCTGCTCCAGCGCGCCGCCGATGCGGGTGTTCAGCTCGGCCGTCGGCGCCTTCAGCGCAGCGGCCGCCTGGTCCACCGTGGATTCCAGCGATTGCAGGTAGGCCAGCGCGTTCTCGCCGGTCACCGCCTCGATGCGGCGCACGCCAGCGGCCACGCCGCCTTCGCCCACCACCTTGAACAGGCCGATGTCGCCTGTGCGCTGCACGTGGGTGCCGCCGCACAGCTCGCGGCTGGTGCCGATGTCCAGCACGCGCACGGAGTCGCCGTACTTCTCGCCGAACAGCATCATGGCGCCCGTGGCCTTGGCCGATTCGATGTCCATCACCCGCGCGTCGGTGGGCGTGTTGGCCAGGATCTCGGCGTTCACGCGGCGCTCGATCTCGCGGATCTCGGCAGCGGTCACGGCCTGGTTGTGGGCAAAGTCGAAGCGCGTGCGCTCGGCGTTGACCAGCGAGCCCTTTTGCTGCACGTGGTCGCCCAGCACTTCGCGCAGGGCCTTGTGCATGATGTGCGTGACCGAGTGGTTGCGCATGGTGGCGGCACGCAGCTGCGTGTCCACCTCGGCCTGCACGGCATCGCCCACCTTCAGGCTGCCGGACTCCAGCACGCCATGGTGGCCGAACACATCGGCCTTGATCTTGAGCGTGTCCTCGACCGCGAAGCGCGCGCCTGCGGTGCTGATCACGCCCTGGTCGCCCACCTGGCCGCCGGACTCGGCGTAGAAGGGTGTGGTGTCGAGCACGACCACGCCGCTCTGGCCGGCCTTGAGTTCCTGCACGGCGCAGCCTTCGGCATACAGTGCCACCACCTTGGCGGCCTCGGCCAGCTTCTGGTAGCCGGTGAAGGCATTGGCCTGGCCCGTGTACTCGAGGGCGCGGTCCATCTTGAACTTGCCAGCCGCGCGGGCCTTGTTCTTCTGTTCTTCCATGGCGGCCTGAAAGCCTGCCTCGTCCACGCCCAGGCCACGCTCGCGGCAGACGTCGTTGGTCAGGTCCAGCGGGAAGCCATAGGTGTCGTGCAGCTTGAAGGCCACGTCGCCGGGCAGCACCTTGGCGCCACCGGCCAGCGCCGCATCCAGGATTTCCATGCCGTTGGCCAGGGTCTCGAAGAAGCGCTCTTCCTCGACCTTGAGCACTTCGGTGATGCGCGCTTCCTGCTCGCGGATCTTGGGATAGGCGTCGCCCATCACGGCCACGAGGTCCTTGACCAGCTTGTGGAAGAACGGAGTCTTCTGGCCCAGCTTGTAGCCGTGGCGGATGGCGCGGCGCACGATGCGGCGCTGCACGTAGCCGCGGCCTTCGTTGGACGGGATCACGCCGTCGGCCACCAGGAAGGAGGTGGCGCGGATGTGGTCGGCAATGACCTTGAGCGACGGGGTCTCGAGGTCGGCAATGTGCGTCTCGCGCGCAGCCGCCTTGATCAGTGCCTGGAACAGGTCGATCTCGTAGTTGCTGTGCACATGCTGCAGGATGGCGGCCAGGCGCTCCAGGCCCATGCCGGTATCCACGCAGGGGGCGGGCAGCGGCTTGACGTTGCCCTGTTCGTCCATGTCGAACTGCATGAACACGTTGTTCCAGATCTCGATGAAGCGGTCGCCGTCTTCGTCAGGGCTGCCCGGAGGGCCGCCGGCCACGTGCGCGCCGTGGTCGTAGAAGATTTCCGAGCAGGGGCCGCAGGGGCCGGTGTCGGCCATCATCCAGAAGTTGTCGCTCTTGTAGCGGCCGCCCTTGTTGTCGCCGATGCGGATCACGCGCTCGGGCGGCAGGCCGATTTCCTTGGTCCAGATGTCGTAGGCCTCGTCGTCCTCGGCGTAGACCGTGGCCAGCAGGCGCTCCTTGGGCAGCTTGTAGACCTCGGTCAGCAGTTCCCAGGCCCACTTGAGCGACTCGCGCTTGAAGTAGTCGCCAAAGGACCAGTTGCCCAGCATCTCGAAGAAGGTGTGGTGGCGGGCGGTGTAGCCCACGTTTTCCAGGTCGTTGTGCTTGCCGCCTGCGCGCAGGCAGGTCTGCACCGAGGTGGCACGCGTGTAGGGGCGCTTGTCGGTACCCAGGAACACGTCCTTGAACTGGACCATGCCCGAGTTGGTGAACATCAGCGTCGGGTCGTTGCCGGGCACCAGGGGGCTCGACTCCACGATGGTGTGGCCCTTGGATGCGAAAAAGTCCAGAAAGCTCTTGCGAATGTCGGCAACGGTGAAAGTGGGTGTGCTCATGGTGTCTAGGAGTTCGGAGCGCGCACGCGGGGCGCTGTCCCTGGCGGGAGGGTGTCCCGTCGGGACCAACGCGCATTATAGGTTTGCCCCATCGTCGCGGCAGCGAGCCCTGCCTGGCCTCCATCACGCACGTGGCCAAAGAAGGCCTCTCCTCCCATCTGCCCGCCCTTGAGCACGATCTCCAGCCCGCCGCGCTGGCCGGATCGCTGACATGCGCGCGCAACAGCGGCGCGCGACTGGCCGGTCCGCGGCGCCTGCAGCCGTGGGTGGCGCCCCATCCGGGCCGCAGGGCCGACATTCTTGCGCTGGAGAAATGGCTGATGCAGGAGATGGGGGAGATGGCTGGCACAGGCGATCTCGCCGTTCCCTGATCCCGCTCAGACTGCGCGCGATGGGCGCCCTGGATAATCGCCAGCCGGAACCACAGCAAGCACACCATGGCGCAACCACCGACACCCGAGCCTCATTCCGCCGAATCGGCCCAACCAGGCAAAAGCCGCATCGTGCCCTGGCTCATCGGCCTGCCCGTGGCTTTCTTCGCTGTGCTCATGCTGGCCGGGCAGCTGCTGTCCACGCCCGAAGGTGAGGCGCGCTGGGTGGAGCGCGAAACCATCAAGATCTGCCGCAAGGAAACCGCACGGCCAGAGGCCGAGCGCAAGACGCAGCAGTTTGAATCGGTGCAGGACTGCGACAGGCTCGAATTCGACTTCAAGCAGCGCTACGGTGAAAACCCCTGAGGCGGAGCCGCAACGGAAAATGCCCCCACGCTCCCCTGCTTCGCAAGGTCCGCTGCCCCCCAGGGGGCCAGCTTTTTGCCTTGGGGCGGCCCGGCGACAAAAAAGGCCGGCAGAGCCGGCCTTTGGCTTGCAAGGGCCCGTTCAGTCGCGCGTCTCGATGGCCCGGTTGATGCCCAGCGCCGCCAGCGTGCACAGCGCGCCCGACAGCAGATAGATGCCCAGCGCCACCAGGCCGAAGCGCGAGGACACGCCCAGCGCCACCAGCGGGGCAAAGGCCGCGCCGACCAGCCAGGCCATGTCCGAGGACAGGGCCGCGCCCGTATAGCGATAGCGCGAGGGGAAGTTGGCCGTCACCGTGCCTGCCGCCTGCCCGTAGGACAGGCCCAGCAGGATGAAGCCGACGATGATGAACACGTTGTTGCCCGTGGTGCCGCTGCCCAGCAGCCAGGGAGCCACAAAGCTGAAGATGCCGATCAGGCAGGCCATGGTGCCCAGCGTGTTGCGCCGCCCCACTCGGTCGGCCAGCCAGCCCGAAACCATGATGGCGCCGGCCGCACAGAAGGCGCCAACGATCTGCACGCCCAGCACATGGTTCACCGACTGGTCCGAATACAGCGAGATCCAGGACAGCGGGAAGATGGTCACCAGGTGGAAGAGCGCAAAGCTGGCAAGGGCTGCAAAGGCGCCGATGACCACGTTGCGGCCCTCGTCGCGCATCAGCGGCACCACGCCCATGGGCTCCAGCTCGCGCTGCGCCAGCAGCTCGGTGTAGGACTGGCCCACCACCAGGCGCAACCGGGCAAACAGTGCCACCACGTTGATGGCAAAGGCCACGCAGAAGGGATAGCGCCAGCCCCAGCTGAGGAACTCGTCGGCATCCACATGGGCATAGATGAAGGCAAACAGGCCTGCCGCCAGCACAAAGCCCAGCGGCGCACCCAGCTGCCCGATCATCGAATACCAGCCCCGCCGGTTCTGGGGGGCCGACATGGCCAGCAGCGACGGCAGGCCGTCCCAGGAGCCGCCCAGTGCAATGCCCTGGCCGATGCGCAGCAGCGCCAGCACGATGATGGCGTTCACGCCCGCCTGCTGGTAGCTGGGCAGGAAGGCCATGCCCACCGTACACACGCCCAGCAGGAAGAGCGCCAGCGTCAGCTTGGTCGCCCGGCCCCAGCGCCGCTGCACGGCCATGGACAGCGCCGTGCCCAACGGCCGCGCCACGAAGGCCAGCGCGAAGATGCCGAACGACATCAACGTGCCGTCAAGCTTGGAAAGATAGGGGAACAGCAGTGCCGGGAAGACCAGCACGCAGGCGATGCCGAACACGAAGAAGTCGAAGTACTCCGAGGATCGCCCCAGGATCACGCCGACGGCGATCTCGTTGGGCGTGACATCTTCGTGGGTGTCGGCGCGGGACAGAGATTCTTTGCTCTCATAGCTTCCGCCGGGGAAGCTTGCAGTTGTGTCGAGGCCGCTCATAGATGGATGCTCCTTGTCTCGTCTCACTGACAGCTCTGTTCTACGCCCTCGCTTGATCTGGCGCAAGGCGGTTTCCACCTCGACCGGCCTCGGTGTTTGTCCTGCTGCGCGCGACGCGAAAATGCGGCCTCCGGACCGCCAGGCACCTGCCGTGCACCCGCCCAGGTAGCAGAAAGTTCCCGGCTTCTCCTTGACGTTGGACAAAATGTCCAATGGACAAATTTATACTTCGTAATACATTTGCCCGGATCTTGTAATCCGCGTTTCTATGTAAACGCGCTCTTGTTGCGCCCCTAGCATGCTAAAAATCAAGGAACTCCGTGGGCCTGCGTGGCTCACCGCGGCCGCTTTGACAGCCAGTCTCACTGGCTGCAGCAAAGCCGTCGTGCTCAACCCGGCCGGCGATATCGCCGCGCAGCAAGGCGACCTGGTGGTCACGGCCACCTTGCTGATGCTGATCATCATCATCCCGGTGATCATCCTCACGCTGCTGTTCGCCTGGAAATACCGCCAGTCGAACACCGAGGCCCACTACGACCCCGAATGGCACCACTCCACCACGCTGGAGCTGGTGATCTGGTCCGTGCCGCTGATGATCATCATCGCGCTGGGCGCCATCACCTGGATCAGCACCCACAAGCTCGACCCCTACCGCCCGCTGGACCGCGTCTCGGCCTCCAAGCCCTTGAGCACCGATGTCAAGCCGCTGGAAGTGCAGGTCGTGGCCATGGACTGGAAGTGGCTGTTCTTCATCCCTGAAAAGGGCATCGCCACCGTCAACGAGCTGGCCGCTCCCGTGGATCGTCCCATCCACTTCAAGCTGACAGCCACCTCGACGATGAACGCCTTCTACGTGCCTGACCTGGCCGGCATGATCTATGCCATGCCCGGCATGCAGACCGAGCTGAACGCAGTGATCAACAAGACCGGTGTGTTCCACGGCCTGGCATCGCACTACAGCGGCGCCGGCTTCTCGGGCATGACGTTCAAGTTCCACGGCCTCAGCGACGAGGAATTCGAGCAGTGGGTTGCCAAGGCCAAGTCCGAAGGCAAGGCCCTGAACCGCGACACCTACCTGAATCTGGTCAAGCCCAGCGAGCGCAACCCGGTCGAGCGCTTCGCCACCGTGGACGAAGGCCTGTACGACAAGGTGCTCAACCGCTGCGTCGAGGAAGGCAAGATGTGCATGCACCACATGATGGCCATCGATGCCGCAGGCGGTGAAGCCTATCTCAAGGCCGTGGGCATGAACCTGCCCCAGGATGTGTGCACGGTGCAAAACGCCGACCGCGTCGTGGCCTTCCTGGACCAGCGCGACGGCTCGGCCGCCAGCGCACAGCAATAAGCAGATAGCGGAAGCGGACGACGGCCAGCCCGCCGCCCGTTCCAAAACGACCTAAGAGACTCGATATGTCTGAACATACCTCCCCGGCACAGGCCCACTGGCTGCTGGGACGCATCACCTGGGACTCCATCCCGATGGCGCATGAGCCCATCGTGCTGGTGACCTTCATCGCCGTGGTGCTCGGCGGCCTCGGCGTGCTGGGCCTTCTCACCAAGTTCCGCCTGTGGGGCCCGCTGTGGCGCGACTGGCTGTGCAGCATCGACCACAAGAAGATCGGCATCATGTACATGATCCTCGGTCTGGTCATGCTGCTGCGCGGCTTCGCAGATGCGCTGATGATGCGCCTGCAGCAGGCCATGGCCTTCGGCGACAACCTGGGCTACCTGCCTCCGCACCACTACGACCAGATCTTCACCGCCCACGGCGTGATCATGATCTTCTTCGTGGCCATGCCCTTCGTGACCGGCCTGATGAACTACCTGGTGCCGCTGCAGATCGGCGCCCGCGACGTGTCCTTCCCGTTCCTGAACAACTTCAGCTTCTGGATGACCACGGGCGGCGCCGTGCTGGTGATGATCTCGCTGTTCCTGGGCGAGTTCTCCACCTCCGGCTGGCTGGCCCTGTCCAACCTGGGGGCGCAGAACCCGGGGGTCGGGCTTGACTACTACATCTGGGGATTGCAGGTGGCCGGTGTCGGCACCACGCTGTCGGGCATCAACCTGATCGTGACCATCATCAAGATGCGCGCACCCGGCATGAACCTGATGAAGATGCCCGTCTTCACCTGGACTGCCCTGTGCACCAACGCGCTGATCGTGGCCTCGTTCCCCATCCTGACAGCAGCCCTGGTGCTGATGTCGCTGGACCGCTACGTCGGCACGAACTTCTTCACGAACGACCTGGGCGGCAACCCCATGCTGTACGTGAACCTGATCTGGATCTGGGGCCACCCCGAGGTCTACATCCTGATCCTGCCGTGCTTCGGCATCTTCTCCGAGATCGTCTCGACCTTCAGCCGCAAGCGCCTGTTCGGCTACACCTCCATGGTGTACGCGACGGTGTGTATCACCATCCTGTCCTACCTGGTGTGGCTGCACCACTTCTTCACCATGGGCTCGGGCGCCAGCGTGAACACGTTCTTCGGCATCACGACGATGATCATTTCGATCCCGACGGGCGCCAAGATCTTCAACTGGCTGTTCACCATGTACCGCGGCCGCATCCGCTTCACCGTGCCGATGCTGTGGACCGTGGGCTTCATGTGCACCTTCGCCATCGGCGGCATGACCGGCGTGCTGCTGGCCGTTCCCCCGGCCGACTTCGTGCTGCACAACAGCCTGTTCCTGATCGCCCACTTCCACAACGTGATCATCGGCGGCGTGGTGTTCGGCGTGTTCGCCGGCATCAACTTCTGGTTCCCCAAGGCCTTCGGCTACAAGCTCGATGAGTTCTGGGGCAAGTGCTCCTTCTGGTTCTGGCTGGTCGGCTTCTGGGTGGCCTTCACGCCGCTGTACGTGCTGGGCCTGATGGGTGTGACGCGCCGCGCCAACCACTTCGAGGACCCCTCGCTGCAGATCTGGTTCATCATCGCCGCCTGCGGCGCAGGCCTGGTGGCCCTGGGCATCGGCAGCTTCCTGATGCAGCTCGTGGTCAGCTACTTCAAGCGCGACCAGCTGCGTGACGAAACCGGCGATCCATGGGAAGGCCGCACGCTGGAGTGGGCCACATCCTCGCCCCCGCCCCAGTACAACTTCGCCTTCACGCCCGTGGTGCATGAGATCGATGCCTGGTGGGATATGAAGAAGCACGGCTACCAGCGTCCGCTGACCGGCTTCAAGCCCGTCCACATGCCCGCCAACACCGGCGCCGGTGTCGTGATCGCTGCGCTGTCCACGGTCTTCGGCTTCGCGATGATCTGGCACATGTGGCCCCTGGCCATCGTGTCCTTCGCCGCCACCGTGCTGGCGTCGATCATCCACACGTTCAACTACAAGCGCGACTACTACATCCCCGCCGCGGAAGTCGCGGCCACGGAAGAACTGCGCACACAACAGCTGGCACGTCATGTCTGATATCCGTTACACCGCAGGCGGCGCTGCCGCCCTGGCCCCGCGTGAGTACCACCTCGCCGAGGAGCCCCATCCCGAAAACGGCACCGCTCTGGGCTTCTGGCTCTACCTGATGAGCGACTGCCTGATCTTTGCAGCGCTGTTCGCCACCTATGGCGTGCTGGGCCGCAACTACGCTGCAGGCCCCACGGGCGCCCAACTGTTCGACCTGCCCCTGGTGGCGATGAACACGGCATTCCTGCTGCTGTCGTCCATCACCTTCGGCTTCGCCATGCTGCAAAAGCAGCAGGGCAAGCTGGGCGGCACGCAGATGTGGCTGGCCATCACCGGCCTGTTCGGCCTGTGCTTCCTGGGCCTGGAACTCTATGAGTTCTCCCACCTGCTGCACGAGGGCGCTGGCCCTCAGCGCAGCGCCTTCCTGTCCTCGTTCTTCACGCTGGTGGGCACCCACGGCCTGCACGTGACCTTCGGCCTGATCTGGCTGGTCACGCTGATGATCCAGATCAACAAGCACGGCCTGACGCACGAGAACAACCGCCGCCTGATGTGCCTGTCGATGTTCTGGCACTTCTTGGACGTGGTCTGGATCGGCGTCTTCACTTTTGTTTATCTGATGGGGGTGCTGTAAATGGCTGCACACGACATCCACGCCGGCCACGGTCACCACGACCATCACGGCCATGACGACCACCACCACGATGCCGGCCCGCACAGCACGTTCTCGGGCTACATGTGGGGCTTCGTGCTCTCGATCATCCTGACGGCCATCCCGTTCTGGCTGGTGATGGGCAACATCATCTCTGACCGCTCGACGGCCGTGATGGTGCTCGGCGGCTTCGCCGTGGTGCAGATCCTGGTCCACATGGTCTTCTTCCTGCACATGAACGGCAAGATCGAAGGCGGCTGGACCCTGCTGTCCACCATCTTCACCGTGGTCTTCGTGGCCATCGGCATTGCGGGCACCCTGTGGGTCATGTTCCACATGAACACCAACATGATGCCCCAGCACACCATGCCGGCCGACCCTGCCGCGCAGACGGCACCGGCCGTGGTCACGCCTTGACCGCATCCGGAAACTCCGGGCCCTCCAGCCGCGCAGGCGCATCGCGCCGGCGCGGCCCACTCGCTCAGGCGATGCTCATCTCGGTGGGTATCGCCTTGTTTTTGGGCTTCATCTTCCTGGGCAGCTGGCAGGTCCAGCGCCGTGCCTGGAAGCTGGACTTGATAGAGCGTGTGGACCAGCGCGTGCACGCCGCGCCCGCTGCCCTGCCCCCGCCCGCCGAATGGCCGCAGATCACGGCCGCCGACCACGAGTACCGCGCCGTGCAGGCCAGCGGCCACTGGCTGGCCGGCAAGACCGTGCTGACCCAGGCCGTGACCGAATTGGGTGCCGGCTTCTGGGTGCTGACGCCGCTGCAGATGGACGACGGCAACCAGGTGCTGGTGAACCGGGGCTTCATTCCCACAGCGCAGCGCGCGCGCTGGCAGGATCAGCCCGCACAGGCGCCCCAGGACCCGGTGACGGTGGCCGGCCTGCTGCGCATCAGCGAGCCGCGCGGCGGCTTCCTCCGCGAGAACGATCCCGCGCAGCAGCGCTGGTTCTCGCGCGATGTGGCGGCCATTGCACAGGCCCAGGGCCTGGACCATGCAGCTCCCTACTTCATCGACGCAGGCCTGCCGGGCCAGCCCGTGGCAGACGGCACCTGGCCGCGCCCGGGCATGACCGTGATCCGCTTCCCCAACAGCCACCTGGTCTATGCGCTGACCTGGTACGGGCTGGCGCTGATGGTGGTCGGCGCGGCCTGGCTGGTCAAGCGCAATGACCGGCAGGCAAGCAGCAAGCAGCAAGCCGTAAAGCCGTAGAGCCGTAGAGCCGTAGAGCCGCAAAGCCGTCGCTCCAGGCAACAGGGCCACCGATGACATCGGTGGCCTTTTTTACGCCAGTCCTCTACAAGACCCTGCCGCGCCACGGCTGCCTGCGGTAGCGCACAATCGCCCGCGTGAATTCGCCTTCAGAGTCCCTGTTCCGCGTCGAGCGCACCACCGAACGCCAGAACATGCAGCTGCTGATACAGCTGCGCTGGTTTGCCGTGGTCGGGCAGGTGATCACCATCTCCCTGGTGCACTATGGCTTCGGCATCAACCTGCCGCTGCCGGCCATGGCCCTGGTGCTGATGGCCAGCGTATTCACCAACCTCGGCTACATCTACTGGTACCGCAGCCACCGCCGCCAGATCTCGGCGCGCAACCTGTTCCTGGCCCTGCTGGCCGACGTGCTCGCCCTGGCCATACAGCTGTATCTGAGCGGCGGCGCCAGCAATCCCTTCATCTACCTGTTCCTGCTGCAGGGCATTCTGGGCGCCGTGCTGCTCAGGCCCGTGCACGCCTGGATCATCGTTGCCAGCACCTCGCTGTGCACCCTGGTGCTGGCCATCGTGCACTGGCCCCTGCCCATTGGCGCGGCGGGACCGGACGGGCTGCCCGGCCTGTACGTGAGCGGCATCCTGATCAGCTTCGGGCTGACCACAGTGCTGCTGGTGGTCTTCCTGCGCCGCATCGTCTCCAACCTGCGACGGCGCGACGCGCGGCTGGCCAACATGCGCCAGCGCGCCAGCGAGGAAGAGCACATCGTGCGCATGGGCCTGCTGGCCACGGGCGCGGCGCACGAGCTGGGCACGCCGCTGTCGACCATGTCCGTCATCCTGGGCGACTGGCAGCGCATGCCCGTCATCACGCAAGATCCCGATCTGCTCGCCGACCTGCAGGAGATGCAGCAGCAGCTGCTGCGCTGCAAGTCCATCGTCTCCAGCGTGCTCATGTCCGCCGGCGAAACCCGCGCCGACGCGCCCCAGGCCACGACCTTGCATGCCTTCATGGATGGAGTGGTCGCCCAATGGCAGTCACGCCATGCGGTGGAGCGTTTCGACTATGTCCAGGCCGAAGAGGACTTCCCCATTCTTTCGGATACCGCGTTGCAGCAAATGGTTTGCAATGTGCTCGACAATGCCGCCGAGGCATCTCCCGGCCATGTGGCGCTGCACCTGTCCGTGCGCACCGGCATGCTGTGCATCACCGTGCGCGACAAGGGTCCCGGCTTTGCACCTGCCGTGCTGGAGCAGCTGGGCCAGCGCCATATCTCCACCAAGACGGAGCGCCCGGGCCGCGGACTGGGCCTGTTCCTGGTGCTCAACGTGGCGCGCTCGCTGGGCGGACGCGTTCAGGTGAGGAACACCCCGCCCAGGGGCAGCGAGGTGGAGATCCGCCTGCCCCTGTCATCGATTGCCATTGAACCCGGCGCCTGAAGCGGCGCCCACAGGAACCCGAATCGCCCATGGACAGCTCCCGCCTCCTGCTGCTGGTTGAAGACGATGCAACGTTTGCACGCACGCTGACGCGATCGTTCGAGCGGCGCGGCTACCGCGTGCTGCAGGCCGCCAGCGCCGAGGAAGTGCGCGAGCTGCTGCAGACGCACTCGCCGCAATACGCCGTCATGGACCTCAAGCTGGCGGGTAACGCGTCGGGCCTGAGCTGCGTGCAGATGCTGCACCAGCACAACCCCGAGGCGCTGATCGTCGTGCTTACCGGCTATGCCAGCATTGCCACGGCCGTGGAGGCCGTCAAGCTCGGCGCCTGCCACTACCTGGCCAAGCCGTCCAACACCGACGACATCGAGGCCGCCTTCGGCCGCCTCGAAGGCCGCACCGACGTGGAGCTGTCGCGCAACCCCACTTCCATCAAGACACTGGAGTGGGAACACATCCACGAAACCCTGGCCGAGAGCGACTTCAACATCTCCGAGGCCGCACGCCGCCTGGGCATGCACCGGCGCACGCTGGCGCGCAAGCTGGAAAAGCGGCAGATCAAGTAAGACTGCAGGCACCAAGACAAACCGGGCCTCAAGGGCCCGGTTTGTCATTGCGCGGCCATGGCCCTCAGGCCATCAGCCCAGCCAGAGGTAGTGATCGATCAGCAGTGCCAGGAACAGCACGCTCAGATGCACCAGCGAGAAGCGGAAAGTCCTGCGCGACAGCTCGTCCGAGTAATTGCGCCACAGCGCGAAGGCATAGCCGCAAAAGCCCACGCTCAGCACCACGGCCACCACCAGGTACAGCCAGGAGCTCATGCCGTACATGAAGGGCAGCATGCAGGCTGCGAACAGGATCACCGTGTACAGCAGGATCTGCAGCCGCGTGTACTCGCTGCCATGCGTGACGGGCAGCATCGGCAGGCCCGACTGGCGGTAGTCCTCCACGCGGTACAGCGCCAGCGCCCAGAAATGCGGAGGCGTCCACAGGAAGATGATGAGAAACAGGATCAGCGCCTCGGGTCCGACCTGGCCCGTCATCGCGGCCCAGCCCAGCACGGGCGGCATGGCGCCGGAGGCGCCGCCGATCACGATGTTCTGCGGCGTGGCGGGCTTGAGGATCACCGTGTAGATCACGGCATAGCCCACGAAGGTGGCCAGCGTCAGCCACATGGTCAGCGGATTGGTGCACAGCAGCAGCACCAGCGCACCCAGCGTGCACAGGATGGCCGAGAAGGCCAGGGCCTGCTGGCTGGTCAGCTCCCCGCGCGCCGTGGGCCGCCAGGAGGTGCGCTTCATGCGCGCATCGATATGGCGCTCCACCAGGCAGTTGAAGGCCGCTGCGGCGCCCGCCACCAGCCAGATGCCCAGGCAGGCCAGCGCCATGTGCAGCCACTGGTCGGCGTTGGGCCAGCCCGGCACGGCCAGCACCATGCCGATCAGCGCGCAGAACACGATCAGCTGCACCACGCGCGGCTTGGTCAGGGCATAGAACTGCGTCCAGCGTGAGGACTCGACACTCAGGGAAGCTTGTTTACTCATGCAATCTCTCCACGGGCAACCGGTAACCCGGCCCGCAGCGTGCCCGGGCGACTGGCCGCCAGGCACCAAACAATCACGGTCACCAACGCGGCTGCGCCACCCGTATGCAGCACTGCAGCCACCAGCGGCCAGTCCAGCACCACGTTCGACAGGCCTGTCAGCACCTGCAACACCAAAAACGCAGCCAGCACGCGGCGCTGCGGCGCCAGGGCAGGCGCCTCGCCCAACCGCCACCACAGCCCGGCAAGCGCGGCCACTACCACATAGGCCGCCAGGCGGTGCAGATAGTGGATGGCCGTGAGGCCCGCAAGGCTGATGTTGCTGCCGTCCTGCAGCAGGCCCAGCGGACGCCAGATCTGCAGCGCCTGCGAAAAATCCATGGCCGGCCACCAACTGCCCTGGCAGGTCGGAAAACTGCTGCAGGCCAGCACCGCATAGTTGGTGCTGACCCAGCCACCCAGTGCCACCTGCAGCACCAGCAAGCCCAGGCCCAGCCACAGCAGAGCACGCAGGCCCGGGGAAATCACCGTTGCCTGCTGCTGGCGAGCCGCCCGGCTCAGCCCCACGGCGGGCACGCACAGCAAGGCCAGCAGGCCCGTGCCGCCCAGCAGGTGCAGGGTCACGATGGCCGGAAACAGCTTCATGGTCACGGTCCAGGCGCCAAAGGCACCCTGCAGGCAGACCCAGAACAGCGCCAGCGTGGGCCACCAGGGGCTCATGGCCCCCCGCCGTGCGCCTTCCACGCCTTGGGCGCCCGCCCTGCCCTGGCGGCGCGCACGCCGCCAGGCCATGATGGTCATGGCGATGATGAGCACGCCCACGGTGGTGGCCAGATAGCGGTGGACCATCTCTATCCATGCCTTGCCATGCGTCACCGGCCCGGTGGGCATGGCGGCCTGCGCCTCGGCAATCTGCGCGCGGGCGCCCATGGGGCTGGCGCTGCCATAGCAGCCCGGCCAGTCAGGGCAGCCCAGGCCGGAATCGGTCAAGCGCGTAAAGGCGCCGAACAGCACCAGGTCGAAAGTCAGGAACAGCGTCAGCACCGACAGTGCCTGCAGCCGCTTGAGCGAGCCACCGTTGCGGTTGCGCAGCCACACCCAGGCCAAGGGTCCCAGCGCCAGCAACAGGCCCAGCAGCATCAGCTCCAGAACGGGGGCCAGATCGTACAGCGCCTGCTCGTTCACCTCCGCCCTCCGCAGCGCAGCGTCCACCGGACGGAACTGACCCCAGGCAAGCCGCAAGGCAATGCCACAGGCGCATCCGGTTGGCGACAGCAGAACTTCATAAATGAGAGCAATTTGACGAGAAGGCTCAGCCCCATGCGCGAGATTGGATCGCAGGCCGGGCCCACAGAGAATCAGGACATGCACCCAGATACAGGCTGCGGGACGGCACCCCATGCACAAGGCCCGCCAAGCGGGCCCGGTCGCTGCAACTTTCAGAGCAGCATGTCTTTGATATGAAACAATTCTACTTGCCTGCGCACCACTCAAGCGCCCAAGCGCGCAGTGCCCCTAGACCGCAGCCAGCTTCTTTTGGCCGGCGTGATGCGGCTTGGGCCGGGCGCACACGAATTTGCGCAGGGTGCCACCCGAGGCATCGGTGGCCCGGCTTTGCACAACTGCTCAGATTCGCTCAGACTCAGACGCCCAGCGTTCCTTAGATTGACGCTTTTACTTGGGGACCGGCAACCGCCGGGTGAGGCCATGATTGCAGGACGCTCGTGGACTGTGCTTGATGGGCGCGGACACGAAATCGGGCGTGTCGAAGGCGATGAATTCGTCCGGTGCGGGACCAGGCTCATCTACCGCATCGATGGGCCGGCGCTGTACTCCATGGACGGCTCGGCCAGACTGATGGGCTTTATCGAAGGGACCGAGGTCAGAACGCGGCAGGGGCGGATCTTTCTCAAATTCCTCGCGCATTGAACTGCGCTGCTCTGATCTGCGCAGCACCGTGCGCGTGCAGCGGCAAGCTTTCGGCCCCCTTCTGCGCCAGCCGATGACAATCTATATCAATTCATTCATAGCCAGTCGCTAAGACGCACAGATAATTGCCGGCATCGTGTGAATTGTGAGAAGGGACCGGGCCACGTGCCACGCCCTTCGCATGCTGGAGGATTGGCAGATGAGCGCCCCGGAAATGGAGGCCATACAGGAGCGGCTGAAGAAGCTGCGGGCCGACGAGGCGCAGGTAGCCGAGCAGCTGGAACGGCTGCAGACCCAGAAGGCTGCGCTGGAGCACAGGCAGGCCATGATCCAGGGCGCCTTGGAGGTGCTGGAAGAGATGCGGCAGGAGCTGGAGCCATGAACCGCGGCAAGCCCGGTTCGTCCCCGTCCTCGTCACCGCCCGCCACTGCCCTGCCAACAACCCAGGACTGGCTGGAAAGAATTGCAGCCCTGGATGCCACGCAGCCGCCGCCTACCCCACCTCGTCCGCGCAACACCCGCAAAGCAGCGCGCCGCAAGGCGGTCACCATCGTGGCAAGGCTGGTGCTGCTGGTGCTGCTGGCCATCGCCCTGGCCGTGGCGGCGCAATTGATGTGGGTCAAGTAGCTGCCTGCGGTATACCCTCGCATCCTGGCGAAGTTCCCATATTGTTTGCATGCTCACTTGCGCCTAGCATGGAGGCACACTCAACGCAGTGGAGGTGTCATGGCCGATCCCGAAGAACCGCTGGAAATACGCTCAGAACGCTGGCAGTCGCTGAAGGGGCTGGACATCGCCTCCGTGGATCTGGGCCCCATCTGCGTGGTGCTCTTGCTGACGTTGATCTGCATGGCCGTGATGCTGCTGCTGGCCAAGTCCGGCGCCGAGCAGGTGCGGCAGGCCCAGCCATCGCCCCAGGCCAAAGGCCCTGCTCCCCGACCGCAACCGGCGCAGCCCGTGGCAGAACCCGCCCAGCAACAGACCTGGATACCGGCCTTGCGCACCTGAGCGCGGCAAGGCCGGTCCAGGCCGTAGGTAGCGCGTTCAGACCTTCATCGAACGTGTCGCAATGAAGGTCGGCACGAACTTCTCGATCACAAAACGGGCGTGGGGCTGCCAGTCCTCGTGGAAGCCCGTCAGCACAAGCCCCGCATCCAACTGCCCCCCGATCTGATCGGCCAGCGTATGGCCGAACACCAGGGCCTCGTTGCGCTCGCGCTTGGCCGCAATCGCCTCGGGCGGCAAATCCGCCACATCGGAATACGGCAGGCGCCAGGCGGGCCGCACGAGTCCTTGCTCGCGCAATGCAGGATCACGGTCCTCCACGAAGACCACCGGATTCCAGAAGCTGGACAGAAGACGCCCGCCCGTCGTCAGCACCCGCGCGCATTCACGCCACACGGGCCGCACATCGGGCACGTAGAGGTTGGAGATGGGGTGAAAGATCACATCAAAGCTGGCGTCTGCAAAGACCCCCAGATCGCGCATATCGCCCTGCACGCAGGTCAGCGCAAGGCCTTCGCGCTCGGCCACATGCCGGTCCTGCGCAAGCTGGCCGGCTGAGGCGTCGAAGACGGTGACCTGGGCGCCCGCTGCCGCAAGAATGGGCGCCTGCTGGCCGCCGCCGCTGGCAAGGCAGAGGATGCGCAGGCCGCGTACATCATCCAGCCAGCCGGCAGGCAAGGGGCCTGGCGTGAGCCGCGCCTGCCAGCTTCCGGCGCGGGCCCGTGCTATTTCGGCGCTGTCGACCGGGCGCGACCAGTCGCAGGACTTGGCAGCCTGCTGGTTCCAGGCGGCCGTGTTGTGGGCAAGGATATCGATGGATTCCGTCATGGGCACTCTTTCAAAAATTCCGAAAGGAGGCCGCACGGCGACGCCGGGTTGCGTTCAGGAAACGCAGAGCAATCAACGAACAGGCAGGAGGTGACGCAGGCGTCCGCCGTCGGCCGGCAAAGGGCTTCGGGGGATTGGTCGGACGAAGGTCCGAAGGCGTCACAGGTTCATGTCAGGCTCGCAATGGTCGCAGGAACGCAAGCAAAAATTCTAGGGCTGCCCGAAGCACGCTGTCAAACAGCTGCGGCGCCTTCCCCACACGGTCATGCAAAAGTCACAACCGTGAGACGGCCTGGCTGTAAGTTGAACACGCACCCTCGATGGCGCCGGCTTCTGCTGCGCCTTGGCGCGCCCGCTGACGACCGCCTTTTCCAACCCGGCGCCCAATGGATACCGAGGAGCAACACTTTGAAGGAGAGCTATGCGTAGTCCCAAGAAAGGCAGAGAGCCGATCCGGCTCCTGGACCTGGCCCCCGCCGTCTTCTGCATGCAGTGCGAACAGGAAAAGCCCGCCACAGGCGCCCGCCAATTCCATGCGTGGCACGTGTGCAGCGATTGCTCGCAGAAGCTGGCCCGACTCCCCACGGCGCAAGCACCCACGGCGCACCCTGCGCACTGAGGCAAGCGATTCCCCAAAACGACAGCCCGCCAAATGGCGGGCTTTCTCATGCCCTTTCGGGCATGGGCGGGACCATGACAGTGGATCGCGCCTACCAGGGCGCAAACACCATCATCAGCGCCACGGCCACGACGGCTGCGGCGATGTACATGGTCCGCTTGGTGGCGAACCGGTTGCGGGACGACGACGTGGGCACTTGGCCAGGGGTGTTGGGAGGAGGTGTGTTCATGGCCTCAAGCATGGGTGCCGCCCAGGCACGCCCTTGTCGGACAAGCACAGGTCAGGGAATCAGCGCAAGGCAGGACTAGGCCGTCGGCATTGGCCCATGGCCCGGTGGTCTGAAAGACAAATGGCGCTGCAATCGCTAGCGTGTGCCTCAATATGGGCGGACTCCGCAGATCAGGTGTGAACCGGTGCCGAGAAATCCCAGGCGTTTGCGGACATGACCGCGCAAAACGCCCCTGCCAGCGTCGCGTTGTGGTGTTCCACAATCTTCTGCGCTGCAAGCTGGGGGGTGTCGGCACAAGTATGTCCATCCGCAATAAGGACGGCATCAAGGCCCAGATCGCGAGCGACCCGGCAATTGGTGTCCACGCAGTACTGAGTCTTCATGCCGGTGATGACCAGGCCGGTCACGTTGCGTGCTTGAAGCTGCTGCAACAGATCGGTGCCTGCAAAGGCGCTTGGGCGGTGTTTTTCGAACACAACCTCACTGCCGTCCAGTTGCAGTTCGGGTGCGAGTTGGGTCAGTGGGCTGCCTGGGCCAATGGGCGTTCCCACGGGACCGATGTGACGAGCCAGAAAAATTGGCGCTCCCGCGCGGCGGGCCTGTGCCATCAAGGTATTGATGGTGTCCAGCACCTCGGTGCAGCGCCACATGGGTTCAGGGCCTCGGACCAGGCCGACCTGAACATCGAGGACTAACAGAGCAAACATGAATGCAACTCCTTGCGTGGTGCCGGCGACGCAAGGGCAAAAAAAGGGCCCTGTCCATCGCTGGCGGGCCTGGGAAGTGGTTCAACTGAGACTCACGGCACTTCACACGGTCCGCAGGAAGCGGTCGTGGAGGTGGTAGTGGTGAGAGTGCAGTAAACCATGGAGTTCCATTGTAACGAGCGCCTTCGCCTGTCATCTCAGCACCTATGCGGCTTTTTTGCGTTTGTCGCGCCGCAGATCTCGCCCCTGTAGTTCCGGACGCTGTCCAGCTGTTTTCGGGGGAGACGTCAGGCAAGAACAAGCCCACTGTTAGGGCTTGTCTGCACCTCGGTGTGCTTTACCTTCTTCGACGTCTCGTCACTTCCCAGGATGACAAGGTGCTGCGTCCTTTGCGAGACCAGTTCATGGAGAACCCCCAGGCGCTGACGGATCCGGGCAGCGACTACGCCGACAAAAGCGCCCAGCGTTCGTGATCTCGCCAGCGACCACCGACCTTCATGAATGCGGGCGACAACCCCTCCAACTTGAAACCACAGGACTTCACCAGTGCTATGGCTGCCTTGTTCTCAGGCTGAATGTTGGCTTCCAGCCGATGCAGCTTCGAAGTCCTGAAGACCTGCTTCACGACATGCGCGAGGCCCTCCTTCATCAGGCCCTTCCCTTCGAAGCCCGAGAATGCAAAGAAGTCGATATGGGCAGAGCGGAACGGGTCCATCAGGATGTTCGTGATCTGCACGACCCCGGCAAAACCATCGCTGCGCCACTCCCAGATCACAAATGCCGCACCCGACGGCTCCTGCACGCGAGCCAGGTAGCCCTGGAACTCCTGTGCCGTGCTGGGCGGCGAAACCCATGGAGCGTGCAGTTTGCGGCTCTGTCCGACCGCGTCGATGAACTGCTGCTCCAGATCGGCGGTCAGCGTCGAAACGTAGATATCTGTGCCCATGACTTCCCTTCTCTGTGGAAAGAAAAGTGTAGCCAGCCCAGGAATCCGTCGGAAGCCTGGCAGCGCGCTTGCACCCTACAGCCTTGTCAAGTGCACCATAGCAACGACGAAGCCCGCTCGAGGCGGCAGCCTAAGAATTCGAGTTCAAGCTCGGCGCACCATCAAGAGGCGATGCGCAAGCGCTCGGGTCGAACGATATGGAAGAAATGGCGCGACTGCCAACGGCGCAGCGTTGTGGAGGCGAAGAAGAACTTGCTTTAAGCGGCCGGGCGAAATGGTGACCGTACGCATGTTCGACTGCCAGCTTGTGGAACTGCATGTCCACGTCGGCTTGCTCACTCGCTTTAGCCAGATTGGCCACTCTCAAGCCGCATTCTGTTTGTGCACCAGAACCGACGTCAGTAGGGAGTCTATCTGGAGCGGGCGATGGGAATCGAACCCACGTCTTGAGCTTGGGAAGCTCAGGTCCTGCCATTGAACGACGCCCGCCTTGGCCAAGCCATTGTCGAATCATGCATTTCTTCGCCAAGGGCTTGCATTTCTTGGAAATTTCACGGCGCGCTTGCCGCAGAACCTCAACTTGGCACCCAGCGAATCCATCTTCACTTACGAACTTGGCGTAGGTTCTGGCGTAGGTTTTTGCTCCCTACGCCGTTGGCAATAAAACCTACGCCATGACTCTGGAAGAGATTCTAGTGCTATTCGGTCCGCGTTCTTTCAAGCAGCTTGCTGCGTGGGCACGGGACTCACGGAGTGGTCGAGCATACGAACCTGGGCGGTCTTCGTCAGGGGCTTGCCAGGGGACGGTACGGTCGATGAGGTAGCCAGGAGGAAAGTCTTGGCCGTTATGGAGTTCGCGCGGCACCAGCATGCGCAACGTGATAGCCACGATCCTCCCAAGGCTCGCCCTTGAGCCACACGGTCGCGAACGCCAGGCGGTCGCGCGTGGTGGTCGTGTTCATGGGGTCGCGCAGGTCGCGGGCCGGCGTGCTGTTGAACCCGCCGTTGGCCTGGACCATGAAAGCAGAGGCGAGGTTTTGGCCGCCGCCGCTGGCCGTCGCGGGGCCCAAGGAGCCCTTGATGTATTTGGCGCCGTGGCTCCAGCGCTTGTTGCCGTCCTTGCCCTCGCCGTGTTCCGGACAGGCGAAGTCGTCATAGACAGCTTGATGCTCGTTGTCGGTGTCGCAGAAGACCGGGACCATGCTGCAGGATGGGCAGCGCTCCATGGCGAGCAGCAGCACGGCTGTGCTGTCCTTGCCGCCAGATACGGAAATGACGTGCTTTGTCGCCATGGATTGGGAATTCAGAACATCAAAAGCCCGAGTTGCCTGCACCGTTCGGGCTTCGGGGCGGGTTGCCGGCCTCTTGATGCAAGAGTTAGTGCGCAAATAGATTACCCAAATTGAATCCAAAACTTGACTTGAATTGGAATATCGCAGTCACATGATTGCCAGTTATAGTCAATCGTTTTTTTGCAGTTCAAACATCAATGGAGTCGTTATGAATCGTTTTGCCCGTAGTGCTGTGTTCTCTGCGCTCGTATCCTGCCTGGCTGCGCCGGCAATGGCGGCCCTGCCTGATTCAGGTATGTGGACGATTGACGGGGAGCTGAACGGCAAGCCAGGACGCGGCATTCAGATCGACAGGCAAAGCGGGCTGAACGTCATCGTCACCTATTACGGCTATAGGACGGACGGGTCGGCACTCTTCCTGCAAGCGGCAGGCCGGTTGAAGGACGAGAAGATCTTCGAGGGGGAGCTGGCCGAATACCAGGGCGGTCGCGTGCTGGGAGGTCCGGCGCAGAACGGCGAAGTTGCACAAGTCGTGGGCCCTGTTCGCATCGTCTTCGACACTGAGACATCGGCGTCCATCACGCTCCCCGGCGAAACCACTCAACTGATGAAGAGATTTCGCTTTGAAGACCACTTGAGCCGCCTTCACACAAAATCTTTCAGCTATTCCACCGCGGAGGAAATGGTCAGAAAGGTGACCCCTGGGACGATCCATATCTACGCAAAGGATGGCATCTTTCGGATGGAAGAAGAGTTGGTCAACGGCGGTTCATGCTTTTACGAAGGTGGACTCGAAGTCTCGGGGCAGTCTGTCAACTCCGCCGGGTCCGTGACCTGCAAGGACCCGTCTACTCGACCGAATGTCCATTCCTACAAGGTTGAGAACCTGCAAGTAGACGAGTATGGGGTCTTGACTGGGCGCTTCAACTGGTCCGGGTGGGACACGGCGGGAAATACGCTGAGCAATACGCGCACCGTGGTCGGCATCTGCAGCTCCAATCTGGAGCCGCTTGACGCAAAGGCCTGTCTTGAAAATGGTCACAGCTTCTATACGAAGCCGAATTGATCCGATTCCTTGATCCCAGGCCCACAGTACCGTGCTGAAAGAAAAAAGCCCCTGGCGCGTGCGCGCCCAAGGGCTTGAGGTGCCGCCTAGACTTGGCGCGCACCTGCCTGCTTGGTGTATCGGCAGTCCGTTGCCTAACTTTTGGCTGTTTCGATCAGGAATTGCTCCCTGTCCTTGCCGTCGATCCAGTTCGAGGTCTGCCTCGGTACTTCGGGGTGCCCACGCTGCCCAGGGGGACGACATCGGCAGCCGGCAGGGCGTCGCCGCGGCGGTGGTCTTCGGGCTGGCTACGGGCGTGGGCGCGGCGATTTGTGCGACAAATCCGAGCCAAGCGGGCTACAGTCGCAAGCAACGTTCCATCCAACCTCGGCAGACAGCATGCAGGACACCGTCTCTTGCGAGAGCACCAACGCAGAAATCCGGCTGAGCGGCTTGCGCGTGCAAAGCATGCGCCTCTGCGATTCCTACGTACGCATGCACATGAATCTCGAAGCCTGTGGCTCGCCCGACGCACTGGGCGTCATGCACCACTTCTTCAACTGCTACTGGCTCAACGACCTGGAGCTGCCCTATCTCACCGATCTGCTGGATTTGCGCAATCCGCAGGTGTGCCCCGTCAGCCTGCGGGAGGACGGCTGGGCGCAGATGGAGCCGGACCGACGCCAGGTACGAATCTGCAGCACCTATGGTGATTCACCCTGCGCGTTGATCGCCTGGGAAGAGTTCAGCGCGGCCATGCAGCTCAAGCACCGCTTTCTTTGCCTGATGCGGCAGTACGAGGGTCAGGGCATCCCTCGCTACAGCATCGCTGAAGGCTTCAGGGTTCGACTGCGTGCACCTGCTCGTGCATAGGCCGGGTGTCCACCCTGGAGACTAGGGACACGGAAATCTTTCCTCCTGATGCAAGCATGAAAAGGCTTTCAGAGGCCAGGGAGACCAGGTGCAGTTGCACACAGAGCATCCTGCATGCAGAAGCCCCTGACGTTTTCGACTGAGCGTCAGCCTGGGGCAAGACCATCCATCCGGCACTCAGGCCATGAGCCCCAGCAGCCAGTCCGCATACTCCACGGTGGCGGGAGTGGTCCCGGAAGGAGGCTTGATGCATGCCGCGCGTGTGGAATTCGCCATGGCGCGTATGTCGCTGGGTGTGTGGCCGAATTTGGCCCGGAATGCGCGGCTGAAGTGGGCCTCACTGGCAAAGCCCAGGCGCGCGGCCACCTCGGCGACACGCAGGCGTCGGTAGGCAGGGTTTGACAGGGCATGGAAGGCCTCTTGCAACCGTCGCTGCTGCACATAGCGCATCACACCCCCCAAAGGTTCGAAAAGGTGATAGAGCCGGTGACGTGAGATGCCGAAGCACCGGCAAAGCAGCTCGGGCGAGAGGGGAGCGGCCAGGTTTCGTGCGATATGGCGCTTGATACGGTCCAGCATTGCTGCCTGCAATTCAGTCCGAGCCTCGGCCACCGTCCGTAGACTGGGGCGCAGGCAGGCTGCCAGCATCTGGGTAGTGGCATGCACTATGTCGTCAGCCTGCTCCAGGCCGATGGAAGGCAGGCGTCGCTGCAGAGCGCAAAGATGATCTGCCAATAGCCCGGCGAAGATGCTGCTGCCGGTCAACACGGTTCCGTGCAAGCCTGAACTCGATGCACCCATTGCCTGGTCGCCAAGGCTGCGGGGCACGATCAACGAGAGCACATGGGAGTCGTCCGCAACGGTATGCTGGCAGCGAGCCATGTCGAAGAAGACCACATCACCTGCTTGCACCGTCAGCTCGTGACCATCGTCACAGCGCCCTGTGAAGCCGCCTCCCCGGTACCACTGCACCAGATAGTGGTCCAGCCCGTCATGGGCCGCGCGTGCATGTCCGCGCGAGAAGCGCTGTGCACCGAAGCGCAGGTCTCCCAAAAGCAATTGACCCAAGTGGACTGCATCTACCGAGGCGTGGAAGCCACCGCGCACCGTACCGCGTTCCAGCGGGGTCACATCGAACAGTACAGAGATGCCGCTGCGCCAAGCGTCGAACCTGTCCGCCTCCAGGCACTGCTCGGTGGTGAAGGTGGTGCTCGGCAGGGCTGAGGTCGGAGTCTGCATGTCGAATGATCTGGGCAAAAGAATGCCGTGGTGAAGCCGTCCCTCCGATAGCAGCCAAGGCGTTGCGACACACTCGCCCAGGACGGCTTTCATTTGAGAGCCGCGGCATCGTAACGCAATGTGTGCTGGGGCGAATCAAACTGACGAACGGTAGCCCGTCAAGATGCAACCCAGGCAGTGATGCAGGAAGATGCGCAGAAGTTGGTGCCTCGGCAGGTCCAGCAGCCATTCAGCCTGTGGCGGTGGATAGCGTTCACAGGCCTTGGAGAATCGATGCTTGAGTTTCTCAAGAGTCAAAACGGAGTGTTCCATGACCCCTACCACCGAACAAAAACGTGCCAGCTTCCGGGCCCTGCACCGCCAGGGCTGCTTTGTACTGCCCAATCCATGGGACGCCGGCAGCGCCCGCATGCTGCAGGGCCTGGGCTTCAAGGCGCTGGCCAGCACCAGCTCGGGCCATGCATGGTCGCTGGGCCGGCCCGATGGCGCCATCTCGCGCGACATGACCCTGGCGCATCTGCGCACCCTGGTCGCGGCCACCGACCTGCCCGTGAACGCGGACTTTGAAAGCGGCTTCGGCCTGGGTCCGCAGGAGGTGGCAAAGAGCGTTCGCATGGCCTTGGACACCGGCGTGGCAGGGCTGTCCATCGAGGATTCGACAGGCGATGCGGCCAACCCCTTGCGCAGCATCGAGGACGCCGTGGCCCGGCTGCGCGCCGCCCGCGCTGCCATCGACGAGGCAGGCGGCAGCACCTTGCTGGTCGGGCGTGCGGAGAATTTCTTCGTGGGCCGGCCCGATCTCGACGACACCATTGCCCGGCTCAAGGCCTATGCCGAGGCCGGCGCGGACTGCCTGTACGCACCCGGCATCCGCAGCGCCGAGCAGATCCGTGCCGTGGTGGCGGCCGTGGCACCCAAGCCGGTGAATCTGCTGATCGGAGGGGCCAGCGAATGGAGCCTGCAGGATGCCGAGGCCATGGGCGTGCGCCGCATCAGCGTGGGCGGCGCACTGGCGCGCGCAGCCTGGGGCGGCTTTCTGCATGCGGCGCGCTCCATTGCCGAGACGGGGCGCTTCGACGCGTTCGCCCAGGCCACGCCGGGCGCCGAGCTCAATGGCTTTTTTCAGGGCAAGGACTGATCCGCACCGGCCTGCAGCCGCTGCGCGGTCATGACCCAGACCGCGATATCGAGCAGGGCGGCCGCGCGCTCCACCGGCGCGAGCTGCGGGTCCAGCACGCCGTCCATCTGCCGTGCCAGGGCGGACCAGCCCAGCAGTGCGGCCTGATCGGCCCAGGCCCGGCCTGCGGCCAGCAGCGGTGCGCCGGCACCCACCAGGCCTGCGGCCTGCATATCGGCCAGCCAGACCTGGCCCTGTGCCAGCCAATGGCGCAGCGGCGCCTCGGCGTTTTCGTTCGGTGCCGTGCTCATGGCTGTTTCTCCCTGCTGCCCTGCGCTGGCGGCGGCTTCCAGGCCGTGCTGGGATGGTGCCAGTCCGTACTGTCCCGCCAGCGCACCGATGCCACGGCCATCTGCAATCGCCCGGCCACGAATTCCACGCGGCCAAAGACCTCCTGCAGCACCCGGCCGCACGCCAGCTCCCGGCGCAGGGCCTCGCCCGCCCTGCCCTGCATGCCGTGCAGATCACCAGCAAGGCATATGACGGGGCCGGAGGTTGGCAGCTGCGGTTGCAGCTCCATCGTCCAGCGCTGCAGCAGCAGGTCAGTCTGCGGCAGGCCGCTGCCGCTCACCTGCCATCGCGCCCAAAGGGGCGGCTGCTGGCGCCAGGGGTCTGCATGCAGCTCCTGCAGATGGCGGCGCAGCAGGACCTGGGGGTCGTCGGCCTCCGGCAAGGGGCCGGCCGCCTGGGCCGCCACCAGCCGGGTGGCATCCCGCGCCGAAAGGCGGCCGTCGTCGCTGACCCAGCCGTCCACCAGCACATGAGGACCTTGCAGCAGCTGCCTTGCCGTGAGGCCGCCCAGGGTTTCCGATTCCAGCGCCTGGGCAGGCTCCCATTGCGGATCAAAGCCCTCAGCGCGCGATGCCGACCAGGTCAGGAACCGGCCGCTGGCCGCATCCTGCAAGTGCACCGAAAAACCGCGCTGCCCTCCGCGCGCCAGCCACAGCTCGGCCGCCACGGCATGCAGGCACAGGCCTTGCACGCGCCGGTAGCTGCGCCTATGCACGCCAGCCAGCTCCTGCAGGGGCCGCGGCAGGGGTTGCTGGGCCAGGCCGCGCAGCAGCATCCACAGCGCGGCCAGCAGGGGCGCCACGCGCTCGGCCGCGCCGGCACGGCCCGCGCGCTCGTCGCGCAAGGCGCGCACCAGCAGGTTGAGCACGCTGGCGGGGCGCGGCAGGTCGGCCTGGCGCAGTTCGGTGGACAGTGCCTCGCCCTGGTCGAGGAAGGCCGGGCTCATGCCGGCACGGCCCTGCAGCACCCAGCCGGTCAGCCAGAGCCTCACCTGCGCCAGACGCTGCAGTGCGCCGGCTTCCAGCGCATGCGCAGGCAGCTCGGGCATGGATGCGCCCGCTGCGCGCCGGGCCTGCAATGCCACCAGGGCGCGGTGCGCGCAGGTGGCGGCCTTGCAGCTGCAACTGGCCGCCGCCAGGCCGCCAGCACGCGGCAGGCGCACGGTCACTTCGTCGGGATTGGAGAGTTCACCGACCAGCGCGGCCGGCGTCTCTTCCAGCACGGCCTCGAAACCCTGTGCCATCCAGCGCAGGGCCTTGCGCTGGGCAGCGCTGCCGAAGGCCCGCGCCACGGCCTCGGCATCGCCCTCCAGCCATGGCGCGATAGGGGCCTGTGCTGCCTCATCGGCCGCCCCTCCGCTGGCCAGGCGCGCGCGCAGGCCCAGCAGCAAGGCGCACAGATGGTGGCAGGGTCCATAGGCAGGGCAGCTGCATTGCAGCGTGGCAAAGCCCGCGCCGGCCAGGGTCTGGACATGGCCTTCGATATCGGCCCGGGCATGGCTGGCATCCAGCTCCCAGGCCGCCGCATCCAATGTCGCCAGGGCCTTTGCGCCTCGCTTGAGCAGGCCCTTGTTGGCCCAGTCGGCAATGGCGTCATCGTCCAGGGTGCGCAGCCATTCCTGCATCATGAGTAACGCCCTCCCTGCATGGCACAGGCCAGCCAGTCCACCAGATGGTCGGGCGTCATGGCGCCGACCTGCGCACCGCGTTCCACCAGTTGCGCAGCCAGGTCCCGGTCGTAGTCGGGATGGGCGCGGCGATCCAGGGCGGCCAGCACCAGCACGCGCGCACCGCTGGCGATCAGCCGCTCGGTCTCGGCGATGACGCGGGCCTCGTCATGGCCTTCGTAGAGATCGGTGATCAGCACGATCACGCTGCGGCGCGGCGCGGCCAGTTGCCCGGCCGCATGCGCCAGGGCGGCACCGATATTCGTGCCTCCGCCCAGTTGCGCGCCCAGCAGCAGTTCTTCGGGCGCATGCAACTGGCTGGTGACGTCGGCCACCTCGTCGGCGAACAGCAGCACATGGGTGCGCAGGGCGCGCACGCGCGCGAAGATGCTGCCCATCACGGCGCTGTGGATGACGGATTCGTACATTGAGCCGCTCTGGTCCACCAGCAGCCACAGGTCCCAGGTCAGGCGCTGCGCCTCGTTCTCCCTGAAGAACAGGCGCTCCAGCACCAGCACCTGCTCCTCGCTCTGGTAGTGGCGCAGGTTGTGGCGCAGGGTGCGCGGCCAGTCCAGGTCGGCCATCTGCCCCTGGCCCCAGCTACTGCGGCGCCTGCGCCGCCGCCCGAAGGCCGAGCGCACGCGCGAGGAAAGCCGTGCCTGCAGATCCGCCACCACGCGTGCCACCAGCCGCCGGGCCTCGTCCAGCACCTGCACGGGCAGGCTGGCGCGCACGGCCATCAGCGCGGCCACCAATTCAATGCTGGGCGTGGCCTGGGCCAGTACCTGGGGGTCGCCGAGCAGGCCGTGCAGCCCGTAGCGCGACAGCGCATCACGCTGCAGCGTTTCCACGGCGCTGTGCGGAAACAGGTCGCGCACCTCGCCCAGCCAGTGCACGGCCTGGGGCTCGGGCACGCCGCTGCCGCCCTGGCGCGCGGACAGCCCGCCCGTGCCCTGCCAGGCGTCGGTGCCTGCACCGTCGGGCTGCTCGCGCAGGCGGTGCTCGCGCTGGTAGAGATAGTCCAGTGCCGCGTCGCGGCGCGCATCGGCGCCATCGAGCGGCTGCGCCGCAGCCAGGGGCTGGGCCGCCTCGGGCCCGAGGATGAGGCGCCAGCGCCGCAGGGTGGCGGCATCGATTGCCTGTTCCTGCATTGGCGGCTCGTGCATTGGCGATTCGTGCATTGGCGGATCTTCCCGGCTCATGACAGTCCCCAGGGATGCAGCAGCCGGCCCACCTGGGCCGCCAAGGCGCGGCTGTGCGCCAGGGCCTCGTCCGATGGCAGGTGCACGCAGGCCAGCGTGGTTGCGCCGGGTGGCGTGGCCGCGCCCGACAAACCGGCCAGCCGCCCGGCCAGTTGCCGCAGTTCGGCACGGGTCAGCTGGGCAAAGGCCAGCCGCAAGGCCGGCAGGCCGGCCAGGAAGGCGTCTTGCGGCCAGTGCGCAATGCCGTCGCTGAGCAGGCGCAGCAGCGGCGGATGACTGAGCAGCCAGCCCTTGGCCACGCGCACAAAGCCCTGCAGGTACTCGCCCATGGCGGCAGCATCGACCTGCGCCAGGCCCAGCATGGCGCGCAGGGCGGCATCGGTCTGCGCAATCTGCCAGCGGCCGGCCATGCTCAGGATGCCGGCCGTGGCGCCGCGCACGCGCGCGGGCGTGCTGTCGGCGCCTGCCTCATGCAAGGCGGCACAGGCATCGTGGAACAGGCCGGCGTCGGCCCAGGGCACGGCGCGGCAGACCATGCCGTGCAGATCGGCCAGGGCATCCAGGGCCTGTGCCTGCTGGGATGCATCGCCCTCGCCCAGCCAGGGCAGGCGCAGGCAGGCCTGGGCAAAGCAGCGCCGCAGCAGCGGCAGCAGGCGCGCCAGGCCCACGCCGCCCAGCGCATGGCGGGCCTCGTAGGCCAGGGCCAGGCAGCCGGTGGCGCGGGCCAGGGCCAGGGCGTCGTGGCTGCGCTCCATCCAGGCCTGCACGGTGTCCAGCACCTGCTGGGCAATGCCGTCCAGGCCCATGACCAGCACTTCCAGCACGCGCTGCGCCGGCTCGGTGTCGGCGGTCTGCGACAGCCGCTCCAGCACGCGGTGGACAGCGGCCTCTTGCAGGCTGGAGCCGTGGCGCATGGCCTCGGTGAGTGCCACCGTGGTCTCGACCTGCCAGCCCAGCGTCCAGACCTCGCGCACGCGCGCCAGGCCGGTGCCCGCCACAAAGTCCGGTCCCGCCAGGCATTGCGCATAGGGCACGCCCAGGTAGCGCAGCCGGTGCAGTCCCTGCGACAGGCGGCGGTGGCGGGCGCTGCGGTAGATGTCCAGCTCCTTGCGCACGGGTGCGGCAGGCCGCACGGGCAGGCGGTGGCGCAGGCAGAAGGCCTGTACATCGACCAGCAGCGGGGCGGCCGGCGCGTTGGGTGGCAGCTGGCCGTAGTCGTCGGCGTCCAGCAGCCATTGACCAGTCTGCTGCCCGGCCTGCGGCTCCATAGGCTGCGGACGCAGGGCCTGGGCATGCTCCTTGAACACGGCGCTGTCCAGCGCTTCCAGCAGCTCGGCCCGGCCGCCGTGGCAGGCGCGCAGTGCAGCCAGGCCATGGGCCAGGCGCACGGCCTCTGCCGCGTCGGGCAGGCTGGCGGGCAGGCCCCGGGCACGCAGGCCGTTCACGGTGCGTGCCGCCATCTCGGGCCAGGCCTGGGCATCGGGTTGCGAGGCGCCCTGCTCCAGCGCCTGCCAAACGCCCTGGTAGTAGCCGGGCATGGGCATGCCGGCCGCGTAGCCGCTGGCACGCTCCAGCCGCTGCAGCGTGTAGGGGATGAGATGCACGCCCACATCGATGGGCTGACCGGCCGCAGCCGGACGCTCGGGCGCCGACAGGCCAGCGGTGATGCCAGCCACGATGCCCGCCACATGAAAGCCGCCGCAGACCACCAGGCAGCGCCCGCCTTCGGCCAGGGCCTCGCGGACCTGGGCGGCCATGTGGGCCTCGCGGGCCCTGTCTTCGGCATCAGGGCCCGCGCCGCCCGCTGCCTCGTCCCGCTCGCGCAGCAGCTGGCTGAAGGCCAGCACGCCGGCAAAGTACGCCTGGGGCGAGGCGTCCTCATTGCCCGATTCGTAATGCCGGTCCCACCATTCGTCGAAGTCTCGGCAGCCGCCGGCCTGGATGAGGCCGGCCAGCACGTCGGGCGCGCGCCGCGAGGGTTCGTCGGCCAGCAGGGGTTCGGGCGCGCAGGCGAAGTAGTCCAGCTGCGCGGCCTGGGCCAGCCGCGCCGCATAGGGCAGGTCGATGAAGCGCACATGGCTGCGCAGCCGCACCGCCTCGCGCAGGGCCACCCATTCAGGAGAGAAGGCCGCAAAGGGCACATAGCAGCGGCAGCGCCAGTCGTCCTCCAAAGCGCCATTCGCGCCATTCGAGCCATTCGTTTCATGTGCGCCATCGCCGCCTGCCACGGTCGCATGCAGGTAGGCCGCCAGCGGCGGACGCGCCTGGGCGTGCTGCAGCGCAGGCAGCAGGGCATCGAGCTCGCCCGGGCCTTCGATCAGCACGTGGCTGGGCTTGAACTCGCGCATCAGCGCGCGCAGGTGGTGGGCGCAGCGCGGGCTGTGGTGGCGCACGGGCACCAGGCGCAGCTGCGGCAGCGGCGCCAGCCAGGCGATGGCCTCTGCGGCCTCAGTGCTCACGGCCGCCTGCGACAAAGTCCTGCCAAGCCGGCTGCCCTGCACGCTGGCGTGCCACCACGCGCAGGTATTCGGCGAAGCGGCGACGGTCCTCGTCGTCGTCCTTGATCACCGTGCCCAGCAGGTGGCGCGCCAGGTGGGCCGGACCCACGCGCTCCTGCCCGAAGTACCAGCACTGGCAGGCGGCGTTGAAGGCCACGTCGATGGCCTCGGCCGTGGACAGCACGGTGCCCGGCCGCTCCACGGCCGTGCCCTCCACGCTGCCGCTGCGCAGCTCCTGGAAGGCCGTGGCCAGCAGGGCCAGCACATCGGGCGCGACGGTGGTGCCGATGCGCTGCTGCGCCAGTGCGCGGCCCACCTCCTGCCCTATCAATGCGGCCTGCGCGGCCACGCCTTCGAGCGGGCGCATGGTCTCGAAGTTGAAGCGGCGCTTGAGCGCGGCCGACATCTCGTTGACGCCGCGATCGCGCAGGTTGGCCGTGGCAATCACATTGAAGCCCGGCCGTGCCAGCAGCCAGGGCTGCTCGTGCTTGAGTTCGGGAATCTGCAGCAGCCGGTCGGAGAGCACGGGCACCATGCAGTCCTGCACTTCGGTGGAGCAGCGCGTGATCTCCTCGAAGCGCAGCAGCCGCCCTTCGCCCATGGCGCGGTGCAGCGGGCCGGGCACCAGGGCCTCGGGGCCGGGGCCGTCACGCAGCAGCAGGGCGTAGTTCCAGCCATAGCGGATCTGCTCCTCCACCACGCCGGCACCGCCCTGCACGGTGAGCTTGCTGTCGCCGCTGATGGCGGCGGCCAGCAGCTCGGACAGCAGGGACTTGGCCGTGCCCGGCTCGCCCACCAGCATCAGGCCGCGCTGGCCGGCCAGGGTGACGATGGCGCGTTCGACCAGGGCATCGTTGCCGTGGATCTTGCGCGCGATGGCCGGCCCGCCGCCGTCAGGTTCCGCACCGCCCAGGATGAAGCGCCGAACGGAGCGCGGGCTCAGGCGCCAGCCGTCGGGGCGCGGGCCCTGGTCGGCGGCCTGCAGGGCCGCAAGTTCCTGGGCGTGGGCCATCTCGGCCGGCAGCCGCTGGGCGGCAGGTTCCGGGGTGGGCGCTGCAATGCGTTTGGTGGCCATCAGTCGCTCTCTTTGGTGCTGGCCGATTTGGCGGCGATGGCCGCGAACTGCGCCATCAGCGTGGCCTGCAGCGCGCGCGGCCACTGCTGCGGCTGAAGCCGGGGCCAGCGGCCATCCTCGCCGCGGTGGCTGCTGTCATAGACCACGGCGTGGGCGATGTCCACGCGGTGGTCCAGTTCCATGAACGGCATGTAGCGCCCGTGGTGAAGCTCGATGTACAGCTGCGGGCCCGCCAGGTCCAGCCTGTGCTCGTAGATGCCGGGGCCGTCTTCCACGGGGCCAGGGCGGTAGTTCCACTTGGCCAACAGGCCGGACAGCGCGCCCTGGCGTATCTGCAGCGGGCCGGCAGGGTGCAGGGCATGGTTCTTCCACTGGCTGGCGTCGGGCAGTTGCGCACCCGCGCCCAGTTGGTCGATCAGCGGCTGCAGCTCGTAGTCGGCCAGGCAGGTGCGCCAGGCCTCAACCTCGCCCGCTGCGGCATCGACCGGATGCCAGAGCAACACCTGCGCATCGTCGGGCAGCTCCACGGCATCGTCTGCGGCATCGAGCAGGGAAAAGTCCTCGGCAATGCGAAAGCTGGCGCCCTGCTCCAGCCGCCAGATCAGGGTGCGGCCCATGATGCGCAGCAGGGGATGCTGCAGGAACAGGCGGCGCCAGCGCGGGACGGACCAGCGCTGTCCCGTCATGAAGGCGGTACCCATGCGCGGCGCCTGCTGCCTGGCGATGGCCTTGACGCCAGCGGCAACGGTCTTGAATTCGGCCTGTGCCGCATTCCACTGAAGGCGCAGCGATTCGTCCTTGAGCGCAGGCAGGGTCTTGGAGGCCTTGCCCTTGTCGCCCACCACGCGCAGGCTCAGGTCGCCCTGCAGCTGCAGGCGGTAGCGCTGCGGGCCCACCTCCAGCACCAGGCCTTCGCCGCCCAGGCCGAAATCGGGCGTCAGCTCGTCATACAGCTCGATCAGGCTCAGGCCGCGCCGCTGGGCGGCTGCCTCCAGCGCGTCATGCGCTGCCGCAATCACCAGGTCCTTGAGCTTGCGCGAGGTGGACAGGGTCTGGACCTGGGACAGCGCGTACAGCGTGTCCAGCGCACCGAGCTGCTCCACGGCGATGATGGCGCGCAGCTTCTTGCTCCAGCCCCAGGCCTTCACGGCGGCCACCAGGGTCTGCACCAGGCGGTCGTCGACATGGCCGTTGGCCAGTCGCAGCGCCCAGCGCGCCTTGGGCTCGCCCTCCAGGGCCACCCAGGCATTGACCAGGTGCAGGGACAGCTGGGCGCGGCTTTCGGCCGGCACATGGGCCAGCAACTGCTCCACCAGCGGCGGCAGCTCTTCCTCGGCCGTGGCCACCAGATGCAGCACGGTGCGGGCCGCATGCTCGGACAGCGGCGCGAACAGGGCCAGGGTCTCTGGCTGGTCATAGGCCTTGATGCTGCTGGAAAAGCGCTTGAAGCGCGCCACGCGGGCCTCCAGTGCGTCAAGCGGCACCCGGCCCCCCTCCCCCTGCGCCACGGTCAAAGTACCCGGCACTGGCACACCCAGGGCCAGCAGCCGGCCCTCGACCATGCTTTCGGAGCCCAGGTCCAGGCCCGTGCGCAGCAGCGCCTGCAGCAGCGGTGCGACCCCGGGATCGGGGTGGACCAGCAGGATGTCGCGGCAGGCCAGCTGCATCGCCTTCTCGCGCCGCTGCAGCCAGGCGTTGGACTCGAAGACAGCGCCTACGGCCTGCGCATCCAGTCCCTGCATGAAGCGCGCCACCGCTTCGCGCAGCGCCCGCGAGCTGCTGGCAGCCAGCAGTTCGCCCAGCAGGGGCAGCCGGGCATGCAGCATGGCCGGGTCCAGCTGCGCCAGCAGCGGGGCCAGGCGCACGGTGGGAATCTCGCGCAGATAGTCGGGCTGCTCGGCCAGCATCTGGTTGAGCAGGCCGATGAAGGGCTCGATCCGCGATTTCTGCAATATGCAGCGCAGCAGATGGGGCAAAAGCTCCGGGTAGCGTGCCTTCCAGATCTGCTGGGCGACCACCGCATCGAAGTGGTACTTGGGCTGCCATCCTTCGATCCAGGCGACAAAGGGTGCGGAATCCTCCCGCACCAGGCGGTCGAAAATGGGGATGAAGTAGTCGGCCGGCTCATGGTCCGCCCTGCCCAGCAGCAGGTTGACCAGTTCCAGGCGCCGCTGGGCATCGGCGCCGAGGTCCCAGCGCAGCGCGATCAGGCCCGGGTCTTCGTTGATGGGCTTGTCGTCGAACCAGTCGGGATGGCGGCGGTAGAAGTCGTACCAGGGCGCGCAGCGCTGCGGGTGCGGAACGTCGCTGTGCCGCGTCAGGTAGACATCGCGGATGTCGGCATAGAGCGCGCCACCGCGCTCGGCCAGCTCCATCAGGTCCTGGTCGTCCAGGCTGCCCAGCAGCAGCTTCCAGTCGGCTCTGTCATACCCGCCACCGGACTGGACGTTCAGCTCTGCGGCCCAGTCCAGCAGCTGCATCACCCGTTCACGGCTGATGCCCGGGTACCAGAGCCAGCCGAACATGTCCAGGATGCGGATTTCACGGTAGTCGTTGTCGCCGTCCGGCGCAGGTGGACGGGCCAGGCTGGCGCGCGCCATCTGCTCGAACTCGGCCGCAAGCTCGGGGCTATGGCGTGGAATGTCGCCGTCCAGGCTGCCGTCGATCCTGCACCCGAAGGGGATGGTCTGCCGCGCGAAGGCCAGCCACAGGTCATGGTCATGGGTCCAGGGCAGATCGAAGTTGCCCAGGGCGCGGATGGGGTTGGAATAGTCGTCGAAGGCCTTGCGCGTGAAGGCGCCCACTTCGTCATGCCGGCCCGCGCGCATGCGGCTGGCCAGCACCTGGACCAGTTCGGCGGTTGGCAGCGAGGCGCTCAGTTCCTCGAGCGTGGCCTGGTCGGTGTGTTCTAGGGTCGAAGAGTTCATGGATTCAGGGGTTCTGGAGGGAGTCAAACCTGGGCTGCAGCCGCGCCCGCAGCACGCGAGGCCAGGGCCTGGAGCATGGCGCACAGCGATGCCTGCAGCGGCAGCGGCCATTCGGCCGGGGGCAGCAGGCGGTCGGCGGCCATGTCGCGCAGGGCAAAGCCTTCGATGTCGATCTCATGGCCGGGCTCGTAGTACGGCATGGCCGCGCTGTGCAGCAGTTCCACGCGCCAGTGCTGCACGGCAAAGTCCCGCAGGTGCAGGTAGATGCCGGGGCCATCGCACACGGGGCCGGCATGAAAGCGCCATGGCCCTGCCAGGCCGTCCAGCGCCTGCTGCGTGAGCCGTATCGGTGCCAGGGGCTGCAGCAGTTCCTGCTGCCACTGGCTGGACAGCGGCAGGTCGGCGGGCGCATCGACCTGCTCGACCAGGGCCTTGAGGCCGTAGTCGGCCAGGCATTCGCGCCACTGCGCACGCTCCTGCTCGGTGGCCTGCGCGGGGTGCCACAGGGCGATGCGGCCCTCGGCCGGCAGTTGCACCGCGTCGCTCTCGGCATCGACCAGGGACAGGTCCTCGGCAATGCGCAGGCTGAACGGCTGGCCGGCCGCGGGCTCCACCCGCCAGACCAGGCCCTGGGCCACCACGCGCAGCAGCGGGTGTTCCAGGAAGAGGCGGCGCCAGGTGGCCAGCGGCCAGTGCCGGCCCAGCATCAGGCAGGACTGCAGGCGCGGCGCCTGCTGCTGCAGCACGGCCTTGATGCCCTTGGACAGCGTCTTGAGCCGCGCGGCGGCCGCCTCCCACTCCGTGCGCAGGCCCTCGTCGGCCAGGGCCGGCAGGCTGCGCACCAGCTTGCCGGCCGGCGTGCGCAGGCGCAGCGACAGGTCGCCCTGCAGCAGCACGTCATAGGTCTGCGCGCCCACCTGCAATTGCACGCCCCGGCCCAGGTCGAAGTCCGGGGTCAGCTCGTCGCCGAGGTCGGCCAGCGCCATGCCGCGCCGCGTGGCGGCCTCGGCCAGCACGGCCTGTGCAGCGGCCAGCACGCTGGGCTTGAGCGTCTTGCCGGTGGCCAGGGCCTGCACGCAGGACAGGGCATAGACCGTGTCGAGCCGGCCCAGCTGCTGCAGCGCGACCACGGCGCGCTCCTTGCGCGTCTTGTGCCAGGCCAGGGCGGCCGAGGACAGCACATCGACGATGCGGTCGTCCGCCGCGCCGGGCAGCAGCTTGAGCACCCAGCGTGATTCGGGCGCGCCATCGGCAGCCACCCAGTGCTGGACCAGGGCCAGGGCCAGCCGCGCGCGATTCTCGGCGCTGGCCTGGGCCAGCAGTTGGCGGGCCAGCGCAGGCAGCTCCTGCGGGCTGGTGGCCGCCAGGTGCAGCAGCGCACGCGCGGCCTGGGCGGACAGGGGCGCGAGCAGGTCCAGCAGCGCCGGCTGGTCCAGCGCGGCAATGGCGGGCGACAGGCGCTGCAGGCTGACGGCCTGGGCTTCAAGATCTGCCAGGGAGCCGGCACCATCGCTGCCTGCCGGCGCGGCCTCGCCGGCAGGTGGCCTGGCTGCGTCCGCAACCGGGGCTGCGGCACCCAGATCCTTCAGGCGCGCCTGCACCGGGCCTTGCTCGGCCACGTCCAGCAATCCACCGGACAGCAGTGCCGACAGCAGGCTGCCAGACGCCGGATCAGGATGGGCCACCAGCACATCGCGGTAGGCCAGCACCAGGTTCTTGTTGGGCTTGGCCAGCCAGCCGGCGGCCTGGGGCGCATCCACGGGCAAGGCAGACAGGGCCTGTGCCAGCGCCGCACGCAAGCCCTTGGAGGCACTGCTGGAGGCGGCCTTGCCCAGTTGCGGCAGCAGCCGCTGCAGCGTGTCCACGCGCAGCACGGGCAGCAGGTGCGTGAGCGGGCCGGCGGCCAGCCGGGCCAGGTCGCCAGGGCGATCGGCCAGCAGGGTCTCGGCCACCGGGGCGTAGCCGGCGCGGTCGGATTCGTGCTTGCAGCCGTCTGCGCAGGCCGGCAATAGCAGCGGCAGCAGGGCCGGCCACCGGGCGTCCCACAGCCGCTGCGCCACGACGGGATTGATCGCCAGGTGGCCCAGTTGCTTGAACCAGGCGGCCAGGGGCGCAGCGTCGGTCTGCAGCATGCGCTCCACCAGGGCACGGTCATGCGGCCAGTCATCGTCCGAGGCAAAGCACAGGGCCTTGAACAGGTCCTGGGCCAGCAGGTCGCGGCGCGCGGCATCGGCCGTCTCCCAGCGCGATGCGATCAGCACGGGCTCGGGCAGGCGCAGTTGGTCAAGCACGGCGGGGAATTGCGCAAAAAAATCCCGCCACAGCGCCCAGCGCTGCGCTGCAGGCCGCGTGCGCTGCAGCGGCAGCTGGCGTTGGACGATGTCGCGGCTGAGCTGGCCGCCGCCGTCCTCGATGGCCATGGCCAGCAGTTCGGGCTCGGGCAGCTGGTGCAGCAGGTGCTGCCACTGGCAGTAGTACTGCGCGCCGGGCGCAATGCCGGCCTTTGCGCTCAGTTCCCGCGCCCAGCGCAGCAGGGCGGTGATCTCGGCACTGGACATGCCTTCATGGCCCAGCACGCCGAACACCTGCCTGAGCACGAGGTCGTAGCCATCGCGCAGTCTCCAGGGCTGGTGGGTGCGGCTGCCCCAGTCATCCAGCCAGGCGCGGGCCAGTGCCGTCAGCTCTGCGGTCAGCTCGGCACTGCGCCGGGGCACGCCCGGGTTGCCTCCATAGAACTGTCCCAGCGGAAGGCTGATGCGCGCCAGCGCCAGCCACAGCGCGTGGTCGCGCTGCCAGGGCGCATGCTCGACGGGCAACTGGTGCAGCCGCTCCTGGCACAGGCTGCTGCTGTCGCGCAGGAAGTCCGCCACCTCGGCATCACGCCCCTGGGCCAGGCGCTTTGCCAGTTCGGCGGCAAAGGCCGGCATGCCCTCGCGCCCGGCCGGCGCGGCCGTGTGCAGTTCGTACAAAGCCTGCAGGGGAAGCGCTGCTGTCTCGTTGTTGCTCATGGTCTGTGGAGTCTTCGGTGATGGGCGATCGGCCGGCCAACGTTTCAAGGGAGCAAAGGTTCACAAAGACAAGGGCTCAGGCAGCCGCCTTGGCCGCCAGGGCCAGCCACTGGCCTTGCAGCGTGGCCAGCAGCGGCTTGGGCAGCCGCGCCGGGTCGGCGCTGGCCCCGTAACCCTTGCTCAGGTCGTGCACGCGCAGGCCTTCCACGGCCACGGGCAGGCCCAGGTCCAGGTAGGGCGGGAAATAGCCGTGCGACAGCTCCAGGCTCAGCTCCAGCGCGGGCAGGCGCCACACATGCTCGTTGATGCTGGGGCCATCGCCCACGGGGCCGGGCCGGTAGCCGAACTTCTTGAGCATGGCGCCGAGCTGCTCCTGCGCCAGCGTGATCGGCGCGGGCGGCAGCAGCATGCCGTTCTTGAACTGGCCGGGCGCTGGCTGCTCGGCGCAGGCGCCCAGCTGGTCGACCAGGGGCTCCAGCTCATAGTCGGCCATGTAGGCCTGCCAGGCCTCGCGCTCGCCGGGCTGGGCCGTGGCCGGGTGCCAGAGGCTGATGCTGCAGCCAGCGGGCAGGGTCACGGTTTCATCCTCCACATCGACCAGCGAGAAATCCTCGGCCAGGCGGAAGCTGGTGCGCGCCAGGCCCGGCGCATCCTCTGCGCGCCAGATCAGGCTGCGCCCCACGATGCGCAGCAGCGGGTGGGCCACGAACAGCCGCTGCCAGCGATCCAGCGGCCAGCGCTTGCCGCTGACCAGGGCCGCCAGCATGCGCGGCGCCTGTTGCTTGACCACGGTCTTGAGGCTGGTGGACAGGGTCTTGAGCTGCGCGGTAGCGGCCTCCCATTCGGGCTTGAGCGCCTCGTCCTTGACCGCAGGAATGGTCTTGCTGGCCTTGTTCCTGTCGTTGATGACGCGCAGGCTCAGATCGCCCTGCAGCTCCACGCGGTAGCTGTGCGGCCCGACCGTGACCGTCAGGCCCTGGCCCAGGCCGAAGTCGGGGGTCAGCTCGTCGAAGAGCTCGGGCACGCTCATCTTGCGGCGGGCAGCGGCAGCGCGCAGGGCGCTGCGCGCCGTGCGCTGCACCTGGTCCTTGAGCGAGCGCGATTCGGAGATCTCCTGCACGCGCAGCAGAGCGTAGAGGCTGTCCACCTCGCCCAGATGCTCGACAGCGGCGGCCGCGCGCTGCAGGCGCGGGCGGTTCCAGGCCTGGACGGCGGCCACCAGCGCATCGACCACGCGGTCATCGGCATGGCCGGGCAGCAGCCTGAGCGCCCAGCGCTGCTTGGGCTCGCCCTCGCAAGCAATCCATTGCTGCACCAGGGCCAGCGCCAGGCGGGCACGGTTGTCGGCCGGAATGCGCGCCAGCAGCTCGCCGGCCAGCGGCGGCAGGCCGCCTTCGGCAATGGCGGATACGTGCAGCAGCACGCGGGCCGCGTGCTCGGACAGCGGCGCGCACAGCGCCAGCAGCTCGGGCGTGTCGAAGGGCTTGATGGCCGCGCTCAGGCGCTTGATGGAGGCGATCTGGGCTTCCAAGTCCACGCCGCCAGCGGCAGACGCTGGCGATGCGGCATCCGCCTGGCTTTCTTCCGATGCCGAGGCGCCCTGCCCGGTCAGGCCCAATTGGTTCAGCCGCTGCTGCACGCTGCTGGCCGAGGCCGCATCCAGCTTGCCGCCGGCCAGCAACTGCGCCAGCAAGGGACCGACGGCGGGGTCGGGGTGGGCCAGCAGCACGTCGCGGCAGGTCAGCAGCAGGTTCTTGGGCGGCTTGTTCAGCCAGCCGGCATCCACCAAGCTGGCCAGCGGAATATGGGCGGCCAGGCCGGCCATGGCGGCGCGCAGGCCCTTGGCGCTGCTGCCTGCGATGAGCGGGGTCAGGGTGGGCAGCGTGGCCTTCAGGCTGGCGGTGTCGAACGCGGGCAGCACATTGACCAGGTCCTTGACAGGCACCTCGGCCAGATCGGCCGGGCGGCGGGTCACCAGTTCGCGGATCGCGCTGCGGTAGCGGCGCAGCTCGTCCTCGCGGTCGCAGTGCTGGGCAATGGCCGGCAGCAGCAGGGGCAGCAAGGCGGCATCGTCCTGCTTCATGACATGCATGGCCAGCGCCAGGCTGATCCGATAGCCGCCGTTCTCACGCAGCTGCCTGGCAAAGGGCGCGGGATCCTCGGCCACCAGGCGGTCCAGCAGCTGCAGCGCACGGGTACGCTCCCCGCCCTGGGCATGGCCCAATTGGCCCATCAGGGTGCCCGCCAGTTCCTCACGCCGTGGGGCATCTGCGCTGGCCCAGCGCTGCTCTATCAGGTCCGGATCGCCTATGTAGGTCTGGTCATACAGCTCGGGATGCGCGGCAAAGAAGCCCATCCAGGACTTCCAGCCCTGCCCCTTGGGCTGCTTGGGTTGGCGCTCTTCGCGGTAGTGCACTATCACGTCGGCGAACAGCTTGCCGCCCACGGCGGCGTAGCGCTGCAGGTCGGCATCGTTCAGCTGGGCGATCAGCCGCTTCCAGGGCGCGTGGTACTCGGTGTCGGGCTTGTACTCACCTTCCTTGCGCAGCGCCAGCGTCCAGTCCAGCGTGGCCGTCACTTCCTCGTAGGGCATGCCTGGATAGCAGAGCCAGGGCACCAGGTTGCCCAGCACCATGCCTATGCCTTTGAAGACCGGCAGATCCGCGCTGCGGGCATGGGCCAGCCATTGCTCGGCCATCACGCGCACTTCGGCGGCCACCTTGGCATTGGTCAGCTTCTCGCTGAGCCCTGCCGGCGCATGGCCGCGCGGCACCGTGAGCCGTGCCAGGGCCAGCCAGCGCTCACCGTCATGTGTCCAGGGCGATTCGCTGCTGTTCAGGCGCCCCAGCATGTAAAGGCAGCGCTCCTCGCAATCACGCAGGAAAACCTGCACCTCATCGGCCCGCCCGTCATGAAGCCGGGCATCAAGTTCGGCGGCAAAGGCCTCTTCGCTGAGGCCTTCGTCCAGCCGGTCATAGAGATCGCTCAGGGAAGCTGCGTGAAGATCGGTAGTGCTCATAAAGATGAGGAGATGAACAATGTGGGCAGCCGCAAACCGGGGCCTGCCGGGATGGAGACGGGGGTGGAGCCTGCACGGGATGGACGCAAAGGTTCTTGATCCATTCGGACAGTTCCTCGGAAAACTCACAGATTCATGCCCTGCGTATGTCGTCAGCTTCGGAAAAATCTGTAGCGCCGTCGGCAAGGAATGCGCCATTGTTCAGCGGCACGCGCGCGGCGCGGGCGCCGATCTTGTCAGGTCGCGGACCCGGGCACTTGACAGGCTGTCAAGCAGCCGACTGCCACCGCTGCGGGCCATGGACTGTACTGGGGACTTTTCGCCCAGGCGTACTGCCCGGCCCCGCCATGCCGCCGATACCATGGACCGCGACATGACCCCGGAGACACCCCATGCCCATGCCCCTGTCCCAGACGCACAAGCTCTTTGACGACGACGCCTACCTGGACCGCTGCGAAGCCACCGTGATCGCGGTCAGCCCCGAAGGCATCGAGCTGGATGCCACGGTCTGCTATGCCCGCAGCGGCGGCCAGGCCGGAGACACCGGCACGCTGATCCTGGCCGACGGACGCAGCCTGGCGGTCATCGACACCGTCTATGCCGATGACCGCCAGCGCATCCTGCATGTGCTGCAGACCGATGCGCCGCCCCAGGTCGGCGAGCGCGTGCAGGTAGCCATCGACTGGGACAGGCGCCACCGTCTGATGCGCCTGCACACCTGCCTGCACCTGCTGGGCGTGCTGGTGCCCGTGCCCGTGACGGGCTGCAGCATCTCGCCGGACTCGGCACGCCTGGATTTCGACCTGCCTGAATCCACGCTGGACAAGGCCGATCTGACGGAGCGCCTGAACGCCCTGATCGCCGACAGCCATGCCGTGAACGTGGACCGCATCACGCCCGAGCAATTGGCCGCCCAGCCCGACCTGGTACGCACCGCAGGCGCGGCGCCCCCTGGCGGCACGGCGACGATCCGCATCATCGACATCCCCGGCCTGGACCGCCAGCCCTGCGGCGGCACGCATGTGCGCAGCACGGCCGAGATCGGCACGGTGGCCGTCACCAAGATCGAGAAGAAAAGCCGCACCAACCGGCGCGTGGTCGTGCAGTTCGCCTGAGGCCTGCCGGACCTGCCTGGCCTGCCTTGGCTGCCGCCCCGTGCCTCAGGACATCCAGGACCTGGGCGCCGAGGGGCCACCCGGCTCACGGGACCCCTCGCCGCCCGGAGCCACCCCTTCGGGCTGGCTGCCGGACTTTCGCATCAGCTGCAGGATCTGATCGAGCTTGTCCTGCTCGACGGCGATCGAGTGCAGCCTGAACAGCACGTACGGAATGAGGACGCTGGCACAGGCCATGCCCGCCAGCGCCGTCTGTTGCTGGGAGCTGTCGACGAAGAACGCCGTCAGCAGAAAGATGGCGCCAATGACAGCGCCTATGAAAACCATCACTCTCATAAACCCCCTCTATGTTCCGCAATCGTACCCAAATGTGACTGAGGTGAGTAGAGGCATGCGAGCTGTGGGGTTGCCCGTCGCCAAAAGACGACGGACGGCAAGTGATTCCCGGCGACAGCCACCGCGCATACCGTGCCGGCGTGACGCCATACCGCATGCTTGGAGCGCAGGTCTTCGAACTGTTTTGACTTGATTCAAATCAACCCGCCCTCCCCCATCCTGTCTATGCTGGAGGCAGCCATACAAAGCATCCATGGCGACAGACCGCCTGCCGGTCCATGGCCACCGGATGCCAGCCACCTCACCCGCTTTTCAAGGAGAAAACAATGGCAATGCAATGGAAACCCGTCCTCTTGGCCCTCGCAATGACTGCCGTCGCCGCACCTGTGCTGGCCGCCGACTGCGCCGTCGAGATCGAAGGCAATGACGCCATGCAGTTCAACAAGCCCACCATCAGCGTGCCCGCCAGCTGCAAGCAGTTCACGGTCAAGCTCAAGCACGTGGGCAAGCTGCCCAAGACGGCCATGGGCCACAACTGGGTACTGAGCAAGACGGCCGACCTGCAGCCCGTGGCCAATGACGGCATCGCCGCCGGCGCCGCCAAGGACTTCGTGAAGGACAAGGACGCCCGCGTGATCGCCCACACCAAGGTGATCGGCGGCGGCGAGACCGACTCCGTGACCTTCTCCACCGCCGCCCTGAAGGCGGGCGAGGCCTACAGCTACTTTTGCTCCTTCCCCGGCCACTCCGCGCTGATGAAGGGCACGCTGACGCTGGCCAAGTAAGCCGGCGATCTGCCCTGGCCCGGGACCTTGCGCCCCGCGCCCTACCCGGCGGCACTTCGGTGCCGCTTGTCGTTTCCGCCCCTCACATTTGCGGGACCGGGCAAGCCACGCTTGCCTGGCCTGCCGGTCCCTGCCGATGCATGCCGATCCGTGCCGTTGTGCGCTGCCTCTCAGTGCCGGCTGGCGGTCCTGCCGTGCGGGCGGCCCTGCATTTCCATGCAACCCTTTTGCATCAGGCGCAGCAGCAGCTGGGTCCAGCTGGCGTCGGCCCATTTGGTGCTTTCCAGCACCAGGGACCGTGCCGACTGCAGGCCGTCGCCGGGCTGCAGCTCCACGCGGAAACTGCCGCGTTCACGCTGGGACGTGACGGCCACCACGCTGCCCAGCAGGGCGATATCGAGGGAAGGGCGCGGGCCTTGCGGGCCGTCCAGGTCCACGCGCAGCACGCAGCCGGGGCGAAGTTCGTAGGTCCAGCGGTGGTCGGCATGGCCGGCCGCGCCCATGGCGTTCATTTCGGCAAGCCGCTGCTCCTGCGTCATGTCGTAGGGGCTGATGATGGGCGCCTGCTGCTGCGGGTAGCCCTGCACGCCGTCCAGGCAGGCGGCCATGAAGACCACGGCCGCCGCGCATGCCAGCAGTTTCCAGGCGCAGCGCGGGGCCCGTCGTTCAACGCGGTGCATGGGCTGCTCCTGCGTCTTCGTCGCCGGGCACCTGCAGCGACACGTCAACGCGCATGGCCAGCACCTTGTCGATGGCCTTGCCGTCCATGTCCACCACCTCGAAGCGCCAGCCTTCCCATTGCACGGTGTCGGTGACACGCGGCAGCCGGCCCGTGAGCAGCATGACCATGCCGGCCAGCGTGTGGTAGCGGCCGCGCTCTTCCTCGGGCACGGTGGCCAGCTCCAGCCGGTCTTTGAGTTCGGGCACGGGGATGTGGCCGTCCAGCAGCCAGCTTCCGTCCTCGCGCTGCAGCGCCCAGGAGTTGCGCGGATCGCGGGGCTGGAATTCGCCCGTGATGGCCTCCACCAGGTCCTGCAGGGTGACGATGCCCTGGACCTCGCCGTACTCGTCGATCACAAAGGCCATGTGCACGTCGGACAGCCGAAAGCTCTCCAGCAGCTCCATGCCGGTGATGGTCTCGGGCACATAGAGCGCGGTCTGCATGGGCTGGTCGGTCAGGCCCTGATCCTTGCCCTGCAGCGCGCGCGACAGCCACTGGCGCGCGTTGAGCACGCCGATGATGGAGTCCATGCCGCCGCGCACCACGGGAAAGCGCGCGTGGTCGGACTGCTCGATCACGCGCAGGTTGTCCTCGAACGGCGCATCGGCATCCAGGCAGACCACGTCGCTGCGCGGCACCATCAGCGAGCCGATCTGGCGGTCGTCAAGGCGGAACACGTTGCGCACCATGGTGTGCTCGTGCGATTCGATGACGCCGGCCGTCGTGCCTTCGGCCAGCATGGCGTGGATCTCTTCCTCCGTGACGGCGCTGCCGCTGTTTTCCTTGACGCCCAGCAGGCGCAGCAGCGCATGGGTGGACACGGACAGCAGCACCACGAAGGGCTTGGTCAGATGGGCCAGCCAGTTGACTGGGCGTGCGATCAGGCGCGCAAAGGTCTCTGGGTAGGTCTGGCCGATGCGCTTGGGCACCAGCTCGCCGACGACGATGGAGAAATAGGTGATCAGCACCACCACCAGCGCCGTGGCCGTGTAGCCGCCATAGGGCGCGGGCACGCCCATGCGCTGCAGCCACTCGGCCAGGGGAGCGGCCAGCGCGGCCTCGCCGACGATGCCGTTGAGCACGCCGATGGAGGTGATGCCGATCTGGATGGTGGACAGGAAACGCGTGGGGTCGGCCCCCAGTTGGGCGGCTGCGGCGGCGCCGGCGTCCCCCTCGTCTATGAGTTTTTGCAGGCGAGCCTTGCGCGCCGTCACCAGCGCGATCTCGGACATGGCGAAGACGCCATTGAGCAGGATCAGCGCAAAAAGAATGGCAATTTCCATGATGCTTGTTCTGGGAACCGGGAGCCGCCGCTGCGGCAAAAAGGGCCCATGCTGCGCTGGGTCCGGAGAGATTGGAAGCGATAGGCCAGCCCCGCAGACAGGGCATGCCGGACAGGACCCGGCGAACGGCGTGGATGCCGCATGCGCCGACCCGGCGGAGCCAACGGCCCCGGCAGGTCGCAAAGGGGATCAGGCCGCCCGGGGAGGCCGGTCGGGCGGGGCCAGGCTGCGCCACGGTCCTTCGCGAAGGCTGCTGGCGACATGGCGATCGGCCTGCAGCCGGGGGGCATCCACGCCATCGACGGCATGCATGACATCGGGGAGGTCCTGCTGATCGTCCATCAGCGCATGGTCGAAGTCATCGAGCAGGGAGGCCGTGTCCACCAGCGGCGCTGCCGTGCGCTGCACGCTGGCGCAGGCGGCGCCGGCCGGCTCGCAAGCGACCCCCGGCAGGGCCCGCCATGGCACAAGCCCCAGCGTGGACAAGGCCACGCTGACGACGAAGTGCAGGGAAAAAGCCACGATGAACCATCTGGACATGGTCCGGGGATTTTATCCATGCGCCGCACCCGCGGGCAGGCACCGCGCCTGCCCACCGCTGCCTGCCACTGTCCACGGCTGTTCGCCGTTTCCTACAAGCGGCGCGCCGGCGCCGTGGAAACATGCGCCACGGCCCACTCTCCGCCCTTTGCCATGAAAGCACTCCATACCCTTTTCACCGTCGTGCACGCGCTCATTGCCCTGCTGTTTTCGCTGGCGGCCATCGCCCTGCTGTGGATTGCAGGCCTCAAGGGCTGGAACGCCATGGCGCATGGCGTGGATGGCGATTCGGGCCTGCGCATCGTCGAGGCGCTGGGCATTCTGGCCTCGGGCGTGGTCGCGCTGCAGATCGCCCAGACCATCACCGAAGAGGAGGTCATACGCGAGGCCCATATCAGCGGCCCTACGCGCGTGCGCCGGTTTCTCTCGCGCTTTCTGGTGGTGCTGGTCGTGGCCCTGGCCGTCGAAGCCCTGGTCGCTGCCTTCAAGACGCAGGAAGAGCCGGCCCACCTGCTCTATCCCGCCGCCCTGGTCAGCGCCGTGGGTGTCCTGCTGCTGGGCTGGGGTGCCTTCATCCACCTCAACCGCTCCGCCGAGGAGCTGGAGCCCGAGGCCATGGAACAGGCCAAGGGCGAGGACCACAAGGTGAACAAGGATTGATGGCAGGCAGCTTCCCTTCGGGTTGCCTGCATTCGTGCGAACAGGCCCTAATATGGGTATCAGCCCTTGAAGCAATTCATGGAAGGTGGATGCCGCCCGCCCGGGCCGGCAACGCACAGGAGCCCGCCATGCCCGAATCTCTTGCCCCGACGGCCGCGACGGCCTTGCCCGACGCGCAGCCCTCCTCGCCACGCCAGGAAAAACTGTCCGATGTCAGCGAGACCTTGCGCATTCCACTGGCCGCCCGCGCCCTGGGCGAGCGGCTGTTTCCCGGCATGGCCGTCAGCGACGCCCACGCCTTGGACACCCTGACCCAGCTGGGCGACGACGGCAGCCGGTGGCTGCAGGACCGGCAGAGCATCTACGGCGTGCTGGCGCGCACGCACTGCTTTCGCGCGCTGGCGCAGGACTTCTTGCAACGCCAGCCGCAGGGCCATGTGGTGAACCTGGGCTGCGGCCTCAGCGACTATTTCCAATGGCTGGACAACGGGCAGATGCACATGACGGATGCGGACCTGGGACCGGTGACCGCGCTGCGCAGGCAGCTGCTGCCCCGGCAATCGGAGCGCCAGGAGATCCGCGAATTCGACCTGGCCGATGCCGACTGGTGGCAGCGGCTGGGACTGCCGGCCGACAGGTCCGGGCCTGCGGTGTTCATGATGGCCGAGGGCGTTTCCATGTACCTGCAGCCAGAGCAGATGCAGGCGCTGTGGACCACGTTTGCGCAACGCAGCCCGCCGGGCTCGGAGCTGGTGTTCGACGCCATGTGCTGGCTGGCGGCCGGGCGCGCAAGCCAGCACCCTTCGGTCCGGCTCACCCAGGCCCAGTTCCATTGGGGCCTGCGCCGCGAGGCCGATCTGGCGCAAGCCCATCCCCGCCTGCAGCTGGTGGCCGCGCACCAGGTGATGGAAGGCTACGGCCCGCCCTACTCGCTGGTGGGGCCGGCATTCCGCTGGACCTTTGGCGTGCACTTCTATGCCATCTACCAGCTGAAGTCGGTCGAGACGGCGGCTTAGGCCGATTGCGCAGCCGCAACGAAAGATGCCCGGTCAAGCCGGGCATCTTTGCTTCAAGGAAGCAGGATCAGCCTGCGTCGGCCGCGCTGGAAGACAGGGCCAGGGCCAGGCCTTGCACCAGGTCTTGCCCGGGCTGCCATTCGCGCACAAAGCGGTTGCGCGGCGGCCGCAGGGCTTCGCGGCCGGCCGAGACGGGCGTGCCCACATACAGCAGGCCGACGAGCCGGTCATGGGGCTCGAATCCCAGGGCCTCGCGCACGCGCGCATCGTGGCTGTTGGCGCCGCTGGCCCAGAAGCCGCCAAAGCCCAGGATGTGCAGGGCATTGAGCATGTTCATGGCGGCAGCGCCACCAGCCAGCAGTTGCTCGCTCTCTGGCACCTTGTGCTCGGGCTGCAGGTGCACGCCCAGCGCAATGATCAGCGGGGCGGACAAGGCCTTGGCGCGGAATCGCTCGGCGTCGGCCTGCGGGTCGCGCGCCCTGGCGGCCTGCACGAACACCTCGCCCAGCGCATGGCGCGCATCGCCCTGCACCAGCACGAAGCGCCAGGGCCGCAGCTGCCCGTGGTCGGGGGCGCGCAGTGCAGCATCGATGACGGTGTCGATCACGTCTGCGCCCGGCGCCGGGTCCTGCAGCGGCCAGCGCGACTGGCGCGACATCAGCAGGTCCAGGGCGGCGCGCTGCTCGGGGGTCAGGGATCTGTCGTTGGTGCTCATTCGTTGTCCTGCAGCGCAGGCTGTCTTGCCTGCTCGGGCTGTGCCGGTGATTCGGGTGGCAGCTGCGAGCACGCGCCGCAATGGCCGTACAGGGCCAGGCGGTGGTCGGCCAGGCGGTAGCCGTGGGCCTGGGCCACCTGGTGCTGCAGTGCCTCGATGTGGTCGTTGCTGAATTCATCCACGCGTCCGCACTGCAGGCAGATCAGGTGGTCATGGTGCGGGCCCTCGTTGAGCTCGAAGACGGCCTTGCCGCTTTCAAAGGTCTGGCGCAGCAGCAGGCCCGCCGCCTCCAGCTGCGACAGCACGCGGTAGATGGTGGCCAGGCCCACTTCGGCACGCCGCTCGGCCAGCAGGCGGAACACGTCCTCGGCATGCAGGTGGCGCGATGCGCTCTGCCTGAAGATTTCCAGCACCTGCATGCGCGGCAGCGTGGCCTTCAGGCCCACGCTGCGCAGTTCGGGTTCGCCACCCGGGCTCAGGGGCATCTTGCTGCGTGTCATGCGGTCGTGTCTCCGTGGCTCAGCGTCATGGCGGGGTTGTCGCCGCCGTCGGCGCCCCGGTGTATGCGGACGATGCGCAGCGCATCGGGCTGCTCCACCAGCACGCAGGTCTTGCCCGTGCGCTGGCAATGGTCCTGCACGCGCCAGTACTCGCCGTGGCTCAGGCAGCCGGTCTGGCAGATCACCAGGTCGGCCTCGCGCAGGCTGGCCTCGAAGGCCTCGGCGTCCTGTTCGGGCTCCCGCGCATGCGCGCCCGCTGCAGGCACGGCGGGCTGCGCCAGGGGCGCGGCCGATTGGCGCTGCCAGCGTGCGCGCTCGCGCAACAGGTCCTGCACGCGCACCAGCAGCGACTCCACGCGCCGCGCCAGCGTGACGCGGCGCGAGAGGCCGGGAATGGCCTTCTCCAGCGCCTCGCGCTCCTCGCGCGCCCACAGCAGCTGGGTTTCCTTGGCCATCAAGGCCGCGCGCTGGCGGATCACCAGCCTTTGCAGCCTCTCTATTTCCTGGGCTTGAAGGCACAGCAGCTCGCTGCTGCGCAATTGGGCGTGGCCGTAGCCACGCAGCAGCACCTGGTGCTCGTGCGCCAGCTGCTGAATGTCGTCCAAGGTCTGGGTCATGGTTTCCTCGGCAAACCTGAGCATCGCGCGGCGGTCGCGCGAAGGCCTGTGCGCATGGCCGCGTGCGGCACGGGCCGGGCTTGCCGGCAAGGCGGTGTGCTGCGGTGCAAGCCGGATGCGTCGGCAAATCAGTGAGAATGATTCTTATTAAATCATGAAATGCCGGCCGTCAAACCGATGACCGTACGCCGTCTGGTGCAAAGGCCGCACCGGCGCAGATGCGCTTGCAGGGCGGCTGTCAGCGCCCTGTCCCTTGCAGCAACGCAGGCCTGCGCCCGGCCTGCCGTTGCCTGTCCGATCCGCTCAAAGACCCTTGAGTAGCCGCCCGTTGACCTCGGTGCCGTACAGCGAGTACGGGTTGTCGTGGAACTGCTTGCGCGTGTCGGCCACGTTGCCGGTGAAGCGCGGGTCCTGGGGGCGCTCCATGCTGTTGATGTAGGTGGCCACGTCCCAGGCCTCCTGGTCATCCAGCGTGGGGTTGCCGTAGGGCATGTTGCCCTTGATGAAGCTGGCGGCCTTGTCCACTTCGTGCGTGCCCGCGCCCCAGTTGTAGGACTGCTTGCCCCACAGCGGCGGGAACACGGTTACACCGCCTACTTCCTGGCCCTGGCCCTGAGGGCCGTGGCACAGGGCGCACTTGGCCTCGTACACCTTGGCGCCGCGCTCGAAGCTGGGCTCCTGCGCGGCCTTGCCCACCTTGGTGAAGCCCGCGCCGGGCAGCTTCTCGCCCGTGGGCGCCTTCTGCGCCATCCAGTAGGCATAGGCCTCCAGCGCCACGAGGATGTCGTGGCCGTCGTCGGGGGCCTTGCCGTTCATGCTGTACATGAAGCAGCCGCGCACGCGCTCGGCGAAGGTGTCCACGTGGTTGGTCTTCTTGCGGTAGGCCGGGTACAGCGGGTAGGCACCCCACATGGGTGCGGCGCCCTTGAGCCGGCCTGCGTCCAGGTGGCAGTTCACGCAGTTGAGGGTGTTGCCCGAAAAGCCCACGGCGTTGGCCGGCGTGCGCAGGAAGATGGCCTCGCCACGGCGGATCCACTCGCCCATGGGGGTGTCCGGAATGTCGCGGGCACCGGGCGGCGTGAAGGCTGCGCCGTCGGCAGCCCCCTGAACGGGCTGGGCATCGGGCTTTGCGGGGACAGCAGCGGGTGCGGCGGGTGCGGCGGCCACGTTGACCGGCACGTCGGGCCGGGCAGGACGGCTGACGTACATGCCATAGGCGAGTGTGCCCGCCAGACCGGCGAACAGGCAGGCAACGACGATGTATTCGGCGGTGTTGGAACTGCCGGGGGCGGGATTGCGTGGTGTGTCGGACATGATCGGCTCCCGGTCCATCAGGGTTTGGCCGGCGCGGAGGCCGTGGCTGCGGTGGCTGTGCCCGCGCCATGCAGGCGGGCGTAGTAGGACGCCACCGCCTGGATGTCTTCGGGCGTGAGCTTGCGGGCGATCTTGCCCATCAGGCCCAGGGGGCCGGCCTCGCGCTGGCCCTTGTTCCAGGCGGCGACCTGGCTTTGCATGTAGTCGGCCGTCAGGTGGCCGATGGCGGGGAAGTCCGCTCCCACGCCCACGCCGCCAGGGCCATGGCACTGGGCGCAGGCAGGAATGCCGTCGGCCCAGCGGCCACGCTCGACCAGCCAGGCGCCGTCATCGTCCTTGCCCTTGGGCAGCGGGCCGCGCACGGGCTGGATGGGCAGCGGCAGGCTGGCGTAGTAGGCCGAGACGTCGGCACGGTCCTGGGCCGACAGGGCCTTGGCCATGGGCGCCATCACGGGCGCCTGCCGGCTGCCGTCGGCCAGGTGCTGCAGCTGGCGCGCCAGATAGCCGGCGTGCTGGCCGGCCAGGGCCGGAAAGCCCGCCATGCCCTCGCCCTTGGCGCCGTGGCAGGTGGCACAGGCCGCCGCGCCCTGGGGCGTGCCCGCCTGGGCGATCTTCTGGCCAGCGGCAGCGTTGCCTTGCACTGCCGCCTGCGCAGCGGAGGTGTCTTGTGCCCAGGCGCCGCCCATCGGCATGCAGATGCCGACAGCAATGGCGATGCACGACCGGGACAGGGTCTGTTTGTTCATGCGGTTCATCGTGGGAAGAGGCTGTTGCCCTGCCATGCGTGGGCGCCGGCAGGTGCGCGGCAGCGGCGGACAGGGTCAGTTCTGGATACCTGCGGCTGCCCCCGCACGGCGCAATACCTGCGCGGCTGGCCAGCCAGGTCGGCACGATACGCAGCGCAGATTAAGTCGGCGTTAATGCGCCGGCGTCGGTGCGCTCTCGTCAGTGCGTCGGCACCAGTGCGCCGGCGCCCGCCGCCAACGGCAGATAAAGGCGTGCGACCAGCCCGCTCGCATCGCCTTCTTCGGGCCTCCACAGGCTGCGCGGCTGCAGCAGCAGGCAGCCGCCTGCGCATTCGGCGATGCGCTGCACGATGGGCAGTCCCAGGCCGCTGCCATGCTCCTGGGGACGCTTGCGCCAGAAGCGGCGCGTGGCCTCTTCGCATTCCTCGGCGCTGAGCCCCGGGCCATGGTCGGCCACAGTGAACTCCACATAGCCTGATCCCGGCTGCTGCGTCTTGCCCGGCATGGCGCCAATGGGCCGCACCGCCAGTTCCACGGGATGCTGCGGCGCATGGCGCAGGGCGTTTTCCAGCAGATTGCGCAGGGCCGAGACCAGCAGGGGCTCGGAGATGGCCAGAGGCCAGTCCTGCACGGGCTGGCCGTTGTCCAGCCATGTACGAAGCGCGGGCGCTGGGGTCTGGGCGCTCACGGCATTCACCGCCAATTGCCAGGCCTTGTCCAGCGCCTGCAGCGCATCGGCTGGCGCATCGCCGCAGGCCAGCGCATTGGCGGCACCCGGTTCATGCTGCTCCAGCCGCGCCAGCAGCAGCAACTGCTCCAGCGTGTGCTGCAGGTGCTCCACGCCCTCGCCCGCCTGGGCCAGCGAATCGCGGGCCATGGAGCCGGGCGGCGCGGCCAGAAGGCCAGCAGGCATGCCGGGCGCCGCCAGCGCCATCTGCGCCACCTGCACATGGGTCTTGATGGCGGTCAGCGGCGTGCGCAGCTCATGGGCGGCGTCGTCGCTCCAGCGGCGCTCGCGGTCGATGGCCGCGCGCACGCGGTGCAGCAACTGGTTGAGCGTGCCCACCAGCGGCGCCAGCTCGCGCGTCTGCAGGCCCTGGGCCACGGGCGAATCGTCGCCGGGCGGGCGGTGCGCCAGCTCGCGCCGCAGGGCCTCCAGCGGCCTGAGGCCCTGGGTCACGGCCCACCACATCAGCCCCATGCTGGCCAGCAGCGCCAGCACGAAGGGCAGGACGATGGTGTAGGCAAAGCCGTGGACCAGGCCCTCGCGCACATCGATGCGGTCGGCCGTGGCGATGCGCACGCCGTGGTCCTCCAGGACATAGGTGCGCCAGGGCTTGCCCCCCTTGATGATGGTCGAGAAGCCCAGCGGCATGCTCTGCGGGAACACGGGGCTGCCCTCGGTCTTGGCCAGCACCTGCGGCAGGGCCGATTCGGGCCGCACGGGCTGGACCTCGCCGCGCACCAGGCTGACCTCGCAGGCCACGCCGTCGCGCGCGATCACGTTGAGCATGGGGCTCCAGTCCTGCGGCAGCTCCCGGGCAGGCCGGAACTGGTGGACGATGCCTGCCACCATGCGCGCCGAGGCGATCAGCCGGTCATCCAGCACGGTGCGCAGCTCGTTGCGCATGTCCGAGAACATCCAGGCCGCCACCCCGCCCCACAGCGTGCACAGCGCCAGGCACAGACATGCCAGCAGGCGCACGCGCAGGCTGCGCATCATGGGTGCAGGCCCAGGCGGTAGCCCTCGCCGCGCACCGTCTCCACCAGTTCATGGCCCAGCTTGCGGCGCAGGTGGTGCACATGCACGTTGACGGCATTGCTCTCCACGTCCTGGCTGTAGCCGTAGAGGCTGTCGCGCAGTTGCTCGGTACTCAGGATGCGGCCCGGCGACTGCAGCAGCGCGCGCAGCAGCGACCACTCGCGGCGCGACAGCTCCACGGTGCGGCCCTGGCGCTGGATATGGCCGGCAGCGGGGTTGATGCGCACCTCGCCCAGCTCGATCCAGTCCACGCTGCGGCCGGCCGCGCGGCGCAGCAGCGCATGCAGGCGCGCCGCCAGTTCGTGCAGGTCAAAGGGCTTGACCAGGTAATCGTCGGCGCCGGTCTGCAGGCCTTCGATGCGCTGTGACACAGCATCGCGCGCCGTCAGCACCAGCACGGGCACCTGCAGGCCCTGGCCGCGCCAGCGCGCCAGCAGCGAGAGGCCATCCTCGTCGGGCAGGCCCAGGTCCAGCACGCATGCATCGAAATGCGAGGAACGGATGGCCGCATCCGCCTGCCCGGCCGAGGCCACGGTATCCACGCCAAAGCCCTGCAGCTGCAGGCCGGCCCGCACGCCGCTGGCCACCAGCGCGTTGTCTTCCACCAAGAGAACATGCATGTTGTTGTCCGCAGGGCCTGGCTCCAGGCCCCGCCGTCTGTATCCAAGTCGAGAACGAAAAGCGACTGAGCATCGCAGATTTGTAGCGAGGTGTGCGCCAGCTGGCCGAATCTCGCAGGCACGCGCACAAGAATGCGGCCAGGCGGCCCGCTCAGGGCCGGGCCAGCAGCCCGCCCAGCAGCAGGTCCAGCGCCGCCGCGCCGCGCTCCAGCCGCAGGTCGGCGTCCTCGCCCTCGGCAATCCAGAAAGCCGCTTCGGCCAGGCTGCCGTAGATCAGCGATGCCAGCGCCTGCGGATCGGCCCGGGCCACGATGCCCTGCGCCATGAGGTCCGCAATCAGTGCCTGCATGGACGCAATGCAGTGGCGCTGCGATTGCGGCAGCGCTCCGCCCAAAGCCGCGCGCGCATCGCGCAGCACGATGCGCTGGATTTCAGGCTCCAGCGCCATTTCCAGGTAGGCCTGGCAGCGACTGCGAAAGCCCTGCCAGGGATCCCGGGCATGGGCGGTGATGGCCTTCAGGCGTTCATCCACCTCGGCATCGATCTGCTCGACCACGGCCGCCAGCAGGCCCTGCTTGTCGCCGAAATGGTGGTACAGCGCGCCCCGCGTCAGGCCCACCTGCGCGGTGAGATCGTCCATGGAGGCATCGGCGTAGCCCTGCTCTCCAAAGGCCTTGCGGGCCGTGGCCAGCAGCGTGGCGCGGGTTTCTTCCATCTCGGCGCGGGTGCGGCGAACCATGGCCAATCTCCTTACATACGGCGTGCATGATTATTTACATACGCTTCGTATGTATATAGGATTCTATTCATACGCAGCGTATGTATTTTCTCTGTCCCGCGACGGCGGTGCAACACCCCCCACCTGTTTGAAGGGATCTGGACCATGAATTCGTCTTCCTCCACGCGGCCCGAACCCGCCGCGCGCCGCCCGTGGCTGGCCGTGTCCGCCGTGGGCCTGGCCACCTTTTCCGTGGTGACCACGGAAATGCTGCCGGTCGGCCTGCTCACATCCATTGCTGGCAGCCTGGGCACCTCCATGGGCAGGGCCGGCCTGATGCTCTCGCTGCCGGCGCTGCTGGCCGCGCTGTTCGCGCCGCTGGTGGTGATGGCGGCGGGCGGCATGGACCGGCGCCGCATCCTGTGCGGACTGCTGGCCCTGCTCGTGCTGGCCAACCTGGCCTCGGCGCTGGCGCCATCGCTGATCTGGCTGCTGGCCGCGCGCGTCCTGGTGGGCTTTTGCATGGGCGGCATCTGGGCAATCGCGGGCGGGCTGGCGGCACGGCTGGTACCCCAGGCGTCGATGGGCCTGGCAACCTCCATCATCTTTGGCGGCGTGGCGGCGGCCTCGGTGCTGGGCGTGCCGCTGGGCGCGCTGATCGGCGATTTCGCGGGATGGCGCTGGGCATTCGGTGGCATGGCAGGCTTCAGCGCACTGGTGCTGGCGCTGCACATGGCCGTTCTCCCCGCCCTTCCTGCCACAGGCTCGGCCAGCCTGCGCCAATTCAGTCATCAGCTGGCCAACCGCAGGCTGCAGGCCGGGCTGGCACTGACGCTGCTGCTGGTGGCCGGGCATTTCATGTCCTTCACCTTCGTACGCCCGCTGCTGCTGACGGTGTCGGGGTTCGATGCGCAATGGATGAGCGCGCTGCTGCTGGCTTACGGCATCGCGGGCATTGCGGGCAACTTCCTGGCGGGCATCATCGCGGCGCGCCGCACGGTGCCGAGTCTGGCGGCGATCGCCATGGGCCTGCTGCTGGCGCCTGTGCTGTTCCTGTCCGTGGGCGACTCGCCAACCGGTGGGGGCGCCGTGCTGCTGGTCTGGGGCCTGGCCTACGGCGGCGTATCGGTGGGCCTGATGACCTGGATGATGCAGGCTGCGCCACGCGCCGTGGAAATTGCCACGGCGCTGTACGTTGGCGTCTTCAACATCGGTATTGCGCTGGGCTCATGGGCAGGCGGCCAACTGGTCGATGGCTGGGGGCTGCACGCCACGCTCTGGCTGTCAGGCGGCGTGGCCGCTGCGGCCTTGCTGCTGTCTGCGGCCATGGGATTGGTTGGGCGAAATGGACCGGTCGCAGCCTGATGGCCATGAGGCCGTTAACCCCCCGTTAATTCCCCGCTGCCAGCATCCACGGCCTGTCAGCCTGCATGGCTGAAACTCCTTGCCCATGCATCTCCGGTCATCCCCTCTTCTTTCGTCCTTCCTGCCCTTGCTTGCCGGCCTGCTGCTGGCGCCTTCGCCTGTTCTTGCCGGAGCGGCAGAGCCTGGCGGGCCGTCAGCGCTATCGGCGCTGGGCGCCTGGCTGCACCTGCCTGCCAGCCTGGCGCTGGGGCCGCTGGTCCTGCCGACGGGCGTGGTGGTGGCCATGCTGGCCTGGCTGCTGGCGCAGTGGCTGGCGCGCAGGAATGAAAGGCGCACGGGCCAGGCCGTGGATGCGCTGCTTTGGCAAAGCACCCTGGCCGGCCTGCTGGCGGCGCGCCTGGCCTATGTCGCGCAGTGGTGGACAGAGTACGCGCCGGCCCCCTGGGATTGGAGCGGGATGCCGGCCTTCGCAGGCCGCATCATCGATATCCGCGACGGGGGATGGAACCTGTGGGCCGGCCTGCTGGCCGCGCTGCTGTACATGCTGTGGCGCAGCCGCCGCTCCCCGGTGCTGCGCCGCGCCACAGGGCTGGCGCTGGGCGCGGGGGCGGCCCTGCTGGTGCTGGGCAGCCTGCTGCAGGCGCTGCCGTCCGCAGATGCACCGGCCCTGCCGGCCTTCACCCTGGTCAACGGGCAGGCGCAGCCGGTCTCGCTGCAGCAGTTGCAGCAGGCCGATGGCAAGCCCATGGTGATCAACCTCTGGGCCACCTGGTGCCCGCCCTGCCGGCGCGAGATGCCGGTGCTGGCCCAGGCCCAGCAGCAGCGGCCCGATGTGCGCTTCATCTGGATCAACCAGGGCGAGCCAGCCGAGGCCGTGATGGGCTACCTGCGGCGCGAGCAGGCGACGGCCCCGCTGCCGCTGGCCCAGGTGCTGTTCGACCCGCAGCAGCAGGCCGGCCGGCACTGGCGCCAGCGGGGCCTGCCTTCCACCTATTTCTATGGCGCCGACGGCCGGCTGTGCGGCATGCGCATGGGCGAGCTGTCGCGCGCCAGCCTGGCCCAGCATCTGAAGGAATGTTCATGAGCGCTTCCCCCCTGTTCCCCCTGCCTGCACTGGCAGGAGCCCTGGCCCTGTCGGCAGCCTTGGCCCTGCCGGCTGCGGCGTCCGAGCTGCCATCGGAGGATTTCCTGGCCCAGCAGGGACTGACCCTGGTGGGACCGCTGCCGGCCGTGGGCGGACTCAAGGCCTGGGCCGCCTACCGCGACCGCCAGCCCGTGCCCATCTACCGCATGCCTGACGGCAAGCACTGGGTGCTGGGCACGGTGATCGATGCCCAGGGCCGCGACGTGAACGCCCAGGCCCTGCAGGCCGCCGTGCAAAAGCCCATGGGCGAGCAGCTGTGGAGCGATGTGCAGCGCGCCCAGTCCATCCCGGATGGCCGCGCCGACGCGCCGCGCACGGTCTATGTGTTCACCGACCCCAACTGCCCCTATTGCAACCAGCTGTGGAACGATGCCCGGCCCTGGGTGGAGAGTGGCCAGGTGCAGTTGCGCCACATTCTGGTGGGCATCCTCAAGCCCAGCAGCGAGGGCAAGGCCGCCGCCATGCTGACCGCGCGCCAGCCCGAGCAGGCCCTGGCCGAGCACGCACGCGCCTATGCCAAGGCCGGCCGCGCCAGCGCAGAGGGCGCGGGCGCCACTCCGCTGGCCCCGGTGCCGCAGGCCACGCGGCAGGTGCTGGCCAGCCATGCCTCGCTGATGTCCACCTGGGGGCTGCGTGCCACGCCGGCCCTGGTCTGGAAGGATGACAAGGGGCTGGTGCAGGTACGCACCGGCCTGCCGCCGGGCCTGCTGGAAGAGGTCATGGGGCCGCGTGGCAGGAAATGACGAGGACGACCATGAGCACAAGCCGTTCTCCCGCCGCTTCCACCGCTTCCACCGCCTCCAGCGACTGGAGCGACCTGTTCCCCGTCCGGCCGGATGCGCCGCCGCTGCGCATCGTGCTGCATGCGCCCACACCCGGCGCCCTGGCCCGTGCACGCAGCAATCTGGCCAACCTGCGCCAGGACCGGCCCGGTGCCGAAGTCCGCATCGTCATCAACGGCCCGGCCGTCGAGGCGCTGCTGGACGCAGCGCCGGGCACGCCGCAGCATCTGGATGCAAAGGCCCTGGCCCATGCGCTGGTCTGCCCGAACACGCTCAGGAAGCTGGGCCGCGAGGCGCCTGCCGGCATGCGCGTGCTGCCGCAGGGCGGCATCGAGTCACTGGCCCTGCTGCAGCAGTCGGCCTGGTGCTACGTGCGCTGCTGAGCGGCCTGCGCCAGCGAGGCCAGGCAGCGCGCCTGCCATTGGTATTCAGGCTCGAAGGACTCGCGGTCCGTGACGGCGCCGTGGCCGCCCTCGCCATAGACCATGGCATAGGCCGCATAGTCGGCCGCCTGCAGCGCCCGGCCCGCCAGGCCGTGGGCCGTGGCATAGGTGGCGGACACGGCGGCATGGCCGCAGCCGTCGAGGGAGCGTGATCCCTGGTGGTGGTTGGCCAGGCTGGCGGCCTCGCGGGCCAGGCGGTCCAGCTCCTGCCTGTCGATCTGGCCGTCCAGGTAGCGGCGAAGGCCTTGTGCGCAGCGGATGACGTCCGGGTCTTCCAGCAGGTGCGCGATGCGGTCCACGCAGGCCTGTGTGAATTGCAGCCTCAGGTGCTCGCCGGCTTCGGCGGCAAGGTCCAGTTCCGAAGCAAGGCTGTTCAGGGCATGGTTCATGGAGAACTCCTTGGCAGTGGCGACACAAGCAGCGTAGACCGGGGCCGCGCACGGAAACAAGAGGGTGATTTCCGATACGCGCCCTGCATTCCCGAGAAATGCAGTCACCCTGTTAACCCCGTCTTAATCCCTGCGCCACACGCTATGGACTGCCTTGGGCGCCTGTCCATGGCAGGCAGTCGGTGGCGCTTTGCAAGCACTTGGCAGGCACTCGGCAGGCACTTGGAAAGCCCATTGCTTGACTCACATCAAGCCGCCAAGGCCCTGAATTTCATATATTAAATTCAATATAAAAAGCATATTTTTAATGCTTTATTGAGTTTGAGCGACCACCCTCCCGTGGCCGCAGGACGATGAAAGACAGGCCATGCCAAAAACATCCCGCGCCGGCAGCGGCTGCAACGACTGCAGCTGCAAGCCTTCCTCCCAGGACATCCCCGCCCCTACCCTCTCCCATGCGCAGCCCGCCGCCGGCAAGCGCGGCTTCCTGCAGGACCTGCTGGCCGCTGCCATGGCGGCCGTGGCCCTGCCCGTGGCGGCGGCCGCGCCCGGCACCCCGGGTTTTCAACCGCCGCGCCGCCCCGGCGAGGCCGGCAAGCGCTACGGCATGCTGGTGGACCTGCGCCGCTGCATAGGCTGCCAGGCCTGCACGGTGAGCTGCTCCATGGAGAACCTGCCGCCGCTGGGCCAGTTCCGCACCACGGTGCTGCAGTACGAGGTGCAGCACGCGGGCAACGAGGACCTGCCGCCGGCCATGCTCAACCTGCCGCGCCTGTGCAACCACTGCGACAACCCGCCCTGCGTGCCGGTCTGCCCGGTGCAGGCCACCTTCCAGCGCAGCGACGGCATCGTGCTGGTGGACAACGAGCGCTGCGTGGGCTGCGGCTACTGCGTGCAGGCCTGCCCCTATGACGCGCGCTTCATCAACCACGAGACGCAGACCGCCGACAAGTGCACCTTCTGCGAGCACCGCCTGGAAGCCGGCCTGCTGCCGGCCTGCGTGGAAAGCTGCGTGGGCGGCGCCCGCGTGATCGGCGACCTCAACGACGAGGGCAGCGAGATCCGCCAGCGCATGCGCGAGCACGCCAAGGACCTCAAGGTGCTCAAGCCCGCCATGGGCACGGACCCGCATGTGTACTACCTGGGATTGCCCGACGCCTTCGTCGACGGCGTGGACGGGCAGGCCAGCGTGCGGCTGGTCACTTCCCACTGAACGCAAGGAGCACCCCATGCACATCGTCGAACTCCTGACCCCCGCCTACGAATCGGCCTGGCTGCCCTGGGCCGTGCAGTACTTCTTCCTGGCCGGCATTGCCACGGGCGCCGCCCTGCTGGCCGCCGCCTGCGCCTGGGCGCCGCGCGGCAGCGCCATGGCGCGCCTGCTGCCGGCCGCCGTGCTGGTGCTGGCCGTCAGCGCCATCGCCGCGCCCGTGTCGCTGCTGGCCGACCTGCACCAGCCTGCGCGCTTCTGGCATTTCTATGCGCACTTCACGCCGTGGTCGTGGATGTCGGTGGGCGCCCTGCTGCTGCCGGCCTTCGTGGGACTGGCGCTGGCCTTCGTGCTGGCCTGGTGGCTGGGCCGGCCGCAGTGGCTGCGCTGGCTGGCGCCGCTGCTGGCCGTGTCGGCGCTGACCATCACCGCCTATACCGGCGCTGAGCTGATGGCCGTGCGCTCGCGCCCGCTGTGGAACACGCTGTGGGTGCCGCTGAACCTGGCGCTCACGGGCTGGCTGGCCACGGTGGGCTGCATGCTGGTGACGGCGCGCTTTCTGCCCGCCCGCCACCGCCCCGATGCCGGCGCCCTGCAGGCGCTGCGCATGCTGGGCCTGGCGCTGGCGCTGTGCCTGCTGGCCATGGTGGTGGTCTGGGCCGTTGCCGGCTGGCTGGGCCAGGGCCGCTCCTTCCAGGCGGCGCTGCAGCTGTGGCAGCAGTTTCCGGTCTGGCGCCTGAGCATGCTGGGCTCGGCCGTGGCCGGTGCCGCCTTGCTGTGGGCCCTGGTGCGGGGTGGTCAGCGCATGGCCTGCCCGCGCTACACGCTGGCCCTGGGGCTGGGCCTGGCCGCCGCGGCCTGGGCCTTCCGCTGGGCGCTGTTCATGGGCGTGCAAGGCGTGCCCAAGTACGGCGCGGGCCTGTACATCTACCACATGCCGCTGGGCGGCGACGGCCTGCTGGGCATGCTGGGCGTGGCCGGCCTGTGCATTGCACTGGTGACGCTGGCCACCTGGGCGCTGGAGCTGTTTCCCGCGCGCTCGGCCGCGGCCCGCGCCGTCTGACACCGCCGCCCTGACGACCCCTCACCCATTCACGGAGCGCGGCCCGCCACCGGCCGGCCGCGCCACAGAAAGCCTTTCATGACCGACAAGAAGAAACTCCCCCAAGCCCCCGAAGATTCCCTGGATGCCGAGGCCGCCCGCCGCCGCCTGCTGCTGCGCGGCGGACTCACCGCCGGTGGGCTGGCCGCCTTTGCGGCCGGCTACGGCGAGACGCTGGCACGTGGCGCCAAGGGCCTGGTGACAGGCAGCTCGGGCACGCCCACGGCCAGCGCCACGCGCGGCAATTCGCTGACGCCCGAGTTCCGCATCGACCCGGCCACGGGCGCGCTCGCCACCCAGCCCGGCCAGGTGGTCAGCCCCTCCAGCTGCCTGGGCTGCTGGACGCAGTGCGGCGTGCGCGTGCGTGTCGATACCGCCAGCAACCGCATCCTGCGCGTGGCAGGCAACCCCTACCACCCGCTGGCCACCACGCGCCCGGCCGCCATGGAAGAACCCGTGCGCGAGGTCTACGCCAAACTGGGCAAGGAGCTGGGCCTGGAGGGCCGGGCCACGTCCTGCGCGCGCGGCTCGTCCATGCTGGAGCACCAGAGTGCACCGCACCGCGTGCTCACCCCGCTCAAGCGCGTGGGCCCGCGCGGCAGCGGCCGCTGGCAGAGCATTTCCTTCGAGCAGCTGGTGCAGGAAGTCTGCGAGGGCGGCGATCTGTTCGGCGAAGGCCAGGTCGAGGGCCTGCGCGCCATCTGGGACCTCAAGACGCCGCTGGACGCCGACAACCCCGAGTTCGGCCCGCGCTCCAACCAGTTGCTGGTGACCGACGCCTCCAACGAAGGCCGCGCCCAGCTGCTGCGCCGCTTTGCGGGGCCGTCCTTCGGCACCGTGAACGTCAGCAACCACGGCGCCTACTGCGGCCAGAGTTTTCGCGTGGGTGCAGCTGCCGCGCTCGGCGACCTGCCCGGCATGCCGCACGGCAAGCCCGACTGGAGCCATGCCAGCTTCGGCCTGTTCATCGGCGCGGCACCCGCGCAGTCCGGCAACCCCTTCCAGCGCCAGGGCCGCGAACTGGCCGAGGCCCGCTCGCGCGAGGACAACCGTTTCCGCTACGTGGTGGTCTCGCCCGTGCTGCCCACCTCGTCCAGCCTGGCTGCGGGCAGCGGCAACCGATGGCTGGCCGTCAAGCCGGCCAGCGACCTGGCCCTGGCCATGGCGCTGATCCGCGTCATCCTGGACGAGGCGCGCCATGACACGGGCTTTCTCGCCCAGCCCGGCCCGGCCGCCATGCAGGCGGCGGGCGAGGCGTCCTGGAGCAATGCCACGCACCTGCTGGTCAACGAGCCCGGCCACCCGCGCCATGGCAGCTTTCTGCGCGGCGCCGACCTGGGCTGGGCCCTGCCCGCGCCAGCCGAAGACGGCAAGCCGGCCCAGGATGTGTTCGTGGTGCAGCGTGCCGATGGCCGCCTGGCGCCGCACACCCAGGCCGAGCCTGCACAGCTGATGGTGCGCACCCGCGTGGCCGTGCCCGGCCTGAAGGCAGAAGGCGCGGACCAGGCCCCCGAGCTGTCGGTCTGCTCCTCGCTGGCCAAGCTGCATGAGCAGGCCAGCCTCAAGACACTGGACGAATACGCGGCGCTGTGCGGCGTGGCGCGCGGCGAGATCGAGGCGCTGGCGCGCGAGTTCACCAGCCATGGCAAGCGCGCCGTGGCCGATGCGCATGGCGGCACCATGAGCGGCGCGGGCTTCTACACCGCCTACGCCATCAGCATGCTCAACACCCTGGTGGGCAACCTCAACGTGCAGGGCGGCCTGGTGCTGGATGCCGGCCCGTTCGGCCCCTTCGGCCCGGGCCCGCGCTACGACTTCGCCAACTTCGACGGCAAGGTCAAGCCGCGCGGCCTGGCGCTGTCACGCCACCGCCAGCCCTACGAGAAAAGCGCGGAATTCCAGCGCAAGCGCGAGGGCCAGCCCGAGGGCGCGAAGGACTACCCCGCCGCCCAGGCCCCGTGGTACCCGGCCGTGGGCGGCCTGTCCAGCGAGATGCTGGCCAGCGCGCTGGCCGGCTACCCCTACCGCGCCAAGGCCTGGATCAACCACATGAGCAACCCCGTCTACGGCATTGCGGGCTTTCGCAATGCGCTGGTGGACGATCTCAAGGACCCGAAGAAGCTGCCGCTGATCGTCTCCATCGACCCCTTCATCAACGAGACCAGCGCGCTGGCCGATTTCATCGTGCCCGATACCGTGACCTACGAGAGCTGGGGCATCTCGGCGCCCTGGGCCGACGTGGTGGCCAAAAGCTCCACCGTGCGCTGGCCCGTGGTGCAGCCCGCCGTGGCGCGCACGGCCGGCGGCCAGCCCGTGAATGTGGAGAGCTTTCTCTTCGCCGTGGCAGAACGGCTGGGCCTGCCCGGCTTTGGCGAGGCCGCCATCAAGGACGCCCAGGGCCAGCCCCATGCGCTGCGCTCGGCCGAGGACTTCTTCATCCACGCCCTGGCCAACGTGGCCTGGGCAGGTGGCAAGCCCGTGCCGGCGGCCAGCGATGACGACATCGCCATCACCGGCGTGGACAGGCTGGTGCCCGCGCTGCGCCAGCGCCTGAAGGACGATGAATGGCGCCAGGTGGCCATGCTGCTGACGCGCGGCGGGCGCTTCGACCGCATCGAGGACGCCTGGAAGGACGGCCACACCCGCAAGGCCCACGCGCCTGCCCTGCAAGTGTGGAGCGAGGAGCTGGCCCGCATGCGCCACGCCATGACGGGCGAGCGCTACAGCGGCTGCCCCACCTGGTATCCGGCGCGGCTGGCCGACGGCAGCGCCATGCGCACGCATTTCGGCGAGCAGCAATGGCCGCTGCTGCTGACCTCGTACAAGTCCAACCTGATGAGTTCCATGTCGATTGCCGTCTCGCGGCTGCGCCAGGTGCATCCGCACAACCCGGTGTCCCTGCACCGCGATGACGCCGAGCGGCTGGGCATCGCCAACGGCGACACGGTGCGCATCCGCACGCCGGGCGGCGCGGTGACGGCCGTGGCCATGGTGCGCGACGGCGTGATGCCGGGGACCGTGGCCATCGAGCACGGCTACGGCCACCGCGAGCTGGGCGCGGGCCGCCACAGCATCGACGGCCAGCCCATGCCGGTGAACGCCGAGCATGCCAATGGCGTGAACCTCAACGACCTGGGCTTTGCCGATCCCACGCGGCCCGGCTGCAAAAACGTGTGGGTGGACTGGGTGTCGGGCGCCGCGGTGCGCCAGGGGCTGCCTGCGCGCATCGAGAAGGTCTGATCAGCGGGCGGGGCTGGCGACAGGTGCAGCGACGGGTGCGGCCACTGGTGTGGTGGCGGCCTGCCAGCCGCCGCCCAGCGCCTGGTACAGCGCAATGGCGTTTTCCAGCTGGCTCTGGCGCAGGCGTATGACTTCCTGCTGGGCCTGGTAGAGATTGCGCTGGGCGTCCAGCTCTTCCAGGTAGCTGGCGTAGCCGGCCTCGTAGCGGTCCTTGGCAAAGCCCAGGGAGCGCTGCAGCACCGCCTCGCGCTCGCTGGCGTGCTGCCACTGCGACTGCAAGCGCCGGGTGCCGACCAGGGCGTTTTCCACATCGGCCAGGGCCTTGATCACCACGCCCCGATAGGCATAGGCGGCCTGGTCGCGCTGGGCGGTCACGGCGTCGAACTGGCCCTGCAGCCGCCCGCCCGTGAACAGCGGCGCCAGCACGCTGCCGCCCAGGGCCCAGACCGTGGCCGGGTGGTATTGCAGGGCATTGACCAGCAGGCTGCCGGCGCTGGCCGTCAGCGAGACCTGGGGCAGGAAGGCGGTGCGCTGCACGGCCAGGCTTTCGTCGGCGGCCGCCAGCTGCAGCTGCGCCCGTGCAATGTCGGGGCGGCGCTGCAGCAACGCCGAAGGCAGGCCGGCGGCCGGCGCAGGCGGCGGTGCGCCCAGCGCAGCGGACTGGCCGTCGGTTGTTGCCATGAGCGCGGCGGCCTGCTCGTCACCCTCGCCGCCGGCCAGCAGCAGGAGCGCCGTGCGCTGGCGCGCCAGCGACAGCTCCAGCTGCTCCACGGCCTGCTGCACGCCCTGCAGCTCGGCCTGGGCCTGGGTGAGCTGCAGCTGCGAGGTGTAGCCGACGCGCGCCTGCTCGTCGGCCAGGCGCAGGGCCTGTTCGCGCGAGCGGGCCGTGGCCTGGGCCACTTGCAGCTGCGATTGCAGCGAGCGCAGGCCCACATAGGCCTGGGCCGTGGTGGCCGCCACGGCCAGGGCCACGGCGTCGCGGTCGGCCTCGCTGGCCTGCAGGCGCAGGGCGGCGGCCTTTTCCAGATGGGCGATGCGGCCCCACAGATCAGGCTCCCAGCTGGCCTGCAGGCCGGGCTGAACCGAGCGCGTGTGCGCCAAGCCCCGCGCGCCCAGGCTGCGGCCCGTGGAGGCGCCGGCCGTGGCCGAGAGCTGGGGCAGGCCCGCGGCGCCTGCCACATCCAGGTTGGCCCGCGCCTCATCCACGCGCGACAGGGCCAGCAGCACATCGTTGTTGCGGGACTGGGCCAGTTCCACCCAGCGCGTGAGCAGCGGATCGCCAAAGGCCTGCCACCACGATGCCTGGACGGCGGCGGCCGGCTCCTGCCCTGCCCCGCTCCACTGGACGGGCATGGTGGGCCGGGCCGCTTCAGGCGCGGTGCTCAGCGGCGGCACGCTGCAGCCGGCCAGCGCGGCAGCGCAGGCCATGGCCATGGCCAGTGCGCGGGCGGTCATGGGCGGACCTCCGGTTGGGGTGCGGGTTGGGGCTCAGGCTGCGCCGTATCCAGCCGCACCACCACCGACATGCCCGCGCGCAGCCGCGCGGCCAGCTCCTGGTCGGGATCGATTGCAATCTTGACCGGCAGGCGCTGCACGACCTTGGTGAAGTTGCCCGTGGCGTTGTCGGCCTTGAGCACGCTGAATTCCGAGCCCGTGGCAGGCGCGATCTCCAGCACGCGGCCCGTGAGGTGGGCGCCGCCCAGCGCATCCACGCTGAAGCGCACAGCCTGGCCTATGCGCACCCGGGCGGTCTGGGTTTCCTTGAAGTTGGCCACCACCCACAGCGTGTGCGGCACCACGTACATGAGCTGGGAGCCGGCCGTGACGTACTGGCCCCGGCGCACGCCGACTTCGCTGACCTGGCCATCGCCGGGCGCGTGCACCACGGTGTTGTCCAGGTTGATCTGGGCCTGGCGCAGCTGGGCCTCGGCCATCTGGACCTGGGCTTCGAGCGAGGCGCGGTTCACCGTCGTCGCCTTGATCTTCTGGGCGTTGATCTCGATGTCGGCCTGGGCCTTGGCCACGTTGGTGGCCGCCAGGCGCGCGGTGGCACGCACCTTGTCACGCTCGTTGAGCGAGACGGAGCCGCGCTCGGACAGCGCCTGCACGCGCTGCAGCTCGGCTGCGGCGCGGTCGGATTCGGCCTGCGCCGCCGCCAGGCCGGCGCGGCTGGCCCCCAGCGTGGCGCGGTTCTGGGCCTGGGTCTGGTCGGCATTGGCCAGCTGTGCGCGGGCATTGGCCAGTTGGGCCTGCGCCTGGGCCTGGGCGGCTTCGTAGGTGCGGGCGTCGATGCGCACCAGGGGCTGGCCGGCCTTGACGTTCTCGTAGTCCTGCACCAGCACCTCGGTCACATAGCCGCTGACCTGGGGCGCGAGCACGGTGACGGCGCCGCGCACATAGGCGTTGTCGGTGCTGACCACGGTGCCCGCGAAGGGGAACAGGTTCCAGGCACGCAGCACCAGCAGCACGCCGGCCAGTGCGACCACCAGCATCACCAGCACGCTGCGCAGCGAGGGCTTGATGAGCTTGGGCGATGGCGAAGGTGAAGGCGCCGCAGCGGGAGCCGGCGCAGGCGAGGCAGAGGCGGCCGTGCCGCCATTGGAATTTTCGGAGTCACTCATGTTGTTGTCTTTTCTCTGGGCGAACGGTTTCAGGCGCGGGCGACGGGTTGGGTGGGCGGCTGGCCCGGCGCGTCCTGCGGCGCGGCGGCATCGGTGCCGCGCATGGCCGAGGCATCGGCTGCGGCGGCGCGCATGCGCTCCACGAAGGCGCGCTGGCGTGCGCGGCCGGCCAGGGCCAGCATCCACAGCAGGTAGAGCACGGCCACGCCGGCCGTGAGGGCGAACACGTCGTTGTAGGCGCGCACATTGGCCTCGCGGCGTGCGGCCTGCGCCAGCTGGGCCGTGCCCTGGGCCGCACGCAGGGCCGGGTCGGCAATGACGCGGGCCAGGCTTTGCTGCTGCAGGCGCAGGCGGTCGGCCACGATGGGGTCGGTGGGATCGACGTCGGCCACGATGGCGGCCGAATACACCTGCTCGCGGTGCATCTGGTAGGTGCTCAGCAGGGCCGAGCCCATGAGCGCGCCCATGGCCTGCGTCATGGAGATGGTGACGATGGCCGTCAGCATGTAGTGCGCGCCGAACTTCAGGCCCTGCACCACGCCGATCAGCATCAGCGGCCCCATGAACAGGCCCGCGCCCACGGCCATGAGGAACTGGCTGCCGAAGAAGTCCTCGGGCCGGGCCAGGCTGGTGCGGCTGTGGTCCAGCCAGGCCGCCAGCGCGAACAGCACGATGGAGCCCACGATCTGCTTGCCCATGTTCTCCAGCCCGAAGGTCAGCGCCGACACGGCAATGCCCGCGATGGTGCCCAGCAGGATGACGATGAACAGCGGCTGCATCTGGTCCACCGTCATGCCCAGCATGCGCTGCATGCCGATCACGCCATAGGTCTGCTCGGTGGTCAGAAAGCGCAGCAGCAGCGCACCGATCACGAAGCGCACCGTGGGCGCCAGCACGAACCAGCGCGTCTGCAGCATGGGATTGCGGCGGTGGTGCTCGATGTACAGCGCCACGCTCAGCAGGACGATGGAGCCGATCAGCATCCAGGCCAGCCAGGGCGTGTCCAGCCACCAGTGGTTGTAGCCCTGCACCAGCACGGCGATCAGCAGGCCCACGCCGGGCACCATGAGGAAGAAGGTCAGGAAGTCCAGCCGCTCGAAGCTGCGGATGTGCACGCCCGGCGGCAGCTTGAGCACCACCACGCCCGCGAACGAGATCAGGGCCAGGCCGGCCTCGAACAGGTAGAGGTTGTGCCACTCGCTGTTGAACAGCAGGCCCGGCGACAGGATCCAGGCCAGCGGCGTGGCGATCTGCCCCAGCCCCACGCCGATCACCAGCATCTTGAGCACATGCTTGCGCGGCGCGGCCTGCAGCATGTAGAGCGTGCCCAGCGTGCTGCAGGTGGCGCCCGCCAGGCCGCTGGCCGCGCGCAGCATGAGCAGGCTGGTGTAGCTGCCCAGCACCAGGTGCAGCAGCGTCAGCAGCGCATACAGGCCCAGGCCGATCTCGGCGAACAGCCGCATGCCGAACTGCTGGCGGAACTTGTAGACCAGCAGGTTGGCCGTCATGTTGAGCATGACGTAGGCGCCGGTCAGCCAGGCGGCCTCGGAAGACGTCAGCCCCATCTGGCCCTGGATGGTGGGCAGGTTGGCCGTGAACAGTGCATTGCCCAGGCCGCCCGTCAGCGCCACCAGCACGGCGATCAGGCCATAGGCGGCGCGCACGGCCGGCTGGTGCAGCGGCATGGACGGCGAGCCCGGCAGGCTGGGCTTTTCATGCTCTTCCCAGTCCGGCGGGGGCTTGAGGTAGACGACGGGGGGCGACGGGGGCAGCACGGGCCCCGGTGGAGTGGGTGTGGTGGCCATGTCAGGCCTTCAGGCCTTGCCAGACGATCTGCAGCGCCTTGCGCGCCAGGGTGCGGCGCTGCTGCGGCGTCTCGCCGCGCAGCGAGGCGCCCAGCATGCCGAAGACCAGGGACAGCTCGGCCTGCGTCAGCGGCTGGCGGCAATGGCCACAGGCCACGGCCCGGTCCATGGCCGGCCGAAAGATCTGCCACATGGCAACGCGGGCCTGGGCGATGACCTCGTCGCCGCGCTCCACGGTGCGCCAGTAATCGGTGATGGGGGCAGAGACCGCAATGCGCTCGGCCAGGCGCGACAGCAGCTTGTAGAAGGCATCGTCGTCCTCGGCCATGGCTTCGGCCGCGCTGCGCATGCTGTCCAGCGAACGCTCCAGCAGCGCCAGCATCAGCGCACGCCGGTCAGGAAACTGCCGGTACAGCGTGGCGCGGCCGACCTCGGCGCGCTCGACGACCAGGTCCAGCGGCGCGGTCACGCCATGCTCGGAAAACACGGCATCGGCCGCGTCCAGCAACTGGGCGCGGCGGATATCGGCACTGGGTCTTTTGGAAGTCATGCGGACAATTATCGGACAAAGTTGTCCGTTAAATGTCCGCAGCCGGCCTATCCCATGGCGTGGCCATGGGCAAAAAAGCCAGCGGTTTCCGGCAGCGGCAAGGCCTCTACAGGTCGGTCAGCGGCAGCAGCTGGCGGCGGCTGTCAAAGCGCCGCGACTGGCCGTCCAGAGGATCGGTGAAGGACAGGCTGCGCGCCAGCAGCTGCAGCGGGCGCGAGTAATCGCCCTCGGGCATGTCATGCACTTCGGGATAGAAGCCGTCGCCCCACAGCGGCAGGCCCAGGGCGGCCATGTGCACGCGCAGCTGGTGGCGCTTGCCGCTTTCGGGCTCCAGCCGGTAGCGCGCCCAGGGGCCGCGCTGCTCCAGCACCTGCATGTGGGTGCGGGTGTTGGGCGTGCCGGCCACCTCGTGCATACGGAAGAAATGGCCGCTTTCCTCCATGCGGCTTTCATGCGTGCGCGGGAAAACCACGTCCTCGCGCCAGGGGGCCACGGCCTCGTAGGTTTTGTGTATGGCGCGGTCGCGGAACAGCGCCTGGTAGATGCCGCGCGTGGCGCGCTGCACCGAAAACACCACCAGCCCCGCCGTGTCGCGGTCGATGCGGTGGATGGGCGACAGCTCGGGCAGGTCGAACTCGCGCTTGAGCCGCACCAGCAGCGTCTGCTGCAGGTACTTGCCGGCCGGCACCACGGGCAGGAAATGCGGCTTGTCGGCCACCAGCAGATGCGCGTCGCGGTGGAGGACCTCGGCCTCGAAGGGAATGGGCGGCTCGGCCTGCAGCTCGCGGTAGTAGTAGTAGCGCAGGCCCGGCGCAAAGGCCGTGCCTGCATCGGCGGCGCGGCCATGCTCGTCCACCACCTCGCGCAGCGCCAGGCGCCGCAGCCAGTCTTCGCGCGCCACGGCAGGCAGGCGCTCGGCCAGAAAATCGATCAGCAGCCCGCCGCCCTGGCTGGGCAGCACCACGCAGCTGGGGCTGACGCCGTCGCGTATGGGAAGAACCTTGGGGTCGTGGGCGTTGTGCATGGATTCCTGCCCTCAGCGCTTGTGCAGCGCTGCCCACTCATCGGGCGTCACGATCAGGCCGGGAAAGCTGTCACGCAGCGCCAGAAGGTCGCCGTCGCCGGTGATGAGCGCCTGGGCCCGGCCCACATGCGCCAGCACCAGGAACACCTGGTCCTTGTCGTCCCGGCACAACGGCAATGCAGGCCAGGGCTGCGGCAGTGTGACGACATCGGCCCAGGGCAGGAAATCCTCCAGCAAGGCCTGTTGCTCGGCCGTTGACAGCTTGAACTTCGGATAGGCGAGCACACGCAGCAGTTCGCTGGCCGTTTCCCTGCAGACCAGGGGCTGCAACTGCTGTTGCTGCCAGGCCCGGCGTATCCACGCAAAACGGCCGGACGTGAACAGCAATGCCGAGAGCACGACGTTGGTGTCCAGGACGACACGCATCATTTGCGCGCCCAGGAGGTAGCCTCCTGCACATCCTCTTCGGTGATGCCCATCTGCTGCAGCTTGTCGCGGACGGCCTGTGCGCGCTGGACACGCTGCACGTGCACGGGCGTGAGCACGATGCGGCCGTTTTCCACGGCCACCTCGAAATACTCGGTGGCCTCCACCTCGGACACCACGGCCTTGGGCAGGGTGATCTGGTTCTTCGACGTCAATTTGGCAAGCATGGCCGGCTCCTGCAAATCAGAGAAAACATGGAAATCTTACTTCCTTACTTCATTCCTCTGCGGCTCACCGGCTTTCTTCGCCTGGCGAGGCGGGGCCGCTCAGTCCACTCACGCCGTTCAACCCGCTGTCCGCCGTCACCAGCACGCCCGCCGAAACAATGTAGTCGGCCGCGCTTTCGATGTCGCCGCGCAGCGCCTCCTTGGCGGCGGGCGCATCGCCGCGCCGCAGGGCCTCGACCAGGCGCGCATGGTGGCCGACCGCCACCTGTTCGCTCACGCGGCGCGAGCCCGAGCGCATGTCGTGGTTGAGGATGGGGCCTATGCGCAGCCACAGCGCCTCGATCATCTGCAGCAGCATGGGCATGCCGGCCGCGCTGTAGACGGCGAAGTGGAAATCCTTGTTGAAGGCGATGAGCCGCGCGCCGTCCGGCGAGGCGCTGGCCATCTCGGCCGCAAAGCGGTCCTGCAGGGCGGCGATGCGTTCCAGCCCGGCGGCCGGCAGTTGCCGGGCCGCCTGCTCCGTGGCCAGGCCTTCGAGGTTGACGCGGATGCGCGTGATCTCGCGGAAGGCGCTTTCCGTCATCAAGGGCACGCGCAGCGCGCGGTTGGGCGTGAGTTCCAGCGCCTGCTCGGCCACCAGCCGGTGCACGGCCTCGCGCACGGGCATGACGCTGACGCCCAGCGCGCTGGCCGTGGTGCGCAGCGAGATCTGCTCGCCCGGAATCATCTGGCCCGTGATCAGCAATTCCCTGAGCTGTGCATAGACATCGCTGCTGAGGGTCTGCCGTTTGAGTGGGGTGACTAGTTCGTTGATGGCCATGGCGGCGATGGTAGCGCGGCGCCGCCGCTGTCATGCCTCATAGGGTATTTACCATATTTGATCTGTGATCACAGATACAAAATCCAAACCCAACCCGAATCCCTTTCACCTTTGTTTGAGTTCCCAAGGAGTCCCCGCATGTGGAAAAACGATCTTCTGGCCGGCCAGCGCGTCCTGGTGACGGCGGGCGCCGCCGGAATCGGCCTGGAAATCAGCCGCGCCTTTGCCGAGGCCGGCGCGCGCGTCATGGTCTGTGACGTGGCCCAGGCCAGCCTGGATGCGCTGGCTGCCGCCCTGCCCGGCGCCAGCGGCCGTCTGGCCGATGTGTCGGATGCCTTGCAGGTGCAGGGCCTGTTCAAGGCCGTGGACAACGAGTTGGGCGGCCTGGACATCCTCGTCAACAACGCCGGGGTGGCCGGCCCCACGGGCGCGGTGGAGACGCTGGAGCTGGCCGACTGGCAGCGCACGCTGGATGTGAACATCACCGGCGCCTTCCTGTGCACGCGGCTGGCCGTGCCCCGGCTTCGGCAATCGGCACGCGAGGGCCGGCAGGCGGCCATCGTCAACCTGTCTTCGGCGGCAGGCCACCTGGGCATGCCGGGCCGCTCGGCCTATTCGGCGTCCAAGTGGGCGGTGATCGGCCTGACCAAGTCGCTGGCGCTGGAGCTGGGCGCCGACGGCATCCGGGTGAACGCCATCCTGCCGGGCGCCGTGGACGGCCCGCGCATCCGCGATGTGATTGCCGCCAAGGCGCAGGCGCGCGGCCTGCCGCTGGAAGACGTCACGCGCAGCTACACGCACCAGGCCGCGCTGGGCCGCATGGCCACGGCGCGCGACATTGCCAACATGGCCGTGTTTGCCGCCAGCCCGCTGGCCGGCCATGTCACGGGCCAGGAGCTGGCCGTCGATGGCCTGACCCAGGCGCTGAGCTGAGCGCCCTCTCCTCGTCCTCCCCCCACCTCTACTCCTCTCGCCTTTTTCACCGTTCGCAAGGACCTTCCATGGCCACCCGCACCAAAGCCATCATCACCTGCGCGCCCACGGGCGCCATCCACACGCCCAGCATGTCGCCCCACCTGCCCGTGACGGCCGAGCAGATTGCCCGCGCCGCCATCGATGCCGCCGAGGCCGGCGCCGCCATCGTGCACCTGCATGCCCGCGATCCGCGCGACGGGCGCCCTTCGCAGGACCCTGAGCTGTTCCGCCCCTTTCTCAAGGCGATCCGTGCCGAGAGCGATGCCATCGTCAACATCACCACGGGCGGCAGCCCGCACATGACGGTGCCAGAGCGCATGCGGCCCGTGACCGAGTTCCAGCCCGAGCTGGCCTCGCTGAACATGGGCTCGATGAACTTCGGCCTGTTCCCCATGCTGGAGCGCTTCCCGAACCTGGAGCACGGCTGGGAGCGCGAGCACCTGGAAAACAGCCGCAACCTGGTCTTCAAGAACACCTTTGCCGATATCGAAGGCATCCTGCGGCTGGGCCAGGCCCAGGGCACGCGCTTCGAGTTCGAGTGCTACGACATCAGCCACCTGCACAACCTGGCGCATTTCGTGGACCGGGGTCTGGTGCAGGGGCCCGTGTTCGTGCAGTCGGTGTTCGGCATCCTGGGCGGCATCGGCGGCCACCCGGAGGACCTGATGCACATGCGGCGCACGGCCGACCGCCTGCTGGGCAGCAACTACCAGTGGTCCATCCTGGGCGCCGGGCGCAACCAGCTGCCGCTGGCCACCATGGGCGCGGCCATGGGCTCGCATGTGCGCGTGGGGCTGGAAGACTCTCTGTGGATAGGCCCGGGCCAGTTGGCCACCTCCAGCGCCGAGCAGGTGCGCCGCATCCGCACCGTGCTCGAGGCCCTGAATGTCGACGTCGCCACGCCTGACGAGGCGCGCCGGATGCTGGGCCTCAAGGGTGCGGCCAACGTGGCCTTCTGAACCGCCTTCCCGGGCCAGCCCCCATGCCACCGAACAGGAGACTCCCATGCAGATCGATATCGTCGCCGACCTCAAGACCACGCTGGGCGAAGGCCCGCTGTGGGACGTCGGGCAGCAGCGCCTGTACTGGATAGACAGCTTCGACGGCCGCATCTTCCGCTGCACGGCCGACGGGCGGGAACTGCGCGCCTGGGAAGTCGGCCAGAAGATTGGCTCCATGGCACTGCGCCGCGACGGCCGCTCGGCCCTGGTGGCGCTGCACGGCGGCGTGCACACGCTGGACCTGGAAAGCGGCGAGCTGGAGCTGGTCGTCGCCCCCGAGTCCCACCTTCCCGGCAACCGGCTCAACGACGGCAAGGTGGACCGGCAGGGCCGCTTCGTCTTCGGCTCCATGGACACCCTGGAGGAGCAGCCTTCGGCGCGGCTGTACCGGCTGGACACGGACCTGAGCCTGCATGTGCTGGACGAGGGCATCATCTGCTCGAACGGCCCGTGCTGGAGCCCGGACGGCACGACGCTCTATTTCTCGGACACGTGGAGCGGCGAGATCCGCGCCTACGACTACGACACGGCCACGGGCCATGCCAGCGGCCGCCGGACCTTTGCCCCGGTCGACACCAGCGGTGGCGGCGCGGCCGACGGGGCCACGGTCGATGCCGAAGGCTGCCTGTGGCAGGCCCTGGTGTACGCGGGCCAGCTGGTGCGCTACACGCCGGACGGCCGGGTGGACCGGGTGATAGAGATGCCGGTGCGCAAGGTGACCAGCGTGATGTTCGGCGGGCCCGGGCTCGACACGCTGTACGTCACCTCCATGGGCAAGCCGCCGTTGCCGCGTTTCCCGGGCGACGGCCAGTCCCGCGGCGCGCTGTTTGCCGTCAAGGGGCTGGGCGTGCGTGGCCTGCCCGAGCAGCGCTTCGGCGCCTGAGCACGGAGCCGGGCATGCAGGCCCGGAGCCTTCGCACCGCAACGCCGCCCGCCCCGCGAAGCGGCGCCTTCATCCACACAACAATGAAACGGCACCCACCGCTGGTGCCCGGGAGACCGCCATGGCCCAGGCCCCGCGCGCTTCGCTGCGCCAGATCCACCGTTATTCATGGGTATCCCTGCTGGTCTGCTGGCTGATCTGGGTACTGAATGCCTACGACCGCGAGATCGTGCTGCGGCTGGGGCCGACCATCTCCCGGCACTTCGGCCTGTCGGCCGACGAATGGGGCACGGTGGCCACCATCGTGATGCTGGCCCTGGCCGTGCTGGACATTCCCGGCGCGATCTGGAGCGACCGCTACGGCGCGGGCTGGAAGCGCGCACGCTTTCAGGTGCCCCTGGTGCTGGGCTATACGGCGCTGTCGTTCGCCTCGGGCTTCAAGGCGCTGAGCGGCAGCCTGGCGGGCTTCGTGGCGCTGCGCGTCGGCGTCAACCTGGGCGCCGGCTGGGGCGAGCCCGTGGGCGTGAGCAATACCGCCGAGTGGTGGCCGGTGGAGCGGCGCGGCTTCGCGCTGGGCGCCCACCACACGGGCTATCCGGTGGGCGCCATGCTCAGCGGCCTGGTCGCCGGCTTTGTGCTGTACGCCTTCGGCGAGGAGAACTGGCGCTATGTGTTCTTTGTCGCGCTGGTCGTCGCCATCCCGCTGATGTGGTTCTGGGCGCGCTACTCCACGCCGCAGAAGATGGAACTGCTGTATGCCGACATCGCCGCCCGGGGCATGACCCCGCCGCAGGCCAGCGTGGCGGCGCAGGTGGAAAAAGGCCAGGCCTGGCGCACCCTGCGCAGCACGCTGGCCAACCGCAGCATCGCCCTGACGGCTGGAAACACCCTGCTCACGCAGGTGGTCTACATGGGCATCAACGTGGTGCTGCCCGCCTACCTCTACAACATCATGGGCCTGTCGCTGGCCGAATCGGCAGGCATGAGCGTGGTGTTCACGCTCACCGGCATCCTGGGCCAGCTGGTCTGGCCGGCCCTGTCGGACGTGATCGGGCGCCGCGTCACCCTGGTGATCTGCGGCCTGTGGATGGCCGCCAGCGTGGGCGCCTTCTACTTCGCCGACACCATGGCCCTGGTCGTGGTGATGCAGCTGCTGTTCGGCCTGGTCGCCAATGCGGTCTGGCCCATCTATTACGCGGTGGCCTCGGACTGCGCCCAGCCTGCGGCCACCTCCACGGCCAACGGAATCATCACCACCGCCATGTTCGTGGGCGGCGGCATCGCGCCCGTGCTGATGGGCAGCCTGATCTCCCTGGGCGGCGGCTGGACCAGCCCCGGCGGCTATGCCCTGTGCTTCCTGGTCATGGCCGGCTGCGCGCTGGGCGGCGTGGCCCTGCAGCTGGGCACGCGCGGCAACGCCGCCTCCACCGCCACCGCCTGACTCCGCTTTCATCCACCCATCTTTCCAAGGATTTGCCATGGTCCATCACCCATCGCCCTCCACTGTTCACGCGCCGCCCGCAAGGCCGCAGCCTGCCGCCGGCGACAGGCAGTCGCTGCTCAACGCCCGCATCTTCCGCAGGCTGATGCCGCTGCTGGTGCTGTCCTATGTGATCAGCTTCATAGACCGCACCAATATCGCGCTGGCCAAGTCGCACATCGAGGTGGACCTGGGCATCTCGGCGGCCGCCTACGGCCTGGGCGCGGGGCTGTTCTTCCTGAGCTACGCCCTGCTGGAAGTGCCCAGCAACCTCATCATGCACAGGGTGGGCGCGCGCTTTTGGATCACCCGCATCATGGTGACCTGGGGCCTGCTGTCGGCCGGCATGGCCTTCATCACCGGAGAGACCTCGTTCTACGTGATGCGCGTGCTGCTGGGCGCGGCCGAGGCGGGGCTGTTCCCCGGCGTGATGCTCTACCTGACCTACTGGTTCGGCCGCGAGGAACGGGCCCGCGCCATCGGCTACTTCCTGCTGGGCGTGTGCATTGCCAACATCCTCAGCGGCCCCGTGGGCGGCGCGCTGCTGCAGATGGACGGTTTCCTGGGCTGGCACGGCTGGCAATGGATGTTCGTGATCGAGGGCCTGCCCGCCGTGGCCCTGGCCTGGGTGGTCTGGAAGAAGCTGCCCGACGGCCCGGCCAGCGCGCCCTGGCTGACGGCCGCCGAATCGCGCGAGGTACTGCAACGCCTGCAGGCCGAGCAGGACCAGCAGGCCAGCGCCGGCCAGGTGGGCCACTCGCTCCGGGACTGCCTGCGCGACCGCCAGATCTGGCTGGCCATCCTTGTCTACTTCTGCCACCAGATCAGCATCTACACGGTGATCTTCTTCCTGCCCGGCATCATCGGCACCTACGGCCAGCTCTCGCCGCTGCAGATCGGCACGCTCAACTCCGTGCCCTGGATCGCAGCGGCCATCGGTGCGGCCTGGCTGCCGCGCTTTGCCACCCACCCGCAGCGCTGCCGGCGCATGCTGCTGGCGGGCCTGGGCACCATGGCTGCAGGCCTGCTGCTGGCGGCGCTGGCGGGCAAGGCCTCGCCCGCGCTGGGGCTGCTGGGCTTCAGCCTCACAGCGCTGATGTTCTTCGTGGTGCAGTCCGTCGTCTTCCTGTTCCCGGCTTCGCGGCTGGCGGGTGCGGGGCTGGCGGGCGGCATTGCCCTGGTCAATACCTGCGGACTGGTGGGCGGCTTCATCGGCCCCACCGTGATGGGGATGATCGAACAGGCCACGGGCAGCACGCGCAACGGCCTGTTCATCATGGCGGGCCTGCTGGTGGTGGCCGCCCTGGCATCGACCCGCCTGCGGCAGGGCCAGGAGACACGGTGATGACAGCGCTTTTGCCACGGCAGGCCGCGCTGTAGGCCAATCTCCTGTATGCGGGCCTGCCGGCTGCCCGCCAGCGCGTCCCGGACCTTGGCAAGCGGTTTTGCGGCGCTAGGATGGACCGAACTCCATTTAGCGGCCCCCTGCGCCATGACCGACACAGCGACCGACAGCTCCCCCACGCCGGCATCCAAGCCCACACCCCGCCCGCCGCGCCGCCGCTGGCTGCGCATCCTCGTGTGGATGGTCTCGGCCCTGGTGCTGCTGCTGGCGCTGGTCGTGGTCCTGATTGCCACCTATGACTGGAACCGCGCCAGGCCCTGGATCAATGAGCGGGTCAGTGAAAGCACCGGCCGGCATTTCGCGATTGAAGGCGACCTGCGGGTGCAATGGAACTGGCCCCAGCCGCTGGACCAGGGCTGGCGTCACTGGATTCCTGGCGTCACCGTCCAGGCCGAGCAGCTGACGCTGGGCCAGCCCGAAGGCTGGCAGGTGGAGCAGGAGCCGGCCAAGGGCAGTGGCGAGCTGCCTGCCCTGCCTGCGCCGCCCGACCAGTTGAACAAGGGCCGCCTGCCCGAGGAGAAAGCCAAGGAACAGCCCACGGTAAAGGCGAAGGACAAGGACAAGGACTCGCAGGCCAGCCCTTCCGCGCCCAGTATCGACAGCGACAGCATCGTCCTGGCCGACGAAAAAATGGCCCCTCCCCCGCGCGACGCCGCCACCATGGCCACGGCAGCCCGCGCCACGGCCAGCCTGCGGCTGTGGCCGCTGCTGGGCCGGCACGTGCTGCTGGACCATCTGCAGCTCGAAGGGCCTGACCTGGTCTTTGCACGGCGCAAGGACGGCAGCAACAACTGGACTTTCAAGCGCCCCGAGTCCACCGGTCCGCGCTGGCGCTTCCAAGTGACGCAATTGAGCCTGCGCGGCGGCCTGGTGGGCTGGAGCGATGGCGTGCGCCAGATGGCGGTGCGCGCACGCCTGGACAGCCTTGTACGGCCGCCCAGTCCAGACTTTCCGTATGGCATGCGCGTCGGCCTGACCGGCCGCATCGCCAAGGCCACGGTCGAGGCCCAGGGCCTCATCGGCCCCGTGCTGGACCTGCAAAGCGAGCAGGCACGCTTTCCGGTCAAGCTGTGGGCCCATGCGGGCAGCCTGCGCGCACGGGCCGAGGGCATTCTCGACAATCCCAGGGCACTCAAGGGCATGGACCTGCAGGTGCACCTGCGCGGCTCCAGCATGGCCGACCTGTTCCCACTGACCGGCCTGCTGCTGCCACGTACACCGCCTTTCGACACCAACGGCCATCTGGTCGGCAGCCTGCAGCCCGGCCGCGCCGAGTGGGACTACGAAAACTTCGAGGGCCGCGTGGGCCAGAGCGATCTGCGCGGCTCGCTGCATTACGCATCCGGCAAGCCCCGGCCCAAGCTCAGCGGCGAGCTGGCATCGCGCAAGCTGCGCCTGGCCGACCTGGGGCCGGTGGTAGGAGCACCGTCCACCAGGCAGGACCAGAAAAGCCGGCAGGCGGCCAGCGGCAAGACCCTGCCCACGCAGCGCTTCGACACGAGCAAGTGGAATGCCATGGATATGGATGTGCACTTCCAGAGTGACCGCATCGAGCGTCCCCAGGCCCTGCCCATCGAGAACTTCAGCGTACATGCCGTCATGGACAACGGTGTGCTGCGCCTGGCGCCGCTGCGCTTCGGCATGGCCAAGGGCAAGCTGGACCTGCAGGCCATGGTGGACAGCGGCGCCAAGCCGCCCAAGGCCAACCTCCAGGGCAAGGTCCAGGGGCTGCAGCTGTCGGCCCTGTTCCCCGAGATCGAATTGATGAAGAAAAGCCTGGGCAGCATGGATGGCGCCATCGCCCTGGAGGGCCGAGGCCAGTCCATGGCCGAATGGCTGGGCACCAGCTCCGGCGACATGCGCCTGTATGTGCGCGACGGGCGCTTCAGCAAGCAACTGCTGGACCTGGCCGCGCTCAACCTGGGCAGCGTGGTGGTGACCAAGCTGTTCGGTGCCGACAAGGAAGTCCAGCTCAACTGCGCCGTGGCCGACCTGTCCGTGCAGAACGGCCTGGCACGCACGCGCAACGTCAAGTTGGCGACGCCGGAGGCGATCGTGGAGGCCACAGGCCAGATCAGCCTGGCGCAGGAGACCATGGATCTGCACATCAAGCCCGAATCGCTGAAGTGGAAGTTCTTCTCGCTGCGCACGCCCCTGTATGTGCGCGGCAGCTTCGCCAACCCCAAGGTGGGCGTGGAGCCCGGCCCGCTGCTGCTGCGTGCGGGCGCGGCCGTGGCCGCCGCCGTGGTGGCGCCCGCCGCCCTGGCCCTGGTGCCGCTGACGGTGCCGGCTGCCGAGGAAGATGCGCAATGCCAGCGCCTGCTGGCAGACGCCGGCAAGAAGTAGGAAGGCCTGCCCGGCCTTCACCTGCAGCGCGCCCTGGGAACGCCACGAACGGCCGTCCCCAGGCGCTGGCCAGCAAGACCATGATCACCGCGCGCCTATGTGAGCCGGGGCTTGGGCCAGCGTGCAGTCTGGCAAGAGTGGCAACGCCGACCGTGCGAGCCATCAGTACCATGAGGGCCACAGCCGTTGCGAACGGCGGCGGCGCACAGTGCATATGACCCGCCCCGCTGTAGCAGGCCATGCATTGCGTATTTCCCCTTAGCCCCATCGCGGCGCAGACCGTTGATTTCGCTTAACCTTCGCCGTTAACCCGCTTTTGCCGTGCCCAGCCCTTCTCCCATGTCCTCCAAAGTCCAGTTCCGCCTGCGCGTATACAACGACAGCACCATTGCCATCGGACCCGGCAAGGTGCAGTTGCTCGAATCCATCGCCGAGGCGGGCTCCATCTCGGCCGCAGCCCGTTCGCTGGGCATGTCGTACCGGCGCGCCTGGGTGCTCGTGGACGAGATGAACCGCGCGCTGCAGACGCCGGCCGTCAACACCAGCGCAGGCGGCGCCCATGGCGGCGGCGCCTCGCTCACGGCCACGGGCGAGGCCATCGTCAGGCATTACCGCTCCATAGAAACCACGTCGCGCATGGCGGCTGCGGCCGATATCGCAGCGCTGACGCGCCTGCTCAATCCCCAGGGCACCGCCAGCGCATGAGCGATGCCGCCGCGCAAGCCATAGGCTGCCGCCCCATCGGCCATGTGCGCAGCCGCTTCACCGATCCGGTGGGCATGCCCATACAGACGGCAGGCGCGGCCGACGAGGCAGGCCGCGTGGAGCTGCTGCCCGAGTTCGAGGCCGGGCTGCGCGACATCGAAGGCTTTGACTACCTGATCCTCATCACCCACCTGCACCAGGCCGTGGAAAGGCTGGAAGTCGTGCCCTTCATGGACGACCGCAGCCACGGCGTGTTCGCCACGCGCGCCCCGGCGCGGCCCAACCGGCTGGGCCTGTCCATCGTGCGTCTGGTGCGGCGCGAAGGACTGCTGCTGCATTTCCTGGGCAACGACATGCTCGACGGCACGCCCGTGCTCGACATCAAGCCCTACGTGCCCAGGCTGGACGTGCGCCAGACCGAGCGCATAGGCTGGTTCGGCAAGCGTATCGACCAGATGCCGGACATCCGCGCCGACGCCCGCATGGCCTGAGCCTGCTTCGGCAGCCGCAGCAACGGCAACAGCCCTCAGTGGAAATTGCGGCTCGCCACGCCGGCGCCGCCCAGGCGGCCCAGCCAGCGGCTCATGTCGCGGGCGCGGTGCACGATGAGATGGCGCACGGCGGGCACCTCCTGGCTGGCCTGCTCTGCAGGCACTGACTCGCCGCAGTCCTTGCCGCCGCCCCAGTCCGAGCTGCTTTGCCAGATGCCCTCCACCGCCAGCAGCCGCGCGCCCAGCAAGGGCTCGCCCCAGCGCGTGACGGTATCGGGCCAGACCACCAGGTTGACCGTGCCCGTCTCGTCCTCCAGCGTGATGAAGACCGTGCCCTTGGCCGTGGGCGGGCGCTGGCGCACGGTGACGATGCCGCAGGCCCGCACGCGCATGCCCGCCAGCGTGTCGCGCAGCTCCAGCGCCGTGCGCAGCCCGTGGCGGCGCAGGCGGTCACGCAGCAGGGCCAGCGGATGGCGGCGCAGGCTCAGGCCCGTGGCCGCGTAGTCGAACAGGATTTCCTCGCCCTCGGGCGCGGCGGCCAGTTGCACGGGCGCCTCGTGCACGGGCACGCCCGCGAACAGCGGGGGCTGCACCTGCAGGGCCGCGGCATCCCACATCTGCTGGCGGCGGTGGCCTGACAGGCCCTGCAGCGCATCGGCCGCCGCCAGGGCCTGCAGCTCGGCGCGCTGCAGCCGGGCGCGCAGGGCCAGGTCCTCGGTGCTCCTGAACGGCGCCTGCGCGCGGACCTGGGCCACGCGCTCGCCGGAAGTCTTTGGCAGCTGCGCCACCATGCACAGACCCAGGCGCACGGCCGGCTGCGGCAGCTCGACGCCAGCAATGCGCTCGTGCGGTGCCTCCAGCGTGCAGTCCCAGTCGCTGTGGCGCACATCGACGGGCAGCACGCGCACGCCGTGGCGGCGCGCATCCTGGATCAGTTGCGAGGGGGTGTAGAAGCCCATGGGCTGGGCATTGAGCAAGGCCATGAGGAAACAGGCCGGCTCATGGCGCTTGAGCCAGGCGCTGGCATAGGCCAGCATGGCAAAGCTGTAGGCATGGCTTTCTGGGAAGCCGTATTCGCCGAAGCCCTGGATCTGGCGGACGATGGCGTGGGCGAATTCCGGGCTATAGCCCTTGGCCAGCATGCCCTCGATCAGCTTGCGCTCGAAATGGTGTATGCCGCCCTTGCGCCGCCAGGCGGCCATGGAGCGGCGCAGTTCGTCGGCCTCCCCCGCCGAGAAATTCGCCGCGATCATGGCGATTTGCATGACCTGCTCCTGGAAAATGGGCACGCCCAGCGTGCGCTCCAGCGCCTGCTTGAGTTCGGGCTTCTCCAACACCAGTTCCCCTTCCTGGTCCCTGCGCTCGCGCGCCTGCAGATAGGGATGGACCATGCCGCCCTGTATGGGGCCGGGCCGCACGATGGCGACCTCGACCACCAGGTCGTAGAACACGCGCGGCCGCAGCCGGGGCAGCATGCTCATCTGCGCCCGGCTCTCGATCTGGAAGGTACCCACGGTGTCGGCGCGGCAGATCATGTCGTAGGTGGCCGGGTCGTCCTTGGGAATGTCGGCCAGCTCCCAGCGCGGGCCGCGCAGCGCGGCGCGCGCGTGCAGGCTGCCGCGCAGCACGGTGAGCATGCCCAGGGCCAGCACATCGACCTTGAGCAGCTTCATGGTGTCCAGATCGTCCTTGTCCCACTGGATGACCGAGCGGCCCTCCATGGCGGCCGGCTCCACGGGCACCAGCCGCGTCAGCGGCCCGTCGGTCAGCACAAATCCGCCCACATGCTGGCTCAGGTGGCGCGGGCTGTCGCGCAGCTGCAGGGCCAGCTCCAGCCACAGCCGCGCACGCTGGGGCGACAGTTGCGGGCAGTCGTCGCCCAGCCGCTCGCGCAGCCGGGCCAGGCGCAGCAGCTTGGAGCGCACCCAGCCCAGGGCGGGGTCATCGGGTTCGGGCTCCGGCTCGGCCGCCTGGTCCTCGGCATCGCTGAACCAGTGGTGCTGCCGGGCCATGGCGTCGATCAGCACCGCATCCACGCCCAGGGCCTTGCCCGCATCGCGCAGCGCACCGCGCGTGCGCCAGCAGCTGACCACGGCCGTCAGCGCCGCACGGCCGCGGCCGTATTTTTCGTAGATGTACTGGATGACGGTCTCGCGCCGCGCGTGCTCGAAGTCCACGTCGATATCTGGGGGCTCGCTGCGCTCGCGGCTGATGAAGCGCGCCATCAGCAGCGTGGTCTTGTTCGGGTCCACGGCCGTGATGCCCAGGCAATAGCAGACGGCCGAGTTCGCGGCCGAACCGCGCCCCTGGCACAGGATGCCTTCGCTGCGCGCATAGCGCACGATGTCGTGCACGGTGAGAAAGTACATCTCGTAGCGGCATTCGGCGATCAGCTCCAGCTCATCCTTCAATTGCTTGGCGACCGATTCGGGAATGCCTTGCGGATAGCGCCCCGCCGCTCCCTGCCAGGTATGCCAGGCCAGGGTCTGGCGCGCGTCCATGCCGGGAAGCACGCTTTCCTGCGGATAGTGGTAGCTGATCTCACTGAGCTTGAAATCGCAGCGCGCGGCAATCTGCAAGGTTGCATCCAGCATGGCGCGCGGATAGATGCCGCCCAGCCGCAAGCGTGAGCGCAGATGGCGCTCGGCATTGGGATGCAGCTCGAAGCCGCATTCGGCCACCGTGCAGCCCAGGCGCAGCGCCGTCACCAGGTCCTGCAGCGGCTTGCGCGAGCGCGCATGCATGTGCACGTCGCCGCATGCCACGCAGGACAGGCCCAGCAACCCTGCCACGTCCTGCAGGCTTTGCAGCCACAGGCTGTCGTCGGGCGCCAGCAGCAGCTCCACGCCCAGCCAGCAGCCCGGCCCCAGCTGCGCCACGGCGGCCTGCACGGCCTGGGCGATGGCGGGCACATCGCCGGCTGGAAGCAGCGCACGCTGTGGCAGGACGATGCATTCGCAGCCTTCACGCAGCAGATGCCAGGGGCTGTCGGCATCGACCAGGTACCGGCCCTTGTCGGCACGGGCGCGCGCCGCGCTGATGAACTCGCAGAGGTTGCCCCAGCCGTTCAGATCGCGCGCCAGCGCCACCACGCGCAGCGGGCCCCAGGCAAATTCGCTGCCATGGATCAGGGCCATCTCGCAGTCGCGCGCGGCCTCGAAGGCCCGCACGGCGCCGGCCACCGAGCATTCGTCGGTCAGGGCCAGCGCCTGGTAGCCCAGGGCCTTGGCGCGCTGCACCAGTTGGGCCGGCGAAGAGGCGCCGCGCAGAAAGCTGAAGTTCGACAGGCAGTGCAGCTCCGCATAGCCGGGCAGGCCCGGGCCCGATGCCATGCCGGACACCGGCCCGGTGGCCTGGGGCGGGGGCTGCAGTCGCTGCAGCTGCGGGGGCGGCGGCTCCAGCAGGATGTCCTGTTCAGCCATAGATGCCTTGCGCAAACCAGGCGGCGGGCGACAGCAGGGCCGGCATGCCTGGCAGCCGCTCCGATGCAGGCGTGCGCTCGCGGTAGATCCAGACATGGCCGACAGCCGCGTTGCTGGCCACGAAATAGTCACGCACGGCCAGCGCAGCATCGGCCTGCGGCTCTCCCCACCAGCCGGCCTCCAGCCGATAGGGGCCGGCCAGCAATTGCAGCGGCCCCTGCCAGCAAGGGCGGCTGCCCTGCAGGAGCAGGGGCTGGGGCGGATCAAGCAGCCAGGGCGGCAGCAGGCCCTGCCAGGGGTTGGCCGCCTTGCGCGCGTGCGCGGGCCGCCGCGGTGCCTGCGGGGTCTGCAGGGCCTCGCAGGCCGGGGTCCAGCGCTGCATGGCCTCGGGCCGGTGGTCCGATTGCAGCTGCGCCACCCGCACGCCCTGCGCGCCACGGCGGGCCGAGACGCGCTCCACCCATTCATGCCAGGCCATGCCGCTGGCCGCGCCTGCCCCATCTGCCGCGCCTGCCGCCTCGCCCAGCGGCGCCGGACCGGGCGCGGCCGGTGGCAGGCAACTGCCGGCATCGGCCGCGAAAGGCGCGGTGTCCAGCGCCACCAGCTCCAGCATGTCCGCAGGCGCGCGCCAGGGCGTGCGGGCCAGGCGTTCGCGCAGCAGGCGCTCCATGTGCTCCAGCGCCTGGGCGGGCCGGGCCGTGCGGATGTCCAGCGCTTCCCAGGCCGGCAGTTGCGTGCCGTCCACGCGCCGCAGATCGTGGTGCCAGCGCAGTTGCAGGCCCAGCACGCCCTGGTGGCGGGCCTGCAGCCAGGCCTGCAGCGCACGCAGCAGGGGCCGGGCGGCCTGCAGCAGGGCCTGGGCGTCGCTGGCCGGATAGCCCAGGTCGGCACGCAATGCAAAGTGCTCGGGCAGCTCCAGCCAGTCCAGCGCATGGGGGCTGCTGCCATAGGCCTGGTCCAGCGCCAGCAGGGCCGGCAGCCCGATGCGCCGCGCCAGGCCCGCGCGCGGCAGGGCGCGCAGCTCGCCCCAGCGGCGGCAGCCCATGCGCTCCAGGGCCGGCGCATGCGGCTCCAGTGCGGGCAGTGTCCAGATCGGCAGGGCATCGGCAGGCGGCCAGGGCTGGCGCAGGCCGTCGCCCTGCATGCGCCAGCGCAGACGCGCCAGCGCCTGCCAGGCCGTGGCGGCCCGGGCCCAGACCGGCATCTGCGGGCTGCCTGCCTGCCCTGTGTCAGGCTGCTGTTCACGCAGAGCGCGCAGCAGGCCCAGCAGCATGGACTGGCGGCCGCCCCACAGGCGCTCCACGCTGCCCACCTCCATCAGCGCCACGGCCTGCCCTGCGCCCTGCCAGACGGCCACGCGCGGCGTCCAGCGCAGGGCCCACCAGGCCTGCTGCGCGCAGGCACTGCCTTTGCCATCACTGTCGCCGTTGCCCTGACCATCGCCCTGCGCGGCATGCAGCGGCCAGGCAATCCAGTGCAGTGCTTGATTCGGCTGTGCCATGGCATCTCATCCCAGGGTGTGCGCTGCCGCCTGCAAGGCGGGCGCCTCGGCGGGCAGCAGTTGCCCGTGTCCATGAAGCCAGCGCTGCGCCTCGCCCGCCTGCCGGGTGCGCCGCAGGGCCTGGGCCTGCAGCACGTCCTGCCAGGCCCAGTGGTGCAGCGGCAGTTTCAAGGGATGCTCCAGCGCAGGCCCCCGGCGCTTGAGCAACTGCACGCGCAGGCAGGCTGGCGTGCCGCCTTCGCCCGGCTCCCCCAACTCTGTCTCCACGCGCAGCCGCAGCGGCGCGGGCGAGGCCACCGTCTGCAGGGCGGCCGAGGCCTCGCGCCACAGCCACAGAATGCGCCCCTGCGCAGCGGCCGCCCATTGCAGCCGGCGCAGCGTGGCCATGGGCAGACCGGCCGGCAGCCAGGCCAGCACGGCCAGCACGTCGCGGCAGCGCAGTGCCTGCTCACAGACCCAGGCCAGCCCTGCCCCATCGCCTGCCGGGTGGGCGCCGGGGTGGGTATCGGCCTCCACGCAGCACAGCCGGTGCGCCGCCACGCCCGCCGCTTCCAGTCCCGGAGCAAAAGGCCTGCAAGGCGGCGCCACCAACACCACCTGGCCCGCGCTGCGCTGCATCAGGGCCGCCAGACCCGGCAACAGCAGCGGCCATTCGGCATGGCCATGGGCGGGCTGCAGCAGCTCGACCATCGCGCCCAGCGGCCAGCCCCCGCCCGGCAATTGCGCATCCAGCAGCGCATGGCCCGAAGGCTGGACGCGCTGCTGCAGCGCCTGCTGCCAGCCATCGCCACGCCACACGCCCTGCAACTGAGGCAGCACACGCGCCGCGCCCGCCATGGGGGCGGGCTGCGCAGCTTGGGAGGCGTGGGGCGTGGTCATGGGGAAAATCTCAAATACTGTATGAATATACAGCAATCTTGATTTCCGAGAGATCCACGGATGTAAAAAAGCCGGGCAAGCCCGGCTGTCTCAGTGCGCTGGCGCTCTCGCTGCGCCACCCGCTGGGGGTGTGGCGTCGATCTGCATGCAGGCTTCGCACCATTGCGCGACCGCCGTGTCCACGGCGTGGGTGCGGGCGTTGATGGCGGGCCAGCGGCGCAGGCAGGCGTTGACGATGGCCTGCAGCTGCCACAGGGCCTCGCGGCTGAGCAGGGCCAGCTCGCTCATGCCCTGCACGTCGTCCTTGAGGTAGGCCAGCAGGTCGGTCTGCTGGTTCGGGTGCAGGCCGGCCTCGGCCAGCTGCTTTTGCAGGCTGCCGATGCTGGAGTCGATGTAGACGGCCGCCTGGTGGTCGGGCATGGCCTGCCAGCGCTCGGGAAAGGCCTGGCTGAACGTGTCCCACATCTGGAAGGCGGCAGACAGCGCTGCCACGCTGTGCGTGACCTCGGCCTGCAGCGGCGGCAGCGGCGTGCCCGGCGAGATCTCGTCGTACAGCAGCGGCAGCAGGATGCCGACCAGATCGGCCGGATAGCGGCGGTGGTTCATGCGCAGCATCAGCGACAGGCGCTGGCCGGGCAGGTCCTGGAATTTGTCGAAGAAGGCCGAGACCACCTCGGCCAGCAACAGGATACGGCCCATTTTGGAGATGGCTTCGCCATGCACGCCGCGCGGATAGCCCGTGCCGTCCATGCGCTCGTGGTGCTCGAGCACGGCCATTTCCACGTCCTGCGAATACGCGCCCGCGCCCCGCATGATGAGCATGCCCGTGACCGAGTGCGCCACCAGGTGCTTGCGCTCGGCGCCCGTGAGCCGGTAGTTGGGGTCGGTCCAGGCCGGGTCCATGTAGAGCATGCCCACATCGTGCAGCAGGGCCGCCGTGGCCAGCGGACCGCATTCACGCTCGCTCCATTCGCTTTGCAGCGCCAGGTAGACGGCCACCAGCATCATCTGCAGGCTGTGGGCGAACAGCTCGGGCCGCTGCTCGCGCATGACCGTGAGCTTGAAGGCGATCTGCGGCGGCAGCACCATCAGGCGCAGCGGCGCCAGCAGCCGGTCCGTGCCGCCCAGCGACTGCACCAGGCGGCGCATCAGGTCCACGGTTTCGCATTGCACCATGGCCTGGGCCTCGATGGCCAGCACGTCCACGCGGTTGTCCACGCCCAGGTGCTTGTCGATGGGGTCGCGCAGCTTGTGCTTGACCAGGCGCTCGTACATGTTGCTGTCGATGCGCGCGCCCTTGTCCACGAGCTTGACGCCCTTGTCGTTGAAGATGGGCTCGCCGGTCACCACGTTGCAATGCTCGGCCATGTCGGTGACGGCGCGCAGGAAATGCACGCCCTCGTCCTTCCATCCCTGCGCTGTCGGTGGATTGCGCACGGCCGCGACATCCGTCATAGAGGCTCCCATTGGCTCGAAATCTGAAATATAAGCAAAAGAGCCCGCGCAAGGCGGGCTCTCGTTGCGCAGGCCTGCACCAGGCAGGCACTGCACAGCACGGCAACATCAGCGAATCAGCGTCACGCCGGTCTTGGACTGGATGTCCTCGAAGCTCACTTCGGGGGCCAGTTCCACGAGCTTCAGGCCCTGCGGCGTCACGTCCATCACTCCCAGGTCGGTGATGATACGGTCCACCACGCCCACGCCGGTCAAAGGCAGAGTGCAGGCGGGAAGAATTTTGAGGTCGGTCGTGCCGTCCTTCTTCTTTGCCACATGCTCCATGAGCACGATGACGCGCTTGACGCCCGCCACCAGGTCCATGGCGCCGCCCATGCCCTTGACCATCTTGCCGGGGATCATCCAGTTGGCCAGGTCGCCCTTCTCGGACACCTGCATGGCGCCCAGGATGGACAGGTTGATCTTGCCGCCGCGGATCATGGCGAACGACTGGTCGCTGCCGAAGATGGACGAGCCGGCAATCGTCGTCACGGTCTGCTTGCCGGCGTTGATCAGGTCGGCGTCCACGGCATCCTCGGTCGGGAAGGGGCCGATGCCCAGCATGCCGTTCTCGGACTGCAGCCACACTTCCTTGTCACCCGTGTGGTTGGCCACCAGGGTGGGAATGCCGATGCCCAGGTTGACGTAGAAGCCGTCTTCGAGTTCTTGGGCCGCGCGGGCGGCCATCTGGTCTTGGGTCCACGGCATGGTCAGGCTCCTTGTTTTTCTGTGATGGTGCGCTTTTCGATGCGCTTTTCGGGGTTCGGGTTGTGCACGATGCGGTGCACGTAGATGCCGGGCAGGTGGATGTCGTCCGGTGCGATCTCGCCGACCTCGACCACCTCCTCCACTTCCACGATGCAGACCTTGCCGGCCGTGGCGGCGGCAGGGTTGAAGTTGCGCGCCGTCAGGCGGAACTGCAGGTTGCCGCTCTTGTCGGCACGGTGGGCCTTGACCAGGGAGACATCGGGCACGAGCGAGCGCTCCATCACATAGGTCTCGCCGTCGAACTCGCGCAGCTCCTTGCCCTCGGCCACCATGGTGCCCACGCCGGTCTTGGTGAAGAAGGCGGGAATGCCGGCGCCGCCTGCGCGCAGCTTCTCGGCCAGCGTGCCCTGGGGCGTGAATTCCAGCTCCAGCTCGCCGGCCAGGTACTGGCGCTCGAACTCCTTGTTCTCGCCCACATACGACGAGATCATCTTCTTGATCTGGCGCGTCTCCAGCAGCTTGCCCAGGCCAAAGCCGTCCACGCCCGCGTTGTTGGAAATCACCGTCAGGCCCTTGACGCCGCTGTCACGCAGCGCGTCGATCAGGGCCTCGGGAATGCCGCACAGACCGAAGCCTCCCACAGCCAGCAATTGCCCGTCGGCCACGACGCCCTGGAGCGCCTGCTCCGCAGAGGGGTAGAGCTTTTTCACACATGTCTCCTTCAGATTGGATGCGCTACGATACTACGTACTTGCATAGGTAGTTTTTCGTAAAGATTTGCCCATGGATATAGATTACAGGCTGGCGTTCGAGGCCGCCCCCGTCGGTCTCGTGATCTCGCGCAACCGCACCATGATCGACTGCAATCGCCAGGTCTGCGAGATGTTCGAGGCCTCGCGCGAGGTGCTGATCGGCCAGACCTTCCAGATCCTCTACCCCAGCGCCGACGAGTACGAGCGGCTGGGCGCGCGCATCGCGCCCATTCTCAACGCCCGGGGTTTCTACTCGGACAACCGCATCATGAAGCGCGCCAACGGCGAAACGTTCTGGTGCCATGTCACGGGCCGCACGCTGGACCGCAGCGACCCGCATGCCTCGGGCATCTGGAGCTTCGAGGACCTCAGCGCCCAGCGCCCCGTCAAGGCCGAACTCACGGGGCGCGAGCGCGAGGTGGCCGCCCGCCTGCTGGAAGGCCTGACCTCCAAGGAAATCGGCCGCGCCCTGGCCATCAGCCACCGCACGGTGGAGATCTACCGCGCACGGCTGATGCGCAAGTACGGCGCCTCCACGGCCGCCGATCTGGTCCACAAGCTGGTCTCTGGCTGACAGGGCGACGGCCTACACGGGCCGTATCCGCCCGCGCAACACAATGCCTTGGCAAAAAGCATGCCCGGCACGACGCAGGCGGGGTGCGGTGAAATTTTTTGGCTATGGCGCAGTTGAGATTTGCCAATCGCCAAAGCCTTGCCGCATCCATAGAACGAAACAACAATAAAAGCAATTCGATAGCACTCAGCTATTGATTTTCCAAGCGCCGCGCTGCCTGCGTGCAAGCCGGCGCCGCTACCACCCCTCGATCAAGGAGAGACCATGACCCACAAGCTCACCACCGCCGCAGGTGCCCCGGTTGCCAACAACCAGGACTCGCTCACGGCCGGCCCGCGTGGCCCGATGCTGCTGCAGGACCTGTGGCATCTGGAAAAAATGGCCCACTTCAACCGCGAAGTGATTCCCGAGCGCCGCATGCACGCCAAGGGCTCGGGCGCCTTCGGCACCTTCACCGTGACGGGTGACATCACGCGCTATACCCGCGCCAAGGTGTTCTCCGACATCGGCAAGCAGACCGAAGTGTTCGCGCGCTTTTCCACCGTGGCCGGCGAGCGCGGCGCGGCCGACGCCGAGCGCGACATCCGCGGCTTCGCCGTCAAGCTCTATACCGAGGAAGGCAACTGGGACCTGGTGGGCAACAACACGCCGGTGTTCTTCTTCCGCGACCCGCTCAAGTTCCCGGACCTGAACAAGGCCGTCAAGCGCGATCCCTACACCAACCTGCGCTCGCCCGAGAACAACTGGGACTTCTGGACCGGCCTGCCCGAGGCGCTGCACCAGATCACCATCGTCATGAGCGACCGGGGCATTCCGCGCGGCTACCGCCACATGCACGGCTTCGGCTCGCATACCTACAGCTTCATCAACGCCAGCAACGAGCGCCACTGGGTCAAGTTCCACTGGGTCTGCCAGCAGGGCATCGAGAACTTCACCGATTCCGAGGCGGCCTCCGTCGTCGCCTCCGACCGTGAAAGCAGCCAGCGCGACCTGCTCGAGGCCATCGACCGCGGCGAGTTCCCGCGCTGGAAGCTGTGCGTGCAGATCATGCCCGAGCATGAAGCCGAGACCTACCGCTTCCACCCCTTCGACCTGACCAAGGTCTGGAGCAAGAAGGACTACCCGCTGATCGAAGTGGGCGTGATGGAGCTCAACCGCAACCCGCGCAACTACCACGCCGATGTGGAGCAGGCCTCGTTCACGCCGGCCAACCTGGTGCCGGGCATCGGCCCCTCGCCCGACCGCATGCTGCAGTCGCGCCTGTTCTCGTATGGCGATGCCGCGCGCTACCGCCTGGGCGTGAACCACCACCAGATCCCCGTGAACGCGCCGCGCTGCCCCTACCACGCCTACCACCGCGATGGCGCCATGCGCGTGGACGGCAACTACGGCGGCACCATCGCCTACGAGCCCAACACCAAGGGCGAGTGGCAGGAGCAGCCGGCCTTCGCCGAGCCGCCGCTGGCCCTCAACGGCGCGGCCGACCGCTGGAACTACCGCGAGGACGACGCCGACTACTTCACCCAGCCCGGCGACCTGTTCCGCCTGCTCACGCCCGATGCGCAGCAGCGCCTGTTCGAGAACACGGCGCGCAACATCGCCGGTGTGTCCGAGCACATCGTGCAAAAGCACATAGCGCACTGCACCCAGGCCGACCCGGCCTACGGCAAGGGCGTGGCCGATGCCATCGCCCGCCAGAAGGCCGGAACGCTCTGACCGGCTGACGCCCACGGCAAAACGCCCCCGAAACTTCGGGGGCGTTTTTCATGGCGCGCCCTGCCCTCAGGCCACGGCCTTGAAGGCGGGAAGCTTGTCGCCCAGCCGCTTGCCCATCTCCGTGCCCAGGGCCTGCAGGCCGCTCATGGGGCGCACCATGACCTCGAATTCCCGGATCAGCCCCTGCTCGTCGAAGCGGATGAAGTCGATTCCCTTGAGGTTCTTGCCGCCCACGCTGGCGCTGAACTCCAGCACCACGTCCAGGCCGTCATCGCTGGCCATCTGGCGGTGGTAGGTGAAGTTCTCGAAGACCTGGACCACGGTGGACAGCGCCAGCATCAGCGCGGCTGCCGAGGCATAGGGCGTGTTCGCCATGGGCGAGCGGAACACTGCATCGGGATGGACGATGGTGTGCAGCTCGCCCAGGTCGCTGGCGGCAACCATGCGATGCCACAGCTCCAGGGAGCGGGCGACTGCGGGATGGGCGTTCTTCGGGGGCTGGGACATGCTTGTCTCCTGGTGGTTGAGGTGGAAAACGGAATCGGGCGGCGCCCTCAAAGACTGGCCGCCAGCGTGGTGCCTTGCAGGATGGCGCGCTTGGCGTCGAGTTCGGCCGCCACGTCGGCGCCGCCGATCAGGTGCACGCTGCAGCCCGCCGCGCTCAGGGCCGCATGCAGCTCGCGCTGCGGCTCCTGGCCCGCGCAGAGCACGACGTTGTCCACCTCCAGCAGTTGCGGCTGGCCGTCCACGGTGATGTGCAGGCCGGCGTCGTCGATGCGCTCATAGGCCACGCCCGAGCCCATGGCCACGCTGCGTGCCTTCAGCGAGGTACGGTGTATCCAGCCCGTGGTCTTGCCCAGCTGGTCGCCCACCTTGGTGGACTTGCGCTGCAGCAGGTGCACGCGGCGCGGCGAGGGCTGGGCCTGCGGCTGCGCCAGGCCGCCGGCCTGGGCGTAGTCCGTGTCTATGCCCCACTCCGCATAGAACTTGCGGGGCGCCACGGCGCCGCTGTCGCCGGCATGGGTCAGGTACTCGGCCACATCGAAGCCGATGCCGCCCGCGCCGATGATGGCCACGCGCTCGCCCACGGGCCTGTCGCCCTGCAGCACGTCCAGATAGCCGAGCACCTTGGGATGGTCCACGCCGTCGATGGCGGGAAGGCGCGGCCGTATGCCCGTGGCCAGGACGATCTCGTCATAGCCGCCCTCGATGAGCTGGGCAGCCTCCACGCGGTGGCCCAGTCGCAGCGCCACGCCGCCCAGCTCCAGCTGGCGGCGGAAGTAGCGCAGCGTCTCGTGGAACTCCTCCTTGCCGGGCACCTTCTTGGCAATGTTGAACTGCCCGCCGATCTCGCTGGCCGCATCGAACAAGGTCACCGCATGGCCGCGCTGCGCGGCGGTGACGGCAAAGCTCAGGCCCGCCGGGCCGGCGCCCACCACGGCGATGCGCTTGGCGGCGGGCGCGGGCGCAATCACCAGCTCGGTCTCATGGCAGGCGCGCGGGTTGACCAGGCAGGAGGTGATCTTGCCGCCAAAGGTATGGTCCAGGCAGGCCTGGTTGCAGGCAATGCAGGTGTTGATCTCGTCGGCACGGCCCTGGCGTGCCTTGCGCACGAAGTCGCCATCGGCCAGCAGCGGCCGGGCCATGGAGACCATGTCGGCATAGCCCTCGGCCAGCAGGCGCTCGGCCACTTCGGGCGTGTTGATGCGGTTGGAGGTGATCAGCGGGATGCCCACCTGCCCCATCACGCGCTGCGTGACCCAGGCATAGGCGGCGCGCGGCACCTTGGTGGCGATGGTGGGGATGCGCGCCTCGTGCCAGCCTATGCCCGTGTTCAGCAGCGTGGCGCCCGCGGCCTCGATGGCCTGGGCCAGCGCGATCACTTCCTCCAGCGTGGAGCCGCCCTCCACCAAATCCAGCATGGACAGGCGGTAGATGATGATGAAGTCCCGCCCCACGCGCTGGCGCGTGCGCCGCACGATCTCCACCGCAAAGCGCATGCGGCCCGCGTAGCTGCCGCCCCATTCGTCATCGCGGTGGTTGGTGCGTGCAGCGATGAACTCGTTGATCAGGTAGCCCTCCGAGCCCATGATCTCCACGCCGTCGTAGCCCGCATGCCGGGCCAGGGCTGCGCAGCGCACGAAGTCCTCGATGGTCTGCTCCACCTCGTCGCCCGTCAGCGCATGCGGCACGAAGGGGTTGATGGGCGCCTGCAGTGCGCTGGGCGCCACCAGCCCGGGCTGGTAGGCGTAGCGGCCGAAGTGCAGGATCTGCATGGCGATCTTGCCGCCCTCGGCATGGACGGCCTGCGTGACGATGCGGTGCTGGTCCGCCTCGTGTTCGTTGACCATCATGGCGCCGCCCTTCATGGGCCGGCCCCGCTCATTGGGGGCGATGCCGCCCGTGACGATCAAGCCCACCTCGCCACGTGCCCGTTCCGCATAGAAGGCGGCCATGCGCTCGAAACCGTTGGGCGCCTCCTCCAGGCCCACGTGCATGGAGCCCATGAGCACGCGGTTTCTGAGCGTGGTGAAGCCCAGGTCCAGTTCGGCATTCAGGTGGGGGTAGTGGGTCATGCCTGTCTCGCTTTTTTATGCAACTGATTGCATGAATGTAGTCAGCCTCCTTTATTTATGCAACTGGTTGCGCAAAAAATTGCAGAAATGACTGCAGCGCTTGGCCGCACCTCCATGCAGGCCCGTAAGATGGCGCCCAGCGCCAGTCCCTTTGTTGCCGATGTCCCTGCCACACGCCCTTCTCACCGCCTTGGTCGAGCACCCCTGCTCGGGCTCGGAACTTGCCGAGCGCTTCGACCGCTCCATCGGCTACTTCTGGAACGCCACGCACCAGCAGATCTACCGCGAACTCGCCCGGCTGGAAGAGGCGCAATGGATAGAGGCCCTGCCCGCCGAATCCGGCCGGGGCCGCAAGCGCCAGTACCGCATCCTTCCCACGGGCCGCAAGGAGCTCAAGCGCTGGGTGGCCGAGCAGGAAGACCCCAAGCCGCTGCGCGAGGAATGGATGGTCCGCCTGCGTGCCGAGGCGGTGGTGGGGCCCTGCGGACTGCAGGACGAAGTGCAGCGGCTGCTGGCACTGCACCAGGCGCAGCTGGACGTCTACCAGCGCCTGGAGCAGCGCGATTTCCTGGACAAGCCGCCCACGCGCGAGCGGCGGCTGCAGCACCTGGTGCTCAAGGCCGGCATACAGCAGGAGCAGCTGTGGATAGGCCTGCTGCAGGAAGCCCGGGAGATCCTGGACATGCCGGCCAGGCCCTGAGCAACGGTTGCGACGACTGAGACGACTGAGACGGCTGAGACGGTCGCGACGGCCGCCTCAGCCCTTGTTCAAGCCGTGCAGCGCCAGCCCCGGCGCCTCCAGCCGGGCACGCAGAATGCGCCCGTGCGTGGAGTCCGTCACATGCAGCGTGCGGCGGTCCGCGCCGCCAAAGGCCAGGTTGGTGAGCGAGCTTCCCGGCACGCCACGCAGCACCTGCACGGGCTCGGCCCGATGGTTGAGCACCCACACCAGGCCCAGGCCCGGGTTGGCCACCAGCAGCCGGCCCTGGTCATCCACGGCCAGCCCGTCGGGACCGCTGGGGCCGTAGGAGGTGAAGAACTGCCCCACCTTGGCCACGCTGCCATCGGGCAGCAGGGGCACGCGCCAGACGCAGTTGCCGCGCGTCACGGCCAGGTAGAGCACGCGGCCGTCGGGCGACAGCGCCACGCCGTTGGGGCTGGGCACGTTGGCCAGCAGCAGGTCCAGCCGGCCGTCCGGACGCAGGCGGTACAGGCGGCCGCTGGGATCGTGCAGGCCGCTCTGGCCCTGGTCGGTGAAGTAGAGGTTGCCTTCGGCATCGAAGACCAGGTCGTTCACGCCCTTGAAACGCTCGCTGTTGCGCCGCTGCAGATAGGGGCTGACGCGCCCCGTGGCCACCTCCAGGCACATCAGGCCGTTCTTGTAGTCGGTGATCAGCAGCGTGCGCTCGTCAAGGAACTTCATGCCGTTGGGCTCGCCGTCGTACTCGGCCACCAGGGTCCAGGCGCCTTGCGGATCGATGCGGAAGACGCGGCCCCAGGGAATGTCGGCCACGTACAGGTTGCCGGCGCCGTCGAACACCGGCCCCTCGAGGAAGGAGTCGGTCACGGCGCCGCTGCGGTTGGCATCGGCCCAGTCGCTGCGCTCGGGGCGGCGCAGTGCGTCGGGCATGGTGGTGAACGATTCGAGTTCGCAGACCTGGGGGGCTTGCAGCAGGAACATGGTGCTTGTCTTTCTCGGGATTTCAGGGGATGGCGCTGAAACCGTACAGGCGCGCTGGATTGTCGACAAGGATGCGGTCCATGGCCTCGTCCGTGCCCGCCCAGGCCTGCAGCAGATCGACCAGATCGGCATCGTCGACGGAGCCCGGCGCCTCGGTGGTGTGCGGCCAGTCGCTGCCCCAGACCAGGCGCTCGGGTGCGGCGCGCACCAGGTCGCGGCCCAGCGGCAGCGTGTCGGCATAGGAGGGGCCGCCCACCGATGAACGCATATAGGCGCCGGAGAGCTTGACCCAGGTGTTGCCGCCATCGAGCAGCCGGCGCAGCGCGGCATGGGCCGCGCCCTCCATGCCTTCAGCCGGGTCCATGCGGCCCAGGTGGTCCACGACCAGGGGCACGGGCAGCGCGCCCAGCACGGGCTCCAGCGCCACCAGCTGTTCGGGCTGCACGAAGACCTGCACATGCCAGCCCAGCCGTGCGACCCGGTGCGCCAGCGTGACCAGCATGTGGGCCGTGGTCTCGCCCCAGGACTGCGGCGAGACAAAGTTCACGCGCAGCCCGCAGACACGGTGCGTGGCCAGCCGGTCCAGCTCGGCATCGGCCACATCGTGGGCGACCACGGCCACGCCGCGCGCATCATCGCCCAGGCGCTCCAGCGCATCCAGCGTGCAGGCGTTGTCCGTGCCATAGGTCGAGGGCGTGACCACCACGGCGCGCGAGGTGCCCAGGCGCCGCTGCAGTTGACGGTACATGGCCACGTCGGCCTGCGGAGGCGTGCGCGGCCAGTGCGGCGACGGCGCAAAGCGCGCATCGAAGATGTGCATGTGGCTGTCGCAAGCCAGGGGCGGCAGCGTGCGCGCAGGCCTGCTCGTGCCGGCCGAGTGCGGCACGGCCATGGCGATGTCGGTCATGCCCATGCGCTCAGTCCAGCACGATGGCGCCCTTGCGCACCACCTCGCCCCACTTGGCGTCTTCCTTCTGGAGGAAGGCGGCGAACTCGGCCGGCGTCGATGCCATGGGCTGGGCGCCCAGGTCGCTCAGGCGCTGGCGCACCTCGGCTTCCTGCAGCACCTCGGACAGCGCCTGGTGCAGGCGCGCGGCCACGGGCTCGGGCGTGCCCGTGGGCAGGAAGATGCCGTTCCACTCATAGGCCTCGTAGCCGGGAATCACGGTCTCGGACACGGTGGGCACATCGGGCAGGCGCGCCGAGCGCTGGGGCGCCGCCACGGCCAGGGCGCGCAGCTTGCCGCCCGTGACCAGCGGATAGGTGGCCGCCATGGTGCCGAACATGAAGTCCACCTGCCCGCCCATCACATCGGCAATGGCCGGCCCGCCGCTCTTGTAGGGCACATGGACCATGTCCAGCTCCAGCCGCTGGCGGAACAGCTCGGCCGCCAGGCGCTGCACCGTGCCGCTGCCGCCCGAGGCGAAGTTGATCTTGCCCGGCTGCGCCTTGGCCCTGGCCGCCAGGTCGGCCACGCTGCGCACGTGCGAGTCGGCCTTGACCACGACCACATTGGGCATGAGCAGCACCAGCGACAGCGGCTGCAGCGCGCTGCGCGCATAGGGCAGCTTGGCAAACAGATGCGGGTTGATGGAAAACGGCGTGGCGTCGTAGAGCACCGTGTACCCGTCGGCGCGCGCCTTGGCCACCTGGCTGGCGCCAATGGTGCCGCTGGCGCCGGGCCGGTTGTCCACGATGATGCTGGTGCCCAGCCGCGCGCCCATGCGCGTGGCCAGCAGGCGCGCGGCCGCGTCGGCGCCGCCGCCGGGCGCATAGGGCACGACCAGGGTGATGGGACGCTCGGGAAAGGCGGCCTGGGCCACGGCGGCGGCCAGGGCGCAGGCCGCGATCAGGGTTCTGGCAAGGAATTTCATGGCTTGTCTCCACATTTTTTAGAGGGGGCGGCGGCCGAATCAATCCGCCTTCAGGTTCAGTTCGCGGGCGATCTGCGCATAGGAGGCCGCTTCGCTGGCCACGCGCTGCGCGAAGGCGCTGCCGCAGCTGGACTCGGCATCCATGCCCAGGCCGTGCAGCTTTTCCGCGGCCGATGCACTCTTGGCGAACTCCACGGCCACGCGCTCCAGCGCCTGGGCCGCGCCGTCGGGAATGCCGGCCGGCGCGAGCACGCCGTACCAGACATCGGCCGAGTAGTCGCCGCCGCCCGCTTCGGCAAAGGTGGGCACCTGGGGCAGCAGGGACGCGCGTCTGGGCGAAGCCACGGCCAGCGCCGTGAGCTTGCCGCTGCGCACCTGGGGCAGCACCGAGCCCAGCGTGGCGAAGGAGCTGTCGAGCTGGCCGCCCATGAGATCCGTGACCACGGGCGCCGCGCCCTTGTAGGGCACGTGGTTGAGCTTAAGGCTCTTGGCCCGCGCAAACATCTCGGTGGCGAAATGGCCCGAACTGCCCATGCCCGCCGTGCCGGCCGTGACGCTGCCGGGCCGGCTGCGTGCCTGGTCCATGTACTCCTGCAGGTTGCGCGCCGGCATGCCCGGCCCCACGACCAGCACCGTGGGGCTGCTGGCCACCGTGCACAGCGGCCGGAACGAGCGCACCACGTCGAACTTCACGCGGCCCTGGTACAGCGCCGGGATCATGCTGTGGTTGGTGGCGCCGAACAGCAGCGTATAGCCATCGGCCGGCGCGCCAGCCACGGCCTGCGCGGCCAGTATGGTGTTGGCCCCGGGCTTGTTGTCCACCACGAAGGGCTGGCCCAGCGCCTTGCCCGCATGGTCGGCAAAGGCGCGCGCCACCACGTCGGTGGGGCCGCCCGCCGCAAAGCCCACGACCAGCCGCACGGGCTTGGCCGGATAGTCCTTCTGCGCCAGCGCGGGCTGGGCGCCCAGCACGGCCAGCCCCACGGCGGCCAGCAGGCCGCCGCGCAAGGCCAGGCGGCGGACCTCTTGGAAATTCCTCGACATCGCTTGTCTCCTCAAATCACATGCATGCACATGCATGGGCCAAGGGCGCACACGGCGCCCCTGCCCTGGCTCAGGCGCCGGCCACCGCAGGCACGCGGGCCAGCACCTCCAGCACATTGCGGGCCGCGCCCACGCCCATGTTCACGTAGGCATCGCCGGTCACGCCGCCGATATGGGGGCTGAGCACGAAGTTCCTTTCGCCCTGGAACGGGTGGCCGGCCACCATGGGCTCCACCGCAAAGCTGTCCAGCCCTGCGGCCGCCACCTGGCCCGAGCGCACGGCGGCCAGGAGCGCGGCCTCGTCGATCAGGCCGCCGCGTGCGGTGTTGACCACGATCACGCCGCGCTTGCAGGCCGCCAGCGTGGAGGCGCCGAGCATGCCCCGGTTTTCCTCGGTCAGCGGGCAGTGCAGCGAAATCGCGTCGGACTCGCGCCAGATGGTTTCCAGGTCCACGGGCTGCACGTAGGCGGGCAGGTTCTTTGCGAAGGGATCGAAGCCGATCACGCGCATGCCCAGCGCATCGGCCATGCGCGCAAAGCGCAGGCCGATGGCGCCCAGCCCCACCAGGCCCACGGTGCGCCCGCCCAGCTCCAGGCTCTTGTGCGTGGCCTTGTCCCAGTGGCCTGCGTGCATGCGGGCGTCCAGCGCCACCACCGACTTGGCGCAGGCCAGCAGCAGCGCGAGTGCCTGCTCGGCCACGGCCGCCGCATTGGCGCCCGCGGCGGCCACCACGGCAATGCCGCGTTCGGCGGCGGCCGCCTTGTCGATGGTGTCCGTGCCGCTGCCGTGCTTGGAGATCACGCGCAGCGAGGGCGCCGCGTCCATCACGGCCGCGCCCACCTTGCCGTAGCGCACGATGATGGCCACGGGATCATGGGCGCGGCACAGCGCGACCAGGTCCTCTTCGGTGGGCGTCTTGCCCGCATAGACGATGTCGTGCCGGGCCAGCAGGTCCAGGGCCTGTGGCGCCAGATCGGCGCCGGTGACGATGACGGTGCTCACAGCGATTCCCCTTCCTTGAGCACGCCGGCCGCGCGCAGGGCCGCGGGCAGCCACTTCGATGCCGTGTCGCCGCGCGCAATGGCCTCGATGCGGGCGGCCTCGTCGGCCACCTTCTTCACGGCCAGCTCCAGCATGGCGGGTGCCTTGGCGCGCTCGATGACGACCACGCCATCGGCATCGCCCACCACCAGGTCGCCCGGGTGAACCGTCGTGCCACCAGCGGAGATGGCGTGGTTGATGCGGCCCGGCACGAACTTGGTCGGGCCCGCGGGATTGAAGCCTGCGCTGAACACGGGGAAGTCCAGCTCCAGCAGCTCCAGGCGGTCGCGGATGGCGCCGTCCACGATAACGCCGGCCAGGCCCAGCTTCTTGCAGGCGCTGAGCATCAGCGTGCCCATCAGCGCGGCGGTCTGGTCGCCCTTGCCGTCGATGACCAGCACGTCGCCGGGCCGGGCCAGCGCGATGGCGGCGTGGATCATGAGGTTGTCGCCGGGACGCACCTCGACGGTGAAGGCCGGGCCGGCCACTTTCATGCCCTGGTGCACGGGCGCCACGCGCGAATGCATGGTGCCGCGGCGGCCCGCCACGTCGGCCAGGATGGCGGCCTGAAAGCCGGCTGCGCGCTGCACGACTTGGGCGTCCACGCGCTCTATGTCACGGATGATTTCTGGGAGTTGGCTCATGATGGTCCAGTGAGATGAGGTGAAGGAAAACAGAAAGATGTGCGCGCGTCAGTCGGCCTTGATGCCGGCCTCGCGGATGAGTTGGGCCCACTTGGCGGAGTCGGATTTCTGCAGCTCGCCCAATTGCCGTGGCGTGCCGCCGACCAGGGTCACGCCCAGCCGCTCGGCCAGTGCCACGACGGCCGGGTCCCTGAGCGCCTGGCCGATCTCCTGGTTCAGCCGCTGCACGATGGCGGCCGGCGTCCTGGCCGGCGCAAAGACGGCCTGCCACTGCTCGACCACGAAGTCGCCGATGCCGGCCTCGGCCATGGTGGGCACATCAGGCAGGGCCTTCAGGCGCGCCGCCGAGGTCACGGCCAGCGCGCGCAGCTTGCCGCCCTGCACATGGGGCAGCGCGGCGGCCACGGGGGCGAACATGAACTGCACCTGCCCCGCCAGCGTGTCCTGCAGCGCGGGCGTGTCGCCCTTGTAGGGCGCATGGATGAAGCGCACGCCGCCCTTTCTTTGCAGCAGCTCGCCCTGCATCTGCAAGATGGTTCCGCTGCCGCCCGAGGCAAAGGCCAGCTGGCCTGGCTGCGCCTTGGCGGCGGCCAGCAGATCGGCCACCGACTGGAAAGGCTGGGCCGCGCCCACCACCAGCAAATGGGGGATGGTGCCGATGGTGATGACGGGCTCGAAGCCCGCAATCGGGTCATAGGGCAGCTTGCCCATGAGGTGGGGCGCGATCGCCTGAGGGCCGATGGAGGTGCCCAGCAGCGTGTGGCCGTCCGGCGCCGCCTTGGCCACGTAGGCCGCGCCGATGGTGCCCGTGGCGCCCGCGCGGTTGTCCACGATCACGGTGCTGCCCAGGGCCTTGCCCAGGTGCAGTGCCACCTGGCGGCCCAGCACATCGGTGCTGCCGCCGGGCGGATAGGGCACGACCCAGGTGATGAGCTTGCCTGCCGGCCATGCGGGCTGCGCGTGGACGGCGGCGCTGCACAGCGGCCCCAGCAGGGCGGCGCCCCCTGCGGCCAGCAGGGTGCGGCGCGTGGGATGGAAGGTGTTCATGGTTTGTCTCCTGCTTGTGTGCAATGCAATGGCGGCGCTGCGGTCTCGAAGCCGTACAGCGCCCGGGGGTTGTCCACCAGCACGCGCCGCAGCGTGGCGGCACCGCCGGCATGGGCGGTCCAGTCGGCCAGGCGGTCGATCTGGCGGGCGTCATCGGGCAGGGGCTGCATGCCTGCCGAGGCGCTGACATGCGGCCAGTCGCTGCCCCAGAGCACACGCTCGGGCGCGCAGCGCAGATAGCTGGCGGCCAGGGCGTCCAGCGCCGGGTCTTCGACCGACTGCAGCGCGCTGACGATGTAGCCGCCGGACAACTTGACCCAGGCCCTGCCGCCCTCCAGCAGCTCCAGCAGCAGCGCATGGCCCGCATGGCGCCCCGCCTGCTCGGGGGCGATGCGGCCGAAGTGGTCGAACACCAGCGGCACCGGCAATTGCCGCAGCACGCCGGCCAGCGACGCCAGCAGGTCCGGCGCCATCAGCAGTTGCAGATGCCAGCCCAGCGGCGCAATGCGGCGGGCCAGCGGCACCAGCAGCTCGGCCGTGCCCGTCACGCCCAGCGACAGGTTCAGCCGCACGCCGCGCACGCCCAGGCCGTGCAGGCGCTGCAGCTGGTCATCGCTTTCGCTGCCATCGATCACGGCCACGCCCCGCGCCTGCGGGCCGAGGGCGGCCAGCCCGTCCAACATGCAGCGGTTGTCGCTGCCGTAGGTGGACGGCGTGACCAGCACGCAGCGCGAGGTGCCCAGGCGCCGCTGCAGCGCGCGGTAGTCGCCGGCCGAGGCGTCGGGCGGCAGCAGCCGCGCGCCCGGGGTTGCCGGGTAGCGGCCGTCATAGACATGCACATGGCAGTCGCAGGCATCCGGGGGCAGCACGGCACGGGGCCGGGCGCTGCCCTGCGAGAAACGGACGGGCACGGCAAGGCTGTCGCAGTCCATGGCGAGATCTCGATGGAGGAAAGGAAGGGAGGTGGGAGCGAGAAGGAAGCGAAAGGGCTGGCGCCCCTGCCCCGGGCTCAGTCCAGGCTGGCGCCCGAGTCCTTGACGATGCGTGCCCAGCGCGGCACCTCGGCGCGCAGCAGCGCGGCGAACTTCTCGGACGAGCCGCCCAGCACCTCGCCGCCTTCGGAGCGCAGCTTCTCGGCCACCTCGGGCACCAGCAGCGCATCGTTGATGGCCTTGTTCAGCTGCTGCACGATGGCCTGCGGCGTGCCAGCCGGCGCCAGCACCCCGAACCAGGTGACGGCCTCGAAGTCCTGGTAGCCGGACTCGGCCAGCGTGGGCGTCTGCGGCAGCTGGGCGGAGCGCTTGAGCGAGGTGACCATCACCGCGCGCAGCTTGCCGTTGCGCACCTGGCCCAGCAGCGTGGGCACGGCGGACATGTAGAAATCGATCTGCCCGCCCACCAGGTCGGTCATGGCCTGTGCTGCGCCCTTGTAGGGCACATGGCGCAGCTTGATGCCGGCCGCGTTCTCGGCCAGTTCGCCGGCCAGGTGCGCCACCGTGCCGTTGCCCGGGTAGCCCAGCGTGAGGCCGTCGGGCTTGGCCTTGGCGGCCTTGACCAGGTCGGCAAAGGTCTTGTAGGGCGAGTTGGCCGGCGCGGCCATGACGATGGGCGCGGAAGCCACCAGCGCCACGGGCACCAGATCCTTCAGCGGGTCATAGGGCAGCTTGGCGTACAGCGAGGGGTTGATGGCCAGGTTGCTGGTCTGGCCCATGACCAGGGTATGGCCGTCCGGCGCGGCCTTGGCCACGGCGTCCACGCCCAGGTTGCCGCCGGCGCCGGGCCGGTTGTCCACCACCACGGTCCACTTGTTGTGGTCCGCCAGCCGCTGGGCCACGGTGCGCGCGATCATGTCCGTGCCGCCACCGGGCGGAAACGGCACGACCAGGCGGATGGGCTTGCGGGGATAGGCGTCCTGGGCCTGGGCAGCACCCATGGGCACGATGGCGGCAACGCCGACCAGGACGGCAAGAAGGCGTGCGTTGAGGCAACGCGAAAGCGAGGAAATCGGCATGGCGGTTTGTCTCCGTTTGTTGTGTCCAACGCCCGCATGGCTGCGGTGCGTGGGACGAACTTTATGAAAACGTTTCAACCCATACAATGCCGTTTCATACAGCGCAACCAATTGCATGCCTTGCACCATGAACAAGCCCCCCAGCACCCCTTCCCCGGCGCAGCCCCCCGATGACAAGGCCAGCGCGGCCAAGGACGGCGGCGTCATCGCCGTCACGCGTGCCTTGCAGCTGCTTGGCGCCTTCGCCCTCGGGGAGTCGCACCTGTCCCTGGCGGAACTGAGCCGGCGCTGCGCGCTGCACAAGACCACGGTGCTGCGGCTGGCGCGCACGCTGGCGCAGTCGGGCTTCATGGTGCAAAGGGACGATGGGGACTGGCGCCTGGGCCCGGCCGCTGGCTGGCTGGGTGCGCGCTACCAGGCGGGCTTCGATGTGCAGAACGTGCTGGAGCCCGCGCTGCGCGCGCTCACGCAGGCCAGCGGCGAGAGCGCGGCCTTCTATGTGCGCGAAGGCAATGTGCGCACCTGCCTCGTGCGCGTGGAAGGGCCGCAGGCCCTGCGCCACCATGCGCGCATGGGCGAGGGGCTGCCGCTGGACCAGGGCTCGCCGGGGCGCGTGATCCTGGCGTTTTCAGGCGAGCCAGGGCCGGTGTACGAGCAGATCCGCCAGCGCGGCTACCACTGGTCCATCGGCGAGCGCGAACAGGGCGTGGCCACGGTGTCGGCGCCGGTGTTCGGCATGCACTGGCGGCTGATGGGGTCGGTGTGCATCTCCGGGCCGGCATCGCGCCTGCCCGAGGCCCGGCTGGAAGCCATGGCGCAGACGGTGGTGGCGGCGGCCAACCAGCTGTCCTATGCGCTGGCGGGCAGCGCCAGCACACAGGCCCCCGTGGTGCGCGCCAGCCAGTGGCATCCCTGAGAACCCCTTCCGGGGCGACGCCCCGAAGGTGGATGGCCGCTTACTGCAGCGCGCCCATGGGCAGGGCGATGGGCTTGCCGTTGAGCGTGACCTGGCCGGCCTGCATCTTGAGCGCGCTGACCAGCTTGTCGCCTTCCAGGCGGGCATAGCCCGTGGCCTGGGCCATGCCCAGCATGCCTTCCACATCCTCGGCCGAGACATCGGGCTTGCCCGATGCCTTGATCAGCGGCTCCAGCCAGGCCTTGGGCAGGCTGGCATTGGCCTGCAGTGCCGAGGTCTTGAGCAGCGCCGGCATCCAGCCGGCCTGGGCGACCTGCTCCTGCGTGGGCGCGCTTTGCACTTCGGCGCCGTACTCCAGGTGGCCGGTCTGGCCCTGGTAGGTGGCCTGCAGCTTCATGGAGTAGGCCGGCAGGGCCGCCACCAGGCGCGGGGCGTTCTGCATCAGCACGCCCATGCCCTGCTCTTCCAGCGACTCCAGTGCCTTGGCCAGGCCCTCCTTGCGGTAGCCCTCGACCATGACGCGCTGGAAGCCGCGCAGCGCCTCGATGTCCAGGCGCTGGATCTTTTCCTCGTAGCCCACGGACTCGAAATCGATGGGGCCGATACGGCCGGTGCCCTTGACCTGGGTGGTCATGCCCAGCGTGGTCTTGTCGGACTCGATGACCGAGCTGCCGTCCACGTTCTTGAGGTCCAGCAGCGTCTTGGCCTCGCCGCCTTCGGCGGGCGTGCTGCTCATGCCGAAGCGGGCGATGCGCACGCTGGCCTTGCCGGGGCCCAGGCCCCACAGGCCGTCGATGACCTTGTTCTCGAAGCTGCTTTCCAGGCCCGTGAGCACGATGCTGGTGCGCTCCACCGGCGCTGCGGCCGGCTGGGCGGCGATGGCCTCGTCGTTGTCGGATTCCTCCTCCTCGCCCTCATCCTCCTGCGCCTCCATGGACTTGTCGCGGCTGGGCAGGCCCAGCAGGGCCACCTCGGGCCAGCGCCAGGTGCCCTTGACGCTGCCACCGCCCAGGGCCGTGTCCAGCACCATTTCCTGCCAGCGCATGGTGACTTCGTTGTCGCCCATCTCGCCTGCAGGCAGCAGCAGGCGCACATCCTGGCCGCCCGTGAAGTGGTGCACGCTGGTCAGCGTGGGAGCGACAGCCTTGGCCAGGGTCTGGCGGCTCTTTTCGTCCAGGCCGTCGAGCGCAAAGCGCGTCTCCGACACCGCTGCCGCCAGGCGGCCACCGGCCAGCGGGCCGTGGCGCACCGTGGTGTCCACCACCAGGCGCACGGGCTTGGAGGCGGCTTCTGCGCCGGCGTCTGCAGCGGCGGGCGCATCGGCCTCGCCAGCCGCAGGCCACTGCAGCACCAGCTTGGCCTGGGACGACAGGAATCCCTTGTGGTATTCGTCGGTCACGACGGCCTTCTCGCCCAGCACCTTGCGCAATTCGGCCACGGCATCCTTGTAGCCGGACTCGGCCCTTTGGCCCGTATACCAGGTGGTTCCTCCATAGGCCACGACGGCCAATGCCACGGCAGCAGCCACTGCGGTTTTCTTGTTGCTCATTGTGAATATCCCGTGATGAATAAGACCCTCCCCCTCGGGCGGGCCGCGCGACTGTATCAGTTCGGCGTTTCACCATGCATCGGCAATGGGCCGCGCATTGGCCCGCCTGCACCTTGTGCGGTGGTCCCCTATGGGCGCAAGGCGTTGCCCAGCCCTTGCCAGGCCTTGTCTCCAGCGGCTTTCAAGGATTGGGACCTGGGCATTGCATGCGGGCAGCAGGCGTGCGGTTTTTTCAATTGCTTACCTTTTCCGGACACGATTGGCATACCAATTGAATCCATGGAGAACGCTATGTCTCCGCAGATATGGTGCGAATGCACCTTTGCCCTCTTTGCCCTTTTTTGCCGGCTTGCCTGAATGCAGTCCCGAAAGCCAGCAATGACCGCACTCACCCGGCCTGCAACAGAAATGGCAGGGCCGCGTCCAGCAGTGCGTCGGGCGCCTCCTCGGCAATGTAGTGCCCGCAGGCCAGCGGCCGGCCGCGCACATCGTCGGCCACGAGCTGCCACTCGCGCAGCGGATCGAAGCAGCGGTGCACCACGCCCTCCTCGCCCCAGAGCACCAGCAGCGGCATGGACAGCCTGCGCCCCAGCCGGCGGTCCTCGCGGTCATGGTCCAGGTCGATGCCGGCCGAGGCGCGGTAGTCCTCGCACATGCCGTGCGCGCTGCCCGGCAGCGCCAGGCAGCGCTGGTACTCGGCCAGCGCCCGGGGATCGAAGGGCGCCAGGCCGGCGCTGCGCCGGCCCATGATCTCGCGCACATAGGCGGCGGGGTCGGCCTCGATCAGGCGCTCGGGCAGCGGCGCGGGCTGGATCAGGAAGAACCAGTGCCAGTAGGCGCGCGCAAAGGCCTCGCCGGTCTGCTCGTACATGGCCAGCGTGGGCGCAATGTCCAGCAGCACCAGACGCTGCACGCTGGCGGGATAGTCCATGGCCAGCCGGTGCGCCACGCGCGCGCCCCGGTCATGCGCCAGCACGCTGAAATGCTCATGGCCCAGCCGCGCCATCAGCCGCAGCAGGTCGCGGGCCATGGTGCGCTTGCTGTAGTTCACATGCTCGGGATCGCCGGCGGGGCGCGAGGAGTCGCCATAGCCGCGCAGGTCGGCCAGCACCACGGTGAACTGCTGCGCCAGCCGGGGCGCGACGCGGTGCCAGATGGCGCTGGTCTGCGGGTGGCCGTGCACCAGCAGCAGGGCCGGCCCCTGGCCGCCCACCCAGGCGTTGATCTCCACCCCGTCATCGACCGTGATGCGCTGCTGGCGCAGGCCCGGCATCCATGGATCTGTGTGCATCCCGGAGATTCCTTCTACGTTGTTCATGACTGTCAGCCTGCCATGCTAATCAGTAAACCAGGCTGCATAAATAGCAAAATATTGCATTGATCCATCAGTTCAATTTACGAATCAACCATCCACCGCATCCACCATGGACGGCTTTTCCGACCTGCGTTTCTTCTCGCTGCTGATCCGCGAAGGCAGCCTGGCCGCTGCGGCCCAGCAGATGGGCGTGACGCCGCCCGCCGTAAGCCGCCGCCTGTCCTTGCTGGAGCGGCGCCTGGGCGTGCGCCTGCTGCAGCGCACGACACGGCGCATCCACCTGACGCCCGAGGGCGAGGCCTACCTGCTGGACGGCGCGCGCATCCTGGCCGACCTGGAGGCGCTGGAGCGCAGCATCTCGGGCACGCGCGCCACGGCGCGCGGCCCGCTGTCCATTGCCTGCACACTGGGCTTTGGCCGCCAGCGGCTGGCGCCCGCGCTGTCGGCCTTTGCGCGCGCCTATCCCGAGGTGCAAGTGCAGCTGCACCTGACGGACAGGCCCGTCAACCTGGTCGAGCAGGGCTTTGACGCCGTGGTGCGCTTTGGCGCCCTGCCCGACTCCGGCCTCACCGCCCGCCTGCTGCTGCCCAACCGCCGCGTGCTGTGCGCCGCGCCCTCCTACCTCAACGCCCATGGCGAGCCACGCCAGCCTGCGGACCTGCAGGCCCACCGCTGCATCGTGATCCGCGAGAGCGACGAAACCTATGGCAGCTGGCGCCTGAGCCGTCGCACGCGCCAGGGCCTGAGCGAGCACAACATCAAGGTCAACGGCGTGATGAGCACCAACGATGGCGCTGCAGCCCTGACCTGGGCACTGGACGGCCACGGCATCCTGCAGCGCTCGCTGTGGGACGTGGCCGCGCCGCTGGCCGCAGGCGCCCTGCGCGAGGTCCTGCCCCAATGGCAGTTGCCTGCGGCCGACATCTACCTGGTGCACACCACGCGCAGCGAGATGTCGGCCAGGATCCGCGCGCTCACCGGCTTTCTGGGCGACTGGTTTGCACAACGGCCTGAGCCGGACATGACGCCCGCCTGAGCCCGGGCGCAATCTGCAACCTCGGCGGCAGACAGGCTGTCATGCGCGTTCACCCCGCGCAGCGCAGGCCATGCGAACATGGCCCGCAACGACAACCACCACCCCCAGGAGACAAGACACATGGCCACCGCCCGCTACCCCCAGCCCGAACTGTCCAGCCTGCCCGAGGACATCCGCACCCGCATCCTTGAAGTGCAGGAAAAGGCCGGTTTCATCCCCAACGTCTTCCTGGCCTTTGCGCGCCGCCCTGCCGAGTGGCGTGCCTTCTTCGCCTACCACGATGCCCTCATGCTCAAGGAAGAAGGCAGCCTGACCAAGGGCGAGCGCGAGATGATCGTCACCACCACCAGCGCGGCCAACCAGTGCCTGTACTGCGTGGTGGCCCACGGCGCCATCCTGCGCATCTACGAAAAGCAGCCCTACGTGGCCGACCAGGTGGCGGTCAACTACCGCAAAGCCGACATCAGCGCCCGCCAGCGCGCCATGCTGGACTTCGCCATGAAGGTCTGCGAACGCAGCCATGAAATCTGCGAGGCCGACTTCGAGGCGCTGTACCCGCATGGCTTCGACGACGAGGACATCTGGGACATCGCCGCCATCACCGCCTTCTTCGGCCTGTCCAACCGCATGGCCAGCTTTGCCGGCATGCAGCCCAATCCCGAGTTCTTCCTCATGGGGCGCGTGCCGCGCGAGAAGAAGTAGGCTGACCGACCTGTGCCCCCTGGCGCGCCGCAGCACCCTCGACCAAACCCCGGCATATCTCCCCCACCTGCCCCACGGCCCCCAGCAGGCGCGGCGTGGGCTCGTTGGCGCAGTTCAGGCGCAGGTGGTTGGGCAGGTCCGAGCGCGATGAAAACAGCGGGCCGGGGCTGACGCCAATGCCCAGCTCCAGCGCGCGGCGGTGCACCTCCAGTGCATTGACCTGGCGCGGCAACTCCACCCACAGCAGAAAGCCCGCGCGCGGGGCCGAGACGCGGGTGCCGGGCGGAAAGCTGGCCTCGACCCTGGCCGTGACGGCCTGCACCCCGGCCTGCACGCGGGACTTGAGACGGCGCAGGTGCCGGTCGTAGTCGCCGCTGGCCAGCACCTCGCTCACGGCGGCCTCCAGCAGCGGCGCACCGGCCCAGTCGCCCGCCAGGCGCACCTGCAGCACCTGGGCATGGAAGCGGCCCGCCGCAATCCAGCCCACGCGCCAGCCCGGCGCCAGGGTCTTGGACACGGAGCCGCAATACAGCACGTTGCCGCTGCCGTCGAAGGCCTTGCAGGCCGGCGGGCGCTGGCCGTCGCCTGCAAGGTCGCCATAGACATCGTCTTCGATCAAGGGAATGCCTGCCCGCTCCAGCAGCGCCACCAGGGCCTGCTCGCGCTCCACCGGCATGCTGGCGCCCAGCGGGTTCTGCACGGTGGGCGATGCCAGCACGGCAGCCGGCCGGTGGCGGGCAATGGCCTCGGCCAGCGGCTCCAGCAGCAGGCCTTCGCGGGGATCGGTGGCAATCTCCAGCGCCTTCAGGCCCAGGTCCTCCAGCAGCAGCAGGCTGCCGAAATAGGCGGGCCGCTCCACGGCCACGACATCGCCGGGCTTGCACACGGCGCGCAGCGCCAGCCGCACGGCCTGGGTGGCGCCTGCCGTCAGGACCAGGTCGTCGGGGCCGAAGCGCGCACCCCATTGCGCGGCCCGGGCCGCGATCTGGCCGCGCAGGTCGGCGCGGCCCGGCGGCATGCTGTAGGTCTGCCCGTGCGCATCCAGGCGGCGCCCGGCGGTCTGCAGCGCGCGCTGCAGCCGGGCCGTGGGCAGCCAGGCCGGATCGGGCAATGCCGCACCCAGCGGGATCAGGCGCGTGTCGGGACTGCTGAACAGCGAGCGCGCCAGGGCCGACAGGGTCACGGGCACGGGGCGCGACGACGGACGGGACGCCTGCAGCGCCGCGCCGCCGGTTGCCTGCCGCACAAAGTAGCCCGAGCGCGGGCGCGCGACGATCAGGCCCTCGGCCTCCAGGCAGCGCAGCGCCTCCAGCGCGGTGGGCAGGCTGACCTGTTCGCGCTCGGCCAGGCTGCGGGCGGAGATCAGCCTGTCGCCGGGGCGCAGTGCGCCACAGGCCAGCGTCTGGCGCAGGGCCTGGGCAATGCGGCGGTACCGGGGCAAGGGTTCGTTGGTGGCGGGCATGTCAATCTGTACAGGTCAGTTTTCTTGGATTCTGCTTATACAGGCATTGGCTGCCCGGATTTATCGTTGCAGCCATCAAGCAACCCGAGGAAACCCATGCAAGCCAGCAATTTCGATCTCCAGGCCTACTTCCGCCGCATCGGCTTCAGTGCCGGGGACTCCGCCCAGGCAGATGCCGCCACCCTGCATGCGCTGATGCGCCAGCAGCTGTTTTCCGTGCCTTTCGAGAACCTGGACGTGCAGGCCGGCAAGATCGTCTCTCTGGTGTCCGAAGACATTGCGGGCAAGATCCTCGGCGGCGCCCGGGGCGGCTACTGCTACGAGGTGAACGGCCTGTTCGCCATGGCGCTGCAGACCCTGGGCATTGCCTACCGCTTTGTGGCGGCGCGGCCCATGTTCTATCCGGCACGCCGGCCCCGCACCCACATGGCCCTGGTGGCCGAGGTCGAGGGACGGCGCTGGCTGTGCGACCTGGGCTTTGGCAGCTACGGCATACGCGCCCCCATGGCCCTGGACGAGCTGGACACCGAGGTCCGCCAGGACGGCGACACCTTCCGCCTGAGCCTGGACGACCAGGGCGAATACCTGCTGCAGGCCCGCGTGGACGGTGAATGGGCCAACCAGTACGCCTTCAACCTGTCGCCCCAGGAATGGGTGGATTTCGCCCCCGCCAACTACCTGAACTCCACGCACCCGGACGCCATCTTCGTGCAAAAGCGGGTGGTGGTGCTGCACCAGCCGGCCGGCCGCATGATCCTGGTGGGCGACGCGCTCAAGACCATCACGGCCAGCGGCACCGAGACCAGGCAGCTGGCGCCTGATGAGATCCAGCACGTGCTGGGCAGCCTGTTCGGGCTGGCGACCGAGCGCCAGGCGGCTGCCCTGTGCTGAGCCTCTAAGCCAGGCGGGTCGAATCCCGCACGATCAGCTCGAACCCCAGGTCGAACGCCGAGCGCCCGGCGCTGCGGCCCTGGCAGCGTGCCAGCACGAGTTCGGCGGCCAGGCGGCCTATGCCCGGCCCGTCCACATGCACGGTGGTCAGCGACGGCAGCAGATGGGCCGCGAAATCGGCATTGCCGAAGCCCGAGACGGCCAGATCCACGGGCACGCGCAGGCCGCGCGCCTGGGCTTCCACCAAAATGCCGTGGGCCAGCATGTCCGAGCTGCAGACCACGGCCTGCAGATCAGGCTGCTGCGCCAGCAACTGGCCCAGCGCCTGCCGGCCCAGCTCCAGGCTGCCGGGCGCGGACACGGTGACCGTGGGCACCTCGCGGCCCCAGGCTGCAAGAAAGCCCTCGCGCCGCTGCTGGGCCCGGTGGTCGCTGCCCGTGGCCATGCCCACGCGCTGCAGGCCGCGCGAAAGGAAATAGCCGGCCAGCGCGCTGCCCACCTTCAGGTGGGAAAAGCCCACCACCATGTCCAGCGGCCGGTCGCTGAAGTCCCAGGTTTCCACCACGGGAATGCCGGTCCTGCGCAGCCGCTCGCGCGCCTTGCCGGACTGCACCAGGCCCATCATCACAATGCCGTCGGGCTGGCGCCCGATCATGGCGTTGAGCACCTCCTCCTCGCGCTGCTCGTCGTAGAAGGTCTGGCCCAGCAGCAGCTGATAGCCCTCCTGCGCCAGCGTGGCCGTCAATGACTGCACCGTGGGCAGGAATTGCGACACCGAAAGCGCAGGCACCACGCCCGCCACCATGCGGCTGCGCCTGGACTTGAGCCCGCCGGCCAGCAGGTTGGGGATGTAGCCCGTGGCCTCCACGGCCTGGCGCACGCGCTCGCGCGTCTTCTCCGAAACGATGGAAGGATTGCCCAGTGCGCGCGAGGCCGTGATCAGCGAGACGCCGGCCGCCTCGGCCACGTCGTGCAGCGTGGCGGGCCTGGGTGGTGTGGGTGTGTTCATGGGCAAGCGCGATCGCGGGCTGGTATCGGGGACGGGCCTGAAGATAGCAGACCGCCCTCCACGCACGGGCGCCAAGCCTGCCCTGCATCGCAGAAATCGTGATTGACAGCCAAAATGACAACGATATCATTTTGCTGAAAGCGCAAATCCTTGCATCTACAAAATGGCATCGGCGCTTTTTCATTTCCCCGGAAATGACAACGATGTCATCCACAAATCAGGAGACAAGATGAATCACATTCTTCGTGCCATGGCGCTGGCCCTGGCCGCGCTCGCTGCCTTTTCTGCGTCGGCCCAGGCCTGGCCCGACAGGCCCGTCACCCTGGTCGTGCCCTTCCCCGCCGGCGGCTCCACCGACCAGGTCGCGCGCGCCGTGGCGCCCAGGCTGGGCGAAAAGCTCAGGCAGTCCTTCGTGGTGGAAAACAAGGCCGGCGCCACGGGCACCATCGGCGCAGCCTTCGTGCAGCGCGCGGCGGCGGACGGGCAGACCTTTCTCGTCACCTCGCTGGGCCCGCTGGTCATCGTGCCCCACCTGATCAAGCACCTGCCCTACGACGCGCTCAAGGACTTCGACCTGATCACCGTGGCCGTGCAGTCGCCCAACGTGCTGGTCGTGCCTGCCGCCTCGCCGCACAACAGCGTGGCCGACGTGGTCGCCCACCTCAAGGCCCATCCGGGCAAGATGAGCTTTGCCTCGGCCGGCCACGGCTCCAGCGACCACCTGACGGCCGAACTGTTCTGGCAGCAGACGGGCACCCAGGGCGTGCACATCCCCTACAAGGGCGGCGCGCCCGCCCATGCCGACCTGATCGGCGGCCAGGTCGATGCCTCGTTCCAGAACATCAATGCCGTGATCCAGCACATCCGGGCCGGCAAGATGCGCGCCCTGGCCGTGACCAGCCCGCGCCGCTCGCCCGTGCTGCCGGACCTGCCCACGCTGGCCGAGGCCGGGGTGAAGAACGTGGAGGTCGCCTCCTGGCAGGCCATCGTCGCGCCCAAGGGCCTGCCGCCTGCGCTGCGCGACAAGGCGCATGCGGCCTTTGTCGAGGCGCTCAACGATCCCCGGGTGCGCGAGCAGTTCGTCTCCATCGGCTACGAGATGGTGGCCGGCACGCCCCAGCAGTTCGCCGAGTTCCAGCGCCAGGAATACGCGCGCTGGAAGTCGGTCATCGAGGCCGGAAAGATCAGCATCGACTGATGCCTGCCCCTGTCCTTTTCCCAACCACCGCACTCCCGCAGCCATGACCTCTTCCGCGCTCTCCGAAACCACCAGCCAGGACCGCATCCAGTGGATACGCCTGTCGTCCTGCGACCTCCCCCTGGCCCGGCCCATCAGCGATGCCAAGGTGCTCACGGGCCGCCAAAAGCCCATGACCGAGGTAGCCATGCTGTTCGCCGAGATCCAGACCCGCGACGGCCACCGGGGCCTGGGCCTGAGCTACGCCAAGCGCGCAGGCGGCCCCGGCCAGTTCGCCCATGCCAGCGAGATCGCGCCCTCCCTGCTGGGCGAAGACCCCAGCGACATTGCGCGGCTGTGGACGCGCATGTGCTGGGCCGGCGCCTCCGTGGGCCGCAGCGGGCTGGCCGTGCAGGCCATCGCGGCCTTCGACGTGGCGCTGTACGACATCAAGGCGCGCCGCGCGGGCCTGTCGCTGTCCAAGCTGCTGGGCTCGCAGCGCGAATCCGTGCGCTGCTACAACACCTCGGGAGGCTTTTTGCACACGCCGCTCGATGAACTCAAGCGCAACGCCAGCGCCTCGCTGGAGCGCGGCATTGGCGGCATCAAGCTCAAGGTGGGCCAGCCCGACTGCGCGCTGGACATACGGCGTGTGGAGGCCATGCGCGCCCACCTGGGCGATGCCGCGCCCATCATGGTCGATGCCAACCAGCAATGGGACCGCCCCACGGCCCAGCGCATGTGCCGTGTCTTCGAGGAATTCAACCTGGTCTGGATCGAGGAGCCGCTGGACGCCTACGACCACGAAGGCCATGCCGCGCTGGCCGCGCGCTTCGACACGCCGATTGCCACCGGCGAGATGCTGACCAGCGCCGCCGAGCACGGCGATCTCATACGCCACCGCAGCGCCGACTTCCTCATGCCCGACGCGCCGCGCGTGGGCGGCATCACGCCCTTCCTGCAGATCGCCGCCCAGGCCGAACTGGCCCACCTGAGCCTGGCGCCCCACTTCGCCATGGAACTGCACGTGCACCTGGCCGCCACCTGCGCCAACGAGCCCTGGGTGGAACACTTCGACTGGCTGGAGCCGCTGTTCAACGAACGCCTGGAAATCGCCAATGGCCGCATGCTCGTGCCCACGCGCCCCGGCCTGGGACTGAGCCTGAGCGAGCAGGCACGGCGCTGGACGCGCGAAAGCGTGGAGTTCGGGGAGCGTAGGTGAAGGCGTCCGTGCAATGTCTATTGCGGCCCGCTTCTATGCGGCCGGTTTGCCCGCGTCGGTAGGCCGGCCGCTCTTTGCCCCGCCCATAAATACCATTCTCTCGGAAAATTCCTATCCAAACACTTCTCCAAAACAGGAATAGACCTAGAGCGTGTTATGCACTTTGACCTGCCCGCGAAAGCCGGTAAAGGGGCCTGAAACGAGGCGCAGCACGCACCGCGGCTTGGAGTTGGAGTTGGAGTCGACCCGGTTGCGTGGACACAGCATTCTTTGTGTTCAAGGAGCCGCAAATGTCCAAAGTCAGGCCGCAGTATCCGGCGCAGTTCAGGCAGCAGATGGTTGAGTTGGTACGTGCCGGACGCACGCCTGCCGAACTCTCACGCGAATTCAACGTCACCGCGCAGTCCATCACCAACTAGGTCGGTAAAACCGCCATTGATAGCGGCATGCCCGGCAAGGAAGACTTGACCTGCGTCGAGCGCGAGGAGTTGGTAGGGCTGCGCCGTCAACTGCGTCAAGTTCAGCAGGAGCGCGACATCCTGGCCAAGGCTACGGCCTGGTTTGCCGGTCGCAGCGATGCGACTTCGACGAAGTCTTCGGACTCGTGATGGCAAACCAGGCCGAACTTCCCCGGGCGCACCATGTAACGTGTTCTAGGCGTATACGCCAGCGGCTTCTACGCTTGCCGAGAGCAAAGTCCTTCTCAGCGCAGTATCACCAACGCGGTAATGACCGAACGAATACGCCAGATTCACAAGGACCGATACGATTCCTACGGCATGCCGCGCGTGAGGGCCGAGCTCGTCGAGCAAGGCGTCTCCATCAGCCGACAGCGTGTTGCGAAGACCGGTTGAATACGCCCAAATACACCAGTCAGGCCCGCATGGCCGTCTTCACTTGGATTGAAGGTTGGTACAACCCCAGGCGCCGTCACAGCGGTCTGGGCTACCTCTGACCTCTGAACTTTAAAAGGAACCAGCAGGCACGATTCAATGCCTGCAAGAACGGCCCATCGTACGCTGACGAAGCACCCCAGATGGTTTGAGAATCAAACCAGAAACCGTCCATCGGACCGGGTCAACTCCCACTCCACTCCGGTGCAAACAAGTCGCCAGCCTTGAGATCTTGCTGCTTGACCAGTTGTCGAACTGCGGCGATCGCATCGAGCCTCCTGGCACCATAGTACTCGGCGATCTGCGCATCTAATGCGTCCCGGTCCCGCAGCAGGGACTTGTATTTGCTAGTCATGTGTTCGGGCCTGCGGTCAGAAATGTGCAGCGTTCCAGACGTCAATGGCAGAGGTAAATTCTTTCACCCTTCTGAGATACGTGTCTCATTCTGTAGAGGAGAAACCAGCATGCCTAACCTGGGGCTATCTCAGAAGGCCCGCAGGGCCACGATGATGAAACCCAAATAGGCTGGCTAGGGCCCCCGGCGGCAGTGACTGTGTGCATGCCAGAAATCCGGCCAGGAACCGCACCTCGTAGCCTCGGGGCGCTCGATCTCAGCCAACGCCGCGTCCGTATTCGCGAACAAACAGTCAATTTCAGCCAGACCCAGAGTCAATAGCCATGCAATCCCTGCGTCTAGTATTTACTAGCCGCCGTGCAAATGCGCCGCAAGGAATGACTTTCCAGCATGTCTGCGGTCGGCCAGGGATTCTCCTGCATCTTACCCATCATTTCCAGAGAGCTTTATGTCTCAATTGCCACAAGCCACCCCTTGCGCTACGCAGGTCATTAATGTGTACGCGGATGACTCCAACGGAGAGACGCTCTATAAAACATGGCCTGCCAGGAAATACGAAGGGAAATGGCTTCAAGTCACGCTGCTGGACCAGGCCAAGCGAGACGCCGGCTACGTGCCAAATTGCAGAATCAATGCCAGCATCGATGTCTATCGCAGCACGACGCTGAACAAGTGCTTCGTCCTCGTGAACATGGACGGCAGCCACGCTGCCGCATCGAAGAACGGCAAGATGTTCACCGATAGCTATGTGAGCACCCTCTCGCTGCATGAGGACACCAGGGTGAAGGGGCTGTTCCTTCGCGAGGTTCAGGTAGAAATCGATGTGGAAGGTATTTCGCACAGCGAGTATGCAAAGGCGCTTCAGGGCCAGCCGGCAAAGGGGGTCCGGTTCGACATCTGTAAGGACATCCCGGGGTCTACGCTTGAGGACGGCACCGTCAGCAGCTCCATTGCCTACAACATCAATCCGGGCGTGGGTGCTTCGGGGCCGTCGCTCAGTGGCGGCGTCAGCATCACTAGCAGCTTCTCCAAGAACATCAAGGATATTTCCATCAACAATCTCAGCGATGGAAAATTCGTGAGGCATGTCTATCGGTTGACCAAGACGGACTCAGCAGTTTTCAACAAGGATGACGATCTTGTGGACAAGGGCCCCGATGCCATGGCAAGAGGTTTTCCGATCCGCGACTTCTCATCGGTAGCCTCTGCCAACTGGGACATCCTGTCGCAGGCGCTTTTCGTATGCGATACAAGTGATATCTACCAGGTCGGCGTTGGATTGAGGATAACAAGCAAGTCCGGCCTGGTCATTTCACACACCAATCTGTTTGATGCCGATTGCAAGGTCCATGACTTCGACTTCGGTGTATACCAGGGCGTCAGTGTGCGCCTTTCCCAGGACACGGAACTCGATGCGGCAGTGCGAAAGTGAAAGAAGACGTCAGGGGAACTCCGGAAATCGTTTACCCAGGACGACATCCAGCCGAGGTGATCAGACATCTATTTTTCGAGGTGACCGCGGCCAAAGGCGCGCAGATTGAAGCTGCGAAAAACCCGATGACTCAAGGCACAAGGCAAGAGACCTGAGCTCCGCTCAAGAGCGTACTGCGGAGGTGCTCGAATACCTGCAGCGCAAGCACTCCCTGCAGTGAGCCTGCGCCGAAGCGACATCGCGCGACCGGTCGCGTCTGCTATCAGCGCACCACCCGGGGCCAAGCATTCCGCATCAACGCTGCATCAGCAGCGTGGCCATCAGCCGCTCGCGTGATGTCCGCAACGCACTCTGCCATACGTGCACCTGGGTCCGCTAGATTCCCGAGCCAGGACGTCATCTTCCTTGGCTTCGGACCGGTCTGTGGAATCCGCTCGCAAGCGCCGTTTTGACGCACGAGCACAATGCATAAGCATTCAAACTCAGGAACAGCGCACGTCATGACGGATCCAGTAAAGCAATTCGACAGCAGGCAAAGCACCACCAGCGAAGGCGACTACTTGGCCTGGCGTTTGAAGCACCCAACCGGGTTTGTTGTGAACATCGACAAGAGGCACAACATGAAGCAGTACCCGATGGTGCATCAGGTCAAAGACAGACAACTCTCTGCAGAAAAGAACAAGAACTTTACGACTGGCGCCTACTACAAGCTGTGCGCCAGCGAACTGAGAGATCTCGAGCAATACTGCCAAGCTGAATTCAAGCGACCACTTACCTACTGCCGCCGATGCAAGCCGGCCGGAGACGGCCTAGAGGCTTAGAACTGGCGGGTGGTACTGGCATCCTGACGGCTCGGGATCACGGGCCAAGCGGCACCGAGGGCCTGGACATCAGCTGCGTGCCCTGCAGCCTTTGCTGCCATGTCCCCATACGCTGCGCGGCAGTCTTCAAATACGACTCCGAGGGCAGTGGCGTACTCAATGGCGGCAGCGGGTGGCGCGCTGGCAAGTCGGCGGGCGGCATCTGTGGATTGCTCGCGCAGGCCGTCAGAGACAACCCGCAACCGGTCAAGATCACGGCGCAGCAGCGCCTCGCGGTCACGGGCGGCATTGAGCGCTCCTTGGTATTTGGTGGTCATGGCCTGCTCGGCAATGCGCGCGCGGGCGTCAGCCGCGCGCTGGGCCGTGCTGGTGGCCAGCTGCTGGGTGGAGGTTTCCAGCCGGGCCTCGGCCAGCTCGGCGCCCAGGCGCGCGCCCTGGAACTGCCAGTCCAGCGCGGCGGACACGGCTGCGGCTGCCACATGGGTGTAAAGCGCGGGGATCACGACAGCCCCCTCTCGCAGAGGTGCCGCTCGGCCGCGCACTGGTGGACCAGGCCCGGCAGTTGCTTGCCTCCGGCATAGGTCCAGCGGCTCAACTCGACGCAGGTGCCAAGCATGATCGACGCCAACCCATGCACGCAGGTCAAGAAGAACAGCGAGCGGGCCCGGACGGAGGCGCCGGAGCCGGCCGAGTTGCAAGCCTTCCTGGACTGGCTGGAGGCCAGCAGTCCTGCGCACAAGACCCTGGCCCTGATGGCCGAGTTTGCCACCCTGGCTGACTCGCACCGCGTGGAGTTCCTGGCCCTTCAGGTGCCGCAGATCGACATGCAGGCCGGCGAGATCCGGCTGATGCGCGCCAAGCAGCACGGCGGCACCAAGCGGGCGGAGAACATCGCCATGGGTCCGGCCATGCTGGACCTGGCCAAGAGGCTGCTGCAGCTGCCACGCCCTGAGACATCGCTGCATGTCTTCATCAACCAGCACGGCAGCCCGCTCACGGAATCGGGCTTCACCACGGGCTGGCAGCGGGCCATGGTCGAGGCCCTGGAGACGAAGGTGATCAGCCGGCGGTTCACCTTCCACGACCTGCGGGCGTACTACACGACCCAGCACAAGGCACGGTATGGCGCCCTGCCCGAACTTCACGCCAGCTCGGCCACCACGGCCCGGGTCTACGACCGCTCGAAGGTCTCGAAACGGCAGTCACTGGTCTGACCTCTATTCCCAAATTGGGAATAAAACAAAAGCCGCGCTACCTTTACGATAGCGCGGCTTCCGCGTGTTTGTTGGTGGGTCCTGCGAGATTCGAACTCGCGACCAACGGATTAAAAGTCCGATCCGCCGAAATAGGAATAATAGAAAAGCCCTTTTTTATCAACAACTTGCAGCGATGGCCACGCTTCTGGTTTTTTCAAAGTTATGCCTTTTTCACAATATTTCAGCCTACTTTGGGCAGGTTTTGGTCATAGCAATGAGCTGTATGGCTAGTCAGCTGTTTGCTCTGGGCTCGGCCAGTAATCCCGCCGTTGCCTCGTAGCAACGATGTGTGGAGGCTTCCAGCTCCGCGCTGATCAGCCTAAGCACCTTCCGTGCTGTAAGGAGCATCGTGGGCCTATGTAGGTGGCTACATCTTTCCTACGTCTTCCCCTCCGCAGGACAACATCCCAGCCTTCGGATCAACTTACACAACACCCTTCCAAAGGGTTAATCATGTGTAGGCCCGAACCCCAGCCACATCGACTTCACCCCTCCATCTTCCCTCAGACACACGCAGACCATTTGAAGACCTCGAGACTCTCCTTTATCAAAAATACGATTCTTTAGGCTACAGTCACGTAACAAAAAAAGCGAGCCTGACGCTCGCTTTTATGATAATTCAAATACACTAATCGCTTAACTTTTCCACGATTAGAGCAGCGCCGCTACCTGACTGCAAAGTCACCGCCCCAAGCATTCCAAAGAATTGAACATTCAGTATATCGCCGGCACTCAAAGTGATAATTGATTCACCATCGAATCTTGAGACGCTGGTCGCTGTATTCTCTGTAAGCGCATCAACTGCTGCACCATTCAACAGAACCCTTGCCGAAACAAGCATATTGTTAGTAATTTTAATAGAATATTTAACTCTATACCTACCGCTCGAAGCAACCGTAAATATCGTATTTGAACCATTGACCACAAAACCAGAAAGATTCTGCGAGTTAGGTAATGGAATATCGGTCCCACCGAGAACCACAGCTATTACAGAACCGCTAGTGTTGTGAGCAGCCATTGAGGTGGCAGTAGTTCCTCCAGCCCCTGCTGGTCCGGTGGGGCCCGTTGGGCCAGGCAAGCCAATATCACCCTGCGCCCCCGTGGGACCTTGAAGGCCCGTGGCACCAATGGGGCCTTGAGCGCCTGTCTGGCCCGCTGGACCTTGAAGGCCAATCGGACCTGTGGGTCCCGCCGGGCCTGCCTGGCCAGTGGCGCCAGTCGCGCCTGCCGGTCCTGTGGCCCCGGTCGCTCCGGTGGCTCCTGTCGGGCCCGGGTTCCCCACAATCGCGCCTGCCGCGCACTTACCCAGTCGTCCCGACGCGTCGTCATAGCAGGCCACGCTGCCAGCCTCCGTTGTATTGGACAGGTTGGGCAGATATACATCGCCTGTTTCCATCACCCGGAGCCGCTCTGCATTGCCTGCATTGTTCTTGATGACGAATCCACCATTGGCCGGTGGTGTGATGGTGATGTCGGCACCGCCAGGAGCCGCCATTGCAGCGCCGCTCAAGGCGATGGCCGCAGCGAAAGAGACAGAGCGCAGCGTGAATTTCATGGTTTTCATGGTCTGGAAGTGGTGTAATCAACGTTGTGCAGTGCGGCGCTGACGCCAGAGCGTCAGTCCCATCAGCAGAGAAAGAAGTACCAACCCGTATTCGCTCAATGTGGGAATGGCCGCTGCCGATGGGCCGGGACCTGCACCGATCTGCACAGTGGGCGGAACCGTCGCATTGGTGCGTACCACCGTCGCACCGGGACCCAGGTTGATGACCGCAGTGCCGCTGGCAGCCTGCAGCACCACAGGCTGACCCGGCACTCCCTCGACGGTCAGCGTCCCGAGCACGGTGATATTTGCCCCGACAGGCAGCACAAAGGTGCGGCCCGTGCTGCTCTTGATGGTCAGGTTCTGCACGACCAGGGTGCCGCTGAGCTGGCTGGTGTTGCCCGGATCGCAGCCATCGCGCAGCTCGATCGTGTTGTTGCCGGCATTCAGTGATCCGTTGATCTGCAGGTCCCCGCCCACCGACAGCGTTCCGCCACTGTTCGTGATGGCAGCGGTATTGGAGAACGTAGCCGACGAATCGACGGTCAGCGCGCCGCCCAGATCCAAGGTTCCCTGCATGTCCAGAGAAGAGCAGGACAGGTCCACCGCCCCGCCGGGCGGGACAACCAGAGAGCTGCCCGGCGGGTAGGACCACTGGGCAGCGGCATTGGAGGAGAGTAGGAAAGCAAAGCCGACCCCTGCCAGCCATCGCGAAAGAGAAAACGTCATCAAGCAAGCTCCGCTGGGCATCAGGACCGCAGGGCACGGTCACAGTTATGCGTTAAAAGTGTCAAGCATTGTCAACTGAAACAATATGCAAAACATTGAACTCTTTAATCAAGAAGTCATTCGCGTTTGCCTTCCCACGATTGAGATACTTTCGCTGACCCTAGCGTTCGGTGTACTTCGTGATTCAGCAGACGCATGGACAGCTCAATCTCCTGATTGATAGCCCTGACCTGATCGCGCTTGTCCGCAGCCTCGCTCGCCTGTACGCTGCGGCGGAACTTGCGGAGATCCGAAATCTTCTTGTCCAGTGCCTTGGCTGCGTCATGGGCCCTGGCCAGAGGAACGTCAGCCAGCACCGCATCTGCATCCTCGCCGCGCTGAACGCGGGCCTTGAACTCGTTCTCGCTGACATTGATTCGCTTGAGGTTCTCGTAATAGGCGTTGCTCTGGCCGTTGGCGCCGCGCGTGTTCCCATAGAGCCGGCCTGCCAGAACAACCTGGTGCGGCGCCAGTTCCTCGCCAGTGAAAGCGGACGTGGCCATGGCCACGGCCTTGTTCAACTCGCGGCCCACGCCGCCAGTGATCTGTTCCACCAAGTACTCGATGGCCTCTGGCGTCGGGCTGGCAGCGCCGGGCCGCCATTCGTTGCCGCCCGTCACGGCATTGGCAAAGGTGGCCATCCAGCGGTAAGGCTCCGCAGTCGAATCCTTCACCCGGCTCGCGCCCGGCGTCGGGTCGTTTGAATTCCGGTCCTCTCGGTAGATCTCCCGTCCTGTCCAGTCCTTGTTGCGAGCCAGGGCCAGCGCGGGATCAAACCAGGTGGGCGACGCCATCTGCCCCAGATCAGCAGACCCGCCCAGCGGGTTGTAGGCATCGAGGGCCAGCACGGCCATGTCCAGGACGTGCCCCATTCGGCTCTTGGTCGGGTCGTCATGCACAGCCATCTCCACAATGGTGCGGCCGATGTTGGGGAACACATGGAACCCCAGCGGCAGCGGGATTGCTACATAGTCCTGCCTGCCCAGCGGGATGATGATCGCCCGCTCCTTCACAAACTCGGGGATCTTCTTCCATTCGTCGTCGGCACCATCGCCGCCGCCCATCATCAAGTACCCCGCCATGGCCGACGCCATGCCCAGGGCCACGCCACCCATCATGATCTTGCGCCCGGCAGGCCCCGCCAGCGTCTCCAGCATGCGCTTGTTGCCCTGGATTGCCGCGTTGAGGAACGCAAAGTGCGCCCCCACCACCGAGGTGTTGCGGCCCTTGCGGTTGAAGTTCACCGTGATGTTCTTGGCGATGCTGGCAGCTTCTTGGCGGCTGATGCCCTGGTCCAGCGCGGCCTTGTAGACACCGAGGCGCGTGGTCGCCTCCAGCGTTTCGTTGAAGTCGGACAGCCAGCCCAGCAGGGCCCGGCCGCCGGCGGCAGCTGACGTGCTCTGGCCAGCTTGGTCCAGCGCCTTTTGCAGTGCCTTGGCGCGGTCTTTGGGATCGGCATACAGGTCGCGGTAGCCTGTCGTGCCGCCATCGAGCTGCAGTTGCTCCCACAGCTGCGCCCATTGGCCAGTGGGTGCGCCCTCTTCCTTGCGCTCGCGGCGCAGTTCCTTGTAGATGGCGCGCGTGTTCCGGCGGATGTTGCGAAACACCTCGGCCTGCTTGCCGGCCAGTGGCGTAGTGGACAACTGCAGCATGGCGCCCTGTAGATCGCGCGCCAGGTTCATGACACCGAACACAGGGTTGTACTGGGTATTCACAGATGCGAACCAGCGCGTGATCCAGGCTGCAATCCGAGTGAAGCGGTCCAGTTCCATGGCGTCCAGGTTCTTCATGGCCACGGCCAACCGCACGGCCTTCTCGTTGCGCTCGTTGAAGACGATGTACCGATCCTTGCCGCCAATGCGCACCGTCACCACGTTGTCGCGCGCCTTGGCGCCCTGATCCACCATGGTCTTGACCAGGCCCGTATCCGGGTCCAGCGCCTTCTTCTTGGGCAGTTCCAGACTCCAAAGCTCTTTGTCAGGGTTCTGCGCTGCCAGCAGGTACATGCGCTTGACCACGTTGTTCTTTTCGCCGCGCGTCAGCGCCGCCTCGCGCTGCATGACGATGTGGCTCAGGATGTTGGTCACGCGCTCGTTCGAGCCCGTGCGCCTCTTCGATGCATCTCCCTTGGTGCTGAAACCCTGGCCGATGGGATGGGCCTTACTGTCCGGGTGGGCTTCGTCGCGGTGCAGAGGCACATAGTGCTGGTAGGTCTTGCGCCAGGCCGACAGCGTGTCCTGGTCCATGAGCCCGTAGCTCTCCAGAGTCTTCAGGGTGCCCTCGTTCATCCTGTCCACGCGCGCGGCTAACTCGTCCAGTACCCGGCGCTGCTCCGGGCTGTAGCCGGCCATCACCGCCGCCGCCTCGGCGTCGCTCATGCCTGACAGGGACAGGCGTTCCTCCTCGGTGCCATCGAAGGCCTCGGCGCTGTTCCAGCGGTCTTGGTCAATGAGGGCCTGGCCCAGCGCCTTCTGCACCGGGCCGGTGGCCATGCCCCGGGCCTGGGCGCGCTGCAGCTGGCGGCGTAGATCTTCCACCGTCTTGCCAGCGGCATCGCGCTGGGCCTGCAACTGCTGGGAGCCGGGGTTGCGCTCGGCCATGACGCGGTTGGCCTCGGGCGCGTGCCTGGCGTGCAGAAAGCGCTCCAGCTCCTCGATGGCCACCTTGGCCTCATTCATGCGCTTGAGCAGTGGTCGCACCTCATCGCGCAAGAAGTTGCCGGCGCGCTTGGCCACGCGCTTGTGGTACAGCTCCTCGCCCCGGTAGGCGTCGTTCGTCTCGGTGACGGTACCGTTCAGGGCCTTGATGTGTTCCTGGATGCGCTTGAGATCGATGAACTTGTCCTGCCAGGAATACAGGAAGTCATCCACCGAGCGGTAGCCGGTGAGGTCCGCCACCTTGTCCTGCAGACGGCCCAGCCTGCCCTTGGAGGGTTCCGGCGTGGCCGCGCCGGCAGCGGGGCCGCGGCTGTAGAAAACGCGCAGCTTGGGGCTGGGGTCGCCTAGAACTTGTGCGTGCCGCTCAGCAAACCTTCCCAGTACAGCGCCTCGTCCCCGTCGATTGCCTTCACCCGAGCTGCCCTCTCCGCGTAGAAGGGCACGCCAGACAGCCGCTCGCGCAACTGTTCGCCAGCCAGCTTCCGCTTCTGCCGGTCCGCTTCCAGCCACTGCACGTCTTGCTCGGATGGATTGTCCAACCAAGCCAGCCAGTTGCTGTCTTGATAGTTGCTTCCCGGAATTGGAAAGTCGGAACGATCCACTGTCTGCGTCATATTCAATCTGGTTGGAGGTTGGGAACGCATTATCCGTGGCAGCCACGCTCGCCGCAATCATGCGCTCCACATTGCCGACGTCATCCCCGTAGATCCAGCGCAGGCCCGGCACTCCGTGACCACCGCGCACCTGGTCAGGGTGTGGCGCCAGGTGGCGCGTGGTGCCGAACTTCAAGGCGCTGGACAGCATCTGCTCCAGCCGGCGACGCAGCGCGGTCTTGCTCAGCCCGTGAGGATCGCCGATGAAGATGCTGTCCGTGTTGTGCGCGAAGGTGGCGGCGATGCTGTACGCCATGGCACCCGAGTCCCCCTGGGACAGCTTGGACACATCCAGCCACACGTCCGTGGTAGGAGGCACATCCTCCGGGTTCTCGCCTGGCCGGCCGGCCACGGCCTCCATGCCCTCCGCCGTGTAGAGCATGTCGTAGACCTGCTCTCCGTAGGGATTGGGCTGGCGCACCGACAGCGTGGCCTTCTTGCCATCCGGCATCTTCAACGTGTATTCCTGCCGACCGGCAATGCTCACCGGCCTGCTCACCTCGATGTCCGGAGCGTGCTCCTTGGCGATGGCCTTCAGATCCGTTTGCTTCGACTTTGGCAAGGTGAACAAGTCGTCCAGCTGGGACAGCTCCTGCAGCGCCCGCCGGCCAGCGCCGCTGTCCAGGCTGTACTTGGGCCGTGCCGACACCGCCGATGCAACGGCCGCCGCACCACGCTCCACCCAGCGGCGCGCAGGCAGGATGAAGTCGCGGATGATCTCCGCGTCCGTCATGGCCAGGTCGCGCAGCGCGGGCACATGGGTGCGCAGCCAGGCGCGGATGGCGGCGACGGCGCGGCGGACAAAGCCGAGCTGCGGCTGTGTCTCGGCCATCTCGGCCAGCACCTCCTCGGCCGCGTAGCGCCGGCCCACCAGGTCGTCCAGCTCGCCATACTCCTGCAGTTTGGCGCGCACCTCGCGGGGGCGGGCCACGATGAGCTGGTCCAGCACCGCATCCAGCTTCTCGCCGAAGGCGCCGCGCAGGCCGTGGTGGCCCAGCGCCTCGTGGTACAGCACGCGAGCCGCTTCCTCCGGCGTGGCCAGCTGGCTCGCAACCAGGTAGACCTCGCCATCGAAGTAGAAGCCCTTGGGCACGCCCTCCGCGCCCTCGGCCGCCTGCAGTCGCTCCGTGTCGCGCGCCTCCTGGGGCACGCGCGGATCCTGCAGGTCGAACACCACGTTGATGCGCGGCGCATTGGCCCAGGCCTGGCGCACTTCGTCCACGACCTTCTGCACGCGCGCCATGGGCGCCTGGGGCGCACGGCGCGCGCCCGCCGGCACCGAGCCACCAGCGATGCGCAGCAGTTCCTGGGCCAGGTCGGCCGTCATGGTGGGCGCCACGGAACTCTCCGCGCGCTTGAACGGCACGCCCGCCGGCTGCTGAGCCCCTTCCTCAAAGCGGGACAGCTCGCTGCGCGTGACGGACAGATCATCCTCGGGATACCAATAGATGTTCACCTTGTGGGCCTGGCTGCCGGTTTTTCCTCCGCCCACATGCGCAAACCCGCGATAGCCCATGTCCTCCAAGTTGTAGCGAATGCCGTCGAACCGCTCCTGCAGCTCGTCCGCACTCACGCCTTCGTAGCGAGACTCGGCGCGCGCCTCGTCGAACAGCTGGGCCAGCGTGGTGATGCGCTCGCCCGTCTCCGTGTTCTCATCGCGGGCCAGGCCGTCCAGAACGCGCTTGGCCATGGACTGCACTTCTGGCTCCATCGGAGCATCCATGTCATACAGGCGGACAGGAGAGTGCTCGGCAATCTCATACAGCGTGGGCTCGCCGCCCTGCCCTTTGCGGGTGTAGCCGGCGGCGATGTCGGCGGCGTCTGTGGTGTAGAAGCCCTGGCCGTAGATGTTGAGGACGTTGCCGCGGTAGACGCCATCGTTGGTAGGGCCGCCTTCGGGCAGCGGGCGGCTGGTGCCATGCAGGCGAACGCCTGTGCCGCGCGTGTCACGCAGCTTGGGCCGCAGGCTCGCTACAGGTGCTACAGGTGCTGCAGGTGCTGCAGGTGCTGCAGGTGCTGCAGGTGCTGCAGCAGTGTCTGGCCGCGCTGGCCCGGCGGCGGCCGGTTTGTCGAATACTCCCTGCTGGCCGCTCAGGGCATCCTTCGCGTCTTGGCCCAACTGGAAGTTTTCAGCGCTGGCGGCCTGGCGCTCGCCTACTTCCTTGCGCTCGCGCTCGGCCCGCGCCTGGGCTTCGGCCTGGGCATCCTCCCGTGCACGGCGCTGCTCGGCCTCTTGCTGCTGGGCCTGCTGGGCCTGGATTTCTTCGGGGGTGTAGCTGGAAAGCTCCAGCGCGGGCGCTACGGCGCCGCTGTCGGTGTCGGCTTCTTGCCCTGGGCGTTCTGCGCGATCTCCAGCAGCTGCTTGCCCTGCTCCGTCTGGCTCTTGTCGCCGTGCTTCTGGCCCTGCTGCATCAGCACGCTCCCCAGCAGCATCGCTGCCAGGGGGTTCTCGGCTGCCTTGCGGGGCTGTGGCTTGCTGGGAGTCGGTGCTTGTGTCATTGGTCTGTTGTCGCTGTGGGACGGGTTGGCCGCTCAGTGCGGCAAGGATCGCGGCAGGGCCAACCTGCTCGCCGAACATATCACCGCTGGCCGATGTCGCCAAGGCTGCGCCCATGTATGCGCGCAGCGACTCCACCAGGCGGTCGCGGCCCACGGGCCGGGTCAGGTAGTGGCCGCTGTACAGCAGGCGCAGCATGCCCACCGTCAGGGCATCGGGCACGTCGCCCGTCAGCATGTCCACCTGCTGCACGGCATCGTGCAGGGCCGCGCGCTCGCGCCGGGCCTTCTGCACAAGGCGGATGGCCTGCAGCAGGTTCTCGGTCACGTCCACCTCGGCGTTGATGGCGCCGCGCTCGGCCGCAAGGCGCAGGTTGGCCCACTCTCCAGCTACGGTTTTGAGGGATTCGCCGATGGCGCGGATGTCGTTGTCGGTGGAGCCGAACAGCGATTCAACAAGGTCACCATCGCCGTAGGCCTTGTGCACCAGAGCCGCCTGCAGGCGGGTGACGCCGGCCGGTGAGAGCGCGCCGCTCGCATCCATCATGCCGGCCACGTCCTGGCCCTGCTCCTGCAGCTTGCCGATGAACGCGCGGGCAAAGTCCCGGTTTGCCGCACTGTCCAGGGCGCCGCTGTCGAACACATCCAGCACGCCGCCGTCCACCAGGGCGGCGTCCGTGGCGGCCTGCTCCGTGGCGGACAGGCCCAGGGCCTGGCTCTGGCTCTTGGCGCCCATGTTGATCTGGTTGTCCTTCTCGGAATACAGGCGCACCAGCACAGGGGCTTGCATGTTCCCAATGGAGACAGGATCGATGCCGTGCATGTCGCTGTCGGCGGCCAGCTCCTGCCGGTAGGCGTCGGCAGTGCCGCGCTCGTAGGCAGCGCGCAGGCCTGCCACGCGGCCGTTGTTCAAGGCCTTGACCGTGCCCGGGTGCGCTGCGTCGAACAGCGGATTGACGGCGCCGTCCGCGAAGTTGGACGGCTGCACATCGGCCGCCTCCATCACGCCGTAGCGGAACGGCACGCGCTGGCCATCGCTCATCACGGCCACGTCGGCCCGGCCCAGCGCCTGCACGGCGTCGGCCTGGTCGCCCACGGCGAACACCATGGGCGCGCCAGATTCGGGGCTGCGCGAGACGCCCAGCCGCAGGTAGTCGGGGTTCTGGGCCATGCCCTGCATCTGCACCACGCTGGCCGGCCGGCTGCGGTCGCGGTTCTGGATCTCCTGCACGGGCGTGCCGGCGGCGCCCGTGCCCTCGGGGTTGGCGCCGGCGCGGCGTGTCTTCACTGCGGCCCATTCGTGCTGCAGCTGGTCCCAGATGGGCGTGCCCCGGCGCAGGGTGGCCACCTTCTCCCCGCGCTCGTGCACGAACTGGGGCCAGGTCTTGGACCGCACTGCACCAGGATCAAACGCCGGGGCTTGTTCGGCCGCAGCACCTTCGGCGGCCACGGCCTGGGGCTCATCGCCCAGGGCTTCCAGCTCGGCCTCGCGCGCAGCATCCTGATCCAGGCGCTGGGCCAGTGCTGCACGCTCCTCCTGCTGCACCGGGTTCAGGCCCGTGGTGCTGTCGATCACCTCCAGCTCAGCCAGGCGCGTGGCAGCCGTGGTGCTGTCCATGGATTCGGGCGTGCCATCGGGCTGCTGCACACGCTGCTGCTCGGCGTGCTGCTCCGTCTGTGCCGGTGCCGGTGCCGGGGCAGGCGCAGCTGCAGCGCCGTCGCGCTGGCCAGCATCTGCGGTCGTGGCCACGTCCGTGACCGTGTTGCCTTCGGCATCCTTGTAGGTCACGTCGATGACCGTGTTGCGCCCGCCAGCATCCGCCTGGCCGCCCCTACGATCCTTCACGCCGGCCACCACGCCCCGGGCAGCACCTGGTGCAGATCCGCCCAGCGCGCCAAGCACGAAGTTGGCGGCCGAGTCCTCGCCGATTTCCTTGCCGCTGGCCACACTCTTGGTGCCCAGGTCCGAGGCTACGCCTTCCGCCAGCTCCTGCGTGCCTTCCTCCAGCGCCGAGATACCCGCGCCGGCCGCCGTCTTGCCCAGCACCGAGCGGCCGGCCACGCGGGCCAGCAGCGGGTCGAGCCCGCCGGTCACCAGCTTGCCGGTGAAGCGGTCGCCGAACGTGGCCACAGCGCCCTGCAGCAACGCCGAGGCGTCCTCGGCCTTGGCGCTGGTGATGCGCCGCGCCTCGTCGGGCGCCGCGCCGGCATCGATCATGCGGCGGTACAGCGGGCTGGTGTCCAGCAGCTGCTCGTGCGACTGCTTGGCGATGAACTCCCGCGCGTTCTGCACGCCCTCGCCCGCCGCCATGGCCCCACCCACCGCGCCGGCTGCGCCCGGGCTGCGCGTGGCCAGCGCCGTGGCCACCACCGGGAACATCGAACCGAACACGTCGGCGCCCTGCATCAGGAAGCCGCGCACGGATGGGTCTTTGCCGAAGTGGATCTCGCCCTTGAGCAGGTTGCCCGTGATCTGGGAGTTGGCCACGGCGTCCTGCGTGACCTGGCTGGTCGTGTCGTTGATGGCCTTCTGCGCATCCCGGCCGGCTCGGGCCAGCGTCTCGGCGCCCGGCAGGCGCACGCCCACGGCCGCACGCTCGGCCTGCAGCTCGCGCCGGTCGCGCTGCTGCTGCGTCATGGGGCCGTTGATGGCCTCGTCGGTGTCGAGCCCCGGCATGAACACGCCGCCGGGCATGACCGTGGCAGGGTCGCCGCCGGCGCCGCTGCGCACCGAGGCGCGCAGGCCCGACTGCGCAGCCTCTGGCGCAGAGGCCACGCCGGAGAGTGCCGCGCCGCCCGCGCGCTTGAACACGTCGGTGATGGCGTCTGCCACGTAGCCGCCAATGCCCTGCGGCTTTGATTTGGGCACGTCGATGGAAATGCCGCCCAGCTCGAACAGGTCAACGTCGCCGGCCGGGGCCTGGGCCGCCTTCTTGGGCGCCGGATCGATGCCGGCAATCTCGAACAAGTCAACGCCGCCATCGGCAGCGCTTCGGGGGGTCTGGGGCATGCATTACCTCGCGGATTGAACTCCGTCGAGGCTGTCAGGCTTGGTACGCCCCTGGCCCGCCTACTTGATGAGGCCCTTCGCGCGCAACATGTTCTGAACCTGTTCCTCCGACATGCTGTGCTTTTTGGCCGTCGCGGCAATCGCTTCCGGCGTCATGGCAGCCTGCACAGCCGAGGCCCGCCCAGCTTTCTCGCTCCGGGTACGCTTCACTTCGGACGCATTGAACTTCACCAGTCCTTCGTCCACGTCCCGGATGTTGGGGTTGTCGGCCATGAACTCCCGAAACCGGCGCTCTTCGTCCTGGTTGCGCTTCACAGTTTCCTTTTGGGTCAAAGGGTCCACTTCCGTAGTGCCGAACGCCTTCTGCACCTTCACCGGGTCGTAGTCGTACTTCGCCTTGGGGTTGTCGGCCCCTGGGGGCCGCATGATGCCGGCGCGCACCGCCCGGATCTGGGTGTCCGACATGCTGGGGTTTGACTCCCGCGCCATGGCCTCGCGGACCTCTCGCAGTTCGCGCTTCTCGTTCAGCCGTTCCCGGCGGTCCTCCATTGCAATGCTGTGCGCGGCTGCAGCGCGGGCATCTGCATTGCCGCCCCGCCGGTCTGCGTTGTCGGAGCGGCGGTCCTGATTCAGCTGCAGCTGCCGCTGGAAATTGTCGTGGTTCAGCTGGTAGATAGCCGCCGGGTTCACGGTTGAGCGCAGCATGGCGTCGGCCTGCTCGGCTGTGGTGCGGACGGGCTCCATGGCCTTGCCATCCACGCCCACCATGTTCATGACGATGCCGCCGTCCTTGCCGCGCTCGATGCCTGTGACCTTGGACGCCCCGCCCAGGCCGAACCGGTTCAAGTACTCCATGGCCGGGGCATAGTTGCCCGAAGCAAAGGCCGCGACGGCCGGGCCCAGGGCCTGCTTGCGCTCCTCGGTTTCGAGCTGGGCCTTGGAGTAGCTGGTGGCCAGGGCCTTCTGCGCGGCCTCGTTGGCCTCTTTCGCATAGCCGGCCTGGCTCAGCATGAAGGCCCGCTTTTCCTGGTTGCCGAGGAAGTCCGAGAAGGTGGGCTTGCGGCGCTGTCCGTCCGCTCCCATCAGGCCCGTCTCGAATTCTTCGCCCAACTGCTTATCCAATGCCTCGATTCCGTCCTCGCGTGCCCACGCCTTTTCCGAGCGCGCCTGCTCCTTCGCCTTGAATGCCCGGTCTTCGACCTGGCCGCGTATCCGCATGCCGGCCTCGGGGTCATGCTTGGCGATGGCGTCTGCCACGGACATGGAGCGCATCCGGTCAATCTCGCCCTTGTTGGCATCGACCCCGCCCGTGAGCTGCTTGCCCATGAAGTTCGTGGTCAGCCCCTGCATAGCCATCGTCTTGGCGTCACCGGCCTCGTTGCTGGCGACATAGGCATTCTTGGCCTGGTCGAAGTCGATCTTGTAGCCCTGCGCGGCCAGCCCCTCCAGTTCCTTGCCCTGCTCCTCTGTGTACGCCTGGGACTCCGTGGGCTTTGCGTTTACAGCATTGCCCACCTCGATGTCCCGGCCTACCTGCTTTGTCAGGCTGTAGGCCGCGTTGAAGTTGTTGAAAAAGTCCGAGAGAGAAGAACGTCCGCCGCGCATCACACGACCTCCTTGAATTCCATACCCAATGCCGCGTAGTCCACGCGCATGAAGCCCGACTTGTCCACCATCACTGCCTCGGGGAATCGCTGCTGCACCTCATCGGCCATGACGCCGATATAGCGCCTGCCGGGTTCGGCCTTGTAGGCGAACTCATAGAGGCTCAACCCCGTGGACTCATCCACCCCAACCGGCCTCACCTCCTCTTTCAGGCGTGGATCCGAAGCCTTCCACAATTGCGCCAGGCCAACGGCTGTGCCGCCCAGGCCGCCCAGCAGGCCTCCCGTCGAATCGTTGGACCGCATATTGGCCTGGTGGTTTGCCTGGGCACCCCACATGCTGGTGGCGTTCGACCCCATCTGCCCGGCAGCACCGGCTGCCTGGCCGTAGCCGGAATTCAGGCCAGCCAGCCCGGTGTTTGCCGCCATTTGGGCCGCCGTGCCAAAGCCCGCACCCTGTCCTGTGGTCTGCATGCCCATGGCCGGGTAGCCCGCCAATGCGGTTTGCGCGCGGTCGGTGAGCGCCCTGCCCTCGGCACGCGCCGCCGTGCGGGCTGAGTTCTTGCCGGTGGCCATGGCCAGGGCCTCGCCAGCTGCGAGCGCGTTGGAGGCGGCGCCATATTTGCCGTCCGCAGGGTTGATGCCCATGCGCGCCATTTCCGCGTTTTGGGTGCGCTTGGAGCTTTCGTAGGCCTGGGAGACATCGGCGGCCGCCTGGCCGGCCAGCTCCTCGCGCTTGGCCTCGGTGTCGAAGGTGCGCGCATCCTCGACCATCTTGTCCTGCAGGCCCGTCAACTGGTCACGGCGCCCCAGCGCATATTCGCGGTCCTGCTGCGACTGTTCCCAGGCCTGCCGCTGGGTGTCCAGCGCGAACTGCGTCTGCTCTTTCTGCAGCGGCGCTATCTCATCCGACTGGCTCAGGATCTTCTGAATGGCAGCGTCCTGAATTCCCATGGACTTGACCTGTGCCTCGACCAGGCGCGGGTCGGGCGCGGGCGCGCTGCTGCCCTTTCCACCCTCCAGTGTCATGCGGCCGCCAGGTCGTGGGCAGAACGCCCGTTCGGGCAGAAGATCAAATTCAGTCGTGTGCCAGCGCATGCCTGCACTCCTTTTTCCACATCACAAAAATAAGCACGTCGCCGCCGTCCGGCGCCGCGCCGTGTAGCCGGGCCTCCTCACGAAACCCCAGGTGCTGGTTGAAGCGCCGCGCCAGGGCGTTGCTCTCGTTCACGTAGCCGCTGACGCGCTCCACGCCGCACACCAGAAACGGATAGGCAAAGCAGGCGCGCAGATAGTCGCGCACGAGCCAGCGCGCGCCGGGCTCGGCCGCGACGTGCATCCAGAGGTTGCGGCCGTTGAAGCCTTCGTAGAGCACTCCAGCCACCAGCTGGCCACCACGGCGCAGGCCAATGGCGCGCATGTCCTGGGATCGGGCCAAGCCCGGCACCAGGCCCTGCATGAAGGGCAGCACCGCGTCGAGTTCATATTCGAGGGAATGGGGCATGCCGAGCACGGTGGCAGGCTTGGCACGCATCAGGCGGGTGCCGTGGGCCACACGATGGCCAGCGGGTCGGGCTGGTCGGTGATGTCACGCAGGGCCTGCCGGTAGGTCATCCACGGTGCAGGCACGGGCTCACCTGTCTCCTGGGCGCGCAGCGTCACCCAATCGCATGCGGCAAGGCGTGCATCGCGTTGGCCACGTACAGCGCTCCATGCCAGGCCATCGTCCAGTTTCCACGCACGCTCCTGGGGATCGAAGCGGTGGAACTGGGAAGGCCTGGGTGGTTTTTCGACAAGTCCCCCGCTCCAGTAATAAGCGCCGGGATCGCCCAGCGGTCCAGGGATGCGACGGTATGAGGCATCCGCGCCGGGCATCTCACCCAATGATTTGAAAGGCGCATTGCCGCAACGCAGTATGTTGCCCGCGCTATCGATCTGAATGAAATGGATCATCGACGGCCCCCTGTTCCGACCAGGTTGGCACTGAATACCTGCAATGTGCTTCCCTCAAGGTTCTGTATCTGGAGCGAATAAACGGTGACGCCGGGTGGCGGTCCTGCGTCAAATCCTGAAATCAGTGCGGATTGCTGGAAGCCTGCCGCAGCCGAAGTGCCGGCGAAGCGCAAGGCATTGCCGCCGCGCGAAATCGTCAGCCCGATGGCTCCCGCGCCGCCATTCGGCATGAAATGGGCCATGCCGATCAGCACCACGCCCGAGGCACCACTGGCGGGGTTGTCGATCCAGATGTTGCAGATGGTTCTTGTCTCCCCTGGGGCCAGCGTGAAGGGGCTGGTCACAAGATCGCTGGTCATAGAC
>NZ_BCTO01000033.1 GCF_001571325.1 Delftia tsuruhatensis NBRC 16741
GGTTGAATCCACCGTCGGTAGCTGCCACACGAGAGCCCCTGGCAACCCGCTACGCCGCCGCACATCGGCCCTGAGCGCTTGCGCCTCGGCCGATAGCTCGCTCCTCAGCCTTACTGGTCTAAAAAACTAAAGTCCAGTGGCGCGTTTTCCGTACAGACGAAAGTCCAGTGGCGCATCTCTCTAAAGATCGATGGCGCATGGCTTGCGAGGACGTGAGAAATCAACGAGTTATCTGCGTGACGCGCTGCGTGTTCAGTGGCGTTCCGCAAGAATTCTTCCAGTTGTGTGTTTGTGCTACAGGGGCAGGGTCCTGCGGCCATTGAGTCCTCACGCTGCGGCAGTCGGGCAAAGGCTCCATCCAATTCATGCTGGCGAAGGTGTGCCTCGTGTATCCACTGGAATCTCGTCAAAAACCAGCCGTCCTGGGCTGGTTCCAGAAAGTGATGAAAGCAAGAAGTGCGAAGACTGAGATAAGCAGTCCTACCGCCGCCATGTGGGAGATCCCTGCCATCGTGCTGACCAGCATGGCGCCAAGTGCTGCGCCGGACATCTGTATGAAGCCCAACATGGCGGAGGCTGCACCTGCTTGAGCTCCAAATGGAGAAAGCGCCTGTGCTGTACTGAGAGGATTGGCAACGCCCATTCCCATGAGGAAGACACAGAGCGCGAACGTGAACGCTGTGAGGCTGGATGGGTATCGAACCGAGGCCAGGTAGATCATCACGCCTCCAACCAAGGCCAAGACGATTCCGGCTTGGATGACTCGAGCTGCACCCCAGCGATGTGAAAGTCTTGGTACAGCGAGGCCTGCAGCAAAAACCACGGGCACCGTGGCTGCAAAAAAGAGCCCCATCTCCAGCGCGCTCAACTTGATGGCGCCCATCAGCACTGATGGAGCAGCAGCGAAGAATCCATAAAGCCCGCCTGTGAGACACATGACAGCGACGACTGGACGGAGGAAGCGTGGATCGATCAGAAGGCTGGCATAGATCCTGAGTATGGGGCCAACGGCAAGCGGCATCCGCCGCGACGCGACGTGTGTTTCTGGAAGTCGGAAGGCGTACCACATTGAAAGTGCAAGCCCGAAGGCACTGACCGTCAGGAAGGTCATGCGCCAGCCAATCATTTTCTCAGTCATGCCGCCCAGCAGCGGAGAGAACCCCGGGGCCGCGGCCATAGCCACGATCACCATCGCAAGAACGCGTGCCAGAGTTTCGCCTTCATACATATCTCTTGCGATCGCGCGTGCAAGTACGGACGCGGCGCATACGCCTGCAGCCTGTATTGCTCGGCCGACAATCAGTTCGGCTGGAGCCGCCGCCTGGGCACACACCACCCCGCCGGCCGCGAAGACCAGCAAGCCCCCTATGACCAGTTTGCGACGCCCGAAGCGATCAGACAGAGGTCCCACGAAGAGTTGCCCCGCCGCGAAAACTACGAAGAAGACACTGAGTGTCAGGCCGAGCTGGGCATCTGACGCACCCAGGGTTTTAGACATCGCCGGAAACGACGGCAGGATGATGTTGGTTGACAAAGCGCCTATCGCCGCGAGCGCAGCCAACAGAAGAACTACGCCACGGTTCGCTGTGCCTGCTTGATTTTCCGCCGGCACTGGAGCCCGACTGCTTGGCTTCATTCCGGCATCACCATGCGGATTTCGCGAGTCCCGATCTCTGCGCCGGTCTCTGCGTCGATCGCAATCGGCTTCAGATCGTTGCCCGTCTCGGCATCCAGAAACCGAACCAGCTTGCCTTCGCCACGGTGCTTTCGGCCCCAGGCAGCAATCATGAAGAGAACGGGCAAGTAGTCCCTCCCAGCTTCGGTCAGGACGTATTCCTCGCGAGGTGGCCGCTCCGAATACTGCCGCTTTTCCAGCAGTTGCTCATCCGTGAGCGTCGCCAAACGCTTCGTCAGCATCGTGGGAGCGATGCCAAGGCTTTTCCTGAACTGATCGAAGCGCGTCAGCCCAGCGTTCGCATCCCGCAGGATCAACATAGTCCACGCATCGCCCAGGAAGGCCAGGCTGCGCGCGATGGGGCAAGTGCTTTCAGAAGTTTTTTTCGAGTCCATATCATTTCAGTATTGACTAAGTACTGAAACGATACTAACATGCGCTCATCGTTCAGTCCAGCACCCACGCCCGAAAGGAGTCATGCGCGCAGAGAGCCCGGCCTCATCTTGAGAGGTAACGGTTGTGAGCCATGCCTTGGCTGATGAAGGCTTGTTCATGGTCGCGCTGCCAACCCCGATAGCAAATAGCCCAAAGCCCTTCTGCACGCACGTTCAGCCGGGCAAAGTTTTCAAGAATTTCCATCATCTACGGAGAAGCTACCCATGAAGAAGACAGTCCTAATCACCGGCGCATCCTCGGGCTTCGGCCTGCTGCTCGCCAACAGCCTGCACAACCAGGGCTTCGAAGTCATCGGTACCAGCCGTGAACCTGAAAAGCACGAAGGGAAGGTTCCCTTCAAGCTGCTGCGTCTGGACATCAGCGACGACAACTCCATCAACGCGTTCGCTGAAGAGCTGTTCCGCAGCGTCAGGCAGCTGGATGTATTGGTGAACAATGCCGGCTACATGGTGACGGGGCTGGCAGAAGAGACTCCCGTCGAATTGGGACGTCAGCAGTTCGAAACCAACTTCTGGGGCACGATCAAAGTGACGAATGCCTTGCTGCCCCGGCTGCGGGCGCAAAAGCATGGGCAGATCATCACAATCAGCTCCATCGTCGGCTTGATCGGCCCGCCGAATCTCTCGTACTACACGGCTTCAAAGCACGCAGTCCAGGGGTATTTCAAATCTCTGCGCTTCGAGCTGGATCCGTTCAACATCCAAGTCAGCATGGTGGAGCCAGTGTGGTTCAAGACCAACCTCGCTCATAACTCCGTGTCTCAATCAAGCGGGCGTATTGCTGATTACAACGCCTACCGCAAGCAAGCAGATGCTGCGACACAGAAGGGGATCGATGAGGCGGAGGCGCCCGACGCCGTCGTCAAAACGATTACCAAGCTGATCGATACCAAGAAGCCAAAGTTCAGTAATCCCGTTGGAAAGATGACCGGAATGATCCTGTTCCTGCAGAGCTATGCGCCCAAGATGTTCGAGGGGGCAATATTGAAGAGTGTGAAAACAGCTTGAATCTCAGCATCATTTATCTTTGAGAGGAGCCGAAATGAAATACTACCTGTGCAAATTTGTCCCGCCTCGCGCGAATTTCCTGGGCACCATGTCCGGCGAAGAAAAAACATGGATGATGCAGCATGGCGAATATATGAACGGTCTTCTCGAGCAAGGTGTGATCGTAGCGCACGGGCCTGTGATTGACGATGGTGATGGCTACGGCGTGTCTCTTTACCAGATCGCCGACAACCAAGAGATCGGTTCGTTTACATCCGAAGATCCCATCGTGAAGAATGGGATTGGCCACTATGAGCACTACACGATGGCCAGCTTGACTTCCCGCAGCTGAACGCATCTTTCTCCGCAGCAGCGTCTCTCTGCGCTGACTTGTCTTATTAACCAGGCTGTCATAAAAATGGTGGATATCAATTGGGGAAGTTGAAATGACTAGCTCTCTTATTGCTGGCGCCTCCAGTGGCATTGGTGCTGTTTACGCACGCCGCTTTGCGGCTCGTGGCCACGATCTCGTATTGGTGGCCCGTACCACCGACCGGCTCAATGCATTGCTGCCTGAGTCTTCACAAGGTATTTGCGCAGCAACGAAGTCCTACATGTTGGCCTTCTCGCAGAGCCTTGCAGCTGAGGCAGGGCCCAGGGGCGTCTACATACCAGCGGTTTTGCCGGCCGCCACACGCACCGAGATCTATGAGCGCTCTGGTGGCGATGTCATGGATGGAGGTTGACGACCTCGTTGATGCAGCTGGTGGGTTTTGATCGCAGAGGGCTTGTGACCATTCCACCAGTGCCTGAGGCAGCGGCATGGGACGCATTTTAGCAAGCGCGCGGATATTTGGCCCAGGGCTTCTCAAACTCCAAGCCCGCTACTCGTTACCTCACTTGAATTTCACCATCTATTTGGTTTTTGCAGCATTCGTGCACTGGTCTGCTGCGTGTGGATATTCCCTGAGCAAGACTTTGGGTAAAGATCAGCAAAGTGTTTTGAATTTTCAATTATTTTGTATTGAAAAAGAAAAGCTGATTGGAAACTTATTCTGAATATTGATTGATGAATATATCTGGTAGTCATCAATTTTCTTTAGGAAAGGAGTGGCTCAATATTTAATATTGCGTCTTTGATTCATTCGGTCAACACTGCCGCATAACATACTTGCCGGTAGCCTCATAGTCATCTGTCATTTAAACCATGTCAAAAATAGCCTCGCCCTTGATCAGGGTAAGTGCATTGCGCACTCTAAAATTCGCATTCTTCACAATAGCTATTTCTACTTGCTATGCAGCCAATTCTCAAGAGAGCAGCGCAGCAAATAAAAAGGAAGTAAATAGTACTTCTCGCGCGGAGGTCATGGCCGATCTGGCACTCTGGCGTCGTGCCGGAGTCGACCGCTATGAAGTACTGTCGACTTCGTACGGTATGGAATCAGAAGCCTATCGGTTGGCACATCAGGAATATCTTCGCCTTCGGAATGGTGAGGAATTCCAGGAAGAACTGAAAAAAGCAATCACTAAGTGATTTGCCCTGCCTGAGCAGGCCCTGCGGTGGCGCTGGAGAAGGTTCGGCGCTGATGCGGGTGCGCGTGCTTAGCTCGGGCCAAACGAAACGACAACGGCCCCTTCGATTCCCATGAGGGCGCCGAGGGGGCTGTCGTCGTTTCCGTGTTGAGAGCCCACTGCGCGGGCATGCAATCCAGCCCTTTAGACCGTATTCATGTCCCACTTATGGCCCAGACACCCACTCAATGAGCTGTAAGTGGTTGTCGCCATTGGAAAATTGATGGTCCCTCCGACAGGAATCGAACCTGTATCTGGCGCTTAGGAGGCGCCCGTTCTATCCATTGAACTACGGAGAGGAGCAAACGGCGATTGTAAACCCATGGCGGGTCCGCCCCGCGCAGCGCCGGCAGGGAGGCTGCGCAGGGGTGGGGCGTCAGTCCTTGCGCACGGTGTAGATCAGGTCCAGCGCGCTGGTTTCCCCGGTCTGGCCGCGCAGGGTGAGGCGGCGCGAGAGGTCGTAGAAGATGTACAGCGTGCCCATGGCGCCCGAGAGGCTTTGCTCGTAGGTGACATAGAGGTCGCTGGACAGGCGCTTGCCCAGGGTGAGGGCCGCGCCGGTGGAGCCCTCGCCGCCCGGTCCCTTGAAGCCGATTTCGTCCAGGCCCAGGTTGCTGGCGATCTTGCCGCTGTTGTTGCGCCCGCCGCTGAGCAGGGACAGCGCGGCCTGCTGGAGCAGGGCGCTTTCGGCGCCGCCCGTGGCGGGGTCGCGGCCCATGACCACCCAGGAGAGCTTTTCGGCATCGGGCATTTCGGGGTCGGAGTACAGGCGCACGCGCGGGGCGTTGGCCGTGCCCTGCACCTGCACGCCTGCGCGCACGGCGATGTTCGGGCGCAGCGCCAGGATGTCCAGCGAGGGGTTGGCGTAGGGGCCGTTGAAGCGGATGAGGCCGGTCTCCACGTCCAGCGACTGGCCCCAGGCGCGGTAGCGGCCCTGCACGGTGCGGATCTCGCCGGTAATGCGCGGCGGGCCGCCCGCCACGGTGGGGCCTTGCACTTCCAGCGCGCCTTCCAGGCGTGTGGTGATGCCGTAGCCCTGCAGCGCGAAGTCGCGGCCCAGGTCGAGCTTGACGAGGATGTCGGGCAGCTTGATGGTTTCGGCGCGGGCCTGGGCCTTGCGGTCGGCCTGCTGCTGCTTGCGCGCCGCTTCCTGCTCGGCCTTGCGCGAGGCGGCCGAGTGCACGACCACGTCGGAGTCCAGCGAGGGCGCGGATTCCTCGGGCAGGATGATGGTGGCGCGGTCGGTGGTGAGGTCGCCGCGCAGCGTGAACTGGCCTTGCTCCAGCCTGGCCTGCAGGCCGCCCGAGACGCTGACCTGGCGGTCCGCGCGCACCAGCACCTGCAGCCTGGTGGCCTGGGCGCGCAAGTCCATGCTCAGGCCGGAGTTGCTGCCATCGGCGTTGGGCGGGTCCCAGCGCACGAAGCCCGAGCCCGTGAGTTCGCCGCCTTCGCGCGGCGCCGTGGTGAGGTTGCCGCTGTAGCCCAGGATGCGCGCATTGCTGCCGCGCCCGCCCTGCATGCGCAGCTCGGTCAGGTCCAGGCGGTTGCCTTGCAGGCGCGCGCGCAGCACGCCGTTTTGCAGGTCGATGCCGTCCAGCGCGGACAGGATGCTCAGGCCGTCGGCCGAGAGATTGCCCTGCCACTGCGGGTTCTGGCGGTCGCCGCTGATCTCGGCCTTGGCCTGCAGCGAGCCGGTGACGCGCCAGCCGGGCGGGGCGAACAGCGCCCAGATGCCGATGTCGGGCATGCGGGCGTCTATCTGGCCGGACAGAGGGGCCTTCTCGGGCCAGGTCCAGGTGCCGTCCTGCTGGGCCAGGCGCGTGCCCAGTTGCGCGGTCAGGGTGCCGGCGCGTTCGCTGTCCCAGTCGAGCTTGGCCTGCACGTCGTCGCCCTGGGCGCGCACGCTCAGGCGGGCCTGCTTGATGTGGGCGCGCATGCCGGCGCCGCGCACGGTACGGGTGCGCACTTCGCCGGGCTTGCTGGAGCGCGGCCCCGTGGTGTGGATGACGGTGGTGCCCGAGCCGTCTTCCACGGCCAGGCGCAGGTCGCCGGCTGCACGCTCGACCAGCAGTTCGGCCTTGAGCGCGGGGCCCGTCGTGTCGATGTCCCAGCGGGCGTTGAAGCTCAGGTCGCCGCTCAGGCCCATGGCGGCCAGCGGGGGCTCCTCGGCCATGGACAGGGCATCGACCCAGGCCAGCGGCAATGCCTGGGCGCGGCCTGTGCTGCGCAGGGCCCAGCGGCCGTCGCCGCCCTGGCTGGCGCGGGTGTCGTCCCAGGCCAGCAGCACGGGCTGGGGCGCTTGGGCATTGGTGCGGCGCTGGGGCAGGGTGGGCGGCGTGACCTGCAGGCTGCCGGCCGATGCCGTGAAGGCAGTGGACAGCACGGTGCGGCCCGTGGTGCGCTGGGCGATCCGTACGGGCTGGTTGCCTGCCAGTTGCAGCTGCCATGGGCCGGGCAGGTCCTGGCCCGGACTCAGCCGGGCCTGCAGCTTGTCGATGCTGGCCTGCCAGTCCAGGGGTGCGGCACCGCGCGCCGTGGCAAGGCCTGCCTGCAGGGCCGTGTCGATCTGCGCGGTCTGCGTGCCGCGCTTCGCCTGGCCGGCCAGGGTGAGGCTGGCCTGCTCGGGCGAGCCCTTGAGGGCCAGGCGCAGCTCGGGCAGCTCCAGCGCCTGCTCGGGCGGCGTGTTGGCGGGCAGGTAGCGCAGCTTGGCGGCCTGCAGGTCGGCCTGCAGCTGCAGGCCGCTGGCGGGCAGGGGGTCGCCCACGGCGGCCTTCATGCGCTTTTGCAGTGCGCCCCATCCGCCGCGCCAGCTGGCGTCCAGCTGGGCCTGGCCTTCGATCAGGGCGCCGGCCAGCGGGTCCTTCATGCCGGGCAGCTTGCGCAGCCACTGTGTGAGGGAGGTGAGTGACGACAGCTTGAGCTGGCTGCTGCCCTGGCCTGCGGCAGGGCTGATGTGGCCGTCCAGCGAGAGTTCGGCGCCGGGCAGCTGGGCCTTCAGCACGGTCTGCAGTTTTTGCTGTTCGGTGTCGAACTGCAGGCTGCGGCTGCGCACCGAGGCCTGCAGCGCATCAAGCTGCAGGTTCTCCAGCGACAGCACGGGCTGGGCCCAGCGGCCTTTGGTGGCGAGTTTTTCTATGCGCAGGGGCTGGCGCTTGGCGCCTGCGGGCGCTGCTGCGGCCTGGATGTCCACGCTGAAGTCCACCTGCTGCTCTGCCGTGGTGCTGGCGCGCAGCTCGCCCTGCAGCGGTGCGGCTTCCAGGAGGCTGTAGAGCGCGGCGGGGTCCAGGCGCTGGACCTTGGCCTGGCCTTCGAAGACCTTGGTGGCGGGCTCGAAGCGGCCCTGGGCGTCGATGCCGCCCGAGCCTATGGCGATCTGCGCCTGCTCCAGCAGCCACTGCTGGCCGTCATAGCGCACTGCGGCCTCGATCTGGTCCAGCGGCAGGCGCTGGCGGTCCCAGGGGCCAGGCATGGCGTTGTTCAGGCGTGTCGTCAGCTGCCAGGCGGTGGTGGCGATGGCCGAGCCTGGTGCCTGGTCCGATGCCTGTTCCGTGGCGGGTGCCTGGGCTGTATCAGCTGCCTTGCCATCCGGCCCGGCCTGCAATTCGCCGCTGATGCGGGTGCGCGGTCCCTGGGGCCAGAAGGCGGCGATGTCGATCTGGCTGAGCTGGGCGCGCGCGGTCTGCAGCGGCTGGGGCTGCCAGGGCCGGATGCTGGCCTCGATGTCCGCGTGCATGGGTTCGGACACGGGGGCGGCTTCCTTGCGCTCCCTGGCCTTGCCGTTCTTGCCATCGGCCTTGGCGGATTTCTGTACGGCGGCAGGGGCAGGCGTTTCCTCGGGCACCGTCCCGGGCTTGGCATCAACCTGGAGCTTGATGCCCAGTTGCGCAGCGGCGGTAGCCAGGGTGCCGTCGATCCGTGCCTTGGCCTGCACGGCCAGCGGTGCAGGTTTGGGGGCCTTGGCCGTGGAGGCCTCGTCGTCCGAAGCCAGGGCCGGCGCCTGCAGGTCGCCCTGCAGCTCGGCCTGGATGGCCATGGGCGCACGGGCCTGCAGGCGCAGCCTGGCCTGGTAGCTGCCATCGGCCCATTGCAGGTCGCGCACGTCCAGCTGGTGCTCGCTGCCGTCGTAGGCGTAGTGGCCTTGCAGGCCCAGTACCTCGGCCTGGGGCGGGCCTTGCCAGACGATGCGCTCCACATGGAAGGGCACGTCGATCTTCACGGGCAGCACGAGCTGCTGCAGCGGCTCGACGGGTTTCTTGTCCTCGGGGTCAGGCGTGCTGGCAATGTTCAGCTCGGCGATGCGCACTTCGCCCAGGCGCACGGTGCGCGACAGCAGGGGACGCAATTGCCAGCCGATGGTGGCGTCGCGCAGCTCCACCTTCATGGTGGGGCTTTGCCATTGCAGCCAGCCGATGCGCCCGCCCTGGCGCACGGTGCCGGTGACTTCCTTGGCCTGCAGGCTCTGGCCTGCGGGCAGCCAGCCGGCCACGCGCTGCAGGGTGTAGGCCAGCGAATCGGCACGGCCGCTCCACCACCAGGCGGAACCCAGCAGGGCGGCCAGCAGCAGGACCAGGACCAGGAAGAACCAGAGCAGGTAGCGCAGCCAGCGGCGGCGGGGCGCAGGCGACGGAGGGGACGCCTGGGGGCTTTGGTCTGGCGCGGCGGAGGAGGCAGGGGTATTCAAGCGGGAATCCACCATGGTCAGAAGTTGAAGCCCAGGCGCAGGTGCAGGCGCAGCTGCTTTTCCTGGGCGCCCCAGGCGATGTCGGCCTGCACGGGGCCCACGGGGCTGCGCCAGCGCAGGCCGGTGCCCACGCCCACGCGCATGTACATGGAGTCGGGCGCATCGCCCACGGTGCCGGCGTCCAGGAAGACGGCGTGCTCCCAGTCCTGCGTGTTGCCCTTGATGACGATGGGCCGCTGCCACTCGATGCTGCCCACGGCCATGTAGCGCCCGCCGATGACCTTGCCGCTGTCGGTGCGCGCACCGATGCTCTGGTACCCGTAGCCGCGCACGGTGTTGTCGCCGCCGGTGATGAACAGCTGGGTGACGGGCAGGTCGGCATCCTTGCGGGCCAGCAAGGCACCGCCGGAGGCGCGCAGCGCCAGGCGGCTGCGGCGCTTGGTCTCGGGATCGACCTCGCCGATGGGAATCAGGCTGAGCCAGCGGCCCGAGACACGGCCGAACGGTGTGCGCTGGGGCGTGAGCGTGGTGCCCGCGCCGACTTCCCAGGCAAAGCCGAAGCCCGAGGAGGGCGCCAGCGTGCTGTCGAAGTAGCGGCCCGTCCAGCCGTAGTTGGCCGTGACCGACGAGCTGGACGGGGGCGCGCCCTCGCCCTGGGTCTTGGCGTAGTCGTACTGCAGGTAGTAGTTGCGGTCGATGTGGTCTTCGGACTTGGTGCGGCCGGCGCGCAGCTGCAGGCTGTTGACATCGAAGTCGCCCGAGGGCGCGCGCTCGGCCTTGGCCGTGGTGAACCAGCGCCACAGGGTTTCGTCGGGCAGGGCGGTCCACTGCGTGGAGATCAGCGGGTTCTTGCGGTCGAAGCGCATGCGCGTGACGGCACGCCAGCCCAGCCAGGGCAGGCGGTTGTGGATGTGGTCCACGCTCAGGCGCGGGCCGGTGTCGGTGCTCATGCCCACGCCGAAGACCCATTTCTGCATCTGGGCCTCGCGCACCTGGGCGATGACGGGCGTGGTGACCTGGGCGCCCTTGCGCTTGATGGCTTCCTCGTCCTCGGCGGCGCTGTCTCCCTGCTGGGGCACGTTGGCCAGCGTGAGGAAGACGGAGTCGTAGTAGCCGCTGCTGGCCAGGCGCAGCTGGGCGTCGACCAGGGCGGTCTGGTCGTATTCCTCGCCCTCGGGCAGGCGTGCGATGCGGGCCGTCCCCACGGGGTCGTAGCGCTGGGCGCCTTCGATGCGCAGCGGGCCGAAGGTGTAGGCCGGGCCGGGCGCATAGGCCACGCTGACGTCGGCCTCGTGCGTGTCGGCGTCGATGTCGGCCAGGCTGGAGTCGATGCGCGCCAGCGGGTAGCGGCGCGACTGCAGCGTGCGCAGGCCCTGGCTCTTGGCCTGGCTCCAGCTGGCCTGGCTGAAGCGCTGGCCGGGCTGCAGCGGCCATTGGCTTTCGATGGTGGCGCGCTGCGAGGCGCCTTCGGGATCGTCGGCATTGACGCCCGCAAAACGCACCTGGCTGCGCGCAATGGTGGCGGGCTCGCCAGGGTCCACCTTGACGGTGACCTCCAGCGGGGCCTCGTCGGATTCGGGCGTTTCCTTGATCTCCACCGTGACCGTGGGGCTGAAGTAGCCCAGCGTGCCGATCAGGTCGCGCACGTTGGCGTCGGTGGCGCCCAGCAGCCGCGTCAACTCGCGCCGCTGCAGGTCGCTCTGGTAGCGGTAGCGGCGCAGTTCGAGGTGCTTTTCCAGCAGCTCGCGCACTTCCTTGGGCGCATCGACGACAAGGGAGAAGGCCGGGTCGCCGGTCGCTGCAATCAGCGACGGGTCCGTGTCCTTGTCATCATTCTTGGACGGCAGGAGGCTGCAGCCGCCTAGCATCAGGGCTGCACTCAACAGAAACAAAAACGCCGGCCCTCGGGCCGGCGCTGTCGCGGGGGGGAGCTTGGGCATCGGCCTATTTTGACAGCAGGCGCATGGCGTCTTCCAGACCTTTGAGTGTCAAAGGGTACATGCGGTTGCCCGTGAGCTGCTGGATGATGCTGATGCTCTGGCGGTACTGCCAGACGCCGGGCGGCTCGGGGTTGATCCAGGCAAAGCGCGGGAAGGCATGCGTCAGGCGCTGCAGCCATTCGGCGCCGGGCTCCTCGTTCATGTACTCCACGCTGCCGCCGGGCTGCAGGATCTCGTAGGGGCTCATGGTGGCGTCGCCCACGAAGATCAGCTTGTAGTCCTTGTTGTACTTGCGGATGATGTCCCAGGTCGGAAACTTCTCGGCGAAGCGGCGGCGGTTGTTCTTCCACATGAAGTCGTAGACGCAGTTGTGGAAGTAGTAGAACTCCAGGTGCTTGAACTCGCTCTTGACGGCGGAGAACAGCTCCTCCACGCGCTGCACGTGCTCGTCCATGGTGCCGCCCACGTCCATGAGCAGCAGCACCTTCACGTTGTTGTGGCGCTCCGGGATCATCTTGATGTCCAGGTAGCCCGCGTTGGCGGCCGTGCTGCGGATGGTGTCGGGCAGGTCCAGCTCCAGGTCGCTGCCTTCGCGTGCGAACTTGCGCAGCCGGCGCAGCGCCACCTTGATGTTGCGCGTGCCCAGCTCCTGCGTGTCGTCGTAGTCGCGGTAGGCACGCTGCTCCCAGACCTTGACGGCGCTCTTGTTGCGGCCCGGCCCGCCGATGCGCACGCCGGCCGGGTTGTAGCCGCCGTGGCCGAAGGGGCTGGTGCCGCCCGTGCCTATCCACTTGTTGCCGCCTTCGTGGCGCTCCTTTTGCTCCTCCAGGCGCTTCTTGAGCGTGTCCATCAGCTCGTCCCAGCCCATGGCTTCGATGGCGGCCTTCTGCTCGGGCGAGAGTTCGCGCTCCAGCAGCTTCTTCAGCCAGTCCTGGGGAATCTCGCGCGTGAGGTCGGCCACCATCTCCACGCCCTTGAAGTAGGCAGCGAAGGCGCGGTCGTACTTGTCGTAGTGCTTCTCGTCCTTGACCAGCACGGTGCGGCCCAGGTGGTAGAAGTCGTCCAGGCTCCAGGCGTCCTCGCTCCTGGGGCCGACCACGCCGGCCTGCAGCGCCTCCAGCAGGGTCAGGAACTCCTTGACCGAGACGGGCAGCTTGGCCGCGCGCATGGTGTAGAAGAAGTCGATCAGCATGGCATCTCCCGGGGGCCTGGCGTACGCGCCCTCATGTGCGCGCCACGGCGGTGCTGCCGTCCGAATGGCGCTGCAACTGGTCCAGCAACTGGGCGCGCGACTCGGGCCATTCGCCGCTGCGCAGGCTGTACATCACGGTGTCGCGGATGGTGCCGTCGCGGCGCAGCGCGTGGCCGCGGATCACGCCGTCCTTCCTGGCACCCAGGCGCTCGATGGCGCGCTGGCTGGCGAAGTTGAAGCAGTCCGTGCGCCAGCCCACCACATGGCAGGCCAGCGTGTCGAAGGCATGGCCCATGAGCATGAGCTTGGCCGAGGTGTTGACATGGGTGCGCTGCACGCTGCGCGCGTACCAGGTGTAGCCGATCTCCACGCGGCGCACCTCGGGCAGGATGTCGTGGTAGCTGCTGGTGCCCAGCACGCGGCCGCTGTCGTCGTCGAGCACGGCAAACGCGAAGCGCTTGCCCTGGCTGCGCTGCTCCAGCGCGGCCTCGATATAGGCGCGCACGTCGTCGGGCTCGGGCGCGGAGGTCACGCGGATGCGCCACAGCTGGCCGTCCTGCACGGCCTCGCGCAGGCCCGGTTCATGGCTGAGCGCCAGGGGCTCGAGCCGCACGCCGTTGAAGCGCATGACCACGGGCTGCACGAAGCCCTGGTGCGCCACGGCGCCAGCCACGGGGATGGTGGTGACCTGGCCGGTGATGGCCGGCACGCGCGATTCTGCGCCGGCGTGGTCGGGGCCTTCGGTGTCGGGCTTGGAATCCGGCATGGCTGGCCTCAGCGGTTGCGCTGGTTCATGAAGACCAGCTTCTCGAACAGGCTCACGTCCTGCTCGTTCTTGAGCAGGGCGCCCACCAGCGGCGGCACGGAGACCTTGCCCTCGGCGGTCTGCAGCGATTCCACGGGAATGTCCTCGGCCACCAGCAGCTTGAGCCAGTCGATCAGCTCGCTGGTGGAGGGCTTCTTCTTGAGGCCGGGCAGGTTGCGCACGTCGTAGAACACCTTCATCGCGGCGGCCAGCAGCTCGCCCTGCAGCTTGGGGAAGTGCACGGCCACGATCTGGCGCATGGTGTCGGCGTCGGGGAACTTGATGTAGTGGAAGAAGCAGCGGCGCAGGAAGGCGTCGGGCAGCTCCTTTTCGTTGTTGGAGGTGATGAACACCAGCGGCCGGTGCTTGGCGCGGATCATCTCGCGCGTCTCGTAGCAGTAGAACTCCATGCGGTCGATCTCGCGCAGCAGGTCGTTCGGGAATTCGATGTCGGCCTTGTCGATCTCGTCGATCAGCAGGGCCACGGGCCGGTCTGCCGTGAAGGCCTGCCACAGCACGCCCTTGACGATGTAGTTGTGGATGTCCTTGACGCGCTCGCCGCCGTCGATGTCGGACAGTTGCGAGTCGCGCAGGCGGCTGACGGCGTCGTATTCATACAGGCCCTGCTGGGCCTTGGTGGTGGACTTGATGTGCCACTGCAGCAGCGGCATGTCCAGCGCGGCGGCCACTTCCTCGGCCAGCATGGTCTTGCCCGTGCCGGGCTCTCCCTTGACCAGCAGCGGGCGCTGCAAGGTGGCTGCGGCATTCACCGCGAGCATCAAATCCTGGGTGGCGACGTAGTTCTCGGAACCTTGAAATTTCATGGGCGGTATCAGCGTAAGTATTGATGGGGACGCTTGACGGTGACTGCCATAATCGTTCGCGCTACCCGCTCAGCAGTAGGCATCCGTCAGAACTCTTGAAGGATTGTGCGCGCAAAATGATAAAAACTTTGACCACGGTATTGGCGCTGGCTGTCGCATCTGTGACCTCTGTGGCACAGGCCCAGCAAAGCAAAGGTGACGCAAAGGCAGGGGAGGGGAAGATCGCCATGTGCATTGGCTGCCATGGCATCCAGGGCTACCAGGCCAGCTTCCCCGAGGTGTACAAGGTCCCCAAGATTTCCGGCCAGGGCGCACCCTACATCGTGGCCGCGCTGCAGGCCTACCAGAAGGGCGAACGCAAGCATCCCACCATGCGCGGCATTGCCGATCCGCTGACCGAGCAGGACATGGCCGACGTGGCGGCCTACTACGCCGAGCATGGCGTGGCCAAGGCCGCCGACGCCAAGGTCCGCGAGCCCAGCACCCAGGTCGCCGCGCTGCTGCAAAAGGGCGCCTGCGTATCCTGCCACGGCCAGGGCTTTTCCAAACCCATCGATCCCAGCTACCCCAAGGTGGCCGGCCAGTATGCGGACTATCTGTACTCCGCCCTCAAGTCCTACAAGACCGAAGGCAACCCCCATATCGGCCGCAGCAACGGCGTGATGGCCGGCATTGCCAAGCAGTTCACCAACAGCGAACTCAAGGCGCTGGCCAACTACATCGGCAGCCTCGATGGCGAGCTGCAGACCCTGCCGCAGCCCCATTTCCGCCTGGGCCACAAATCGCAGTGAATCGCGCGCAGCCCCATACCCCATAGCAAAAGCCCGCAATCGCGGGCTTTGTCTTGAGGGTGATGCACAGAGGCGCTATGCGCCGCCCGTGGCCTTGGCGCCGTCACTCGTGGCGCGGCGCTGGACTGCGGCGATATAGGCTTCGCCATCGGGCGGGCGGCCCGAACGCTGGCTTTCCCAGAGCATCTGCCCCAGGCATTCCATGGTGGCGTGGTGGGCGTCGTGCAGCGAGTCCAGGCGGCGGCTGAGCAGCTCCACGGCCTGGCGTATGCCGCGCGGCTGGTCGATGCTGCACTGCTCGCTGATGGACAGATGCATGGACAGATGCAAAAACGGATTGGTCACGCCGGGCGTGGCGTCGTAGTCGCGCAGCAGGGCGGCGTCCACGTCGGCAAGGTCATCGAAATACTCGGGATGCTCGGCAATCCAGAGGCTGGCCAGCGTCTCTATGGCCTCCATCGGCGCGCCGCTCAGCATCTTGGTGCGCACGCCGCAGAAAAAGCGCCGCACATCGGCTTGGGTGGGGTTGAACATGGTGGCGCGCAGCGTAGCACGCGGCCCTTTTGGGCGGGCACGCAAGGACTTTGCCGAGGGCCCGCCGCAAGAAGAGGTCAGAGCACCTCGAAGACCCTGCCGGTCTGGGCGCCTTCCACGCTGCGCTGGTAGGCCAGGGCCACGCGGGCGGCGGGCACGGTCTCGAAGCCGGGGAAGACCGAGCCATAGGCATCGGCCGATTCGGTCAGCAGGGTGGGGCTCACGGCGTTGATGCGCAGGCCGCGCTGCAGTTCGACCGCGGCGCCGGTGACGAAGCCGTGGAGGGCGGCATTCACTGTCGATGCATTGGCGCCGTGGCGGATGGGCTCGGTGGCGGCGACGCCGCTGGTCAGCGTGATGGAGCCGCCGTCGCGCAGCCAGCGCTGGCCCAGCAGGGCGAGCCGCACCTGGCCCAGCAGCTTGTCCTGCAGGCCGGAGTTGAACTGCTCGGCCGTCATCTCGGACAGCGGGCCGAAGTGCAGCTTTCCGGCCGTGCTGACGATGGCGTCCACCTGGCCGGCGGCTTCGAACATTTTCTGCAGCGTCTCGGGCTGCGTGAAGTCGGCGCGCAGATCGCCGCTGTTGCGGCCCACGGTGACGATGTCATGGCGCGGGGCCAGCAGGGCGTGTACGGCGCGGCCGATGGTGCCGGAGGCACCGATGAGAAGGATCTTCATGCGGTTTTCTTTCTGAGGGGGTGAACAGGCCTCCAGTGTTTTGCAAATCATGGATGGCATAAAGTAGCTGGATCTTTTTGTACTCCTAAGCATTGGTTGGCAATCCATGGACAAGCTGCGCAATATGGAGGTCTTCATGGCCGTGGTCGAGGACGGCAGCTTTGCCCAGGCCGCGCGGCGCCTGGACATCTCGGCCGTGATGGTGGGCAAGCATGTGCAGCAACTGGAAGCCCATCTGGGCGCGCGCCTGCTGCAGCGCACCACGCGGCGCCACAGCCTGACCGAGGTGGGGCGCAGCTTCTACGAGGACAGCCGCCAGGTCTTCGAGCAGTTGCGCTGGGCCGAGTCGGCCGTGGAGCGCAGCCGCAGCGCGCCCCAGGGCCTGCTGCGCATCAGCGCGCCGACCACGCTGGGCAACCATGTGATCGCGCCGCTGGTGGCCGACTACCAGCTGGCCCATCCGCTGGTGCGCGTGGACCTGCAACTGAGCGACAGCATGGTCGACCTGGTGGGCGAGAACATCGACGTGGCCGTGCGCATCGGCCCCGTGGGCGGCGAAGGCCTGGTGGCGCGGCCGCTGCAGCCCTATCGCATGGTGATCGCGGCGGCGCCTTCGTACCTGCGGCGGCGCGGTCATCCGCGTGGCGTGGGCGATCTGGCGCGCCATGACTGCCTGAGCTACGCGGTCTGGCAGCGCCGCTCGGAATGGATTCTGCGCGGCGACGGCTCGGCGCCGGTGCAGTGGCCCGACGATGCCCGCCTGCGCTGCAACAGCGGCGACGGGCTGCGCCATGCGGCGCTGCGCGGCCTGGGCCTGATCCTGCAGCCCGAGGTGCTGCTGGCCGCCGACATGGCCGCGGGCCGGCTGGTGCCCGTGCTGCAGGACTGCGTGCCGCTGCCGCGCCCGGTGCACCTGGTCTATCTGCCGGACCGCCGCCAACTGCCCAAGCTGGCGCAGTTCGTGGACCACATGGTGCAGGCGCTGGGCGCGTCCTGAGGCCCGGTTTTCAGGGGGCGGGCGGGTGCGGGGTTTCCTGCGGCGCCTGGTCCTTCTCCTGCTGCGCCTGGGCCTCCTGCCGCTCCTTGGCCATCTGCTCGACCAGCTGCTGGCGGCCCTGCTTGGCCACGGCGATGAGCTGGGCCTGGTCCTTGTGGTGGGGGTACATGCGCTCGATCAGCTGCAGGTTGTGCTCCCGAAAGCGCGCGGTGGTGCGCCGGGCCTCGGCAGGGCTGTGGCCAGCGAGCTCCAGCACGGTGCGTGCCGAGACCAGGCTGGACTCGAAGACTTCGCGCTCGACATGGTGCACGCCCAGGTCGCGCAACTGGTACCAGTGGGCCATGTCGCGCGCGCGGGCCACGATCTCCAGGTGCGGAAAGCGCTTGCGCACGCGGGCGGCGATCTTCAGCGATTGCTCGGAAGAGTCCACGGCAATGACCAGCACCCGCGCCTTGTCCGCGCCGGCAATGCGCAGCAGGTCCATGCGGGTGGCATCGCCGAAGAACACGCGGTAGCCGAAGGTGTGTGCCACTTCCAGCATCTCCACGCTGTGGTCGAGGATGGTGGCCGGCACGCCCTGGGTCAGCAGCACGCGCGCCACGATCTGGCCGTAGCGGCCAAAGCCCGCAATGATGATCTGCGCGTCCTGCGGCTCCGAGATTTCATGGGCCCTGGCAGCCTGGCCCGCGCCGTCGACCTGGCAATCCTTCATGTCGGCAAAGCGCTTGAGCAGCAGCTTGTCCATCAGCACCAGGACCAGCGGGCCGATCAGCATGGACAGGGCCACGGCGGCCACCAGCATGGACGAGATGCTGTGGTGGAACACCTTGTACTGCGCCGCCGTCTGGAACACCACGAAGGCGAACTCGCCGCCCTGGGCCAGCAGCAGGGTGAACACCGGGCGCTCGCGCCAGGGCAGCTTCAGCACGCGGGCCAGGGTGTAGAGCACGGCGCCCTTGAGCGCCAGAAAGCCCAGCACCATGGCCGCCATGGCCCAGGGCGCGCGCAGCAGCACGCCGAAGTCGATGCTCATGCCCACGGCCATGAAGAACAGGCCCAGCAGCAGGCCCTTGAAGGGCTCGATGTTGGTCTCCAGCTCGCTGCGGTACTCGCTGTCGGCCAGCAGCACGCCGGCCAGGAAGGCTCCCAGCGCCATGGACAGGCCCACCTGCACCATCAGCATGGCAATGCCCACCACCAGCAGCAGCGAGGTGGCCGTGAAGATCTCGGGCGTGCGGCTGCGGGCGATCCAGCGCAGCAGGGGGCGCAGCAGCAGGCGGCCGCCCACCACCACGGCGGCGATGGTGCCCACGGTCTTGAGCACCTGCAGCCACAGGTGGCTGTCTGTGTGCGTGGCATTGGCGGCCTTGACCGCGCCCAGGATGGGGATCAGCGCCAGGATGGGAATGGCGGCCACGTCCTGGAACAGCAGGATGGAAAAGCCGGCCTGGCCGCTGGGCGTGCGCATGAGGTTGCGCTCGGCCATGACCTGCAGGCAGATGGCCGTGGACGACAGGGCCAGGCCCATGCCCGCGATCAGGCTCACGCGCCAGGAAAAGCCGAAGGCCCAGGCCGCCAGGAACAGCACGCCCGTGCAGGCCAGCATCTGCGCGAGCCCCCATCCCAGGATGGGCCGGCGCAGCTCCCACAGGCGGCTGGGCTGCAGCTCCAGCCCGATCACGAAGAGCATCAGCACCACGCCGAACTCGGCAAAGTGAAGAATGTCATCCACATTGCTGACAAGCGACAGTCCCCAGGGGCCCATGGCAATGCCGGCACCCAGGTAGCCAATGATGGCGCCCAGGCCCAGGGCACGCGCAATGGGCACGGCCAGCACGGCGGCGGTGAGATAGAGAAAGCCGTAGGTCAGCCAGATGGGGGCGCTGTGTTCCATGGAAGCTCGGGATCTTGGAGTTGGTGTTTACCCTGGGATGATTGATTGTGTCACTCTCACAGCCGGGTCAGCTTTCTGACAGGGTTGAAAATGCCCCCCACGCTCCCTTTGCTGCGCAAGGTCCGCTGCCCCTGGCCGGGCGCCCCCCGAGGGGGCCGTTTTCATCTTGGGGCGGCCCGGCGATGAAAAATGCCACCGAATGCTTCACCGCCCCATCCGGCTTTGCCGCGGCAGTGCGCCACATCGGCTGCACGGTTTTAAGATGCCGGCCTGCTCCGTATTTTTAAGGTGTTTGGCATGGATTGGCACACTTGGATCGCCTACTTTGTGGCCTGCTGGATCATTGCGGTCTCCCCGGGCTCGGGCGCCGTGCTGTCCATGAGCCATGGCCTGTCGTATGGCGTGCGCAAGAGCAGCGCCACCATCTTCGGGCTGCAGCTGGGGCTGCTGACCATCTTGCTGATCGCCGGCGCGGGCGTGGGCTCGCTGCTGCTGGCCTCCGAATGGGCGTTCAACGCCGTCAAGATCGTCGGCGCCTGCTATCTGATCTACCTGGGCATCAGCCAATGGCGCTCGGGTGCCGCACCCCTGGCCACCCAGGAATCCATGCCCGAGCTCAGCGTGCGCCGCCGCGTGCTCACGGGCTTCCTGACCAACGCCACCAATCCCAAGGGCATCATCTTCATGGTGGCCGTGCTGCCCCAGTTCATGACCACCAGCCGCCCGCTGTGGCTGCAGTTGCTGATCCTGGCCGCCACCATGCTGGCCGTGGACACCATGGTCATGCACGGCTATGCGGCCAGCGCCAGCGCGCTGCGCGGCTTCATGCGCAACGCGCGTGCCGTGCGCAGCCAGAACCGGGTATTCGGCGCGCTGCTGATGGCCGTGGGCACGGGGCTGTTCTTCGTGCAGCGCGCCTCGCGCTGAGCCCCTCCCTGGGCTAACCCTAGCCTGTCGCGCGCCCGACATGGAGCGCGCGGCACCGGCCCCTACCATTTGGGGCATGAAAACCTTCCATTCCTATTCCGAAGTGCGTGCCTGCGTGGGGCAGGAAGTCGCCGTCAGCGACTGGATCACCATCACCCAGCAGCAGGTGCAGCTGTTCGCCGATGCCACGGGCGACCAGCAGTGGATCCATGTGGACCCCGAGCGTGCGTCCAAGGGTCCCTTCGGCGCGCCGATCGCGCATGGCTTTCTGACGCTGTCGCTGATTCCCCAGTTTTTCCAGAGCTGCTTTCACATCGAAGGCGCGCAAATGGGCGTGAACTACGGCCTCAACCGCGTGCGCTTCACCTCGCCCGTGCCCGTGGGCAGCCGCCTGCGCGCGCGCCTGACGCTGCAGGCCGCCGAGCCCATCGAGCCCGGCGGCCTGCAGATGACCTGGCTGGTGACCGTGGAGCGCGAAGGCGCGGACAAGCCCGCCTGCGTGGCCGAGTCCGTGGCCCGCAACTACGGTGCCAAGGCCTGAATGAAAACTGACCCCCCGCTACCCTTGCTGCGCAAGGCCCGCTGCCCCCCAAGGGGGCGCTTTTCATCTTGGGGCGGCCCGGCGATGAAAAAAAGCCCGCAGGCGGCACCTGCGGGCTGGCTGCGTGGTGGCAGCGGTTGCGGGGTCTGGGGCTCAGGCGCCGAAGTTCAGCTGGCCCGAACGCTCGGCAGCGGCGGCCTCGCGGCGCACTTCCTCGCGGCTCACGCCAGCGGTGGCAGTGTTCTGGATGGGCAGGTAGCCTTCGGCGACGGAGGGCATGGTGCCATTGGCCTGGGCGGCCTTCAGGTCGGCCATGACCTGGGCACGTGTCAGCGTGCTCTGGGTCTCCACTTCGGGCGGGTAGCTGCTGTTGTCGGCGTAGTCGAAGCCGGCGGCCTGGGCGGCGAAGGCGGAAACGGTGAGGGCGGCCAGGACGGCAAAACGGCGGGTGTTCTTCATGATTCAAGTCCTTTGTTTTGTTTCTGGGACAGGGCGTTCCTTGCGGAAATCGCTTGGTAACGTAGAGCCCATGACTCAAATGTAGGACGGTGTGGAATCGGGATAAACCCTTGGATTGGCAATGCGCTTTTTCAGCGGTTGAAACAATCGGCGGGGAACTTTCCGCCGACCCGGGCCGGTCGCTCAGCCCGCGCCGGGCGCGCCCTCGGCCAGTGCGGCGCCGGCAAACTGCTGCTGGCGCCAGGCTTCAAACACCGTCACGGCCACGGCGTTGGACAGGTTCAGGCTGCGCTGCTGCGGCAGCATGGGCAGGCGCAGGCGCTGCTGCGGCGGGAACTGCTCACGCACCTCGGCGGGCAGGCCCTTGCTTTCGGAGCCGAACACCAGCCAGTCGCCGGGCTGGAAGCCGATGGCGTGGGCGGGGCTGCTGCTGTGCGTGGTCATGGCGAACATGCGCTGGCGGTCCGGCCGGCAGTCCTGCAGGAAGGCCTGCCAGTCGGAATGGCGGCGCACGGGCGCGTACTCGTGGTAGTCGAGGCCGGCGCGGCGCATCAGGCGGTCTTCCATGGAAAAGCCCAGCGGCTCGATCAGGTGCAGGCTGCAGCCGGTGTTGGCGGCCAGACGGATCACATTGCCGGTATTGGGCGGGATCTCCGGCGCGACGAGAACGATATGGAACATGGCCCGTATTGTCTCGCGGCGGCAGATGCCCCGGGCCCCGGTCCCCTGCGGTCAGGGCGTGCGCGCCAGCACCAGGGCGCTGACCTCGGCCGCGCCTGCGCGGCGCAGGCAGGTGGCCAGCGCATGCAGGCTGGCGCCCGTGGTCATCACATCGTCGATCAACAGGATCTTGCGGCCGCGCACATGGGGCAGTTGCGCAGGTGGCACGGCAAAGACCGTGCGCAGCTGGCGCAGGCGCAGGGCGCGCGGCAGGTCATGCTGGGCCTGTGCCGTGTGGGCGCGCTGCACGGCCTGGTGCCGCAGCTTGCCCCGGGTGGATGCGCTGCAGAGCGCGCGGGCCAGCACCAGGGTCTGGTGAAAGCCGCGCTCTCGCAGGCGCTGCGGCGACAGCGGCATGGGCAGCAGCAGGTCGCATTGCTGCAGTTGCTCGCGCGCCTGAGGCAACTCCAGCAGCAGGTCGGCCAGGCTGCGTGCCAGGCCGGTATCTCCCCGGAACTTGAAGTCGCCGATCACCGTGTGCCACGGGTAGGCATAGTCCAGCGCGGCCAGGCAGTGCGTCAGCGGCGGCGGCTTGAACAGGCAGGCGCCGCAGGTGCGGGGACCATCGGCGCCGGTGCGGGCCGGCAGCGGCATGGCGCAGCGCCCGCATCGCGCCATGGGTCCGGCCCAGCGTGCGCGGCAGTCCTGGCACAGGCGCCGCGCAGGCCAGCGGTGGCAGACGGCGCACTGGCTGGGCAGCAGGCCGGGCAGGCCGGCATGCCAGCGCGAAAGCCATGACGCAGGCAGGTTGGGCATGGAGTCAATATACTCGCGCCGCGTCCGCCACCCCTTTGCTCCGGGGCCGGGCGCCTGTCTTTTGAGGAGCACGGATTCCCCGCCCAGCCATGTCCCACGAATTGCCTCCCACCATCGATCCGGCCGCCGCATTGCGCTGGCAGCAGGGCGCGCCTGCGGCCTCGCCGTGGCTGCATGAGGAGGTGGCGCGCCGCATGCAGGAGCGGCTGGACTGGATCGTCAAGCCGCCCCAGCGCTGGTGCCACTGGCAGCCCGTGCGCGGCGGCCTGCAGGCCCATGCGCTGCTGCGCCAGCGCTATGCCCAGTCCGAATGCCTGGTCTATGAAGCCTCGCCGCTGCATGAGGCCGCCGCCCGCGAGCAGCTGGGCGCGCGCTGGTGGCAGCCCGCGCGCTGGACCGGGGGCGCCACGCGCTTCGGCGAGCCCGAGCCCGCCGGCGTGGACATGCTGTGGGCCAACATGGCCCTGCACCAGCAGGCCGACCCGCAGGCGCTGATCGCGCGCTGGCACAAGGCGCTGTCCGTGGACGGCTATGTGATGTTCTCCTGCCTGGGGCCCGATACGCTGCGCGAGCTGCATGCCCTCTACGCCCAGCTCGGCTGGCCGCCCGCCGGCCAGGCCTTCACCGACATGCACGACTGGGGCGACATGCTGGTGCACGCAGGCTTCAGCGAGCCGGTGATGGACATGGAGCACATCACGCTGACCTTTGCCACGCCCGAGCGGCTGCTGCAGGAGCTGCGCGAGCTGGGCCGCAACTTCCATCCGCAGCGCTTTGCCGCGCTGCGCGGCCGCCGCTGGCAGCAGCGCCTGCACGATGCCCTGCGCGAGCGCCTGGCCGGCCCCGACCGGCAACTGGCGCTGACCTTCGAGATCGTCTACGGCCATGCCTACAAGCCGCAGCCGCGCGTGCGCCTGGAGTCCAGCAGCGCCGTGTCGCTGGAGGACATGCGCAGCATGCTGCGCCAGCCACGCAACACGGGTTTGCGATAGCCTGAATGTCGCTTTCCGGTCATTGATCGAAAACAAAAACGTCTACACTTTTCCCGAGCTGACAGAGACAACAGCTTTTCCCTGGGCTCGCTCTCCCGGGCCGGGAAAAGACCAGCGGTCCGCAGGCCGAAAGGGGAGACGATTTGGTGTTTCGCTTTGCCACGGGAACGAGAACGGGCCGGCGCATTCAAGAGTGGCCCGCCCGCAAGTTTGATCATCACCGGCTGCAGCAGTGCCTGCTCCTCTGGGAGCGGGCACTGGTTTTTCTGTCCCTGTGTTCCCTGCTGCCCGCACTGCTGGGCCGCATGCGCTGCCTCTTTCCATCCGCTCCCGGCCCGCACGGCACACACGGCACACATGCCCTGAAGGGCCGGCGCGCGCGCATCCTCCCATCCACTTTGCTGCTGTCCCCCGAGTTCATGCGCCTGCAGGCGCAGGCGGGGATGGCGGCCCGCCCCCATCCTGGTCCCACGTCCGAGCTGCCGTTGATGCCGGCTGGCACGCTATTGGTGATTGCGCGCAGGCACATCTGCGGCGCTTTCATGCATGCTCGGACAGTTGAGGCCGGGAGTTGCCCTTTGGGCAGGCGTTGAACGGTCTGGCTGCGCGGCCCCCACGCCGGCGCAGCGGAGCGAGTGGATAACCCGAGGCTTAGATGTAAGTGAAAACTATGAAAAGCATTTCCACCAGGCTGGTTCTCTGGGGCTTGATGAGTGTGGCAGGGGCAGGCTCCCTTGCACATGCGGCGACAGATCTGCCAGGCGGCCCGGCCGTCAATCAGCTCAACCTTCATCCGGCGGTCACGCGCATCGCGCATGAGCAGCATTACCTGCACTGGATGATGCTGATCATCTGCACGGTGATCTTCATCGGCGTGTTCGCCGTGATGTTCTATTCGATCTGGAAGCACCGCAAATCGCGCGGCGCCAAGGCCGCGAACTTCCACGAATCGGCCACGGTCGAGGTGGTCTGGACCGTCGTGCCCTTCATCATCGTCGTGCTCATGGCGCTGCCTGCCACCAAGGTGCTGGTGGCGCAGAAGGACACCACCAACGCCGATGTCACGATCAAGGCCACGGGCTACCAGTGGAAATGGGGCTACGACTACATCAACGGCGAAGGCGAGGGCCTGAGCTTCATCTCCACGCTGGACAGCAGCCACCGCGTGCTGTCCGACAGCGGCGATGTGTCCAAGGCACCCAACGACTACCTGCTCAAGGTGGACAACCCGCTGGTCGTGCCCGTGGACCGCAAGGTGCGCATCATCACCACGGCCAACGACGTGATCCACTCCTTCATGGTGCCGTCCTTCGGCATCAAGCAGGATGCGATTCCGGGCTTCGTGCGCGACACCTGGTTCCGCGCCGAGAAGACCGGCGACTACTACGGCCAGTGCGCCGAGCTGTGCGGCAAGGAGCATGCCTACATGCCCATCCACGTGAAGGTGCTGTCCAATGACGGCTACAAGGCCTGGGTGGACGAGCAAAAGAAGATCGCCGCCGCCAAGAAGGACGACCCCAGCAAGGTCTGGTCCCTGCAAGACCTGATCGCACGCGGCGAGAAGGTCTATGCGGCCAACTGCGCGGCCTGCCACCAGGCCAACGGCAAGGGCGCCGGTCCCATCAAGGCGCTGGACGGCAGCCCCGTGGTCCTGGGTCCCACGGCCGAGATGATGCATGTGGTGCTGGAAGGCCGTGCCAACGGCGCCATGCCCGCCTGGAAGCAGCTGAGCGATACCGAGCTGGCCGCCGTGGTCACCTTTGCCAAGAACCACTGGTCCAACAAGACCGGCCAGCTGGTGCAGCCGGCCGAGTTCGTGGCCGCCCGCACAGGCAAGTTCCCTGCGCAGTGAGCACGCAAGACAGATGAGCGATTGGAGATAACAGCATGAGCGCCGTACTTCCCCCCATCCACAGCCCTGCGGGCGAGGGCCACGAACATGCGCATGAGCACGAGCATGGACACGGGCATGACGACCATCACCACCACGCCACGCCCACGGGCTGGCGGCGCTGGATGTTCGCCACCAACCACAAGGACATCGGCACGCTGTACCTGCTGTTCTCGTTCACCATGCTGATGGTGGGCGGGGTGCTGGCGCTGCTGATCCGCGCCGAGCTGTTCCAGCCCGGGCTGCAGATCGTCAACCCCGAGCTGTTCAACCAGCTGACCACCATGCACGGCCTGATCATGGTGTTCGGCGCCATCATGCCGGCCTTCGTGGGCTTTGCGAACTGGATGCTGCCGCTGCAGATCGGCGCCTCCGACATGGCCTTCGCGCGCATGAACAACTTCAGCTTCTGGCTGCTGATCCCGGCCGGCCTGATGCTGGTGGGCTCGTTCTTCATGCCCGGCGGCGCACCCGCCGCAGGCTGGACGCTGTATGCGCCGCTGACGCTGCAGATGGGGCCGTCCATGGACACCTCCATCCTGGCCATGCACATCATGGGCGCCAGCTCCATCATGGGCGCCATCAACATCATCGTCACCGTGCTCAACATGCGCGCGCCCGGCATGACGCTGATGAAGATGCCCATGTTCGCCTGGACCTGGCTGATCACGGCCTACCTGCTGATCGCCGTCATGCCCGTGCTGGCCGGCGCCATCACCATGACGCTGACGGACCGCCATTTCGGCACCAGCTTCTTCAACCCCGCAGGCGGCGGCGATCCGGTGATGTACCAGCACATCTTCTGGTTCTTCGGCCACCCCGAGGTCTACATCATGATCCTGCCGGCCTTCGGCATCATCAGCCAGATCGTGCCGGCCTTCAGCCGCAAGAAGCTGTTCGGCTATGCGTCCATGGTGTATGCGACCTCGTCCATCGCCATCCTGTCCTTCATCGTGTGGGCGCACCACATGTTCACGACCGGCATGCCCGTCACGGGCCAGCTGTTCTTCATGTACGCCACCATGCTGATCTCGGTGCCCACGGCCGTGAAGATCTTCAACTGGGTGGCCACCATGTGGCGTGGCTCCATGACCTTCGAGACGCCCATGCTGTTCTCGGTGGGCTTCATCTTCGTGTTCACCATGGGCGGCTTCACGGGCCTGATCCTGTCGATGGCGCCCATCGACATCCAGCTGCAGGACACCTACTACGTGGTGGCCCACTTCCACTACGTGCTGGTGGCCGGATCGCTGTTCTCCATGTTCGCGGCCTACTACTACTGGGCCCCCAAGTGGACGGGCGTGATGTATTCGGAGACGCGCGGCCAGATCCACTTCTGGGGCTCGCTGATCTTCTTCAACATCACCTTCTTCCCCATGCACTTCCTGGGCCTGGCGGGCATGCCGCGCCGCTATGCCGACTACCCCATGCAGTTCGCCGACTTCAACATGGTGGCCTCGCTGGGCGCGCTGGGCTTTGGCCTGATGCAGGTGTATTTCTTCCTCTTCGTCGTCGTGCCCGCCATGCGCGGCAAGGGCGAGAAGGCGCCGCAAAAGCCCTGGGAGGCTGCCGAAGGCCTGGAGTGGGAAGTGCCCTCGCCGGCGCCGTTCCATACCTTCGAGACGCCGCCCAAGCTGGATGCGACGGCGACCCGCGTCATAGGCTGAAATGAACCACCGCCTGGGTCGCTTCGCGCCTTCCCCCTTCCTCGATGTCCCTGGGGTGGGGCGCGACAGTTTCAGAGATTGCCAGTAGTCATGGAGATCAGAAAAATGGATGCACAGCAACGAAAAGCCAATGTGCGGCTGGCGCTGATCCTGGTATCGGTGGCGCTGGTCTTTCTGGCCGGCTTCGTGATCAAGATCACCGTGCTCCATTGAGCGCTTGAAGGCAACAGGAGGGCAATCCGTGAGCGTGCGCAGTGAAAACGCGAAGATGGTGGGCAAGCTGGCCGTAGTGGCGCTGGGCATGTTTGCCTTCGGCTACGTGCTGATTCCCATCTACAAGCACATCTGCGAGCTCACGGGCATCAACATCCTGTCGCTGTCCGAGCGGCAGGTGCCGGGCAACGGCACGGCCGGGCGCGATGTGAAGCTGCCGGCCAACTCGCAGGTGGACAAGAGCCGCACCATCACCGTGGAGTTCGACGCCAATGCGCGCGGGCCCTGGGACTTCAAGCCGGCGCAGCGCTCCATGCAGGTCCATCCGGGCGAGCTGGCCACGGTCATGTACGAATTCCAGAATGTGCAGAACCGCCGCATGGCGGCCCAGGCGATACCGAGCTATGCGCCACGCCAGGCGGCTGCGCATTTCAACAAGCTCGAGTGCTTCTGCTTTTCGCAGTACACGCTGGAGCCCGGGGAAAAGCGCGAGTGGCCGGTGGCCTTCGTGATCGATCCGCGCATCTCCAAGGACGTGACCACGATCACGCTGTCCTATACCTTCTTCGAGGTGGGCGGCAGGACGCCGGCCGCGCCCACGGGCGATGCGCCGGTGGCCGCAGGGCCGAAGCAGGAGCCGGCCTCATGAATGCGCCGCAACCCGGGGACAAGCGCCGCCCGCCCAGCGTGTGGCGCACGGTGCGCGCCGTGGCCTGGTCCCTGTTCGGCGTGCGCAGGGCTAGCGAGTACCAGCAGGACGGGGAGCGCATCACGCCGCTGCATGTGATTGCAGTGGGGCTGGCGGCCATCTTCCTGCTGGTGCTGGGATTGATCGCGCTGGTCAAGCTCGTGGTCTGAGCGGCGCGGCCATCGGGGACAGAGAGTGATAGACGGGAAACACAGAACCAAGAATGTCAGGAGCTGAGCAATGAGTGCAACCACCCACGGCAAAACGCCTTACTACTACGTGCCGGCAGAGTCCAGCCATCCCGTCATGGCGGCGGCGGGGCTGTTCTTCGTGATCCTGGGCGCGGGCAACTGGATCAACGGCCATGAATGGGGCATGTACAGCCTGGGCCTGGGCCTGGTCTGGTGGCTGGCCGTGCTCTTTTTCTGGTTCCGGGAGGCCGCGCATGAAAGCGAGTCGGGCAAGTACGGTCGCAAGATCGACCTGTCCTTCCGCTGGAGCATGAGCTGGTTCATCTTCTCCGAGGTGATGTTCTTCGGCGCCTTCTTCACCGCCCTGTGGTGGGCGCGCTCGCACTCGGTGCCCGCGCTGGGCAGCCTGGACAACGCCTTGCTGTGGCCCGACTTCAAGGCCGTCTGGCCCAGCATGGCAGCCGGCGCCACGGCCTCGCCGGCCAACAGTGTCGAGCCTTTCCAGACCGTGGGCCCGTTCTGGCTGCCCACCATCAACACGGCGCTGCTGCTGACTTCGGGCGTGACGCTGACCATTGCCCACCATGCGCTGCAGGCCGGCCACCGCGCCCGCACCATCGCCTTCATGTGGATGACGGTGATCCTGGGCTTCGTCTTCCTGTGCGTGCAGGGCTACGAGTACTACCACCTGTACACGGATCTGAACCTCAAGCTGTCCTCGGGCGTGTTCGGCTCGACCTTCTTCCTGCTCACGGGATTCCACGGCTTCCACGTCTTCGTGGGCATGCTGATGCTGTTCTTCATCACCATGCGCCTGCATGCCGGGCACTTCACGGCCGAGCGGCATTTCGGCTTCGAGGGCGCGGCATGGTACTGGCACTTCGTGGACGTGGTGTGGCTGTTCCTCTACGTGCTGGTCTACTGGATGTAGTCTGTATCCGGCCCCATGCAAAAAGAAGCGCCAGGGCGCTTCTTTTTGTTTGTGGTGGCAGGGGGCTTGTCTATTGCCCGGCGGTCCAGCCGGTGGGATGGATGTAGCCCAGCTTGGCCGCCAGCAGCACGCACAGGAACAGCGCGATGGACAGGCCCACGCGCAGCGCCAGTGCACGGAACATGGCGCGGCTGCGGCGCCTGTCGTCGCCCGCTCCCTGCTGGTCTTCGGGATTGCGGCGCATCATGAAGAACAGGGCGCTGCCCAGACTGGCGACAATGGCCAGCAGGGCGAGAACGATCACGAATTTCATGGGTGGATTATCCGGTGCGTGTTTCCAGAATGCCAGAGCGCTGGCGGTTTGTACTGATCACCTTGGCCGCGCTGATCGGCGTGGCCGTCACGCTGTCCCTGGGCCGCTGGCAGCTGCAGCGCGCGGCCTACAAGCAGGAACTGTTCGACGCCGTGCAGCGCCAGCAGGGCCTGCCGCCGTGGAGCAACGCCCAGCTGGCAGCCGTGCAGCCCGGTGCGGTGCCGAACCCCGAAGCCGCGCCCTGGCTGCACCGTCCCGTGCAATTGCAGGGCCACTGGATTGCGGGGCAGACGCTGTACCTGGACAACCGCCAGATGCAGGGCCAGCCGGGCTTCTTCGTGCTCACGCCGCTGCGGCTGGCTGCGCCGCATGAGGACGTGGTGATCGCCGTGCAGCGCGGCTGGGTGCCGCGCAACTTCCTGGACCGCACGGCCCTGCCCGAGGTGCAGACGCCCGAAGGGCTGGTGACCGTCCAGGGGCGCATGGAGGCCGCGCCGTCCCGGCTCTACGAATTCGGCCGTGCAGGGGCAGACCCTGATGGGCAAAAGTCGCGCATCCGACAGAATGTGGACATTGCCGAATGGGCCGTGGCCTCCGGGCTGCCGCTGCGCGAATGGAGCCTGCTGCAGACCGGCGAAGCCAGCGAAGGCCTGCGGCGCGACTGGCCCGTTGTGACGGCCGGTGTCGAGAAACACCATGGCTATGCGTTCCAATGGTTTGGACTTGCGGCCCTGATCACGCTTTTGTATGTCTGGTTCCAAATCGTCCGACGCTTTGTCCGCCCGCGCCATGCCCGCTCCTGAGACTCCCCTGGAGATGACTGTCCATGGCCTGCCACCCTTGCAGCCGGGCCTTGCCGGCGCGCAACGCACGCGCAGCGGCCGCTGGAAGATGCTGGCCGTGTTCGCGGTCTGCGCCGCGCCCGTGGTGGCCTCCTATTTCACCTACTACGTGCTGCGGCCTGGCCAGCAGCGCAGCTTTGGCGAGCTGATCGCGGCCCAGCCGGCCCTGCCTTCGGCCACGGCCACCACGCTGGACGGCGCGCCGCTGCCGCTGCAGTCGCTCAAGGGCCAGTGGCTGCTGCTCAGCGTGGCGGGCGGTGCCTGCGGCAGCGCCTGCGAAAGCCATCTCTATCTGCAGCGCCAGCTGCGCGAGACCCTGGGCCGCGAAAAGGACCGGCTGGACCGGGTCTGGCTCATCTCCGACGACGCTCCCGTGCCCGCCCACCTGCGCCCCGCGCTGGCCCAGGCCACGGTGCTGCGCGTGCCCGAGGCCGTGCTGCGCGGCTGGCTGCAGCCCGCGCCCGGCCATGCGCTGCAGGACCACCTGTACGTGGTGGACCCGCAGGGCCACTGGATGATGCGCATGCCCGCCGGGCTGGGCATGGCCGATGCCGGCAAGGCCAAGCGCGACCTGGACCGGCTGCTGCGAGCATCGGCCTCGTGGGACACGGCGGGACGCCCCGGCGACGGCGACTGAGGCCTGCGCCAAGGAACCGAGCCGGCAGCCAGGCCGTCTCATGGAGGCAGGCAGGCCCCGCAGCGCCGGGGTCTTGCGGTTATGGGTTATGGTTTGCGGCTGTGCGAAAGCGCCTTCAGCAGACGCTTTCGCCTTTTCACTTTCCAGCCCGGGCGGCGCGCAGGCTTTGCGGCCGCGCAGCCTGCGGCAACTACCTTGTTGAGGAAGCATGAACAAACGGACAGCGCTGCGCTTTCTGGGCGTGACCGCCATGGCATGGGGCGCCCTGGCGCTGAGCGGATGCTCGCGCGAGGCCAAGACCAGTTTCCAGGGCGTCGATGTCACGGGCGCCGAATACGCCAAGGACATTCCCCTGCGCGATGTGGACGGCAAGCAGCGCAGCATCAAGGACTTTGCGGGCAAGGTCGTCGTGGTCTTCTTCGGCTACACGCAATGCCCCGACGTCTGCCCCACCACCCTGCAGGAGCTGGTCGAGGTCAAGCAGCAACTGGGCGCCGATGGCGACAGGCTGCAGGGCGTCTTCGTCACCCTGGACCCCGAGCGCGACACGCCCGAGGTGCTCAAGGCCTACCTGGGCAACTTCGACACAGGCTTCGTCGGCCTGCACGGCACGCCCGAGGAGACGGCGGCCGTGGCCAAGGATTTCAAGCTCTTCTACAAGAAGGTGCCCGGCAAGACCGAAGGCACCTACACGCTGGACCATTCGGCCGGCAGCTATGTCTACGACACGGCCGGCCGCCTGCGCGTGTATGAGCGATACGGCGGCGGCCCGCAGGTGCTGGGCGCCGACGTCAAGGCCCTGCTGCAGGAAAAGCGTTCCTGATCCTGCGCGCGCCGCAGCCAGTGTGACCGCCGTCACATTGGCTGCGTTTAGGCGCGATGCGGCAAACCATCCCTGATGTGCATCGCCGCAGGACTGCTTAGAGTGGGCCCCGCCTGGAGCGTCATGCCGACGCCCCGCCCATCTCCAAGAGACCTGATCCATGCGGCGAAACGTGTACGTCACCCAGCGTGAGTACCCTTTGAACGAAGGAGAGACGCTTCTTTCCGTCACCGACCTGAAGGGGCGCATCGTCTATGCCAACGATGCCTTCATCCGCGTCAGCGGCTTCGAGGCCGCCGAGCTCTACGGCAAGGCCCACAGCATCGTGCGCCATCCGGACATGCCGGCCGCCGCCTTCGCCGACATGTGGTCCACCATCCAGCGAGGGCTGCCCTGGAGCGCGCTGGTCAAGAACCGGCGCAAGAACGGCGACCACTACTGGGTGCGCGCCAACGCCAGTCCCATACGCCATGCGGGCACCGTGGTCGGCTACCTGTCCGTGCGCACCCGGCCGCAGCCGTGCGAGGTGCAGCAGCATGCGGCGCTCTATGAACAGATCAATGCCGGCGTGCGCTCGCTGGGCCTGCACCGGGGCTTCCCAGTGGGGCGTGGCGCCGCGGGCGCGCTGCAGCGCTGGTGGCGCTTCAGGCCGCTGGCCTGGCGGGCGCAGGCCATGGTGGCGGGACTGTGGCTGCTGGGATCGGCCGGGCTGTGGTTGCCGTCGCTGCAGGCCTGGGCCTCGGCTTTGCCCCTGTCCCTGACGCTGGCCGAGATCTGGCCCGCCTGGCTGATCTGGAGCCTGGCTTGCGTGGCGGCCGGGCAGTGGCTGCGCACCAGGCTGCTCATGCCCCTGGCTGCCCTGCGCGGACAGGCCCAGGCCGTGGCCAGCGGGCAGCAGACGGGGGAACTGTTCACGCAGCGCACGGACGAGATCGGCGCCATCGGCGGCGCCGTGCGGCAGACCGGACTCAACCTGGTCTCCCTGGTGGACGACATCCAGGGCAAGAGCGACCAGGTGCGCCGCTGCGCGCTGGCCGTGCAGCAGGGCAGCACCGAACTGAGCGACCGCACCGAGGCTGCCGCCGCCAGCCTGGAGCAATCGGCCCAGGCCATGCAGGCCCTGGCCTGCGCCATAGAGCGCAGCAGCGCCCAGGCCGGCGAGGCCGCCCGCCGCGCGCGGCATGGCGTGGACATGGCCGGGCAGAGCAGCCGCATGGTCGCGCAACTGGACCAGGGCATGCGCGGCGTGGCCCGGACCAGCGACCAGGTCGGGGAGATCAGCTCGCTCATCGACGGCATTGCCTTTCAGACCAATCTGCTGGCGCTCAACGCCGCCGTGGAGGCCGCGCGCGCCGGCGAGCACGGCAAGGGCTTTGCCGTGGTGGCCGACGAGGTGCGCGGCCTGTCCCAGCGCAGCGCCCACGCTGCGCGCCAGATCAAGGCATTGATCGAGGCATCGCAGCAGCAGGTGGCGCAAAGCTGCGCCATGGCGCGCGAAATGGGCGAGGCCATGCTCGCCGTGCAGGCCGACATGCGCGAGCAGCTGCTGCTGGCCGAAGGCATGCAGGCCGCCAGCCAGGCCCAGGCCGGTGGCGTGCAACAGGTACAGGCCGCCGTGCAGCAGCTCGAACAGATGACCCAGCACAACGCCACGCTGGCGCGCGACACCATCGCGCACGCGCAGCAGCTGGCCGGGCAGGCTCAGGCGCTGGAGGCTGCGGCATCGGTCTTCCACGGCAAGGGGCCGTCCGCATGATGGCGTCGGCCTGGAGCGCGCAAGCCGGCCATCTGATCGGGCCGTGCGAGGCGCTGGATGAGGAGCTCAAGCGCGTGGCCATGGAGGCCGCGCCCGACGGCATCGTGCTCGTGGATCGCAAGGGCCGCATCCTGCTGGCCAATCCCGCCATGCAGGCCATGAGCGGCTATGGCGCCTCCGAGCTGCTGGGCCGTCCGCTGCAGATGCTGCTGCCGCCCGAGGCGCATGCGGCCCATGGGCCGCAGCTGCAGTCCTACTTCGCCCAGCCCGCGCGCCGGCCCATGGGGCAGGGGCGGGACCTGTGGCTGCTGCGCAAGGACGGCAAGCGCCTGTCCGTGGACATCGCCCTGGGCCATTCCCCGCACGGCGGGGGCGTGGCCGTGGCCTTTGTGCGCGACCTGTCGCAGCTGCGCCAGATGGAGGCCTGCATGCACTACCACGCCACGCACGACACGCTCACCGGCCTGCTCAACCGCTGGCAGTTCGGGTTGCAGCTGGAGCAGGCGATCTCGCAGGCGCAGGCGCAAGTGGGTTCGGGCTCGGGCACCGGGCCCGCGTCCTTTGCGCTGCTGCTGCTCGACCTCGACAACTTCAAGGCCATCAACGACGGCTATGGCCACGACGTGGGCGACCAGGTGCTCAAGGAAGTGGCGCGCCGCCTGCAGGCCGCGCTGGGCACTTCGGCCACGCTGGCGCGCATGGGCGGTGACGAGTTCACCGCCGTGCTGCATCCCTGCAACGGGCCGAACCTGCGCCGGCGCGTCGACGCGCTGCTGGGCGAGCTGTGCCGGCCCTGCGCCATCGGCCACTACGCGCTGAACTTCGGCGCCAGCGTGGGCGTGGCCTTCTACCCGCAGGACGCGGGCGATGCGGCCACCCTCATGCGCTATGCCGACATGGCCATGTACGACGCCAAGCAGCGCGGCCGTGCCTCCTACGCCTGCTATGCCAGCGCCATGGGCGAGGCCATGGCCGAGAAAGTGCTGCTGCACGAACGCCTCAAGCGCGCCCTGGACCGGGGTCTGCTGAGCCTGCATTTCCAGCCCCAGGTGCAGGTGCTGGGCGGCCAGGTCCAGGGCGTGGAGGCCCTGCTGCGCTGGAACGACGAGCAGATGGGCTGGGTCTCGCCGGAGCGCTTCGTGCCCGTGGCCGAGTCCACGGGCCTGATCCTCGCGCTGGGCGAATGGGTGATCGATGCGGCCTGCCGCCAGGCCGGCGACTGGCTGCGCGCAGGCATGCCGCTGCGCGTGGCGGTCAACCTCTCTGCCCAGCAACTGCGCCAGGCCGACCTGCAGCAGCGCCTCATGGGCAGCCTGGCCCGGCATGGCGTGCCGCCGCACCTGCTGGAGCTGGAAGTCACCGAGTCCGCCGCCATGACCGACCCGCAGCAGGCGCGCGAATTGCTGGGCAGCCTGCTTGCCGCAGGTGTCTGCGTGGTGCTGGACGATTTCGGCACCGGCTACTCCTCGCTGGCCCACCTGCGCGATCTGCCCGTCTCGCGCGTGAAGATAGACCGCACCTTCATCGGCCCCATGCTCGACAGCCCGGCCGACGCCAAGATCGTCAAGGCCGTGATCGCGCTGGCCCGCACCCTGGGCCTGCAGGTGGTGGCCGAAGGCGTGGAAACCGCCGAGCAGCTGCGCCTGCTGCGCATCCTGGACTGCGACGCCTACCAGGGCTGGCTCTTCGCCCGCGCCATGCCGGCGGAGCAGATTCCCGCGCTGATTCACAAGCCCGTGGCGACCTTGCTGGCGCAGCAGGAGGAAGAGGCGCTTGAGCATCAAACTGCGGACTGTTGCGATGGGAAGGGAGCGATGGTGAGCAGGGACGGCGGTTCTGCCAAACCTGGCGCTTGATGTTGCAACAGGTCGGCAAGCCTACCGGTCCGCCCGATCAACCGCCACGCCTCTCGCACCCCACCTCCTTCACCCCACCTCCCTCACCCCACCCCCACTGATCCTCGACAACACCGCAGGCTGCAGCACGCAATGCCATCGATCCGGCCGCTCCAGCGCGCCCAGTTGCACCAGGCGCACAAGGCTGCGTGCGATGGTTTCGCGCGTGGTGGCCAGCAGGGCGGCCAGTGCACCCTGGCTGGGCAGGCGCACGAGCAGGCTTGACTGCAGCGCGGCCAGTTGCATCAGGGTGGCGGCCAGCTGGCGCAGCACGCCGGGGATGCGGACGATGTGGGCCCATTCCGCCAGCAGGGCGTTGTTGCAGGTGTAGCTGGTGGCCAGCGCGCGCACGAAGGCGGCATCGACCAGGCCGCGGCGCGTGATGGTGGCGATATCCACGCAGCAGATGCGCCCCGGGCCCAGGGCCTCGAAGTGCATGGCCGAGGGCTGCTGCAGCCAGCCCGGGCTGCCCAGCGCGTGGCCGTTGCCGAACAGTGCCACGGGCCGCTGCACGCCGTCGCCGCCACGGCGGATAGCCAGGACGAAACCGAGCTTGATCACCTGGAATTCATGGGCAACGCAGCCTTGCGCCTGGAGCTTCTGGCCCTTGGCCAGGCCGCGTTCGCGGATGTGCGGCAGCCATTGCAGGAAGGCGGGTTCGGGCAGTTGCCCCAGCAGGCAGTGCGACGAACGCATGCATTCGCTGCAGCGTACGGCTGAAGGCGCAAAGGACGACGATGGCATGGCACGGACGGTTCGAAGGCGCCGCAAGCCAGGGCAGGAGGCGCCCTGGCGCTGGCAGGGACCCGGGCGTGCGGCCAGGGCGAAGCCGTGCAGGCTAGCGGGCCCTGCGGCTGAATGCAACGTGATGTAACCGTTTTCGCGCCAGATGGCGTCAATCCGCCGCTGTTCCTTGACCTGGGTCAGACGGCTGCCGTGCTGCTGGCGCTGCTGGCATGGTCGGCACCGCTGGCCGTTTCGCTGCCGTGGGCGCGGGCGGCTTCGCGCATGCGTGCCAGCTCGCGTGCGGGCAGGGGGATGTCGCCGCTGGCGACCTTCATCAGCAGGCAGTGCAGCATTTCGGTGGACAGTCCGTGCAGCACCAGGCGGTGGCCGGCGCGCAGGGTGGACAGGGGCACCAGCGGGTGCTTGTTGTTGAGCATGACCAGGTGCTCGGGCGAGGCGAGGATCTTGGCCGCATAGATGGCCACGGTCTCGTCCAGCTGCAGCGAGTTGCTGGCGCGCCAGAAGTCGTTGTCGGTCAGCAGCAGCTGGTAGACGGGCGTGTAGACCTCGATGGCGCTTTGCAGGTCCAGCAGGTTCAGGCGCCCGCGCGGCATGTCCTCCAGGCGCAGGGGCGGGTTGCGCAGCATGGAGAAGTCGGGCTCGGCCACGGGCTGCAGTTCCTGGCCTGCGGCGCGCAGCGCGTTGTTCAGGCGGATGACGAAGTTGAACAGGTTCAGGTCGTGCCTGAGGAACAGGTCGTCCTTGATGTCGTCGATGCTGCCTGGCTCCAGCGGTGTGGTGGACACGGGCGTGGGCGCATTGGCCGCGACAAAGGCCAGGATCTGCGAGCCCAGGTGGAAATGGCGCAGGATGAGCCAGTTGGCCTCGGGCGAGACGAAGCGGTTCATGCTGAAGGCCAGCAGCCGGTGCAGCAGCCTGGAGTGCGCCCAGTTGCGCGGCAGCAGCACCTTGAGGATCTGGATGAGCACGATGCTGGTGCGTGCCAGCGGCCGCAGGAAGGGCAGCAGGTACTGGCGCGAGCCGCTGCTGCAGTCGCGCAGCCAGGCGGCCTTGACGTCGTCGGGCAGCGGCGTGCTTTGGTCCAGGTACAGGGCACGCCAGGGGCTGGGGTCGCGCTCGTCGTGGGGCTGGTCGATGAAGTCTGGCGGTGGCATCAGTGCTCCTCGGTCAGGACATGCTCGAACTGCATCAGGTACAGCGCCGCCGTGTGGCGCGCGGTGCGCACGATGGCCTGCGCCGCCGTGCCCCCGGTGCCGTCTGTGCCGTCTGTGCCGTCCAGCGCCATCACCATCTGCACGGCCATGAGCCAGCGCTCCAGGTGGTGTTCGTCGTTGGCGCCGTGGTATTCCAGGAAGCGGAAGGCATCGGGCGGCAGCGGCAGGCTGGCGCGCAGCAGCGGCAGCAGGCTGGGCACGATGCGCTGGCCCGTGCCTTCGATGATGTAGATGGCGCCCAGCAGGCCCACGGGATTGGGCGTGGCGGCCAGGCCGTGCAGGTAGGCGTTGAGCGCCTCGCCGCCGGGGTTGCGGCGCAGGCGGGTGAGGTCGGTCTCGGTGCCGCCGGCCTTCAGGTAGTCCTCGTGCAGGATGCGGAAGTCGTTCTGCTCCTCGCCCGCATGCACGTCGATCAGCGCAGCCAGCGCCGCGTGCTCGCCGGTCAGCGAGGCCGCGCCCTCGCGCATCCACAGGCTGCCCTCGCGCACCTGGGGAACCCAGTGGCTCATCCAGCGCACGTAGTCCGCCGTCTGCAGCCTGCCTGTGCGTATGCGCTGCAGCAGCGGCGTGCGCCACACGCGCGAGCGGTAGTCCTGCCAGAGGCTGGCCAGCTCGGTCAGCAGCGGCGCGAGCGTGGCCGGGGCCTGGTTCGGGTCGTGGGGCGGGGCGATGGTGGAGACATCGGGCAGCAGGTCCGGGGCAGCGGGAGCTTCGGCGGTGGCACTGCGCGCTGTGGCCTTGGCCGGGGTGGCGGTGGGCGCCTGGGCCGCATCCTCCACTTCCAGCAGCATGTAGCCGGCCGTGAAGCGGCCCGATTCGGGAATGAAGCACAGCACGGTGTCGCCGTGCTTCAGGCGTGCCGATTCCGTGCGCAGGAACTCGGACAGCATCACGAAGATGGAGGCCGCGCCCGTGTTGCCGCGCCAGGCCAGGTTGCTCCACCAGCGTTCGCGCGGGATGCCGAGCTGGGCCTTTCCCAGCAACTCGTCCACCACGGGGATGAAGCGCTCCGACGAGTAGTGGCACAGGAAGTGGTCTATGCCGCGCCCGGGCACCCAGCCCGTGTGCGCCAGGTGGGCGTATTCGTGGATGCAGACATCGAACAGGTGCGGCAGCAGGCGGATGTCCTGGCGCAGCGACAGCGCGCCTGCGGCCTCGGCCTCGCCCCAGGCGGCAAAGTCCAGGTGGCTGGTGGCGCGGTCGGGCGTCAGGCCCAGCTGCATGCAGACCGGGTAGTCGCCCGCAAAGCTGCGCAGGTGCGTCCAGCGCAGCTTCAGGCGCAGGCCGGGCGCCTGGGGCAGGGCCTGCGGGCCGCCCAGCAGCACGGCGCCTGCGCCATCGGACAGCATCCAGCGCAGGAAGTGGGCGTCGAAATCCGTGTTGTATCCCTGGGCCGCGAAGCGCGAGCGCTTGAACAGGCGCGAGGGCATTTCGCTGGCCACGGCCAGGGCCAGCGAGTCGGGCGCGCGGTCCACGGCCTGGGCCGCTGCCTGCAGCGCGCCCACGCTGGCGGCGCAGACGCCGTGCACGGACAGGGTCTCCATGGGCGGCGCAGCCATCTCGCCCTGGATCATGCTGGCAAAGCCGGGCATGAGCGCATCGCCGCCCGAGGAACCGCTGGCCAGGAAGCCCACATCGCCCAGCGCGCGCCCGGCCTGCGCCAGGCAGTCCTGGATGGCCTGGGCGGCCATGGCCGTGTTGCTGTGCACGGTGCGGCCTTCGGCGTCGATGGCGTAGTGGCGCTGGACAATGCCGTTCTCGGCCAGGATGCGGCGCTTGAGGCGCTCGGACAGGCGGTTGAGCGGCGCCACGTAGGCATCCATGCCTGCGTTGTCCACGGGTTCACCGGGCAGGAACATGCCTGCGGCATGCAGATAGACGTTGGAATAGGCGACGGGCATGGGTTCTGGGACGTATCAGTCGTATGTTCCGGGAGGCATGTGCGCGCGCGTGCGCGCCGGCGGCCAGACCGTGCCGAGCACGAAGACGCGGGCCATGTAGGGTAGCAGTCCGCCTTCGTTGAGCGCGGGGGCCACGCGCTGGCGATAGTGCAGGTCGTGCAAGCGCGTGAGCTCGGACCAGTGGGCCTGGGGCTGCTCGTGGTGGGCCGTGTGCAGGCCGATGTTGAACAGCAGCGGATTGACCCAGCCCTCGAAGTTGCGCGCGTAGTTCAGTGGCGTGGCGCTGTCCAGCCGCTGGCCGCGCGTCAGTGGCCGGCCATCGGCATGGGCGTGCTGCAGGTAGTTGGTGGCCAGCAGCCAGTGCAGGCCATGCAGCTGGGGAACGATCACCAGCAGCAAGGCCTTTTGCCAATCCAGCGACAGCAGCAGCGCCCAACTGCCCAGCCACAGCAGGTACTGGCCCATGCAGTAGCGAAAGGCGCCGGGCCAATGCCGCCGCAGCTGGCCCAGCCAGCGCAGGAACAGCGGGTACAGCACCCAGCCGGCCTGCAGCGGGTGGAGCAGGTAGCCCAGCAGATGGTTGTGGTCGCCGCCGAAGCGGTAGGTGCGTGCCATGTCGCGCGGGCCGTGGCGGAAGCGGTGGTGGTTGGCCACATGGGCGGGCCAGAACACAAAGGTCGGGTGGCCTTGCAGCAGGGTCAGCCAGTAGTCGGTGAAGCGGTTGGCCCAGCGCCCGCGCCACATGCGCAAATGCGTGTGGTTGTGGTGGATGACGCCCACGCCCAGCGTGAGGAACAGCTCGATCCCGTAGAGCCACAGGTTCCAGCCGTGCTGCCACTGCCACCACACGATCAGCGGCAGCGCCACCAGATAGGCCAGCGACTGCAGGTCGCGCCCGTGGCGCAGCCGGGGCAGCCATGGCTGGACGTGGCGAGCAGGCGGCCGGCTCATTCCGTCCTGGGCCGGGCCGTGGCGGGCAGTGCCACGCGCGTGCGCATCAGCCGGTCCATGAAGGCCAGCGCAAAGCCGTAGTTGCCATTGGGCCGGGCATGGTGCAGATGGTGGCGCCGGCTGGCGGCCAGCGCATGCGTGTCGGACACCCTGGGAAAGAAGTCGTAGTTGGAGTGGCCTATGACGTTCAGCAGCAGGCTGAGCACGGGCACCGAGGCCAGCGACCAGAAACTGAAGTCATGCACCACCATGGGCAACAGGATGACGTTGCCCAGCATCAGCGCCTCGATGGGATGGAAGCTGTAGGTGGACCACGGCGTGGTGACGATGGAGCGGTGGTGGTCGCCATGAAAGCGCCCCAGCAGCCGCGTGTGCAGCAGGCGGTGGTTGATCCAGAAATGCACATCGTTCCAGATCAGCAGCACCACGACTTCGATGGCAATGCGCCAGGGGCCTGCATCGGGCTCCAGCCGCGCCCACCCCAATTGCAGAAGGCCCCAGGGCACGATCATGCCGATGCCGAAGATCAGCACCGAATGCAGCGACTGGCGCCATTCGCGCTGCAACTGGTCGGGCTTGAGCGGGCGCGTGTCCAGCACGCGGCCCACGCCGCGCCGCTGCAGCCAGCGCGTGAGCGCCGACATGCCCCAGCCACCGGCCAGGTAGAGCACGCCAAAGAAGGCCAGGCCCCAGGCCATGACCTGCCAGGCGTTGAGTTCGGTAAAGGCTTGGGCTGCGGTCATGGGGGTGTCAAAGAGGGCACGTCACTGGGCGCATCATTGTGCGCGTATGCCCTGTTCGCGGATGATGCGGCCCAGCGTCGCCACGTCCTGGCGCATGCGCAGGGCCAGGCCTTCGGGCGAGCTGCCCACGGCCTGCCAGCCCTGGGCGGCCAGGCGCGCGCGCATCTCGGGCGAGCGCACGATCTCGCTCACGGCCTCGGCCAGCTTGTGCACATGGGCGGCGGGCATGGCCTTGGGCGCCGCCACGGCGTTCCAGATCTCCAGGTCGAAATCGCCCACGCCCAGCTCCTTGAGGCTGGGCAGGCCCGGCGCCAGCGGGCTGCGCGCGGCCGAGGTCACGGCCACGCCGCGCAGCTTGCCGGCCTGGACCTGGGCCATGGCCAGCGCGGGCGGCAGCATGGACAGCTGCAGGTCGCCGCCCTGGATGGCGTTGAACACCTGCGGGTAGCCGGGATAGGGAATGTGCTCGGGCCTGAGCGCGGAGCGGCTCTTGAGCAGCTCCATGCCCAGGTGGCCCACGGTGCCCACGCCGGGCGAGCCGTAGCTCCAGCGGCTGCCGGCCTGGGCAGCGGCCTCCAGGAAGGCCCGGCCCTCGGGCGCGCCGGCCGGCGCCACCAGCACCAGGGGTGCCACGCCGATCAGGCTGACGGGCTGCAGGTCCTTGACGGGGTCGTAGCGCACGGCGGGGTTGAGCAGGCGGGCAATCGTCAGGTTGCCGTTGATCATCACGCTGAAGGTATGGCCATCGCGCGCACGGGCCACCTGCTCGCCTGCAATGTTGCCGCCTGCTCCCACCTTGTTCTCGACGATGACGGGCTGGCCCAGGCGCTTTTCCAGCGGCTCGGCCAGTGCGCGCGCCGTGAGGTCCGGGGAAGATCCTGCGGGAAAGCCGACGATCAGGTGCAGCGGCTTGCTGGGCCAGTTGTCGCCCGCCACGGCAGCGCAAGGCAGCAGGGCCGAAGCCAGGGCGGTGGCCAAGGCATTGGCGAAGAGGCGGCGTAGTGGCGAGATGGCGCGGGCGGGCATGGGTGCGTGGGGGCCGCAAAGGCCGCGGGCAATAAAAAACCCGGAGATTATCCGGGTTTGTCTTGAAGCAGCCTGTCAGCCCAGGCCGTCAGGCCATCAGGCGAACTCGGCCAGGGCCTTCTTCATCTTCTTCATGGCAGCCACCTCGATCTGGCGAATGCGCTCGGCGCTCACGCCATACACGGCGGCCAGTTCATGCAGCGTCATGCCGCCCGAGCCGTCATCGTTGACCTTGAGCCAGCGCTCCTCGACGATGCGGCGGCTGCGGTCGTCCAGCGAATCCAGCGCCATGGCAATGCCGTCGGTGGCCAGGTGGTCACGCTGGCGCGACTCGATCATGGCCGTGGGCTCATGTGCGCCGTCGGCCAGATAGGCGATGGGGCCGAAGGCCTGCTCGCCATCATCGCTGGGCGAGGGGTCCAGCAGCACGTCGCCACCGGCCAGGCGCGTTTCCATCTCCATGACTTCTTCGCGCTTGACGTTGAGCTTCTCGGCCATGGCGTCGATCTCGCCGGAGGTCAGCGTGTCGCGCAGCATGGCGCCGTCCTCGGCCATGGCGGCGTCGGACTTCAGGCCCTGCTTCATGGAGCGCAGGTTGAAGAACAGCTTGCGCTGGGCCTTGGTCGTGGCGACCTTGACCATGCGCCAGTTCTTGAGGATGTACTCGTGGATCTCGGCCTTGATCCAGTGCATGGCGTAGCTCACCAGGCGCACGTTCTGATCGGGATCGAAGCGCTTGACGGCCTTCATCAGGCCGACATTGCCTTCCTGGATCAGGTCGCCATGGGGCAGGCCGTAACCCAGGTACTGGCGCGAGATGGACACCACCAGGCGCAGGTGGGACATCACCAGACGCCCTGCGGCGTCCAGGTCACTGTGTTCCTTGAGCTTGCGGGCGTAGTCCTGCTCTTCCTCGAGGGTGAGCATGGGCAGGCGGTTGACCGCGGAAATGTAGGCATCCAGATTGCCCAGAGGCGGCACCAGGGCCCAGGGGTTAGCGGGCGCCAAGGTGGTCGCAATGGAGCCGGAGGCGTTTGTCATTGCAGAGTTCCTTTCTTCCATTCCTTCATATTAGCACTCGTTAGGATTGAGTGCTAAAGCCGAAGTTCCGCGGGTTTTTCAGTCGGTTGCAGAAATCTTCGGCACTGCAAAAGTCGCTTCTGGCTAGTCTGAGCGATTTTTGGAAACCCTGCTTGCCGGCGGGAGGCATGTGTCGGCCCCCGCCGGGTTTTGACCCCTTTGCGCCCGGCCCCGCCGGCGACCGGGCGAACGGCACGAAAGATCCAGGTTCGTGCAGTCGGGGTGCCCAGCGGCTATTTGAACCGTGGCTGCACGATGATCTTCACCGCCGACTCGTTGTTGTGGATCAGCGTGTCAAAGCCCTGGGCCACCAGGTCATCGAGCTGGATGCGCTGGGTGATGAAGGGCTCGAGGTTGATCTTGCCCTCCTCGACCAGCTTGATGGTTTCCTGGTGGTCGTTGCAGTAGGCGATGGTGCCGCGCACGTCCAGCTCCTTCATGACCACGCTGTGCACGTTGATGGTGGCCGGATGGCTCCAGATGGACACGATCACCACCACGCCCGTGGCCTTCGTCGCGGCCACCAGCGTGTCCAGCACCTTGTTCACGCTGGTGCATTCGAACGACACATCCACGCCCTTGCCGCCGGTGAGCTTCATCACCTCGGCCACCACGTCCACCTCGGAGGGGTCCAGGATGTGATCGGCCACGCCCGATTCACGCGCCTTTTGCTTGCGCTTGGCACTGAGCTCGGTGATGACGACGGTCAGGCCCTTGGCCTTGAGGATGGCCGACAGCAGCAGGCCGATGGGGCCGGCGCCGCCCACCAGTGCCACATCGCCGGCCTTCGCTCCGCTGCGGGTGTAGGCATGGTGGCCCACGGACAGCGGCTCGATCAGCGCGGCCTGGTCCAGTGGAATGGCATCGGAGATGGGATGCACCCAGCGGCGCTTGACGGCAATCCGCTCGGACAGCCCGCCACCGCGCCCGCCCAGGCCGATGAAGTTCATGTCCTTGGACAGGTGGTAGTTGTCGCCCGGCCCCGTGGGCACATCGTCGGCCACGATGTAGGGCTCCACCACCACATGCTGGCCGACCTGGATATCGTCCACCCCTGCGCCCACGGCGTACACCACGCCCGAGAACTCATGCCCCATGGTGATGGGTGCGGACTCGCCCGAGATGGGATGCGGGTGGCCGCAGGGCGGGATGAAGATCGGCCCTTCCATGAACTCATGCAGATCCGTGCCGCAGATGCCGCACCAGGCCACCTCGATGCCCACGGTGCCGGGCTCCACCACGGGTTCGGGGATGTCCTCGATGCGGATGTCGCCCCGGTCGTGGAAACGTGCTGCTTTCATGATTGAACTTTCTGTTTTGCAAGGCTGGGTTGGCGGGCGGCACAGCCGCCCCATGGCGATTATTCGGCCTTACCGCAGGTGATGAACTTGCTGCAGGTCATAGACACGCACCGGCAGGCCTTCCTGCCGCGCCTTGAGCTGCAGCGCCAGGTACAGCGAGTAGTGGCGCGACTGGTGCAGGTTGCCGCCGTGGAACCACAGCGCCTCTTGCTGCGTGGGCTTCCACATGTTGCGCTGCTCGCCCTCCCACGGTCCCGGGTCCTTGGTGGTGTCCGAGCCCAGGCCCCAGACCTTGCCTACCTTGTCCGCCACCTCCTGGCTGATCAGGTCGGCCACCCAGCCGTTCATGGAGCCATAGCCGGTCGCGTAGACCACCAGGTCCGCCGGCAGCTCGGTGCCATCGGCCAGCACCACCGCGTTTTCCGACAGGTGGCTGATCTGCTTGCCCGCCTGCAGCTTGATGCTGCCGTCGATCACCAGATCGCAGGCCCCCACGTCGATGTAGTAGCCCGAGGCGCGGCGCAGGTACTTCATGAAAAGGCCCGAGTCGTCATCCCCGAAGTCCAGCATGAAGCCGGTCGCCTCCAGCTGGCGGTAGAACTGAGCGTCGCGCTCGCGGATGCGGTTGTACACCGGCACCTGGAAGTCGGCCATGATGCGGTAGGGCAGCGAGGCAAAGATCAGGTCCGCCTTCCTGGTCGTCACGCCGCTGGCCACGGCGCGCTCCGAGTACAGGTCGCCCAGGCCGATGTCCATCAGCGAATCGGAGCGCACGATATGCGTGGACGAGCGCTGCACCATGGTCACATCGGCGCCGTGCTCCCACAGGGCCGCGCAGATGTCGTGGGCGGAATTGTTGGCGCCGATCACCACCACCTTCTTGCCCGCGTAGGCGTCCGGGCCATGGTGCTGGGACGAGTGCTGCTGCTCGCCCTTGAAGATGTCCTGGCCCTTGATCTTGGGCACATTCGCCTTGCCCGACATGCCGGTGGCGAACACCACATGCCTGGGGCGCAGCACCTGCGTCTCGCCATTGCGCTCCACGGTGACTTCCCATTCCTGCCGGCCCTCATCGAAGCGGGCGTTCAGGCAGTTGGTGGACGGCCAGTAGTTGACCTCCATCACCTTGGTGTACATCTCCAGCCAGTCGCCGATCTTGTCCTTGGGCGCGAACACGGGCCAGTTGTCCGGGAAAGGCATGTACGGCAGGTGGTCGTACCAGACCGGGTCGTGCAGGCACAGCGATTTATAGCGGTTGCGCCACTGGTCGCCGGGGCGCGCCTGGCGGTCGATGACGATGTGCGATACCCCCAGCTGGCGCAGCCGCGCGCCCAGCGCAATGCCGCCCTGGCCGCCGCCGATGACGAGCACGAAAGGCTGCCTGTCGCGGCCCAGTTCCTGGGCCTCCTGCTGGCGGCGCTCCAGCCAGGTCTGGCGGCCACGCCGGATGCCGTGCTCGGCCCCCATCGGGCGGCGCGTGCCCATGGGTTCCTCATGGCCCTTGAGCTCCTGGGCGGCCGTCAGCAGCGTCCAGATGCGCCCGTCCCTGATGCGGACATGGCCGCCGCCGCGCGCATGGCGCGTGTCGATCACGATCCAGGCGGACACCACGCCATCGGCCTCCTCCACCGTCTCGCGCTCGTCCAGCGAAAAGCGCACGGGCGCAGCGGCGTCCAGCTGCGCAGCCAGCATGTCGGCGATCTGGCTGCGCCCTTCCATGGTCTTGATGTTCCAGGTCAGCAGCACCAGGTCGCGCCAGTAGCATTCGTCGGCGAACAGGCGGCTGGCGGCCGCGAAGTCGCGGTCTCCCAGGGCATGGTTGAGTTGGTCAAGCATCGCCTTGGCGCGGGCGTTGGGCGTCGTATCGGTCATGGTTGTCTCCTTGATGCGGTCATGCCCGCTGGTTTTTCTTCGGGCAGGCGCTCTTACGCAATCACCATGCCAGGCAGGCCCGGCGGCAGGATGCGCCAGGCAAATCAAGGGGTTGCCTGCGCGCCTCCGGTACAAACCCTGCGCCTTGCAACCCGCTGCCCGGCATTGCCGCCCGCGACAGGTGGGGCAGCCCTGCGACACCTGTCGCACCAGGCGTGCTGCAGCGCAGCAGGGGCAGTGGGTAAGTCTTGATTGGCGCTGCGCCGCACAGGGCACAGAATCGTCTGCGGCACGTTCAAAGCCCGCATCGACTCCACGCCATGCCCCTGCAGTCCTACGCCTCGCACATCCAGGAAATCGAAGCCTTCGGCCTGGGCTACTCCCACCGCGGGCAGGAGCGCGACCGCGCCGTGCTGCGCAGCTGGCGCCGCTGCATCGACTCCCACCGGCTCGACCCGGCGCATACCAGCGAAGCCCACATCGTCACCGAAGGCCAGCTGCGCGCGCACCGCGAGGAGTCCGAGCCGCTGATCCACATCGCCCGCCATGCGCTGGAGCGGCTGTACCAGCAGCTCAAGGGCCTGGACTACGTGCTGCTGCTGGCGGACCGGCATGGCGTGGCCGTGGACTTTCTGGGGCATGAGGCCGACAAGGGCGACCTGCGCCGCGCGGGCCTGTATCTGGGCGCGCAATGGCGCGAGGACCACTCGGGCACCTCGGCCGTGGGTGCCTGCCTTGAGACGGGCGAGGCGCTGACGGTGCACCAGAGCGACCATTTCGACTTCACCCACACCGGCCTGTCCTGCACGGCCGCGCCCATCTACGACATGCGCGGCGAACTCGCGGCGGTGCTGGACCTGTCGCTGCTGCGCTCACCTGCCGAGCGGGCCAGCCAGAACCTGGCGCTCAACCTCGTCATGGCCGCGGCGCGTGGAGCAGGCCAACCTGATGGCGCAGTCCGGCCAGGACTGGGTGGTGCGCCTGGCCCAGTCGCCCGATTTCCTCGACGTCGATCCCGACGCCTCCATCAGCGTCGATGCACGTGGCCGCATCCGCGCCATGACCCACGCGGGCGCGCGGCTGTTGGCAGCGGCCGCGCAACTGGACTGGCGCCAGCGCAAGAGCCTCATCGGCCAGCCGCTGGAGCGCTTCTTCGACGTGGACCTGCGCCACCTGTCCGAGCTGCGCCGCAATCGCCCGGCGCAGGAGCGCATCATCCGCGCCCGCGACGGCAGCATCCTCTTCGCCCATGCCATGGAGCCGCAGCGCCGGACACGCCGCCTGCAAGCGCAGGCAAGGCCGGCGCAGCCCCCGCTGCCTGCTGCGCTGCAGGCGCTGGACACGGGTGATGCCGCACTGCAGACGCTGCTGCGCAAGGCCGCGCGGCTCGCACCGCAAGAGCTGCCCGTGCTGGTGCAGGGAGAGACCGGCGCGGGCAAGGAATACCTGGCCCGCGCGCTGCATGCATCCAGCGGCCGCAGCGGCGCCTTCATTGCCATCAACTGCGCAGCCATTCCCGAGGCACTGCTGGAGAGCGAGCTGTTCGGCTACCTGCCCGGCACCTGGACCGGCGGCGCCAGCAAGGGCCGCGAAGGGCTGATTGCTGCGGCACACGAGGGCACGCTGTTCCTTGACGAGATCGGCGACATGCCCCTGGCCCTGCAGGCCAAGCTGCTGCGGGTGCTGTCCGAATCCGAAATCACCCCCTTGGGCGCGCGCGCGCCACGGGCGGTGGCGGTGCGCTTCATCTCGGCCTCGCACCAGCCGCTGGCCGAGCTGGTGCGGCGTGGCAGCTTCCGGGAAGACCTGCTGTACCGCCTCAACGCGGCCGAGCTTCGCCTGCCTGCGCTGCGCCAGCGCAGCGACCTGCAGACCATTGCCGACCAGATGCTGGCCACCCTGGGCAGCCACCTGCACCTGGGCGACGCAGCCCGCGCCGTGCTGGCCGCGCACGCCTGGCCCGGCAACCTGCGCGAGCTGCACAACGCGCTGCGCTACGCCGCAGCCCTGTGCGGCCACGATGGCGACGGCACCATCGAGCCCGACCACCTGCCTGACCACCTGCACGATGCGCTGCACCGCGCACCAGCGCGCACCGCCTTGGCTGGCAATGCCGGCGAGCCCGCCGCACAGGCGCTGGAACAGCTGCTTGCGCAATGCCAGGGCAATGTCTCCGAGGCGGCGCGCCAGCTCGGCGTCAGCCGCTCCACCATCCACCGGCGCATCCAGCAGCTGCAGCTGGGCGTGCGGCATGCCCATTGGCGCGGGACATAGCACGGCCTTCGCCCCAGGGCCCATGCGATGTCCATGGCGGCTGGCCGCGGCGATCGGCCCGTCGGTCGCAGCGCCAGGTCAGTCGCAGTGCAAGTCCAGTCGCAGTGCAATTTCAGTCGCAGCGTGCGGTCATGCCGCCGTCCACGACAAGCTCGGTTCCCGTCACGAAGCGGGCCTCGTCGCTGGCCAGGTACAGGGCGGCACTGGCGGTATCGCGGCCATCGCCCATGAAGCCCAGCGGGATGCGCCTGACCCGCGAGGCCAGCAGCGTCTCCACATCGCCGCCTGTGCGCTGCCTGGCCAGCCGCGCTTGCACCATGGGGGTGTGCAGCTGGCCCGGCACCACCGTGTTCACGCGAATGCCGTCAGGCGCATGCTGCACGGCCACCACGCGGGACAGGTGGATCACGCCGGCCTTGCTGGCCGCATAGGCGACCTGCGCGCTGCCGGTCCAGCGCAGGCCCGAGGTGGACGCCACGTTGACGATGGCGCCGCTGCCGCGTTCGACCATGTGCGGGAGCACATGCTTGCAGGTCAGAAAGACGCTCTTGAGGTTGATGTCGATCTGGCTGTCCCAGTCCTGCTCGCTCAGCTGAATGGGGCCGCCGGCTGCGGATCCGCCCACGTTGTTGATCAGGATGTCCGGGACGCCCCAAGCCTGCAGGCAGGCCTGGACCATGGCCCTGACGCTGGACGAGTCGGTGACATCGCAGATGCAGGTCGTGATGGACGCTGCCGCCTCGCCGGCCAGGGACAGCGTTTCGTCAAGCCGCGCCTGGTCACGGTCCACCGCCAGCACCTTCGCGCCTTCCTCCGCCAGGCGCACGGCCATGGCCCTGCCGTTGCCCCAGCCTGCTGCCACGCATCCGGCCCCCGTAACGATGGCTATCTTGGACTTGAACCTGCTCATTGGCTTTCCTCATGTGACACGGTGGAGCCGCTGTGGCAAGCGGCGATGCAGGCCAGTTTGCGATCGATGCCGGCAAAGTTAAACTGGATGACGCCTATACCAGCTATGTTGAATACCTATGGATCTGCGCCAACTGGAGTACTTCGTCGCCGTGGTGGAGCACGGCAGCATCAGCCGCGCGGCCGTGGCGCTGAATTTGGCGCAGCCGAGCGTGAGCCGCCAGATCGCACTGCTGGAAGAGGAGCTGGGGCAGCGGCTGCTGGACAGGACAGGGCGCGGCGTGGCAGCAACCGCGGCCGGGGAGACACTGCTGTCGCATGCACGCACGATGCTCAACTCGGCCAGCCAGGCGCTGTCCGATCTCAAGGAAATGCATGCCGAGCCCGTCGGCAGCGTGGTCGTGGGCCTGCCCCACCGGGTGGCGGCAAGCCTGGCCGTGCCGCTGATACGGGAGTTCCGGCGCCGGCTGCCGCATGCACTGCTTTCGGTGGTGGAGGGGCTGAGCCTGTCCTTGCGTGAGGGAATGATTGCGGGCCGCATCGACCTGGGTCTGATGTTCGACCCTGCTCCGACGCCCCTGCTGTCCTACGAACCCCTGATGCGCGAGTCCATGCTGCTGGTGGCTCCCAAGGGCTACCGGTTGCCGTCGCGCATCGGCCTTTCGGCCCTGGCGGACTTTCCGCTGGTGCTGCCGGGCACCCATAACCCGATACGCAGCCTCGTGGACGCCGTCCTGCTGCCGCGCAAGATCCGGCTGAACGTGGTGGCCGAGGTGGGGGCCGTGCACACGGCGCTGTCCGTGGTGGAGGAGGGACTGGCTTGCTCCATTCTTCCGGACAGTGCGTTGAATCTGGCCGGTGCCCGCACTGGAATCCAGTCTGCGCCCATCGGCCCGCCGGCCATACGCAACCAGCTCGTGCTGGCCATGCCCAGGGCGCGTCCCGCGAACCGGCTGATCGCGGAAACCGCCAAGTTGCTGCGCGAGCTTGACTTTCGCAAGGGCGCCCGCGCCGTGTAGGGCATGCCTCCCGGATCGGAAGCGGCAGGTCAGTCGATGCGGATGCCCGCTTCCCTGACGGCCTTGCCGATCTTGTTCAGGTCGTCAGCGATCAATTTCCGGAACTGCGCAGGACTGGACTTCGCGGGGACAAAGGACAGTTCGGCGAACCTGGATTTCAGCGACGGCGCCTCCACGGCCTTTGAAATTTCGGTGTTCAACCTGTGGGTGATGTCTGCGGGCAGGCCGGCCGGGCCCCAGATTCCGTACCAGGACAGGAGCTCGAACCCGGCAATGGTGCCCTCCGCCAGCGTCGGCACATCGGGCAGCGACGGGACGCGGGTCTTGCTGGTGACAGCAAGGGGCCGCAGACGGCCGGCCTGCACGAAGGGCATGACACCCGGCATGGGCGAGATGGCCGCGGAGACATGGCCGCCGATCACGTCCGTCAATTGGGGAACGGCACCCTTGTAGGCGACGATGTCCATCTGCAGGCCAAGGGCCCGGTTCAGCATCTCTTCGCTCAGGTGGCTGGTGGTACCCAGGCCGGAAGTCGCCCAGGTGTACTTGCCTGGATGGGCCCTGGCCAGTTGCACGAACTCTGCCACGGTCCTGACGGGCAACTCGTTGGTGACCGCCACGATCAGCGGCACGTACCCGATTTGCCCCACGGGCGTGAAGTCACGCTCGGCGTCATAGGTTTTCTTGGAACTGACCAGCGGCAGGTAGGCATGGCTGGAGGCATTGAAGATGAGCGTGTATCCGTCAGGCTTGGCCTTCTTGACCTGCAGGGTTCCCAACAGGCCGGAAGCCCCCGGAACGTTCTCGATCACGATGGCCTGGCCCAGCTGCCTTTGCAGTTGGTCGGCCACCAGGCGGCCCACGGTGTCGATCGAGCCACCCGGCGTGTACGGAATCACCATGCGGATCGGCTTGCCCGGATAGTCTTGCGCGCCCACCAGGGTGCAGGTGGCCCAGGCAGCACAGGTCATGGCGATCTTCCAGGTTTTCCTGATGGCGGCTGCGGGCGTGTGGATGGTCATCGTTGTCTCCTGAGCACTGTTTCTGTCCGGCGCATCCCCGAAGGGGCCGGGTGTCTTGCGGGCAAGGGCTGGCCTAGGCGGCGTACACGCGGCGCGTGAATGCCGCAATGGCGTCTGCCATGGCAAGGGGCTGCTCGGGCGCCAGGGCGTGGCCCGCGTCGGCAATCACCTGTTCCGTCACCCGCTCGCCCAGGCAGGACTTCATCACATGGGGGATCACGACCGCGTCATGCTCGGCCCGAAGATCCAGTATGGGAACGGTCGTTCCTGCGCTGAAGTAGTCATCGATGGGCGTGACGCGCCGTGCATGGCCTTGCGCTTCATGGGCCTGGGCGTTCCACCCGTCCAGCCAGGCGCTGGGGTCATGTCCCGGGGCAAAGAAGGCGCGGCGCAGGCAGTCCAGGCGCTGCTCCCTGGACAGCCGTGCATCGCCCGCGCCGTCGATTGCGTCCCGCAGGCGGCCATACGGCATTTCGTCCGATCCCGGCGGCAGCTTGCCTGCCGAGGCGGCGGCCATGACGACGCCGCGCACCAGGTCCGGCCTGTCGGCCGCCAGCATGCGCGCCGGCTGGCTGCCCCAGGCATGACCCACGACCACGACAGGGCCGGTGGCTTCGTGGTCGATGACGGCGGCGACGTCGGCTGCGAAGTCATGCAGCGTCAGCCCCTGCATGGGGCCACGGCTTTGGCCTATGCCCCGAGGCTCGGGGCGCAGTACCCGCAGCCCTTGCGCCTGCAGATGGCGGGCAACGACGTCGTAGTCCCGGCCGGAACGGGCCAGCGATGGCAGCATGCAGACGACCGGCCCTGCGCCCTGGTCCGCATACTCGATTTGTATCTCGTCCTTCGCAGCCTGCGGGCGGTAGCGCACGAGCCGGCGAGTGACGCCGGTTGTCTCCAGATGGGTGTTTGTCATGCCGCCAGTCTGGGTTGCGGGCGCCATTGCGATAAGGCAATGCAGCCTATATCAGCTATGTTTTTTCCCTATGCAAAGCGGGCCGCCCGCAGGTGCGCGGAACGGCGGCCAAACCTCACCGTTTCTCCAGCAGGCTCTGAATCTGGCGGCCCAGCTGCAGCAACGCCGGGTGCAGCTCCTGCACGATGGCTGGCACAGGCTCCGTCGTGGACACGCTGCAGTTCAGGACATAGATGGCATCGGGTGTCACCAGCGGCGTGGCCAGTGCAACCACTTCCGGCTGCCACGATGCAGCGCAGAAGCCTTGGCTTTTCACGGACCTGATGGCCGCCTGGATCTGTTTTTCCAGGTCGCGCCATTGGGCGCCTCTCTTGAGCCTGAAGCTGTCGAACAGTGCCTTGCGCCTGGCAGGCGGCGCCACGGCAAGGTAGGCACGGCCCAGCGACGTCAGCTCCATGGGCACGCGCTGACCCGACACCACATGCCTGAGCACAATCCGGCGGTTGTAGCGGATCGATTCCAGATAGACCATCTCGTCCCTGTCGGGACAGGCCAGGCCCACGTTGATCCTGCGTGTCTCGGCGAGGGTGCGCATCAGGGGGGCCGCCATCGAAAGCACCGTCGATCCGGTACGCATGGCGTGCGCCAGGCTCAGGACAGCGGGAGCCAGGCGAAAGGCGCGGCTTTGGTGATCGGCCTGCAGCATGCCGCAGCCCACCAGGGTCTGCGTCAGCCGGCTCACGGTGGCCTTGGACAGTCCGGTGCGTTCCACCAGGTCGCCGTTGCCCAGCAGTTCCGACCCGGGCCTGAACGCACGGAGTATTTCGATGCCTCTTTCCAAGGAGCGGTTGCTCGGGGACTGACCGGGCTTGTCATGGAGTATGGGGGATCGCCTGTGGGTCATGTTGCTGCCGCCTGCGGGAGGACCGGTTCATCCTCGGTTGAAAGCCTGGTTCTTGCTGCACAGGCGCGGGCGCCTGATGGCGTGGAGTATTCCACCGAAAGGATGGCAGATGAAAACGCAAGTCCTGGCGCGCTCGCTGTGCGGTTTCACTGGTTGGAACATGGGGGGTCACAACTGCGGCGCGTTTCCCTAAGCTTTCACCAATCCGTCGCCAGCGTCATCGCAACGCTTGCGCATGGACCGGACCTCTGCCCATAGAACCAGGAGACACACCATGCTTCGTTTCGCCGCCCGCCGTTGCGCCAGGGCCATTGCGCTCATTGCCGTGCTCGCGACTGCCTGCAACGCAGTCTTTGCAGCCTTCCCGGAAAAGCCCGTGCGCCTCGTCGTGCCCTTCGCGCCCGGTGGCGGAACCGACCTGATCGCACGCACGCTGGGTGCCGAGATGGCCAAGGACCTGGGCCAGCCCGTCATCGTGGACAACAAGCCCGGTGCCGGCACGATCATCGGCACCGACAACGTTGCCAAGAGCGCGCCGGACGGCTACTCCGTGGTCGTGGCTTCCTTCGCGCACGCCGTCAATCCGGCGCTGCAGGCCAAGCTGCCGTACGGGAGCAACAAGGCCTTCGCGCCGGTGATCCTGATCGGCCGCGGCCCCAACGTGCTGGTGGTGCCCGCCGCCAGCCCGTACAAGACGGTGGCGGACGTGATGGCCGCCGCCAAGGCCAGTCCCGACAAGCTGACCTATGCCTCGCAGGGCGCAGGAACGTCGGCGCATCTGGCGGGTGAGCTGTTTGCCAACCTGGCCAAGGTCAGGATCACCCATGTGCCCTACCGTGGCGCAGGCCCGGCACTCACCGATCTGATGGGTGGCCAGGTGGACATGATGTTTGCCACCGCGGCGGCGGTATCCACCTTCATCGACAACGGCAAGCTGCGCGTGCTGGGTGTGACCACGGCCGAGCCGTCTGCCGCCTTCAAGGATGCGCCGCCCATCGCCGTCACCGTCCCGGGCTACCGCGTCGAGAGCTGGTACGGCCTGTACGTGCCGGCCGCCACGCCCGCTGCCGTGATCGAGCGCCTGAACACTGCGGCCCGCAAGGCGGCCCGTTCGCCGGACTTTGTTCGCAAGCTGGAACACGAAGGCCTGGTGGTCAATGCCGGGCCGGCGGCGGAACTGGACACCTATGTGCAGGCCGAGGAAAAGCGCTGGGCCCAGATCGTCAGGCAAAACAACATCCATCCCGATTGATCGCATTGCCCGCGATCACCTTGATAGCACGCCATGAACTACGAACTGATCCAACTGAATGTCGCCGATGCGGTGGCGACCGTGACCCTGAACCGCCCCGACAAGCGCAACGCCATGAGCGATGACATGCGCACCGAGTTCATCGATGCCCTGGAGCGCGTGGCGGCGGACAAGGCCATCAAGGCCCTGGTGCTGACAGGCGCGGGCAAGGGCTTTTGCGCAGGCGGGGACATTGCCGGAATGCAAAGGCGCATGAACGCGCCTGCGGGCGAGGTGGGCTTCAACGGCTGGCAGCGCCAGCAGCGCGTGCACCACGTCCAGGCCCTGTTGCACACCATGCCCAAGCCCGTGATCGCCGCCGTCAACGGCGCAGCGTCGGGCCTGGGCGCGGACACGGCGCTGGCCTGTGATTTCGTCATTGCCAGCGAGTGGGCCAGCTTCGCCTGGAGCTATGTGCTGCGCGGCATCATCCCCGACGGCGGCGGCATGTACTTCCTGCCGCGCCGCGTGGGCCTGGCCAAGGCCAAGGAGCTGATCTTCACGGGCCGCCAGGTCAAGCTGCCGGAAGCCCTGGCCCTGGGCATCGTGGACCGCCAGGCCAGCGCCGAGACCTTGGTGGCAGACGCCCAGGCCTGGGCGCGCGAGCTGTCCTCGGCTTCTTCCACCGCGCTGGCGTTGACCAAGACCATCCTGAACCAGAGCTTCGAGCTGTCTTCGCACGATGTCTTCGCACAGGGAAGCCAGGCCCAGGGCATCTGCTACACCAGCAGTGAACACCGCGCATCGGTGGAGGCCTTCCTGGCCAAGACGGCCGCCAAGGAGTGATGCCATGAGCCAAGCCATTGCCAAGCTGCTGTCGCCGCGCAGTGTCGCCGTCATAGGCGCCTCTGCCGACCTGAAAAAGACCACGGGCCGCCCGGTGGCCTACCTGCAAAAGCACGGGTTTGCCGGCCGCATTCTTCCCGTCAATCCGCGCGTGGAGCGCATCGGCGATCTGGCCTGCTATCCCGATGTGGCCTCGTTGCCTGAAGTGCCCGATGTGGCCGTGGTGCTGCTGGGCGCCGAGCGTGCGCACCAGGCCGTCAGGGAACTGTCGGCGCTGGGCTGCGCGGCAGCCATCGTGCTGGCCAGCGGCTATACGGAAACGGGCGAGGACGGGGCGCACCGCCAGCGGCAGCTGATCGAGGCGGCGGGCAGCATGCGCCTGCTGGGGCCCAACACCATCGGGCTGGTCAACCTGACCGACCGGATCGTGCTGTCGCCTTCTGGGGCGCTGGAGATGGATGAGTTCCCCGCGGGCGGCATTGGCGTCGTCTCGCAAAGCGGCGGCATCCTGGGCTCGCTGCTGTCGCGCGCCGCCGCGCGTGGCATCGGGCTGTCCAAGCTCATTTCCACCAGCAATGAAGTGGATCTGGAACTGGCCGACTTCATAGACCACCTGGCCGATGACCCGGCCACCAAGGTGATCGCGCTGTATGTGGAGACGGTGCGCCATCCCGCCAGGTTCCGTGCCGCCTGCCTGAAGGCCGCGCGTGCCGGCAAGCCCGTGGTGGCCTTCAAGATCGGCCGCTCCGAGGCCGGCGCCAAGGCCGCCGTATCGCACACGGGCGCCATGGCCGGGGCGGATCGCATGTACGACGCGCTGTTCCGCCAGGTCGGCGTGATCCGTGCGCACAGCTTTGCCGACCTGCTGGACGTGCCCGCTGCGCTGGCCACGGGCCGCAGGCTGCGCGGCAGGCGCATCGCCATCCTGACTTCCACCGGCGGTGCGGGCACCCTGGTGTCGGACGATCTGGGCGTGGCCGGCTTCGACACGCCTGCGCCGGACGAGGCAACGGCCGATGCGCTGCGCGCGCTGCAGACCGGCAGCGAAGCCGTGCTGGACCGCAACCCCATCGACGTGACCCTGGCGGGCCTGCGTCCCGACCTGCTGCGCGGCGCCCTCAATGCCCTGCTGGCAAGCCCCAGCTACGACGCGCTGGTCATCATCGTCGGCTCCTCCAGCCTGGCCATGCCCGAGCTGCTGGCCGGTGCCATCCAGGACTGCCTGCCCCATTCCGACAAGCCGGTGCTGGCCTACGTCAGCCCGCATGCGCCGGAAATCGGCGCGCTGCTCACGCAACGCGGCGTGCCGGCCTTCGCTGCGGCGGAAAGCTGCACGGCCGCGCTGGCGGGCATGCTGCGAGTCAACGGCTTCCAGGGTGCGCCTTCCGAGCTGGTCGTCGGCAAGCACACCCTGCAGGAACCGGACCTGCCCGTCGGCTGCCTCGATGAAGCGCAGGCCAAGTCCGTTTTCCGCCGCTTCGGCGTGCCGTGCGCGGCCGAGCGCGTGGTGCATACCGCCGAAGAGGCCGAAGCCGCCGCGCGCGAACTGGGCGGCCGGGTGGTGCTCAAGATCCTTTCGTCCCGGATCACGCACAAGAGCGATGTGGGCGGTGTCGCCGTCGGCCTGACGACGCAGACCATAGGTGCCCGGTTGGGTGCGATGGTGGCCGACGTGCAGGCCAGGGCGGGCGTGCGCCCGGACCGGTTCCTGGTGCAGCAGATGGTGGCCGGCGGCACCGAGCTGATCCTGGGCCTGCACAAGGATGCGCTGGGCACCGCCGTGATGCTGGGCATGGGGGGCGTTGCGGCCGAATTGTTCCAGGACACCACGCTGCGCCTGCTGCCCGACGATGGGACACAACTGGGTGTGCTGAGCCGCTCAGAAGCGCTGGACATGGCCAGGGAGCTCAAGACCTGGCCTCTGCTGGACGGATTTCGCGGCCGCCCCAAGGCGGATGTCGATGCCCTGGCCGATGCCATCGTCGCGTTCTCTGCGATGGCCGCCCAACTGGGCGACCGCGTGATCGAGGCGGAGATCAACCCGGTGTTCGTGCTGCCGCAGGGCCAGGGCGTGTGCGCTGCGGATGGTGTGCTGGTTCTGGCTTGAGGGGCCGGCCACTGCACATTTGTGCCAAAAAAGTGAGACTGCCCCGGCCAGTGTTCATCCAGGAGACCACGCATGCATGCGACCGAAGTGTTCGGACAATTTGCCTCTCGATACCAACGCACCGAGCTTCCCGACACCGTCATCCACCACGCCAAGCGGGCCGTGATCGACTGGTATGCCTCCCTGTTCCCGGGCCTGGGCTGCGCGCCTCTTGCACAGTTGGAACAGGTGCTTGCCGAGGATCTGGACCGCGGGTCCTGCCGGCTTGGAAACGGCCGCATGGCCACGGCGCGGGCGGCGGCACTGTTCAACGGCTCGGCGGCCCATGCCGCCGAGGTGGACGACAGCTTCCGCGATGCCATGTACCACCCCGGGGCCGCAACCATTGCAGCGGCGTTGGCGGCAAGCCAGCAGGCAGGGGCCAGTGGCCTGGAATTCCTGCGTGCCGTGGTGCTGGGCTATGAGGTCTCCACCCGCATCGGCGTGACCCTGGGCCGGGCCCACTACCGCTTCTGGCACAACACCGGCACCGTGGGCGTCTTCGGGGCTGCGGCGGCCGCAGGGTATGCGCTGCGGCTGGATGCAGGGCCATTCGCCCATGCACTGGCCACGGCGGCCACCTTCTCTGCGGGTCTGCAGCAGGCATTCCGCATGGATTCGATGTCCAAGCCCCTGCATGCCGGGCGCGCAGCGGAGGCCGGCCTGCTGGCTGCGCAACTCGCGCACAGGGGGGTGACGGGATCGCTGGATGTGCTGGAGGGGGAGTCGGGCCTGGGCCGCGCTGTCAGCGACGGACCCGACTGGTCAGGCATCGGGGACACGCTGGGCAGGGACTTCCACATCACCCGGCTCACCTTCAAGAACCATGTCGGCTGCGGCCATACCTTTGCGGCCATCGACGCCGCGCTGGCTCTGCGCAGCCAGCATGCCCTGCGGGCGGACGACATCTGCAGCGTGGCCGTGGCCACCTATGGCCCGGCCCTGGATATCGCCTGCTACACCGATCCCGTGACCGAAAACGAAGCGCGCTTCAGTCTCCGGTTCGTGGTGGCGACGGCCTTGGTCCATGGCAGCGTGCGAATGTCCGCTTACACCCCCGAGCGCCTGGCCGATCCCGCCGTGCGCGCGATGCTCGAGCGCGTCCAGGTCTCGGTGGACCCGCAAATCGATAGGGCCTTCCCGGGAAAGAGATCGGCGCGCCTGGAAATCGTTGCCAGGGATGGACGCCGCCATGTCTGGTTGCAGCCCGATCGCAAGGGCGATCCCGAACTGCCGTTGTCGGATGGGGAGCTGGAGGACAAGTTCATGGAGCTTGCCGCTCCCGTCGCCGGCGCGGGACGTGCCCGGCAGCTGCTGTCAAACATCTGGGGGCTTGAGCTGGCGAGCTGCCTGCGGGGTCTTGCGGTCTGACAAGGCGCAAGCCCGGGGGCGGCTCACGATGCAGACTGCCGGCGCTGGATGCTGCGGATGTCGAAGGCGCCGCCGGTCTGGGCCTGGTCGCTGGTGGTGACGGCCCGCTTGCCGAGCAGGGGGAAGACCAGCTCGGCAAAGCGGATGGACTCCTCCAGGTGCGGGTAGCCCGAGAGCACGAAGCTGTCCGCACCCAGCGCGGCGTATTCGCGCAGGCGCTCGGCCACGGTGGCGGCATCGCCGACCAGGGCCGTGCCCGCGCCGCCGCGCACCAGGCCCACGCCGGCCCAGAGGTTGGGCGCCACCTCCAGCCGGTCGCGCCGCCCGCCGTGCAGCGCGGCCATGCGCGACTGGCCCACGGAGTCCATGCGCGCATAGCCGGCCTGGGCGCGGGCGATGTCCTCGTCGGTGAGCTTGCTGATCAGGCGCTCGGCATCGGCCCAGGCCTCCTCGTTGGTCTCGCGCACGATGACGTGCAGCCGCACGCCCAGGCGGACCTGGCGGCCCTGCTGCGCGGCGCGGCGGCGGATGTCGGCGAACTTTTCGGCCACGGCGGCGGGGGGCTCGCCCCAGGTGAGGTAGGCGTCCACCTGGCGCGCGGCCAGGTCGTGGGCAGCGTCCGAGGAGCCGCCGAAGTACAGCGGCGGATGCGGCTTTTGCACCGGGGGAAAGAAGTTGCGGCCCTGCTTGACCTTGAAGTATTTGCCGTCGAAATCCACGGCCTCGCCGGCCAGCAGGCGGCGCCAGATGGTCAGGAATTCATCGGCGTAGGCATAGCGTTCGTCGTGGGCCAGGAAGATGCCGTCGGCCTCCAGCTCGGTGGCATCGCCCCCGGGCACCACGTTGAGCAGCAGGCGCCCGCCAAGGGCCTGGTCCAGCGTGGCGGCCTGGCGCGCGCTGGACACGGGCGCGCCCAGCGAGGTGCGCAGGGCCACCAGCAGCTTGATGCGCTGCGTGACGGGCACCAGGCTGGAGGCGACCACCCAGGGGTCCAGGCAGGAGCTGCCGGTGGGGATCAGCAGGCCGTCGTAGCCCAGCTCCTCGGCCGTGACGGCGATCTGGCGCATGTAGGCGTTGGTGGGTGCGCGGCCGAAGTCGGAGGTGCCGAGGTAGCGCGTGTCGCCCGAGGTGGGCAGGAACCAGAAGATGTCTGGCGATGCGTGGGGGTCTTGGCTCATGGGATCTCCGGGGACGATGGAAAAGACGGTGGCGCGGCCTCGCCCGGCACCTGGCCCAGGCGCTGCAGCCGCGCGCGCACCACGCTGCGGCTGATGCCCAGCTGGCGCGCGGTCTGCACCTGGTTGCCGCGGTTGCGCTGCCAGGCCTTGAGCAGCAGGGCGCCCAGCACGTGCTGCTCCAGGCCTTCGGCATGCACGTCGCACAGGCTGTCCAGCGCTTCGCCCAGGGCCAGTTCGGCGGCGGCGGCCTGGGCGCCGTGTTCGGCCTCGCGTGTGGGGACGGGATCGGGCTCGCCCTGGCTGCTGGCGATGTGCAGGTCGCCCGCGCCGATGTGCATGCCCTGGGTCAGCAGCAGGCTGCGGTGGATGACGTTCTCCAGCTCGCGGCTGTTGCCGGGCCAGTCGTGCTCCAGCAGCTTGCGCTGCGCGTCCTGGCTCAGTGCCATGGGCGCGTAGCGCATGCGCTGGCAGTAGCTCGCGATGAAGTGGCGCGCCAGCGGCAGGATGTCGGCCGGGCGCTGGCGCAGCGGCAGCACGGTGAGGGTGACGACATCGAGCAGGTAGTACAGGTCTTCGCGAAAGCGCCGCGCCGCCACCTTGGTGTGCAGCGGCGCGCTGCTGGCCGCTAGCACGCGCACATCGGCCGGCGTGCGCTGGCTGGCACCGATGCGGGTGACCGCCTTGTCCTGCAGCACGCGCACCAGCTTGCTCTGGACGTGCAGGGGCAGGTCGTCGATCTCGTCCAGCAGCAGGGTGCCGCCGTGGGCGTCCTCGAAGCGGCCGGGCAGGTTGCCGAAGGCACCCGTCAGCGCACCGCTTTCGTGGCCGAAGAGCTCGGCGTTGATCAGGGCCTCGGACAGCGCGCCGCAGTTGACGGCGACAAAGGGGCCGTGGCGGCGCGGGCTCAGGCGGTGGATGTGGCGGGCCACCATTTCCTTGTCGGCGCCGCTGTCGCCCAGGATGAGGACGCCGGCCTCGCTGGCGGCCACCTGTCCCATGGTCTTGAGCAGGGCCTGCGAGGCCGGGTCTTGCAGTATCCACGGCGCGGGCGCGGCGCCGTCATCGTGCGCGGCAGAGGCTGCGGGCGCGGGCGCAGGTACGGGCGCAGGTGTTGCCGAGGACTTGCCGGGCGGCCAGGTGGGCAGACGGGTGTTCATGGCGCGGCGTCACGAGTAGAAGCTGGGCTGCGGATGGGTTCCGTTGAGCACCCAGTCGCCCAGCTCCTGCAGCTTGTAGTGCAGCGGGTCGTGCAGCGTCTGCGTGCGCAGGTTGCGCCAGAAGCGGTCAAAGCGCAGCGCCGCGTGCGTGGCGCGCGCGCCCGTGGCCTCGAAGATGCGGCTGGACAGGTCCAGCCCCGAGCGCGTGGTGGCAATCTTGGCGGCCGTCGCGGCCACGGCGACTTCGCCGCGCTCGTGGGCGGTCAGCGCCGGGCCCCGGCGCCAGGCGGCGTCAAAGCGCTGCGCGGCCTGCAGGGTCAGCAGGCGCGCGCCTTCCAGCGCGGCCCACAGCTCGCCATACAGCGCCTGGATGTGGGGGTCTGCGCCGGCCGCATCGGCAGGGGACTTGAACCAGGGCCGCGCCTCGTTCAGCGTGTAGCCGCGCGCCTGCTCCAGCGCGCCCTGGGCAATGCCCAGGAACAGATGGGCCAGGATGAGCTGGGCCAGCAGCGGGCGCAGCGCGGCATGCGGCGTGGACAGCGGGCCGGGGTCGAGCAGCAGCTCTGCCGCCTCCACGCGCACGCGCTCGAACAGGGCCGAGCCGCTGTCGGTCTGGCGCTGGCCCATGTTGTCCCAGTCGCGCAGCAAGGTGATGCTCGTGCGCTCGGTGGGCACCACGCCGATCAGCAGCTGGCCGCTGTCGGCATCGATGGCCGAGGCCACCAGCATCTGCGAGTCCAGCGCGCCCGAGGTGAAGCTCTTCTTGCCCGAGAACTCCCAGTGGCCGGGCTGGCGCGTGGCCGTGGTGCGGCGGTCCAGAGGGTTCAGCGTATTGCCCCAGAACCAGCGGTGGCGTGCCGTCTGCAGCAGCCAGGGCCGCCACTGGGCGGGCTGGCCGAACAGCTGCACGGTGGCCAGGTGCAGGTGCTGGAAGCCGTAGACATGGGCCAGCGAGCCGTCTGCCGTGGCCAGGATGCGCACCGTCTCCAGCGTCTGCACCCAGTCCGCGCCCAGGCCGCCCAGCGCGCGCGGAATGCTCAGTGCCAGCAGGCCGCTGGCGCGCAGCGCATCGCGCTCGGCCTTGGGCGTGCCGCCTGCGGCATCGCGCAGGGCCGCCGTGGCGGCAAGGCGCTGCGCCAGATCCTGCGCAGTGGCTATCGGGTCCGCAGGGACGGCCTCTGACTGGCTCACGCGGGCTGCCCGGCCAGGGCCAGGTCGGCGGCTTCGGGAACGGGCTGCTGTACCTCGGCCTGGGCCTGCACCAACTGCTGCAGCGCACCCCGCAGCACCGGGGCCGACAGCTGCACGGTCAGCTCGATGCGCTGGCGCAGCGATTCGCTGTGGACCTGGCCGTCCTGGATGTCCTCGGGCGTGGAGTACACGCCAATGGGCAGGGTGAGGGCCGAGAAAAAGCCGAACAGCGGGCGCAGCTGGTGGTCCAGGATGAGGGCGTGGCGCGGGCTGCCGCCGGTGGCGGCCAGCAGCACGGGCGTGCCCTGCAGCGCGTCCAGGTCGATGAGGTCGAACAGGTGCTTGAGCAGGCCCGGCAGGCTGGCGCGGAAGACCGGCGCGCCGACGATCAGGAAGTCGGCCTGCTCGATGGCTTCGATGGCCTGCAGCGTGGCCGGCGGCAGGTCGTTCTTGGACAGGGCCGCGCCCAGGTGGGGCTGCAGGTCCAGCAGGTCGATGACCTGTGCCTGCAGCGGCAGCTCCTGGCCCAGGCGGGCATGCAGGGCGTCCAGCAGGACACGGGTGCGGGAGGGGCGGCTCAGGCTGCCATTGACGATGACAGTCTTCAGCGATCGGCTCATGGAAACTCCTTGGCGTGGGTTCCAGGAGGCAGCGCGGCATGCGGTTTGCGAAGACTGCCAGCCCGGATGAGGTGGGATGGATGCCTTCATTACAGGGCCGAACGCCGGTATGGCGAAAGAAACTTAACGCATTTGCTTATCGGTTTGGGTGCCTTGGCAAGTGCTTGTTTCTGAAAGGAATTTTGTGGCGCATGGCATGTGCTAATGCGTTCTGGCGATATGGGCACGGCCGCTGCGCCCGTCCCTGCGCAGCGCGGACGCGCAAGGGCCTTCAGCCCGCCATGCCCGTCACGCCCGTCACGCCCACTTGCCAGTAGTAGATGGGGTCGGCGCCGTTGAGCAGGATGTCGCCCGCCGAGCGGGCCTTGTACAGCACGGGGTTGTGCGAGGCCAGGGTGCGCGCATTGCGCCAGTGGCGGTCCAGTGCCAGGTCTTCGGACAGGGCGCTGGAGCCGCCCACCTCGAACAGCCGCGCGGCCGCCTGCAGCACGGGATCGACCACGGCCACCTGGGCCTGGGCCGTGCGCAGCTCCAGGGCATGCAGCTGCTGCAGCGGCACCTCGCGCCCGGCCTCGCGCTCGCGAGCGATGCGGCCCAGTTCGGCGGCCACGTCGGCCACGGCCAGGCCCGCGATGTAGGCCGTGCCGGCCAGCTGGCCGACGATGTGCTGCACCAGCGGATCGTCCTTGGGCAGGGTGGCGCTGCCGTGGCTGAACACGCGGCGGCGCGCCTGCACATAGGCGATGGCATCGCGCTGCAAGGCCCGGGCAATGCCGGCCAGGGTGGCCAGGTGGGCCAGCTGGAAATAGGCCACCATGGGCGTGGGCTGGGCGCGCGGGAAGCGGATCACGGCGTCGTCGGGCACGCGCACCTGGCTGAGCACGGTGGTGCCCGAGCCGGTCAGGCGCTGGCCAAAGCCGCGCCAGTCATCGAAGCGCTGCACGCCGGACTCCGAGGTGGGCACGACGGCGTGCACGGTCTGGTCTTCCTTGCCCGGCTCCACCGCGCGCGCCACCACGGTCACCCAGTCGGCATACAGCGTGCCCGTGCTGTAGAACTTGCGCCCGTCCAGCCGCCACCAGCCGGGCTGCGTGTCGGGCACCAGGGTGGTCTGCAGCGTGCCCAGGGTGCCTGCGCCGACCTCGGTGGTGGCATTGCCGAACACGGCGCCGCGCGCGGCCAGCGGCAGCCAGCGGGCCTGGGTGGCGGCATCGCGGTCGATGAGCACGCGGTCCAGAAAGCCGAAGTGCGGGCGCAGGATCTGGGCGACGTTGGAGTCGGCCTCGGCCAGCTCGGTCCACAGCGCGAACAGCTGCTCCACGCTGGCGCCGGCCCCGCCAAGGCGGCGCGGCACGCGCAGCGCGGTGAAGCCGCTGTCACGCAGCCAGGCGATGGGTTCATGGGCCAGGCTGCGCGTGCGTTCGCGCTCGGCCGCACCCTGGGCGATGCGGTCGAACACGGGGCGAAAGCGCGCCTGCAGGGACGGCAGCGAGGGCGCGTCTGGATCGGCCGGGCCGTCTGTGGTCGGGCCGGGCGCCGCGTAGGCCGCAGGCTCGGTGGCGCAGGGGAGGGTGGTGGTCATGGCTTTGCAAATTCAAAGGCCCGCCAACCCGGCCTGCCTGCAAGGCAGGGCCGGGCCACGGGCCGGTGGGGGAGGGTGGCTAAGGACTTCAACGCCGCCAGCGCGCGGCGGCGTGGCTGGCGGGCAGGCGGTCGCCCTGGCCGAACAGGCGCTGGCGCAGCGTGGCGTCGTCGCCGTAGCTGGTGCGGTAGCGGCCCCGGTTCTGCAGCTCGGGCACGACCAGGCGGGCGAAGTCTCCCCAGGTCTCGGGCGCGACGATGCGCGTCAGGTTGAAGCCGTCGATCTCGCCCACGTCGATCCAGCGCTCCAGCTCGTCGGCCACCTGGGACGGATCGCCCACGATGGTGGCGTAGCGGCTGCCCAGCGTGAACTGATCCAGCAGCTTGCGCCGCGTGGTCCAGCCCTGCTTCTGGGCGGCCTGGGCCGCCGACTGGATGGCGTTGGTGTTGCCGAAGGAGATGGGGTCGTCCAGCCCGTACTGCGCAAAGTCCACGCCGGTGCTGGCGGCAAAGTGGGCCAGCCCGCTTTCCGCGCTGGCGTGGGCCAGGTAGTCGGCGTATTTCTCGCGCGCCTCGGCCTCGGTGCGGCCGGGCACCACGGCCACGCCGGCGTAGATCTTGATGTCCTCGGGGCGCCGGCCCGCGTCCACGGCGGCCTGGCGCAGCTGGCGCGAGGCCTCGCGCGCGGCCTCGGGCGTGCGTGCGCCGATGAAGATGCCCTCGGCATGCCGGCCCGCAAAGCGCAGCCCGCGCGGCGAGGTGCCGGCCTGGAACAGCACGGGCGTGCGCTGGGGCGAGGGTGCGCTCATGTGGATGGCGTTGGCGCGGTAGAACGGCCCCTCGTGCACCACCGGGTGCACCTTGTCGGGCAGGGCGTGGATGCGCCGCGCCTTGTCGGCGATCACGGCACCCTCTTCCCAACTGCCTTCCCAGAGCTTGTAGGAAAGCTCCAGGAAGTCGTCGGCGCGGTCGTAGCGGCTGTCGTGCTCGGCCAGGCCGTTCTGGCCCAGGCCGCGCGCGCCGCTGTCCACATAGCCGGTGACGATGTTCCAGCCGATGCGGCCATTGGTCAGCTGGTCCAGCGTGGTCACGTCGCGCGCGAAGGTATAGGGCTGGTGCGCGCCCACGGTGGCCGTGAGGCCGAAGCCGATGTGCCGCGTCACCGCCGCCATGGCCGAGACCAGCAGCCAGGGGTTGTTGACGGGCAGCTGTATGCCTTCGCGCAGGGTCAGGTCCACGCCGCCCTGGTAGACGTCGTAGTAGCCGACCACGTCGGCGATGAAGATGCCGTCGAACAGGCCTTCCTCCAGCACCCTGGCGATGTGGGTCCAGTAGGCCAGCGTGCCGTACTCGGTGGAGCGGTCGCGCGGATGGGTCCACAGGCCGTGGTGTATGTGGCCCACGCAGTTCATGTTGAAGGCGTTGACGTGGATGTGGCGCTTGGCTTGCGTCATGGGGCGGGTCCTGCAGTCCGTTGCGTCAGTTCTTCAACCAGGCCAGGCGGTAGAGCTTCTGGTCGTTCAGGTAGAAGGCGTGGATGGTCTTGCGCACCACGTCGGAGTTTTTGTAGATGTCCAGGAAGCGGGCGATGCGCGGGTCGGCCGCGCGGTCGCTGCGGGCCACGAACTGGATGGCCCAGGAGTCGTCCTCGTAGCTGGTGTAGGCCAGGCCCTTGCTGGCATCGAAGGCCTTGGAGGCGATGATGAAATACGGAAAGCCCTGGGCCAGGTCCACGTCGGGCGTGGTGCGCGCCAGCTGCGGGCCCTCGATCTCCACGAACTGCAGCTTCCTGGGGTTGGAGACGATGTCCGCTTGGGTGCCCAGCAGTCCGGTGTCGGGGCGCAGCGTGATCAGGCCCGCGTGCTGCAGCAGGCGCAGGCCGCGGCCCACGTTGACGGGGTCGCTGGCAATGGCCACCTTGGCGCCCGTGGGCAGGTCGGCCAGGGATTTGTGGCGCGTGGAGTACAGGCCCAGATAGGACAGGATGCCCGCCTGCACGCTGGTGAACTTGAAGCCCTTGCTGCGCGCTGCATTGGCCAGGTAGTTGCTGTTCTGGTAGTAGTTGAGGTCGATATCACCCGCGTCCAGCGCCACGTTGGGCGTGGCCCAGTCGGTGAATTCCACCACCTGCACGTCCAGGCCCTGCTTCTTGGCCTCCTTGGCGGCGGCTTCCACCGAGTCCGCGAAGATGCCCGGCACCACGCCGATCTTCAGGGGCGCGGCCAGGGCGCTGCCCGCGAGCAGGGCAGCGCCCAGGAAGGCGGCCAGCCGGGGCCAGAGTGTGGGGGAGGTCGTTGTCATCATTGCATTCCTGTGTCGTTGATAAAGGTCAGAGCGCGCCATGGCGCGGCGGGCGTATGCCGTTGAGCACGTAGTTGCCCACGGCGTGGTATTTCCAGCGCACGGGGTCGTGCAGGGTGTGGGTGCGCGCGTTGCGCCAGAAGCGGTCCAGGCCCTGTCCCGCCAGGGTGGAGGCAGTGCCCGCCAGCTCGAACAGCTTGCTGCCCGCCAGCAGGCTGGCGCTGGTGCTCAGCGCCTTGGCCTGGGCCACGGCCACCGAGGCAGCGGCCACGCTGTCGTCCGTGGGCGCGCGCTGGGCGGCGTCCACGGCCAGGGCCGCGCGGGCCACCAGGGCATCGGCGGCGCGCAGGCGCACGTGGACATTGCCCAGTTGCTGCAGCAGCAGCGGGTCCTGCGTGGCGCTGGCCACGCCCGCGTCCACCCAGGGCCGCGCATGCTCGCGGATGAAGGGCAGGGCGGCCTGCAGCGCGCCGTGGCCAATGCCCGCGTCCAGGGCGGCATGGATGATCTGGGCAAAGGGGCCGATGGTGGTGGGCCGCTCGAAGGAACTGGTGAAGGGCACCACCCATTCGGGCTCCACGCGCACGCGGTCGAACTGCACGGAGCCGCTGCCCGTCACGCGCTGGCCGAAGCCATCCCAGTCGTCGGTGACGGTGACGCCGGCCGCATCGCGCGGGATGAAGACCAGATACATGCGCTCGCCTTGCCCCGGCGCCTCTTCCTGCGCGCTGACCAGGGTGGGAATCCAGTGCGCGAACAGGGCGCCCGTGCAATAGAACTTGCGCCCCTGCACGAACCAGCCGCCGCTGTCGCGCAGCAGCCGGGTGCGGCGCTGGAAGTCGCGGTGGCCGATCTCGGCCAGCGCATTGCCCAGGCGCTCGCCGCGCAGCACACGGTCATAGAAGAAGGCCTTTTGCGCGGGCGATCCGCCCACGCGCAGCACTTCCAGCGAGTAGTAGTGGTTCTGCGGAATGTGGCCGAAGTTGCCATCGGCCGCCGCGATCAGGGCAATGGCCCGCGTCAGCGTGGCCGTGGACACGCCCGCGCCGCCGTACTCCCGGGGAATGGTGATGCCCCACAGGCCGCTCTGGCTGAACTGCTCCACCTCCTGCCAGGGCAGCAGGCGGTCGCGGTCGCGCGCCAGCGCGCCGGGGGCGATGAGGGCGGCAAAACTGCGGGCCGCTTCCAGCGCCTCGGCCTCGCTGCCGATGATGTGGGCGGGCCGGGCCGCAGGCGCTGCGGGAGCGGGCTGGCTGCCCGGTGTGGAGGCCAGGGCCTGCAGCTCTTGGGTCGATGTCTGTGTCATGGCGGTCAGTTCCACTGGTGGCGGCGCGGCAGGGCGCCGTTGAGCAGGTAGTTGCCCAGCAGGTGGTATTTCCAGCGCACGGGGTCGTGCAGCGTGTGCACGCGGGCGTTGCGCCAGTGGCGGTCCAGGTGGTGGGCGGCGCGGCTGGCCGAGGAGCCGGCCAGCGCGAACAGGTGCTCGCCGGCCTGCAGCGCGGCCTCGGTGGTGAGGATCTTGGCCTCGGCCACGGCCACCGAGGCCTGGGCGCTGGCCTGCTCGTCCACCGCGCCACCAGCCGCTGCAGCAAGCGTATCCAGCGTGCGCGCGGCCTCCAGCAGCACGGCATGGGCCGCATCCACCTCGATCTGCAGCTGGCCGACCTCGTGGATGAGGTGGGGATCGTCGCTGGCGCGCGCCACGCCCGAGTCCATCCAGGGCCGGCTCTTGTCGCGCACGAAGTCCACCGCGTCGCGCAGCGCGCCCTGGGCAATGCCCGCGTCGATGGAGGCCTGGATCAGCTGCGACACCGGGCCGGACAGCGAGGGCGTGGCCTCGAACTGCCAGGCAGGCACCACGTCCTCGGGATGTACCTGCACCTGATCCAGCTGCACGCTGCCGCTGGCCGTGGTGCGCTGGCCGAAGGAGTCCCAGTCGTCGAACACGGTCACGCCCGGCGCATCGCGCCGCACCCAGACCTGCACGATGCGGCCCTCCTCGTCCTGGGCACGGAAGGGCACCCAGTGCGCGAAGGCCGAGCCCGTGGAGTAAAAGCGCGTGCCGCTGACGCGCAGGCCGCCTGCGGCATCGCGTGACAGGCGCGCCGTGGCCTCCAGCACATGGGCCGCGCGCCCCTTGCGTTCCGGCCCGGCATTGCCCAGGCGGTGGCCGGCCAGCACGTCGGCGAACCAGCGGCGCTTCTGGGGCTCGCTGCCCATGTCCCGCAGGTTCTGCAGCACGGCGAAATGGTTCTGCGGAATCTGGCCCAGCGAAGGGTCGGCCGCGCACAGCGTGACGAAGACCTGGGCCAGCGTCTCGTAGGAAACGCCCAGGCCGCCGTAGGCGCGGGGCACGGTGATGGCGCCCAGCCCGCTGGCCGTGTAGCGCTCGATTTCCTGCCAGGGCAGGCGCCGCTCGTGGTCGCGGGCCGCTGCGTCCACGCGCCATTCATCGGCCAGGGTCTGGGCGGCCTGCAGGGCCTCGGCCTCGCTGGTGATGCGGTGCGGGGTGGAGGGCGGCAGGGGCAGGCGCCGCAGCGCCCCGCCCGGGGTGTGGTGTGTGTTGCCGGGCAAGGCTGCGCCCAGGGCATCCGGTGTGGTCATTCCGTGCCTCGTTGCTGAGTCGGTGGGGAGAGGGCCGCCAGGCGGCGGCCCCGGAGGGAAAGGCGTGGTGCCTGTTTTCAGCGTCAGCGGCTGCGCAGCCGGCGCACGTAGCGGTCGCCCAGCACCTGGACCACGGTGACCAGCGCGATCAGCACGGCAATCACCAGCAGCATCACCTGGGTGTCAAAGCGCTGGTAGCCGTAGCGGATGGCCAGGTCGCCCAGGCCGCCCGCGCCCACGGCGCCGGCCATGGCCGAGGAACTGATCAGCGCCACCAGGGTGATGGTGAAGCCGCCCACGATGCCGGGCAGGGCCTCGGGCAGGTAGACGTGGCGCACGATGTCCCACTTGCGGCAGCCCATGGCCTGGGCGGCTTCGATGAGGCCGGGATCGACCTCGCGCAGGCTGACCTCGACAATGCGCGCAAAGAACGGCGTGGCGCTGATGGCCAGCGGCACGATGGCCGCCCACACGCCGATGGTGGTGCCCGTCACCAGCCGCGTGAACGGGATCAGCGCCACCAGCAGCACGATGAAGGGCGTGGCACGGAAGCCGTTGATCACGCTGCCCAGCGCGCGGTGCGTGCGCGGCGAGGCCAGGAAGCCGCCGGGTGCGGTGACGATGAGCAGCACCGCCAGCGGAATGCCCGCCGCCAGCGCGATGCCGCCCGAGACGCCGACCATCATCAGCGTGTCGGCCAGCGCGTTGCCGTAGCGCTCAATGGGAATGGACAGATTCAGCGACATATCCGAGATCCTTGATGTCATGCGCAATGGCCGCCGGGCCCTGCGTCAATGTGTGCCAGTCATGCGCGGCCGTGCCGCCGCCCAGCGCGATCAGCAGCTGCCCCTGGGCATGGCCCTGGATGCGGTCCACGCCGCCATGCAGCAGGCGCACCCGGCCGCCCAGGGCCTGGGCGATGCGCGGGAAGTCGGGCTCCAGCCCGTCCTCGCCGCGGTAGGCCAGCTGCAGGATGCGTTCGTGGCGGCCTGCGGGCGCGGTGCTAAGCAGGCGCTGGCGCAGGTCGTCGGGCAGGCCGTGCTGCAGCGGTGCCAGCAGGGCGCGCGTGGCCGGGTGCTGCGGGTTGCCGAAGACCTTCCAGACCTCGCCCAGCTCTGCGATGCGGCCCTGCTCCAGCACCAGCACGCGGTCGGCGATCTCGCGGATCACGCTCATCTCGTGCGTGATCAGGACGATGGTGATGCCCAGCTTGCGGTTGATGGTGCGCAGCAGCTCCAGGATGGACTGCGTGGTCTCGGGGTCCAGGGCCGAGGTGGCCTCGTCGCACAGCAGGATCTCGGGGTCGGTGGCCAGGGCGCGGGCAATACCCACGCGCTGCTTTTGCCCGCCCGACAGCCGGCTCGGATAGGTGCCAGCCTTCTCCTGCAGGCCCACCAGGGCCAGCAGCTCATTGACCCGCGCATTGATGCGTGCGCGCGGAAGGCCCGCCACCTGCAGGGGCAGGGCCACGTTGTCATGCACCGTCTTGGCCGACAGCAGGTTGAAGTGCTGGAAGATCATGCCGATGCGCCGGCGCAGCTGCACCAGCTGCGATTCGTCCAGCGTGCCGATGTCCACGCCGTCGACCCGCACCTGGCCGCTGCTGGGCTGCTCCAGCCGGTTGATGGTGCGCAGCAGGCTGGACTTGCCCGCGCCGCTGCGCCCGATGATGCCGAAGATGCTGCCCGGCGCGATCTCCAGGCTGATCGCGTCCAGCGCCTGTACGGGCCCGGCCGAAGACTGGTAGGTCTTGGCCACGCCGCTGAAGGCCACGGCGCCGGGTCCACGGATGGATTCCCGCGTGGTGCCGGCCGCTGCCGATGAGCGCCTGCCCGCGTCATGGGCCGGCCTGTCCGTCTCGTGGGCCGGCCTGTCCGCCAGGGGCTGCCTGGCTGCAATGCTGGTTGACATGGCTGAAGTCCTCCCCGCGCCGCTCAGGGCTTGACCCAGGCCAGGTTGTACAGGCGCTTGTCGTTGGAGAAGGCGCGCTGGGCTTCGGCCTTCACCGCATCGGAGTTCTGGTAGATGCGGATGAACTTCTGCACCACGGGGTCCTGCGTGCGGTTGGCCTTGACCACGAACTGGATGGAAAAGCGCGCGTCCTCGATGCCCGAATATGCAAGCCCGCTGGACGGATCGAAGGCCTTGGCCGCCACGATGAAGTGCGGGTAGCCCTGGGCGAGGTCCACGTCGCCCGTGATGCGCACCAGCTGCGGCCCCTCGACCTCGACGAAGCTGAGCTTCTTGGGGTTCTCGACGATGTCGTCCAGGCTGCCCAGGTAGCCCACGCCGGGCTTGAGCTTGATCAGCCCCACCTTCTGCAGCAAGAGCAGGCCGCGCCCCTGGTTCACGGGGTCGTTGGCAATGCCCACCTTGCCGCCCTGCGGCACCTGGGCGATGGCCTTGTGCTTGAGCGAGTACAGGCCCACGTTGGCCAGGATGCCCGTGCCCGCGCTGGCCAGCTTGTAGCCGTTCTTCTGGATGGCGTTGTCCAGGAAGGGCTGGTGCTGGAAGTAGTTGATGTCCAGGTCGCCCGAGTCCACGGCCACGTTGGGCGTGGTCCAGTCGGTGAACTCCACCACCTGCACATCGATGCCCTGGGCCTTGGCCTCCTTGGCGGCCACGGCCACCGAGTCGGCGTAGGCGCCGGGCACCACGCCGATGCGCAGCTTGTCGGCAGCGTGGGCGGAGAACAGGGCCAGGGCGGCCAGCGGGGCGATCAGTGCACGGGAAAGCTTCATCGGGATCTCCGGAAAAAAAGTTCGAAAAAGACAGGAAGGGGCCGCGTCACGGCTTGCGCCACGGCAGGCTGTACAGCCTGTCGTTGGCGGCGAAGGACTTGTGGATCTGCGCCTGCACGGCGCCCGAGGTCTGGTAGATGCGCACGAACTGCGCAATGCGCGGGTCCCGGGCGTTGTCCTGGCGCGAGACGAAGCGGATGGCGTAGTACAGGTCGTCAATGCCCGAATACAGCAGCGCATTGCCGGCCACCTGCGGCCGCCCGGCGTTGACGAAGTGGGCCGGGTAGCCCTGGGCCAGGTCCACATCGTCCAGCGCGCGCACCAGCTGCGGCCCCTCGATCTCGACAAAGCGCAGCCTGCGCGGGTTGGACACGATGTCGTCCAGCCCCGCGCGCGGGCCCTTGCCTTCGCGCAGCTGGATCAGGCCGGCCTTCTCCAGCAGCAGCAGGCCGCGCCCCTGGTTGACGGGGTCGTTGGCCACGCCGACGCGCGCTCCCTCCTTCAGGTCGGCAAAGCGCTGGGTCTTGAGCGAGTACAGGCCGATGTTGGGCAGCAGGCCCGTGGCCACGCTGGTGAAGGCATAGCCGCGCTCGCGGATGGCGTTGTCCAGGAAGGCCTGGTGCTGGAAGTAGTTGAGGTCGATGTCGCCGGCCGCCAGCGCCGTGTTGGGCGTGGTCCAGTCGGTGAACTCGATGACCTGCACGTCCAGCCCCTGGGCGCGCGCCTCCTTGGCGGCGACCTCCACGGAGTCGGCCAGCGAGCCGGGCGTGACGCCTATCTTCAGCGCGGCGGCCGCCGCAAGGCCGGGCAGCGCCAGCGTGGCGGCGAGCGACCAGAGCAATGTGTTTCTGCGCGTGGGCAAGGCGTGGTTCCTCCAGCTCGGCCAGGCCCGGCGCCGGCGCCCACATGGCGCCTGCCGGCATGGCCTCTGAAGGCATTGCAACACCCGGCCCCGGCGCGCACCACGACGGAATTCACATTTCCTTATAGCGAGCCATGCGCGGCGCAAGGCATTGATCGCAAAGGAAATTTTGCACAGGCAAGATTGAGCTTATGCCCGCGCGAAATATGGCACCGTGCCGGCTGCGCAGGCTTGCGGCAGCCAGGGCGGCCTGCCGCGCTCCCAGGCTCAAGCGGCCTGTTGCGCCTTCATCCTCGTCCAGGCCTTGAAGAGGATGGACTGCAGGCTGGCACGCTCGCCCTCGTCCAGGTAGTCGACCAGCGACTCGCACATGCGCCAGAAGGCCGGCAGCGCGCGGGCCAGCACCTCGCGGCCCTGGTCGGTGAGCGCCAGGTCGAAGCTGCGGCGGTCTTCCTGGCTGAGGCTGCGCGCCAGCAGCGAGCGCTTTTCCAGCCAGTCCAGCAGGCCCGTCACCGACGAGCGCGTCACGCCGACGTAGCTGGCGATATAGGAGGGCGTGACCACCGTGTCGCCCAGCAGCCCGCGCTCGGCCAGGCCGAAGATCATGAGCACGTCGAGCTTGCTCTCGGACAGGCCGAACGCCTGCAGCGATGCGTTGGCGCGCTGCTCCACATCGTCGGCCAGCCACAGCAGCAGCAGGCCCAGGCCGGCGGCCGGCGTGTCGGTGCCGGGCTGCGCGGTCTCGGCCATCAGGGCCAGGTGCGGGCGCAGCGCTTCGGGGGCGTTGGCGAGGGGGGTGGAATCGGGGGCCGGTGCGGCAGCGGTCTTGCGCGGACTCATGGGAGTGGATGGAAGCGGGTGAAGGCGTGTGAAACCGGGTTGAAGGCGGGTTGAAGCCGGGAGAAGAAAGGGCGGTTGATTTTACGGCTTTCATATATTACGCTTTGTGTATAGTACGTTAAGCGTATTATTTAGCGGCACACAAATCTGCAAGGACATCCCATGCCCATCAAAGTTCTTGAACTCCACCATGTCGGGTTCGGCGTCAACCACGCCCAGGCCGACGCCATGCTCGACTTCTACCGAGAAGTGCTGAACCTGCCCCAGGACGCCGCGCGCTGGAAGATCCCCGGCATCTACGGCTCCTGGATCAACCTGCCCAACGGCAGCCAGTTGCACATCCTCGGCAGCGAGGGGCCGTCGCGCTATGCGCAGGGCCCGGGCAAGGACCCCGTGTCCAACCACATCGCGCTGGCCGTGGACGACATCCTCGGCGCCGAGCAGGAGCTGCTGGCGCGCGGCGTCGATTACTTCACGCTGGACAACGTGGCATCGCCCAGCCTCAAGCAGCTGTTCCTGCGCGACCCGGCCGGCAACCTGGTGGAACTGCACCAGTCCAATGCGCGCGCCCCCGGCATCGCCCAGGCCGAGCAGGACGCGGCGCGCGCCGGCAACGAGTGACGCGACGCCCTCCCTTTTTCCCTTCCCCTCCGGAATCCCATGTACTTTGAAATGCAATCGCTCAACAGCGAGCAGCGCAGCAACATCCTGCACTCCCTGGTTCTGCCCCGTCCCATCGCCTGGATCAGCTCGGTGGACGGGGACGGCACGGACAACGTCGCGCCGTTTTCCTTCTTCAACGCCATGTCGGGCGATCCGCCGCTGCTGTGCGTGTGCATCGGCTCGCGCCAGGGGGTGCTCAAGGACACGGCGCGCAACATCGCGGCCACGGGCGAGTTCGTGGTGAACCTGGTGTCCGAGCCGCTGGCGCGCCGCATGGCGGTGACGGCCATAGAGTTCGGCGCGCAGGTGGACGAGTCGGCCCAGGCCGGCCTGGTCCTGGGCGATGCCCGGCGCGTCAAGGCGCCGCGCATCGTGGACAGCCCTGCGTCCTTCGAGTGCCGCGTGCGCCAGATCATCGATATCGACGGCGTGCGCAGCCTGGTGCTGGCCGACGTGCTGGCCGCCCATGTCATGGATGCGGCCGTGGTCGATGGCGAGCTCATGTACTTCGACCCCGCGCCCATGGAGCTGATCGCGCGGCTGCAGAACCCCGGCTGGTATGGCCGCGTGGGCGATGCCTTCCAGATGCCCACGCCCTCGGTGGCGCAGTGGGATGCCATGCAGCGCCAGGGCGTGTCCGACAGCTACCTGGCCTGGGCCGACGATGGCGCCGCCGCGCGCTGAAGGGCCGCCCATGCTTGCGCAACACACCATAGACAGCCTGGCGGCCGAGCTGCACGCCAGCGAAAAAAGCCGCGTGCAGGTCCGGCACTTTTCCCGCCGCCATCCGGACATGACGGTGCAGGACGGCTACGCCATCTCGCGCGCCTGGATGCGGCTCAAGCGCGCCGAGGGCCGCACGGTCAGGGGCCACAAGATCGGCCTGACCTCGCGTGCCATGCAGCAGGCCGTGCAGATCACCGAGCCCGACTACGGCACCCTGCTGGACGACATGTTCTTCGAGCCCGGCGGCGACATTCCCTTTGCGCGCTTCATCGCTCCGCGCGTGGAGGTGGAGCTGGCCTTCGTGCTGGGCCGCACGCTCAAGGGGCCGGGCGTCACCCTGTGCGATGTGCTGGCCGCCACCGACTGGGTGGTGCCCGCTGTTGAAATCATCGACGCCCGCATCGAGCAAAAGGACCGCGATACCCAGGCCATGCGCACGGTGCGCGACACCATCGCCGACAACGCGGCCAATGCCGGCATCGTCATGGGCGGGCGGCCCGTGCGCCCCGACGCGGTGGACCTGCGCTGGGTGTCGGCGCTGCTGCAGCGCAACGGCGTGATCGAGGAATCCGGCGTGGCGGCCGCCGTGCTCAACCATCCGGCCACGGGCGTGGCCTGGCTGGCCAACCGGCTCGCGCAATGGGATGAGCAGCTGGACGCAGGCCAGGTGGTGCTGGCCGGCTCGTTCACGCGGCCCGTCACGGCCCAGGCCGGCGACAGCTTCCATGTGGACTACGGGCCGCTGGGCTCCATTGCCTGGCGCTTTGCCTGAGCTTCGTCCGCAGTGTGGCGATGGTGTCGCCTGCGGCACAGTCCGCAGGCCCGGCGCGTCGCCGACAATGCAGCGGCGCCGCCCGCCACCGGTGCGCGGGCGGCGGCTGCAACACATGCACTACAGGATGGACAAGCAATGGAGATGAAGAACGCAAAGACGGCCGTGGTCACGGGCGGAGGAACCGGCGTGGGCAAGGCCGTGGCGCTGGCCCTGGCGGGCGCGGGCTACCAGGTGGTGGTGGCGGGCCGCCGCCAGGCGCCGCTGGATGAGACCTGCGCCGAGGCCCAGGCAAAGTACGGCGCGGGCGAGCGCATGCTGGGCATTGCCACCGATGTCAGCGACCCGGCTGCCGTGGAGCAGCTGTTCGCGCGCACGGTGCAGCGCTTCGGTCGCGTGGACCTGCTGTTCAACAACGCGGGCCGGGGCAATCCGCCCGGCTCCTTCCTGGACTGGACGCCCGAGCAGTGGCGCGAGGTGGTCGATGTCAACCTCAACGGCATGTTCTATTGCCTGCAGCAGGCGTTTCGCACCATGCGCGACCAGTCGCCGCGCGGCGGCCGCATCATCAACAACGGCTCCATCTCCGCGCATGCGCCGCGCCCCAATTCCAGCGCCTACACGGCCACCAAGCATGCCGTCATGGGCCTGACCAAGACGGCTGCGCTCGACGGCCGTGCCTACGACATCGCCGTGGGCCAGATCGATATCGGCAATGCCATGACCGAGCTGGCATCGCGCATGGCCAAGGGCGTGCCCCAGGCCAATGGCGAGATCGCGGTGGAGCCGCTGATCGACGCGGATGTGGTGGGCCAGTCCGTGCTCTACATGGCCAGCCTGCCGCTGGAGGCCAACGTGCTGTTCCACACGGTGATGGCCACCAAGATGCCCTTCGTGGGCCGGGGCTGAACCGGCAAGGGCAGGCCCTCAGGCCTGCACGCGGCGGCTCGCCGTCTCGGACGGGAGCTCGCCGAAGCGGCTGCGGTACTGGGCCGCGAAGTGGCCCAGGTGCAGGAAGCCGTATTTCTGCGCCACGTCGCGCACGCCGGAGCCGGCTGCGGCGCCCGGGCCCTTGGCTGCCTGGAGTTCGGCGCGCACCCGGTCCAGCCGCAGCTGGCGCAGGAAATCCATGGGCCCCATGCCCGCGTGCTGGCGGAAGGAGGCCTGCAGCGTGCGCGCGCTGCAGCCGGCCTCGCGGCAGACATCGGCCAGCGACAGGGGCTGGTCGGCATGGGCCTGCATGTACTCCTGGGCCTTGCGCACGCCGCGCGGCAGCAGGCTGCGCCGGCTGTCCCCGGCCAGTGCGCGGCTGTGGCTGTGCGTGGCCGACATCAGCAGGCTGGTCAGCAGGTATTCCTCCGCATGCCGGGCCAGTGCCTGCGTGGCCTGCAGGGCGTTGCCCGCATCCAGCGTGTGCCGCAGGCAGTCGATGAAATGCACCAGCGGTGCCAGCGCCGGCTGGTCCAGCGGCACGCCCAGATCGAACACCAGGGGCCGGCCTGCGGGCGCCTGCAGCAGCGCCTCCAGCCGCGCCACCAGGGCCGGGCGGGCCATGCGCACGATCAGGTGCGGGCTGTCGTCGGCCCAGCGCATGGACAGCGGCTCGGTCGGCGAGGGCAGGGAGGCCAGGCGCGGCGTGGCATCCACCTGCTGCGCGCCGCAGCGGATCTCGGCACTGCCGCGCAGGGGAATCTGCAACAGGAAGAAGTCCCGCAGGTAGCCGGGCTCGATGTGCACGCCGGGACCGTACTGCACATAGTTCAGGCTGACGTTGCGGGAAAGCGGCGCGCTGTGGTGGCAGGCATCCAGCTCGGCGCGCGGGCGCAGCATGCCCAGGCCATGCGGACAGAAGACGCGCGCCACGCTTTCGCGGGCCTCGTCCATGTCGTGGCTCTCGAAAAGCCGGTAGCGCTGCAGCGGCAGCGGTGTGTGCATGGCGTGTTCCATAGGCTGGGCAGAACGTAGCAAAAACCACCCGCTCCCACAATTCGGACCATTCCCCGGGAGCCGATTTCTGCGCGCCAGGGACAGTGCCTGCGCTTGCCGGATGCCTGCGCGGCCTGGCCCCCCGTAACGTGTGCTGCACAGGCCAGCCCGGCCTGGCATCCACACGGGAGAACAAGCGTCATGTTCAAGGGACTCGAAGGCAAAAGCGCCATCGTCACCGGCGGCTCCACCCTGATAGGCGCCGGCGTGGTGCGTGCGCTGCACGCGGCCGGCGTGAAGGTGGTCATTGCCGACATCGATGCCGACAACGGCCAGGTGCTGGCCGATGCGCTGGGCGAGGGCGCGCTTTTCGTGCGCACCGACATCACCGACGACGCGCAGGTCGCCGCCTGCGTTCAGCAGGCATGCAGCCGGCACGGCGGCGTGCACATCCTGGTCAACCTGGCCTGCTCCTATGTGGATGAGGGCCTGCAGTCGCCGCGTGCCGACTGGCTGGCCTCGTTCAACGTGAACGTGGCCAGCGCCGTGGCCATGCTGCAGGCCGTGCACCCGCACATGGTGGCCGCCGGTGGCGGGGCCGTGGTGAATTTCACCAGCATCTCCTCCGAGGCCGCGCAGACGGGGCGCTGGCTCTACCCGGCCAGCAAGGCGGCCATGAAGCAGCTCACGCGCAGCATGGCCATGGACCTGGCGGCCGATGGCATCCGCGTCAACAGCGTCTGCCCGGGCTGGACCTGGTCGGCGGTGATGGACCGGCTCAGTGGCGGCGACCGCGCCAAGACCGACCGCGTGGCCGCGCCCTTTCACCTGCTGGGCCGCGTGGGCGATCCGCACGAGGTGGCGCAGGTGGTGCTGTTCCTGTGCTCGGACCATGCCAGCTTCGTGACCGGGGCCGACTACGCGGTGGACGGCGGCTACGGCGCCATGGGGCCCGAGCGGGCCGTGGCCGCCATTCCCCAATTGATGGACTAGTACGCAGTACGGACACGGAGCCGCAAGGAGACAGCCATGAAGAAAATCGCCATCGTCGGAGCCGGCCAGTCGGGCCTGCAACTGGGCCTGGGCCTGCTGGCCGCGGGCCATCAGGTCACGATACTGAGCAACCGCACGGCGCAGGACATCGCCCAGGGCCGGGTCATGTCCAGCCAGTGCATGTTCGACAGCGCGCTGCAGATAGAGCGCGGCCTGGGCCTGGTCCACTGGTCGCGCGAATGCCCGGTGGTCGAGGGCATCGGCCTGTGCGTGCCGCACCCTGGGCAACACGGCGAGAAGGCGGCCGACAAGGCCATCGACTGGGCGGCGCGGCTGAACGCGGGCGCGCAGTCCGTGGACCAGCGCCTGAAGATCCCCGCATGGATGGACGATTTCCGCCGCCAGGGCGGCGAGCTGGTGCTCAAGGACGCGGGCATCGCCGAGCTGGAGGAATGCACGCGCAGCCATGACCTGACCCTGGTTGCCAGCGGCAAGGGCGAGATATCGAGGCTGTTCGAGCGCGATGCCCACCGCTCGCGCTTCGACCAGCCCCAGCGCGCGCTGGCGCTGACCTATGTGACGGGCATGAAGCCGCGCGAGCCGTTCTCCGCCGTGTCCTTCAACCTTGTGCCGGGCGTGGGCGAGTATTTCGTGTTCCCGGCGCTGACGACCACGGGCCCCTGCGAGATCATGGTGTTCGAGGGCGTGCCCGGCGGCCCCATGGACTGCTGGGGCGATGTGAAGACACCGGAGCAGCACCTGGAGCGCAGCCGCTGGATCCTCGACACCTTCGTGCCCTGGGAGGCCGAGCGCTGCCGCGACATTGCGCTGACCGATGACAACGGCATCCTCGCGGGCTGCTTCGCCCCCACGGTGCGCAAGCCCGTGGCCACGCTGCCGTCGGGGCGCAAGGTGCTGGGCATGGGCGACGTGGTGGTGCTCAACGACCCCATTACGGGCCAGGGCTCCAACAACGCGGCCAAGTGCGCCGACACCTATCTGCGCAGCATCCTGGCGCGCGGCAATGGCGACAGTAATGGTGACGGAAATGGCGCCTTCGACGCCGCCTGGATGCAGCAGACCTTCGACCGCTACTGGTTCGGCTATGCGCAATGGGTCACGCAGTGGACCAACATGCTGCTGGCGCCACCGCCACCCCATGTGCTCAAGCTGCTGGCCAGCGCGGGCACGCTGGCACCGCTGGCCAGCGCCCTTGCCAACGGCTTCGACGACCCGCGCACCTTCTTCCCCTGGTTCGCGGACGCGGGCGAGGCGGACCACTACATCGACAGCTGCGCGGCCATCGCCGCCATGGCAGCCGTCCCCGCCTAGCCACAGAGGCCGCCATGAGCACATGCGACACCCCGGCCGCCGCCACGGCCTGCTCCTTCGATCCGCGCGAGCTGCGCAAGGCCTTCGGCCAGTTCACCACGGGCGTGACCGTCATCACCACGCGCGCGCCGGACGGGCGGCGCGTGGGCATGACGGCCAACTCGTTCTCCTCTGTGTCGCTGGACCCGCCGCTGGTGCTGTGGAGCCTGGCGCGCCAGGCGCCCAGCGTCTGCGATTTCCAGGGTGCCAGCCACTTCGCCATCCACGTGCTGGCTGCGGGCCAGCACCTTCTGTCGCGGCGCTTTTCCACGCCGCAGCAAGACAAGTTCGTCGGCCTGGACTGCGCGGAAGGCCCGGCCGGCGTGCCCCTGATCGATGGCGTGCTGGCCCGCTTCGTCTGCCGCAACGTCCGGCAATACGATGGCGGCGACCACCTCATCTTCATCGGCCAGGTCGAGCGCTGCGAACGCTTCGACGGCGAGCCCCTGGCCTTTCACGCGGGCTACTATCAGGTGACGGTGCGGCACCCCGAATGCGTATGACGGGCCATGAAAAAAGCGGCACCGCAGCTTTCCCCACCCTTTGAAACGGAGACAACCCCATGCAGCAGAAAGAACCCCCGGCCAGCCGCCATGTGCGCATCAACGCGCTGGACGGCAGCGGCAGCTTCAACGCCTACCTGGCCGTGCCGGCCTCGGGCAGCGGCCCCGGCCTGGTGCTGGCGCAGGAGATCTTCGGCGTCAACGCCACCATGCGCGAGGTGGCCGACTACTACGCCGAAGAAGGCTACGTGGTGCTGGTGCCCGACCTGTTCTGGCGCCAGCAGCCCGATGTGGAGCTGGGCTACACGCCGGCGGACTGGGAGCGCGCCTTCGGCTTCTACAAGGGATTCGACGAGGCCCTGGGCGTGCAGGACATCCAGGCCTGCCTGAACGCCTTGCGCCAGCGCCCCGAGGTCACGGACGGCAAGGCCGGCGTTCTGGGCTTTTGCCTGGGCGGCAAGCTGGCCTACCTGGCCGCCTGCCGCACCGATGCCGATGCGGTGGTCGGCTACTACGGCGTGGGCATCGAGGCGGCGCTGGACGAGGCCGAGCGCATCCGCTGCCCGCTCACCCTGCATGTGGCCGAGCTCGACGCCTTCTGCCCGCCCGAGGCGCGCCAGCGCATCGTCCAGGCGCTGGGCGGGCGTCCCGGCGTGGCCGTGCATGTCTATCCCGGCGTGGACCATGCCTTTGCGCGCAAGGGCGGCGACCATTTCCACCGCGCCTCGGCCCTGATGGCGCACGAGCGCAGCATTGCCACGCTCAAGTCCGCTATCGGCCCGCATTTCGACCTGGCCGCGCTGTGGGACAAGCACTGCGAGTACGAGTTCGCCACGCGCAACGTGGACGACACCATGGCCACCATGGTGGCCGAGCCCTATGTGAACCACATCCCCACCATGACCGGCGGCGTGGGCTTCAGCAACCTGCACGCCTTCTATACGAACCACTTCGTCAACAGCAATCCGCCCGACACGTCGCTGACCCCGATTTCACGCACGGTGGGGGCCTCGCAGGTGGTGGACGAGATGCTGTTCTGCTTCACGCACACCACCGAGATCCCGTGGATGCTGCCCGGCGTGCGGCCCACGGGGCGGCGCGTGGAGATCCCGCTGCTGGCCGTGGTCAAGTTCCGGGGCGACAAGCTCTACCACGAGCACATCTACTGGGACCAGGCCAGCGTGCTGGTGCAGGTGGGCCTGCTGGACCCGGCGCTGCTGCCCGTGGCGGGCGTGGAGACGGCCCGCAAGCTGCTGGACGAGACCCTGCCTTCCAACGAACTGCTCAAGCGTTGAGCGCGGCGCGGGCGCACGGGTTTCACCCTGCGCCCGCTGGCGGCCTGCAGGCCGCCAGGGCTCTCAGGGTTGCCACCAATGTTGATATGTCAACATTGGTGGATCATGCGGCCATCGCAATCGCAATCGCAATCGCAATCGCAATCGCCATCGCCATCGCCATCGCCATCGCCGCCCGGTTCCCTCCGTCCAATGCCCCGCCCACGCACATCCACGATCCCTGCCGCCGATGCCGCCACCGGCCCTGCACCGGACACGCAGGTCTGCCCCCAGACGCTGGCGCTGGAGGATTTCATCACCTTCCGCCTGGGCGCGCTGTCCAATGCGCTGCAGACCCAGGTGACGCGCCACTACATCGCGCCGGCATCGCCCGTGGGGCTGACCGAGTGGCGGCTCATGGGCCAGATCCAGCGCCATGGCGAGCTGCATGCCAGCGCGCTGTCGCGCCTGAGCCTGATGGACAAGGCCCAGATCAGCCGCGCGCTGCAGCCGCTGATCGACCGGGGCTGGGTGCTGCGCCGCGCCGATCCGCAGCACGCGCGGCGCCACCTGCTGCAGCTGAGCGAAGCTGGGCAGGCGCTCTTCGACGAGGTGCTGTCCCGCGCACGCCCCTACCAGGCGGCCCTGCTCAATGCCCTGACGGCCGATGAGCGCGCCATGCTGGACCGCATCCTGGACAAGCTGGGCCGTGCCTCCCAAGCGCTGGACCAAGGGCTGGACCAGGGGCTGGACCAGGGGCTGGATGCCTGATTTCCCCACAAGCCACTGCACAACCCACCTCAAGACCCACCTCAGAACCCACCCCACGAGCCACACCATGAATTGCTCCATGCACCCTGATGAACGCGCCGCCCGCATCGAACTGGCCGCCTGCTACCGCGTCTTTGCCATGCTGGGCTGGGACGAGCTGATCTACAACCACATCACGGTGCGCCTGCCCGACAGCGTGACGGGCGGGGAAAAGCAGTTCCTGATCAACCCCTTCGGCCTGCATTACGAAGAGGTCACGGCCAGCAACCTGGTACGCATCAATGTGCGCGGCGAGGTGCTGGACGGCTCGCGGCATCCGGTGAATCCGGCCGGCTTCGTGGTGCATGCGGCCATCCACGACGGGCTGCCGGGCGCGCACTGCGTGATGCACACGCACACCACCTCGGGCATGGGCGTGGCCTGCCTGGAGCAGGGCCTGTCGCAAAGCAACTTCTACAGCGCCCAATTGCACGGCATGGTGGCCTACCATGACTTCGAGGGCATCACCATCCATGCCGACGAAGGGCCGCGCCTGCTGGCCAGCATCGGCCACCGCAAGGCCGTGATCCTGCGCAACCATGGCCTGCTCAGCTGGGGCAGCGACCTGCCCCAGGCCTTCGTGGTGCTGTGGACGCTGCAGCGCGCCTGCGACGTGCAGATGGCCACCCTGTCCATGGGTGCGCCGCGCATGGTCTCCGACGCCATGGCCCAGCGCTGCAACGAGGACTCGCTGACCTTCAACGCCAGCCACGGCGGTGCCCGCGATGTGTTCGACCACCTGGTGCGCCGCGTGAACCGGCGCGACAGCAGCTATCTCGATCTTTGAACCCGGAGCTTCCCGCGCATGACCATGGAACAGACAAGCATTTCATTCGACAAGGCCTGCATCTTCGGCGCCGGTGCCATCGGCGGCTGGATGGGCGCGGCCCTGGCCCGCGCCGGCTGCCAGCTCAGCGCCGTGGCGCGCGGCGCCGCGCTGCAGGCCCTGCGCACCCAGGGCCTGACCCTGGTGCACGGCGAGCAGCGCGAGCACTTCGCGCTGCGTGCCGAACAGGACCCGGCCGCCCTGGGCGTGCAGGACCTGGTCATCATCTCCGTCAAGGCGCCGGGCATGCCCGATGTGGCCGAGCGCATCGCCCCGCTGATCGGCCCGCAGACCGTGGTGCTCACGGCCATGAACGGCGTGCCCTGGTGGTTCCTGCACGGCGGTGTCGATGCCAGCGTGCGCGGCAAGCAGCTGAAAGCCGTGGACCCTGAAGGCCGCATTGCGCAAGCCATCCCGCTGGGCCAGGTGCTGGGCTCCGTGGTCCATGCCAGCTGCTCCAACGATGCGCCCGGCGTGGTGCGCCGGCACTTCGGCAACAGCCTGATCCTGGGCGAGCCTCTGGCCACAGGGCCCGGCCAGCCGCCCACGCCGCGCCTGGCGGCACTGGCCCAACTGCTGCAGCGTGGCGGCATCGAGGCCAAGGTCTCCGACAACATCCAGCGCGACGCCTGGTACAAGCTCTGGGGCAACATGACCGTCAACCCCGTCAGCGCGCTGACGGGTGCCACCTCGGACCGCATCCTGGGCGACGACCTGGTGCGCGGCCTGATCACGCGCGTGATGCTGGAGGCCAAGGAGATCGGCGCGCGCATCGGCCTGCCCATCAACGAATCGCCCGAAGACCGCCATGCGGTCACGCTCAAGCTGGGCGCCTTCAAGACCTCCATGCTGCAGGACGTGGAAGCCGGCAAGCCCGTGGAGCTCGACGCCCTGGTGGGCGCGGTGCGCGAAATGGGCCAGCTGTGCGGCGTGGACACCCCGTTCACCGATGCGCTGCTGGGCCTGGCGCGGCTGCAGGCGCGGCAAAAGGGGCTGATGGCCTGACGCCGCAAGGGCCAGTACCGGCCTGCAGCACGCAACCGTAGACTACGCCTCCATGACTTCCGCCAAGAACCCCGCCTCGCCCTGGTCCACGCTGTGCGTGGTGGCCACCACCGTCCCCAGTGCCGAGGAGGCCGCCCATCTGGCGCGCAGCCTGGTGCAGCAGCAGGCCGCGGCCTGCGTGCAGGTGGAGGCCATCACCTCGCACTATGTGTGGGACGGCGAGATGCACGCCACGCCCGAGTGGCGGCTGGTCTGCAAGACCCTGCCCGACGTGCTGGAGCGCCTGGCCCGGCTGCTGCGCGCCGGGCACAGCTACAGCGTGCCGCAGATCACCATGCGCACCGAGCGCTGCATGGCCGACTATGCGCAGTGGCTGCGCTCCCAGGTCTCGACCCGGGACGTGGCGGACGCTGCAGAAAGGGCCGCCGCGCCCCGCATCACTGCGGCGTGACGTTGGCGGCCTTGATCACGGGCACCCAGGTCGCTGTCTCCTTGCGGATCAGCTCGCCGAAGGCGCTGCCCGTGACCACCCAGGGCTCGATCCCCTGCAGGTCCAGCTGCCTGACCACGGCCGGCGTGCTGAAGATCTCCTGAATATCCTTTTCCAGCTGCCTGAGCACGGCCGGCGGCGTCTTCCTGGGCGCCATCACGCCGTACCAGGACGAGATGGCAATGCCCGGCACGCCCGCCTGGGCCAGCGTGGGCACATCAGGCAGGTACTTGCTGCGGGCCGGGTCGGTCACGGCCAGCGCACGCAGCTTGCCCGACTGCACATGCGGCAGCAGCGCGGGCACATTGCCCACGATCATCGGCACCGTGCCGCCCAGCACATCGTTGAGGCCGGGCGCCGTGCCCTTGTAGGCCACGTGCAGGATGTCGGCGCCGGTCTGCTGCTTGAACAGCTCGCCGGCCAGATGCAGGCTGGAGCCCACGCCGGGCGAGGCATAGCTGATGGTGGCCGGCCTGGCCTTGGACAGGGCCACCAGCTCCTGCACCGTTTTGGCGGGCACGCCGGGGTGCACGGCGATCACATTGGCCGCCTTGGCCAGCGAGGCCACGGGCGCGAAGTCCGTCTCCACGCTGTAGCCGGGCCTGGCCAGCAGCGTGGGATTGATGGTCAGGTTGCCCTGGGGCACGACCAGCAGCGCATGGCCGTCCGGCGCGGCACGCTTGACCATGTCGATGCCGATATTGCCGTTGGCCCCGGGCTTGTTCTCCACCACCGAAGTCTGCTTGTAGCGCTCGGCCAATCCCGTGGACAGCAGGCGGGCCAGCGCATCGACCGGGCCTCCGGGCGGAAAGGGCGCGACGATGGTGAAAGGCTTGGCGGCCAGCTGCTGCTGCGCGGCGGCATCCTGGGCCAGGGCGCTCTGGCATGCGGCTGCTGCCAGCAGGGCGGCAGCGCCGAGCAAGGTGGGGGCTTTCATGGGGAACTCCGGGGAACAAGGCAAGGCAGGTACAAGCAAAAGAAATGCCTGAGGGCTATCGATTGTTTCTTGTATAAAACAACGTTCTTCTTATAAATCAATGCAAAGCATAAAACCTGCGGCTTGATTCGAATCAAGGGAAAACCCTTGCCTGCATGCCTGGGCCTTCGCTGCGTTCGCATGCCCATGAAAAAAGGAGCGCAGCGCGCTCCCGTAAGTCCACTCCAGAGAATGGGTCAAAGCGCATCAACAGGGGAGCTGATGCAGTCGATGCCAAGCCGCAGGACGACAGCTCCACGAGCAGGTCTTGCTGCCATCGCATGTCAGGCCTGTAGGCAAGTCACCACTAAGCCCAACAGCATCAGGCCCATGCCTATCTTCTCTGTTCGACTGAAGCTTTCGCTGAACACGCGGCGCGAAACCAGGTAGCTGAAAACGACCTCGATCATTCCCAAAGTGCGCACAGGTGATGCTCCTTGCATGGCGTAGGCCGTGAACCAAGCAATTGAAGCGGCTGCCCCCATGCAACCGGCAAGCAGCGAGATGCGCCAAGCTCGAAAAATAGGTGCCAGACCTTGAGCTGTGCGCAACTGGATCCAAAGTCCCATGCCGACGGTTTGCATCGACTGTGCGATCAGCACGCCCCAGGCGCCAGATAACCATGCCGTTTCGGCGCCAAGTGCCAGCGACCCTCCTCGAAATCCTACTGTTGCAACTGCAAAGCAGGAGCCGCAAGCCAGGCCATAAAGTGCAGATCGGTTGAGCCACGCGGACGGTGAGAGCAACTGTTCGCGTGGCGGCAGGGACAGCAGCAGCATACCGATTGTGGCTACGATCATTGCGGCCAACGCCAGCGGTGTTGGAAGTTCATGGAGAAAAACCGATGCGAACAGAGCTAGCTGCAGCACCTCTGTCTTTGTCAGAGTGACAGCCACGGCAAAGTTGCGCTCCTTCATCGCCAGCAGCAAAGCGACCGTTCCAGCCAATTGGAAAAAAGCGCCCAATGCAATCCAGCCAAGGTAAATCGGCGTGATCGAAGGTACAGCGTATGGCTTTGCTGGTACCAGATACAGCAGTGCCAGCCACAACATGGCAAAAGGTAGGCCATACAGAAAACGCACCAGCGTGGCCGATAGCGCGCCCAGCTCCTGTGTCAGGCTGCGCTGCGCTGTGTTTCGTACCGTTTGAGCGAGAGCGGCGAACAGGGTTATGGGAACCCATAACCAAGAAAAACCTTGAATGGATTCAAGCATGAATATGGAGGAGGGATGGGTAAATGGGGCGTAGAGTAAATTCTTACATTGCTGTGGATTATTTGGTAATGCACAGCAATGCTCATTTGCTGATTAGAGAAATTTTGCTCTCTTGAAGATTTATTGAACGGTTGAAGACAGAGACTCGAGATAGAACATGAGGCCTGCGTAGAGCGTTTCTTCTGGGGTGCCCGCGCGAGGAGAGCTCGGCATCATCCAGGTATCCTTGCTGCCGTTTATCCGCATGCTGCGGAGAAAGCAGTATGTGGTCAATGCGTAGAATTTGCAACTCGAAAAATACTCTTAAGATAAAGATTTTCTTAAATACAGAGATATTGAAATCGATTTGCAGAATGCGCAATTCCAGTAAGCAATTCAGAGAAAGAACTGATTTTCTCAACAAGCACGCATAGCGTGATTGTTATGAAAAGGTGATGCTGGGTCTTTATTTCCTGATGCTATCTGAAAATAGTATGGCTATAGATGGTGGCTTATCTTGCGTACCAATTTTGAAAGAGCGATTTCATAGGTCCCTGCGTATAGCCGCCAGCAGGCTTTTCGAAGAATTCCAGATATGCTGCTCGGCAAGGGCCTGGGCCTTCTTTGGGTCGCGATTGCGGATGGCGGCGAGGATGCCGCGTTTTTCTTCTGTGCTTTCTGAGGCCCGTGAGCTGTGAGAAAGTGAGAGTCTCCGCAGGCGTGCGAGGCGGCTCCTTTGTGAAGAAAGATAGCTTGCCATCAGCGAATTTTGGGCTGCATCCAGGAGAACTTCGTAGAACTCCTCGATGGTCTCGATCTGAGCCCCGACATCGCCCGAAATCTGCGCTTCATTCATCGCTTTCACTGTGACATCCAGGCGCTCGATTTGCTCTATGGTGGCTCGCTCTGCGCACAGTGCCGCCACATAGCCTTCAACGGCTGCACGCATTTCAAAGATCTGGCGAATGCCGTCTTCATCGATAACGGCGACTATCGGGCCTTTATAGGGCTCCTTTGTGATCCACCCTTCTGCCTCCAATTGCCCCAGGGTTTCACGAACTATCGTTCTGCTCACATCAAGGAGATCGCACAGCTTGCGTTCTACCAAGCGTGATCCAGGTGGAAGTTGGCCTTCCACAATGGCGCGCTTCAATTGCTCAAGTGCCAGCTGTCGGAGCGTTGGATTCACACGCTCTACGGCCATACTGCCTCGCGGAATTCCCATGTCTGTCAATGCAGGTCTGTCTGTGTCTGTACCTGCTTTAGAGGCTTGCCGTTTCATGTCTGTTTGACTTTCTTGCGAATTGAGTGATGGTATACCAACATACAATCTTGGGTCAAGATATGGAAGGGTGCGAAAAATTGAGAGGCATCTGGTTGGGAAGGCAGCAGGAAGACAGTGACCAAGCCATCTCCGCCCTCGATGGTTTGTCTCTGATTGGTTTGCAAGCCACATAAATTGGCCTGAACTTGCCATCTGCAGCCAGCAAGTAGCCTAATCGGCTGGTTTAAAACTCTTATGTGCTTTTACGAGCCCCGAAAAGTGGGGGGGGCAGAGCGGGAGAATATGCTTGAAATGATGCGCGGCACACGCCGTAGTTGGCATATCGAAGGCAGGTCGCACTGATGAGTCTGTTGCCGAGTTTTCGCACAGGCACTCAACAGAGTTGGTGCGCTTGCCGAGGCATGGGCCGTACGCTCACCCGCACGCAAAGCTGGAGCGACGGGAAAAAATGCGTTCTCCACATCGGAGCCCAGAGTTGAGTGCGGTGGTGCACCGCAAGGCCTGCCAGCCGGCGTCAGTGAGGAAGAGCTAGGATTTCTGACCGTCCGAAGCAAGGACGGGCTTGTCGGTGCTACCGAGCACTGGCGGAAGTGCTGCTTTGACTGGCCGAAGAGATTCGTCAATTGCCACGTGACGATGAGTGGCTGCTTCGGTGATTGAAGGGCATGCCCTTTCTGGTCTTTGCCGCGCCCACGCTGTCGGCTGTGGCAAAGTACTGGGCTTTTGCGGCAAGTCACATGAGCTAACCCGGTAGGGCCTGGCCTGATCAGTCCCGAAGCGGTTGAGTGCGTCAGAGGTTGAGGCTGGAGAGCTCTTCGTTGAGCGGTCACTCCCCAATGGATGAGCGGAGAGCGGCTTGAGCGCCAGCCCGCAATTCATCCATTCCGCCTTCCTGTGGCGCCTGTCGAGAAAACTCTGAACAGATTGTCAGGACAGCAGCGCCTGCGCGAATTCCCTGGCGTTGAAGGTCTCCAGGTCTTCGACCTTTTCGCCCACGCCGATGAAGTACACGGGGATCGGCCGTTCCTGGGCAATGGCGGCCAGCACGCCGCCCTTGGCCGTGCCGTCGAGCTTGGTGACGATCAGGCCCGTGAGCTGCAGTGCATCGTCGAAGGCGCGCACCTGGGCCAGCGCGTTCTGGCCGGTGTTGCCGTCGATGACCAGCAGCACCTCGTGCGGTGCCGTGGCATCGGCCTTGGTGACCACGCGGCGGATCTTGCGCAGCTCTTCCATCAGGTGCAGCTGGGTGGGCAGGCGGCCCGCCGTGTCCACCAGCACCACATCCTTCTTGCGGGCGCGGCCGGCGGTGACGGCATCAAAGCTCACGGCTGCAGGATCACCGCCTTCCTGGCTGACGATCTCCACCGTGTTGCGGTTGGCCCAGACGCCGAGCTGCTCGCGCGCGGCGGCGCGGAAGGTGTCGGCGGCAGCCAGCAGCACGCTCTGGCCTTCGTCGGCCAGATGCTTGGTCAGCTTGCCGATGGAGGTGGTCTTGCCTGCGCCGTTGACGCCAGCGACCATGACCACGGTAGGCTGGTGCTCGCCGATGATCAGCGGCTTTTCCAGCGGGCGCAGCAGGTCGGCCAGTGCATCGGCCAGCAGGGCCTTGACGGCGGCGGGGTCGGTGGCCTTGGCTTCCTTGACGCGGCGGCGCAGGTCGGTGAGCAGGTGCTCGGTGGCCTTGACGCCGGTGTCGGCCATCAGCAGGGCGTCTTCCAGCTCTTCGTACAGCGCATCGTTGATCTGCGTGCCGGTGAAGACCGTGGCGATGCTGCTGCCGGTCTTGCGCAGTCCGGCCTTGAGGCGCTGCATCCAGTTCTGGCGGCTGGCGCCTTCGGCTTCGGGCTTGGCCGTGGGCTCGGGTGCGGCAATGAAGTCGGCAGGCGCGAGCGTGGAAGCAGCAGCAGTGGGTGCAGCGGGTGCGGCAGGCGGGGCGGCATCGCCCTTGCCGCCGCCGAAGGGCTTGCGCCACCAGGCGCTGCCGGTGTCGGCTGCGGCCGGTGGGGCAGGTGTGCCAGGGGGCAGGTCTGGGGCGCGGTCCTGCGGCGGGGTTGCGGGAATGCCGGCCTCTTCAGGCGCGGCGCTGCTGTCCGCCGGGGAAATCTCGGCGGAGGAGGGGGTGGGCTTTTTCTTGAAAAAACTGAACATCGGCAGGTTCTTAGAATCACAGCATTCTATGAAACATGCACTCACCCTCCTGGGCTTAATGGCCTGCATGGGCACCGGGGCTGCTTTGGCAGCCCCGGATGCATCCTCTTCCTCCCCTTCGTCACTGCTGCAGACGGTGGCCAGCCAGGCCGCAGGCGGCCAGCGGTCCGCCACAGCAGCGCAGCAATTCACCCTGAAGAACGGCATGCAGCTCATCGTGCAGCCCGACCGGCGCGCGCCCACGGCCGTGCACATGGTCTGGGTGCGCGTGGGCGCCATCGATGAGGTCGACGGCACCTCGGGCGTGGCCCACGCGCTCGAGCACATGATGTTCAAGGGTTCGCGCAAGGTGGCGCCCGGCGAGTTCTCGCGCCGGGTGGCGGCCCTGGGCGGGCAGGAGAACGCCTTCACCAGCCGCGACTACACGGGCTACTACCAGCAGATCCCGTCCAGCCGGCTGGAAGACGTGATGAAGCTCGAATCCGACCGCTTCGCCAACAACCACTGGCCCGACAGCGAGTTCAAGAAGGAGATCGAGGTCATCAAGGAAGAGCGCCGCATGCGCACCGAGGACCAGCCGCGCGCCGTGCTCATGGAGCAACTGATGGCGGCGACCTTCATGGCCTCGCCCTACCACCGGCCCGTGATCGGCTGGATGAGCGATCTGGACGCCCTGACGCCCGGCGACGTGCGCGATTTCCACAGCCGCTGGTATGTGCCCGGCAATGCCACCGTCGTCATTGCCGGTGATGTGGACGTTGCCAAGGTCCGCGCCTGGGCCGAGAAGTACTACGGCAGCATTCCCGCACGCGCCGTGCCGGTGCGCAAGCCGCGCACCGAGCCTGCGCAGATCGGCATCCGCCGCATCGAGGTCAAGCAGCCGGCCGAGCAGGCCCTGGTGGCCCTGGCCTTCCGTGCGCCCTCGCTGACGCGCGTCAGCGATCTGCAGGCCGATGACCGCGATGCGCTGGCGCTGCTGGTGCTCTCGGCCGTGCTCGACGGCTATGACGGCGCCCGCCTGGAGCGGGCCCTGGTCCAGGGCGAAGGCCGCGTGGCCGACGGCGCGGGCAGCTCCATGTCGCTCATGAGCCGCGGCCCCGGCCTGTTCATGCTGACGGGCGTGCCCGCCACCGGCAAGACTGCGGCCGAGGTCGAGGCCGCGCTGCGCGCCGAAGTGGCCAAGGTCGCCAGGGACGGCGTCGAGCCTGCCGAACTGGAGCGCGTGAAGACGCAATGGATGGCCTCCAATGTCTATGAGCGCGACTCGGTCATGGGCCAGGCCCAGAGCCTGGGCAATTACTGGATACAGGGCATGCCGCTGGATGCGGAAGACCAGTTGCTGGCCCAGCTTCGCACCATCACGCCCGATGACGTCAAGCGCGTGGCGGCCAAGTACTTTGGCGATGACCAGCTCACGGTGGGCACCCTGGTGCCGCAGCCCCTGCCTGAAGGCGGCAAGCCCCGCCGCACCGACGCGGGTGCAGGCATTGGCGGACCCCTGCATTGATGCCCCCGAAGCACGCTGGAGTGAAGATGAAGAACATGAAAAAGATGGTGGCCAGCTCCGTGCTGGCAAGCGTGGGCCTGGGCTTTGGCGCCACGTCCGCATGGGCCTTGCTGCCCATCCAGCACTGGACCCAGCCCAGCGGGGCGCAGGTCTGGCTGGTGGACAGCCCGGGCATTCCCATGGTCGATGTGCAGATGGATTTCGACGCCGGCAGCCGGCGCGATCCCGCCAATCAGGTCGGCCTGGCCAGCGCCGTGGCGCTGATGGCGTCCAAGGGCGTCACGGCCCAGGGCAGCGCGCCTGCTCTCGATGAAAACGGCCTGGGCCAGGCCTGGGCCGATCTGGGGGCCAGCTTTGGCGCCCAGGCGGGCCGCGACAGCTTCAGCTATGGGCTGCGCTCCCTGACCGAGCCCGCGCTGCTGCAGCGCGCCGTGGCCCTGGCCGCGCGCCAGATCGCCAGCCCCAGCTGGCCGCAGGATGTGTGGCTGCGCGAGCGCGAGCGCTGGACTGCGGCCATCAAGGAATCGGACACGCGCCCCGTAACGGTGGCCGGCAAGGCCCTGAGCCAGGGCGTGTTCGGCACCCACCCCTACGGTGCGCGTGCCACGGCCGAGAGCCTGTCGCGCATCGACCTGTCGGACATGCAGTCCTTACACCGCCGGCTGATCGCCGCCTGCCGTGCCAAGGTCAGCATCGTCGGCGCCGTCAGCCGCGAGCAGGCCGACCAGCTGGTGCAGCAACTGCTGGCTCCGCTGCAGGCGGCGCAGGGCCAGGATGCGGGCGCCTGCGCTCCGCTGCCCGACGTGCCCAAGGTGCAGGCGCTCAAGGCGCCGGTCAACGAGAACATCCCCTTCGCCTCGGCCCAGGCGCAGGTGCTGATCGCCCAGCCCGGCATTGCACGCAACAGCCCGGACTTCATGGCCGTGCTCGTGGGCAACCACATCCTGGGCGGCGGAGGCTTCACCTCGCGGCTGACCGAGGAAGTGCGCGAAAAGCGCGGCCTGAGCTACAGCGTCTACAGCGACTTCTCGCCGGGCCTGGACGCGGGTGCCTTCACGATCGCCCTGCAGACACGTCCCGACCAGGCGGCCGAGGCCTTGAAGGTGTCGCAGGACACGCTGCGCCGCTTTGTCGCCGACGGCCCGACCGAGAAGGAGCTCAAGGCCGCCAAGGACAATCTGATCGGCGGCTTTGCGCTGCGCATAGACAGCAACCGCAAGCTGCTGGGCAATGTGGCCAACATCGCCTGGAACGGCCTGCCGCTGGACTATCTGGAGCACTGGACCGAGCGCGTGCAGGCGCTGACCGTGCGTGATGTGCGCGAGGCCATGCAGCGCATGCTGCAGCCCGATCGCATGGTGACCGTCGTCGTGGGAGGCAAGCAATGAGCCGCAACAGCATCAAACTGCATACCCCTGCCGGCAAGCGCTGGCTGGAAAAGGCCACGGCCGAGGCCGCGTCGCCCAAGGCGCCTGCCGCAGCGCCGGCCGCAAAGGCAAAGGCGGGCAAGCCGGCACCCTCGGGTGCGGGCGAGGTCCGCATCATCGGCGGCCAGTGGCGCCGCACGCGTCTGCCCGTGGCGCAGCGCCCGGGCCTGCGCCCCACGCCGGACCGCGTGCGCGAGACCCTGTTCAACTGGCTGGGCCAGGACCTGACGGGCTGGCACTGCCTGGACGCCTTCGCGGGCACGGGTGCGCTGGGCTTCGAGGCCGCATCGCGCGGCGCGACCAGCGTGCTGATGAACGAGCAGGACGCCGCCCTGGTGCTGCAGCTGCAGCGCCTGCGCGAGCGCCTGGACGCCCAGTCCGTGCGCGTGCTGCGCGGCGATGGCATCGGCTGCCTGCGCCAGGTGGCGCCGGGCACGCTGGACCTGGTGCTGATCGATCCGCCGTTCGACCATGCCGAGCTGTTCGAGCCTGCGCTGAAGGCCGCTGCGCTGGCCGTCTCCGCCCAGGGCTATGTCTATCTGGAGGCGCCCCAGGCCTGGACCGAGGAGCAACTGGCCGAGGCTGGCGGCCTGCAGCTGTTCCGCCATCTCAAGGCGGGTGCCGTCCACGCCCATCTGCTGCGCAAGGCCGCGCAGGACGAGTAGTCTGGCGCCGCAGCCGTGTTCCAGCGCAGGAATGCGGCTGTCGCGCAGCCGACGGGCCATGCTGCAGTGCAATGCATAATGCGCCATCCGTGCCGGACCAGGGCACGCGCAGCCAAGGAAAGTGAACGCCATGAGCCACGACGTGATTGCCGTCTACCCCGGAACCTTCGATCCGATCACGCTGGGCCACGAAGACGTGGTGCGCCGTGCGACCCAGCTGTTCAGCCACGTCATCGTGGCCGTGGCGGCCGGCCACCACAAGAAGACCATGTTCAATCTCGAGGAACGCATGGAGATGGTGCGCGAGGCCGTGTCCATCTATCCCCATGTCCAGGTCGAGAGCTTTCATGGCCTGCTGCGCGACTTCGTGGTCGAGCGCGGCGGCAAGGCCATGGTGCGCGGCCTGCGCGCGGTCACCGACTTCGACTACGAGTTTCAGCTTGCCGGCATGAACCGCACGCTGATGCCCGAGGTGGAGACCGTCTTCCTCACGCCCAGCGACCGCTACCAGTTCATCAGCAGCACCTTCGTGCGCGAGATCGCCACGCTGGATGGCGAGATCGACAAGTTCGTCTCGCCCAACGTGCGCACGCGACTGCTTGAGAAGGTGCAGGCCAATCGCGCTCCTTGAGAGAGGGAGGCCGGCCAGGCGCCTTGGCCCGCCCCCATGACGAGTTCACGATATCAGGCGCTCTGCGTGGCGGCACTTGCATTCACGGCCGCATGCACGAATTCCAGCTTGCGCCGCGCGCCCATTGAAAGAGCGAACGGATAGGCATCCCCGTGGCCCAGGCTGCGGTTGAGGCTGTTGGTCAGCAGCGTCAGCGGCACCCACTGGTCCAGCATGGTGCCGAAGTCCGGCCGGGCAGGGACCGCGAACGGGTCCTGCACGCACAGCGCGGCCGGCGTTCCCATGCCCGCCGCCGTGCCTGCGCCTCCTGGCAAGGTGATGCAGGTGCCATAGCTGGCCGCAGTCTCCAGCAGATCCACCATGTGCAGGTAGTGGGCCCAGCTTTCGGCCCAGTCTTCCCACGGGTGGGAGGTGGCATAGGCGCTGACGAAGTTGTCGCGCCACTGCCCATCCAGCGGGCTGCGTGCGTAGTAGTTCTGCAGGGCCTGGGCATAGTCCTGGCGCTCGTCGCCGAACAGGCGGCGGAATTCCTCGATACGGCCCGCGCCCACCACCAGCCTGTCCCAGAAGAAGTGGCCGGACTCATGGCGCAGATGGCCCACCAGCGTCCGGTAGGGCTCATGCAGCGCCTGGCGGCGCCGGGCACGCTCGGCATCGTCGGCCTCCACCACGTTCAGCGTGATGGTGCCGTTGGCATGGCCGGTCATCACCGGCGCCTGCCCGGGCAGGTCGGCCAGCAGTTCGAAGCGCGGCCCGTCCTCTCCAGGCCTGGGGCCCAGGCCCAGGCGGGCCAGCGTATAGAACAGCTGGCGCTTGGCCGCCTCGATCTTGGTCCAGCGCAAGGCATTGGCCGGGTCTGACAGATCGGGCAGCCAGCGTGTCTGGCGGCAGGATTCGCACAGCGCGTGGGGGTCGTCGGCGGGCAGGGCGAAGTTGCACTGGCCCACAGGTCCCCGGTGGCTGCACATCTTGTAGAGGCGGCCTGGCGGCTTGCCTGCGCCCAGGGAGGACAGGCTCTCCCACAGCGCGCTGTCCCGCGCGCCGGAAACCGGTCGCAGGCAAGCCACATGCAGTCGCTCTGGCAGGAAGGCCAGGGTGGCGCCGCAGTGCACGCATTGAACGCTGTCGAAGAAAACCGGGTGGCCGCAGGCATCGCAGTTGAAAACTCGCATGTCGGTCACTTTACGCCGTATGCCCTGGCGTCATGAAAAATGATTCCCATGTCGCCCTGGCGCTGCAAGGTCAGATTCCCCCAAGGGTGGTTTTCACCGGGGTGGCCCTGCAATGAAAAAAGGCCGGATGACACCGGCCTTTCGATGGCCCCATGGGGGCCTGCATCAGGGGCGAACCACGATGCTGTTGCGCACTTCGCGCACGTTCTTGGTGGTGCGTGCGATCTCGGCAGCGCGGGCCTTTTCCGACTCCGACTTGGCAAAGCCCGACAGTTGCACCGTGCCGTTCAGGGTCTCGACGCTGATGGAGGTGGCCGAGACGCTCTTGTCCTCTGCCATCTTGGCCTTCACGGCAGTGGTGATGCCGGCGTCATCCACATACGAACCCACGGTCTGCTGGTCGCGGGCCACGGAGCAGGCGGTGGTGCCGAGCACGGTGGCGCCGGCGACGAGAGCGAAAGCGATGGCACGGGTGTACTTTTGCATGGTCAGTTCTTTCTTGGACAAGAAATGGAGGGAAACGGTAGTCGAGGGAACTCGGGGGCTGGGCTGCAGCTCACTTGCGCGAGCGGGAACTCATGAAGAACGCGGTGGCCAGGGCTGCGCCCGTGGCTGCTGCCAGCAGCATGGAGCGGCCAGGCTGCTCGATGACGTAGCGCGTGGTGGCTTCCGTGGCAGATTGCAGCTGGCGGCGGGCGCGGTCGGAGCTGTCGGCGCAGAAGTTGATTCCGCGCGTGGCCAGTTCCTGGGCACGTGCCGCGAGGTCGTCGATGACGGGATTCAGTTCACGCTCGATGGACTTCACGCCTTCCTCGGCCTTGTCCAGAGCATTTGCTGCAGTGCGGCGCGTGGTGTTGACGGCTTCCTTGGCAGTGTCTGCTACGTCCTGGGCAACGTCCTTGGCGGTATCGGCGGCTTTGTTCACGGCTTTCTCGGCTTGGCTCATTGGTTCTATCTCCTCAAAACTTGCATGAATGGGAAAGGCGGTCGGGCTGCCGGGCTGGCTGCCCGCCGGAGGCGGGCTTGGGCTGGCAGGTGGCTGAAGGCGGCGCCGCCGCTACTTCTTGATCAGGCTCATCACAAAGGTGACTACAGCCATGATCACGAAAATATAGAACAGGATCTTGGCGATGCCTACAGCACCTGCCGCAATTCCGCCAAAGCCGAAGATGGCGGCGACGAGAGCGATCACGAAAAACACGATGGCGTAGTGCAGCATGTAGAACTCCTTGGTTGTTCGTTGCCAAGAAACGGCATCTGGCTGTCAGGAGCCGAGTGCTGTTCCCATGCGATTGACTGTACCGAGCCGCCCGAGGCCGGATTGACGGTGCCCGGCGTGGCATGGCGTCAGGGTTAGGCAGGGGGTGGGTGTAGGAAAAGCGCCGGCCCGCAGTGCCCATCAAGAAAAACCCCTGCCAGGGCGGTGCCGGGCAGGGGTTGTGCGTGCAGGCGATGCGTCGTGGTCAGGCGGATGCCGGGCTCAGCGGAATGACGGCGGAGATGGCCGTGCCCTTGCCCAGTTCGGAGGAGACGGTCAGCCGCCCGCCTGCCGCCTCCACGCGATGGCGCATGCCGGCCAGCCCGTGGGAGTTGGGGCGCATGGCCGAGGTCTCGAAGCCCTCGCCATCGTCCTGGATCTGCACTGTCACATAGGTCGGGTAGTTGTGCACGGAGACCAGTACGTGGCTGGCCTTGGCGTATTTGCCGATATTGGTCAGCGACTCCTGCACGATGCGGTAGACCGTGAGCTGGGTCGACTCCGGCAGCTCCACCTGCTCCAGGTTCGCTGTGACCTCGATGCCGCTGCGTTCGCCGAATTCGCGTGCCAGGATTTCCAGCGCCGTGGTCAGGCCCAGGTTGGACAGGGACGAAGGACGCAGGTCCTCGATGATGCGGCGCTTGAGGGCAATGCCGCTGTTGAGCGTCTCCACCAGATGGCTGACGCGCTCTCCCACGTCGGGGGCGCTGAGGTCGATCTTGGATTTGAGCCGGGCCACATCGAGCTTGGCCGCCGTCAGCAGCGAGCCCAGTTCATCGTGCAGCTCGCGCGCCAGGTGGCCGCGCTCATCCTCGCGCACCTGCTGCAAGTGGTTGGCCAGCTCCGTCAGCGTGGCCGTGCGTTCGCGCACCAGGGCTTCAAGGCGGTTGCGCTCGTCACGCTGGATTTCCTGCTCGCGCTGATGGGCCTGCTGCAGCGCGTGGGCCTGGCGCAGGTACATGAAAAAGCCCAGCACGCCCAGCGCGGTCACCGTGGCAATGCCTATGCGCGACAGCGACAGCGTGTGCTCGATATCCTGCAGGTTCTTGGCCGAGCGCTCGTCTATGCCTGACAGCAGCTTGCCTGTGTAGTCCCGGATGGCATCCATGTTCTCCATGCCCACGTCCGTGAACATGACGAAGCGCCAGGCTTCCTCGTTGCCCTGGCGGTACAGGCGCAGGCTCAACTCCATCTCGCTCATCTTGCGCTCGACCTGGCGGGCCAGCGGCGTGAAGATGGCCAGTTCCTGGGGGTCGTAGATGAAGATCTGGCGCAACTCGTCCATGTTGTAGTTGATGGCCGTGATCGCCTTGCTGTAGGGCTCCAGGTAGCGCTCCTCCCCCGTGAGCAGGTAGCCGCGCAGGCCGGTCTCTGCATCGAGCATCAACCGCAGCAGTTGGCTGATTTCCGAGCGGGTCGCCTGGGTCTGGGTCATGGCCTCCAGCGCCTTGGTCGAGCGCTTGTAGCTGGCCTCGTTAATGCTGACAAGCAGCACGGCCGCAACGATGGCAAATGCCAGGCTGATCGCAATTCTTCGGAAATTTATCCAACGCATAAGCATCCTCTCACCTACAAGATCTTCGCCGATATTCTGCATAATTCGTGTTATCGGCAGCCGGAGCAGTTCCTGCCCCGGCCGTTACCATATATTGTTTGCACGACCGGCGTTCCTGCTGGTCCCCCGAAAAAGAGGTATTCATGATCAGAATCGGCATTGTGGACGACCATGCAATTGTGCGCTCGGGTCTGCGTCAGTTTCTCTCGGAACATGTGGACCTGCGTGTAGTCGGTGAGGCCGCCAATGGCCGTGAGGCCATCGACCTGGTCCGAGCCCACGAGATCGACGTGCTGCTGATGGACCTGTCCATGCCCGGGCAAAGCGGCATCGATGCGCTGGCCATGCTGCGGGCCAAGGCCCCTGACATGGGCATCCTGATCCTGAGCGGATATCCCGAGGAGCACTACGCGATCAACCTGATCCGCCAGGGCGCCAGCGGCTACCTGAACAAGGAATGCGATCCCCAGGAGATTGCCGAAGCGATCCGCACCGTGGCCCTGGGCCGCCGCTACCTGACGCCGGCCGTGGCCGACCTGCTGGCCCAGCAGCTCAACCGCAAGGATGACGCGCCAGCGCATGAACAGCTGTCCGAGCGTGAGTTCCAGGTCTTCCTCAAACTCGCGCGCGGCGAAACGGCAGGTGATATTGCGAAATCGCTCTCGCTGAGCGTGAAGACGGTCAGTACCTATCGCACGCGGCTTATGGAGAAAATGGGATTGTCATCCAACAGCGATCTCACGTATTACGCGCTGAAAAACCGGCTGATCGACTGATTCCCAGTCAATAGAAAATACGGGCTGCACGATTATCAAGTCGTGCAGCCTTTTTCTTTGATGGAGAGTAAAAATGCCGTGTTTTGGGTTCAGGCTGTTTTGAGTTGATTGAGCGATGCGGCGTCGATATTCATGCAATAGTCCATGAGTGCATCGATCTCATTGGACTTGTCGAAGACCGCATCCACGCCGAGCTGGGCGCAGCGGCTGCGGATGTCAGGGGTGGCGTAGTTGCTGAGCACCACGATCTTCTGGTGCGGCTGGCGCTCGCGGCAGGCGGTGAGCACACCCAGGCCGCTGCCCTGGCGCAGGAACAGATCGACGATGGCCAGATCCCATGCGTCGGGGTTCTGCTGAAGCCAGTCCGTCCCCGCGCTTTCCGTCTCGGCGATGCCCACGGCCTCGACATCGGCGAGTTCCTCGAGCGTGGCGATCAGGTTCTCGCGGATCGTAGGGTTGTCTTCAACAAGATAGGTGCGCAATTTCACGGCTGTATCCAATAGGGACGCGGATGGCAATCGGAGTCCGGCGGAACCCGGCCTTCATTGTCCTGCGCGACAGCGGGCGATTGTGCCAGTGGGGGATCGGCCTGGAAGTCAGTCGATTCCTACGCCTTGTTGCCGCAAACGGGACAGTCCGGCACACGGGTGGTTTGCATGCTACTCCAATCGAGGCTGCGGCTGTCGAACATGGTCAGGCGGTTTGTTGCAGGCGTGCCAAAACCCGCGATCAGCTTGAGGGCTTCGGCCGCCTGCAGCGTGCCCATGACGCCGACCACGGGGGCGAAGACGCCCATGGTCGAGCACTGCACTTCCTCGAACTGCGCCTCCGGCGGGAATACGCAGGCATAGCAGGCGCAGTTCTCGTCGCGTGGGTCCATCACCATGAGCTGGCCGTCCAGGCGGATGGCCGCCCCCGCCACCAGGGGCACCTTGTGCCGCACGCAGGCCGCGTTGATCATGTGGCGCGTGCGGTAGTTGTCCGTGCAGTCCAGCACCACCGTGGCTTGGGGCACGAGCTCGTCGAGCAGGGCATCGTCTGCGCGCTGCTGGCGGCAATCGATGCGGATGCCGGGGTTGATGGCATGCACGGCCGTGCGTATGGATTGCACCTTGGGCTGGCCCACGCGATCGGTGGTGTGGGCAATCTGGCGCTGCAGGTTGGTCATGTCCACGGCATCGTCGTCCACCAGGGTGATGCGGCCGATGCCGGCCGAGCCCAGGTACAGCGAGGCAGGCGCGCCCAGGCCGCCTGCGCCGATGATGAGCACATGCGCTGCCAGGATGCGCTCCTGGCCTTCGATGCCGATCTCGTCCAGCAGGATGTGGCGCGAGTAGCGCAGCAGTTGATCGTCGTTCATTCGCGTCTCCAGACGTGAAAAAGCCGGGCGCGGGCCCGGCTTGGTGGGAGCGCGGACCCGGTCCGAGCTCTTCAGTTTTCCTTCTTTTCGGGCTCGCGCTCGGTCAGGGTCTTGCTGACCATGACGGGCTGGCCCTTGAGGCGGTTGAGCGCCTGCTGCAGCTGGAAGTCCTTTTCGGTGCCGAACTCGGGCAGGCGACGCTCGGCCAGGGGCTTCTTGGCCTCTTCCTCCAGGCGCTTGCGGGCTTCCTCGCGGGCCTTCTCGCGTACTTCGTCCTTGACTTCGGCGCCCTGTCCGCTGGACAGGTGCTTTTCCAGGTCGGCCTCGCGCATGCGCAGGGCAGCGAACAGATCGCCTTCAGGGGTCTCGTCCACCATCACGTCAGGAACGATGCCCTTGGCCTGGATGGATTTGCCGCTGGGCGTGTAGTAGCGGGCCGTGGTCAGCTTCAGGCCCGTGTCGGGACCCAGCGGGCGAACGGTCTGCACCGAGCCCTTGCCGAAGGTCTGGCTGCCCATGATGACCGCACGCTTGTGGTCCTGCAGGGCGCCGGCCACGATTTCGCTGGCCGAGGCCGAGCCTTCGTTGACCAGAACCACCAGCGGCAGCTTCTTGAGCGAGGCGGGCAGGCGCTGCAGCGGGTCTCCCATGCCGCGGCGGGCATAGAAGCTGGGAGAGGCCTTGTAGGTTTCCTTGCTCTCGGCCAGCTGGCCGTTGGTGGACACCACGGTCACATCGGGCGGCAGGAAGGCTGCCGAGATGGCGACGGCCGCGTCCAGCAGGCCGCCCGGGTCGTTGCGCAGGTCCAGAACCAGGCCCTTCATGTTGGGTTCCTGCTTGTACAGCTCTTCGACCTTGCGCACGAAGTCGTCCACCGTGCGTTCCTGGAACTGGCTCAGACGGATCCAGCCGTAGCCGGGCTCGATGACCTTGCCCTTGACGGATTGCGTCTTGATTTCCTCGCGCGTGATGGTCACGGGGAAGCTGCGGCTTTCATCCTTGCGCAGGATGGTCAGCTGCACCTTGGTGTTGGGCTCGCCGCGCATGCGCTTGACGGCGTCGTTGAGCGACAGGCCCTTGACGGCCGTGTCGTCGATCTTGGTGATCAGGTCGCCGGTCTTGAGGCCCGCGCGGAAGGCGGGGGAGCCTTCGATGGGCGAGACGACCTTGATCAGGCCGTCTTCCTGCGTGATCTCGATGCCCACGCCGACGAAGCGGCCCGAGGTGCCCTCGCGGAATTCCTTGTAGGACTTCTTGTCGAAGTACTGCGAGTGCGGATCGAGGCTGGACACCATGCCGGAGATGGCATCGGTGATCAGCTTCTTGTCATCGACCGACTCGACATAGTCGGTCTTGATCAGGCCGAAGACGGCGGACAGCTGCTGGATTTCCTCCAGCGGCAGCGGGGTCATGGCACCGCGGGCCACGGTCTGCAAGGAAACCGTGGTCAGTGCTCCGGCGATTACGCCTACGGAAACCCAGCCGGCAATTTTGATTTTCTGGCCCATATCACCCCTTTAACCGCGTCAATATACACCCGCTTGGAAAGGCAATCGCCCGCGTGGTTCCCTAAAAACGGCGCAGCAAGCGCAATTTCCGTAGCAGGCGCTCACCTCAGGCGGGTCAGGCTCAAGCCTTGCCCTGTGCGGCCACGGCGGCAGCCGCCTTGGCGGCAGCCTCGGCATCGCCCAGGTAGTAGTGGCGAATGGGCTTGAGATTGGCATCCAGCTCGTAGACCAGCGGAATGCCGTTGGGCACGTTGACGCCGACGATGGCGTCATCCGAGATGCCGTCCAGGTACTTGATCAGCGCGCGGATGGAGTTGCCATGCGCGGCAACCACGACGCGCTTGCCGGACAGGATGGCGGGCGCGATGGACTCGTTCCAGAACGGCAGCACGCGCGCGACCGTGTCCTTCAGGCATTCGGTCAGCGGCACCTGGCTGGGGTCCAGCTGGGCGTAGCGCACGTCGCTGCGCTCGCTGCGCGGGTCCTGGGGCTCCAGGGCCGGCGGGGGAGTGTCGTAGCTGCGGCGCCAGACCAGCACCTGGGCGTCGCCGTACTGCTTGGCCATGTCGGCCTTGTTCAGGCCCTGCAGGCCGCCGTAGTGGCGCTCGTTCAGGCGCCAGCTGTGCTGCACGGGCAGCCAGGTGCGGTCCATTTCGTCCAGCGTGTGCCACAGCGTGCGCGTGGCGCGCTTGAGCACGCTGGTGAAGGCCAGGTCGAAGTCGTAGCCTTCGGCCTTGAGCAGGCGGCCGGCGTTCTTGGCCTGTTCGACGCCGGTGGCGGTCAGGTCCACATCGGTCCAGCCGGTGAAGCGGTTTTCGAGGTTCCAGGTGGATTCACCGTGGCGGATCAGCACGAGCTTGTACATGGCGGCTTTCTAAGTCTCTCGATGCGACAAAGCTGGGCTGTCGCGGGGGCAAAAGCCAGCATTCTAGAATTGACAGGTTTGCCAACCCAAGGAATGACGTGAAATTCATCATCGATAACTGGTATTTGATCCTGATCGCGCTGGCTTCCGGCGTGATGCTGCTGCTGCCCCTGGTGCGCGGCGCAGGCGGCGGCTCGCTGACGGCGGCGCAGGCCGTGCAACTGATCAACCGCCAAAAGGCCGTGGTCATCGATGTCTCCGAGCCCGAGGAGTACGCGGCCGCCCATGCCAATGGCGCCAAGAATGTGCCGCTGGGCCAGTTCGAGGAAAAGCTGCCTGCCACCGTGAAGAACAAGGCCCTGCCGCTGGTGCTGATCTGCACCAAGGGCAACCGCGCCTCGCGTGCCGAAGGCATTGCGAAGAAGCTGGGCTACGAAAAGGCCCAGGCCCTGGCCGGTGGCCTGAAGGCCTGGCGTGATGCCGGCATGCCGGTTGAAAAGGCCTGAAGCGCCTCCAGTTGATCACGATGGAAGCCGCTGCGCCGCGTCCCCGGCGCCTGCAGCCGGCAAGCCGCCCACTCGAAGAAAGTCGCATATGCAAGCCGTGAAGATGTACACCACCGCTGTCTGCCCCTATTGCATCCGGGCCAAGCAGATCCTCAAGTCCAAGGGCGTGGAGCAGATCGAAGAGATCCGCATCGATACCGACCCTGCCGCGCGTGACGTGATGATGCAGAGCACGGGCCGCCGTACGGTGCCCCAGATCTTCATCGGCGACCACCATGTGGGCGGCTGCGACGACCTGATGGCGCTGGACGCCGACGGTGGCCTGGTGCCCATGCTGCAAAGCTGAAACACGGGCACTGCATAATGCAGGCCCAGGTGCCCGCTGCGCAACCTATTGGCAGCGGGCATTTTGTTGGTGATTTTTTTGATGCCCTGGCCGCCGTGCCAGGGTTTTTTGCCCAGAAAGACTGATTCCATGGCCGAACAGGACACTCCCGTCTTCCAGATCCAGCGCGTCTACCTCAAGGACCTGTCGCTGGAGCAGCCCAATTCGCCCGCCATCCTGCTGGAGCAGGAGCAGCCCAGCGTGGACATCCAGCTCGGCGTCGAGGCGACTCCCGTGGCCGAAGGCATCTACGAAGTGGCCGTGACGGCCACCGTGCAGACCAAGATCCAGGACAAGACCGTGTTCCTGGTCGAGGCCAAGCAGGCCGGCATCTTCGAGATCCGCAACGTGCCCGAAGACCAGATGGGTGGCGTGATCGGCATTGCCTGCCCCCAGATCATCTATCCCTACCTGCGCGGCAACGTGGCCGACGTGGTCACACGCGCCGGCTTCCCGCCCGTGCACCTGGCCGAGATCAACTTCCAGGCCATGTACGAGCAGCAGCAGGCAGCCGCCCAGGCGGACGGCAACTCGCTGCCGCAGTAAGCCGGTCCCATCCCGGCCGATGAGACTTGCGCCCAGGCGCGTCGCATCGCTGTGGTACAAGAAAAGAGGCCCGAGGGCCTCTTTTTTTCATCAACGTCGCTTCTTCAACGTCGGGCAGATATGAACATTGTGGTGATTGGTGCAGGCGCCTGGGGCACGGCGCTGGCAATGAGCGCGGCCTCGCGCGATGACGGACGTGTCGTGACGCTGTGGGCGCGCGACGCTGCCCAGGCGCAGGCCATGCGGGACAGCGGCGAGAACGCGCGCTACCTGCCGGGCGTGGCGCTGCCTGCCGCGCTGCAGGTGGTGCATGGCGAGATCGACGGCCATCTGGCTGCGGCAGACCTGATCGTGATCGGCACGCCCATGGCGGCCTTGCGCGAATGGCTGGGCCGCCTGCGCAATGTGCGGGCGCCCGTGGTGTGGCTGTGCAAGGGCTTCGAGGCCGTGCCCGCAGGCGCGTCGGCCGCCGCCCATGGACTGATGGCGCACGAGGTCTGCGCCCAGGTGGCGCCCGATCTGCTGTGCGGCGTGCTCAGCGGCCCCAGCTTTGCGGCCGAGGTGGCGCGCCACCAGCCCACGGCCCTGGTGGCGGCCAGCCGGCATGCCGAGGTCAATGACGCCCTGGTCGCGGCCTTCCATGGCGATGCCATGCGCGTCTACGCCAACGCCGACATCGTGGGCGTGGAAGTGGGCGGCGCCGTGAAGAACGTGCTGGCCATTGCCACCGGCCTGTGCGACGGCCTGCAGCTGGGCCTGAACGCCCGCGCCGCGCTGATCACGCGCGGCCTGGCCGAGATGACGCGACTGGGCCTGGCCCTGGGCGCGCGGGTGGAGACCTTCATGGGCCTGTCCGGCCTGGGCGATCTGGTGCTGACGGCCACGGGCGACCTGTCGCGCAATCGCAAGGTGGGCCTGCTGCTGGCCCAGGGCCGCACGCTGGAGCAGGCCGTGGCCTCGCTGGGCCATGTGGCCGAGGGCGTGTACAGCGCACGCACCGTGCTGGCGCGCGCGCGGCTGTTGAATGTGGAGATGCCCATCACCGAAACCGTGGTCGAGCTGCTGGACGGCCGGCTGCAGGCCGCCGAGGCCGTGCAGCACCTGATGGCGCGCGATCCGCGCGGCGAGTGATTCTTCGGTGTCCATGAAAAATGGCCCACACGCTCCCCTTGCTGCGCAAGGTCCACTGCCCCCCGAGGGGGCCGCTTTTCATCTTGGGGCGGCCCGGCGATGAAAAAGCCCCGGAGCTGGAAGGCCCCGGGGCTTTTTTGCGTCAGAAATCCTGGCGCCTGGCGCGCTACATGCCTAGTTACAGGCCCAGCTCCAGACCCAGCAGTTCCTCCACCGTCTGGCGGCGGCGGATGAGGCGGGCGCTGTCGCCATCGACCAGCACTTCGGCGGCCAGCGGGCGCGTGTTGTAGTTGCTGGACATGGAGCTGCCATAGGCGCCCGTGTCATGGATGACCAGCAGGTCGCCCACCGAGGCGCCTGCCAGCGCGCGCGGCAGCACCACGCCGCCGTCGCCCTGGGTGAACACGTCGCCCGATTCGCACAGCGGGCCGGCGACCACGGCATCGCGCAGGGGCATGGCCTGGCCGTCGCGGCGCAGCACTTCCATGCCGTGCCAGCTGCCGTACATGGAAGGGCGCATCAGTTCGTTGAAGCCCGTATCGACCAGCACGAAATGGTTGCTGCCCGCGTTCTTGGTGGCGCGTACCTGGCCCAGCAGCACGCCCGACTCGGCCACCAGGAAGCGGCCCGGCTCGATCTCCAGGCCCAGCGCGTGGCCCACGATGGCCTCGGCGTCCTTGCGTGCCGCATCCCACAGGCCGTGGTAGTGGGCGGTGTCGATGGTGGCGTCGCCATCGCGGTAGGGAATGGACAGGCCGCCGCCGGCCGAGATGGCCTGCAGGTCATGGCCTGCCTGGCGGGTGGCGCGCACCAGCTCGACCATGGCGCCGCAGACCTGCTGCAGGTGGCCGTAGTCCACGCCCGAGCCGATGTGCATGTGCAGGCCTGCCAGCTTCAGGCCGCCGTCGCGGATGGCCTGCAGCGCCGCCAGCAGGTCGCTGTGCCAGATGCCGTGCTTGCTGTGCTCGCCGCCCGTGTTGGTCTTGTTGCTGTGGCCGTGGCCGAAGCCGGGGTTGATGCGCAGCCACACGGGATGGCCGGGCGAGGCCTGGGCCAGCTGGTGCAGCATGTCGATGGAGCCGGCGTTCACGGGCACCTTGTGCTCGGCCACGCAGGCCAGCGTGGCCTCGTCCATCACGTCGGCGGTGAACACGATGTCGCTGTGCAGGTCGTCGCCATGGCCGGCCGCGTAGCCGGCGGCCAGCGCGCGCAGGATTTCGCCGCGCGAGACGGCGTCCACCTTCACGCCCTGCTCGCGCATCAGCCGCAGGATGTGGATGTTGGAGCAGGCCTTCTGCGCAAAGCGGATGGTGTCGAAGGCCTTGAGCTGGGCGATGCGCGCGCGGATGGTGGCGGCGTCATAGACCCACAGCGGCGTGCCGTGCTGGTCGGCCAGGGCCCAGAGCTGGGCGGGCGAGAAGGGATTGGACATGGTGTCTCTTTCAGGGGAACTGCCGCGCATGATGGCGGATGGAGGGCATTCAGTCCAATGCTTGTTCTTATGGTGTCTATTTGATTTGGATATGCTTTGGCCATGCAAGACCCCGAGCTGCCGCACACGTCCCCCGAACCCCGCATCTCCCACCGCCACCTGGAGGTGTTTCGCGCGCTCATGCTCAGTGGCAGCGCCACGGCGGCGGCGCAGATGCTGTTCAGCTCCCAGCCCACCGTCAGCCGCGAACTGGCGCGCCTGGAAAGCCTGCTGGGCTATGCGCTGTTCGAGCGTGCCCAGGGCCGGCTGCGGCCCACGGCACGCGCCCTCTCGCTGTGGGCCGAAGTGCAGCGCAGCTGGCAGGGGCTGGACCGGGTGGTGGAGCATGCGCTGGCCCTGGGGCGTCCGCACCAGGCGCGCATCAACGTGCTGTGCCTGCCCGCGCTCAGCCATGCGCTGCTGCCCGCAGCGCTGGCGCGGCTGCATGCGGAGCACGGCCCAGTGGCCGTCAGCGTGGCCACGCAGGAGGCGCCGCTGCTGCAGGAGTGGATGGCCGCCCAGCGCTACGACCTGGGTCTGGCCGAGCTGGCCGAGGCGCCTCCGGGCACGCGTGCCCTTGCGCTGCCCGCCATGGACGAGGTGGCCGTGCTGCCCGCAGGGCATGCGCTGGCGGCCCGCCCGGTGCTGGAGGCGGGCGACTTTGCGGGGGAGGGCTTCATCAGCCTGGCGCGAGACGACCCCTATCGCCAGCAGATCGATGCCGTGTTCGAGCAGGCCGGCGTGCAGCGCCAGCTGCACCTGGAGACCCACAGCGCCGTGGCGGTCTGCGCCATGGTCCAGCATGGCCTGGGCGTGGCCATCGTCAATCCGCTGACGGCGCGAGTCTGCGCCGGGCCGCAGCTGGTGGTGCGGCCGCTGGCGTTTTCCATTCCCTTCCAGGTCCATGCGCTGCTGCCGCTTCACCGGCCGGCCGTGGCCGAGGCGCAGTGGCTGGTGGACGCGCTCGCCGCCGAGGTGGCCGCGGTCGCTTGAAGTGGGGTGGGCGACTTCAGCGCGCCGCGTCCTTCAGGCTGGCTGCGTTGTCTGCCGCCGGCTCGGGCGGCAGGCCCCACTCCATCCAGTCGTCGCCAAAGATCTCCACCGGGTGCTGTGTGCGGTCCGATCCGTTGCCGCAGGCCAGCTCGTCGCGGGCGCAGTAGCGGTCGCAACCCCAGCAGGTGCGCTCGGGATGGGCGGGGTGGATGGGGAATTTCCTGGCCATGGCATCCAGCTTGGATCGCCATGGCCGCCAGGGTTTTGCGCTGGATCAGAACTCCAGGTTGTCGATCAGGCGCGTCTTGCCCAGGCGCGCGGCGCCCAGGGCCACCAGTGGTGCACCGGCCAGTTGCGCGCCCTCGGCCGGCGGCTGCAGGTCACGGCGCAGGCGCACGGTCAGGTAATCGGGCTCCCAGCCCTGTGCGGCCAGGGACTGCATGGCCCATGCCTCCAGTTCGGCCAGCGGAGCCTGGCCTGCGCGCGTGGCGTCGGCCAGTTGCTTGAGTGCCTGCGACAGCGCCATGGCCTGCTGGCGTTCATCGGGGCTCAGGTAGCCGTTGCGCGAACTCAGCGCCAGGCCGTCATCGGCGCGCGCCGTGTCGCCGGCCACGATGTTCACGGGCAGGGCGAACTGCTCGACCATGCGGCGGATCACCAGCAGCTGCTGGTAGTCCTTCTTGCCGAACACGGCCGTGCCGCCGCCGCTGGCGAAGAACACGGCCGAGAACAGCTTCATCACCACGGTGCACACGCCCGTGAAGAAGCCGGGGCGGAAATGGCCTTCGAGGATGTCGGCCAGCTGCGCGTCGGGCTGGATCTTGAAGGTCTGCGGCTCGGGGTAGAGATCGGCTTCGCGCGGGGCGAACAGCAGGTCGCAGCCTTCGCTCTCCAGCTTGGCGCAGTCCTGCGCCCAGGTGCGCGGATAGCTGTCGAAATCCTCGTGCGGCAGGAACTGCAGGCGGTTCACGAAGATGCTGGCCACGACGATGTCGCCGTGCTGGCGCGCGGCGCGCACCAGGGACAGGTGGCCATCGTGCAGGTTGCCCATGGTGGGCACGAAGGCAGGGCGGCCCTTGCTGGCCAGGATGGCGCGCAGGTCGGCGATGGAGTGGACGATTTGCATGGGGAAGCGGGAAAGCGGGAAAGCGGGGGAACGGGAAGCGGGAAGCGGAAAAACGGACCGTGCAGCCTGCCGGACTACCAGGCGTGCTTGCTGTCGTCGGGGAAGCTGCCGTTCTTCACGGCATGCACATAGGCCTCGAAGGCGCCCTTGACGCTGCCCGCATCGGCCATGAAGTTGTGCACGAAGCGGGCCATCTTGCCCAGGTTCACGCCCAGCATGTCGTGCAGCACCAGGACCTGGCCGGCCGTGCCGCTGCCCGCGCCGATGCCAATGGTGTGGCAGTGCGGCAGCTCGGCCGTGAGTTCGCGCGACAGCTGTGCCGGCACCATCTCCAGCACCAGCATGGAGGCGCCTGCATCCTGCAGCTCCAGCGCATGGCGGCGCAGCGTGGCCGCGCCCTCGTCGCTCTTGCCCTGGACGCGGTAGCCGCCCAGCGCATGCACGGTCTGCGGCGTCAGGCCCAGGTGGGCGCAGACGGGCACGCCGCGCTCGACCAGGAACTGCACGGTGGGCGCGGTCCAGCCGCCGCCTTCGAGCTTGACCATGTGGGCGCCGGCCTGCATCAGCTCGCAGGCGCTGCGCATGGCCTGCTCGCGGCTTTCGGCATAGCTGCCATAGGGCATGTCGGCGATCAGCCAGGCCGTGCCCTGCACGCGGTGCAGCCCGCGCGCCACGCTGGCCGTGTGGTAGCACATGTCCTGCAGCGACACGCCCACGGTGCTGTGCAGGCCCTGGCAGACCATGCCCAGCGAATCGCCCACCAAAATGCACTCCACGCCGGCCGCATCGGCCACGGCCGCGAAGGTGGCGTCATAGGCGGTGACCATGGTGATCTTCTCGCCGGCCTCGCGCATCTGCGCCAGGCGCGGAAGGCTCACGGGGCGGCGCTGGGGCAGCGGCGAGGCGGGAGGGATGGTGCCGTAGGGCGTGCCGGCGGTGACGGGGGCTTGGGTCATGGGGCGCTCGGAGGGGGATGGAATTGCCGCGAGTCTATGCGATGCGCGCCGGGGGCACCTGTCCCTGAGCTGTCCTTTGCTGTTCCGTCACCTTTCGGGCAGGCCACGCCATCGGCGCCACAGCGGAGACAGCAGGGCCACGAGCATGGCCGTGCTGGCTGCCACGGCAGGCGCGCCCATCAGCAGGTCCAGCCAGTGCTGGGTATCCGTCCAAGGGCCTGCGCTGCCGGTAGGGCGTGGCAACAGCAGTCTGGACCACTCAGACCAGGCGGCGGCGAGCCATATCAGGGCCAGCGACATGCCCAGGGCCAGCAGCACCGCGCCGGCCCAGGGGCGCTTGAGCACACGGATGCGCAGCCAGGCGACCGATATCAGCGCGGCGGGAAACAGCCCCAGCACATAGAGGTTGGTGATTCCCAGCATCCCGGCCAGCACGCTGCCAAGCAAGGTCAGGACCAGGCATGCGCCCCAGGCCACCAGCTGCATGGCGGGCATCAGGCGCACCAGCACCAGGGCCAAGGCGAGGAAGAAGCCAGCGCTGGCGGCCGCCAGCAACTGGGACATCCTTGGCCATTCGTCGTCGCGGGACATGTCAGCGCGCCGCAGATGGCTTTCCTGGTAGGCCGGCAGGGCCAGGCCGTAGCGCGCGTGCTTCCATTGCACATGCTGCGGCGGGCTCCACCGGCTGTCGAACCTCTCCAGCAGCATGAGCCACTCACGGTTGCTCTGGGCCAGATAGGTACCGAAGCATTTGCGCGGATCCGGCTCCAGATCCAAATGCCTGCTGCGACCCAGGGGTGGTTTGCAGTTGGAGTTCTGCGCTCTGGATACCTTCTCGCCAGTCTCTGGTTGCGGGTTCGCTGCCAGGTAGGCGCGCCATTCCTCGGCCAGGGGGGATTGCAGCGCGCTGCGGTAGCTGGCCAGCAGGTGCTCAGCCTGGTCCTGCGCGGAGCTGGCAGACTGGCGCACATAGCCTCTGGCCTGCAATGGCTGGCCGTAGCGCTCCAGCGTCGCGGCAATCGCGGCCTGGTCTTCGCGCATCAACCAGACCAGGGCCTGGATGCCCGGGTACTTCGCCGGATCGACCTCCTCCTCGCGCAGCACACGTATCCATTCCACGAGCATGGCCGCCTGGCGTGGCGCGGCAAGCGCCTCCAGGGCGGCGACTTGCTCGACAGTCTGGATCTGTGCACTGACATCCGTGTCCGACCATTGGCGCTGCATCCGCATTTCATAGATGGGCGAAAAGGCGATCGCAGGCGCGAACAATAGCGATAGGAACAAGGCTCCCCACAGGTACTCCCACCACAGGCCCCAGCGGCCCACGGGGGCGTGTTCGCGCCAGCGGTTGTGGATGCGCACGCGCAGCAACCACCACAGCGCCAGGCCGATCGCCACGATCCAGGCCACGACGGAGCCGATGTCCAGCGCCAATTGCTCGGGCGTTTGCTGTGCCGTGGACGCAACGCCGGGCAGGGAGCCCATCCAGCGCGCGGGTTCGGCCATCCACTGCATCCAGATGCCCAGCACCAGCACGCACCACAGCAGCGCCAGCGGCAGATACCAGTGCAGCCGCAACTGCCACAGCAGGGGGCAGCGCATCAGCACCCATTGGTCCCAGCGGTTCGTCATATCGGAAAAACGTGGCATGGCTCAGTCCCTCACGAACAGGCGGCGGGTGGATGCGGTGATGTCGCGGAAATAGCGCACGGGCATCTCTGCCTGCACGGCCTGCGCCAGGAACTGCGCTGCCGTGAAGGGCACGTGAAAGCTCACGATGTGGGTCTGGCCGCTGAGCTGGTGCGTATGGGATGGCAGCCGGTCCAGCCAGGGTTTCAGTTGCGCCATGGCCCAGCCGGTCTCGAACTCGATGGCGCAGCCTTGCATGGCGGCAAAGCTCTGCTGGACGCTGCGCGGCTGGCCTTGCTCCAGGAACAGCACCTGGTCGGCTACCTTTTCCACCTCGTACAGCTGCTGTGAACTCAGCACCAGGGCCATGGGTTGCCAGGGCGAGCGCGCCAGCGACTGCAGATCGGTCAGCAGGGTCTGCTGGGCGTTGATGTCCAGGTTGGCCAGCGGCTCGTCCAGCAGCAGCACGCGCGGCCGGCAGAGCAGGGCGCGCGCCAGCTCGAAGCGCATCTTGTAGCCCGAGGACAGCTGTTTCCACTGGTGGCCCCGGAAGGCGCGCAGCCCCAGCTGCGCGATGACCAGCTGTACCAGGCAGATGTTGCGTGGGCCCACGGCGCCATGGCTGCGCGCGGCGAATTGCAGATGGTCCATCAGGCGCCCGCCCCAGACGGCCGGGCGCTGGGGGATATAGGCGAGCTGGGTGCGCAGCAGGTAGGCATCGGCGGCGGGAACGCCCCAGTCCAGCTGCCCTGCGTCGGGCGCCAGATCGGCGGCCAGCAGGCGCAGCAACGTGGTCTTGCCGTTGCCGTTCTCGCCCACCAGTCCCAGGATGGTGCCGGGCTCCACGGCCACATCCACCGGCCCCAGCGCAAAGCCGCCGCGCCGGTAGCGCTTGACCAGTTGCCGTCCCAGTATGCAGTGCGCACGGTATGCGCGGTGCGCACGGGAAGGTGCGGAATCGGCCTGCAGCGCCTGGCCCGGGGCATGGGCGGCATGCAGGGCATCGAAGGCCTGCTGCACCAGCGCGCGGCGGGGCTCTGCGCCGGAATCGGCAGCGAGGCCATCCCAGGCGTCCAGCGCAGTCAGCAGGCTCTGCTGCACGGCGGTTTCGGCCGGCAGGGCGGCGTCTATGAGTGCACGCCAGGCCCCATGCCATTGCTGGCTGGCGATCGCCTGTTCCACGGATTGCGCCCAGGCCGCCACGGTGGCCTGCGGGCGCGCGGGTGGTCGTGCCGATTCGATGCTCGATTCCATGAAGCCCTCCCTTTTTTCTGTGCTGCGCGGTGCGGCCATCCGGGGAGCCGGACAGTGCGATTCCCGGCGCGCGACGAGTCTATGCGATCCCGCTATGCTGTACTTCCCGCGACGGACGACAGGGCCCGCACAGGCCCTGCGGATGCGCTTCAACGGTGTTGCACCATGTCCGGTTCCTTACAGACATCTCCGCTTCTTCCCGCCGTGGCCTGGCAGGGCCTGCGCCAGGTCCATGTGCTGCAAAGCCTGTCCGACGAGCGCCTGGCCGAACTGGCCGCGCAATGCCGCTGGCAGCATCTGGCGCAGCACCAGACGCTGGAGGGCGCGTACACCGATCAGCGTCTCTACATGCTCGTGCAGGGCGGCTTGCGCGTCAGCAGCTATGCCCCCAACGGGCGCGGGCTCACGCTGGGCGAGATTGCCCAGGGCGTGTTCTTCGGCGGTCTGCCGCAGCAGCAGGCGGGCTGCACGGCCATGCCTCTGGTGGTCGAGGCAGGCGTCCCCAGCCTGATTGCCTCGCTGGCCCATGAGGATGTGGAAGCCCTGCTCATGAACGAGCCCCAGGTCCTGCGCGCCTTCATCGGCCGGCTCAGCGACCTGGCCGTGGCGCTGGCGCGCCGCATGGTGGACCTGGGAACGCTGTCGGTGCGCAGCCGCCTGCATACCCAGTTGCTGGAACGTGCCGAGCGCGCGGGCATCGACCAGGGGCAGGCCCTGCTGGCGCCCGCACCCCGGCAGACCGATCTGGCGCTGATGCTGGGCTCCAGCCGCGAGGAAGTGGCGCGCGAGATGTCGCGCCTGGTGCGCCTGGGCCTGTTGCGGCGCGAAGGCCGCAACCTGCGCATCTGCCATGTCGAAGGCCTGCGCGTGCTGCTCGAGGAAGCGCGCTGAGACTTGTCTGCCGCGGCTGTTTCAAGCCGCGAAAAACACTGTTTCTAGAACGCGTGAATCGGCCTTCTGTCGAGGGGAGCACGGGTGAAAAGGCAGCGGGCCGCCCGGGCTGGATGCCAAAACACGTGAGAAAACGCACAGACGAAGAATGCTGCAGCGCCGCATAGTACGTCCATGCCGTGAGGAAATGAATGCCGAGCGGCCTTTTGAAAGGATCTGACATGCGTACCCTCTCCGCTGCACTGGCCGCCCTGACCCTGGGCCTCGCCGGCACTGCAATGGCCCAAGAAGCCGTTTCCCCCTCGTCCTCCGCCACCGCAGGCCTGAGCCGCGCCGAAGTGCTGGCCGACCTCGAGATGTGGCACCAGGCAGGCATGACCTACCTGCCCTCGCCCTCGGCTGACCGCGAAATCGGCTACAACTCGGCCGAATACCAGCGCGGCCTGGCCCGCTACCAGCAACTGCGCAGCGGCCCTGCCTACCGCGAGGCCGTGGCCCGCCTGGAAGGCCAGCACACCGTCACCCAGAAGTGATGTGAATGGATATGGGTCCGGCATGGTGCCGGGCCTGTTGGTGGAAAGCGTCCTTTCGGGACGCTTGGTTTGGCGCCCTTCGGGGCGCTTTTTTGTTTCCCTCGCTCTACACTGGGCGGCCCCGTGTCAGTGGCTGCTATCGATAGCGAAGCTGCTGATGCAAGTACAGCATGCGTTGACGGCCGTTTTGTGAAGTTTCTGATCGATTTTCCCAACCCCCATGACGGCTCGGCCGCCCGGCTGCGCCATGGCTTCGGGCCGCCGCTGCGCAGCCTGGCAGCCCATGCGCCCGAGCAGGTGCGCGGTGTGCTTGACGCCGTGCAGCAGGCTGCCCAGGCCGGCCTGTGGTGCCTGGGCTGGGTGCGCTACGAGGCGGCGGCGGCGTTTGACGCGGCCTACGCCGGCGCCCTGCATGCCACGCCGCCAGGCGAGCCGCTGGCCTGGTTTGCCGTCTTCGACGGCCCCCGGCCCTGGCCTGAAGACGCGGACGCGGTCGAGACCGGCCCTCAGGTGCAATCTCAGGTGCAATGGCAGCCCGGCCTGGAGCGTGCCGATTTCGATGCCGCCATTGCGCGCATCCACGAGGCGATTGCGGCCGGTGACTGCTATCAGATCAATTACACGGCCCAGTTCATGGGCCGGCTGCTGGGCGACATCCCATCGCTGTTCGCCGCGCTGCGACGTGCCCAGCCCGGCGGCTACGTGGCCTGCATGGACAGCGGCGACGAGCAGGTGCTGTCCGTCTCGCCCGAGCTGTTCTTCGACTGGGATGGCGAGCGCATCCTCACGCGCCCCATGAAGGGCACGGCGCCGCGTGGCGCCACGCCTGCACAGGACGAGGCGAATGTCCAGGCCATGCGGTCCTCGCCCAAGGAGCGGGCCGAGAACGTGATGATCGTGGACCTGCTGCGCAACGATGTCTCGCGCATTGCCGAGCCTTTCAGCGTCCAGGTGCCGCGCCTGTTCCATGCCGAACCCCTGCCCACCGTGTGGCAGATGACGTCCGACGTGCAGGCGCGCACGCGGCCCGGCACCGGCCTGGCGGACGTGTTTGCGGCGCTGTTTCCCTGCGGCTCCATCACGGGCGCGCCCAAGCGCCAGGCCATGCGGCTCATCCACGAGCTGGAATCGGGTCCGCGCGGCGTGTACTGCGGCGCCGTGGGCGTGGTGCGGCCCGGCACCACCGCGGGGCGCGTGCACGCCACCTTCAATGTGCCCATACGCACGGTGGTGGCGCGTGGCACGCAACTGCGCTGCGGCATCGGCAGCGGCATCACCTCGGGCGCCGAGGCGCCTGCCGAATGGCAGGAATGGCGCCACAAGAGGGCTTTTCTGGACAAGGTGTGAAAGGGCGTGCAGCCATGGCGGATACGGACTTCGATTTCGACATTCTGGAAACCCTGGCCCTGCGGGATGGCGGTTTCATCCACCTGCAGCGCCATGTGACGCGCATGCAGGACGCGGCGCGGCATTTCGGCCGGCCCTGCACGGATGCCGTGCTGGAGCAGGCATTGCAGCAACTGCGCCAGGCGCACGCCAGCGGCCACTGGCGCGTGCGCCTGGCGCTGGATGCCACGGGGCGGATACAGACCCAGGCGGCGCCGCTGCCGCCTTCGGCCACGCCTGTTCGGCTGGCGCTGGCCGACCGGCCCATCGCCAATGCGGTGGCGCGTGGCGACTGGGTGCGTTTCAAGACCTCGCGCCGCGCGCACTACGACAGCCTGCAGCCCACCGATGCCTCGGTGTTCGACACCGTGCTCCACAACGAAGACGGCGAGATCACCGAGGGCACGCGCGGCAACATCGCCGTGCTGCTGGCGGGCCGCTGGGTGACTCCGCCGCTGTCCAGCGGCCTGCTGCCCGGCGTGGGCCGCGCGGTGGCGCTGGACGAGGGCCGCGTGGTGGAGCACCCGGTGCGGCTGGACGATCTGCCACGCGTGCAGGGCTGGGCCTTCGTCAACAGCCTGCGCGGCTGGCTGCCGGCGGTTCTGCGCTGAGCTGCAGGCTAGAGCCACGGGTGGAACTCATGGTTTTCAGGGATGGATTCCACAAGGCAATGTCAGACAATCGGTGAATATTGTTGAGCAATATCATTTTGATTGTTGGCTGATGCCTGCCTCCCCTGAGATCGATCCATGCATGAATTCCATATTTCCCGCCGCGCGCTGATCAGCGCCGCGGCTGTCCTGGCGGCGGGCCCGCTGTGCGCCCAGACCACCTATCCCAACAAGCCCATTCGCGTCGTCGTCGGCTACGCGGCAGGCGGCTCGGTCGACCTGGTGGGGCGCGTGGTGGGTGACATCCTGGCCAAGCACCTCAATGCGACCGTCGTGGTCGACAACGTGCCCGGTGCCGCCGGCGTGGTGGCCGCGCAGCGCGTGGTCGGTGCCAAGGCCGACGGCTATACCCTGCTCGCAGGCTCCAGCAACGAATTGGCGGGCACGAAGTTCGTCAACGCCGCGCAGAAGTACGACCCGGCCACGGACCTGACCGGCATCGCGCTGACCGGCGTGCTGCCCAACCTGTGGGTGGCCGGCACCAAGATGCCGGCCAAGACCCTCGACGAGTTCATCGCCCTGGCCAAGGCCCATCCCGGCAAGTACAGCTACGGCAGCCCGGGCATCGGGTCCACGCCGCATTTCTCGGGCGAGCTGATCAAGAAGATGGCCGGGGTGGACATCGTCCATGTGCCCTACAAGGGCTCGGCCGCGATGACCAGCGACCTGGCGGGCGGCAACCTGGACTTCGCCATCGTCTCTCCCTCGGTGGCGGCTCCGTTCATCCAGAGCGGCAAGATCAAGGCCCTGGGCGTGACCACGGCCCACCGCATCGCCATGATGAAGGACGTGCCCGCACTGGGCGAGAACGCAGCGCTCAAGGGCTACGCGCTGAGCGGCTGGTTCGGGCTGGCGGGTCCCAAGGACCTGCCTGCCGATGTGGTGGCCAGCCTGCAGAAGGCCTTGAAGGCGGGCCTGGCCGATCCGGCGATGCGCGCGCGCCTGGAAGGGGCGGGCATCATTGCCCCCACGGGCGACGAAAACCTGGCCCAGATCATCCGTACTGACATGGGCAAGTACGCCGAACTGGTCAAGTTCGCCAGGATCACGCCGGAAAACTGAAGCACGGCCTGCTGCCATGAAAAACGCCTCGTTCCCCGAGGCGTTTTTTCATTCGGGCCTGTGCCGGGCATGCAGGGACAGCAGCCCCTCGAGCGCATCGCGCAGCGGCTGCAGCGACGGGCCGGCAGGCGCCAGCCGTTGCAGCGCGCAGGCCGCTGCCTCCAGCGTGGACAGCTGGCCCGGCGCATGGGCCTTGCGCAGGGCGCCGTAGCGCGAGGCGGGCAGGTCGCCCTGCAGTGCCAGGCGCGGCAGGGCCTGCAGGCCGGGGTTGAGGTAGAGCATCTTGCGGCTCTTGCGCCAGGTGGCGTCCAGCACCACCAGGCGCAGGTCCTCGGGGCATGGCGCGGGCTGCGGCCAGGGCGCTTGCCTGGCCAGGCCCAGCTGGTCGCCGTGCGGCGTTTCCGGATAGAGCAGTACGGCCTGTCGCGGGGCGTCGCCCGCCTGCCAGGGCGCGTGCAGCAGTGCCTGCAACTGCGCTGGCTCGAAGGCCTCGCCCACCGCCAGGCGGCTGGCGGGCAGGCACAGGTGCAGCAGCCGGCCCGTGCCCTTGGCCTGCAGTTCTTCCTCGGGATGCTGGAGCACCAGCAGCTGCACCGCATGCGGCACCGGCTGCACCAGGGGGCACAGGCAGGTGCGCTCAGGGCGCAGGCATTGTGCGCAGCGTGCGCGGGTGCTCACGGCGGACAAGGCCTGGCGCCTGCCTTACAGGCGACCCTTGTAGTAGCTGGGCTTGTCCATGTCGGCGATTTCCACGCTGAGCTGGACCATCATGCCGGCCGGCTGGGGCGTGAGGCGGCGCAGCACCGCGGCAATGCCTTCGGACAGTTCCTTCTTGGCCGTGTCGGTACGGCCCGCCAGCAGGCGCAGCTGCACGTGGACGAAGCCGCGATTGGCCGGTGCCGAGCCGATCTCGAACTGGCTGACCGGCAGCAGGCGGGCCTTGACGTCGGCCTCGTCCAGGATGCTGGGGTGGCCGCAGACGAAGGCGTTGAGTTCGGTCAGCAGTTGCTGGCCGGGCAGGCCGGCGAGGTTGTCGGTGTATTCGACGTAGAGATGAGGCATGGATGTCTCCGTTCCGGTGGTGAAGAGGGATTCAGGGCAGGGGTGGGGCCAGGCGCGAGACCTCGTCCAGCGCCGTCAGCAGCAGCTGCACGTCGATGCGCGTGTGGGAGGCCGACAGCGCGATGCGCAGCCGCGCCGTGCCTTCGGGCACGGTGGGCGGGCGGATGGCGGGCACCCACAGGCCGCGCTCGCGCAGGCCTTCCATCACGGCCAGGGCCGTGGCGTTGGAGCCTATGACCAGGGCCTGCACGGCGGTGCGCGAAGGCAGCAACTGCCAGCCCGTGCGCGCCAGCAGCGGCGTGAGGCCGGCGCGCAGCTCGGCAATGCGTTCGGCCAGGGACTCGCGGCGCTCGTCCTCGGCCTCGATCAGGGCCACGCTGGCCTGCAGCGCGCTGGCCAGCATGGGCGGCGCGGCCGTGGCGAAGATGTAGCTGCGCGTCTTTTGCAGCAGCCACTCGACCAGCATGTCGCTGCCCGCGACAAAGGCGCCGGCCACGCCAGCGGCCTTGCCCAGCGTGGCCATGTAGAGCACGCGCGGCGAGGCGTTTGCGCCCGTCAGTCCCGCCTCGGCCAGGCTGCCCCGGCCTTGTGGGCCGAGCACGCCGAAGCCATGCGCGTCGTCGAGCAGCAGCAGCGCGTCGTACTGCTCGCACAGCGCCAGCAGGCCGCGGATGTCGGCCACGTTGCCATCCATGCTGAACACGGCATCGCTGATGACCAGCTTGCGCCGGGCCGTGCTGGCGGCCAGTTGCGCGGCCAGGTCGCCCAGGTCGGCATGGGCATAGCGGTGGACCTGGGCGCGCGACAGGCGTGCGCCGTCGATCAGGCAGGCGTGGTTGAGCGCATCGGAGAACAGGGCATCGCCCGCGCCCACCAGGGCCGGCACGATGCCGGCATTGGTGGCGTAGCCCGCATAGAAGTAGAGCGCGCGCGGCAGCTGCACGAAGTGCGCCAGCTGTTCCTCCAGCGCGGCGTTGGCCGTGCTGTGGCCGCTGACCAGGGGCGAGCCGCCCGAGCCCACGCCAAAGGCCTGGGCGCCCGCGCAGGCGGCGCGCACCAGGGTGGGGTGGCCGGCCAGGCCCAGGTAGTCGTTGCTGCAAAAGGCCAGCATGGGGTGGCCGTCCACCTCCATGTGGGCGCCGCTGGCGGCGCCCTGCAGCGGCGCCGTGGCGCGGCGGCGGCGGCGCAGGTGGGCTGCGTCGAGCTCGGCGATGCGCGCGGGGATGTCGTCCAGCCAGGAGCCGCTCATTGCCATTGCTCCGGCAGGGTATAGGTGGTGGCGCGCGGGTCGGGGTGCTGCTGGAAGGGGATGTCGGCCAGCAGCGGCGCCTGCAGTTGCCGGTCCAGGTGCTGGCGCAGCCAGGCCATGTTTTCCTCGGGCACCAGCATGGCGGGGTCCACGCGGCTGGCAATCCAGCCGGCCAGGCGCAGTCCGCGCGCGCGGACGGCCTCGGCCGTGAGGGCAGCGTGGTTCAGGCAGCCCAGCCGCAGGCCCACGACCATGACCACGGGCAGGTCCAGCGCGCAGGCCAGGTCGGCGCCCGAGAGCTGGTCGGACAGCGGCACGAGAAAGCCGCCCGCGCCTTCCACCACCACGGCGTCGGCCTGTTCGGCCAGGCGCCGGTAGCTGTCCACGATGTGTGCGATCTCTATGGAGCGGCCCGCGCGCTGCGCGGCGATGTGCGGCGACATGGGATCGGGCAGCAGCACGGGGTTGTCGAGTTCGGGCGGCACGGCCAGGGTGGAGGCGGCGCGCAGCGCCAGCGTGTCCTCGTTGGCCCAGCTGCCCTGGCCGTCGGGCTCGGCGCCTGCGGCCACGGCCTTCATGCCCACCACGCGGGCATGGTGGCGGGCCAGCGCATGCAGCAGCCCGCAGGAGGCCAGGGTCTTGCCCACGCCCGTGTCGGTGCCGGTGACAAAGCAGCCAATGGTGCGGTGGGCATTCACGAATGGTTCTCCTGGGCCAGGGTGTCTTCAAGGGCCGCCAGCGCGCTGGCGGCCAGGTGCTGCACGGCTTCTTCGTCCAGCAAATAGGGAGGCATGGCGTAGAGGGTGTTGCTGATAGGGCGCAGCAGCAGCCCGCGCTCCAGCGCGGCTGCGCTGTAGCGACGCGAGAAGTCGGGCAGCGAGGTCTGCACATCCCAGGCCCAGATCATTCCCTGGCGCCGTGCGTGGCGCACGCGGGCGTGCTGGTTCAAAGGGGCGAAGGCGCCGTCCAGCGTTTGCGCCAGCGCGAGGTTGGCGTTGATGGCATCGGTCTGCTCGAACAGCTCCAGCGTGGCCAGGGCCGCGCGGCAGGCCAGCGGGTTGCCGGTGTACGAGTGCGAGTGCAGGAAGCCGCGCGCCACGGAATCGTCGTAGAAGGCGGCGTAGACGGCCTCGGTGGTCAGCACGGCCGACAGGGCCAGCGTGCCGCCCGTCAGGCCCTTGGACAGGCAGATGAAATCCGGCCGTATGCCGGCCTGCTGGTGGGCGAACATGCTGCCCGTGCGGCCGAAGCCCACGGCGATCTCGTCCACCACCAGGTGCACCTCGTAGCGGTCGCACAGGGCGCGCGCCAGGCGCAGGTATTCGGGGTCGTGCATGGCCATGCCGGCCGCGCACTGCACCAGCGGCTCGACGATGAGTGCGGCCGTGGTCTCGTGGTGCTGCTCCAGCCACTGGCGCAGGCCTTCGGCGGCGCGCCGTGCCACATCGACCGGGCTTTCGCCGCCTTGCGCGCCGCGTGCATCGGGGCTGGGCACGGTGTCGGCCAGGCGCACCAGGGGGGCATAGGCTTCGCGGAAGATGGGAATATCGGTCACGGCCAGCGCGCCCACGGTTTCGCCGTGGTAGCCGCCGGCCAGGCCGGCAAAACGGCTCTTGGCGGGGCGGCCCAGGTTGCGCCAGTAGTGCGCGCTCATCTTGAGGGCGATCTCGGTGGCCGATGCACCGTCGCTGCCGTAGAAGGCATGGCCCAGGCCGGTGAGCGTGGCCAGTCGTTCGGACAGCTCCACCACGGGCGCGTGCGTGAAGCCGGCCAGCATCACATGGTCCAGCCGGGCGAGCTGGTCGGTGAGCGCGGCCTGGATGTGCGGATGGCTGTGGCCGAAGAGGTTGACCCACCAGGAGCTGACGCCATCCAGGTAGCGGCGTCCTTCGGTGTCGTGGAGCCAGGGGCCCTGGGCACGCGCGATGGCGATGGGGGGCGCGGCCTCGTGCCGCTTCATCTGGGTGCAGGGGTGCCACACAGCCGCAAGGCTGCGGGCGGCAAGCGATTGAGTCATCGCGCGATTGTCACACCGCAGCGCAGCTCACAGCTGCTGCGTGGGCACGTGGTGGCGCAGCTCGACCTGGCGGTTGGCATCGTCCACGAAGACCAGCTGGGGCCGGTGCTCGGCCACGTCGGTCTCATGGACCTGGGCAAAGGACGCAATGATCAGCAGATCACCCACGGCAGCACGGCGCGCGGCCGAGCCGTTGACCGAGATCATGCCGCTGCCGCGCTGGCCCTTGATGGCATAGGTGACGAAGCGCTCGCCGTTGTCGATGTTCCAGATGTGCACCTGCTCGTTCTCGACGATGTTGGCGGCGTCCAGCAGGTCCTCGTCGATCGCGCAGGAGCCTTCATAGTGCAGCTCGCATTGCGTGGTCTTGACGCGGTGGATCTTGGATTTGAGCAGGGTGCGGAACATGTTTTGTCTCTCGAGGGGGCGCTTGGGCGCGATCTTGACGGTGGCGGGGACTGGCAAAAAAAGCCACCAAGTCTATCTGCGAACCGCCAAACCCATGATGGCCGTGGAGTTGCTCTTCCGGGGGCGGCTCTCTGGCAGGTCTGGCTTGAGGTCAGCCCAGATCCAGCACGCAGCCATCGCCGATGCTGTCGCGCCATACGCGGATGCGGCTGGGAGCGGGCTGCAGGTCGGCCAGGGAATCGGCAATGAACAGGCACAGGTTTTCCAGCGTGGGCTTGCCCAGGCCGGGGATTTCGTCGAGGAAGCGGTGGTCCAGCGCGTCGCCCAGGGTCTTCAGGCGCGAGCGCAGGTAGCCCAGGTCGATCACCATGCCGTTGTCCGGGTTGCGCGGGCCGGTGACGCTGACTTCGGCGTAGTAGGTGTGGCCGTGGATGCGGCGGCTGCTCTCGGTCTCGATGGCGCGCTCCAGCGTGTGGGCGGCGTCGAAGAAAAAGCGCTGGTGAACGGTGAACTGCATGGCAAAAATCAGCGGATGCCGGTGAGCTTGTGGGTCTGCAGGCTCAGGCGCCAGGCCGGGTGCTGCAGGCATTGCGCTATGCAGGCGGCCGTGTTGTCGGCCTGCAGGACGTTGTCCATGGGCTGCAGGAAATAGTGGTCGAAACGGGTGCCGGCCTCGATGGCCTGCAGATCGAAGCCGGGCTGCGGCCAGACCAGCTTGAGCTCCTGGCCGCTGCGCTGCACCCAGTCGGCGCCCGCCTTGGGGCTGATGCACAGCCAGTCGATGCCCTCGGGCGCGGCCACGGTGCCATTGCTTTCCACGGAAATGCGAAAGCCGCGCGCATGCAGGGCCGCGATCAGGGGCTCGTCCACCTGCAGCAGGGGCTCCCCCCCGGTCAGCACCACCATGCGGTGCCGGCTGTCGCCGGCCGGCCACTGGGACAGGATGCGTTCTGCCAGGGCGTCGGCCGTGGCGAACTTGCCGCCCAGCGTGCCGTCGGTGCCCACGAAGTCGGTGTCGCAGAACTGGCAGATGGCGCTGGCGCGGTCCTGCTCGCGGCCGGTCCAGAGGTTGCAGCCTGCAAAGCGGCAGAACACGGCCGGCGTGCCGGCCTGGCCGCCCTCGCCCTGCAGGGTGTAGAAGATTTCTTTGACGCTGTAAGTCATGGTGCATGGAGGCCGGTGGTGCCGGCCTGTCGGTGTGCGCGTGCCTGTGTCCGTGCCCGCTAGACGGGCGTATAGGCCAGGCGCACGTAGATGGGCGCAAAGGCTTCGGCCTGGGTGATCTCGATCAGCGTTTCCTTGGCCAGCTCCAGCAGGGCGATGAAGGTCACGACCAGCACGGTCGATCCCTTCTCTGGCTGGAACAGGGTCTCGAACTCGACGAAGCGCCGGCCCTGCAGGGCCTTGAGCACCTGGCTCATGTACTCGCGCACCGAGAGTTCCTCGCGCGTGATCTTGTGGCTTTGCACAAGCTTGGCACGCTTGAGAATGTCGCGCCAGGCCGATTGCAGCTCGGCCACGTCCACATCGGGGAAACGCGGCTGCAGGTTCTGCTCGATATGGACCTGGGCCCGGAGGAAGTCGCGCCCGTAGTGCGGCACCTGGCCCAGCTGTTGGGCGGCCAGCTTGATCTGCTCGTACTCCAGCAGGCGGCGCACCAGTTCGGCGCGCGGGTCCTCGGCTTCCTCGCCATCGTCCTGCTTCTTGGGCGGCAGCAGCATGCGCGACTTGATCTCGATGAGCATGGCCGCCATCAGCAGGTACTCGGCCGCCAGCTCGAGGTTGCGGCTGCGGATTTCGTCGACATAGCGCATGTACTGGCGCGTCACGTCCAGCATGGGAATGTCGAGGATGTTGAAGTTCTGCTTGCGGATCAGGTACAGCAACAGGTCCAGCGGCCCTTCGAAGGCTTCGAGGAAGACCTCCAGCGCATCGGGCGGGATGTACAGGTCCTGCGGCAGGGCGAACAGCGGCTCGCCGTACAGGCGCGCCAAAGCCACCTGGTCGATCACGACCGGTGAATCGTCGCCAGGAGCGGGGGATGCGGCGCCGGCGCCCGCAGGCGCCAGTGCGGACTCAGCCTCGGCCATGCCTTGCTGCGCAGGCATCAGCTGCATGCGCACGGTGCCACAGCGAAACAGGCTGATGTGTCATTGCAGCCGAAATCAGGAGTTCGTCTGGTAGACGTAGGGTTTCTGGTCCACGCGGCCGGCGCGCAGGTCTTCCCAGACTTCGTGGTTCACGTCCTTGTCCCACAGCAGCGAGCGGCCGGCCAGCTGCTGGCTGGGCAGCTCGGGCTTTTGCTTCTTCAGCTCGTTGATGAAGTTCGTGGCGTCGGAACGGTAATCGGGGCGGCGAAAGAATGACATAGTCTGATAACCTCTTGAATCGCGTGATTTTACCGGGACACCGCCGATGAACCTAGTCTCCCGTCTTCTGGGCGTTGCCGTGGCCGTGATGGGCATGCTTGGGCTGCCCGGCTGCGATCCCCAAAACATCAAGGAACTCGAAGAAGGCCTGTCCACCGAGGCCGACGTCCGCGCCCGCTTTGGCGAGCCCGAACGCATCTGGACCGAGCCCGACGGCTCGCGCACCTTCGAGTACAACCGCCAGCCCGCCGGCAGCCGCAACTACATGATCACCATCGGCACCGATGGCCGCATGAGCGCGCTGCGCCAGGTGCTGGCGCCGCACAACTTCGAGAAAATCCGCCCCGGCATGGACGAGGAGCAGGTGCGCCGCATGCTGGGCAAGCCTGCCAAGGTCACCACCTACCAGCTCAAGCAGGAAACCGACTGGGACTGGAACTACATCGATCCCCCCACGCGCGACATGGAGTTCACCGTCACCTTCGGCCCCGACGGCCGCGTGCTGCGCAGCGCCGGCCGCGAGAAACTGCACGGCGGCGCCTGACAGCAGGCCCCTGCAAGCATCCTGCGGCGCGCTGTACCCTGCACGCCACAGCGCGCCGGGGCAACAGTCTCTAGAATCCGGGTTTGTACCTATGACACCCCATGGGTACGGTGAAGGCCCCGAACCGGGGCCTTTGCGACGATAGATCTGTCATCACCCCGACAATGTCCACGCCCTCCCTACCCGCTGCGCCTGTTTCGGCCACCGCTTCGCTGCGCCATGGCCTCTTCGAGGATGTCCAGGCCCTCTTCACCGGAACCCTGTTCGTGGGCATCGCCATGATGATGTTCGCCCAGGCGGGGCTTTTGACGGGCAGCACGGCGGGCCTGGCCTTCGTACTGCACTACGCCACGGGCTGGCCGTTCGGCCTCATCTTCTTCGCGATCAACATCCCGTTCTACTGGTTTGCCTGGACGCGCGTGGGCCGCACCTTCACGGTCAAGACCTTCATCTGCGTGGGCGCGCTGTCGCTGATCACCGAAATGGGGCCGCGCCTCATCCACATCGACTACCTGCACCCGGCCTTTGCCGCGATTGCGGGCGGCCTGCTCATGGGCTCGGGCCTGCTGTTCCTGGCGCGCCACCGCTCCAGCCTGGGCGGCGCCACCATCGCCTCGCTCTACCTGCAGGACCGCTACGGCATCCGCGCCGGCAAGGTGCAGATGGCCATCGACTGCTGCGTGGTGCTGCTGGCGCTGTGGGTCGTGCCCTTCGAGCGCGTGGCCTGGTCGGTGCTGGCGGCCGTGATCATGGGCGTGTTCCTGGCCGTGAGCCACCGGCCCGGGCGCTACGCCGGGCAGTAGCCTCAGGGCGTCAGGGGCTGCCCATCGGGCGTGCGGTAGCGGACCGTGATGCCGCTGTTGTCTGCGGCTGCCCCGTCATCGCTCATCGCATCGACGGCCTTGCCCACTCCCTTGCCGACGATTTTTGCCGTGCCCACGGCCGCATCCGCGGCCAGCCCCACGGCCGAGGCCGTGACGCTGACCGCCGTGGCGGTCACGGCCACCACGGTGCAGCCGGACAGCAGTGCGCTGGCGCACAGGCAAAGAAAAGCCCCCAGGGCCGGGGACCGTGAGGGCTTGCGGGACATGGATGGCTTGCTTCAGTGGATACGCATGCCGGGGGTGGCGCCTGGGAAAGGCTCCAGCACATAGATGCCAGGATTGCTTTTCTCATCGGCGTGGCTGGCGGCCAGCACCATGCCTTCGGAGATGCCGAACTTCATCTTGCGCGGCGCCAGGTTGGCCACCATCACGGTGAGCTTGCCCTGCAGCTGCTCGGGCTGGTACATGCTGGAGATGCCGGAGAACACGTTGCGTGTCTTGCCTTCGCCCACGTCCAGCGTGAGCTGCAGCAGCTTGGTCGAGCCTTCCACGGGCTTGCATTCCACGATCTTGGCGATGCGCAGGTCCACCTTGGCGAAGTCGTCGATGCTGATGGTTTCGGCAATTTCCTCGCCGCCGGGCAGGACCTTCTCGACCACGGGCTCGGGGGCCTCGAACAGGGCCTCCAGCTGCTTGACGTCCACGCGCTGCATCAGGTGCTTGTACAGGCCGATGGCATGGCCGGCGCCCAGCAGGTTCTGTGCGTCGGCGAACTGCAGCGGCGCCACGTTCAGGAAGCCTTCCGCCTGTTCGGCCACGGCCGGCAGGATGGGCTTCAGGTAGATGGTCAGCAGGCGGAAGGCCTCGATGCAGGTGGTGCACACGTCCTGCAGGCGGGCGTCCATGCCTTCCTGCTTGGCCAGCTCCCAGGGCTTGTTGGCATCCACGTATTCGTTGACGCGGTCGCACAGCTGCATGATCTCGCGCACGGCGCGGGCCGTGTCGCGGTTCTCGAAGGCCTGGACGACGGCCTCGCTCTGGCCACGCAGCTGGGCCAGCAGGGCCTGGCCGTCTTCGCTGACCGTGCCCAGTTTGCCGTCGAAGCGCTTGGCGATGAAGCCGGCCGCGCGCGATGCGATGTTCACGTACTTGCCGATCAGGTCGGAGTTGACGCGGGCCATGAAGTCATCGGGGTTGAAGTCGATGTCTTCATTCTTGCCGTTGAGCTTGGCGCCCAGGTAGTAGCGCAGCCACTCGGGGTTCATCTGCAGGCCCAGGTACTTGAGCGGGTCCAGGCCGGTGCCGCGGCTCTTGCTCATCTTCTCGCCGTTGTTCACGGTCATGAAGCCGTGCACGCAGATCTTGGTGGGCGTCTTGCGGCCGCTGAACTTGAGCATGGCGGGCCAGAACAGCGTGTGGAAGGTGATGATGTCCTTGCCGATGAAGTGGTACTGCTCCAGCGCGGGGTCGGCCATGTAGGCCTCGTAGTCCTCGCCACGGCGGTCCAGCAGGTTCTTGAGCGAGGCCAGGTAGCCCACGGGCGCGTCCAGCCAGACGTAGAAGTACTTGCCCGGCGCATCGGGGATCTCGATGCCGAAGTAGGGCGCGTCGCGCGAGATGTCCCAGTCGCCCAGGCCCTCGCTGGTCGTGCCGTCCGGGTTGGTGCGCACGCTGAACCATTCCTTGATCTTGTTGGCCACCTCGGGCTGCACGTGCTGGCCGTCCTGGGTCCATTCGGTCAGGAATTCCACGCAGCGCGGGTCCGATAGCTTGAAGAAGAAATGCTCCGAGCTCTTGAGCACAGGCTTGGCGCCGGACAGCGCCGAGTAGGGGTTGATCAGGTCGGTGGGCGCGTAGACGGCGCTGCAGACCTCGCAGTTGTCGCCGTACTGGTCCTTGGCGTGGCAGCGCGGGCATTCGCCCTTGATGAAGCGGTCGGGCAGGAACATGTTCTTCTCGGGGTCGAAGAACTGCTCGATGGTGCGCGTCTCGATGAAGCCGGCAGCCTTCAGGTCCCTGTAGATCTGCTGGGCAAGCGCGTGGTTCTCGGGCGCGTCGGTGTTGTGCCAGTTGTCGAAGGCGATGTGGAAGCCGTCCAGGTACTGCTTGCGGCCTGCGGCGATGTCGGCCACGAACTGCTGGGGCGTCTTGCCGGCCTTCTCGGCCGCAATCATGATGGGCGCGCCGTGGGCGTCATCGGCACCCACGAAGTTGACCGCGTTGCCCTGCATTCGCTGCGCACGCACCCAGGTGTCGGCCTGGATGTATTCCATGATGTGGCCGATGTGGAAGTTGCCGTTGGCGTACGGCAGGGCGGTGGTGACGAAGAGTTTGCGTGCGGTCATGGATGGCGGCTTTCTCGGGGGAACCTGACATTCTAGAAGGGCTGGGCGGTTGTGGGGCGGCGATGGCTTTTCCGTGCAGGCGGACATACGGGGAGTTGTTGAGGGCCTTCACTGCGCCAGGCCTGTTGGCTGCAGGCGTCAGCTGGCGACCAGCGGGCGCTGCCAGCCCAGGAACTGCTCTATATCGCTGCGCCGCGCCAGCGCGTCGCGCCGGCCCAGGGCCATGAGTTCGCGGGTGAAGCTGCGCTCGAACAACAGGTAGCTGGCCAGGGCGGCGCCGCGCGGGTCGCTGGCGTCCTGGCGCACGCCCAGGGCACCCAGCAGGGTGCGCATGGGCAGCGGCAGCTGGCCCACATGGCGCGCGGCGATGGCGTCTATGCGCTCGGAGGGCGAGATGACCAGCAGCTGCAGCGGGCGCAGCCGGCTGCGTTCGCGGTCGGCGGGCGGGATCAGGGCCAGGGTCTGGTTGATGCGCTCGGCGCGCTCCACGTCCAGGGACAGGGCGTCCAGGAAGATGCTCGACAGCGTGTGGCCCGCGATGTGGGCCAGCGACGGGTAGCTTGCGCCTTCTGGCGGCGGCCTGGCCGGCGGCTCGGTGCGCCGGCCCGCGCCCACGACGAGGATGCGCTCTGCGCCCAGGTGGATGGCGGGCGCCAGCGGCGCGGTCTGGCGCATGGAGCCGTCGCCGAAGTATTCGGTGGCGCCGTCCAGCGGCAGCGGCGTGGCCGGAAAGATGAAGGGAATGGCCGAGGAGGCCAGCAGGTGCGCGTGCGTGATCTGGGCGGCGGCGGCCTTGCGCTGGTTGCGCACCCAGGGCTGGAGCTGGTCCTGCGCCTGGCAGAAGGTCACATGCTCGCTGGTGGTGTAGCTGGAGGCCGAGACCGCCAGCGCACGCAGGTGGCCGTCCGCGATCAATTGCGGCAGGCGTTCCAGCGGAACCAGGCCACACGACAGCAGGCGGCCCAGCGGCTGGTTGTCCAGCAGCGAGCGCGGGCGCATGCGGCCCCAGCGCGCCAGGGCCCAGCCCAGCGACAGCAGGGTCAGCCAGCGCGCGCCGCTGCGCAGCACGCTCAGCGAGTCGGACAGGTAGATGTCCTCGGGCCGCAGGTTGCGCCAGATGCGCGACATGCGGCGCACGGCCCGGTCGAAATGGTCGCTGCCGCAGGCCAGGGCGGCCGCGTTGATGGCGCCGGCAGAAGTGCCGACCAGGATGGGGAAGGGATTGGGGCCATGCTGCTGGCCGCAGGCGCGGCGTATCTCGGCAATGGCCTCCAGCACGCCGGCCTGGTAGGCGGCGCGGGCGCCGCCGCCGCTGAGCAGCAGTCCGGTGCTGGGGGGAGGGAGGCTGGAGTCGGGTGAGGGCGCGGCATCGGGCATGCCTGGAGTGTGCCGCGCGCCGGCCGTCATCAGATCAGGGGATGACCCCGAAGGAATCAGGCCTTGGCCAGCAGGGAGCCCAGGTCCTTGCCGGAGATCAGGGCGATGCCCTGCTGCTTGGCCCAGGCGGCTGCATTCTCGGCCGGCGGCTGCAGCGACAGGTAGCAGACCGTGGCCGCATCGCGCGCCTGGCCTGCGGCCAGCAGGGCGCGCAGCGGCTCCATGCCGTGCACGCCGGCCTTCCAGCGCCTGGCGCTGGCCACGGTGGTGCTGCCTTCGCGTTCCAGCACGAAGTCGGCGCCGTCCTTGTCGGACAGGCGGGTGACGGTGTAGCCCTCGGCCTGCCAGGCGCGATCGAGCCGATCGGCGAACTCGCGCCAGCTTTGCTGGGCGGCGATCTCCAGGGCCTGCTCCACCTTGGCGGGGCTGGGCGCGCGCAGCTGGCGCCAGGCGGCAACGCAGCCTATGCCGAAGAAGGGCAGGGCGGTGATGGCGGCGAACGGCGCGATGTCCTTGGGCAGCAGCGCCGTGGACACCAGGGTCACCAGCGCGGCCAGCGCGATGCTGATCCACCAGCGCGAGCGCAGCAGGATCGCGAACAGGGAGTTGTGGGCCATCTTGAATTTCACGGGGCGGATCTTTCGCGGAAAAAGGCGGGAGAAATGGGAACAAAGCCAGCGGGGCCTGCATTGTCTCGCGCGGGCGAGGGCTTGGGGCCTTGGATAGACTATCCGGCTCTAGGAGTAATCAAAGCAATGGCAGTCACAGAACAAGCGCTCTTGGCCGCGCTCTCCAGCGTGCTCGACCCCCACACCGGCAAGGACTATGTGAGCACCCGCGCCCTGCGCAACCTGCAGGTCACGGGGGCCGACGTGGCCTTCGACGTGGAGATGGGCTATCCGGCGCAAAGCCTGGTGCCGGCGCTGCGCGGCCAGTTCGTCGCCGCGGCCAAGACCGTCGAGGGCGTGGGCAATGTCTCGGTCAACATCACGTCCAAGGTCGCCGCGCATGCGGTGCAGCGCGGCGTGCAGTTGCTGCCGGGCGTCAAGAACATCATCGCCATCTCGTCCGGCAAGGGTGGCGTGGGCAAGAGCACGACCACGGCCAACCTGGCGCTGGCGCTGGCCGCCGAGGGCGCGCGCGTGGGCATCCTGGACGCCGACATCTACGGCCCCAGCCAGCCCATGATGATGGGCATCTCCGGCCGCCCCGAAAGCCCCGACGGCAAGACCATGGAGCCCATGGAAAGCCATGGCGTGCAGGTCATGTCCATCGGCTTCCTGGTCAACAACGACCAGGCCATGATCTGGCGCGGCCCCATGGCCACGCAGGCGCTGGAGCAGATGCTGCGCCAGACCAACTGGAAGGATCTGGACTACCTGCTGGTGGACATGCCGCCCGGCACCGGCGACATCCAGCTGACGCTGGCCCAGCGCGTGCCCATGACGGGCGCCGTGGTCGTCACCACGCCCCAGGACATCGCCCTGATCGACGCCAAGAAGGGCGTGAAGATGTTCGAGAAGGTGGGAGTGCCCATCCTGGGCCTGGTGGAGAACATGGCGGCCCACGTCTGCACCAACTGCGGCCATGTGGAGCACATCTTCGGCGCCGAGGGCGGCAAGCAGATGGCGGCCGAGTACGGCATCGACTACCTGGGCGCACTGCCCCTGTCGCTGCAGATCCGCCTGCAGGCCGACAGCGGCAAGCCCACCGTGGTGGCCGAGCCCGACAGCGAGGCCGCGCAGATCTACAAGAAGGTGGCGCGCGACCTGGCCGTGAAGGTGGCGCTCAAGGCACGCGATTTCACGAGCAAGTTCCCCACCATCACGGTGAGCCAGGGAACCTGAAATGCTGCGCCCCCTGAGCGGCTGCGCCGCTTCCCCC
>NZ_BCTO01000034.1 GCF_001571325.1 Delftia tsuruhatensis NBRC 16741
ACGACGCCCTCGGGGCGGGGCGGCCCTTCCTCGGCGTCCCTGGGTTGGATTACGCCAGTTTTTCTCGCACTGTCCCTGTCGATCTGATTTGTGCCGAAATCGGTGGCATGGTAATCGACTCAGGTTATTGCGCATGAACCTGCTGACCTCGATGCGGTATCTGGCGGCGCTCAACGAGCACCGCCATTTCGGCCGCGCGGCGCTGGCATGCCACATCACCCAGCCGGCGCTGTCCAATGCGTTGCGCGCGCTGGAGGAGGAGTTCGGCACGGTCATCGTGCGCCGGGGCCGCTCGTTCGCGGGCTTCACGCCCGAGGGCGATCAGGTGCTGGCCACGGCCCTGGCCATGCTGCGGGCCGAGGAAGGCCTGCGCCAGGAACTGAGCGCTGCCGCCGGCGCGCTGCGCGGGCAGCTGCGCATGGCGGCCGTGCCCACGGCCATGCCCATGCTCACGCGCTTTGCGGCCCTGCTGCGCGAGCACCATCCGGGCATCACGCCCGTGGTGCTGTCCATGAGCTCGGCCGAGATCGAGAGCGGGCTCGAAGACCTGTCCCTGGACCTGGCCCTGGGCTACAGCGCGCGCATGCCGCCGCGCGGCCCGCGCCTGCAGTCCTGGCCCCAGTACGAGGAGCATTACTACCTGCTGTGCCGCGAGTGCCGCGATGGGCAGGGCGAGGGCCGGCCCTTTGCCTTTGGCGCCGACATCGCCTGGCGCGAAGTGGCCGGCATGCCGCTGTGCCTGCTCACCCCCGACATGCACAACCGCACGGTGATCGACGAGGCCTTCGCCGCCGTGGACATGACCGTGCAGCCCGCCATGGAAACCAACTCCGTGCTGACCCTGGTAATGGCCGTGGCGCAAGGAACGGATGGCATGACCACCGTGCTGCCCGGCGCCATGGTGGCCACGGTGCGCCACATGCCGGGCCTGGTGGCGCGGCCGCTGCGCTCGCCCGAATTGGTCACCCCCATAGGCTTCATGGCCCAGCAGGGCGTGGCGCCCACGCGCGCGCTGCAGGCCGCGCTGCAACTGCAGGACGACGCCGGTTGGCGCGCGCAGTGCCTGCGGCATGCGGGGGCGCTGAAAGACTAGGCGGGTTGTGCAGTCTCTGGCGTGGCGTTCGGCGCGGCATTCAGTGCGGCGCGCACCACGTCGGGCGTGAAGGGCGCGGCGTAGAAGCGCCGGCCGGTGGCGTCGAACAGCGCATTGGCCAGCGCGGCCGGGCCGGGCACCGAGGCCGATTCGCCTGCGCCCATGGGGGGCTCGTCCTGGCGCGGCATCAGCACCACTTCGATGGGTGGCAGGTCGCGGAAGCCGATGATGGGGTAGCTGCCCCATTCGCGGCTGGCCACGCCTTGCTCGTTGAAGGCGACCTTCTCCATCAGGCTGCGGCTCAGGGTCTGGATGACGTTGCCGTGGATCTGGTGGCGCACGCCGTCGGGGTTGACCATCATTCCCGTGTCCTGGCCCACGACCAGGCGCCGCACGGCGATGCGGCCGCTGGCGGGGTCCACGTCGATGTCGATGACCCAGGCGGCCCAGGCCGCGCCGAAGCCGGGAAAGCGGCTGTGGATGTAGCGCGCATAGGCCACGCCGCGCCCGTGAAGCAGGCCGTCGGCGCCGGGGCGGCCCCGGCTTCCCGGCTGGTTTTGCTGCCAGCCCGCGTGGCGTGCCGTGGCCTCGATCAGCTCGACGGCGCGCGGGTCATCGAGGTGGCGAACACGGTAGTCCACGGGGTCGGCGCCGGCCGCATGGGCCAGCTCGTCGATCATGCAATCGTGGGCAAAGGAATTGGGCAGGGCCGAGACGCCGCGCAGCCAGGACGAGCGCACGATGGGCGCCATGTCATGGCAGGTGATGCGCTGGCTGGCATAGCGGTAGGGCGGCACGGCGGTGCGGTCGCCCATCTCCAGCGTGCGCGGCTCGCCCGGGATGCGGCCCGTGAGCAGCAGGGCCAGCAGCGGCGCGTCGTTGGAGGGGTAGCGCACGGCAAAGTCATAGGCCAGCAGTTCGCCCCGGGCATCGATGGCCGCGCTCACGTCCATGAGCTGGGCCGTGCCCTTGGGCTCCCACTGGTGTTCCTGCTCGCGCGTGAGCTGCACGCGCACGGGCGCGCCCACGGCCATGGACAGCAGGGCGGCGTCGGCGCAGACATCGTCGGCGCAGTTGCGGCCGTAGCAGCCGGCCGCCTCCAGGCGCACGATCTCGATGCGGTCCTCGCCCAGTTGCAGCAGGCGGTCCAGGTCGGTGCGCAGCATGTGGGGGTTCTGCGTGCCGGCCCAGAGCTTGAGACGGCCCCCGCTGAAATCGGCCACGGCGCAGGACGGGCCGATGGAGGCATGCATCTGGTAGGGCCAGACGTAGCTGCGGCGCAGTTCGGTGGCCGTACCCGTGCCGACGCCCGCGAAGGCATCGTCCACAGTGCCCTGGTCCACCAGCGAGCGGTGCTGGGCGGGATTGGCTCGTATCGCCGCAGCCAGATCGGATAAGTCAGGCGCCGGCGGCACGGCCTGCCATTGCACGCGCAGCGCGCGCATGGCGGCAATGGCCTGTTCCTCGCGGTCGGCGACCACGCCGACGAAGTCGCCCTCGGTGACCACCTGCACGTTGCCGGGCAGGTGGGCCACGGAGTCGCGCTCCACGGCCACCAGGCAGCGGCCGATGAAGCTGCCGCCGTCGCGGCCCGGGTGCGGAGGGCGGATGACGCGGCCATGGCGCATGCCGGGCACGCGCACATCATGGACAAAGCTCAGCTCGCCCGTGGCCTTGGCGGGGATGTCCACGCGCGCAGCGCCGTGGCCGACGAGCCGGTATTCGCTGGCGGGCTTGAGCTTCACTTCCTGATCGGGCGAGGCCAGCGTCAGCTGCAGTTGCTGGCCGCGCAGCAGATCGCCATAGCCGAGTTCGCGGGCATCGCTGCCATCGGCAAAGCGCACCGCGCCATCCCGCGCCTGGAGCCGGTCCGCCTCCACACTCCATCGCTGCGCGGCCAGCGCCAGCAACTGCTCGCGCGCCTGGGCGGCGGCGCGGCGCAGCGGCACGGCCGAGATCTGGATGCTGGCGCTGGCAATGGTCGGGCCCTGGTTGGGCGCGGCGGCCGTGTGGCCCAGCACCATGTCCAGGCGCGCCAAAGGCACTTCGAGTTCTTCCGCCACGATCTGCGCCAGGGCCGTGCGTATGCCCGTGCCCAGGTCCACATGGCCGTTGAAGGCCAGAGCGCGCCAGCCCTGGGGCGCGGCTTCGTCGGCCAGCACGGCCACGAAGACCTCGGGCGTGGATTGCACATAGTCGGTGGCCGTGCCGGGCTGGCCGGGCGCAGGGCGCGGCGGCGCCACGGGCTGGCGCACCACAAGCAGGGTGTCGGCGCGCGTGAGCAGCTGTGCGTGCAGGGCTTGGGGCTGGGGCAGGTTCATGGGGCGGTGTTCTTCGCGGGCACGCCTTCAGGCGTGCCCTGTGCATGTTATGCACTCCGGGGCCGGCTGCGCAGGGCCGGCCCCATAGGCGCGTTGGCGCGGTGGGATCAACCTGCGGCGAGGGCGTCGGTGTCGGCGATGGCCTGGCCCAGCGGCATCACGGCCGCGTACTTCTGGGCCATGTCGAACAGGTTGGCCTCGTGCGGGCCCAGGGCGCGGTCGCCGCAGCAGTCGGCCACGACCAGCGGGCGAAAGCCCGACTGCATGGCATCGACCACGCTGGCGCGCACGCAGCCGCTGGTCACGCAGCCGGCCACCAGCAGGGTCTGCACGCCGCGCTGGGCCAGCCAGGGTGCGAGCATGGTGCCGAAGAAGGCCGAAGGCGTGCTCTTGCGCACCACGTATTCGCCAGCGGCCGGGGCCAGCTGGGGCACGATGGCGCTGTTGGGGCTGTCTTCCTTCAGGGTCAGCATGCCGGGCACCTTCAGGCAGAAGATGTTGTGGTCGGCATCGTCGTCCGAGAACACGATGCGGCTGTGCGCCACGGGCCAGCCACGCTCGCGCGCATGGGCCAGCAGGTGCTGCGTCTGCGCGATGGCTTCGGGGATGTTGCCGCCGCCGAAGACGGCCGGGTCGGCAAAGCCGTTGACGAAGTCGATGATGAGCAGGCCGAACGGGGCCTTGAGCGGCAGCGGCGTGCCGAAGCCCTGGCGTGCGTAGGCGGAGATGTCGCCCTGCACGCCCTCGGTGGGAACGCTCTGCGCGCCGGTGGCCTGGCCGGTAGTTGTCGTGGTCATGCGATGTCCTTTCCTTGCTTGGACCTTTTGGCGGCGCGCGCCAGTCCTTCCTCGTCCTGCACCACGCCGTCGATGACCGTGGGCTTGCCGTCCAGCGCCACCGAGCAGTGGCGCATGGGGATGTCGATGTGGCAGGCCGTGGTGCGGCTGCCCCCGGCCTCGTTGTTGGGGCCCATGGACCACAGGAAGTTGCCCTCGAAGGCGCGGGCGTCCATGCCGATGTGGGTTTCCTTGTTGTAGTGGGCCAGCATGGACCAGTGGGCGCGCGGCTGCAGCCCCCAGCCGATGTGGGAGACGGCGTAGGCCTCGGGGTCCTCGTAGGAGGCCATGTACTCCTTGAGGATGTCGGCCTGCAGGCCGCCGCTGATGCGCGTGACGTAGCCCTTTTCGATGACGAGTTCGATGGGCTCGGTCACGTAGTCCTTCATGGGCAGCAGGATGTCGCCCCGGTCCAGCACCACGCGGCCGTTGCTCTCGCCCTCGTCGGGCCAGGTCAGCACGAAGCCGCTGGGCCAGTGGTCCCAGCGGCCGGGCTGGTCCACGAAGCCGTATTCGCAGATGGCCGGGAAGCTGCCCAGGCGGCAGCGCAGGTCGGTGCCCGCGGCCGAGGTGATGTGCATCTGCCCGGCCGCCTCGATCAGCTTGGATGCGGCCTGCACGCGCGCGCGGTCGCCCTCGGTGGGCACCAGGCGGCACAGCACCTCGGGCGGCTCCACGGCCAGCAGGATCTTGGTGCCGGTCTGCAGGATCTCGTGCTGCTCGGGCGAGAACAGCAGCGTCATCAGGTCCAGCACCAGGTCGCTGGCCTTGAGCGCGGCGATGGCGGCGGGGTTGCCGGTCAGCGGCGTCGTTCCCAGGTAGGCCAGGGAGTCGCGGCTCAGTGATTTTTCGGCATTGACGGGCGGCAGGTCCAGGCGGTTGACGCGCGCCCCCATTTCGCTGGAGGCGGCAATGGCGCAGCGCAGCGTCTGCGGGTGCGTGTCGGCGCCCGTGAGCACGGTGACGGTCTGGCCGGCTTCGAGCCGGGACAGCGTGAGCACCTGCTTCCAGGCGTGGATCAGATCGATATCGCTGACGGACATGGTCGGCTCCTTGGTGTCGCGATGGATGGGAGTGGGCTGTGGTTGGACATTCAGTCCACCCGCGCGCCGAGGAAATCGCCGAGCGCAGCGTAGAAGCCGGCCTCGTTGTCCCAGGGAATCATGTGGCCGGCGTTGGGCACGCGCACATGCTCGGTCTGGGGTGCCAGGCCTTGCCACTCGGCCACGTCCTCGCTGCGCACCACGTCGCCGCGCTCGGCCGTGACCAGCAGCAGCGGGTGCTGGATGCGGGGCAGGTCGGAATGGATGTCGTCACGGCCGAAGTCCTCGAAGCTCTGCACGATGGCCGGCTCGTGGCAGGTGTGCAGCCACTGGGCGCGCAGCTGGCGCTGCTCTTCGGTCCAGGTGGGGCAGAAGGCGCGCATGGCCTCGGCATCCATGCCCAGCGTGGCCTGGCGGATGGAGTCCACATACCAGGGCAGGGCGGCCGGGTAGGCGCGGCGGCCGGGGCCGGAGACCGGCGGATCGACGATGACCAGGCGCGTGAGCCCGGCCGGCTGGCTGCGCGCGGCGCGCACGGCGATGCGCCCGCCCATGGAGTGGCCGACCAGCGCCCAGCGCTGCAGGCCCAGGGCCTGGGCGAAGGCGGCCACGTCGGCGGCCTGGGCATCGAGGCTGTAGTCCAGGCCCGGGCCGGAGGACGACAGGCCGCGCCCGCGCACGTCCAGCACATAGGTGTCGAACTGGCGGCCCAGGTGCTCGGCCACGAAGCCCCAGGTCACGGCCGGGCTGGTGATGCCGGGGATCAGGATGACGGCGTCGCGCTGCGCGCGTTCGCCCTCGGCGCCGCCGTAGCGCAGGTAGTGCTGGCGGATGCCGTTGGCATGGACGTTGCCGCCGTAGCGGAATGTGCTGGGGGTGCTGGAGGTGCTGGTCATGCGTGTGTTCCTCAGGCCTTGGCTGCGCTGGTGCCGGTGTCGTAGGGGTAGGCGCCCGACAGCAGCGCGCCCGCGCCCGGCACCACGGGGTCCAGCCCCAGTTCCTTGAGGATGGCATAGGTGGTGGCGATGGAGGCGGTCAGCACGGGCTTGCCGGTCTGGGCCTCGACCTGGGCCACGGCCGGCAGCGAGGGCATCTGCACGCAGGCCGACAGCACGATCACGTCGGCGTCGGCGTAGTTCATGCCGGCCACGATGCCGGGCAGCTTGGCGGGGTCGTGGCGGCCCACGTCCAGGTTGTCGGGGATCTCCAGCGCACGCCAGTCCACGATCTCGAAGCCTTCGGCGGCCACGTAGTCCATGACCAGCTGGGTCAGCGGAATCATGTAGGGCGCTACCAGGGCGATCTTCTTGGCGCCCATGACCTTGAGCGCTTCCACCAGCGCGCCGGCGCTGGTGATCACCGGGGCGGTGGCGCCATTGCTGGCCGTGCGCTCGGTCAGGCGCTGCTGCGAGACGCGGTGGTAGCCCTTGCCCATGGCCATGATGGCCACCAGGCAGGCATAGCCCAGCACGTCCACGCGCGCGTCGCTCAGCTCCAGCGCGCAGCGGTCGCTTTCGGCGTCCATGGCGGCCAGTTCCTCCTTCTGGACCTTCTTCATGCGCATGCGGCTGGAGTGGAAGGTGAAGCGGTCCTGCGGGCGCAGCGTGGAGTGGGCCTGCAGCATGGCCGGCACCTCGGTCTCCATGGTGGTGTTGGAGCTGGGGACGATCTGGCCGATGCGGAACGTTTTGGTCATGGACTTGCCTTTGCGAAGTTTCGAGGGTTTCTGATCAGAATCAACTGAGTGTGTACGCTTTATTCTTGCAAAAGACGTGCCGCCTTGCAAATGAGAATTTTCTCGGGGTTTGTACTTATTTGGTGCAGAAATTGCACCAAAAATGGCGAACTTCAATTTATTCTGCCGCCCTATGGTGCATGCGTCGATTTGAAAAATTCAAGCGCATACACCTGAATTAAGTGTTTTGTTGCCTGGCACGCTTCCTGCTCTACACCCTGCAAGGACGCGCCGAAGCAACGGTTGCCCCGTCTGGCTTTCAACATTCCTGCAAGGAGAAAACTGTGTCTCAATCCCCTCGAATCGCCGTTGTCGGCGCCGGTCTCGGCGGGGCTGCAGCTGCCAAGCTGCTGCTCCAGGAAGGCTTCAATGTCCGCGTCTATGAGCAGGCGCCCAGCTTCTCGCGCCTGGGAGCCGGCATCCACGTCGGGCCCAATGTGATGAAGATCCTGCGCCGCATCGGCATCGAGGACGCGCTCAACGAGCAGGGCTCGCATCCCGACTACTGGTACAGCCGCCACTGGCAGACGGGCGACGTGCTGGCCCAGATCCCGCTGGGCGACTACGCCGTCAAGGAATACGGCGCCAGCTACCTGACCGTGCACCGTGGCGACTTCCATGCGCTGCTGGTCGAGGCCCTGCCCGACAGCGTGATGGCCTACGGCAAGTTCCTGACCAAGGTGGAGGACCGCGGCAATGTGGTCGTCATGCACTTTGCCGACGGCACGACCGAGGAGGCCGACATCGTCATCGGCGCCGATGGCGTGAACTCCCGCATCCGCGAGGAACTCCTGGGCCCCGAGCTGCCCAAGTACGCGGGCTACCTGGCCCACCGCGCCGTGTTCCCCACGCCCGAGGTCAAGGCCGGCATGCTGCCCTTCGACGCCTGCGTGAAGTGGTGGAGCGATGACCGCCACATGATGACCTACTTCGTCACCGGCAAGGCCGACGAGCTGTACTACGTGACCGGCGTGCCCGTCGAGAAGTGGGACCTCAACGACCGCTGGCTGCCCAGCAGCAAGGAAGAGATGCGCGAGGCCTTCTCGGGCTGGCATCCCACCGTGCAGGCACTGATCGACGCCACCGTGGAAGTGACCAAGTGGTCGCTGCTCGAGCGCGATCCGCTGCCGCTGTGGAGCCGTGGCCGCCTGGTGCTGCTGGGCGATGCCTGCCACCCCATGAAGCCCCACATGGCCCAGGGCGCCGCCATGGCCATCGAGGACGGCGCCATGCTGGCGCGCTGCCTCAAGGAAGTCGGCGCACACAACCATGAGCTGGCCTTCGCCCTGTACGAAGCCAACCGTGCCGAGCGCGCCAGCAAGGTGCAGCGCATCTCGCACGACAACACCTGGCTGCGCACCAACGAAGATCCGTCCTGGTGCTTCGGCTACGACGTGTTCAACGTGCCCCTGGTCGAGCCCAAGGTCAAGGCAGCGGCCTGATACTCGCTGCCTTGCCGGACGAGGGGAGGGAATCCCCCCCTCCTGTCCGGCCGCAGAACGCCGACATCCTGAACCGCAGCCAAGTTGCAAGAGCCTCGTCCCATGGGAACCCCAGTCCATCCAAGCAGTACCCCCAGCCCCATCCGCCTGCAGGTCAATGCACGCGCATGCGAGGTGCCGGCAGCGCCCGGGACGGCGCTGCTGCATGTGCTGCGCAATGACCTGGAGCTGAACGGGCCCAAGTACGGCTGCGGCCTGGGCGAATGCGGCGCCTGCACGGTGCTGATCGATGGCGTGGCCGCGCGTTCCTGCGTGATCCCCGTGCGGGCGGCCGTGGGCCGCGAGGTCACCACGCTGGAAGGCCTGGGCTCGCGCCAGTGCCCCGGCCCCACGCAGCAGGCCTTCATCGACTGCCAGGCGGCCCAGTGCGGCTACTGCCTCAACGGCATGATCATGACCGTGGAGGCCCTGCTGCGCCGCAACCCCAATCCCACCGAGCAGGAGCTGCGCAACGAGCTGCACCACAACCTGTGCCGCTGCGGCACGCATGTGGAAATCATGCAGGCCGCCCTGCGCGCCGTGCAGCTGCGTGCGCAACGCGCCGCGCTGCAGGCGCCCTCCGGTTTTCCATCTTCCAGCGCGGGCGAGGTCCAGCCATGAGCCCGGCCGGCAACACACCCGCCCTGCCTTCCGACCTGCTGCACGGCCTGGCGCTGCGCCCGCCCGTCGCGGCCTGGGACGGTCTGCGCTACCGGGGCAGCGTGCCCCTGCATGCACGGCTGCAGGACGCCCAGGCCATGGCCGGCGTGGTGGCTGCGGTGCAGCGCGGGCATTTTCTGGGCGTGGTGGCCGTGGCGCCTGTCCATGCCCGGCAGGCCGCTGCCAGCCTGGCCCCTGCCTGGGATGACCGGCAGGAAGCCAGGGCCGCCAGTGCGCCCCGTGCTGCCGACAGAGCCGACAGAGCCGACAAGGCTGGCAAGGCCGACCTGCCCGATGCCGGCCGCTATGTCTGGCGCATGGCGGCGCCCGTGTCTTGCGAGGGTGCCGCACGCGCAGCCGTGTGGTGCCTGGACGGCCATGCCAGCGTCTGGCTGCCGCCCTGTGACGCGGATGTGCAGCAGATGATCGGCCGCGAACTGGCCGCATTGCTGCAATGCCCCGAGTCCGCGCTGCGGCTGTTCAGCCTGCCGGCCACGGCGGCCGGCACCCCGCATGTGCTGGATCTCATGGACGCAGCGGCCGATGCGGCCCTGCTGTCCCAGGCCGTGGGCCGGCCCGTCAGCGTGGCCTGCGAGGCCTGGACTGCTGCGGGCAGCGCAGACAGCCGGGAGCTGGTGCTGCGCGTGGATGCGCAGCCTTCGCAAGGGCTTGAGGCCGACACGGCGGTGCAGCCTCAGCCGGGCAATGCATCGCCGCAGCCAGACCTGCTGCTGTCCGACGCGCCCTGGGCCGTGCGCCCCAGCATGGCGCGCCTGTTGAGCCAGCCCGAGCTGGCGCGCGCCGCGGCCCTGGCCTCCGTGCTCGATGCCGGCGAAGTGCATGAACGCAGGCTGGCCGCCAGCCTGCGGCATGCCGGCGTCGATGATCTGAATGCCGCCCAGGTCTTTGCCCGCGAAAGCCACTGGCATGAGCAGGCGCTGAACCAGGGCCGTGACCCGCTGCAATGGCGGCTGCAGCACCTGCCCGAAGGCCCGGTGCGCGATCTGGCCCGGCAGGTGGCCGAGCGTGCGCAGGCATCGCAGCAGGCACCGTCCCACCAGGGTGCCGATGGCCGCCTGCTGGGCCGGGGCTTTGCCACCGCCCAGCTGCAGACCCTGGATGCGCAGGGCGCCGATCTCCATGCCTGGAGCGCCTGGGTGGCCGAGGTGGCCGTGCACCCGCAAACGGGCGAGATCGAAGTGACCCGCGTCGTGGCCGGCCATGACAGCCGCAGCCTGCAGGCGGCGCAGGCCGCCAGCACGCGGCCCGAGATCGTCCAGCAGGACCCGCAACTGCTGGCCGACGCGCGCCGGCTGCTGGGCGCGGCCCCCGCTTTTGACGACTGGGCAGAGGCCACAGCCTCCGCTGCTTCTTTCGATGTGATCGCCAAGCCCGGCTCCGGCCTGGCGCAACATGTGCCCGGCGATGTCGCGGTCATCCGCCAGGGCAATCTGGCGCTGGATGGCGTGGCCACGCTGCCCGCCGCCGCCGCCATTGCCAACGCCATCCACCATGCGACAGGCGTGCGCCTGCGCGAAGTGCCCTTCCAGCCCGAGCAGCTGCGCCTGGCCCTGGCGGGCGAGGGTGTCGGCAAGCCCGGTGAGGCGCGGCCCGGCCGTGGCTGGGGCTGGCTGGCCGCAGGCGCCGCAGGCCTTGCCGGCATGGCGGCCATGGCCTGGCCGCTGAAGCCGGCCCTGCCGCTGACCGACGGGCCCGATGTGTCCCTGTACTCGCCGCAGGCCCTGGAGCGCGGCCGCCTGGTGGCGGCTGCGGGCGACTGCGTGGTCTGCCACACGGCCCCGGGCGGCGCGGCCAATGCCGGCGGCTTCGGGCTGGAGACGCCGTTCGGCACCATCTACTCCACCAACATCACGCCCGACAACGAAACCGGCATCGGCCGCTGGTCCTACGCGGCCTTCGAGCGCGCCATGCGCCACGGCATCCACCAGGATGGGCGCCAGCTGTATCCGGCCTTCCCGTACACGGCCTTCGCCAAGCTCAGCGATGGCGACCTGCAGGCCCTCTACGGCTACCTGATGTCCCAGCCCGCCGTGAAGGCCAAGGCGCCCGAGACGCAGCTGGCCTTCCCCTACAACCTGCGCCCGGCCATGGCGGGCTGGAACCTGCTGTTCCACGACGCCACGCCCTTCAAGGCCGACCCTGCGCGCAGCGCCGAATGGAACCGGGGCGCCTACCTGGTCGAAGGCGCGGGCCACTGCGCGGCCTGCCACTCGCCGCGCAATGCGCTGGGTGCCGAAAAGACCGGCATCCACTACCTGGGCGGCGGCGAGGCCGAAGGCTGGACGGCGCCCGCGCTCAATCAACTGGCCGGCGGCAAGCTGCCCTGGAGCCGCGAAGAGCTATACCAGTACCTGCGCACCGGCTTCTCGGCCCGCCACGGCGTGGCGGCCGGCCCCATGGCGCCCGTCATCCACGGCCTGGCCCAGTTGCCCGAAGCCGATGTGCGCGCCATGGCCACCTATCTGATGGAACTGCCGGGCCAGGTCCCACAGGCACCACAGGCCGCCCAGGCCGCCCCGGCCATGCCGGCACCGGCGCCAGCCGCCGTGCAGGCGGCGGCGCCTGCGGCCCCACCTGCCAGGGTCCTGGACCGCCACGCCAATGGCGAGCGCATCTACCAGAACGCCTGCGCGGTCTGCCATGAGGCGGGCAGCGGTCCCACATTGTTCGGCGTCAAGCCGCAGCTGGCCCTGAACACCAACCTGCACGCGGCCAGCCCCGACAACCTGGTCCAGGTGATCCTGAACGGCATACAGGCGCCGGCCGACGATGCGCTGGGCTACATGCCCGGCTTCGGGGACAGCCTGGACGACAGGCAGATCGCGGACCTGCTCGGATATTTGCGCGAACGATTTGCACCGGAGGAAAAAGCTTGGCCAGACGACACGAAGACGATTAACCGGCTGCGCATGCAGGCACAGGCGCATGCGCACTGAGGGCGGCAATGGGCAGCAATGGGCGGCGGCATGGGCGATGCCGCGGATATGGACACCTTGCCCTGGAATCTCTCCAGGGCCTGGGTCCTGACATCTGATGCTGGGGACGGGTGATGGGCAACAACGGACGGCGCTGTCGATGTGCAGCCTGTCCGCAATGCGCCCATCGCCCGGATGCAGAGACCGACATCCTGAATTTTTTCATCGGGCCATGGAGATGGCGCCGAGGGAGCGGTTCGCTCCGGATGTGTGAAGGGTGGAAGGCACGGCAGGAGACGGCAACACAAGCTGAACGGCCTTGCCTGGGAAAAGACAGATTCAACAATTGCGATGGCTAGAAAAGGAGTCCCTGCATGTCATCTACATACATTTCGGTGGAAAAAGGCATCCAGACAGCGGGTGTCGGCAAGTTCCAATATCGGCTGTTCGTCATCTTCGGGCTGGTCTGGCTGGCCGACGCCATGCAGGTGCTGTCCATCGGCTTCAGTGCGCCGTCCATTGCCAAGACCTTCGGCAAGACCGTGCCCGAGGCGCTGCAGACCGGCACCTTCTTCTTCATCGGCATGCTGATCGGTGCCTTCGTCTTCGGCCGCCTGGCCGACCGCATCGGGCGCCGCCCGGTGCTGATGATGGCCGTGGTGATCGACGCCTTCGCGGGCGTGGCCTCGGCCTTTGCGCCCGAGTTCGCCTGGCTGCTGGTGCTGCGCTTCATCACCGGCATCGGCGTGGGCGGCACGCTGCCCGTGGACTACACCATGATGGCCGAGTTCCTGCCCAGCGACCGCCGCGGCCGCTGGCTGGTGCTGCTGGAATCGTTCTGGGCCGTGGGCACCATCTTCCTGGCCATCCTGGCGCTGGTGGCCGTGTCCTGGGGTGACGATGCCTGGCGCGTGATCTTCTTCGTGACCGGACTGCCGGCGCTGATCGGCGTGGTGCTGCGCTTCTACATCCCCGAGTCGCCCATGTTCCTCAACCGCAACGGCAAGTCCGAAGAGGCGCGCAAGGTGCTGCAGCGGGTGGCCAAGGTCAACGGCACCAACGCGGAAATCCCCGCCCTGCAGCCTGAAAAGCAGGAGCGCAAGTCCATCCTCGCGCTGTTCAACGGCGGCCTGCGCCGCCGCAGCCTCTCGCTGTTCCTGGCCTGGGCGCTGATCTCCATCGCCTACTACGGTGTCTTCGTCTACCTGCCCGTCAAGCTCAGCAGCGAGGGCTTCGCCTTCATGCGCGGCCAGGTCTTCCTGGTGGTGCTGGCCCTGGTGCAACTGCCCGGCTTTGCGCTGTCGGCCTATGGCGTGGAACGCTGGGGCCGCAAGCCCACGCTGATCGGCTTTTTGCTGCTCAGCGCCGTCGGCTGCATGTTCTACAGCCTGGGCTCGTCGCCCTTCGTGGTCATCGGCTCCACCCTGCTGATGAGCTTCTCGCTGCTGGGCACCTGGGGCGCGCTGTACGCCTTCACCCCCGAGGTCTACCCCACCGACCTGCGTGCCAGCGGCATGGGCATGGCCGGCGCCGTGGCGCGCTTCGGCGGCCTGTTCGCCCCGGCCATCATTGCGCCCATCATGGCCACCCACTTCACCCTGGCGCTGGCCGTGCTGTCTGCCATGCTGGTGGGCGGCGCCCTGTCGATCTGGGCCGTGGATGTGGAATCGCGCAACCGGGCGCTGGATTGATGACGGCCTGAGCTGACTGAAAGGTCGGCTCAGCAAAAAGGCCAGAAGGATTTGTCCTTCTGGCCTTTTTTTTGGGGGGAGGCTGCAAGGGCTCAATCCGCCTCGCCACCTTCCAGCATCTTCTTGAGCAAAAAATCCAGCGCCAGGCGCTCGGCCGGATTGAGCTTGCCGTAGGTGCTTTCGGTGATCTGCTTGGCGAAGGGCTCCATGTCGCGCACCAGGTCCTGGCCGGCCTCGGTGAGGTTGATGACGACCTTGCGGCGGTCGATGCGGTCATGGTCCACCTGCACCAGTTCGCGCTGCTTGAGCCGGTCCACCACACCGCGGATGGTGGCCTGGTCGATCACGGTGGCCTTGACGATGTCGGCCAGCGAGCTGCCGCTGTTGTCGCGCACGGAGCACAGCACCACGAATTGCGCAGCCGTGAGCTGCGAGTCGGGAATGTATTGCTGGAAGAGTGCAGTGTGGCGCTGATAGACACGCCGCAGCAGGTGGCCGATCTGGTCTGAAAAATGATAGCCATCCTGTGGCGTCATGGCTGATGGCTGGTGGTTCATGGTGCGCGAGAGCTTATCAAAATTCACACCAAATACCGTGTGATTTGCGACAAGCCGGGCGCATTTGCCAAGTGGCGCAAACCCGCGCTGGCTGCGGCATCCGCAAGACCTGGGGCAGCAGGCGCAGCACTGCCCGGCGGCTCATTTGCCGATTGAATGGCGCAATCATCCGTTTGAATTTGACGGCTTGCCCGGCAGGCCTTGAAATGGCATGAGAGACAAAGCGCCAGCGGACCGGACCGCGCCGCTCCCCACAACGAAAGCCAGCAGGGACACCCATGCCAGCCACACAAGGGAAGATCATTCCCATTGCCGTCCTCAATGCCGCTGTTGCCGGCAGCGCACTCGGCGCCCATGAGCGCGAGGCCGTCGAGCACGCCATTGCCGTCCACGCCCTGCGCCCCGGCCCCCTGATCGAGTTGCTGCACGCCGTGCAGGACATGCTGGGCCATATCCCCGAAGCCGCCGTGCCGCGCATCGCCGATGCGCTGAACCTCTCGCGTGCCGAGGTGCATGGCGTCATCTCCTACTACCCCCATTTCCGCAGCACGCCAGCGGGCCGCCATGTCCTGCAGGTCTGCCGCGCCGAGGCCTGCCAGTCGCGCGGTGCCGACGCGCTGCTGGCCCACGCAGGCCAGGCGCTGGGCTGCGGATCGAGTGGGCATGGGCATGGGCATGCAACCAGTGCCGATGGCGCCGTCACGCTGGAGCCGGTCTACTGCCTGGGCCTGTGCGCGTCATCGCCTGCCGTGATGCTCGATGGCCATCCCCATGCGCATGTCACGGCCAACGGCCTGGATGCACTCATCGCGCAATGCCGCCAGCCGGAGCAGGCCGGCGAGCCGGTGGCGCAGCCTGCGCATGCAGGGGCAGGGGCAGGGGCAGGCCCCGGCGTGCGCGTCTATGTGCCCCGCGATGCCGCCGCGCTGGCCGTGGGGGCCGACGCCGTGGCCGGCGCCCTGCAGCGCGAGTGCGAGGCGCGCGGCCTTGCGGTGCAGATCGTGCGCAACGGCTCGCGCGGCCTGCTGTGGCTGGAGACCCTGGTGGAAGTCGAGACGCCCGAAGGCCGCGTGGCCTACGGCCCGGTCACGGCCGATGCGGTGCCGGGCCTGATCGATGCCGGAATGCTGCAGGGCGGCAGCCATGCGCTGTGCCATGGACTGACCGAGGCCATTGCCTACCTGGCGCGCCAGGAGCGCCTGACCTTTGCGCGCGTGGGCGTCATCGACCCGCTGAACCTGGCCGACTATGCGGCCCATGGCGGCTGGCAGGGGCTGGAGCGCGCGGCGCGCATGGAGCCCGCGGCCATCGTGCAGGAGGTGCTGGATTCGGGCCTGCGCGGCCGTGGCGGTGCGGCGTTTCCGGCCGGCATCAAGTGGAAGACCGTGGCCGCCGCAGCGGGGCCGCAAAAGTACATTGCCTGCAACGCCGACGAGGGCGACTCGGGCACCTTCGCCGACCGGCTGCTGATGGAAGGCGATCCCTACACGCTGATCGAAGGCATGGCCATTGCTGGCCTGGCCGTGGGCGCCACACAGGGCCTGGTCTATGTGCGCAGCGAGTATCCGCATGCCATCGCCACCCTGCGCGAAGCCATTGCGCGCGCCGAGGCCGCAGGCTGGCTGGGCCGCGACGTAGCCGGCAGCGGACGGGCCTTCCACATGGAGGTGCGCAAGGGCGCGGGCAGCTATGTCTGCGGCGAGGAAACGGCCATGCTGGAGAGCATCGAGGGGCGGCGCGGCATCGTGCGCGCCAAGCCGCCGCTGCCGGCCATAGCGGGGCTGTGGGGCCGGCCCACGGTGATCAACAACGTGATCACGCTGGCCACGGTGCCGCTGATCCTGGCGCGCGGCGCGGCCTTCTACCAGGGCTTCGGCATGGGCCGCTCGCGCGGCACGCTGCCGTTCCAGCTGGCCGGCAACATTGCGCGCGGCGGCCTGGTGGAAAAGGCCTTCGGCCTGAGCCTGCGCGAGCTGGTGGAAGACTTCGGCGGCGGCACGGCCACCGGCCGCACCGTCAAGGCCGTGCAGGTGGGCGGCCCGCTGGGCAGCTATGTGGCGCCAGCCGACTGGGATGCGCCGCTGGACTACGAGGCCTATGCCGCCAAGGGCAACGTGGTGGGGCACGGCGGCATCGTCGTGCATGACGACACGGCCGACATGGCGCAGCTGGCGCGCTACGCCATGGAGTTCTGCGCCATCGAGTCCTGCGGCAAGTGCACGCCCTGCCGCATCGGCTCCACGCGCGGCGTGGAGGTCATCGACCGCATCGTGCGCGCCGGCGGCGACCCTGCCGCCCACGCCGGTCAGGTGGCCTTGCTGGAAAGCCTGTGCGACACCATGCAGCACGGCTCCATGTGCGCCATGGGCGGGATGACGCCGTATCCCGTGCGCTCGGCGCTGAACCACTACCCCCAGGACTTCGGCATCGAGTCCACCACGGCCGCAACGGCTGCCTGACCGGAGAACACCATGCTCGACCATTTGAAGCAAGCCGACTGGGGCACGCCCGCCAGCCCGTCCGAACGCCTGATCACCCTGGAGATCGACGGCCGCGAGGTCTGCGTTCCCGAGGGCACCTCGCTGATGCGCGCTGCCATGGAAGGCGGCGTCAGCGTGCCCAAGCTGTGCGCCACCGACAGCCTGGAGCCCTTCGGCTCCTGCCGCCTGTGCCTGGTGCAGATCGAAGGCCGCAAGGGCTTTCCGGCCTCGTGCACCACGCCGGCCGAGCCGGGCATGAAGGTGCGCACGCAAAGCCCGCAGCTGCAGGAGCTGCGCCGCGGCGTGATGGAGCTGTACATCTCCGACCATCCGCTGGACTGCCTGACCTGCAGCGCCAACGGCGACTGCGAACTGCAGGACATGGCCGGCACCGTGGGCCTGCGCGAGGTGCGCTACGGCTTCGACGGCGCCAACCATTTCAAGGGCCAGGCGCGCGCCGAGGTCGATGACTCCAACCCGTACTTCAGCTACGACCCCAGCAAGTGCATCGTCTGCAACCGCTGCGTGCGCGCCTGCGAGGAGACGCAGGGCACCTTTGCGCTGACCATCTCGGGCCGGGGGTTTGACTCGCGCGTCACGGCGGGGCAGGGCGGCAGCTTCATGGACAGCGACTGCGTCAGCTGCGGCGCCTGCGTGCAGGCCTGCCCCACGGCCACGCTGCAGGAAAAGACCGTGACCGAGCTGGGCCAGGCCGGGCACAGCGCCATCACCACCTGCGCCTACTGCGGCGTGGGCTGCGGCTTCAAGGCCGAGATGAAGGGCGAGCAGGTCGTGCGCATGGTGCCCTGGAAGGACGGCCAGGCCAACGAGGGCCATGCCTGCGTCAAGGGCCGCTTTGCCTGGGGCTATGCCACGCACAAGGACCGCATCACCCGGCCCATGGTCCGCGCGAAGATCACCGACCCCTGGCGCGAAGTGAGCTGGGAAGAGGCCATTGCCCACACGGCCAGCGAGTTCCGCCGCATCCAGGCCAAGCACGGCAAGGATTCCATTGGCGGCATCACCTCCTCGCGCTGCACCAACGAAGAGGCCTACCTGGTGCAAAAGCTGGTGCGCACGGCCTTCGGCAACAACAACGTCGATACCTGCGCGCGCGTGTGCCACTCGCCCACGGGCTATGGCCTGGGCCAGACCTATGGCACCTCGGCCGGCACGCAGACCTTCAAGTCCATCGAGCACACGGACGTGGTCATGGTCATCGGCGCCAATCCCACGGCCGCGCACCCGGTGTTCGGCTCGCGCATGAAAAAGCGCCTGCGCGGCGACGGCCGGCGTGTGGGCGCCAAGCTCATCGTCATCGACCCGCGCGAGATCGAGCTCGTCAAGTCGCCCCACATCCGCGCCGACTACCACCTGCAGCTGCGGCCCGGCACCAACGTGGCCATGATCACCTCGCTGGCCCATGTCATCGTCACCGAAGGCTGGCTGGCCGAGGGCTACATCGCCGAGCGCTGCGATGCCAAGTCCTTCGCGCAGTGGAAGGAATTCGTGGCCCGGCCCGAGAACTCGCCCGAGGCCATGGCCGAGGTCACCGGGGTCGCTCCCGAACTCGTGCGCGGCGCCGCGCGCCTGTATGCGCTGGGCGCAGAGGACCACCCAGCGGGCCGCCCCGTCAACGCGGCCATCTACTACGGCCTGGGCGTGACCGAGCATGCGCAGGGCTCGACCATGGTCATGGGCATCGCCAACCTGGCCATGGCCACGGGCAACGTGGGCCGCGAGGGCGTGGGCGTGAACCCGCTGCGCGGCCAGAACAACGTGCAGGGCTCCTGCGACATGGGTTCCTTCCCGCATGAGCTGCCCGGCTACCGCCACATCTCGGACAGCACGGTGCGCGCCGAGTTCGAGGGGGCCTGGGGCGTGGCGCTCAGCCCCGAGCCCGGCCTGCGCATTCCCAACATGTTCGAGGCGGCCCTGGCCGGCAGCTTCATGGGCCTGTACTGCGAGGGCGAGGACATCGTGCAGTCCGACCCCAACACCCAGCATGTGACGGCCGCGCTCTCGGCCATGGAATGCGTGGTGGTGCAGGACATCTTCCTCAACGAAACCGCCAAGTACGCCCATGTCTTCCTGCCGGGCGCCTCTTTCCTCGAAAAGGACGGCACCTTCACCAATGCCGAGCGCCGCATCTCGCGCGTGCGCAAGGTCATGGCGCCGCTGGCCGGCCATGCCGACTGGGAAGTCACCCAGCTGCTGGCCAATGCGCTGGGCTATGCCATGCACTACACGCACCCGAGCGAGATCATGGCCGAGATCGCCGCGCTCACGCCCAGCTTCGCGGGCGTGAACTACGACAAGATCGACCGGCTGGGCAGCGTGCAATGGCCCTGCAATGACAGCACCGAAGAGGCCGGCACTTCCATCATGCACAGGGACCGCTTCGTGCGCGGCAAGGGCCGCTTCATCATCACCCAGTACGTGGCCACCGACGAGAAGGTCACCCAGCGCTTTCCGCTGCTGCTGACCACGGGCCGCATCCTGTCGCAGTACAACGTGGGCGCCCAGACCCGACGCACGCACAACAGCCACTGGCACAGCGAGGACCGGCTGGAAATCCATCCGCATGACGCCGAGGACCGCGGCATACGCGACGGAGACTGGGTCGGCATCGCCAGCCGCGCGGGCGAGACCGTGCTGCGCGCCACCGTCACCGAGCGCATACAGCCCGGCGTGGTCTACACCACCTTCCACTTTCCCGAATCGGGCGCCAACGTCATCACCACCGACAGCTCCGACTGGGCCACCAATTGCCCCGAATACAAGGTCACGGCCGTGCAGGTGCTGCCCGTCCCCCAGCACGCCCAGCCGTCCGACTGGCAGCGCGGCTTTGCGCGCATGCACGAAGAGCAGATCGGCCTGTTGCATGCCGCGCAGGCAGGCAGCATGGCCGTGGCGGGAGGCAAGTGATGGACAGCGCCAACCTGGTCCGCATGGCCAACCGCATCGGCGAGTTCTTCGAGGCCATGCCCGAGCGTGACGAGGCCCTGCAGGGCATTGCCGAACACATCCGCAAATTCTGGGAGCCCCGCATGCGCGCCGAACTGGCCCGCGTGCTGGCCAGTCCCGACAAGGCGCAGGCGCTCAAGCCCATCGTGCGCGAGGCGCTGGTGCTGCATCCGCTGACCTTGCCGTCGGCGGCGCAGGCTTAGCCAAACCGCTTCTTCCTGGCCATCTCCCGCGCCAGCTCCACAAAGCCGGCAGCGGCCGGCGACAGCCGTTCCATGCTGCGCACGGCCAGGCCGGTGACGCGGCGCTGGCGGGGCGAGAGGCTGCGGTAGACCATGCCTTCGGGCGCCTGCTCGGGCACGGCCAGGCGCGCGGCAATGGCAATGGCGTGGCCCTGGGCCACGAAGCCCTGCATGGAGGACATCTGCTCGAAGTGGTAGATGGCCGCAGGCTGGGCGCCGGCCTCGGCCAGGAAGCGGTCGATGTGCGCGCCCGACCCGGCCGAGGTGCGTACAAAGGCCTCGCCCTGCAGGTCGGCGGCGCGGATGCTGCGCTGGGCCGCCAGCCGGTGCGATGCGGGCAGCAGCGCCACCAGTTCGTCTTCCACCAGGGGCACGGTCTCGAAGCGCTCGTCGGGCAGCACGACGAAGCCGATCTCCACGCGCCGCTCCAGCAGCCACTTGACCACGGTGTCGTCGTTTTGCTCGTCGATCTGCACCAGCACGGCGGGCTGGCGGCGCCGGTACTCGGTGATCAGCGGGGGCAGCAGCCGCAGCGAAGAGGTGGCGCCGAACGAGGCCACGCGCAGCGTGCCGCGCGCCATGCCGCGCTCGGCATCGGCCTCCTGCCGCAAGGCCTCCTTTTGCTGGAGGATGTCGTTGGCGCGCTGCAGCAGCCGCGTGCCTGCGTCGGTCAGCGGGGAGTGGGGGCCTTCGCGCCGCACCAGCTGAACCTGCAGCTCGCCTTCCAGCGCGCGCAGGGCATGGCTGACGGCGCTCTGGGTAATGCCCAGCAGAGCGGCCGCGCGCGAGAAACTGCCGGCGCGGGCCAGCGCCGCGAACACTTCGAGCTGGGTGAAGGTCATGGGATCACGTTGTCCAGGTCATGAGCATTCGCTCATTTGTCTATGAATCGATATGAGCACATAGTACGCGCCATGAATTTTCAACGCTTCTTCGGTCCCCACCTGCGGCTTGTCGGCATGGCCCTGCTGTGGGGCGCTTCCTGGCCTGCGGGCCGCGTGGTGGCACAGAACATGCCGCCGCTGGCAGCCGCCAGCCTGCGCTTCCTGCTGGCCGCAGCCGTGCTGCTGCCCTGGCTGTACTGGGCCGGTGGCATGGCGGGCCTGCGGCAATGGAGTGCCAAACGCTGGCTGGGCATGGCGGCCGCCGGCGCCACGGGCGTGTTCGGCTATGCGGCCTTCTTCCTCATGGGGCTGCAGCATGTGCCGGCCGGCAAGGCGGCCCTGGTGATCACGCTCAACCCCGTGCTCACGCTGGCGCTGGCGGTCTGGCTGTTCGGCGAGCGGCTCAACCGCACCATTGCCCTGGGCATGGCGCTGGCGGCCTGCGGCGCCGTGGTGGTGATCTCGCATGGCCAGCCGCTGGCGCTGCTGCAGGGATCGGTGGGCGCGGGCGAGCTGCTGATCCTGGGCTGCGTGGTGTGCTGGGTGAGCTACACCCTGATCGGTCGCTGGCTGCTCACGGGCGTGGATGCGCTGTCGGCCACGGCCGTGACCTCGACCATGGGCGCGGCCATGCTGCTGGTGGCCAGCCTGGTGGTCGAGGGGCCGGCCGACCTGCAGGCTGCCGTGCTTGGCAACGGCACTGCCTGGGGCGCGCTGGCCTTCCTGGCCTTCGGCGCCACGGCGCTTGCCTATGCCTGGTACTTCGACGGCGTCAAGGCGCTGGGCGCGGGCGCGGCCTCGGGCTACATCACGCTGGTGCCCGTGATCGGCGTGGCGCTGTCGGCGCTGTGGCTGGGCGAGAGCATCGATGCCAGCATCGTGCTGGGCGGCGGCATGGCCGTGGCCGGCACGGCGCTGATGAACTGGGGGCGCAGGCCTGCGGCTGCGGTGCACGTGGTTGCCAAGCGCACCGCAGTCCAGAGCTGAACGGACTCCGTCCGGTTCAATCCAGCGAGGCGCCCGAGGTGCGCACGCGCTCGCCCTGCACCTGGTAGTCGCGCGCCAGGAAGTCGCGGTATTCGGCGGGGCTGGAGGCCACGGCCACGTAGGAGAACGCGTCCACCTGGGTCTTGCGGAATTCGGGCTCCAGCAGCACGCGGCGCACATCGGCGGCGATCTTCTCCACCAGGGGCGCCGGCGTTCCAGCCGGTGCCAGCAGGCCGATGTTGAAGACAGCCTGGATGTCGCGCACCCCGGCTTCCTTGAAGGTGGGCACATCCGGCAGGGCGATGCTGCGTGTCTCCGAGGACACGGCCAGGGCCTTGAGCTTGCCCGACTTGATGTGCTGCTCGATCACCGACACGCCCAGCACCGCTGCGTCGATCTGGCCGGCGATGACTTCGGGGATCAGCGGTGCGGCGCCCTTGTAGGGCACGTGCACCATCTCCAGCCCTTCCTGCTTGGCGAACATGGCCAGCGGCAGGTGCACGATGCCGCCCGCGCCCGATGAGCCATAGGTCAGCGGTTTGGTCTTGCCTGCCTGGCGTGCCTGAGCGATGAACTCCTGCAGCGTGCCGGCCTTGGAGCTCTGGGGCACGAAGAAGACCATGGGCACGCTGATCAGGCGGGAGATGGGGGCGAAGTCCTTTTGCGGGTTGTAGGGCAGCTTCCGGTACAGGTGCGGGTTCATGGTCAGCGACGCTTCGGTCGCGGCGAACAGCGTGTAGCCGTCGGGTGCGCTCTTGGCCACGAACTCGGCCCCGATGATCTCGTTGGCGCCTGTGCGGTTGAGGATGACCACGGGTTGCGACCAGACCTTGTTCAGGCGCGTGGCCAGCGCGCGTGCCAGGTTGTCCACGGGGCCGCCGGCCGCGTAGGGCACGACGATGTTCACCGGCTTGGAAGGAAAGGCTGCCGGAGCCTGGGCGTGGCCCAAGGCGGGCACGAGGGCCACGGTGGCGGTCAGCAGGGTTGCGGCGATGCGATGCAGGCTGGACATGGTGTGGGAAGCGGATACGGTGAAGCAGGCCGCACTCCAAGGGGCGGCCTGCTGTGGAACGGACGAAGCGAAAAAAATGGCAGGCCGGAAGGCCCCGGAAGGTGGCGGAGCCTCAGGCGCGCACACGCTCCATGCGTGTCAGTGGCAAGGACTCGCCTTCGCTGACTGCGGGCTGCAGCACGAAGTCGAAGCGCGTGCGGACGAAAGGCGCGTTCACGCCCAGCGACTCATAGCCGGCCGGCGCCACGCCGCGCTCCAGCTCGACGATCAGGCCGTCGCGCGTGGCGAAGGCGAAGTCGTCGTCCAGGTAGGTATCGCCGGGCAGGTTGACCTGGGTGGTCAGCGTGCGCATGCCGGGTGCAACCACGAGGAAGTGGATGTGGGCGGGACGATGGCCGTGGCGTCCCAGCGCGTCGAACAGTTCCGAGGTGGGGCTGTTCGGCGGTATGGAGTAGCCGGGCGGCACATAGCTGCGAAAGCGGTAGCGGCCCTGGTCGTCGGCTTCTATGCGGCGGCGCAGCTCGTAGGGCTTCATGCCCGGGAAGAAGTGCGAGTAGCCGCCCTGGACATTGGCATGCCAGACATCGATGAGCGCATGCGGCAGAGGCCGGCCGTCAAGATCCAGCACCCGTCCTTCCATCACGAAGACCTCGCCCTGGGGCTCGCCCTCGTCCAGGCGCGCTTCCGCTTGCGACAGCGGTGCACCGGCCACGAACAGCGGGCCTTCGATGGCGCGCGGCGTGCCGCCCGCACGGCCGGCACGCGCATCGGCCTCGTCGCTGCGGATGTCCAGCAGCCGGTCGAAGCCCAGGCCTGCCGTGATCAGGCCCAGCTGGCCGCTGCTCCCCAGGCGGCCCAGCCAGTCCACGGCGGCCCAGAATTCGTCGGGCGTGACATCCATCTCGTCGATGGTGTGGAACAGATCGCTGACGATGCGCTGGGTCAGCGCCCGCACGCGGTCGCTGCCAGGGGCGATCTGCTTGCTGTTGACCAGATTCAGCAGCTGGTCCTGGGACAGTTCGGACATGTTTGTCTCCTCGTGGTTTTATGGGATGTCCTGGAAAAGAGAAGCGCTCAGTCCATGCTGATGTTGCGCTCCGTGATCACCTTGGTCCAGCGCACGGACTCGGCCTGCAGGTGCCTGGCCGCTTCCTCGGGCGTGGAGCCCACGACTTCGGCGCCGATGGCCTTGAAGCGTTCGAGCACGTCGGGCTGCTTCATCTCGGCCACGAAGACCTGGTTGAGCTTCTTGACGATGGCTGGCGGCGTGCTGGCGGGCATGAAGACGGCGAACCAGGGCGAGACCTCGTAGCCCTTGATGCCGGCCTCTTCCATGGTGGGCACGTCGGGCATGCTGGACGAGCGCTTGGCCGTGGTCACGGCCAGGGCGCGCAGCTTGCCCGACTGGATGTGCGGGCGCGCCGATGTGATGGAGTCGAACATGTAGTTGACCTGTCCGCCCAGCAGGTCGGAGACGGCCGGGCCCGATCCCTTGTAGGGGATGTGCAGGATGTCCACGCCGGCCAGCGAGTTGAACACTTCGCCCGCCAGGTGGATGGAGGTGCCGTTGCCGGCCGAGGCATAGGTCAGCTTGCCGGGCGAGGCCTTGGCGGCGGCCACCACGTCGGCCACGCTCTTGACGTTGGGCTGGGTGGAGTTGGTGACCAGGATGTTGGGCACCACGGCCAGCACGCCCACGGGGGCGAAGTCCTTGATCGGGTCGTAGCTGAGCTTGCGGTACAGCGGCTTGTTGGTGGCCATGCCGATGGAGGTGATCATCAGCGTGTAGCCGTCGCCGGGCTGCTTGGCCACGAAGTCGGCGCCGATGTTGCCGCCGGCGCCGGGACGGTTCTCGATCACGAAGGGCTGGCCCAGCGTGCGGCCGGCCTTCTCGCCCAGGGTGCGCGCGATGGCGTCCATGGCGCCGCCCGGCGGGAAGGGCACGATCCAGCGGATGGGCTTGCTGGGCCAGTTGGCCTCGGGAGCCTGCGCATGGGCGGCGGGCATCACGGCGGACAGGCACAGGCCTGCGGCTGCGGCGGTCAGAAAACGGCGTTTCACATTCACTTCAGTTGTCTCCGAACAATTTGGTCTTGGTTTGGGCTGTGCTCAGGCGATGGCCGAGGGATGCTTTGCCAGCGGCGTGACCTGGATGTCCATGTAGGGGAACAGCGGCAGGCCCTGCAGCAGCTCGTGCAGCTCGTCGTTGGAGGCCACGTCGAACACGCTGTAGTTGGCGTACTCGCCGACCACGCGCCAGATGTGGGGCCAGCGTCCGTCGTGCTGCAGCTGCTGGGAATAGGCCTTCTCGCGGGCCTTGATCTCGGCTGCCACGTCGGCGGGCAGGTCGTGGGGGATCTTCACGTCCATGCGGACCAGGTAAAGCATGTTTGTCTCCAGGAGGAATGAAAGGAATTCAGGTCGCAGCCCCGGTCCGGGCCTGCCCCATGTCGAAGTGCTGCGGCTGGCTGCCGGCCAGCGCGCGGTCGAAGCTCGCCAACTGCTGCAGGTCGATCTCCAAGCCCAGGCCGGGCCCGTCGGGCAGTTGCAGCTCGAAGTCGCGGATGGCCATGCGCTCGGTGACGATGTCGTCCACCAGCAGCTGGGGGCCGAACAGCTCGCAGTTGTAGTGCTGCCCGCCCAGCGTGGCAAAGACATGGGCGGAGGCGGCCGAGCCGATCGAGGTCTCCAGCATGGTGCCGCCGTACCAGCCGATATCGGCCGCCTGGGCAATGGCCGCCACCTTGCGCGTGCGCAGCAGGCCGCCGTGCTTGGCCACCTTGAGCGAGAACACATGGCTGGCCTGCTCGCGCGCCAGGCGCATGGCGTCGTAGGGCGTGCACACGCTCTCGTCGGCCATGACCAGGGCGCCCTGCAGCGTGGCGGTCAGCTCGCGCAGCGCGGGCACGTTCCAGCCGGCCACGGGCTGCTCGATCAGGGTCACGCCGGCATCGATCAATTGCGGCAGAAAGCGCCGCGCCGTGGCGCCGTCCCAGGCCTGGTTCACGTCCACGGTCAGCGTGGCGCGGCCCTGCAGGCCGCGTGCGATCTCGCTCACATGGGCCACATCGGCCTCGGGCGTGCGCGCGCCGATCTTCATCTTGAAGATGCGGTGGCGCTTTTGTTCCAGGCGCAGCTGGGCCTCGGCCAGGTCGCGCTCGATGTCGCCGCTGGCCAGCGTCCAGGCCAGGGGCAGGCTGTCGCGCTGCTTGCCGCCCAGCAACTGCCACACGGGCAACTGCAGGCTGCGCGCCACGGCGTCCAGCAGCGCGATTTCCACGGCGCTCTTGGCAAAGGCATTGCCCTTGCAGGCCAGGTCCATGCGCGAGAGGCAGGCCTCGAAGCGCGCGCCGTCCTGGCCGATCAGGCTGGGCGCCAGGTGGTTGGTGATGGCATGGTGGATGCTCTCGGGCGATTCCTCGTTCCACGACGGGCCGCCGATGGTGGCGGCCTCGCCAAAGCCCGTGGCCCCGTTGTGCAGCCACAACTGCACGATCACCGGGCTTTGCCGGCTGATGGAGCCGAACGACAGCTTGTGCGGGCGGATGGTGGGAATGTCGAGGATCCGCGCCTCGATGCGCTCGATCAGAAAACGGTCTTGCATGGCAATGGCTGGTGTCCTGGCTGGCGGCGGCTGCCGGCAATGGACACAAGCGTAAATCCATGCATTGTGTGGATCTATTGAATTATTTGTGAGAAATCATTCGATGGTGTCGATGTGTTGAATGCCTGCGCGGCAGGCAGGGGGCGCGGCAGCCTTGTGCTGCGCACGCCCTCTGGCGACGGGATCAGAAACTGCTGCGCAGCGTGACCATGATGCTGCGCGGCAGGCCGTAGTAGTTGCTGCGCGTGGCCGTGCCCACGCGCTCCCAGTAGACGCGGTCGAACAGGTTGTCGATGTTCACGGCCAGCTTGACCTGGGGGGTCAGCGGGTAGGCGGCATAGACGGACCAGACGCCGTAGCCGCCCGCGCGCCAGCGCACGGTGCCCAGGGTGTCGTAGAACTCGCTGACGGCGCGCACGCCCGCGCCCAGCTCCAGCCCCTGGGCCACGGGGCCGGCCACGCGGTAGCGCGCCCACAGGTTCACGCTGTGGCGCGGCGACATGGTGCTGAAGTCGGTGCCCGTCTGCGTGACGGTGCCCTGCAGGTATTTGGAGCGCATGTAGGCGTAACTGGCCGCCACGTCCCAGCGCGGCGACAGCGAGCCGACCACCTCGGCCTCGAAGCCTTCGGAGCGCACCTTGCCTGCGGGGATGACGAAGGCGGCATCGGCGGGGTCGGCCAGCGCGCGGTTGGTGTCCTGCATGCGGTAGACGGCGGCGGTGGCATTCAGGCGTCCGTCCAGCAGGCTGCCCTTGATGCCGGCTTCCACCTGCCGGCCCTCGCGCGGGGCGATCTGGCCGCCGCCGGCCAGGCGCCCGCTTTGCGGCTGGAAGATGCGCGACTGGCTGGCGTAGAGCGTCCAGCTGTCGTTCAGATCGAGGAGCACGGCGCCGAAGGGCGTGAACTGGCCATCGACCTCGTAGCCCGAGCGCGTGTTCTGCAGCCGGTCCGAGGTTTCTGTCTTCCACCAGCTCTTGCGCGCACCCGCCACCAGGGTGAGGGCCTGCGTGGGCTTGATGCGCAACTGGCCGTAGACGCCGCGCAGGCTAGTGCGCGTAATGTCGTCGGCAAAGGGCTTGAAGCTGGGCTCGGGGATGGAGGAGGGGTCGTAGTGGAACAGGTCGGCCGGCGTGTTCATGGCGCCGCGCAGCATGCGCAGGTGCATGTTGGAGCTGCGGTAGTCCGCGCCCGCGATGAAATGGTGCGTCTGCCCGGCCCATTGCCAGGGCGTGCTGTAGTAGATGTCGGCCGTGGTGTCGGCGTAGTCGCGGTCCACGGTCTGGGCCTGGGTGAAGCGGCTGATGCCGGTGTCCGATACGGCCGAGTAGCCGTTGATGTACTTGTCGCGCTGCTGGCGCAGCACACGGCGGGCGGCCAGCTTGAACAGGCCGCCGCCGTCGAGCCGCGTCTCCGACTCGATGAAGCCGGCCAGCGATTCGGGCGCGGCGCGGCCCCAGTCGGCGGCAATGGCCACGTCGCGCGGAATGGGGGCCAGCCTGCCGTCGGCGTGGGCGGGCAGGCCGGTGTCGTAGTTGCCCCGGCCGCGCTGCCAGGTGGCGCCCACCGAGACCGTGCTCTGGGAAGTGATGTCCAGCTCCACCGTGCCGTACAGGGCCTGCTTGTGGCCGTCCATGGCCATCACGGGGCTGCCGAAGTTCTCGTGCAGCGCCACCACCCGGCCACGCAGGCGGCCATCTTCGGACAGCGCTCCGGTGACATCCACCTCGGCCCGCTTGCGGCCCCGCGAGCCCAGGCCGATGGCGCCCTGGCCCTGGTAGTCCGGCAGGGCGCGCTTGCGCACCAGGTTGAGCATGACGCTGGGCTCGCCTGCGCCCGAGAACAGCCCGGCCGGCCCGCGCAGGGCCTCGACCCGGTCGAACAGGGCCAGGTCCAGCGTTTCCTGGGTGGCCGGATTGCCGCTGACGGTGAGACCGTCCAACTGGTAGGTGGAGGACTGGTAGCCGCGCGAGAGGATGTCGCTGCGCCCGCCCGTGCTGCTTTGCCGGCGCACGACGATGCCGGGCACCACCTTGGCGGCTTCGGTGAGCTCGACGAAGTTCTGGTCATCGAGCCGTGCGCGCGAGATCACGGACACGGACTGCGGCGTCTCCCGGGCCGTCAGCTCGATCTTGGTGGCCGCGCTGGCATAGGGCGCCCGGTAGCTGCCCGTGCCTTCCGTGCGGCCGTCGCGCAGGGCCGTGGCTGTCACCCGCACTTCGTCCAGCGCGGTCTGCGGGCGCGCCGGGGCGGGGCGCAGCAGCCAGCCGCCCTGGGGCTGGGCAGAGGCTTGCAGGCCGCTGCCGGCCAGCAGGCGCTGCAGTGCCTCGGCCGGCTCCAGGCGGCCCTGGACGGCGGGCGCGGACTTGCCTGCGAGCAGGGCGCTGTCGGCCGCGATGCTGGTGCCGGTGGCGCGCGCCAGGGCCTTGATGGCGTCGGACAGCGGCTGGGCCGGCAGGTCGATGTCGGCAGGGGCGGCCAGGGCTGGCGTGCAGGCCAGTGCCGCCGCGCAGGCGAGCAGGGACAGGCAGGCGCGTGCCGGGCGAAGGGAAAGAGGGCGGGCGGGCATGGCGGGAACGTTCTCCTGGGTGTCGGTTGTGCTCGCCTGTATGACGGGGCAGCCCGCCGGATCCCTGATGTGCGTTGGCCGCTTTTTTTCAGTTTTTCCGGATTTTTTCCGGCGCCGTGCTGCGCGGGGCCAGCCAGGTGGCGCCGTCGCGCTCCTGCACGCGCACGGCGGCGATGCGCGGCAGCGCGTCCAGGAAGCTCTCCACATCGGCGCGCTGCACGGCGGCCGTGATGCGCGGCCCGCCCGTGCCGTCGGCTACGGCCGCACGCACGGGCTGGCGGCGCCAGCGCGACAGCGTGGCCGCGATCTCGCCCAGCCCGGCGCTGTCGAAGACGATGAGGCCGCGTTCGATGGACGAGAAGCTGTCGCGCGCATCGCGTTGCACGCGGCGGGGGAGGGGGCTGGCGTGGGCGCCATCGGCACCGGGTGCGGCACCGGGGGCGGCACCGGCGCTTTCGTCCGGCAGTTCCCCCACTTCGCCAGCCTGCAGCAGCAAGGACGGTTCTCCGTCACCACCTTTCACCGCCAAACGCACCGTTCCATGCTCCACGCCCACCCGCACCAGGCCCGGCAGGCGGTTGACGGTGAAGCGCGTGCCCAGCACGGTGATGCGGGCCTGGCCGGCGGCGATGGTGAAGGGGCGGCCTGCATCCCTGGCCACGTCGAACAGGGCCTCTCCCTGCTCCAGCACCACGGCGCGCTGGCGGCGCGTGTAGCGCGTGGCGATGCGGCTGGCCGGTCCCAGGGTCAGCACGCTGGCGTCGGGCAGGTTCAGCACGATGCGTTCGCCAATCGCACTGTCGCGGGCCAGGGCGAACACGGTGGTGTCCTGCCATTCAAGCCAGCCGCGCCATGCCAGCAGGCCCGCCGTGCCCAGGCCGGCAACGCCCAGCACGCCGCGGGTGATGATCGCGCGGCGCGCGTTGCTGCGTGTGTTGCGGCGCTGGCGTGCGGCGGTGTCCACCGCCGTGGCCAGGGCCTCGGTGCGGGGCGTGGAGTCGAAGTCCTGCCACAGCGCCTCGAAGGCGGCGTATTCGGCGGCGTGGCGCGGGTCGGCGTCCATCCAGCGGCGCCAGGCAGCGGCATCGGCGGCGCCCGGCCGCGCTCCCGCATCCCGGTGCATGCGTATGAACCAGCGCGCGGCTTCCTCGCGCGGCGTGCTCATGGCGCGAGCAGCTCGCGCGCGGCGCGCAGGTCCAGCAGGGCGCGCATCAGGTGGCGCTCCACCATGTTCAGGCTGATGCCCAGCATGGCGGCAATCTGGGGCTGGGAGTGGCCTTCCACCTTGCACAGCCAGAACACCTCGCGGCAGCGCGCAGGCAATCCCTGGATGACACGCTGCACGGCGCCCAGGCGCTGCTGCAGGTCGGCCAGCATCTCGGCCGAAGGCACCGTGAAGGCTTCCTGCAAGGCGATTTCGTCCGCGCGTGCCACCGGGTGCTGCGCGGCGCCGGCCTCGCCTGCCAGCTCGGGCAGGGGCACGAAGCGGCGCTCATGCGCCATCTGGTCGGCCAGCACGGTGCGCGCCACCACGCGCAGGTAGGCATGCGGCTGGGCGATGCCTTCGTGCCGGCCGCTGAGGGCGTAGCGCACGAAGGCGTCATGCAGCACATCCTGCGCGCGGTGGATGCAGCGCGTGCTGCGCCAGATGGCGGGCAGCAGGCTTCCATAGGCCCAGTGCAGGTCCAGGCCCAGCCAGGCGGCAGGAGTCGGATGGCGTGTCATACAAGCAAGCGGGGAGGGAAGGCAGGCGGGCAGGGCGGGACGAAGTGCTGTCATTCTAAATGAGACTTTTTCTCATTTGTTGCCGCCCGTTTGCCACTTGTTCACCACCCGTTTGCCGGCCGCAGGCGCGCCGGCCGGCGGTGCCGCTACAGCAGCTCCGCCGGGCGCGTCTCCGATGCGCTGCGGCAGGGAAGGGTGATGCGAAACAGCGAGCCGCCCTCGGGCCGGTTGCTGGCCACGATGGTGCCGTCCATGGCGTCGATGATCTTGCGGCAGATGGCCAGCCCCAGGCCCGTGCCGCCCGAGCCGTTGCGGGTCTTGCTGGACTGCACGAAGGGCTGGAAGATCTTGTCCAGCTCCTGC
>NZ_BCTO01000035.1 GCF_001571325.1 Delftia tsuruhatensis NBRC 16741
CCGAGCGCGTGCTGATCCCGGTGCAGCCCAGCCCCTACGACCTGTGGGCCAGCGCCGAGATGGTGGCGCTGATCCGCGAGGCGCAGGTGTTTCGGCCTGCGCTGCGCGCGGCCTTCGTCATCAACCGGCGCGTGAGCACCACGGTGATCGGACGCGAAGCACGCGGCGCGCTGGCCGAGCAGCCGCTTCCTGCGCTGCGCGCGGAAGTGCATCAACGCATCGTGTTCGCCGACAGCGTGGCTGCTGGCCGGCTGGCACGCGAGACGGCGCCGGACAGCGTCGCCGCGCGCGAAATCACCGCACTGGTGGACGAACTGCTGCGGTGGCCGACATGAGCAGCCCCGCCAGCAAGCGCACGACAAAGCGCGTCGGCATCGGCGCGCGTCCGCCCGCGAATCCGCACGCCGAGGCGTGGATTCGCCAGGGCGACGCCGATGCGCTGGGCAAGGGCGACCTCTACACCGCACGCCTGACGCTCGACATCACGCCCGCAATGCGGGCGCGCATCAAGGTGTCGGCGTTCACGCAAGGCGTGACGGTGGCCGAACTGCTGCGCGGCCTGCTGGAGCGCGAGTTTCCAGAACAACGCAGGGAGAACACACCATGACCGCATCCGCTTCGTCTGCCCCCGCGCCTGTTGCCTTCGCGGCCACGGCTGCACCGTCGCCGCCACTCCTAGCACACGCGACGGGGCCAACATCAACGCCGCTAACGCGCGTTTCGCTGGCCTTCCTGGAGCACCGTTTCAAGCTCTACCTGCGCTTCGGCGAACCGGCGCGCACGCTGCGGCTCGACCGCTGGCGCAGTCTCGCCGTATTCATGCCGAATGCCATGTTCTGCCGCATTCGCTGGCAGTCCACCGACTACGGCACTGTTCGCTGGCAGCTCATGGTGATGCAGGCTTGCACGCCGCTGGACGCGGCGCAGCGCATCCCCGGTGTGCAGCCGGGCGCACGCCTGCTGCTGCACACCGAGGGCGAGAACCAGGTGCGCGCCGTGCTGGAGCGCATCGACGCCATCGAGGCGCTGGGGATCGCGCCATCCGCCGCTTCACCCGCGTACTGGCGCACGCTCGCCAACCGGCTCGCTGCGCGCCTGCCGCTGCCCGAATACACCGCCGAGCGGCACGCCGGATGGCTCATCGGGAGGGCGCTGCCATGACCGCCGTTTCGACTGTCGGCACCGCGCCGCGTCCTCGCTCACGCCTGCGCGCTCGCATCGTGCTCGCGTGCCTGTCTGCCTGCGGCCTCGCTGCGCTGGCCTGGGCGTCCTTCGTGCATCCGCTGCCGCGCATCATCTACAACCCGTCCGACAGCGTGGCGGTCGGCTGGTATCGCGTGGAACCGCTCCACCAGCGTACCGACTCGCTGCACCAGCCTTTGTCCGTTGGCAGCATCGTCTTGACCACGTTGCCGGCAGACACCGCCGCGCTGGCCGCGCAGCGCCGCTACCTGCCGGCGCGCGTGCCGCTGCTCAAGCGCGTGGGCGCCGTCGCGCCGCAAACGGTGTGCGTGTTTGATGCGCTGGTCTGGATCGACGGCGTGCCGGTGGCCGCCGTGCTGCCCGCCGACCGGCTGGGCCGTCCGCTGCCTTCCTGGCGGCAGTGCCGCCAGCTTCGGCCTGGCGAACTGTTCCTCTTGAGCGTGACCAACCCGGCGTCGTTCGACAGCCGGTATTTCGGGCCGGTCAGCGCATCCGCCGTGATCGGCGTCGCGCATCCGATCTGGCTGGAATCCCGCCCATGATGGCCGTCGATTCGCTGCACGTTGCCATGCATCTCATCGTGCCATCGGGCGTGTCGTCCTGCTGGTCGTCGCCGTGTCGTCGCGCGTGCAGTGCGGGTGCATTCGCACCGCACTTCGCGCTGTCTCCGGCGCAGCCGTCCAACGTGCAGGCGTCTTGCCTCGAACGCGCCCGGCCTGCGGCCGTATCCGCGTTCGCCGGCGCGCTGGCTGCTGGTGCAGCAGCGCCACCGGGCCGCGATTGCCGGGAGCGGATGCGGGAGGCAAATGCGGAAGGCAAGACAAAAGGGAGCGGCACCTGTCGGCCCGCAAAGCCAGTCTGCACGTGGGGTTGGCGCAGCACGGAGCGGCTTCGCCGCCGTGCCGCGTGGAGCGCGAGGCTCGCGCCAATGCTGGCATGTGCGTGTGCTTCGCACGACAGGACACGCCAGAGCTTGCAGGGAGCGCAGCCATGACCGACCGCCGCGACGACGATTTCCGCATCCGCCCCAGCGCCCCGAAGAACCGGGGCCAGGGCTTCGTTTCCAAGGTGCTCAAGCAGGCAGGCAAGGCCAGCAGCGGCAAGTCGTCGGTGCGTCGTCCTGGCGCTGCCAGCGGCTCCGGGAGGGGCACCGGCCAGCGGCCCGGCTCGCGCCTGGGGCGCGGCCACACGGCGGCGCGCTTCGTCGGAGCGAAGCTCACGCCCGTGTCGCGGCGCGTGACTATCAAGACGCTGCTGGTCAATCAGCAGCGGGCCAGCCCGCAGTCGCTCGCCAAGCACCTGCGCTACATTGAGCGCGACGGTGTGGGCCGCGATGGCGAGCCGGGTCAAGCCTACGGGCCGCAGACCGATGCCGCCGACCTCGACGCCTTCAAGGAACGCTGCGTCGACGACCGGCATCACTTTCGGTTCATCCTCTCGCCCGAGGATGGCGCCGAGCTGGAAGACCTGCGCACCTACACGCGGCACCTGATGGGCCGAATGGAGGCCGACCTGGGCACACGGCTGGAGTGGGTGGCCGTCGATCACTGGAACACCGACAACGCGCATACCCACCTGATCGTGCGCGGGCGCGACGACACCGGCAAAGACCTCATCATCGCCGGCAACTACATCGCCGATGGCTTCCGCCATCGCGCCGCCGAACTGGCGACCGAATGGCTCGGGCCGCGCACCGAGCTGGAGATCCAGCAGACCTTGCGGCGCGAGGTGGAGCAAGAACGGTGGACGAGCCTGGATCGCACGCTCAAGCGCGAGCTGGGCGACGATGGCCTGGTGCATGTCGAATGCCTCAACGAGCCGAGATTGCAACGCCAGCGCCTGCTGCTGATCGGCCGCCTGCAACGCTTGCAGCGCCTGGGCTTGGCCGATGAGATACAGCCGGGCACCTGGGCTGTCCATGCCGACGCCGAAAAGACCCTACGCGCCCTGGGCGAGCGCGGCGACATCATCCGCACCATGCAGCGGGCCATGCGCGGCGAGCCGCGCGAGCTGGCGGTGTTCGAGCCGGGCGACGATGGCCAAACCATCCTCGGCCGCGTGGCCGCGAAGGGGCTTGCCGACGAGCTGCGCGACCGGGGCTATCTGGTCATCGACGGCGTGGACGGCAAGGCCCACTACGTCGCGCTCAACGCCCGCGACGAGCTGGCGAACTACCCGATTGGCGCCGTGGTGGAGGTAAAGGGGGCAGCCGATGTGCGCGCGGCCGACAAGAACATCGCCGCGCTGGCGAGCGATGGCCTGTACCGCACCGATCATCACCTTGCGATTGAGCAAGGCCGGGCCAAGCCCGGCCGCGATCCGCAGGAAGTCGTCGCGGCCCACGTCCGCCGGCTGGAAGCCTTGCGCCGCGCCGGCATCGTGGAGCGCGTGGCCGAGGGACTATGGAAGATGCCGGACGACCTAGCCGAACAGGGCCGCCGCCACGACGCGCAGCGCCTTGGCGGCGTGGCTGTGGAACTGAAATCGCATCTGCCCATCGAGCGGCAGGCTCGCGTGATCGGGGCCACCTGGCTCGACCAGCAATTGATCGGTGGTGGCTCGGGCTTGGGCGACCTGGGCTTTGGTGGCGAGGCCAAGCAGGCGATGCAGCAGCGCGCCGACTTCCTGGCCGAACAGGGAATGGCCGAGCGGCGCGGGCAGCGCGTGATCGTCGCCCGGAACCTGCTGGGCACACTGCGCAATCGGGAGCTAGCGCAGGCCGCGAAGGACATTGCCGCCGACACCGGCCTGGAGCATCACCCGGTGGCCGACGGGCAGCGTGTGGCCGGCATCTACCGGCGCTCCGTCATGCTGGCCAGCGGTCGCTACGCGATGCTCGATGACGGCATGGGATTCAGCCTAGTGCCGTGGAAACCAGTGATCGAGCAACGGCTAGGTCAGCAACTTGCTGCCACTGTACGCGGCGGTGGCGTGTCATGGGAGATCGGACGACAGAAAGGCATGTCCATCACCTGACGAGCACCTGCTTCCGACGAGCCGAAACTGCGCCCATCCACGATCTGCATTCTCCCGCAATGGCGGGAGGCCAACCTAAGCGATGCGAGGCAGCGTTAGATCAAATTTAGTCGCTGTATCGTTGGACGTTGCCTGCACATGTCCACCATGAGCTTCGGCAATTGATTTGACGATCGCCAGTCCGAGGCCGGCCCCCGCGGACTTGCGCTGGCGGGCAGGGTCGGCGCGGTAGAAGCGATCGAAGAGCTTGGGCAGATCGGCGTCCGATATCCGCTCACCCGGGTTCTCGACGCGAATGACCGTTCCCTGGTCGTCCTGTTTGAGCGTGACGATGATCCGAGCCTCGCGCGGCGTGTAGCGAATGGCATTGGAAAGAAGGTTGCCGATGGCCCGCGACAACATCTCGCGATCCGCCAGGACCGGCTCGACCGCGCCCTTGAGGCTGAGCGTGATGTGTCGATCGTCGGCGAGGGCCTCGTAGTAGTCGAACAAGCCCCGGACCAGCGCACTCAGGTCGACCTGGCTCATGCGGATGTTGCGTGGATCGTTCTCGGTCTGCGCGAGAAACAGCATGTCCGCGATCATGCGACTCATGCGATCGAACTCCTCCAGATGGGAGTACAGGATCTCCCGGTACTCTTCGGCGCTACGGGGCTGCCCCAACACCACATGGGTCTGTGTCACGAGGTTGGTCACCGGGGTGCGCAGCTCATGCGCAATGTCGGCAGAGAAGTGCGACAAGCGGGCAAAGCCTTCCTCGATGCGCGCCAGCATGTCGTTGAAGGCGAACACCAACTCTGACAGCTCGATCGGCACGTCGCGTGGGTCGAGTCGCACGTCCAGTTTGGACGAACGGATGGCACGGATTTTCTCGTTGACCTTGCGGATCGGCAGATGCCCCCAGTGGACCGCCAGCCAAGCGGCCAGCAGCGCAATGCACAGGACCATGAAGGTCACCCAACGCAGCATGCGCTGGAACTCCCCGAGGAATTCCAGGTGGAAGCCGATGTCCATGGCAGCGAGGATGCGGTAGCGTGGCGCATCCGAAGTAGGGCCTGCTGCAAATTCGAACGCAACGCCCCGGTAGGACCGCTGACGATCCTGCCACACCGCCAACTCCTCGGCGTCGATCTGCGCCAGAGGCTTGGGGGCCAGGTTCATCTTGGACAGGTCAGGACCCGCCGTGGCGTAGATGGTGTTGCCTGTCTGGTCGTAGACGGCGTAGCTCATCCCGTGGTGCCCCGCCACCGCATTGGCAAGTTGCTGCCCCAGCGCGTCGCGGTCCATGTCGTCGCCCTGACGCAAGGGCTCGGCCAGGGCCGAGATGACCGCGTCCAGTTCATGCGCGTCCTGTTGCGCAAAGTGATGCTCCAACGATCGGACGATGGCCCACTGGAAACAGAGGAACACCAAGGTGATGGCCGCGCCGATCAATGCCGTCACGCGCAGGGCGAGCGAAGCGGGACTGCGCCGCCGGGTCGGCCTGACCTGCTTGGCGTGGCCAATGGCCGACGTCTCAGGTTTAGAGGCCGTCATCGGTGTCGAGCGTGTAGCCCATGCCGCGCACGGTGTGGATCAGCTTGGGGTTGAACGCATCGTCGATCTTCGCGCGCAGCCGGCGGATCGCCACGTCGATCACATTGGTGTCACTGTCATAGTTCATGTCCCACACCTGGGACGCAATCAGCGAGCGCGGCAGCACTTCTCCCTGGCGACGTGCCAGCAGCTCCAATAAGGCGAACTCCTTGACGGTCAGCGCGATACGCTTGCCGGCCCGTGTGGCGCGTCGGCGTGCCAGATCGAGCTCCAGGTCGACAATCTGAATGCGGTCGGGTTGGCTCGGCGCAGTGCCGCGTCGCAGCAGCGTGCGCACGCGCGCCAGTAACTCCGAAAACGCGAACGGCTTAACCAGGTAGTCATCGGCGCCAAGTTCCAAGCCCTTGACCCGATCGTCCACGCTGCCGCGCGCTGTCAGGAACAGCACCGGGACCTGTTTGCCCGCCGCCCGCAGCGAGCGCACGATGCGCCAGCCATCGACGTCCGGCAGCATGACATCCAGAACGATCAAATCGTAGGACTCGCTCATGGCCAGGTGATGGCCCTCCAGGCCGGTGCGGGCCAAGTCCACGATGAAGCCTGCCTCCTGCAGGCCTTGGCGCACATAGTCCGCCGTCTTGGCTTCGTCCTCGACGACCAGCATCTTCATGGCTTTCCTTACAGAATCGTTGCGGTGAGAGGGGCCGCGTGGGACTTTTGCGCCCACTACCGGGCAATGTACCGCTCTGCCCCTTCCCGAAGGATGACACAACCATTACATGAAAGTAATGGACGGGTCATGGGTTGGAAAACGCCCCCTCCTTAGGATGTCCTCCATGCGTCGAACCTTGTGCGTTGGACCCTGAGACCAGCGGGCTGGCCGGGTCCGGGCAAGGACGACTGTCGTTGACCCCCTGGAGGATCCCACCCTATGCCGCGCTCGCCTTTTCTAATCATGCCCCCGGGCTTGTCCCGGCGGCGGTTCGTACAGGGCTTGGCCGCCGGTGGCGTCATGGCTGGCCTGTCGACACCCGCGCTCAAGGCGTTTGCGCAGCAGGGCCCTGGAACGGTCGGGGGGCCTCGCGTTCTGAGCGGCAACGAGTTCGATTTGGTGGTGGCTGAGTCGCCCGTCAATTTCACAGGCAAGCCCGGTATCGCAACCACGATCAACGGCACTATTCCCGCGCCAACGCTGCGCTGGCGCGAAGGAGAAACGGTCACCATCCGCGTGACCAACAAGCTGCGCGAGTCCACCTCCATCCACTGGCACGGCATCATCCTGCCCTACCAGATGGACGGCGTGCCCGGCATCAGCTTCGACGGCATTGCGCCGGGCGAGACCTTCACCTACCAATTCAAAGTCGAGCAAAGCGGTTCGTATTGGTACCACTCGCACTCCGGCATGCAAGAGCTCACCGGCATGTATGGGGCGATCATCATCGATCCGGCCGGGCCCCAGACCATCCACGCCGACCGCGAGCATGTGCTCGTGTTCTCGGACTGGACCGACGAAGACCCGATGCGGATCTTCGCCAAGCTCAAGTCCCAGAGCGATTACCTGAACTTCAACCAGCCCACCGTCATCGACTTCTTCCGCGACGTTTCGCGCGATGGCATGGCTGCTGCGCTCGGCAAGCGCAAGATGTGGAACGAAATGCGGATGAACCCGACCGATCTCGCCGATCTGTCCTCCGCGACCCTGACCTACCTCGCCAACGGCACGACCCCGGCGGGCAACTGGACGGGCCTGTTCCGTCCGGGCGAACGCGTGCGCCTGCGCATGGTCAACGGCGCGGGTAACACCTTCTACGACGTACGCATCCCTGGGCTCAAGCTCACCGTCGTGCACGTCGATGGCGTGGATGTGGAGCCCGTGACGGTCGACGAATTCCGCTTCGGCCCGGGCGAGACCATCGACGTCATCGTTCAGCCACGCGACGACGCCTACACGATCTTCGCGCAGGCCATGGAGCGCACCGGGTATGCGCGTGCCACCTTGGCAGTGCGCGAGGGCCTGCAGGCGCCGGTGCCTGCCTTGGATCCGGTGGAATGGCTCGGCATGGGCGACATGATGGGCGGCATGGACCACGGCGCTTCGGGCCAGGATGCCGGCATGACGGGAATGACCGGCATGACGGGAATGGCTGGCATGGCTGGCATGGCCGGCATGGCCGGCATGGCCGCGACCCCGATGACTGGCATGAACCACGGCGCGATGGGCGGGATGAACCATGGCGCCATGAACCACGGCGGCATGGCCATGGACCACAGCCAGCATGCCGCGGGCGCGCTGGCTGTGCCAAGCACCACGGCGCGCCACGCGCGCACCGAATACGGCGCGAGCACGGACATGCGGGTCGACATGGCGCGCACCAACCTGGATGACCCCGGCATCGGCCTGCGCAACAACGGGAGGCGTGTCCTGACCCTCGCGGATCTGCACACGCCATCGGGTCCGCTGGACAAACGGGGCCCCGGCCGTGAGGTCGAGTTGCACCTGACGGGCAACATGGAGCGCTATTCCTGGTCTCTGGACGGACTGGAGTTCGGCAAGTCCACGCCGGTCCATTTTCGCTACGGCGAGCGCCTGCGGGTCATCTTGCACAACGACACGATGATGACCCATCCCATGCACCTGCACGGTTTGTGGAGCGAGCTGGAGAGCCCGGATGGCCGCTTCCTCGCCCGCCGGCACACCCTGCCGGTGCAGCCCGCGCAACGCATCAGTTTCCTTGTGACGGCCGACGCGCTCGGACGCTGGGCCTGGCATTGCCATCTGATGTTCCACATGGATGCCGGCATGTTCCGCGAAGTCGTGGTGTCCTGAGCCCAGCACAAGGAAGATCCAGAATGTCCCAAGCACTCCCCCTTCGCGCACTGTCCATCGCGCTCATGGCCCTTGTCGGCGTGGCCACACAAGCCCGGGCGCAGAACGACCACAGCGCCCATGGTCAAGCCGCTCCCCGCGCCACACCCGCGCCAGCAGTCGCACCTGCCGCAACCGCGAATCCTGCCGCCGCTGACCCGCATGCCGGACACGGGGCTCCCGCCAGCGGCGCGCCGTCTTCGCCCTCTGCGCCGGCCACGCCTGCCGCTGCCGCGGCGACCGATCCTCATGCCGGGCATGGTGCGCCCGCCAGTGGCGCCTCCTCCGCGACCGCCGCACCGGCCATGGACCACGGCAACATGCGCATGCAAGGCGGCTCGGCCCCGCCCGATGCGCGCGATCCGCACGCCTACTCCAATGGCCTCAAGCTGGGATCGGGTGACTACGCCGTGCCGGGCGTGCCACGGCTCATGCTGGCCGACGAGCACGCCTTCTTCTCGCTACGGGCCGAAACCCTGGAGCGTCGCTTCACGCGCAATGGCGGCAATGACACGGCCTACGGCCTGCAAGCCTGGTATGGGAACGCCTTCAATCGGGCGGTGCTCAAGGCCGAGGGCGACGTGGCGGGCGGCAAGTTCGAAGAGGCGCGCACCGAACTGCTGTGGGGCCATGCGGTCTCCACCTTCTGGGACACGCAACTGGGCGTCCGCCTGGACACCGGCGAGGGACCAAGCCGCCAGTGGCTGGCCTTCGGCATCCAGGGACTCGCGCCGTACTGGTTCGAGTTGGACGCGACCGCCTACGTGGGCAGCGGCGGCAGGACCGCGCTGCGCCTGGAGGGCAGCTACGAGATGCTGCTGACCCAGCGCTTGGTGCTCGAGCCGCGCGCCGAGCTGCAGTTCTACGGCAAGGACGATCCAGAGCGGCGCATCGGCAAGGGCCTCGCCGAAGCGTCCGCGGGCCTGCGACTGCGCTACGAGTTCAGCCGCCAGTTCGCGCCCTACATCGGCGTGGAGCGCGCGGGCAGCTTCGGCCAGACCGCCGACTACGTGCGCGCCTCGGGCGGCCGCCCCCTGCAAACACGCTGGGTGGCCGGTGTGCGCTTCTGGTTTTAGTTGGTAACACGTCGACGTGAGGAGTGGGCAAAGCATGAACACGACAACACAGCACACGCAGCGTCCGGTCGAAGCGAAGCGCCGAGCCGCCATCGCGGGCGTCCTTGCCTTGCTGCTGGCGGGCCCCGTCCTGGCCCAGGAGCGGCTGACGGCCAAGGTCTGGAAGGACCCGAGCTGCGGCTGCTGCAAGGACTGGATCACGCACATGGAGCAGGCTGGGTTCGAGGTGCAGGTTTTCGATAGCGGCAACAACGCCGCGCGAGCGCGCCTGGGCATCGCGCAGAAGTTCGGCTCCTGTCACACGGCGCAGATCGGGCGATACGCCATCGAGGGCCATGTCCCGGCCGCAGACATCCGTCGTCTACTGCGGGAAGCACCGCGGGCCATCGGCCTGGCCGCACCAGGCATGCCGGTCGGCTCGCCCGGCATGGACGGTCCCGTGTACGGTGACCGCAAGGACGCCTACGACGTGTTGCTGTTGACGGCGGACGGCAAGAGCACGGTCTTCCAGTCGCATCGCTGAACACGGATCCGGGAGAGCTTTTTATGCACCATGCGCACACGCAGACACCCAGCGGCCGCCCCCAATTCTGGCGGTCGCGCTACGGCCTGGCTTTCCTGATCTTGGTGCCAATCGCGGCCGTCGCTGCGTACTTCCTGCTGAAGGGGCACTTGACGCATATCGCAGGCTATCTGCCATTCCTGCTGCTTGCGGCATGTCCGCTGATGCACCTCTTCATGCACCGAGGCCACGGTCACCGCGCCGACGACAACAACACCGAGCCGTCGCGGGAAGGCAAGGAAGCGTCGAACGCGGTCCCGGCTTCCGGCGGCGAGCAGCGATGAACGAAGCGAAGCTGCACGCCCGCGCGTCTTTTCTATGAGGTGTGAGTGCGGCGCTCCACGGTATTTGAGGATGTCGGACGAACCCTTCGCGCTTATCGCGCCGCTTGAACTTAGGCGAGGCCAGCACACAACATGAACTCTTCCCTCCCATCGTCAGGTCATGGACATCCCCCTCACGACGCGCCTAAGGACGCGTCGGGCTCCCGCCCACATGCGCACCACGAGGACCACGAGCACAGTGCCGACCTGCCCAAGAACGACGGCGCAAGTTCATCGGATGCCTCGAAGCCCGAGGCCGGAGAACGGGATCCCGTCTGCGGCATGGCGGTCGCGTCGCAGTCACCGCACCGTTCCAGCCGCGAAGAGCGCACCTACTTCTTCTGCAGCGCCGGCTGCAAGAACAAGTTCGACACGCAGCCGCTGCGCTACGTGCACACGGCAAAGGATCCGATGGCGCAGGCCGCGCCAACGCCCGCCGCAGCGCCGGGCTCGGTCTACACCTGCCCGATGCATCCGGAGATTCGCCAGGACCACCCTGGTACCTGCCCGAGGTGCGGCATGGCGCTGGAGCCGCTGTTGCCCGACCTGGACGATGACAACCCCGAGCTTCGCGACTTCTCTCGCCGGTTCTGGTGGACGCTGCCGTTGACGCTCGTGGTGCTGGCGCTCGCCATGGCGGGCGAGCGGTTGCATCTGATGGACATGGCCACGCAGAGTTGGGTCGAGCTGGTGCTGTCGCTGCCGATCGTGCTGTGGGCGGGTTGGCCCTTCTTCTCGCGCGGCTGGCAGTCGGTGGTGCACCGCAGCCCGAACATGTGGACCCTCATCGGCCTGGGTACGGGAGCCGCCTTCCTCTACAGCGTGGTAGCGACCGTGGCACCACAGGTGTTTCCGGCTTCGTTCTTCTCCATGGGCCGCGTCGGGGTGTACTTCGAGGCCGCGGCCGTCATCATCTCGCTGACCCTGCTGGGCCAGGTGCTGGAACTCAAGGCCCGCTCGCAGACCTCTGCGGCAATCAAGTCGCTGCTGGGACTGGCGCCCAAGACCGCGCGCCGCATCGGCGCTGATGGGCGCGAGGAGGATGTGCCGCTCAGCCATGTGCACGTGGGCGATTTGCTGCGCATCCGCCCCGGCGAGAAGGTGCCCGTCGACGGCGTGGTGCACGAGGGCAGTAGCGCGGTCGACGAGTCCATGCTGACCGGCGAGCCGCTGCCGGTGAGCAAGCGCGCGGGCGACAAGGTGATCGGCGCCACACTCAACACCAGTGGTGCACTGGTCATGCGGTCGGAGCGCATCGGTTCTGACACCGTGCTCTCGCAGATCGTGCAGATGGTTGCCCAAGCTCAGCGCTCCAAGGCGCCCATGCAACGCATGGCCGACCTCGTCGCGGGCTACTTCGTGATGGTCGTGGTCGCCATCGCGTTGACGACGCTCTTCGTCTGGGGGTTCTACGGGCCGCAACCGGCCTGGGTGTATGGGCTGATCAATGCCGTTGCGGTCCTCATCATCGCTTGCCCGTGCGCGCTGGGCTTGGCCACACCGATGTCCATCATGGTGGCCACCGGCCGCGGCGCCACGCAGGGCGTGTTGTTCCGAGATGCCGCGGCGATCGAGAACCTGCGCAAGGTCGATACGCTGGTCATCGACAAGACGGGCACCCTGACGCAAGGTCGTCCCGCCTTCGACCGAGCCGTCGCCGTTGCTGGCTTCACCGACCAGGAGGTGCTTCGCCTGGCGGCCAGCCTGGACCAGGGCAGCGAGCACCCCTTGGCCGACGCCATCGTGCAGGCTGCCCGGGCCCAGGGGTTGCAACTCGCCAAGCCGCAAGGCTTCGAATCGGGGACCGGCATCGGCGTGCGAGGCAAGGTCGAGCAGCGCCAGTTGGCGCTGGGCAACACGGTGCTGATGCAGCAGGCGGGTGTTTCGGTTGATCCACTGGTGCCGCAGGCGGAGGCGCTGCGCAGCGAGGGCGCGAGCGTCATGTACCTGGCGGTCGACGGTCAGCTTGCCGGCCTGCTGGCCGTGTCCGATCCGGTCAAGGACAGCACCCCTGAGGCTTTGGCCGCGCTCAAGGCGGCCGGCCTGCGCGTCATCATGGCCACCGGTGATGGACATACCACCGCCAAGGCGGTGGGTGCCCGCCTGGGCATCGACGAGGTCCATGGCGAGGTCAAGCCGGCCGACAAGCTGCAGTTGATCGAGCGTCTGCAGAAGGAAGGCCGTGTCGTCGCCATGGCGGGTGACGGCATCAACGATGCACCGGCTCTGGCCAAGGCGGACGTGGGCATCGCCATGGGCACGGGCACCGACGTGGCGATGAACAGCGCGCAGGTGACCCTGGTCAAGGGTGACCTTCGGGGCATCGCCGTGGCGCGCACGCTTTCGGTCGACACGGTGCGCAACATGAAGCAAAACCTCGTGTTCGCTTTTCTCTACAACGCGCTCGGCATCCCGGTTGCTGCCGGCGTGCTCTATCCCTTCACGGGCTGGCTGCTGTCCCCCTTGATCGCGGCTCTGGCCATGAGCCTCAGTTCGGCGTCGGTGGTCGGCAACGCCTTGCGCCTGCGTGGTGCCGGGCCCCGAGGGCAATGACCGGTCAAGAACTGAACCAGGAGGTCGCTATCGCGCCACACAACCATCTGATCGGACTGCGCTCCATCGAGCCGCGTGCAGTCCGTGTTCGCTCAATCCCCCAACCTTTCAACACCAAGATAGGAACTTCCATGACCCGCTCTGCACTGATTGCCAAACTCATCACGCCGATCGCCGCCAGCCTGTTCGCGACCGCCGCTTTCGCGCATCCCGCGCTGGTGTCTTCCACGCCCGCCGACAAGTCCGAAGTCGATGCCCCGGCGACCATCGAGCTGAAATTCACCGAGACGCTCGTGCCGCAGTTTTCGGCGGCTAACCTTGTGATGACAGGCATGCCGGGCATGCCCAACCACGGCAACATGAAGATCAACGCCAGCGTGGCTGCTGCCGGCGACGGAAAGACCATGGTGATCACACCTGCGCAGCCGCTGCGCGCCGGCGACTACCGCGTTGAATGGCGTGCCGTTTCCTCAGACACGCATCCGATCACGGGCAATGTGAGCTTCAAGGTCAAGTAAGCCGATGGCCGGGGATTGGTTGACCATCGCATTGCGCCTGGCGCTGTACCTGGACTTGGCGGCGGCTTTTGGCGTCGCCTTGTTCGCTCTGTACGCGCTGGGCCGCGACGAGCGATCCTCGGCGGTTGCACATCGCTTCAGGACCTTGGTCGGTGCTGCCGCGGCTCTCGGAATCGTGCTCTCGGTTTGGGCGCTGACCGTCCTGGCCAAGGCGATGTCGGGTGCCCAGAGCTATGCGGAGCTGACGACGCACGTCTTCGAAATGCTCATCACGGGGACGCACATGGGGATCTCATGGTGCGTGCGCATCATGGCGCTGCTGCTGTGCGTGCTGTTGGCCGTGCTAAGGCTCAATCCGACGCTGCGCTTCGTGGGCTTGGCAGCCTCGAGCGGTACGGCCCTGGCAACGCTCGCCTGGGTGGGGCACGGGGCCATGGATGACGGGCTGCGCGGATACTTTCACCTCGGCAATGACATCGCGCATCTGTGGACTGCCGGAGCCTGGGTCGGCGCCATCGTAGCGTTCCTGCTGCTGGCGACGTTGAGGAGCGACCGAGCACTCGATGCACCACAAAGCATGCTGCGACTGCTGAGTCGCACGTCCAACGGCTTTGCCCGCATCGGCACGCTGATCGTGATCGTGCTTACGGCGAGCGGAATCCTCAACTACCTACTGATCGTTGGGCCCTCGATCGGGCCACTGTTCTCGACGCTCTACGGGCGGTTGCTGTTGCTGAAGTTGGCGCTGGTCGGGGGTATGCTCGCGCTGGCAGCGGCGAATCGATACAGGTTGAGTCCCGGCCTCCAGGCCTCGCTTGAATCAGGCAATACAGGCACGGCTGTCGCCAAGCTGAGGCGAAGTTTGTCTGCGGAAGCAACTCTTGCGGTGCTTGTCATGGCAAGCGTCGCCTGGCTTGGCATTCTGTCTCCGACGCAGGTGTGATCTCTTGATTTCGATTCCATGACGAAGCATGAGCGCGATGTAATGGCGACGTCAGCGCTTTGACGAGACCAGGCTTCTAAATTAGCGGTGCGGCGGAATTCTCTCGTCGTCAATTTTAAGAAGCTAATCATGAAGTCACGCATTCTTGTTGTTGCCCTGCTGAGTGTTCTCGCTGCGCCCGCGTTTGCCGGTGATGCGGCTGCTCATGCCGCCAAAGAAATGATCCCACTGAACAATGGAGGGACGCTGTACTTCTTCAAAGATGGACGCATGGCGCAAGAGGATTGCTTTGGGCGTGCTGTGCACCAGAAGATTGGTTCGTCTGTAGTCACGAAGGATGGGCTGATGGTCACCATCACCAGCAATGAAGTTGCTCCCCTCAGCTCGCTGCTTGAACAGGATCACGGCGGGTAATTCACGCGATCTGCTGATGCCTCCCAATGGCGTCAGAAAGAAGTCCCAGCGCCTGTCCGATTCGGATAGGCGCATGGCCTTCAGTGACTACCCCGGACAGAAGATTCAATGTGTAGGTTCAAATAACACTTATTAGGAGATTAGTTTGTGGAGCTTCGTCATCTACGATGTTTCCTCGCTGTAGCAGAGGAGCTTCACTTTGCCCGCGCTGCCGAGCGGTTGCACATCGACCAATCTCCGTTATCTCGCACCATCAAGGAGTTGGAGGAAGAACTCGGCGCACGCCTGTTTGTCCGCACCACTCGCAGCACACAACTGACCCGCGCTGGACGGCTGTTTCTGGAGCACGTTCAGCGAGTCTTTACAGTGCTGGAGCAGGCCCGCGATAGTGTTAAGTCCGCCGCCAACGGCTTTTGCGGCCAGTTGCGTATTGCCTTGTCCGATGGCGTCACGCCTTCGCGCCTGCCGGCATTGCTGGCGCGCAGCCGCGAAGAAGACCCCGAGGTGGAAATCCGATTGTTCGAGGTGCCCCTGGATCAGCAGATCAAGGGGCTTCATAGCGACCTGTATGACGCGGGCTTCTCGATGGCAGAGGATGCAGGTGATGGCATCATCGTCACTCCTGCATGGGAAGACGAATTGATGGTTGCGGTACCAGCCCGCCATCCGGTGCTTGCCTTCAAACAGATCCCGCTGAAGGAGGTGCTGCGCCATCCGCTGGCGCTGGGCGACCCAGCAGTGTGCGAAGGCCACGCACGCCAGGTCGATCGGTTCCTACGCACATGCGGACAAGAGCCGCTGATCGCGCAGCGCGTGGCGACCTTCGACGTGATGATGACTTTAGTCTCCGCTGGCTTAGCATTGGGCTTGGCGGGCGAGGCGCATATTGCTTCCAGCCGCGAGCCGGGAGTCGTGGCCCGGCGCTTGGCGGGCAAGCCGACTATGCTCATGACCTATCTGCTGCGCCGCGATACGGAGCCGTCAGAAATGCTGGCTCGATTTATCGAACGAGTAGATTTTATTGATGCGGCTGATGAACTCGGCATCCCCGAAGACCTTCCACGCGACCGATAGTAGGAATAAGGCTATGAACAAAGTGATATTGCTGATATTGGTCACTGCACTGCCTGCATGCGGTCCTTCTCAACCTTCGGAAACCGTGGATGCGCTCGTAGCCAATCCCGAACGCATCAAAGAGATTCAACGTCAATGCAAGGAAGACCGCGCGAAGGTTGGCGACGAACTATGTCTGCGTGCTGCCGAAGCCGCCAAACGGCGATTTTTCGGTGATCGGCCCGAGCAGAAATCCAAGTAGGTTATCTCTCGGTCGCATCGCTGCGACGAAGTTCTCGCTGTTACCTCACTACGCCGCAATGCGCTCGCGCTTGCGGCGTTTTTATTGCTTTCGCCTCTAAAGGAAATCTGACTTTTTGGGCCTAAATTGCCGCCACATCGGCCTTTGACCGACCTGCGCGAACGCCTTGATCCTCAGTGCTGCGGCACCTCTGTGTGCCGTGATCGGAGGCGAGGTTATGCAAGGGACGAACGTGCTGTTTGGTCAGATCGCCGTGGTATTCGGCATCGTGATCGCTGGGGTGTGGAGCGCCACACAATGGACAGCAGCAACCCTTGGCTATCAACTACGCCTTGGCTCGCCCTGGTTCGATCTTCTTGGCACGCCGATCTACCACCCGTGGAAACTGTTCGAGTGGTGGTTCTTCTTCGATGCCTACGCGCCCCGCGTGTTCGATACCGGCGGCGCCATCGCGGGCGGCAGCGGCCTGCTGGCGGTGGTGGTCGCCATCGGTATGTCGATCTGGCGCTCGCGCCAATCGCGGCTGGTTACGACCTACGGCTCGGCACGCTGGGCGAACGCGGAGGACATTCGTAGAGCCGGCCTCACACAGCCGGCCGGGGTGTTCCTCGGCCAGCACGATCGCCAGTACCTGCGCCACGAAGGCCCGGAACACGTCCTGACCTTTGCGCCCACGCGCTCGGGCAAAGGCGTCGGTCTGGTGGTGCCGACGCTGCTTTCCTGGCCGGCCTCGGCCGTCATCCACGACATCAAGGGCGAGAACTGGCAGATCACCGCCGGCTGGCGCTCGCGCTTCTCGCATTGCCTGCTGTTCAACCCGACCGATGCGAAGTCAGCGGCCTATAACCCGCTGCTGGAGGTACGGCGCGGCGCGCATGAGGTGCGCGACGTGCAGAACATCGCTGACATCCTCGTTGACCCCGAAGGGGCGCTAGAGAAGCGAAACCATTGGGAAAAAACCTCGCACGCGCTGCTGGTCGGGGCCATCCTGCATGTGCTCTACGCAGGCGAAGACAAGACTCTGCGCGGCGTCGCCAACTTCCTCTCCGACCCGGCCAGTCCGTTCGAGCTGACCTTGCATCGGATGATGACTACGCCGCACCTCGTGAACGAGGAAGGTGGTGGCCCACATCCCGTGGTGGCATCCGCTGCGCGCGAAGTCCTCAACAAGAGCGATAACGAACGCTCGGGCGTGCTGTCCACGGCCATGTCGTTCCTCGGCCTGTACCGCGATCCCACGGTGGCCGAAGTCACCTCGCGTTGCGACTGGCGCATCGCTGACCTGATCGCTGCCGAGCATCCGGTATCGCTGTACCTCGTGGTGCCGCCTTCGGACATTTCGCGGACGAAGCCGCTCATTCGCCTGATCCTCAACCAGATCGGCCGGCGCCTCACCGAGTCGCTCGACGGCTCCGACGGCATTCAGCGCCGCCACAAGCTGCTGCTGATGCTCGATGAGTTCCCGGCGCTGGGGCGGCTCGACTTCTTCGAGACGGCGCTGGCCTTCATGGCGGGCTACGGCATCCGCAGCTTCCTCATCGCGCAGTCGCTCAACCAGATCGACAAAGCCTATGGCCAGAACCATTCGATTCTGGACAACTGCCATGTGCGCGTGACCTTCGCCACGAACGACGAGCGCACGGCCAAGCGCATTTCCGAAACGCTCGGCACCGCTACCGAGCTGCGCGCGCAGCGCAACTACGCGGGCCATCGGCTCGCGCCGTGGCTGGGCCACCTGATGGTGTCGCGGCAGGAGACGGCCCGCCCGCTGCTGACGCCGGGCGAGGTGATGCAGCTTCCGCCTGACGAGGCCGTGGTGATGGTGTCCAGCGTGGCACCGATCAAGGCGAAGAAGCTGCGCTACTACGCGGACGCCAATTTCAAGCGCCGCGTGCTGCTGCCGCCCGCGCTGGCGGAAGGACAGTACGCCGACGCGCCGCCATTGCGGCCCGACGACTGGAGCGGGTTGGCGATTCCCGCCGTGCCCGCTGCGCTGGCCACGGCATCCGCCGATGGCCTGGGTTCCACGGATGACGGCGGCCTGCGCCGCCAGCCCGAGCTTTCCGAAACCGTCGCCTACGACCCCGAGCTGGCCGCGTCCACAGCCGACCTCGCGCTGCTCGATGACGACGACGACCTGCCGCTTCCCCTTCCGCGCCAGCTTGATCCGGCCATGCAGCGCAGCGCCCGGCTGGCTTCCCTCGACCCCAACGACGGAATCGAGCTATGAGCCATTACCGCCTGAACCTCTTTATCCAGCCCGAGCACGCCAAGCGGCTCGACGAACTGGCTGCCAAGAAAGGCGTGTCCAAGTCGTCCATCGTCGCGGCGGCACTCGCATCGTGGCTGTCGCCCGATACCGCCGACCAGCGCGAGGCGGCCCTTGCCAAGCGGCTTGATCGCCTGTCGCGCCAAGCCGATCGCATGGAGCGCGACCAGAACATCGCCATCGAAGCGCTGGCGCTGTTCATCCGCTACTACCTGACCGTGAGCACGCCGGTTGCAGAGGCGCACCAAGACGCGGCACGCGCGCAGGGCAAAGCGCGCTTCGAGCAGTTCACCGAGCAGCTTGGCCGCCACCTGCTGCGGGGCCGCAGCCTAGTGCGCGACGTGGTGGAGGAACTGCATCCCGACCCAATGCGGATGGAAGACGCGGCGGCAGCCACGCAAGCGCAGGAGCGTGCGTCATGAGCGCCGTTCCGCAGCCCATGAGCACCACGTCGCTCGACCGGCGCATCCAAATGCTGCGCACGGCGATGGGGCCGCTGATCGTCGCCGCGCTCGAAGACCCGGACGTGGTGGAGGTGATGCTGAACCCTGATCGCACCCTTTGGGTGGATCGGCTTTCCAGTGGGCGCGCGCCGATGGGCGTGGAGTTGCCGGAGACGGACGGCGAGCGAATCATTCGCTTGGTCGCGGCCCACGTCGGCGCAGAAGTCCATCGCGGGCAACCGCTGCTGTCCGCCGAGTTGCCCGAAACCGGCGAACGCTTCGAGGGCATCTTGCCGCCCGCTGCGCCGGGGCCGGCCTTCGCGCTGCGCAAGCGCGCCATCGGCGTCATTCCTCTGTCGCGCTACATCGAGGACGGAATGGTGACCGCCGAGCAGGCGGGCTTTCTCGTTCGCGCCGTGCGCGAGCGCCAGAACGTCCTGATCGCGGGAGCCACGAGCAGCGGCAAGACCACGCTCGCCAATGCGCTGCTGGCCGAGATTGCCGCTACCGGCGACCGAGTGCTGGTGCTCGAAGACACCATCGAGTTGCAATGCGCGGCCCGCGACCATGTGCCGCTGCGCACGCGCGCCAGCGTCGTGTCCATGACCGAGCTGGTGCGCTCGTCCATGCGCCTGCGGCCTGATCGCGTCGTCGTCGGCGAGGTGCGCGGCGCCGAGGCGCTGGATCTCATCAAGGTGTGGGGCACGGGTCATCCCGGCGGCATCGCCACGATCCACGCCGGCTCCGCGCTGGGCGCGCTGCTGCGCCTGGAGCAACTGATTCTCGAAGTGGCGGTGAATCCGCCCCGTGCGCTGATCGCCGAGGCGGTCAACGTGGTGATCCACATCGCCGGGCGCGGGCGCAAGCGCCGCATCGAGAGCATCGCCCGCGTCGTCGGCTTCGACGGCGTTGGCTACCAATTGGCGGATTGGGGTGCGGACGCGCTGGACACGCCGTTTCCCGAGTTGTCGCCAAACCCCGATGCCGCACCCGCTGCGGCGACCTCCCGATCCCCTGACTCACTTGGAGAACTGCCATGACGCAGATGATCGTTCCTGCTTTCCGTCTTTCCGTAAATCCGCTTTCGCACCTGTCGGGCCTCGCGCGGCTGCGCAGCCTTGCCCGCCCTGCGGGGCACGGGCTGCTGCTGGCCGCGCTGCTGCTGTTCCTGGCAGGCACCGCGCAGGCCGCCGGTTCCTCGATGCCGTGGGAAGGCCCGCTGCAATCCATACTCGAATCCATCCAGGGGCCGGTGGCGCGCATCGTCGCGGTCATCATCATCATCGCCACGGGCCTCGCGCTCGCTTTCGGCGACACGTCGGGCGGATTCCGCAAGCTGATCCAGATCGTCTTCGGCCTGTCCATCGCCTTCGCGGCTTCCAGCTTCTTCCTGTCGTTCTTTTCGTTCTCGGGCGGGGCTGTCGTATGAGCATGCCCGATACCTTCGCGGCCGGGTTCGAGGTGCCGTTGCACCGCTCGCTGACCGAGCCGATCTTGCTGGGCGGTGCGCCGCGAACGGTCGCCATTGCGAACGGCACGCTGGCCGCCGCTGTCGGGCTGGGCCTGCAACTGTGGATTCCTGGCGTGGTGCTCTGGATCGTCGGCCATTCGCTGGCGGTGTGGGGCGCGCGCGTCGATCCGCAGTTCATGGCCGTGTTCGCGCGGCACATCAAGCACCGCCCGCTGCTGGACGTGTGAGGGGGATGCCACGATGCTGAACCTCGCCGAATACCGCCAGCGCCCGGCCTTGCTGGCCGACTGGCTGCCCTGGGCCGGGCTGGTCGCGCCAGGTGTTGTGCTGAACAAAGACGGTTCGTTTCAACGATCGTTCCAGTTTCGCGGCCCTGACTTGGACAGTGCCACACAGGGCGAACTGATTGCCACGTCGGCACGGCAGAACAACGCGCTTCGCCGCACCGGGTCTGGCTGGGCCTTCTATATCGAGGCCGAGCGGGTGCAGGCTTCGAGCTATCCGCAGTCCTCCTTTCCCGAACCACTGTCCTGGATGGTGGATGAGGAGCGACGTGCGGCATTCGAGGAGTCGGACAGCCATTTTGAGAGCATCTACCACTTCACGCTGCAATATCTACCGCCGGAGGAATCTCGCACCCGCGCGGCGGGAATGCTGTATGAGAACCGGCCCACCGAAGGCGTGGACTGGCGCGGCCGGCTCGATGCCTTCGTGGCGGAAACCGATCGCGTCTTCGACCTGCTCGATGGCGTGACGCCGGAGATTGCCTGGCTGGACGACAGCCAGACGCTGACCTACCTGCACGCCACCATCTCGACGCGGCGCTACCGCGTCGGCGTGCCCGAGGTGCCGTTCCACATCGACGCGCTGCTGACCGACTCCGCGCTGGTCGGTGGCCTGGCGCCCATGCTGGGCGACCAGCACCTGCGCGTGGTATCGGTGCGGGGCTTTCCGACCTCGACCTGGCCGGGGATTCTGGACGACCTCAACCGCCTGGGCTTTGCGTATCGCTGGAGCACACGCTTTCTCTGCCTGGACAAATCCGAGGCGGAAAAAGAACTCACCCGCTTGCGCCGCCAGTGGTTTGCAAAAAGGAAGAACGTCATCGCGCTGCTGCGCGAAACGATCTTCCAGCAGGAAAGCCCGCTGGTCGATACCGACGCCAGCAACAAAGCGACCGACGCCGATGCCGCCTTGCAGGAACTGGGCAGCGATCAAGTCGCCTTCGGCTATCTCACCGCCACGGTGACGGTGCTCGATGCCGACCCGGCCGTAGCCGACGAGAAGCTGCGCATGGTGGAGCGGGTCATCCAAGGGCGCGGCTTCGTCACCATCCCGGAAACGCTCAACGCCGTGGATGCGTGGCTGTCATCCATTCCAGGCAACGCTTACGCCAACGTGCGCCAGCCCATCGTCTCGACGCTGAACCTGGCGCACATGATGCCGGTGTCGGCGGTATGGGCCGGGCCGGAGAAGAACGACCACCTCGATGGCCCGCCGCTGATCGTCACGCGCACCGATGGCGCGACGCCGTTCCGGCTGGTGACGCACATCGGCGACGTGGGCCACACGCTGGTCGCGGGGCCGACTGGCATGGGCAAGTCGGTCTTGCTCGCCACGTTGGCGATGCAATTTCGCCGCTATCGCGGCTCGCGCATCTTCGCCTTCGACATGGGCCGCTCCATGCGGGCCACCATCCTCGGCCTGGGCGGCGAACACTACGACCTGGGCACGGATGGCGAAATCGCCTTCCAGCCACTGGCACGTATCGACCGCGAGGGCTACCGCACCTGGGCCGCCGAATGGATCGAAGGCCGCTTGCTGCACGAAGGGGTGCCGGTCGGCCCTGACGAGAAGGCCGCCATCTGGTCGGCGCTGGGAAGCCTTGCCGGTGCGCCGATGGGGCAGCGCACGATGACCGGGCTTTCCGTCCTCTTGCAGTCCAACGCGCTGCGCCAGGCGCTCGCGCCGTATGTGCTCGGCGGCGCGCACGGCAAGCTACTGGATGCCGACCATGACCGTCTCGGCATGGCCGACGTGCAGTGCTTCGAGATGGAGGAGCTGATGCACAGCAAGGCCGCCGTCATGGCCGTGCTGCATTACCTCTTTGCGCGTTTCGACGAACGCTTCGACGGTGCGCCCACGCTGCTAATCCTCGACGAAGCGTGGCTGTTCCTCGACGACCCGGTGTTTGCCGCGCGTATCCGCCAGTGGCTCAAGACGCTTCGCAAGAAGAACGTCAGCGTCATCTTCGCCACGCAGAGCCTCGCCGACATCAAGGATTCGAGCATCGCGCCCGCGATCATCGAGAGCTGCGCGAGTCGGATTTTCTTGCCCAACCCGCAGGCCACCGAGCCGCAGATTCGCACGATCTACGAAGGCTTCGGCCTCAACAGGCGGCAGATCGAAATCGTCGCCACCGCACAGCCCAAGCGCGACTACTACTACCAATCCCGCCTCGGCAACCGCCTGTTCGACCTCGACCTGGGGCCGGCGGCGCTGGCGTTTGCGGGCGCATCTACGCCACAAGACCAGCGCGACATAGACCGCGTGCTGCTGGACGCCGGCGTGCCCGGCTTCGCGGGCGCGTGGCTGCGCCATCGCGGCCTTGATTGGGCGGCCGATCTGTTGCCCTCGTTCCCCGGCCTCGCGCCGGGTTCCCTTGCTGACCAACCCCTGGAGAACCTGCCATGAAGAAGCGTCTTATTGCCGCCGCCATCGCGGCCATGCTTTGCACCGCCACCGCCCATGCGCAATGGGTCGTGGTCGATCCCACGAACCTCGTGCAGAACACGCTGACCGCGATCCGCACGCTGGAGCAGATCAACAACCAGATCCAGCAGCTCCAGAACGAAGCGCAGATGCTGATGAACCAGGCGCGCAACCTGGCCAGCCTGCCGTCCAGCGTGGTCGGCCAGTTGCGCGCCAATCTGGCGACCACGCAGCGGCTGATCGACCAGGCGCGCGGCCTGGCCTACGACGTGACCAATCTGGATCGGGAGTTTCAGCGCCTGTACCCCGAGCAGTACGCCGCCACGGTGAGCGGCGACCAGATGTACCGCGACACGCAGGAGCGGTGGAAGAACACGCTCAACGGCTTGCAGACCACGATGCAGATGCAGGCCCAGGTGTCGCAGAACCTGGGCGAAGACGAAAGCGCGCTGGCCGACCTCGTGGGCAAGAGCCAGTCGGCCCAAGGTGCGCTGCAAGCGATGCAAGCCATGAACCAGTTGCTGGCCTTGCAGGCCAAGCAATCCATCCAGTCGCAGCGGCTCCAGATCACGCAGGATCGCGCTGCCGCGCTGGAACTGGCGCGGCAGGCGGCAGCCACGGAGCGCGGACGCGAGGTGACGCGCCGCTTCCTGGGGAGTGGCACGCCGTACACGCCGCAATCCGTCGATTTCTACAACCACTGACGAGGTGCGGCCATGAAGTACGCGCCTGTCGTGTTCGCTCTCGCGTTCCTGCTGTCCGGCTGCTTTCAGCCGCTGTCGGTGGCTTCACTGGCCACCGATCCATCCCGGTTGCACACGCTGCGCGCGCAGTGCCGCGCGGGCGCGCACGAAGGCGCGTTTTGCGCGCAGGTGGCCCAGGCCGACCTGCGGCGCTTTCTCTCCGGCCAGGCCGGGCCGGGCGAGTACCAGACGCTGGCCGACCTGCCGCCGATTCCGCCCAGCTTCGATGAACCCGCCGATGCCAAAGAACCTGGGCAGGAGGACTCGCCATGAATGACGTGACGGTGATTGACCGCTTCCTCGATACCTTCTCGCGCTACATCGACTCGGGCTTCGGGCTGCTGCATGGCGAGGTGGCGTTTCTGACCGCCACGCTGATCATCATCGACATGACGATCGCCGGGCTGTTCTGGGCGATGGGCCATGCGGTCGGCCAGGGCGAAGACGTGTTCGCCAAGCTGATCCGCAAGGTGCTCTATGTCGGTGCCTTCGCCTACATCATCGGCAACTTCAACACGCTGGCCGGCATCCTGTTTCGCTCCTTCGCCGGGCTCGGCCTGACGGCCAGCGGCTCGACCTTGAGCATGGAGAACTTCCTGCACCCTGGGCGGCTGGCCAAGGTCGGCATCGACGCCGGGGCGCCGATCCTTGAGCAGATCGGCAATATGGCGGGCTTCCCCGAGGTGTTCGTGAACATCACGCCGATCGTCGTGATGTTCCTCGCGTGGCTGATCGTCATCCTGTGCTTCTTCGTGCTGGCGATCCAGCTTTTCATCACGCTGATCGAGTTCAAGCTGACCACGCTCGCGGGCTTCGTGCTCGTGCCGTTCGCACTCTGGAACAAGACCGCGTTCCTCGCCGAAAAGGTACTGGGCAACGTGGTGTCGTCCGGCATCAAGGTGTTGGTGCTCGCGGTCATCGTGGGCATCGGCTCGGGGCTGTTCGCCGAGTTTCAGGTACATCCCGCCGAGCCATCCATCGACCACTCCTTGGTCGTGATGCTGGCCTCGCTGACCCTGCTGGCCTTGGGCATCTTCGGGCCAGGCATTGCAACTGGGCTGGTGTCTGGCGGGCCGCAGCTTGGCGCTGGTGCGATGGCCGGTGCTGCGCTGGGCGCTGCGGGCGCTGCCGTTGCCGTCGGCGCCGCAGCCACGGGCGTTGGCGGCGCGGTAGCCGCTGGAGCGCGCATGGCGCCCGCAGCCGCAAGGCTGGCCGGCAGCGGCGCGCGGGCTGCTGCTGGAGCCGCCAGCAGCGCGCGGTCGGCGTTCCAGGCCGGTTCTGCTTCGGCAGGCGGTGGCCTCAAGGGTGCCGCTGCGGGCTTCGGCAATGTCGCCAAGACAGGCGCTCAGGCAGCCGGGCAGAAGGTGGCCGATGGCGCGCGTTCGATGAAGGAACGTACCGCCGCAGCTTTCCGCCAGGAAGGCACGACTTCGGCGGGAGGCGGTACAGCCGCCGCATCGGGCGGCCCAGCGTCTGGTGGTGATACGCCCTCCACCGCGCCGCAAGAGCAACCCGCCTGGGCCAAACGCCTGCATCGCCGCCAGCAACTCACCCATGCCGCAACCACCGCCGCCCACGCGCTGCGCGGGGGCGACGGCGGCAGCTCCAGCCAGGGGCCGAGTCTGCGCGATTCCGATTCCTGATCTTCAAGGAGAACAACCATGCGATTCAAACGACCGCAGGTGCGCTACGCCGATACGCCGCAGCCTGCGACCCCTTACCAGTCCGCCGCGCAGGTGTGGGACGAACGTATCGGTTCGTCCCGCGTGCAGGCCAGGAGCTGGCGCCTGATGGCTTTTGGCTGCCTGACGCTGGCGGTGCTGATGGCCGGCGGCCTCGTGTGGCGTTCCGCGCAGTCCATCGTGACGCCCTACGTGGTGGAGGTGGACAACGCGGGCCAGGTGCGCGCCGTGGGCGAGGCCGCCACGCCGTACAAGCCCAGCGATGCCCAGGTGGCCTACCACCTGGGCCGCTTCATTGGCCTGGTGCGCTCGCTGTCCATCGACCCCATCGTGGTGCGGCAGAACTGGCTGGACGCCTACGACTACACCACCGACAAAGGCGCCGTGGTGCTCAACGAGTACGCCCGCGTGAACGATCCGTTCGCGCGCATCGGCAAGGAGTCGGTGACGGTGCAGATCACCAGCGTGACCCGCGCGAGCGATGCCTCGTTCAACGTGCGCTGGACGGAACAACGCTTCGTCAATGGCGCTCCTGCCGGCACCGAACGCTGGAACGCGGTGATTTCCATCGTGCAGCAGACCCCGCGCACCGAACAGCGCCTGCGCAAGAACCCCCTAGGCATCTACGTCAACGGCCTGTCGTGGAGCCGCGAACTGGATTCTTCCGAAGGAGCAAAACCATGAATGATCTTTTCCGTAAATCAGTTTTGCCGGTGATCCTGCTTGCCCTGGCGGGCTGCGCCACGCAGGGCAAGCCGCCGCCGACCATCTCGCTCGATGAGCCGGTGCAGGCGCAGAAGCTGCCGGAGCCGCCCGCACCTGTGGAGGCGGTCGCCGTGCCCGAGGTGCTGCCAATGCCGGCGCAATTGAAGCCGGCGCCCGAGGGCGAAGAAGCCAAGCCGGTGCCGGAGCCGGCCGACGAGAAGGTGCGCGTCTCACGGGCCAATACCGAGGCGCGAGTCGCGCCCACGCGCGAGGGCTACGTCAATGCGATTCAGGTCTGGCCCTTCACGGATGGCGCGCTGTATCAGGTCTATGCGGCCGTGGGCCGCGTGACCGTGATCGCGCTCCAGCCGGGCGAGGAGCTGGTGACGGTGGCCGCTGGCGACACGGTGCGCTGGATCGTCGGGGACACATCGAGCGGCAGCGGCGAAGCGCTGCGCGTCAACGTGATGGTCAAACCGATCCGCTCGGGCCTCAAGACCAATCTGGTCATCACCACCAGCCGCAGGACGTACCTGATGGAGCTGACTTCGACCGAAAAGACATGGATGGCGTCGGTGTCCTGGGAGTATCCGAAGGACAAGATGCTGGCCTTGCAGCGTCAGGCACAGGCGGCCAGCGCCGTCGCGCCGGTCGATACCGGGCTCTCGCTGGAGAAGATCCGTTTCCGCTACACGGTCAGCGGCAGCAATCCGCCGTGGAAGCCGCTGCGCGCCTTCGACGACGGGGAGAAGGTCTATATCCAGTTCCCGCCCGGCATCGCCCAGGGCGAGTTGCCGCCGCTGTTCGTCATTGGCGCACAGGGCGATGGGCAACTGGTGAACTACCGCTTTCGGCCGCCGTACTACATCGTGGATCGCCTGTTCGGCGCGGCCGAACTGCGCCTGGGAGGCGACAAGGGCGACGTGGTGCGCATCGAACGCACGGACGGCACGCGGAGGAACTGACCATGAGCCAGGACGACACTCCCGACCTCGCCACGCCACAGGCGGGCAAGGTAGCGCCCGAGGCAGTGGCGCTGCGCGCACAGCCGCGCCCGGTCACGCGCCTGAACCGGCGCACGCTGGCCATCCTCGTCGGCGGCCTGTCGGTCGCCGTGCTCGGGGCCACGATCTGGTCATTGCAGCCGCACCGGCGCGACGCGGGCGAACAGACCGAGCTTTACAACGTCGATCGCGTATCGAAGTCCGAGGGGCTGGATGGCCTGCCTTCCGACTACTCGAAGCTGCGGAAGGTGCCCGAGTTGGGGCCGCCGCTGCCGGGCGATCTCGGCCCGGCCATCGTGAACTCGCAGCAGCCGGCCATGGCCGCTTACACGGCCCCCGGCCATGATCCGAATGACGCCTTGCGCAAGGAAGCGGAGGCCGCTGCGGCTTCGTCGGTGTTCTTCCGCTCGGGCGGCCAAGGCCAGGCGGCCGCCACGGTGGCGCAGGCGGCGCCGGGTGCGAGCGGTGCCAGCACACTCGCGGCTTTCGACCCGCTCGCTGCCGGGCCTGCCTCGACGGCGGCCCAGCCTGCCGACCCGACCGCCGTGCAGAACCGGCAAGAGCAGAAAGAGGCGTTCCTGAAAGCCGGTTCTACGGAAACCCGCAATTCCGGCAATTTGGCGCTGCCGGCGTCGCCGTATCAGGTGATGGCCGGTACGGTGATCGCAGGCGCGCTGGTGACGGGCATCAAGTCCGATCTTCCGGGCGATGTGATCGCCACCGTCACGGAGCCGGTCTATGACACGGCCACGGGCAAGTTCCTGCTGATCCCGCAGGGATCGCGCATCCTCGGCAGATACAACAGCCAGGTCAGCTACGGGCAGAGCCGCGTGCAGGTGGTGTGGAACCGCGTCATCCTGCCGGACACGTCCTCGCTGACACTCGACAATCTCGTGGGCACCGACCCGGCCGGCTACGCGGGCCTGGAAGACGACGTGGACTGGCACTGGAAGCGCATCTTTGCCGGTGCGGTGCTGACGACGCTGCTGGGCGTCGGCGCCGAGCTGGCCGCGCCGGAGAACCGGCAGGACGGCAACCGCATCGTGATCGCCGGGCGCGACAGCGCGCAGGACAGCATCAATCAGGTCGGGCAGGAGATCACCCGGCGCAACATGAACATCCAGCCGACGCTGACGGCACGGCCGGGCTTGCCGGTTCGGGTGATCGTGGCGCGCGACCTCGTGTTGCGTCCTTACCAACCCATGTTCTATCAGCTTGAAGGTGCGCGATGAGTACCGCCCGAAAACTCCGCCTCGGCCCGTTGCCGTCCAGCGGTAGCACGAAGCTGACGTTCACCTGCCCGGCCAGCCTGAAAGCCGACCTCGACCGTTACGCCGCGCTGCACGCACAGGCGTATGGCGAGGCGGTCGATGCGGTGACGCTGATCCCGCACATGCTGGAGGCGTTCATGGCGGGGGATCGGGGATTCAGGAAGGGAAGTGGGAACAAGGCCGCACCGCCGAAGCCGGGTTGACGATGCGGGCGCATCCACCATCCGCTCACGATGAAAGCGCAGCCTCGGGCTGCGCTTCCGTTTTTGGGAATGGATTGCGACCAGCCGGGGCATAGATGGCTATGCGATCTTGCCCGCTGCGGCGCCCCTGCGTTTGCCACCGCGAAGCACCCATGTGGCACCTAGCTAGAAATGCAGCAAGAGCGCGCCGCAGCCTGAATCTAGGCTAACCTATTGCCCCATAAGCCCTTTCGCACCGCTGCATGTCTGCAAGAAAGACTTGACAGCGGACATTTTTCATCGCTGGGCCGCCCCAAGATGAAAAGCGGCCCCCTTGGGGAGCGTGGGGGTCATTCTTCATTCCACCAGCGCCGGTGTGGCGTCGATGCGCGAATGCGCGCCGCAGCTCTCGCGCCGTGCGGCGGCAGCCGTGGCCATGAGCCAGCAGACATCGAGCTGGTTGCGCAGCGCATGGCCTGCGGCAGGTGCCAGCCTTTCCCGCCATGCCGCAATGCGCTGCACGGCCTGTGCCAGGCCCTGGTCGCTGCGCTGTATGCCCACGCAGTCCTGCATGAGCTGGCGCAACTCCTGCGCGACGGCGGCCGTGTCCTGCTCCTGTGCGCCGGCCTGCAGGGTTTCGGTCGGCCGGGCCGGCGCCGGGGCGGCAGCCGGCTGCTGCGCGATGGCCCGGGCGGCCGCGCGGCCCATCACCACGCATTCGAGCAGCGAATTGCTGGCCAGCCGGTTGGCGCCGTGCAGTCCGGTGCGCGCCACCTCGCCGATGGCGTGCAGGCCATCGACATCCGTGCGCCCGTCGATATCGGCCAGCACGCCGCCGCAGGCGTAGTGGGCGCAGGGGGCCACGGGAATCGGCTGCGTCGCAATGTCGATGCCATGGCTGGCGCACAGGGCCATCACGCCCGGGAAATGCGACTGCAGCCAGGCGCGGGGCCTGTGGCTGATGTCCAGGTGCACGAAGGCCAGGCCATGGCGGTCCATCTCGTGCCGGATGGCCCGGGCCACGATGTCGCGCGGCGCCAGTTCGGCCCGCTCGTCATGGGCAGGCATGAAGCGCGTGCCGTCCGGCAGGCGCAGCAGGGCGCCTTCGCCACGCAATGCCTCGGAGACCAGGCCGGCCGCGCGGCCGCCCACCTGCAGGGCTGTGGGATGGAACTGCATGAACTCCAGATCACCCACGCGGCAGCCCGCGCGCCAGGCCATGGCCACGCCATCGCCCGTGGCGGTGGCCGGGTTGGTGGTGGTTGGATAGACCTGCCCCAGCCCGCCCGTGGCCAGCACGGTATGCGCGGCATGCCAGCGCTGCTGGCGGCCATCGGGCAGGCGCACCAGCGCGCCTGTGCAGTGCGCAGGCTGTCCTTCGGTCAGCAGGTCCAGCGCGCTGGTGTGTTCATGCAAATCGATGTTCGCGCGCTCCCGGCAGGCGCGCAGCAGGGCGGCGTGCACGGCCTGGCCGGTGCAGTCGGCGGCATGCACGATGCGGCGGCGGCCGTGGCCGCCCTCGCGCGTGAGGTGCAGGCCACCGCTGTCGTCACGCGTGAAAGGCACGCCGTGGGCCACCAGCCAATCGATGGCGTCGGGCGCCTGCTCAAGGATGGCGCGCACGGCCTGCGCATCGCACTGGCCTGCGCCCGCGACCAGGGTGTCCGCCAGGTGTTCGTCGATGCTGTCCTGTGCATCCAGCACGGCGGCAATGCCGCCCTGGGCCCAGGCGCTGGCGCATTCCTCGGCCGCGCCCTTGCTGAGCAGGGCCACGCGCAGATGCGGCGGCAGCGACAGGGCAGCGGCCATGCCGGCCAGGCCGGCGCCGATGATGAGTACGTCTGTGCAAGGCTGTGTCATGGCGCTGTCCTCAGGCGGGACCGAAGTGCTGGAAGAGCGCCGCATCGCGCGCAAGGTCGCCGCTGGCGCGCACGGGCTGGCGGTGGCCGGCCGCGAAAGCCAGCATGCGTTCGATGGGCCGGCGCGCGGCCTGGGCGATGGCGGGGTCCACCTCGATGGCGCACAGGCCCTGCTCCAGGGCCAGCTCCACGCCCTGCAGGCTGTTCATCGCCATCCACGGGCACATGGCGCAGCTCTTGCAGGTGGCGCCCTGGCCGGCCGTGGGCGCGGGCAGGAAGGTCTTGCCCGGGTAGCGCATGCGCATGTCGTGCAGGATGCCCTGGTCGGTGGCGACGATGAAGGTGTCGGTGGGCAGCCGGCCAGCCGCGTTGATGAGCTGGGTGGTGGAGCCCACCACGTCCGCCTGGGCGGCCACGGCGGCCGGCGACTCGGGATGCACGAGGATGGCGGCCTGCGGATACTCCAGTGCCATGGCGGCCAGTTCGTCGGCCTTGAACTCGTCATGGACCAGGCAGGAGCCATGCCACAGCAGCATGTCGGCGCCGGTCTGGCGCTGGATGTGGGCGCCCAGGTGGCGGTCGGGCGCCCAGAGGATCTTCTCGCCGCAGGCGTGCAGGTGGGCCACGATGTCCTGTCCCACCGACGATGTGACCACCCAGTCGGCGCGCGCCTTCACCGCCGCGCTGGTATTGGCGTAGACCACGACCGTGCGGTCCGGGTGGGCGTCGCAAAAGGCGCTGAACTCGTCTGCCGGGCAGCCCAGGTCCAGCGAGCAGCTGGCGTCGTCGTCGGGCATGAGCACGCGCTTTTCCGGGCTGAGGATCTTGGCGGTCTCTCCCATGAAGCGCACGCCGGCCACGACCAGGGTGCTGGCCTGGTGCTGGGCGCCGAAGCGCGCCATCTCCAGCGAATCGCCCACGCAGCCGCCGGTCTCGCGCGCCAGGTCCTGCAGTTCGCCATCCACGTAGTAGTGGGCCACGAGCACGGCATCGCGCTCGTGCAGCAGGGCGCGTATGCGCTCGGTGGTCCGAAGGCGCTGGGCGCGGTCCAGTTCAGGGGGAATGCGGGCCCATGCCTCGCCGATGCCGCACTGGCCGGCGTGGGAGAAATGGGGCTTGTCGTACTGCACGGATTTGAGCTGCATGGTGGCCGTCCGGGACTGTGGAAAAGGTCTGGTGATGGCTGCGAATAATATGCTCAATTTGAGTATTAGTGTGATGTTTTTTCCCGCACTGGTGTTTTGCGGCAGGCGGCAAGCCGAGGGGGCAGAAAGCGGCGCGGGGCCGTCTCAGCGCTGAAGCTGCACGTTGTTGCGGCCTGCGCCCTTGGCCTCGTACAGCGCTTCGTCGCCACGGCGCAGCATGGCGGCGGCCGTGTCCGTGGTGCCGCGCAGCGTGGCCACGCCCACGCTGGCGGTGACGGGCTCGCCGTGGGCCATGGGCGTGGAGGCCAGCAGTTCGCGCAGTTGCTCTGCAATGGCCACGGCCGCGTCGGCCGTGGTGTCGGGCAGCAGGGCCAGGAATTCCTCGCCCCCCATGCGGGCCAGCACGTCGGACTCGCGCAGCCGCATGCGGAAGGCGCGCGCCAGGGTGCGCAGCACGGCGTCGCCCATGTCATGGCCATGCTGGTCGTTGATGCGCTTGAAGTGGTCCACGTCGATGACGAGCACGCTCAAGGGGCGGCCGCTGCGGCGCGCCAGCGCCATGGCGAAGTCCAGCTGGAAATCGAAGCCCCGGCGGTTGAGCAGGCCCGTGAGCGGATCGCTGCGCGCCTGGTGCTCCAGCTCGGCATTGGCCTGCTGCAGCTGCAGGGTGCGCTCGCGCACCTGGCGCTCCATGGCCTCGTTGGCCGAGCGCAGCTGGGCAATGCTGCCGCGCAGCGCCTGCGAGAGGCGGTGCACTTCGCGGCTGCTGTGCAGCTGCGGAATGTCCGGCGCCGCGCCGCTGCCATCGATGCCGTTGGCCGCGCGGGCCAGGCGCTTGAGGTCCTGGCTGAGCCTGCGTGCCACCAGCCAGGCGATGACGGCGGCCACCAGCGCCGCCGCCAGGCCGCCGGCCAGCACCTGGTGCATGGCCTGGCGCGCGGGCGCATAGGCGCTGTCGTGCGGCTGGCGGGCCACGATGTGCCAGCCCATGGCCGTCACCCGGTTGTGGGCCTGCAGCGGCACGGTGGCCGTCAGAAAGCTCTGCGGGCTGTCCTGCCAGCGCGCCACCTGCACGGGCAGCAGCGTGGCATCGGACGTATCGGCAGACACGGTATGGGCCACCGGCAGGCGCTGGTCCAGCGCCTGCAGCGGCTCCAGGCTGTCGCCCGGGGCGTGGATGATCTTGCCGTGGCGGTCAAAGATGAAGAGGCCGATCTGGCGATCCCCGCTGTCGGCCTGCTGCAAGGTCTGCATGGTCTCTCGCACCCATTCCCAGCTGCTGTGCATGCACAGCACGCCCTGCGTGAGTCCGCCCACGCGGATGGGCGCTGCAAAGTCCATGAACCGGCGCGGCGCGCCGTCGGCCGGGGGCGCAAGCAGCGCGGCCATGCGCGGCGAGGAGGCACGCACGTCGCCCACATGCACGCGCTGCAGCCCCGGCTCGAACCAGGGCCGGTCGCTGACATCGTGGCCCACCAGCAACTGGTCGGTGGCGCTGCGCACCGTGCCCTCGGCGTCAGCCACGCCTATCCAGAGGTTGGACGGCGTCAGCGAACGGGCGCGGTTGAGCAGCGCTCCCACGCCCGGGGAATCCAGCCCTTGCACCCACAGCTCCGGCGAAGCGGCCAGCACCTCCACGGTATGGGCACGGCTGAACAGCCCTTCAGACAACTGCCGCGCCGCGTTGGAGGCCATGGCATGCAGCGAGGCGCTGACCTCGCGCTCCATGCGCCAGCGCAGCAGTTCGCCGAAGGCCAGTGACATCAGCACCGTCACGCCCACCAGCAGCGAGCCGAAGACCAGGGCCAGTTGCGTGCGCAGGCCCAGGCGCTGCCAGCGGCCGGGCTCGGTGCTTGGGGGCGGGGCGGGGGAATCCGGGGGAGAAAGCTCGTTCAACGCAGAAATCCGTCGTCAACTGTTCTGAAGCGCAGCCCGGCGCATTGCCAGGCGGGTGGCCGCAAGGTCCCAGCCCCCCCATCCGCAGGATTTGAACAGCACCGGCACCTGCGGGCGCAGCCATTGCTCGCGCACCACCTGCTCCAGCGTGGGCAGGGCGGCCACGTCCATGCCCGCCTGCAGCAGATCACCCGCTTCGTGCAGCGCATCTGCGGTATCGACGACGACGCGGCCCGCCTGCGCAAGGTCCAGGCACAGGCTGGGCGCCAGCTCCACCATCTGCGGCGTGAAGGCGCCCACGGCCGATACAAAGGCATCGGCGCGCGGGGCTGCATGCAGCACCACGGCGCGGGCCGGCGTGCAGGTCACGATCAGCGGGCAATGGCGCGCGGCGGCCTCCAGATCCTGCACGGCACTGGCCTGCAGGCCCATGGCATGCGCCTGGCTGACCAGTGACTGGGCGCTTTCGGCGCTGCGCGATGCCACCTGGACCTCGCGCACGCCCAGGCCTGCTGCAAAGGCCTGCATATGGGCCAGGCCCTGCACGCCGGCGCCCACGATCAGCAGCGGGCCCTGCGGATTGGGAGCCAGCCTTTGCGCGGCCAGCAGCGATACGGCGGCCGTGCGCCGCGCCGTGACCGTGGGGCCGTCCAGGATCAGGCGGCGCTCGCCCGTGGCCACATCGAAGACCACCACATCGCCCTGGATGGTGGCGCGCGGCGTGCCGGCATTGCCGGGCGTGAGGCTGATCAGCTTGGTCATGGCCACCTGCCCATCGGTGGCGGGCATGCAAAACAGGCTGCCTCCTGCGGGCAGTGGCATCACGATGCGCGGCGGCACCTGCACTGCCCGGGGCTGCAGCAGTACAGCCGCGATCTCTTCGGCCAGCTCCTTCCAGGGCAGCAGGGCGGCCGTGGCCTGCGCGTCTAGGGCGGCGGAGGAGTGCGTGCTGGAATGGCTCATGGCCGCGACTGTACACAGTAGGCGCGCGCAGGCCAATGCGCGATGTGTCCGGTGGTGCACCCAGGCCCGCGCAGGCCTGCGCAGGCACTACGATGTCGCCTATGTCACAAAAGCCTTCTTATCCGCGCGAGGAGCCCAGCTGGGACGGTTCGGCGCGGCCCGAAGCTGCCCGCAAGGAATCGGCCCCGCGCTACGAGCAGCAGCGGCGCGGGCCCGCGCCCGAACCGTGGCAGCGCGAGGAGCCTCCCAGCGAACAGGCACCTGCGCCCCGCAGGCCCGGCGAGCCTGCACGCGAGCGGCGCAGGCGCGGCGGATGGGGGCTGGGCCTGGCGGTCGTCGTCGGCCTGTGCATCGTCGCCGCGCTGCTGGCCGGCATGGTGCTGGTGGCGCGCGAGCAGGTACTGCGCAGCCAGGCGCCGCCCGTCACTGCCCCCATGGCGGTGCAGCCCGTGCGCTGATACACGCCGTATCATTGCCGGGACTGCGGACGCTGCGGCCCCGCAGGTTCCGACGTAATATCGCCGCCCGATGCTGCAGGCCGCAGCACAGATCCAGGAGCGAACACCATGAGATGGGAAGGCAACCGCGAGTCGGACAATGTGGAGGACCGCCGTGATGACGGTGGTGGTGGCGGTGGTGGTCCCGTCTTTGGCGGGCGCAGCATCGGCATCGGCACCATCGTCATCGCCCTGGTCGGTGGCTGGGTGCTGGGCATCAATCCGCTGACCATCCTGGGGGCGCTCAGCGGCGGCGCGCCGGTGCAGGTGCAGCAGCCCCAGGGGCCGGCCCACAAGCCGCCGGCCGACGACCAGCTCGCCCGCTTCGTCTCCACCGTGCTGGCCGATACCGAGGATGTGTGGCGCGAGGTGTTCCGCCAGGGCGGCGCCCAATATGCCGATCCCAAGCTCGTGCTGTTCCGCGGCGCCACGCCCACGGCCTGCGGCACGGGCCAGTCCGCCATGGGGCCGTTCTACTGCCCTGCCGACCAGAAGGTCTATATCGACCTGGGCTTCTACGAGACGCTCAAGAACCAGCTGGGCGCCCCCGGCGACTTTGCCCAGGCCTATGTGATTGCCCATGAGGTGGGCCACCACGTGCAGAACCTGCTGGGCATCAGCGCCCAGGTGGACCGTGCGCGGGGCCGCGTCAGCAAGGTCGAATACAACCAGCTGTCGGTCAAGCTGGAGCTGCAGGCCGATTGCCTGGCGGGCGTCTGGGCGAACCGCGCGCAAAGCGCACGCCAGATCCTGGAGCAGGGCGATGTGGAGTCGGCCATGAATGCCGCTTCCAAGATCGGCGACGACGCCCTGCAGCGCGCCGGTGGCGGCGCCGTCGTGCCCGACAGTTTCACGCATGGCACCAGTGCCCAGCGCCAGCGCTGGTTCAGCACCGGTCTGCGCACCGGCAGCGTCAAGTCCTGCGACACTTTCTCGGCCGCTTCGCTTTGAAAAATGCCCCCCGAGGGGCGCTTTCCCATCTCGAGGCGGCGGCCCGGCGATGAAAAAATGCCCGCATAGCGGGCCCTCGTACCGGGTTTTTGCGGGTTGCGCTCACGCAACGCCATGCTTGTCCAGGTGCCAATTGGCGTTATTGCAACGCACAAATCGCGCTAGGTGCGACAATAGCGTCCTCAATGACAAGCTCTTTCTCCAATCTCCAACTGGCCGAGTCCCTGGCGCGCGCCGTGGCCGACATGGGCTACGAGTCCATGACGCCCATCCAGGCGCAGGCCATTCCGGTTGTTCTGACCGGCAAGGATGTCATGGGCGCAGCCCAGACCGGCACGGGCAAGACGGCAGCGTTCTCGCTGCCGTTGCTGCAGCGGCTGATGCGCCACGAAAATGCCTCCGCTTCGCCTGCACGGCACCCCGTGCGGGCGTTGGTGCTTTTGCCCACGCGCGAACTGGCGGACCAGGTGGCTCAGCAGATCGCCCAGTACGCCAAGTACACCAAGCTGCGCAGCACCGTGGTGTTCGGTGGCATGGACATGAAACCGCAGACGCTGGAACTGAAAAAGGGCGTCGAGGTGCTGGTGGCCACGCCGGGCCGGCTGCTTGACCATATCGAAGCCAAGAACGTGGTGCTCAACCAGGTCGAGTACGTGGTGCTCGACGAGGCGGACCGCATGCTGGACATCGGCTTCCTGCCCGACCTGCAGCGCATCCTGTCCCATCTGCCCAAGACACGCACCACCTTGCTGTTCAGCGCCACCTTCTCGCCCGAGATCAAGCGCCTGGCCGGCAGCTACCTGCAAGACCCCGTCACCATCGAAGTGGCCCGTCCCAACGAGACGGCGTCCACGGTGGAGCAGCGCTTCTACAGCGTCAGCGACGACGACAAGCGCTATGCGCTGCGTTCGCTGCTCAAGCAGCGCGAGATCCGCCAGGCCTTCGTCTTTTCCAACAGCAAGCTGGGCTGCGCCCGCCTGACGCGGGCGCTGGAGCGCGACGGTTTGCGCGCAACGGCGCTGCACGGCGACAAGAGCCAGGACGAGCGCCTGAAGGCGCTTGAAGCCTTCAAGCGCGGCGAGGTCGATCTGCTGGTGTGTACCGATGTCGCGGCCCGCGGCCTGGACATCAAGGACGTGCCGGCCGTCTTCAACTACGACGTGCCCTTCAACGCCGAAGACTATGTGCACCGCATCGGCCGCACGGGCCGCGCAGGCGCCTCCGGCATTGCCGTGACCCTGGTGACCAGCCACGATGCGCGCCTGGTGGGCGAGATCGAGAAGCTCATCAAGAAGAAGATCAACGTCGAAACCTGCCCCATGGAAGATTTCCGCGGCAGCGCACCGCGTGGTCACCGTTTCGACGAGCTGCCGCGCCAAGGCGCTGGCGGCGGGTACGGTCGTGAACGGGATCGCGGTGGCGAGCGTGGCGATCGCGGTGCCGATGCAGCACGGGGCAGCACGGGCTTCGGCCATCGCGGCTCGCGCATGGCCCAGCGCCCGGCGCATTCCGACCCCTTCTTCGACAAGCCCTATGAGCCTTCGGCCAGCGCCGACGCCAACTGGGAAAGCCAGCGCGCTGCGCCCAAGGCCGGCGGCAACATCAAGCCCAAGCGCAAGCTGGCGGCGCTGTTCAAGGCACCGGTCGCGCCCGCCGCGCCCGTCGCCACCTCCGAGGTCTGAGCGCCGCACACGCGGCCTGCCTCCCGAATAACGCCTGCCTTGCAGGCGTTTTTTCATGGGTGCACGGGCTGCTCCCGATCAGCCTGGGGCCTGGGCCTGCGGGCAATCCACCTGGATCAGCTCCCTGTCCGCCAGATGGTCGCCGAAGCGCATCATGCTCAGGCAGCCACCCCAGACGCAGCCCGTGTCCAGCGCCACCAGATCGGGCCGGTTGATATGGCCCAGCGTGGACCAGTGGCCAAAGGCAATGGGCACGCCCGCCGTGGCGCGGCCCGGCACATCGAACCAGGGCATGAGTCCTGGCGCCGCCTGCTCTGCCGACTCCGTGCTGTCGAAATCCATGACCCCCTGAGCGCTGCAAAAACGCAGCCGGGTCAGCGCGTTGACGATGACACGCAGCCGTTCCCAGCCCTGCAGATCCGGCGACCAGCGATCGGGCTGGTTGCCGTACATGGCTTGCAGGAAATCCGGCAATTGTGCGCTGCGAAGTACCGTGTGCACCTCGCCTGCAAGGTCCATCACTTCCTGGGCGGTCCACTGCGGCAGCACGCCTGCGTGGACCATCAGCAGCTCATCGCCATGCACCGTGCGGTGGCTGCGCGCCAGCGGCTGCTGTCGCAGCCAGTCCAGCAGCTGGTCACGATCGGGCGCTTGCAGCACCTGGGCCAAGGTGTCGCGGCGGCTGTTGCGGCGCACGCCGTGGGCGGCGGCCAGCAGGTGCAGGTCATGGTTGCCCAGCAGGGCGCGCATGGAGTCGCCGGCGGCCATGCAGGTGCGCAGTACCTTGTCCGATGCCGGGCCGCGATTCACCAGGTCGCCGAGGATGTACAAGGTATCGCGGCTGGCGGAGAAATCCACGCGTTGCAGCAGGCGCTCAAAGGCGTCGTGGCATCCCTGGATATCACCGATACAGTAAAGTGCCATGGTCTTCTTTCTGATATACGAACCATGGATTTTCTGCTGATCGCGTTGCTTACGCTGCTCAATGGGGTGTTTGCAATGTCCGAATTGGCACTGGCCTCCAGCCGCAAGGCTCGGTTGGTGGCACTGGCTGAAACAGGCGACAAGGGGGCGGTGGCGGCACTGGCCTTGCTCGACAACCCCACGCAATTTCTTTCTTCGGTGCAGGTGGGCATCACCTCCATCGGCCTGCTCAACGGTATCCTGGGTGAGGCGGCCTTCAGCGACGGACTGGCCGCATGGCTGCTGGGCCTGGGCGTTCCAGAGCGCGCAGCCAGCATTTCGGCAACGGCAGTCGTCGTGACCGTGATCACCTTCGTCACCATCGTTTTCGGCGAGCTGGTGCCCAAGCGCATCGGCCAGCTCTATCCCGAAACCGTGGCCATCGTGGTCTCGCGGCCCATGACGTGGGTGGCGTCGGCAGCCAAGCCTTTTGTGCGGCTGCTGGCCTTCTCCACCCGCGCCATGCTGACCTTGCTGCGCATCAATGAATCGGCGGCACGCTCCGTGACCGAGGAGGAGATCGCGGCCAGCCTTGCCGAGGGCCGCGATGCCGGCGTCATCGAGGCCAGCGAACATCAGATGGTGCAGAACGTCTTCCATCTCGATGACCGCTCGCTGACGTCGATCATGGTGCCGCGCGGCGATGTGCAATGGCTGGATGCCGACATGACCGTCACCGAGGCATTGCAGGCCTCGGCCGATGACCACGCAAAGGGCGGCCATTCCTGGTATCCGGTGTGCCGCAATTCCCTTGATGACGTGGTCGGCATCATCAGCGTGGCGCGCCTGCTGGCATTGGGTCCCGATGCGGCGGGCTCCACGCTCTACGAGCATGTGCTGCCGGCCTCGTTCCTGCCCGAGACGCTCAGCGCCATGGAACTGCTGGAGCAATTGCGTGCCCGATCCGGGCGCATGGTGTTCGTGGTGGATGAATATGGCGTGGTGCAGGGCATCATGACGCCGCGCGATTTGCTGGAGGCGATTACCGGCGAGTTACAGCCTGTGACCGAAACGGAAGCATGGGCCATGCAGCGTGGGGATGGCTCCTGGTTATTGGACGGGCTGATGCCCATATCGGAGCTGAAGGCGCGCCTCGATATTCGTGACCTGCCCGATGAGCACCGTGGCCGATACAACACCGTTGCCGGCCTTCTCATGGCGGAAAGCGGTCATTTGCCGGTTCTGGGAGAGCGGATCAGCTGCGCGGGCTGGATCTTCGAGGTGATTGATCTCGATGGCAAACGCATTGACAAGGTGCTTGCCATTTCGGAATTATCCGAAGGCTCCTCGCTGCAATAGGCAACTGCGATATTGTGGATTTTGCTTACATGCGTCTTGCCCTGTAGGGCGATTATGTTTTTATAATGAAAGCTCTTAAACAACTTTCAAGGCGCACACCATGAGCTCTTACAAGGAATTGCTGAAGCAGCGACAGGAACTGGAGCAACAGATCCAGGAAGCGCGCAAGCGTGAACTGTCTGACGCCGTGGGCAAGGTTCGCAATTTGATTGCCGAATATGGCCTGACTGCGGATGACGTCTTTCCTTCGGCTCGTGGTCGCGGCAATGCGGGTGCAACGGGCACCAAGGTGGCGCCCAAGTACCGTGATCCCGCCACTGGCCAGACCTGGACCGGACGCGGCAAGCCGCCGAAGTGGATTCAGAATCAGGACCGCGAAAAGTTCGTCATCTGATTTTTCCATCGCGCATGTTGAAAGAGCCCGCCTTGTGCGGGCTTTTTTCATTGGCACGGCCATTTGTCAAAAATTGACTCGGTTGAGAATGACTATCATGCGCTGTGCAAAGCGTGGGCCTGTGCACGGACATTGCGCGGCGGCGATGCCAGGGCCGATTCCTGGCGGTAACGCAAAATGCACGGTGCCAGTGATGCACCTTGCGGCAGTTTGGAGCATGCGAGGTGGGTGTTTCCGGGTCTTGGCGTCTCAACGCATGGCGGATGCATGCGTGTTTCAGACAAATCCGATGATTTTTTGATTTTCTTCAGTGGTGGCCGACTTGAATATCCAGGCACCAGCCACCATGGGCGAAGGCAGGGGCACAATACGCGCATGAACAAGCAGGTGTTGATTGCCGGCGGCGGCATTGGTGGCCTGGCTGCCGCGATTGGTGCATCGCGGGCGGGCTGGGAAGTGCGTCTTTTCGAACAGGCTCGCGTGCTCAGCGAAGTGGGGGCTGGAATCCAGCTGGGGCCGAATGTGGTGCGCCGCCTGCAGGCCTGGGGCCTGCAAAAGCCGCTGCAGCAGGTGGTGGCGCTGCCGGACAGCCTGCGGGTGCGCAGCGCCGCCACAGGGCAGGAACTGGGGCACATGCCTCTGGGCAGCGAGGCCGTGCATCGCTACGGCGCTGCCTACGCCACCATCCACCGGGCCGATCTGCAGCAGCTGCTGAAGGAAGCCGCTCAGACTTATCCGGGCATGCACCTGAACCTGGGCCAGCCCATTGAAGGCTTTTCCGAAACGGACGGCGTGGTCACCGTGCGAACCCAGGCCGGCAAGCTGATCGAAGGCGATGCCCTGGTCGCTGCCGACGGCGTGCGCAGCGTCCTGCGCCAGCAGCTGCTGGGCGACGGCCCGCCGCGTGTCACCGGGCACCTGGCCTACCGCGCCCTGGTGCACCAGGCCCAGTTGCCCAAGCGGCTGCGTGCCACTGATGTCACGGCCTGGCTGGGCTCGCGCATGCATGCCATCCAGTACCCCGTGCGCCGGGGCGAGCTGCAGAACCTGGTGGTCATCGTCCAGGGCTCGGCGCCCGAGGACCTGGCGAACTGGGACCACGCGGGCAATCTCGATGATCTGGTGCGGGTGCTGCAGGGCAGCTGCCCGCAGCTGCTGGACCTGGTCCAGCATGTGCCTGCCGCTGGCGGTGACTGGCGGCTGTGGCCGGTGGGCGATCGCCCGCCCGTGCAATCGGCCGCGCAGATGGCGCGCGGCGTGGTGGCGCTGCTGGGCGATGCCGCCCACCCCATGCGACCCTATCTGGCCCAGGGCGCCGGCATGGCGATTGAAGATGCAGCGGAGCTGCAGCGCGCCCTGTCCATGCATGACCTGGATGTGAACATGCGCCTGCGCCGCTACGCGCTCAATCGCTGGCAGCGCAATGCGCGCGTGCAGGCGCGCTCGCAGCGCAACGGCCGCATCTTCCATGCCACGGGTCCGGTGCGCTGGGGGCGTGACCTGTCACTGCGCCTGCTGGGCTCCCGGCTGATGGATCTGCCTTGGCTGTACCGTGGCGATGGCTCGGCCGCCAACGCCTTGTAGAGGCACAGACTCCGGCCGCTAGGCGGCGGATGCCTGGCGCAGCAGCGGCGAGGAGGGCAGGAAACGGAACGCGGTTGACGCACCGACGAGGGTGGCCGCAATCGAGATCATCACGGCCTTGTAGGGCTCCACGCCCCAGGCCTCGGCCCAGGCCGCCACCCAGCCCGTGAACCATTGCACCAGGGCCACGCCCAGGAACATGGCCATGGTGAACAGCGACAGCGCGCGGCCGGTCATCTCGGGCGGGTAGGAAGCGCGCACATCGGCGTACTGCAGCACCGAATAGCCCGACAGCAGGCCCATGGCGAAGATCAGCGCCACATTGGTCCAGCCATGGTGCAAAAAGGCCATGAGCATGAACAGGCTGCCCATGAGCAGCGAGTAATTGGTGAGCCAGCGCCGGCGCCGCCCTGGGCCGGGATCCATGCGCCCGAAAATCGCGGGGCTGAACAGCGAGATCATCGATACGACCAGCGCCACATTGCCGCTTTCCACCAGCGAAAAGCCATAGCGATGGATGAGCAGCGGCCCCAGCCACAGGCCGCGCAGCGCCAGAAACGATGCATAGCAGGCCATGGCCAGCAGGACGATACCCAGCGTGTGCGGCAGCGTGAACAGCTCGGCCATGCGGCGTGCCGCCACGCCCCAGCTTTCCCGTGCGGCGGTCTGTGCTCCGCGGCGGGCGGGCTCGTGCACGCGCCACCAGATCAGCAGCCACGACAGGGCCGACATCACGGCCAGCAGCGCAAAGCCCGAGCGCCAGCCGAAATGCTGGACCAGCCAGGCCAGCGGCGTGCCTGTGAACAGCAGCCCCAAGCCGCCCACGCCCATGCCCACGCCCGACAGAAAGGCGAAGCGGTCCACGGGAAAGTGGCGCGAGATGAACATGGTGCAGGCCAGGAAGGCCGGCGAGCAGCCCACGCCGATCAGCAACTGGCCCACCATCAGCCAGCCGTAATTGGGTGCGGCGGCGGACAGTGCCGACCCCGCGATCGCCAGCGGAAACGACAGCAGCACCGTGCGGCGCAGGCCGTAGAGATCCATGCCGATGCCCATGAGCAACTGGGCCACGCCGAAGGACAGTCCGAACAGGCCCGCAAAGGCCCCCAGCGACTGGGCCGTAAGCCCGAAATCCTGCTGCAGGTCGGTCGCCATGACCGAGGTCGTGGTGCGAAAGGCCTGGCTCAGCGCAAAGGCCGAGAGCAGGGCCAGCAGCATGGCCCACAGCAGCTGGCTGCGTGGCGGCGGTGCTGCGGTGGAGGTCTGCGAAGCCTCTGTGTGTGTGTTGTTGTGTGGGGGCTGTTGCGGCGCTGCGGACACGGTATTTCTCCTGGCGCCGCAGCTTACCCGTTTGCGCGCATGCGCGCTGTCGCCACCGCAGCGGTCTGCCGTCGGTGGCGCCCGCCAGTTCTTATAGCTCGGTGCGCAGCGCCCAGATTTCGGGGAACAGCACCACGTCCAGCATCTTGCGCAGGTAGCTGACGCCGCCGGTGCCGCCCGTGCCGCGCTTGAAGCCGATGACGCGCTCCACAGTCGTCAGATGGCGGAAGCGCCACAGGCGGAAGGCGTCCTCGATGTCGGCCAGCTTTTCGCCGAGCTGGTACAGGTCCCAGTGCTGGTGGGGATCGCGGTAGACCGTGATCCAGGCCTGCTTGACGCCTTCGCTGGCCTCGTAGGGCTGGGTCCAGTCGCGCTCCAGCCGGTCGGCGGGCACCTCGATGCCCTCGCGCGCCAGCAGTTGCAGGGACACGTCGTAGAGCGAGGGCGAGCGCCATGCCGCCTCCACCTGGGCCAGCAGATCGGGCCGGTGGGCATGGGGCTGGAGCATGGCGGCATTCTTGTTGCCCAGGGAGAACTCGATGCAGCGGTACTGGTAGCTCTGGAAGCCGCTGGAGTTGGCCAGGTAGGGACGCATGGCCGTGTACTCGGGCGGCGTCATGGTGGACAGCACGGTCCAGGCGCTGACCAGTTGCTCCATGATGCGGCTCACGCGGGCCAGCATCTTGAAGGCGTCGGCGCGCGTGCCGCCTGCGATGGCGGCCGTGGCGGCTCGGACCTCATGCAGCATCAGCTTCATCCACAGCTCGCTGGTCTGGTGCTGGATGATGAACAGCATCTCGTCATGCGCGGGCGACAGCGGGTGCTGTGCCGTGAGGATCTGGTCCAGGTGCAGGTAGTCGCCATAGCTCATGGACTGGCTGAAGTCCAGCTGGGCGCGCTCCTCTTTGACGATGGATTCGGTGCGGCCGGGGCTGTTCATGGGACAGCCGGAGTGTTCGGTGGTCATGTGGGAGTCTCGCAAGTCTCGATGCGGAAAATGCAGGGCGCAGCGTAACCGAATCCCGCGCAGCAATCCTGCGGCTTGCAAGAAGCGGGATGCGCGCCCGCGCCGGGCTGCGTAGAGTAGGGCATCCGATGATCCTGAAAGACATGCCGTGTCCCACCAAGCCATGAATCAAGCCAGCGATGCCCCTGCCAACCCCGCTGCCCTGGTGGCCCGATGCTGCCGCTGGCTGGAGACCGAGGAGCCGCCCCCCGCCCTGGGCGCGCTGGCAGAACGCTCGGGGCTGAGCCCCTGGCAGCTGCACCGATTGTTCAAGCAGGCCACGGGCCTCACGCCCAAGGCCTATGCCAAGGCGCACCGCGCGCGTGCGCTGCGCCAGGCGCTGCAGCCAGGCCAGAGCGACTCGGTCACCGATGCCGCCTACCTCAGCGGCTATGCGGCCAGCAGCAGTTTCTACCGCGACGCAGGCGCCATGCTGGGCATGGCGCCCGGTGACTACCGGCGCGGCGGCATGCGCCAGACCATCCGCTTTGCGGTGGCCGAATGCACGCTGGGCAGCATCCTGGTGGCCAGCACCGATCGCGGCGTGTGCTGCGTGCTGCTGGGCGACGATGCCGAGGCCCTGGTCCAGGACCTGCAGCAGCGCTTTCCGCTGGCCGAACTGGTGGGCGGCGATGCCGGATTCGAGCACACCGTGGCCCAGGTCGTGGCCCTGGTCGAGCAGCCGCGCCGGGGCCTGGCACTGCCGCTGGATGTGCAGGGCACGGCCTTCCAGCAGCGCGTATGGCAGGCGCTGTGCGCCATTCCCGCCGGCCAGACCCTGAGCTATTCGGAACTGGCCCTGCGCCTGGGCATGCCCACGGGTGCCCGGGCCGTGGCCAGCGCCGTCGCGGCCAACCCCATTGCCGTGGCCGTGCCCTGCCACCGCGTGGTGCGCAATGACGGCAGCATCTCCGGCTACCGCTGGGGCGTGGAGCGCAAGCGCGCCCTGCTGCTGCGCGAGGCGCGCCAGGCGCAGGAGGCGGCTGGCAAGGACGCTGGGCACGCACCGCTGCGCCAGGCAGGAAGCGCATGAGCGGGCAAGGACAAGGGCCAGGGCAAGGGCGTGGCACCGGCCAGACCTATCAGGCGCAGCAGCAACTGACGCTGCCGGCCGGCTACCGCATGACCGAGTTCTGGGGCTTTCACCGGCGCGATGCCCAGCGCCTGTCCGAATGCGATCTGCAGGATGGCGGCACCATCCGCATGCACAAGGGCCTGATGTGGAAAGGCCTTCCCACGCTGCTCACCCTGGAGCTGAGGCAGCAGTGCGAAGAGGCGGCCGTGGTCCAGGCCCGATGGCGCCTGCCCGCCGATGCGGGCGCAATCACCGGCATGGACGATGTGCTGGCCGCCATGCTGCGGCGCATGTTCGGACTGTCCCAGGATGTGGGGGAGTTCGAGCGCCGCTTTGGCCGCCATGAGCGGCTGGGACCGCTGCTGGCGCGCCAGCCTGGCCTGCATGTGCCCGCGGCCTGCACGCCCTGGGAGGCGCTGAGCTGGGCCGTCACCGGGCAGCAGATCAGCGTGGCGGCAGCCGTGTCGCTGCGCCGCCGCCTGATCGCCGCAGCCGGCCAGCCGGTGGCGCTGCACGATGGCCATGCCGACGCGCCGCAGCAGCTGTGGTGCATGCCGGAGGCCGCGCAGGTGGCGCAGCTGAGCGAGGACGACCTGCGCGCGGCCGGCTTTTCCCGGAGCAAGACCCATACGCTGCGCCTGCTGGCGCATGCCGTGCAGGCGGGCGAACTGCCGCTGGACGATTGGGCCGCCATGCCCGAGCTGCCCGCCAGCGAGATCAGCCGGCGGCTGCTGGCCCTCAAGGGCGTCGGCCCGTGGACCGTGAACTACATGCTGCTGCGCGGCTATGGCCACCTGGACGGCCCGTTGCACGGCGATGTGGCCGTGCGCCGCGCCCTGGCGCGGCTGCTGGAGACGGAATCCGTGGACGCCGCGCAGACCGAGTTGTGGCTGCGGGACTTCGCGCCCTGGCGCGCCCTGGTCGCGGCCCATCTCTGGGCCTCGCTGTCGTCCACGGCGTTCTGAAGGGCTGGCTCCAGGCTTCAGGTCACCGCATTGACGCGGTTGAACTCCGGCTTGCGCCATTCGCCCGATTCCAGCACCTGGCGCAGGTGCTCCACGGCATGCCAGACATCTTCGAATCCCACGTACAGCGGCGTGAAGCCGAAGCGCAGGATGTCCTTGTGCAGGCCCGTGCCGTCGCCCTTGCGGAAGTCGCCGATCACGCCGCGCGCGATCAGCGCCTGCACGATGGCATAGGCGCCGCTGTCCTTGCCGTCCACGCCCAGCCCTTCCTCGCGCGTGAGGCAGACCTGGGAGCCGCGCCGGCCGTGCTCGCGCGGCGTGGCCAGGCCCAGGCCGTGGCCCTGGCAGCGTTCCTCGACCAGGGCGATGAACAGGTCGGTCAGCGACAGCGACTTCTTGCGCAGCGCGTCCATGCCGCCCAGCGGCTCCACGGCAGTGAACACGTCCAGGCCGCACTGCAGCACGCTCAGGCTGACCATGGGCTGGGTGCCGCACAGGTAGCGCTGTATGCCCTGGGCCGGGTGGTAGTCCGGCACGAACTTGAAAGGCTCGGCATGGCCGAACCAGCCCGACAGCGGCTGCCAGAAGCGGTTGATCAGGCGTGGATGGGCCCAGACAAAGGCCGGCGCACCGGGGCCGCCGTTGAGGTACTTGTAGCTGCAGCCGATGGCGAAGTCGGCATTCGCGCCCTTGAGATCGACAGGCACGGCGCCCGCGCTGTGGCACAGGTCCCAGACGCAGAGAATGCCCTTGCCCTGCGCGGCAGCCGTCACGGCAGCCATGTCGTGCATGGCGCCCGTGCGGTAGTTGACATGGGTGAGCATGCAGATGGCCACCTCGTCGGTCAGCGCGCTGGCAATTTCCTCGGGTTCGAGCAGCACCAGCTCCAGGCCGTATTCCTGGCAGACCGACTGGGCGATGTAGAGGTCGGTGGGGAAGTTGCTGCGCTCGCTGATCAGGCGCTTGCGTTGCGGCGCGTCCTCGCGCGCGATGCGGGCCGCCGCCGTCAGCACCTTGTAGAGGTTGATGGAGGCCGTGTCGGTGAACACCAGCTCGCCCGCGCCCACGCCCAGCCAGGGGGCGAACTGGTCGCCCAGGCGCTGGGGCAGGCTGATCCAGCCGGCGTCATTCCACGAGCGGATCAGGCCCTGGGCCCATTCCTGCTGCACCACCTCGGCCACGCGCGCGGCGGCGGCGCGGGGGCTGGCGCCCAGCGAATTGCCGTCAAGGTAGATCACGCCTTCGGGCAGCGTGAATTGGTCGCGCAGGGCGCGCAGCGGGTCTTGCGCATCGAGGGTGAGGCAGTCTTGCAGGCTCGTCACGGGGTCTCCTTGGGTATGGAAAAGGCGAAAGGCGAAAGGTGCGGCCCGGGAATCAGGCCAGGGCACGCAGCACGGCGCGCACGGGCGAGGCATCGGCCTCGACCAGCTTGAGCGGCAGGGCGATGAGCTCGTAGTCGCCCTCGGCCACCTCGTCCAGCACCAGGTTCTCCAGTACGCGCAGGCCGCGCCGGCGGATCACCTGGTGGCTGTCCAGGCTCTTGCTGCTGGCCGGGTCGATGCTGGCCGTGTCAATGCCGATGAGCTTCACGCCCAGGTCGGCCAGCCGCTCGACCGTGGCCGGTGCATAGGCGGCCAGTTCCTGGTCCCAGGTGGTGGGGGCGCGCTCGTAGGTGCGCACCAGCACGCGTGCCGGAAGATGCTCCACGGCGTGGGCGATGTGCTCCCATTCGACCAGCGGTCCCTTGCCGATGGCGTGGATCACGCGGCAGGGGCCGAGGAAGGCGTCCAGGTCCACATGGCCGATGCTGGCGCCGTCCGCGTCATAGTGCAGCGGTGCATCGGCATGCGCTCCCACATGGGGCGACAGCGTGATGGCGCTGACATTGACCGGGCAGCCCGGCCCGATGGTGGCGCACCATTGCTGGCTGTAGGCCGTGTCGCCGGGAAAGACGGGGCTGGCGGCCTGCACGGCCGGGGAGATGTCCCAGAGTCTGCGGGTCATGGTTTCACTCCTTCGGGGCGGTTCGGGCGGCCTGTGCGCGCGGCCGGTACCACAGCGCATACACCAGGGCCAGCAGGCCCAGGAAGGGCAGGCCCGTGAGCAGCGTCATGTGGAAGACCTCGGTGAAATAGGTGGTGACGATCACGCCCAGCATCAGCGCGGCGCCGGCCAGCGTGAACAGCGGATAGCCCCACATGCGGAACTGCAGGCGCTGGCCTGGATGCTCGCGCGACCAGCGCGCGCGGAAAAACAGATGGGTCACGAAGATCATGAACCAGGTGAACATGGCGCCGAACATGGACACGGACATCATCCACAGCAGCGAGCCTTCGGGCTTCCACAGGTTCACGGCCACGGCCACGGCAATGCCCAGGCAGGAGATGGCAATCGCCGCCACGGGCACGCCGCGGCTGTTCAGCCGCCCGAACACCGAGGGAGCATAGCCGCCGCGCGACAGGCTGAACATCATGCGCGAGGTCACATACAGCTGGCTGTTCATGGCCGACAGCGCGGCCACCAGCACCACGAAGTTGATGATGCTGGCAGCGCCCGGGATGCCGATGATCTCCATCACCTTCACGAAGGGGCTCTTGTCCGTGCCGGCCTGCTGCCAGGGCACGATGGCCAGCATCAGCGCCAGCGTCAGCAGGTAGAAGATCACCAGGCGCGCCATGGTGGTGCGAAAGGCCCGGGTGATGGCGCGCTTGGGGTCCTCGGCCTCGCCAGCCGCCACGGCCACGGCCTCCAGGCTCAGGTAGCTGAAGATGGCGATGATCACGGCCACCCAGGTGCCCCACAGGCCCTTGGGGAAGAAGCCGCCATCGGCCGTGTAGTTGAAAAAGCCGATGCCCTGGGGCTGCGAGCCGAACACCACCCAGGCGCCGATCAGGATGAAGGCCACGATGGCGATGATCTTGACCATGGAAAAGCCGTACTCCACCTGGCCGAAGGCCTTGACGCTGCTGGCGTTGACGGCCACCAGCGCGCCCGAGAACACCACCACCCAGATCCAGCGCGGCACGTCGGGGAACCAGTAGCCCATGTAGATGCCTATGGCCGTCACCTCCATGCCCACGGCCAGCACCACGGCGGCCCAGTAGGCATAGCGGACCATGAAGCCGGCCATCGGGCTGATGTAGTGCTCGGCATAGGCGCCGAACGAGCCCGAGGTCGGATGGGCCACCGTCATCTCGGCCAGGCAGCCCATGAGCAGCAGCGAGATCAGCGCGCCGATGGCGTAGCTGACCAGCACGCTGGGGCCGGCGAATCCGATGGCGAAGGCGCTGCCCATGAAAAGGCCGGTGCCGATGGCGCCTCCGATGGCGATCATCACCATCTGGGCGGCGGACAGCTGCTGGCGCAGGCCGGTTTCTCGTTGCTGAATGTCTTGGAAGGCGGCCATGGTGCGCGGCGGTTGGGGGCTGAAAGCGGAAGGCGTAAGTATCTGCGCTTTCACCGCCGGCCCCGGGCTGGCCGCTGCAAAACCATGGGAGGGTCCGGCTCAGGCTCCGCGTGCGTAGCAGCCCGGCGTCAGCGCATGGTGGGCCTTGAAGGCGCGCTGCAGGTGGGCCTGGTCGGCAAAGCCCATGGCATAGGCCGCATCGGACAGCGCCGCCCCCGTGGCCAGCAGGCGGCGCGCGCCGTTGATGCGCAGGTTCAGGCGGTAGCTGCCGGGCGTCATGCCCGTGGCCGCCTTGAAGCGGCGGATGAAGCGCGTGGCGCTCATGCCGCATTCCTGGGCCAGGGACTGCACGGTCAGGCCTGCATCGGGTCCTGCATGCAGGCGCTGCAGCGCGGGGGCCAGGGCCGCCGCATCGCCGGGCAGGGGCAAGGCTGCGGGCTGGGCACAGCGGTCCAGCAGGTGCTCCAGGCCCAGGGCCAGGCGGTCGGCGGCGGCCGCGCCATCGACGGGGCGGCACAGGCCATCCACCAGGCGGGCGATGTCCGCATCCGTGAGCGTGCGCCGGGGAAAGCGCAGCGCGGCCACGCCCAGCCGCGCGTGCAGCCAGTCGGCTTCGACAAACAGCATGCGGTAGGACCATGGCGCGCCGGGGTCGGGATTGCAGGCATGCCAGGCGCCGGGCTCGATCAGCACCACGCCGCCCGCCTCCACGGGCTGCGGGCCGTGGGCATGGTGGAACACGGTACGGCCCGCGTCCACGATGCCGATCGAGTACTCGGCATGCATGTGCAGCCGAAAGCAATGCGGCGAGCGCGCACTGTCGCGCAGCTCGGCCCAGGGGGCGGCCGGATGGCGGTGGAATCGGTGGGGAGAGGCTGAAGTCATGGCGGCCAGCCATCATGCCAGCATGGCCGCCACGCTGGCGACCAGCAGCAGGGCCAGCAGGCGGTGGAACAGGCGCTGGCGGCGTTCGGTGCGCAGCCAGCCCGAAAGCAGCTGCCCTAGCAGCGCCCAGCTGCCGACCCCAACCAGGCAGGCCAGCAGCGAGATGGCGCAAAACTGCAGCAGCGCCCACGGCGCATTCGCATGGGGCAGCACGAACAGGCCCACGCCGGCCAGCGCCACCAGCCAGGCCTTGGGGTTGAGCGTCTGCACGGCCGTGCCCTGCAACAGCGCTTGCAGCAAGGCCTGCAGCGTGCGCTGCGATCCGGCCTGCTGCTGCGCACCGGCCTGGCCCACAGGCGCGTTGGCCAGCCGCCAGGCCAGCCACAGCAGATAGGCGGCGCACAGCCACTGTGCGGCCGCAGACAGTTGCGGCAGCGTCTGCAGCAGCCACTGTGCGCCCTGGCCCATGACCCAGACCACGGCCGCATAGCTGGCGCTGGCGCCCAGCACATAGGCGGCAGAGACCAGGCGCGAGCGCGCTGCGCCGTGGCGCAGGGCCAGCACATTGACGGGGCCGGGCGTGATGGCGCCGACGAGGGTGAAGACGCCCATGGCGAGCAGCGAGGAGGACATGAGATTTCGCGCGGACGCAGGACTGCACAAGGCACGCAGTCTCGTCCCGCACGCCGCCCCTGTATTGAACGCAATTGCGGGGCGCCGGCATGTCCGTCACAGCCTCTAGGGGAGCATGGCGTAGGCCACGATCTCCAGCTTCATGCCCGGCACCACCAGCGCCGAAATCCCCATGCTGGAGCGGTTGGGATACGGCGCCTCGAAGAACTCGCGGTACACGGCGTCGATGGCCGGCATGTCGGCCACGTCGGTCATGTAGATCAGCACCTGGGTCACATGCGCCAGCGTGCCGCCTGCGGCCTGCAGCGCGTTGCGCAGGTTGGTGAAGGTCAGGCGCGCCTGCTGTTCGATGGGGCCGGTGTCGATGCTGCCGTCGGGCCGCACGGGGCCGTGGGCCGTGAACAGCATCTGGCCGCTGGCCTTGACGGCCCAGGAGAAGGGCTGCTTGAGCGGCGGCAGTCCCACGTCGATGATTTGCTTCATGGTGTCTTGGTTCTTGGTGGTTGTTGTCAGGCGGAAGGCCTTACAGCGCGGTTCTCACGGACCAGATTTCGGGGAACAGCACCACGTCCAGCATCTTGCGCAGATAGCTGACGCCGCCGGTGCCGCCCGTGCCGCGCTTGAAGCCGATGACGCGCTCCACCGTGGTCACATGGCGAAAGCGCCACAGGCGGAAGGCGTCCTCGATGTCGGCGAGCTTTTCGCCGAGCTGGTACAGGTCCCAGTGCGACTGCGGGTCGCGGTAGACCTGCGCCCAGGCGGCCTCGACCTCGGGGCTGGCCGTGTAGGGCTGGGTCCAGTCGCGTTCCAGGTGCCCGGCAGGAATGGCCAACCCCTGGCGTGCCAGCAGGCGCAGGGCCTCGTCGTACAGGGAAGGTGCGCGCCATGCAGCCTCCACCCGCGCCAGCAGGTCCGGGCGGTGGGCATGGGGCTGGAGCATGGCGGCGTTCTTGTTGCCCAGCGCGAACTCGATGCAGCGGTACTGGTAGCTCTGGAAGCCGCTGGAGCTGGCGAGATACGGGCGCATGGCCGTGTACTCGGTAGGCGTCATGGTGGCCAGCACGGACCAGGCGCCGACCAACTGCTCCATGATGCGGCTCACGCGGGCCAGCATCTTGAAGGCATCTGCATGGCGGTCGGCCGCCACGGCGGCCGTGGCCGCGCCCAGCTCGTGCAGCATCAGCTTCATCCACAGCTCGCTGGTCTGGTGCTGGATGATGAACAGCAACTCGTCATGCGTGGGCGACAGCAGTTGCTGTGCGCCCAGGATGGCGTCCAGCTGCAGGTAGTCGCCATAGCTCATGGACTGGCTGAAATCCAGCTGCGCCCTTTCCTCGGCGACGATGCGCTCGGTCAGGCCGCCATGGACGGGGCAGCCGCTCATTGCGGCGACTCCAGCACCGTGGCAATGGCGTCGGCCACGTACTGCACGTTGGCGCCGGACAGGCCCGACATGCACATGCGGCCCGAGCGGATCAGGTACACGCCATGCTCGTCGCGCAGGCGGCGGACCTGGGGCTCGGTGATGCCTGTGTAGCTGAACATGCCGCGCTGGGTCAGCAGGAAGCCGAAGTCGCGCCGCTCGCCAAAGCGTTCATGCAGCGCGCCGTGCAGCTGGGCGCGCATGTCCTTGATGCGCCCGCGCATCTGCGCCAGCTCCTGCGCCCATTGGGCGCTCAGCTCGGGCGATGCCAGCACCTGCTGCACCAGGCGTGCGCCACGGGTGGGTGGCGAGGAATAGTTGCTGCGCACCGTGGCCTTGAGCTGGCCCAGCACATTGCCGGCCGTGGACGCGTCGTTGCAGACCACGCTGAGGCCGCCCACGCGTTCGCCATACAGCGAGAAGTTCTTGGAAAACGAATTGGCCACGAAGGCCTGGGCGCCCGCATCGGCCAGGGCGCGCACGGACCAGGCGTCTTCATCGAGCCCATCGCCAAAGCCCTGGTAGGCCATGTCCACGAAGGGGATCAGGCCGCGCTCCACGATCACCGGGATCAGTTGCTGCCACTGCTCGCGCGACAGGTCCACGCCCGTGGGGTTGTGGCAGCTGGCATGCAGCAGCACCACGCTGCCCGAGGGCAGTTCGCGCAGCGTCTGCAGCATGGCGTCGAAGCGCAGGCTGCCCGTGGCCGCGTCGTAGTAGGGATAGCTGTGGGTGCGCAGTCCCGCGCCCTGGAAGATGGCCAGGTGGTTGTCCCAGGTGGGATCGCTGAGCCAGACCTCGGCGCCGGGGAAATAGTGCTGGATGAAGTCCGCGCCCAGCTTGAGCGCGCCCGAGCCGCCCAGGGTCTGCACGGTGGCGATGCGCTGGCTGCGCACGGCCTCATGACCGGCGCCGAACACCAGGTCCTGCACCAGCTGGCGGTAGGGAGCAATGCCTTCGATGGGCAGGTAGCCGCTGGGGCTTTGCTCGCGGGCCAGGGCATCGCCGGCCTGGCGCACGCAGTCCAGCACGGGCAGGCGGCCGGCCTCGTCGAAATACAGGCCGATGCTCAGGCTGACCTTGTCGGCGCGTGGGTCCTGCTGGAAGGCCTCCATCAGCGACAGGATGGGATCTCCGGGGTAGGGCGGGACGTGGCTGAACATCGAGGCGCGGGCGGTATCGAGGGGGGCAAGAGTCGTCATGTGTCTAAGGCAGAGAGAGAAACGGGAGGCCGGATGTCACCGGGCGGGAACCTGGGCTTGGGTGGATGTTGGGGTCTGGGTTGGGGTCTGAGGGGAGGGCTGGCCGGCCGGCCGGCGATACCAGATGGCGTAGACGGCGGCCAGCAGCAGCAAAAAGGGCAGGCCCGTGAGCACGGTCAGGCGGAACACGTCGGTGAACAGCGTGGACACCAGGGCGGCCAGCATCAGCGCCGCGCCCAGCAGCGTCAGCACCGGAAAGCCCCACATGCGAAAGGCCAGCGGCTTGTTGCCCTGGCGCACCCAGTGGATGCGGAAGAACAGGTGGGTCACGAAAATCATGAACCACGTGAACATGGCGCCGAACATGGCCACGGCCATCATCAGCATGAAGGACTGCTCGGGATTGATGATGTTGAACAGCGTGGCCACGGCAATGCCCAGGCAGGACAGCAGCAGCGCCGGCAGCGGCACGCCGCGCGAGTTCACGCGGCCCAGCACGGCGGGCGCATGGCCGGCGCGCGAGAGGCTGAACATCATGCGGGTGGTGATGTACAGCTGGCTGTTCATGGCCGACAGGGCGGCCACCAGCACCACGAAATTGACCACGCTGGCCGCGCCGGGCAGGCCGATGATCTCCATCACCTTGACGAAGGGGCTGCCCTCCTTGCCGGCGGCCGACCACGGCACGATGGCCAGCATCAGCGCGATCGTGGCCAGGTAGAACACCACCAGGCGCACCATGGTGGAGCGGAAGGCGCTGGTGACGGCGCGCTGCGGGTCCTTGGCCTCGCCGGCGGCTACCGCGATCATCTCGATGCTCAGGTAGCTGAAGATGGCGATGATCACGCCCACCCAGGTCCCCCACAGGCCGTTGGGGAAGAAGCCGCCGTTGTTGACGTAGTTGGCAAAGCCCACGCCGTCCGGACGGGCGCCGAACACCACCCAGGCGCCGACCACGATGAAGGCCGCGATGGCGATGATCTTGATCATGGAGAAGCTGTACTCCACGGCGCCGAAGGCCTTGACGCTCATCATGTTCACGCCGATGAGCGCGCCCGAGAAGATCACCACCCAGGCCCAGCGCGGCACCTCGGGGAACCAGTAGCCCATGTACAGGCCCACGGCCGTCACCTCGGTGCCCACGGCCAGCACCACGCAGGCCCAGTAGGCATAGCGGACCATGAAGCCGGCCATCGGGCTGATGTAGTGCTCGGCATAGGCGCCGAACGAGCCCGAGGTCGGGTGGGCCACCGTCATCTCGGCCAGGCAGCCCATGAGCAGCAGCGAGATCACTGCGCCGATGGCATAGCTGATCAGCACGCTGGGCCCGGCAAAGCCGATGGCAAAGCCGCTGCCCAGGAACAGGCCGGTGCCGACGGCACCGCCGATGGCGATCATGGTCATCTGTCCGGCGGACAGCTGCTGTTTGAGTCCGGCTTCGCGCTGGACGATGTCTTCGAAGGCTGGCATGGGTTGTTGTCTCCGTTGCTGTGGGGGGCTTCGGAGGCGGATGCTATGGACGGCCTTCGCGGGGCGTTTAGTAGTTATCCCTAAATCGACTTGATCTTGGATAAGTTATTCTGTGAAACATGAATTCATAGGTGGTTTATGCCAATCGACATCGACAGAACGGACCGGCTGCTGATCCGCGCCCTGCAGGACAACGCGCGGCTGACCTCGGGTGAGCTGGCGCAGCGTGTGCATTTGTCGCAGTCACCGTCATGGCGGCGCATCAAGCGGCTGGAGGACGAGGGCGTGATCACCGGCTACCACGCCGCGCTGAGCCGGCGCGCCATAGGTTTTGGCGTGCTGGCCTTCGTGATGGTGGGCATAGACCACCAGAACGAGGAGTCCTCGCGCCATTTCCAGGAAGCGGTCTGCGCCATTCCCGAGGTCGTGATGTTCCACGGCATCTCGGGGCCGGAGGACTTCCTGCTGGTCGTCGTGGCGCGCGATCTCGACGCCTATTCCGATCTGCTGCTCAGCCGCCTGCACCGGCTGCCCGGCGTGCGCCAGGTGCACACGCATTTCTCGCTGCAGGAATTCAAGGGACAGCTGGCGGGGCTGCCGGTGGAATGACGGCTGGTGGCGCCTGGCAGGCTGCTAGAGCAGGCCGCTGTCCAGCGCCTGCATGCCATGGCGCACGCGCACGCGGTTGCAGGCATCGCTGCCGGCGGCGAACTCGCGGCAGGGCGAGGGGCGCCATTCATAGATGCCGCAATGGGCCTTCTCGCCCACCTTGCCGACCAGGGCCGCGCAGCGGGGACGCGCCCAGTCGGTTCCGCGCATGCGGCAGGTGTGGTCGGTGACTTCCTCGGCCAGCCCGGCTGGCACGCGGCCGCCCTGCGCCTGCGACTCGTGCACGGAAAAGTCCACGCGAAACGATGCGCAGCAGGCGCCGCAGCTCAGGCAGGGATGGGTCATGGCGTGGGGAGGGGAGTGCGCAAAGGCCGTGTCGGCGTCGGCCGCCATTGTGCCGCGCGCCGCTCGCCTGGGCCCGCCAGGGGGCAAAGCCGGGAACGCAAAACCCTGTCCCGCACTCCGATACCATGCGCGGTCCCGCCGCCCGGGTTCGATCAAAATCAAAATGAGAATAAAAATCAATTGATACAACACGCCATGCATTCGATGAACCCCGCGACGGACGCTGCGGCTCCGTCCACGCTGTCCGCGCCTCCCATGTCCTCCTCTGCTGCCGTTGCCGCCGTTGCTGCCACCACGGCCATCACCCTTGATGCCCTGCCCCGCCAGGTATCGGCGCGCGTGGTCGAGCTCCATGCCGCACGCGATGCCAGCGAGCAGGAACTGCTGCTGCGGCTCATGGAGATCGGCTTTCTGCCCGGCGAGCCCGTGCGCATCCTGGCCGCGGGCTTTCCGGGCGACGACCCGCTGGCCGTGCGCGTGGGCCAGACCACGTTCGCTTTGCGCCGCCATGAGGCGGCCCTGGTGCGCGTGGCGCCGGAGGCGGTGGCATGAGCGCGTCGTCCTCTCCCAAACTCATTCAGCCGCTGCAGCCTGCCCAGGGCGGCGGCGGCAGCGGTGATTCCGCACTGCGCCTGGCCCTGCTGGGCAATCCCAACTGCGGCAAGACGGCGCTGTTCAACCTGCTGACCGGCGCACGCCAGAAGGTGGCCAACTACGCGGGCGTGACCGTTGAGCGCAAGGAAGGCTGGCTGAGCACGGCCAGCGGCCGGCGCGTGCGCGTGCTGGACCTGCCGGGCATCTACAGCCTGCATGCGCACAGCGAGGATGAGCGCATCACGCGCGACATCGTCTCGGGTCGCCATGCGCGCGAGGCGCCGCCCGAACTGCTGGTCTGCGTCACCGACGCCACCCATCTGCGCCTGAACCTGCGCCTGGTGCTGGAGGCCCAGCGCCTGGGCCTGCCCATGCTGCTGGTGCTCAACATGAGCGACATGGCCAGGCGCCAGGGCATCGATATCGACCGCGAGGCGCTGTCACGCGCCCTGGGCATGCCCGTGCTGTCCACGGTGGGCGTGCGCCAGGACGGCGCGCGCGAACTGCTGCAATGGCTGGACGGCCCCGAAGCCCGCGCCCTGGCGGCGCCGCAGCTGCAGGCCCCGGCCCGCCCGGGCGATGCGCGCGAGCAGGTGCTGGCCCTGCACCAGCAGGTGGCCCGCATCATGGCCGACTGCGTCAAGGAGCCCGTGGTGGATACCCGGCGCGACGACCGCATCGATGCCGTGGTGCTGCACCCGCTGTGGGGCATGCTGCTGCTGGCGGCCACGCTGTTCCTGATGTTCCAGGCCGTGTTCAGCTGGGCGCAGCCGCTGATGGATGGCATCGAGGGCGGCGTTTCGGCCGTCTCGGCCCTGGTCAACGAGCACATGCCCGAAGGCGCGCTGCGCAGCCTGCTGGCCGATGGCGTGATCGCCGGCACGGGCGCCGTGCTGGTCTTCCTGCCGCAGATCCTGATCCTGTTCCTGTTCATCCTTGCACTCGAGGATTCGGGCTACCTGCCGCGTGCCGCCTTTTTGCTGGACCGCATCATGGGCAAGGTCGGCCTGTCGGGCCGCTCCTTCATTCCGCTGCTGTCCAGCTTCGCCTGCGCCGTGCCCGGCATCATGGCCACGCGCTCCATCACCAGCTGGCGCGACCGCCTGGTGACCATCATGATCGCGCCGCTGATGACCTGCTCGGCGCGCCTGCCGGTCTATGCGCTGCTGATCAGCGCCTTCATTCCCGAGCGCACGGTGGGCGGCATCTTCAATTTGCAGGGCCTGGTGCTGTTTGCGCTGTACGTGGCCGGCATCGCCAGCGCCATGGCCGTGGCCGGCGTGGCCAAGCTGGTGGGCCGCAGCGCCGGCCCCACGCCGCTGCTGATGGAGCTGCCCTCCTACCGCTGGCCCAGCCCGCGCAGCCTGGCCCTGGGCCTGTACGAGCGCGCCATGATCTTCCTGCGCCGCGTCGGCGGCATCATCCTGACCGTGAGCATCGTGCTGTGGTTCCTGGCCAGCTACCCGGCGCCGCCCGATGGCGTCACCGAAGCGGCCATCCGCTACAGCTTTGCAGGCCGCATCGGCGGCTGGCTGGAGGTGGTGCTGGCGCCGATCGGCTTCAACTGGCAGATCGCCATCGCCCTGGTGCCCGGCATGGCCGCGCGCGAAGTGGCCGTCAGTGCCATGGGCACGGTCTATGCACTGTCCGCTGCCAGCGACGAGGCCATGGCCGAGCAGCTGGGGCCGCTGATCGCCCATACCTGGTCCCTGGCCACGGCGCTGTCGCTGCTGGCCTGGTTCGTGTTCGCGCCCCAGTGCATTTCCACGCTGGCGGCCGTGCGGCGCGAGACCAATGGCTGGCGCTATCCGCTGCTGATGACGGGCTACCTGTTCGCGCTGGCCTACCTGGCCAGCTTCATCACCTACCGCGTGGCCCTCGCGCTGGGCGCGGGCTGAGGAGGGCATTGAGCATGTGGCAAAACATCATCGTGGGCGTGATCGTGGTGGTGGCGGCCGTGTCCCTGGTCTGGCGCTACCTGCCGGCGCGTTGGCGGCTGAAGGCCGGTCAGCTGCATCCGTCGCTGGCGCCCAAGGACGGGGGCGGCTGCGGCGGCTGCAGCGCCTGCGGCGGAGACAGCTGCGCACCGGACAGGCGCCAGCCATAGCGCCAGGTCGGTCGACAGGCCGGTCGCCGGGCCGCCGGCCGGTTGCACGCTCAGGCAGCGGCCAGCCAGATGCGGGCGCCGTCATCCAGCGCAGGCAGGCCATGCGCCAGGCGCGCAGCGTTGCAGCGGTCCGTGCCCATCTCGAATTCCCGGCAGGTCGATGAGCGCTGCTCGTAGATGCTGCATGCCACCTGTTCGCCGCAGCGGCCCGTGAGGGCCGTGCAGCGCACGGGGCGGCGCTCGGTGCCGTTCATGCGCCAGCGGTTGCCGTGGACCTCATGGGCCAGTTCATCGGGAACGGTGCCGCCCATGGAGCGCAGCTCGTAGACGGAAAATTCGACACGGAAGTGTTCGCAGCAGACGCCGCAGTTCAGGCAGGGATGCAGGGCTTCGGACATGGAAGTTCTTCTTCGGGAGACAGCAGGGCACGCACAGGCTTGCCGCGCCCGGTGCCCGGGGCGGCGCATAAGGCTGGGAAGAGGGGGTGCGGCCCTAGGTATGGCCCTGGAGGAACTTCAGATAGAAGGTGTGGATGCGCACGAACAGCGCACGCACCCGGGCCGCGAAATGCCGGCGCGGCCCGAAGAACGAGGGCACGCGCGTATGGCGTGCAATGTGCGGATGGCGCAATGCGCAGCCGCCCAACGGAAACACCGCCTGGGGGCGCTTGGCCTGCAGGCGGTGTCTGGAGTGTTCGTGGCTCAGGTGCATGGGTGTGAGGGAATGCGCCTGGGCCAAAGGAGTGGGCGTGATCAGCCCGGCTGGCGGCCCAGCAGCAGGTACTCCATCAGTGCCTTTTGCACGTGCATCCGGTTCTCTGCCTCATCCCAGACCACGGACTGCGGCCCGTCGATGACCTCGGCCTGCACTTCCTCGCCACGGTGGGCGGGCAGGCAGTGCATGAACAGGGCGTCGGCACGCGCGGCGGCCATCATCTCGGCATCCACGCACCAGTCGGCGAAGGCCTTCTTGCGGGCCTCGTTCTCGGCCTCGTAGCCCATGCTGGTCCACACGTCGGTGGTCACCAGGTCGGCGCCCTTGCAGGCATCCAGCGGGTCCTTGAAGACCTTGTAGCAGCCCTCGCGCGGCGCCTTGCCGCCAAAGGCCAGCTTCTCGTCCACTTCGTAGCCGCCCGGCGTGCTGACGTGGACGGTGAAGCCCAGCAGGTCGGCAGCCTGCAGCCAGGTGTTGGCCATGTTGTTGCCGTCGCCGACCCAGGCGACAGTCTTGCCCTGGATCGAGCCGCGGTGCTCGATGAAGGTGAAGATGTCGGCCAGGATCTGGCAGGGGTGGAACTCGTTGGTCAGGCCGTTGATGACGGGCACGCGCGAGTACTCGGCAAAGCGCACGATCTTGTCCTGGCCGTAGGTGCGGATCATCACCAGGTCGGTCATGCGGCTGATGACGCGCGCGCTGTCCTCGATGGGCTCGGCGCGGCCCAGTTGGCTGTCGCCCGTGGTCAGGTGGACCACCGAGCCGCCGAGCTGGTACATGCCGGCCTCGAAGCTCACGCGGGTGCGCGTGCTGGCCTTCTCGAAGATCATGGCCAGCGTGCGGTCGCTGAGCGTGTGGTGCTTTTCGTAGTTCTTGAACTTCTTCTTGATCAGGGCCGCGCGCTCGAGCACATAGGCGTACTCGTCGGCCGTGAAGTCGGAAAACTGCAGATAGTGCTTGATGGCAGTCATAGGCAGGTCCTCATTCGGACAGGAATTGCACGATCAGGGGCTTGAGCTTGGCGACCACTTCGTCGGCCTCGGCCTCGGTCATGATCAGCGGCGGCACCAGGCGCACCACGGTGTCGGCGGTCACGCTGAACAGCAGGCCGGCTTCGGCGCCACGGCCCAGCAGGGCGCCGCAGGGCTTGTTCAGCTCGATGCCGATGATCAGGCCCTGGCCGCGAACATCGACCACGCCCTTGACGTCGGCCAGCTCCTTTTGCAGCGTGGACTTCAGGCGGTCTCCCACCTTGGTGGCATGGGCCAGCAGGCCGTCTTCTTCCATGATGCGGATGGTTTCGATGCCCGCACGCATGGCCAGCGGATTGCCGCCGAAGGTGGAGCCGTGGTTGCCCGGCTGCAGCACGGTGGCCGCCTTGCCATGGGCGACGACGGCGCCGATGGGCACGCCCGAGCCCAGGCCCTTGGCCAGGGTCATCACGTCGGGGACGATGCCGGCCCACTGGTGGGCGAACCACTTGCCCGTGCGGCCCATGCCTGCCTGGACTTCGTCGAACATCATCAGCCAGCCGTTGGCATCGCACAAGACGCGCACCTGCTGCATGTACTCGATGCGCATGGGGTGCAGGCCGCCTTCGCCCTGGATGGGCTCCATCATCACGGCAACCACGTCGGGGTTGCCGGCCGTGGCCTGCTGCAGCGCCTCGAAGTCATTGACCGGCACGCGCAGGAAGCCGTCGAGCAGCGGGCCGAAGCCGTCGCGCACCTTGGGGTTGCCCGTGGCCGTCATGGTGGCGATGGAGCGGCCGTGGAAGGCATGCTCGTAGACCACGATCACCGGCTTGGCGATGCCCTTGTCCACGCCGTACTTGCGCGCGATCTTGATGGCGGCCTCGTTGGCCTCCAGGCCCGTGCTGCAGAAGAAGACATTGGTCATCTTCGCGCGCTCGGTCAGCAGCTTGGCCAGCGTTTCCTGGCCGGGCACATGGTAGTAGTTGGAGGTGTGGATGAGCTTGGCCACCTGGTCCTGCAGCGCAGGCACCAGCTTGGGGTGGTTGTGGCCCAGCGTGTTCACTGCAATGCCGCCCAGCGCATCGAGGTACTGCTTGCCGTTGACGTCCCACACGCGGCAGCCCTGGCCTCGCTCCAGAGCGATCGGTACGCGGCCATAGGTGTTCATCACGTGGGGCGAGGCAGCCTCGATGAAAGCGGTCATTGCAAAAATCTCCTGAGCTGGAAAGTAAACGGCATCCGGGCGTTGCCGCCGCAGATGCCTGAAAAACAGCGAAGCCCGATTCTAGGGGCCGCGCAATGGCCTACCGTTGCGGTTTGCGCATCACAGCCATGCAATGAACCTACGCCACACTTGGTTAGTGCGCTGCACAACGGCCCAGCTCTTATATAAGAGATAAAATGCCCGCTTGGCCTGCCGGCAGCGATCCTGTCTGCGGGCTCTGGCTTTTTTGAAGGACTTGCGCAAACAGGAAGTGGCAAGGTGCTGGGCCCCTTGGCAAGCCGCCTGTTTTGCTCCTTGTTGCGCAAGTCGTATTTTGGTGCGCATCCTGATGGTCTCTCCCTCCAGCAAAGAACTGTTCATCCAGGGCATCACCCACGAAGGCAAGACTTTCCGGCCCAGCGACTGGGCCGAGCGGCTGGCAGGCGTCATGAGCCAGTTCCGCCCCGGTGGTGCCCAGCGCGGCAGCCACCTGAGCTACTCGCCCTGGTGTGTTCCCACAACGCTCAACGGCGTCAAGTGCGTGGTCGTGCATCGCGACCTGCGCGACTACGAGCCCATGGCCTGGGATTTCTGCCTGAATTTCGCCAAGGACAACAACCTGCAGGTTGCCGAAGCCTGCCTGATACCGGACGAGCCGGCCCGCTGAGGCCGGCTTCTTTTTTTGCGGGGTCGGTTCCCGCCCGATGTGAAGCGCGCCTGGGGTGCGTTTTTTTTCGACTGCGCTTTGCTGGAGCCGGGCTTTTCCTTCGGTGCGATTGCCGATGGCGGCGCTTTTGTCCAGGCACAAAAAAACCGCCCGAAGGCGGTTTTCTCGTTCGCTGACAGCGCACCCGTTACAAACGGCAGATGGCCGGGGCCATCCGTGCGGTTGCCTAAGTGGATTAGGCGGCGGGGGCTGCCAGGGCCTTGACCTTGGCGGACAGGCGGCTCTTGTCGCGAGCGGCCTTGTTCTTGTGGAAGATGCCCTTGTCGGCGATCGTGTCCAGAACGGATTGGGCTGCGGCAAACAGTTCGGTTGCCTTGGCCTTGTCGCCAGTCAGAACGGCCTTCTCGACCTTCTTGACGGCGGTGCGGTACTTGGAGCGCAGCGAAGTGTTGGCTGCGTTGAGCTTGACGTCCTGGCGGGCGCGCTTGCGGCCGGATGCCAGGCGGGGGTTCTTCTTTACGGGCTTGGATGCCATGATATGTATTCCTAGTGTCTGAGGATGTTGTCGGCGAAGCGCGGGAGTATAGCATGCAGTCCCTCCAGGGCCTGTGGGCCCCAGGCCGCGCAATCGGGCCTGTTGCAACGGAGTGCAAGAGCCGTCCGGCCCGCCCGGGCACGCAACTGCGGTGGCCGTGCCAGCGCATACACTCCCCACGGTGTCACTGTTCAAAGCCGCCTCCACCGTTTCCCTGCTGACGCTGGCCTCCCGTATCACCGGGCTGGTGCGCGATCTGCTCATGGCCTCCATGTTCGGAGCCAATGCGCTGACCGATGCGTTCAATGTCGCGTTCAGGATTCCCAATCTCTTTCGGCGCCTGTTCGCCGAAGGCGCCTTCAGCCAGGCCTTCGTGCCGGTGCTGGCCGCCAGCAAGGCCAAGGAGGGGGAGGAGGCCACGCGCAGGCTGATCTCCCATGTGGCCACGCTGCTGTTCTGGGTGCTGCTCGTGACCTGCGTGCTGGGCGTGGTCGGCGCGCCGCTGCTGGTCTGGCTGCTGGCCAGCGGCCTGCGCCAGTCGCCCGAAGGCTATGACGCAGCCGTGCTGATGACGCGCTGGATGTTCCCCTACATCGGCTTCATGTCGCTGGTGGCGCTGTCGTCCGGCGTGCTCAATACCTGGCGGCGCTTTGCCGTCTCGGCCGCCACGCCCGTGCTGCTGAACCTGGCCATGATTGCCGCCGCCTTCTGGGGTGCACCCTGGCTGCAGGCGCGCGGCATAGAGCCCATCTATGCCATGGCCGGCGGTGTGATGCTGGGCGGCGTGCTGCAGCTGGCGGTACAGCTGCCGGCGCTGGCAGGCCTGGGCCTGCTGCCCCGCATCGGGTTTTCTCCAGCCGCCTTGCGCCAGGCCTGGCAAGAGGCCGGCGTGCGCCGCATCCTCCGGCTGATGGCGCCGGCGCTGCTGGGCGTGGGCGTGGCCCAGGTCTCGCTGATGATCAACACCCAGATCGCCTCCTATCTGCAACCGGGCAGCGTGACCTGGCTGTTCTATGCCGACCGGCTCATGGAATTTCCGACGGCGCTGCTGGGCGTGGCGCTGGGCGTGGTGCTCACGCCCCAGCTGGCCGCGGCCAAGGCGGCCGACGACTCGGAGCGCTACTCGGCCATGCTGGACTGGGGGCTGCGCCTGGTGGTGCTGTTTTCCGTGCCCTGCGCGGTGGGGCTGCTCACTTTCGCCGAGCCGCTCGTGGCCACGCTGTTCCACCGTGGCGCGCTGCAGGGCAGCGATGTGGGCCAGATCGCGCTGGCGCTGGTGGGCTACGGCGCCGGCCTGGTGGGCCTGGTGGCCATCAAGGTGCTGGCGCCCGGCTACTACGCAAGCCAGGACATCCGCACGCCCGTCAAGATCGCCATCGTGGTGCTGATCATCACCCAGCTGCTCAACCTGGTGCTGGTGCCCTTCATGGCGCATACGGGTCTGGCGCTGTCCATCGGCCTGGCGGCCCTGGTCAATGCGGGCTGGCTGCTGTGGGGGCTGCTGCGCCGGGGCGTCTACCGTCCCAAGCCCGGCTGGGGGCGGCTGGCCTTGCAGGTGATTGCGGCCAGCAGTCTGCTGGCCGTGCTGCTGACCTGGGGAAGCCAGCATTTCGACTGGATTGCGCTGCGTGCCAACGGATGGCAGCGCGTGGGCCTGCTTGCCGGCCTGATGGCGGCCTCGGCCCTGCTGTACTTTGGCGCGCTGTGGGCAGCCGGGCTCAAGCTGCGGGCACTGCTGCGGCGCTAGCCCGAACCCGCATAATTGCAGGCCTGGGCGCTGCAAATTCACAAGGCATCATGAGCTGGAGCTACGACGACACGCCAACGGCCCTGCAATACTTTGCAGCGCTGGTGCAAAGCGATGAACACCTGCCGCTGATGGAGGCGGCAATCAGCATCGCCCAGGATGCCGTGCCCGATCTCGACCTGCAGGCGGCCAGCGCCGAACTGGACCGGCTGCAGGTGCGCCTGGTCCAGCGCCTGGCTGGCGAAACCGATCCGCTGCAGTGCCTGCGCGGACTCAACCAGTTCTTCTACGGCGAGCTGGGCTTTGGCGGCAATCTCAACGACTACTACGACCCCGCCAACAGCTACATCCACCATGTGCTTCAGACGCGGCGCGGCATTCCCATCAGTGTGGCGCTGATCTGGCTGGAGCTGGCTGCGGCCATCGATCTGCCGGCGCAGGGCGTGAGCTTTCCCGGCCATTTCCTGGTCAAGATGCGCCTGCCCCAGGGGCAGGTGGTGATGGACCCGTTGAGTGGCGAGTCCTTTTCGGCCAACAGCCTGGCCGAGCGGCTGGAGCCTTTCTGGCAGAGCGCGGGCCTGTCGGCCGAAGAGGCCGCTCCGCTGGGCATGTACCTGCAGGGCGCCTCGCCGCGCGACGTTCTGGAGCGCATGCTGCGCAACCTGCAGGAGATCCACCATGCCCGGCGCGACTGGCCGTTGCTGGTGGCCGTGCTCAACCGGCTGGCCGTGCTGCGGCCCGACATGCCCGAGATCCTGCGGGACCGGGGGCTGGCCTATGCGCAATGGGGGGTGACCGAGCGTGCGCTTGAAGACCTGGAGCGCTTCCTGCAGTCCCAGCAGGGCGCGCAGGCCGTGGCCGTGCGCGAGGTGATCCGGCGGCTGAGAGGGCTGTAGCCGCCCGCGCGTGGGCTGATCAGACCAGCCGGACGGCTTCCAGCTCTTTCTTGAGATAGGCGTAGAACAGCGGAGCCGCCACCAGGCCTGCAGGGCCGAACACCGATTCGGCCACGAACATCACCGCCAGCAGCTCCCATACGCCCATGTGCGTGCGCTGGCCCACGACCTTGGCGTTGATCACGTACTCGGCCTTGTGGATCAGGATCAGAAAGCCCAGGCAGGCGGCGGCGGCCACAGGGGACACCGACAGGCCCACGATGGTGATCACCGCATTGCACAGCAGGTTGCCCACGATGGGCACCAGGCCTGCAATGAAGGTCAGCGTGATCAGGGCTGGCGTGTAGGGCAGGGTCAGGTTCCAGTGCGGCAGCACGCCCAGAAGGAAGATGGCCGTCAGGAAGGTGTTGAAGGCCGCAATCCAGAACTGGGCCGCCACGATCTGGCGGAAGGCCAGTCCCATGAGCCGGATGCGCTCGCGCAGCGCTGCCACCAGGGGCGGGCGGCGCGTGACCATGGGCCGCACGGCGGCCAGGGCGCCGATGATCAGGCCCACGTAGGCATAGAGCAGGCCGGTGAGCCAGGCGCGGCCCGCATGGGCCAGGGCGCCGGCCTTGGCGGCCAGGTAGCTGGCCAGCAGGTGCTGGATTTCCTGTGCGCCGTCCGGCAACTGGTCGGCCATGTCGGCCGGAAGCTTGTCACGCAGCTCCAGCACCGTGTGCGCCAGATAGTCGAGCAGCTCGCGGTACTGCTGCGGCGCGTCGGTGATGTAGGTGCGCGTGTGCGACAGCGCGCCGCTGAGCAGGGCCAGCGGCGCAAGAATGACGATGGTGGCTGCCACCAGTTGCGTCCAGCGCGGCAGCGAGCCGCGCCGGGACTTGGGCTGGGCGCGTGACAGCAGCCCGGCAAGCGCGCGCGTGACCAGAAAGCCCACGCAGACGCACAGCATGCCCGGCAGCAGCCCCTGCCACATGATCAGCAGCAGGGCGCCGGCCATCAGCACATAGCTGGACAGCGTCACGCCGCGCGTGGGCGCGGGCTGCGGGGAGATGATGGGCGAGGGCAGGTGCTGGGTCATGCGCTGCGGGCCCGTGGTCAGCGGACCTCGACAGGCTCGCCCTCGCCGCGTGCGGCGATGCGTCCGATGGTGTGGACCGTCTCGCCCAGCTTCGCGAGCGTGGCGGCCGTGGCTTCGGCAGCCTCGGCGGGCACGACAACGACCATGCCGATGCCGTTGTTGAAGGTGCGGTTCATTTCCACGGCGTCGATGCCGGCCGTCTTCTGCAGCCAGGCGAACAGCTCGGTCTGGGGCCAGCTGCCGGCATCCAGGTGGGCGGCCAGGCCTTCGGGCAGCACGCGGGGGATGTTCTCCAGCAGGCCGCCGCCCGTGATGTGGGCCAGCGCCTTGATGGGGTGCTGCTCCAGTGCGGCCAGCACGTTCTTCACGTACAGGCGCGTGGGTTCCATGATGGCCTGCTTGAACGGCTTGCCGTCCAGCGATTCGGGCAGGCTGCCCTGGGCTTCGGCGCGCTCGATGCACTTGCGCACCAGGGAGAAACCGTTGGAGTGCACGCCGGCCGAGGCCAGTCCCAGCACCACGTCGCCAGCAGCAACGCTCTGGCCCGTGAGGATCTTGGACTTTTCGACGGCGCCGACGGCAAAGCCGGCCAGATCGTATTCGCCGGCCGGGTACATGCCGGGCATTTCGGCGGTTTCACCGCCGATCAGTGCGCAGCCCGACAGCTCGCAGCCGCGCGCAATGCCGCCGACCACGGCAGCGGCCGTGTCCACGTCCAGCTTGCCGCAGGCGAAGTAGTCGAGGAAGAACAGGGGCTCGGCGCCCTGGACCAGCACGTCGTTGACGCTCATGGCCACCAGGTCGATGCCGACGGTGTCGTGCATGTTCCACTCGAAGGCCAGCTTGAGCTTGGTGCCCACGCCGTCGGTGCCCGAGACCAGCACGGGCTCCTTGTAGCGCTTGGGCACCTCGAACAGTGCGCCGAAGCCTCCGATGCCGGCCATCACGCCTTCGCGCATGGTCTTCTTGGCCAGCGGCTTGATGCGCTCGACCAGCGCGTCGCCAGCGACGATGTCGACGCCGGCGTCTTTGTAGGAGATCGGGGTAGAGGAGGGGGCAGAAGAGCTCATGGATGGGTACGGTGCGGTAGGCCCGAGGCCGGGCTGGAACCCCGGGATTCTACGGCGCCGGCCGCCGGCAGGCGCGCGCGCCAGTGGGCTTCGAGGGGGCTTTCGTTGCACAAGCGGGCCGGCTGCCGCCGTGCCGTGCGCCGCGCAGACTAAAATCCCTGTTGCGCCCGGGAACGCCCCGGCGTCGCCCGCCTTGCCGCAGCGCTGCGGCAGGGCGGGCCTGTCTTTGCTATCAACCCAATGCCGTTGCCGATTCCTTTGCCTGCTTTTGCCGCATGGACCCGCCTGGACACAGGAAAGGGGGCGCTGCGCGTATGTCGCAGATGAAGCAGCTGGCTCTGGATATCAGCATGGCGTCGAGCCCGACGCTGTCGCGCTTTTTCGTCGGCCCCAATGCCGCGGTGATCGATCATTTGCGCCATTGGGTGGGCGATGGCCGCATGCAGACGGCCCGCACGCCAGTGCCCACTTATCTTTGGGGCGAATCGGGCTCGGGCAAGACCCATCTGCTCAAGGCCGTGCGCGAGGCCCTGCGCGAGCAGGGTGCCATGGTGGGCTGGATGGATGCCTCCACCCTGTTCCCGCCGCCCTTCGACGAGCGCTGGGCGGCGGTGCTGATGGACGATGTGGACATCTACACTCCGCTGCAGCAGGCGCGGGCCTTCAACTGGTTTGTGAATGCGACGAGCCCGGCCACGGGCTCGCCGCGCTGGGTGCTGGGGGCCGGCCCGCTGCCGCCGGCAGACCTCAAGCTGCGCGAGGATCTGCGCACGCGGCTGGGCTGGGGCCATGTGTTCCAGCTGCAGCTGCTCGACGAAACCGCGCGCCGCGCGGTGCTGCGCCAGGAGGCCGATGCCCGTGGCGTTTTTCTGGGCGACGATGTGATGGACTACATGCTCAAGCGCTTCTCGCGTGACCTGGGCAGCCTGATGCAGCTGCTCGACATGCTCGACGGCTTTGCGCTGCGCAACAAGCGCGCCATCACCATTCCGTTGCTCAAGACGATGCTGGAAACCGAATGAGCCCGCATTTTCTTGTGGGCAGGGACTGCGGGAGCCGGCGGAGCCTGCGTTGCAAGGGCAGCGCGGGACCCATTTTTTTAGGATATGCATGACCTCTGATCAGAAGCAACTCCGGCCCCGGCTGGCGTTGTTCGACCTGGACCACACGCTGCTGCCGCTCGATTCGGACTATGAGTGGGGCGAGTTCACGACGCGCATCGGCTGGACCGATCCGGTCGAGTTCGGCCGCCGCAATGCCGAGTTCTTCGCGCACTACCAAGCGGGCACGCTCGACGTGCACGACTATGTGCGCTTTGCCACCGAGGCCTTCTGCGCCCGTGGCGCGCAGCAGGCCGCCGAGGCGCACGAGCGCTTCATGCGCGAGGTGATCACCCCCGCCATCCGTCCCCAGGCACTGGGGCTGCTGCGCACGCACCAGCAGGCGGGCGACCAGATCATCATCGTCACGGCCACCAACGAGTTCGTGACGCGCCCCATCGCCGCCGCACTGGGCGTGCAGGAGCTGATTGCCGTGGAACTGGAGCGCGACGCCCAGGGCTGGTTCACGGGCGAGATCCGTGGCACGCCCAGCATGCGCGACGGCAAGGTCCAGCGCATGCAGCAGTGGCTGGATGCGCGTGGCCTGGACTGGGGCGGCGTGGAGAGCTTCTTCTACAGCGACTCCTGGAACGACGTGCCCCTGCTCGAGCGCGTGGACCATCCCGTGGCCACCAACCCCGACGCACGGCTGCGCGCCCTGGCCCAGGAACGTGGCTGGCGCATTCTGGACCTGTTTGGCGAAGCACCATGATCAAGAACATCATCGACAAGCTGCTGGGCAAGGCCTCGGCCGCCCCACGGGCGCGCAAGTCGCCCTTCGGCAAGCGCCAGGAAGTGCCCGTGCAGGTGCACGGCATCGACCCCAACCTGGTGGACCGGCGTGCCATCGACGTGGTCGAGACGCTGCAGGACGCCGGCTACGAGGCCTACATCGTCGGCGGCGCCGTGCGCGACCTGCTGCTGGGCCTGCGCCCCAAGGACTTCGACGTGGCCACCAATGCCACGCCCGAGCAGGTCAAGGGCCTGTTCCGCCGCGCCTTCATCATCGGCAAGCGCTTTCGCATCGTGCACGTGGTGTATGGCCGCGGGCGCGAGAACGAGGTCATCGAAGTCTCCACCTTCCGCGCCTTCCTGGACAACAGCGCGGCCGAGGCCGTGAGCGGCAACGAGCGCACCAGCAAGGCCCAGCTCGCCGGCATGCACCATGCGGTGGACGCCAGCGGCCGCGTGCTGCGCGACAACGTCTGGGGCCCGCAGGACCAGGACGCCACGCGCCGCGACTTCACCATCAACGCCATGTACTACGACCCGCGCACGCAGATCGTGGTCGACTATCACAAGGGCATCGACGACGCCAAGAAGCGCATGCTGCGCATGATCGGCGACCCGGCCACGCGCTACCGTGAAGATCCGGTGCGCATCATCCGCGCCGTGCGCTTCGCCGCCAAGCTGGCGGGCAAGGGCTTCAAGCTCGAGCCCAAGACGGCCAAGCCCCTGGTGGAGTGCGAGCCGCTGCTGGCCGATGTGCCGCAAAGCCGCCTGTTCGATGAAATGCTCAAGCTGCTGCAGACCGGCCATGCGCTGGCTTCGGTTGAGCAATTGCGCGGCCTGGGCCTGGCGCGCGGCATCTACTCGCTGCTGGATGTGGTGGTCGAGCGTGCCGAGCAGCCCTTCGTGCAGGCCGCTCTGACCGATACCGATCGCCGTGTCGAGGAAGGCAAGCCCGTGGCGCCCAGCTTCCTGCTGGCCTGCGTGCTGTGGCATGACGTGAAGACCGGCTGGGAGCGCCGCCTGAACCAGCGCCAGCACCCGTTTCCCGCGCTGCAGGAATCCATCGACGAAGTGTTCGACCAGCGCATCGGCGATGTCTCGGGACGCGGCAAGCTGGCCGCCGACATGCGCGAGATCTGGGTCATGCAGCCGCGCTTCGACAAGCGCACGGGCGCCACGCCGTTCAGCCTGGTGGCCCAGCCGCGCTTTCGCGCGGGCTTCGACTTCATGCGGCTGCGCGCCGACATCGGCGAGGTCGAGGAAAGCCTGGCCAGCTGGTGGCAGGAGTTCCAGAATGCCGACGACGCGCGCCGCGACGACCTGATCGCCCAGGCGCGCGACGAGCAGCGCGCCCGCCAGCGCAGCGCCGAACCCAAGGTGCACCGCGTGCCCAAGGTCCGCCAGCCGCGCGATGGCGTGAACCTGGCGGAAGGCGTGCAGCCTGAGGATCCCGCACCGGCACAGGCTGGCGGCGAGGAGGCTGCAGCGCCCAAGAAGCGGCGGCGCCGCCGCCGCAAGCCCCAGGGCGGGGGCGATGGCGGCATGGGCGGCGATGACTGAGCCAGGCCACTGGGTCGCCATCGGCCTGGGTGCCAACCTCGGTGACTGCGGCCAGGCCCTGGGCCAGGCCTTGAAGGCCATCGGCGGCCTGACGGGCACGCGCCTGCTGGCCGTCTCCTCGCTCTACAGCACGGCGCCCATCGATTCCAGCGGTCCCGACTATCTGAACGCCGTGGCCGCCGTGCGCACCACGCTGCAGCCGCTGGCGCTGCTCGATGCGCTGCAGGCCATCGAACTGGCGGCCGGGCGCGAGCGCCCCTACCGCAATGCGCCGCGCACGCTGGACCTGGACATCGAGCTGTGGGGCGACGAGCGCATCGCGCTGCCGCGCCTGAGCGTGCCGCACCCGCGCATGCACGAGCGCGCCTTCGTGCTCGTGCCGCTGGCCGAGATCGCGCCTGAGCGCGTCACGCCCGCGCAGCTGCAGGCCGTGGCGGGGCAGGGCATCTGCCTGGCGCACAAGCCTGGCTGGCATCTCCGGCAAGCCTGAATCCCGACAGTGGCCTGAATGAAAAAGCCGCAGCGCCCTGAGGGCGGCTGCGGCTTTTTGCCAGGCGGGACGCGGTGGATCGGCTCAGTCCACCTTCGCTCCGGAGGCCTTGACGATGGCCTGGTACTTGGCGCGCTCGGCCGCCATGAACCTGTCGAACTCGGCGGGCGTGGAGGACACGGGCTCGGCCATCAGGGTCTCGAAGCGGGTCTTGGTCTCGGGCGCGGCCAGTGCGTCGGCAAAGGCCCGGCTCAGCTTGTCCAGCACGGGCTTGGGCGTGCCGGCCGGGGCGACCAGGCCCCACCAGGTATCGATGGCAAAGCCGGGGAAGGTCTTGGACAGCGCGGGCACGCCGGGCAGCAGCGTGGTGGGGTTCAGCGAGGTCACGGCCAGCGCCTTGAGCTTGCCCGAGCGGATATTGGGTGCAGCGGCAGCCAGGTTGTCGATGTTGAAGTCCACCTCGCCCGACAGCAGGGCCAGCTGGGCCGGGTTGGCGCCACGGTAGGGCACGTGCAGGGCGAAGATGCCGGCTTTTTGCTTGAGCATTTCGCCGGCCAGGTGGCCTGCGCTGCCGTTGCCGCCGCTGCCGTAGTTGAGCTTGCCGGGGTGGGACTTGGCGTAGGCGATCAGGTCGGCCACGCTGTGGATCTTGAGCTGCTCGGCACGGGCCGCATTCATCACCAGCACGTTGGGCACGCGCACCATCTGGGTGATGCCCGCGAAGTCCTTGCCCGCGTCGTAGGGCATCTTGGTGTACAGCCAGGGATTGACGGCATGGGTGGCCGTGGCGGCCAGGCCGATGGTCATGCCGTCCGGCGTGGCGCGGGCAATGGCGTCGGCGCCGATGTTGCCGCCGGCGCCGGCCTTGTTGTCGATGATCACCACTCCCAGGGAGTCACGCACCCGCTCGGCCAGCGCGCGCGCGGTGATGTCCAGCGGACCGCCGGGCGCATAGGGCACGATCAGGCGGATGGGCTCTTGCGCCAGGGCAAGCGGGGAGGCCAGGGCAGCAGCGGCCGCCATGACCGAGAGAAGGCTGTTTCTACGGTTCATAGGGGCGCTATTGTGCAAAAAAATTGCGACACCTGGCTGCGCGCAGGTATGGGAAGCAGTTTTTCTGCGTATTGCTTGATCCGTGCCACCTTCTGCGCACTCAGGAAGCCTTGTCGGCCTCGGAGGTGAACGCGTCCGCGTAGAACTCTTCCGCCGGCAGGCCGCGTTGCTCCACATAGGCATGGCGTGCCGAATCGACCACGATGGGCGCACCGCAGGCATAGACCTGATGGCCGGACAAGTTGGCAAAGTCGTCCAGCACGGCCTGGTGCACGAAGCCCGTGCGGCCGTTCCAGCCGTCTTCCGGCAGCGCGTCGGAGACCACGGGCACATAGCACAGCTGGGGCATGGCCTCGGCCTGCTCGCGCACCCAGGCGTCGAGGTAGAGGTCGTCGGGCCGGCGTCCTCCCCAGTACAGGGTGACGGAGCGGGTGATGCCCTTGTGGCGGATGTGCTCCAGCAGTGCCTTGATGGGGGCGAAGCCCGTTCCCGAAGCCAGGAAGATGAGGGGCTTGTCGCTGTCCTCGCGCAGGAAGAAGCTGCCGAACGGGCCCTCCACGCGCAGGATTTCCTTTTCCTTCATGGCGCCGAACACGTGGTCGGTGAACTTGCCGCCCGGCATGTGGCGGATGTGCAGCTCCAGCCCCGGTGCCGTGTCCTGCACATGGGGGGCCGTGGCCATGGAGTAGGCGCGGCGGGCGCCGTCGCGCAGGATGAATTCCACGTACTGGCCTGCGTGGTAGCGGAACTTGTCTGCAGCGGGCAGCTGCAGGCGCACCTGCATCACGTCGTGCGACTTCTTCTCCAGCGTGGCCACGCGCACGGGCATCTTCTTGATCGGGAAGGCGCTGGCATCGGTCACCTGGCGCGACTCCAGCACCACCGAGGTGCTGGGCGTGGCGCAGCAGGTCAGCACATAGCCGTCGGCCTCTTCCTGGGCGGTCAACGCTTTTTCCGAGTGGGCGCCATGGGTGACCTCGCCGAGCAGCTTCTTGCACTTGCAGGAGCCGCAGGCACCGTCCTTGCAGCCATAGGGCAGGCCCACGCCGCAGCGGATGGCGGCGGCCAGGATGGTCTCGCTGCCCTGCGTGGCGAAGGCGCGGCCGCTGGGCTGTACGGTGATTTCGTGGGAAGCGTTGGCTATCTCGGTCATGTTCTCGGTATCCTCGGGGGCGCTGGCGGCGCGTGGAGCGCGCCGGCGATCTTCTTTCCCGGACGGACATGCCGCTGCCGCGACCGGCGGCGCGCGGGTGGCCGCCCTCGCAACAGGCCAGGATTTTGCCCTCAAACCAAAACCCATTGGGCGCGCTGCCGGCGCGCTTTCGACGCGAACGCGTGCTCATCGTCGGCTGCGGCGACGTGGGGCTGCGCGTGGCTGGTGCATTGGCGGGCGCGCCCGTCGCCCGTTCGGGTGCCGCACGACGGGGCCCGCGCGTGCTGGCCCTGACGCGTGGCGCCGAGCGCCTGCAGGATCTGCGCGGGCGCGGCATCACGCCGCTGCTGGGCGATCTGGACGCGCCTGCCACGCTGCGCCGTCTGGCCGGCCTGGCCACGCGCGTCGTCCACCTGGCGCCGCCGCCCAATCCGCCTGCCGGCGAAGATGGCTGGTGGCTGGACCCGCGCACCACGGCTTTGCTGCGCGTGCTGCGCCTTCGCGGCCGGCCGGCCAGCCTGGTCTATGGCTCGACCTCCGGCGTCTATGGCAACTGCGAGGGCGCCTGGATCGACGAAAGCCGCCCGCCCGCACCGGCCACGGCGCGTGCCCAGCGCCGCGTGAACGCCGAGCGAGCCGTGCGCTTTGCCGGGCGCGGCGGCCTGCGCGCCAGCATTCTGCGCATCCCGGGCATCTATGCGCCGGACCGGGAAAACGGCACGCCGCGCGGGCGCCTGCTGCGAGGGACACCCCTGCTGTGCGCCGCAGAGGATGTCTATACCAACCACATCCATGCCGACGACCTGGCCCGCGCCTGCGTGCGGGCGCTGTGGCTCGGCCGGCCGCAGCGCATCTACCACGCCAGCGACGATACGCAGCTGCGCATGGGCGACTACTTCGACCTTGCGGCCGATCTCTATGGACTGCCGCGCCCCGCACGCATCACGCGCGAGCAGGCGCAGCGCGAGCTGCCGGCCAGCCTGCTGAGCTTCATGGGGGAGTCACGCCGCCTGCGCAACCAGCGCCTGAAGGAGGAGCTGGGCCTGAGATTGCGCTACCCGACCGTGGAGCAGGGGCTGCGCGCCTGAATCAGCGCGGGTGGATGCCGCCGTTGGTGTCGTAGCAGCGGAACACGTTGCAGTGCGAGATGGGGGCCGAAGGCGGCAGCGGCTGCGGCGGCACGGGGCGTCCGACGATCCACGGCCGGTTGATGGCATTGGGCTGCAATGCGCGCGATTGCTGCAGCTGTTCATAGGCCTTGGGGCCCAGGCAGGCCATCTCCATCTGCTGCTGGGCGGCCTGGCTGCGCGGGCCCCAGGTGGCGGGATCGGGATTGGCCTCGGCCAGGATGGTGTCCAGGCGGCGGCGCGCCTGCTGGCAGGCCGGGGAGTCGCCGCCGTCGCGCTGGGCCGAGTTCTCGCGCTCGCGCCGGCTGCGTGCCTCGCGCTCCTGCTGCTGGGCACGCATGCGGCGCTCGGCCTCTTCGCGGGCCAGTTGCTGGTTCTTGCGCTCTATGGCGGCGGCGGACTGCGCGCGCTCGCGCTCCAGCTCTTCGGGGCTGGGGGCTTCCTGCACCTGCACGCGGTTTTCGCCGTCCTTGCAACTGCTGTTGGTGTAGGTGACGCGGCCGGTCTTGGCGTCCGTGCAGCGGATGACCTGGGCCGAGGCCGGGCCTGCGATGAGCGCCGCCACCAGCGTTACAAGCATCGACACAAGCGCAGGGCGCTGGCAAAGGTCTTGGGTACGGTGCATGGCGGTTTCCTTTCCCATCACAAGCGGCACAGGGATGCGGTGTATTGCCGATTATGGTGCGGCGCCCAGGGGCTGGAAATGCCGCCGGTCAGCCGTTCAGCGCCAGTGGCGCGGATCCTGGGTGGGGTAGGGGTTGCCACCGCCCTGGCTTTCGCGCTGCATGCGCTCGATGGCGCGTTGCTGCTGCTCGCGGTCACGCTGCTGCTGCTCCCGGTCCCGTTGCTGGCGTTCGCGCTCGCGCTGCTGCTGGCCCTGGTCGCGTTCGCGCTCCCGCTGCTGGCGCTCGGCTTCGCGGCGCTGCTGCTCCTGCATGCGCTCGCGCAACTGGCGGTCGCGGTCCTGGGCCTGGCGGTCACGGTCCCGGTCGCGCTCGCGCATTTCACGCTCACGTTGTTGGCGGTCACGCCAGGCATCGCGGTTGCGTTCCTGCTGGATGCGCTCGCGCTCGTACTGCAGGCGCTCACGTTCGCGCTGCAGGCGCTGGCGCTCGTACCAGCCGTTGTCCGGATAGGCGGGCTGCGTGGGATACGAGGGGTAGACGACGCCGCCCGACGGATAGCTGGGATAGGACGGGTAGCTGGGATAGCTGGGGTAGCCGGAGCCCATGTCCGAATAGCCATCGGGCGGCACGGCGCAGGCGGTGACCAGGGCTGCAAGGCCAAGGCCGGCCAGCAGGCGCAGGGGGCGCAGGCCAGGCTGCGGGCGCTGCTGCGTGGGGGAGGCGTTGGTTCGGGTCATGGTGTGGTGTCCGGGCAAAGGCGTGTTTCCTGTCTGGATCTCTTCATATGACGTTTGACAGGCCTCGATGGTTGACCTGGATCGTCCTGACGAGGCAACGACGGCGACAGCGGGACTTCTATTTTGATAGCAATTGGTCCATGCACTGTAGGTGCTTCCAGATGAAATCCGCAGGCACAGCGCGCAATGGCTGCGGTCGCCCCGATCGCCGCAATGGCATCTGCGCGGGACTAGAATGGCCGCTGTCTTTGGCGGCGCGCAGTCCGTGCGCCGCAAAGCAGCGTTCTCAGGGCGGGGTGAAATTCCCCACCGGCGGTATCTGGATCTGTCTTTCGGCATGTGTCCAGCAGCCCGCGAGCGCCCGGCTAGCCGCAAGGCCGGCCGGGGTCAGCAGATCTGGTGAGATGCCAGAGCCGACGGTCACAGTCCGGATGAAAGAGATCGCGCAGCACCTGCATGGCAGGCGCCATGCCCATGGTTGTCCCATGGGCTGTGCCGCGCCATGCGGCGCCATGGCGCGCGCCCTGATTCATTTGTCTCATCTCGAAAGAGCACCATGAATCAGACTCCTGTCTCCTTGAACTTCTCCGCACACGGCACGGCCTCGGGCACGCCGTGGAAGGCCGTCGCGGGCCGCAGCCGCGTGGCCGTGATCTGCGCGAGCTGGCATACCGATGTCGTGCACCAGGCGCGAGACTCCATGGCGGCCGAGCTGCAGGCCCAGGGAGTGGCCGCGCAGAACATCAGCCACTTCAACGTGCCCGGCGCCTTCGAGATCCCGCTGCTGGCCAAGAAGCTGGCCGACAGCGGCCGTTTCGACGCGGTCATCGCCTGCGCGCTGGTGGTCAACGGCGGCATCTATCGCCACGAGTTCGTGTCCTCGGCCGTGATCGACGGCCTGATGCGCGTGCAGCTCGATACCGAAGTGCCGGTGTTCTCGGCCGTGCTCACGCCGCGCGATTTCCACGAACATGGCGACCATGTGGAGTTCTTCCGTGCCCACTTCGTGAAGAAGGGCGTGGAAGTGGCGCATGCCTGCCTGGCGGCGCTGGACCAGCTGGCACAGGTACAGGCACTGGGCCAGGCGCGCGCGGCGTGAGCCGGCCAGCCTCCCAGCACAGCTTTGGTTGGGGATGGATTCTCGTAAACACTGAGTTGGGGCCGAGTGTCGCGGTCCCGTCACGCGGCGTGACGCGCCATTGCCAAGCCGCGATGACGGGAATAACGTGACGGCCTGTTTCAACTGAGGAGTGCGCGATGAAGATGTCCCGGAAGTTGTGTATTGCGGCCGTCGTGGCCGGCATGGGTGGCGTGGCCATGGCCCAGGAGCAGGTGATCCGCATCGGCCACATCGGCCCCGTGTCCGGACCCCAGGCCAATTTCGGCAAGGACAACGAGAACGGCGTGCGCATGGCCATTGACGACCTCAATGCCAAGGGCATGGAGATCGCCGGCAAGAAGGTCAAGTTCCAGCTGGTGGCCGAAGACGATGTGGCCGATCCCAAGCAGGGCACGGCCGCTTCGCAGAAGCTGTGCGACGACAAGGTCGCCGGCGCCGTGGCCTTCCTCAACTCGGGCGTGGCCATCCCCTCGTCCAAGGTCTTCCAGGACTGCGGCATTCCCATGATCACGGGCGCGGCCACCAACCCCGACCTGACCAAGCCCGGCTGGAACACCACCTACCGCGTGATTGCCAATGACAACGCGCTGGGCGCGGCGCTGGCCAAGTACGCGGCCGAAACGCTCAAGCTCAAGACCGTGGCCATCATCGATGACCGCACGGCCTACGGCCAGGGCCTGGCCAATGTGTTCAAGAAGGATGCGGAAAAGCTGGGCGTGAAGGTCGTGGCCTCGGAGTTCACGAACGACAAGGCCACGGACTTCATGGCCATCCTGACCTCGATCAAGGCCAAGAAGCCCGAAGGCATCTTCTACGGCGGCATGTATGGCCAGGCCGGCCCCATGCTGCGCCAGATGGCCCAGCTGGGCATGAACGATGCCAAGTACTTCGGCGGCGACGGCCTGTGCGTGCCCGAGCTGGCCAAGGTGGCCGCCGGCGCCAAGCCGCTGGACAACGTGATCTGCGCCGACGGCGGCGCCTCGCTGGCCAAGATGCCTGGCGGCACGGAATGGAAGAAGCGCTACGACGCCAAGTACCCCGGCCAGTTCCAGGTCTACAGCCCGTACTTCTACGACGCCACCATGATGCTGGCCGACGCCATGAAGCGCGCCAACTCCTGGGACCCCAAGGTCTATATTCCCTTCCTGCAGAAGGCCGACTACTCGGGCGTGACCTCCAAGATCGCTTTCGAGAAGAACGGCGAGATGAAGAACCCTTCGTACACGCTGAGCGTGTTCAAGAACGGCCAGAAGACGGCCCTCGACTGAGAGCCTGTCCTCCCTTCGTTTTCATGCCCGCCTTGTGCGGGCTTTTTTTATCGGCCCGGGACCTCGGCCGGGGCCTGCGCCGGCGCATCGACCACGCCGGGCAACTGCGCCAGATAGGCCTGCAGCGCGGCAATGGCCTGGCGCACCTTGGCGGGCTGGGCCTGGCGCTGGGGGGTGACGGCCCAGATGTCCAGGCCGCCGAAGTCCCAGTCGGGCAGCAGGCGCACCAGGCGTCCTTCGGCCACCGCGTCGGCAACGTCCATGCTGCCCAGCAGGGCCAGGCCCAGGCCGGCCTCGCACATCTGCTGGAGGGACAGTTGGTTGTTGCTGGCCACATGGGGCTGCACCTGCAGGCTGTAGGTCTCGCCCGTGGCCGGGTGGCGTGCCTCGGCCCGCAGGGCCTGGCCCTGGCCTTCGCGCGCAAGGCCCAGCCAGCGCGCGCTGGCCAGCGGTGCCGGGTGGCGCCAGGCCGCGCCGCCGCCGTGCTCCTGTATCCATGCGGGCGAGGCGCACAGCCAGTTGCGCATGGCGCCCAGGCGCCGGGCCGCCCAGCCCGAGTCGGCCAGCCGGCCAAAGCGCAGCGCCAGGTCGATGCGGCTTTGGATGAGGTCGATGGGCGCATCGTCCACATCCAGGTGCAGGCGCAGTGCCGGATGCCGGGCCAGCCAGCTGCCCAGGGCCGGCGCGATATGGCGCGCAAAGCCCACGGTGGCCGACAGGCGCAGTTCGCCGCCGGGCTCGTCGCGCGCGGCGGCCAGCTCGGCCCGCGCCTGGCTGGCGGCCTGTGCCATGGCGGCGCACTGCTGGTAGTAGCGCTCGCCCGTGTCGGTGAGGGCGATCTGCCGGGTGGAGCGGTGCAGCAGGGTGACGCCGCCGTCGCGCTCGAGCTGGCGCACCTGCTGGCTCACGGCCGAGGGGCTCATGCCCAGGGCGCGCGCGGCGGCGCTCATCGATCCGTGCTGCACCACGGCGGCGAAAACGGCCATGCGTTTGTAGTCGTCCATGGGCTGTATTGTGAAGTGGTGCTTCAAGCTGTTGGTGAAAACTGCTGTCTTCCGCAGTGATTGTGAACGGCGTAATCTCAATGCCATCGTGAACAGGCGCCCAGGCGCCGCAAAGGAATGAAGATGAAAGTGGCACTCATTGGCGCAACCGGCTTTGTGGGTTCGGCGGTATTGAAGGAGCTGCTGCAGCGCGGCCACGAGGTCGTGGCCCTGGTGCGCGACCCCGCCAGGCTGGCGGCCCAGCCGCATCTGCACGCCGTGCAGGCCGATGTGCTGGATGCCGCCGCCGTGCAGCGGGCCGTGGCAGGCGCGGACGCCGTGGTCAGCGCCTACAACGCGGGCTGGGGCAATCCCGACATCTATGAGGATTTCATGCGCGGCTCGCGCGCCATCGTGGCGGGCACCAAGGCGGCTGGCGTCAAGCGCTATCTGGTGGTGGGCGGTGCGGGCAGCCTCTACATCGCGCCCGGCAGGCAACTGGTGGACACGCCCGAGTTCCCGGCCGCCATCAAGCCCGGCGCCTCGGCTGCGCGCGATGCCCTCAACGATCTGCAAAAGGAGCAGGGCCTGGACTGGACGATGCTGAGCCCGCCGATTGCCCTGCACCTGGGTGACCATGGCGAGCGCACGGGCCAGTACCGCACGGGCAAGGATGAGCCGTTGATGCAGGCCGACGGCCAGCCCGGCACCATCTCGGCCGCCGATCTGGCCGTGGCCCTGGTGGATGCGCTGGACAAGGGCCTGCACCTGCGCGAGCGCTTTACCGTCGCTTACTGAGCACCGGGGGCTCCCGGCTGGTGCGCAGGCGGCCTCCATGGCATGCTGGTGCCTGTCACGAACAGGCAGGAGCGCCGCCATGATCGACCACACGGGAATCCTCGTATCGGACTTCGACCGCAGCCGGGAGTTTTATGCGCGGGCGCTGGCTCCCCTGGGCTACGAGATCCTGATGGAGCTGTCCGCCGAGCTCACCGGCCACGGCGACACGGCCGGCTTTGGCGAGCCGCCCAAGCCTGATTTCTGGATCACCGGCGGCGAGCCCAACCAGCCGCCCATCCATGTGGCCTTTCGCGTGGACAACCGCAACATGGTCGATGATTTCCACGCGGCCGCCCTGGCCGCAGGCGGGCGCTGCAATGGCGAGCCCGGCCTGCGACCGCACTACCATGACGACTATTACGCGGCCTTCGTGCTCGACCCCGACGGCCACAACATCGAGGCCGTCTGCCACCTGCCTCCGGCCTGAGTCCCCCTGGCGGCACTGGGGCCTGCGCGGCAGCTGACATCAGGCGGTCGCATGGCGCAGCACAATATTGCGCTGCAACAAAAAAGGCCCCACGTTCCCCATGCCCCCTTCCGTCTCCGCTGCGGCCGGCTCCGTTTCCGCGTCATCCACACCCACGGCCGCCCAGGCCTGGCTCAGCGTGATCGCGCTGGCGCTGGGCGCCTTCGTCTTCAATACCACCGAGTTCGTGCCCGTGGGCCTGCTCAGCAGCATTGGCGCGAGCTTTGGCATGCCCACCGAGCAGGTCGGGCTGATGCTGACCATCTATGCCTGGATCGTGGCCCTGGCCTCGCTGCCCTTCATGCTGCTCACGCGCAATGTGGAGCGGCGCAAGCTGCTGATGGGCGTGTTCGCGCTGTTCGTGGCCAGCCATGTGCTGTCGGGCGTGGCCTGGAGCTTTGCCTCGCTCATGGTCAGCCGCATCGGCATCGCGCTGTCGCATGCGGTGTTCTGGTCCATCACGGCCTCGCTGGCCGTGCGCGTGGCGCCGCCCGGAAGGAAGGCCGTGGCGCTGAGCCTGCTGGCCACCGGCACCTCCATGGCCATGGTGCTGGGCATTCCGCTGGGCCGCATCGTGGGCGAATGGCTGGGCTGGCGCACGACGTTCCTGGCCGTGGGCGGGGTGGCCGCCATCGTCATGGTGGCCCTGGCCCGGCTGCTGCCGCGCCTGCCCAGCGAGAACGCGGGCAACCTGGCCAGCGTGCCCATGCTGCTGCGCCGTCCGGCGCTGCTGTCCATCTACATCCTGCTGGTGGTCGTGATCACCGGGCAGTTCACGGCCTACAGCTATATCGAGCCCTTCGTGCAGGACATCGCGGGCTTCGAGGGCAAGGTGACCACGGCCGTGCTGCTGCTGTACGGCGGCATGGGCATCGTGGGCAGCGTGATGTTCAGCTGGTGGGGCCTGCGCCATCCGCGCGGCTTTCTGCTGGCTGCCATTGGCGTGCTGTCGGCCAGCCTGCTGATGCTGGTGCCGGCCTCGGGCCATGAGGCCTCGCTCTATGTGATGAGCTCGGTCTGGGGTGTCGCCATGATCTGCTTCGCCCTGGCCATGCAGTCCCAGGTGCTCAAGCTGGCAGCCGACGCCACCGATGTGGGCATGTCCATGTTCTCGGGCATCTTCAACATCGGCATTGGCGGCGGCGCGCTGCTGGGCAGCCAGGTCAGCATGCATGCGGGCATGCAGAACATCGGCTGGATCGGCGGCGGCCTGGTGGCGCTGGGCCTGGCCTGGTGCGTCTGGGCCTTCGTGCGCTGGTCTGCCGGCTTCCAGGCAACGGCGCACTGAAGCGGGTCAGCCGCCGGGTGCCCGCATGGCCTGGGCGTAGCGCTGCGGTGCCAGGCGGGACACCAGTACGCAGACCACGAGCACGGCGGCCATCTGTGCCAGCCAGCCGGCGCCGAATCCGCCCGTGAACTGGTGCAGCCGGGCGATCACATAGGGCGCCAGCGCCGCAATCAGAAAGCCGCCGCCCTGCATCAGCGCATTGAGCGCCCCGGCCTGCGTGGGGTGGGGAAGATGGTCGAGCGCCACCACCATCATCAGCGCGAAGCAGCCACCCAGGCCGATGCCGAGGATGACGATGTTGAGCAGCGGCGCCGCATCAGGCCACCAGGCCAGCGCGGCCAGGCCGATGATCTGGCACAGCAGCGTGAACCCCAGCCATGGCCGCCGGTCGGCATGGCGCGCGGCCAGCACGGGCAGTCCCAGCGCGGCGCCGGCCTGTGCCACCGACAGCAGGGCGACCAGGCCGCCGCTTTGCGCGGGGCTCCAGCCGTGCGTCTGGTAGAAGGGTGCAAGCCAGGCCACCATGGCCGCATAGCCGCCGTTGATGAGGCCGAAGCAGGCCATCAGCATCCAGGTGCGTGGGCGCCGGCGCAGCCAGCCGGTGTCTTGCGTGGCGTTGGCCCCTGCCATGGGCGCCGGAGCCGGCAACGCACGCAGCGCATGCCGCGCCAGCGCCAATGCCAGCAGGGCGGGCGCAGTCCACAGCGCCAGCGCAAGGCGCCAGTCCAGTCCCCATTGCACGGCCAGCGGCGAAATCTGGGCGCCCAGGGCGCCGCCGCCCATGAGCGCGGCCGAGTACAGCCCCATCATCTGGGCCATGCGTGCGGGCGACTGGCGCTTGATCAGGCCCGGCAGCACGCCTTGCACCAGGGCGACGCCAGCGCCGCACAGCGCGGCCGTGGCCAGCAGGGTGGCCGCACTGGAGCCCGCCACGCGCAGCGCACAGCCCAGCGCAATCACCGCCAAGGAGCCGACCACGGCGCGGCGCGGACCCAGGCGCTGAAGCGCGGCCGGGGCCAGCCAGGCGCCCAGGCCCATCAACGCCATGGGCAGCAGGGTCAGCCAGGACAGCGTGGACAGAGCCATGCCGGTGGCGGACTGGATCTGCGGTCCCAGCGGGCCGATGGCCGTGAGAAACGGGCGCAGGTTCAGCGTGACCAGCACGACGGTGGCCAGCCACAGTGCCGTTGGAATGGCGTGTGCTGCGGCAGGGGTCTCGGTGTGCGCAGGCGCAATGGACGACATGGCTTCAGGCCCAGGGGGCGTTGCCGTACAGTTGGGCCGCCGTGATGCCCGTGTCCAGCCGCGTCAGGGGCAGCGGTGGCGGCTGCAGCGGCATGCGCAGCCGCTGGTAGGCGCCCTCGCTGGACAGGCCATACGGCTGGGCATCCGCGTTGTCGAAGGCGAAGAAAACCTGCTCGGCCCCGGCCATCACCAGCGCCGCCAGGCACATGGGGCAGGGGTGGCCGCTGGCGTAGATGGTGCAGCCGGCCAGGCTGGCGTTGGCCTGGGCGCGCGTGCCCGCGCGCAGCGCCTGCATTTCTGCGTGGGCGCTGGGGTCATGGCTTTGCACGATCTCGTTGACGCCCGTGGACAGGATCTGCCCCTCGCGCGCGAGCAGGGCGCCGAAGGGCCGGCCGCCCCGCAGGCGGTTGTCGTGCGCCAGCTGCACGGCATGGCGCAGCAGGCGGATGTGTTCTTGTTCTTGCATGGGGATGGCTGGGCAATCGGGAGCTGAGGCCGCAGTCTAGGACGGGGGCCATCAATTGGAAAATTAAATGATCAAATGCCAGGCAGTGACAAAGCCACTGAAATTCGCCCAAGCCCCATGCAGCCCTCTTCCATAGACCCCACCCTGCTGCGCAGCTTCTGCGCCGTGGCCGAAACCGGCAGCTTCACGCGCGCGGCGCAGGGCGTGCACCTGACCCAGTCCACGGTCAGCCAGCAGATCCGCAGGCTGGAGGAGCAAATGGGCTGCACGCTGCTGGACCGCAGCGGGCGCCATGTGGAATGCACGCTGGAAGGAGAGCGCCTGCTGGCCTATGCGCAGCGCATCCTCGCGCTCATGGACGAGGCCGTGGAGCAGTTGGCTGACGCCACCGAAGCCGTGCTGCGCATCGGCGTACCAGAGGACTTTGCCGGCAATGCCTTGATGCCCGCCTTGGGCGCGCTGGCGCGCAGCCAGCCGCAGTTGCGCCTGGAGCTGACCAGCGGGCTGTCGCAGGCGATATGGCAGCAGTTCCAGTCCGGCGAGCTGGACCTGGCCATCGTCAAGCAGCGCAGCGGCAGCACGCCCGGCATGGCGCGCTGGCCTGAACCGCTGGCCTGGATAGACAGTGCGCTGCATCCCTGCCACGGGATGGATCCCTTGCCTCTGGTGGTGTTTCCACAGGGCGGCCTGTACCGCAGCGAGATGACGCATGCGCTGGATGCCGCCGGCCGGCGCTGGCGCCTGGCCTATATGAGCGCCAGCCTGGCCAGCCTGGAAGCCGCCGTGGAGCAGGGCCTGGGCATCAGCCTGCTTCCGCGCCGGCTGGTCCGGCCCGGCCACCGCCTGCTCGACGGCATGGCCGGCTTCGCCCCCGTGCCTGATGTGGAAGTGGCACTGCATGCGCGGGCCCAGTTGTCGGCGCCGGGCCGGCGTCTGGCCGGGCGCCTGTGTGAGGTGTGCGAGGCGTTGCTGGGCGTGTCTTAGTCGAACAGCTCGGCGTGCGTGCCGGCTCGCACGAAAATGATCGATTCGTTGGCGCCCTGGCCATCGAGCCGGTAGATCAGCAGGAAATCGCCCCCCACGTGGCACTCCCTGTGATCGGCCCAGTCGCCGGTGAGGGCATGGTCAAGCCACTGAGGCTCCAGGGGGGCGTCGTTGGCAATCAGCAGCAGCATGGCCTCCTTCAACCGCTTCATGTCATGGCGGCCGGAATGCGACAGCCGGACCCAGTCCTTGGCGAAAGCCTTGGTCCGGTCCGATGCGCGGGGAAGGACTGCGCGCTTACTGCTCGCTGCCTTTTTCGAGGTCATGGAGCAAATCGTCCGCGGTGGCAAAGCGTGCCTTGCGCATGGCGCGTGCCTCCTGCATGGCTGCGCGCGTCTCGGCGTTGGGTGCCCTGAGGTCGAAGGGCAATTGCTGGTCGGCCACCACGCGCATCAGGAAGACACGTACGGCATCCGACACCGTCAAGCCCATGCCGGCCAGGGTTTCGGCGGCCTGTGCCTTGATCTCTTCATCCACGCGCACGTGGATCATGGTGGTGGTTGCCATGGTGTGCTTCTGCAAAAATGGGTGAGATACATTGTATCTCGCAGGGCAAAAGACAGGTAAGCAGGCAGGTTGCTGGGATGTCGCTTGGCGGCTCCCGCCTTCGAGCCCTCCAGCAAAAATCCCCGCCGTGGCGGGGATGGTCGGCGGGTGACGCGCTGGCTCAATCCATCGTCAGGTTCTGCTTTTGCACCACGTCCTTGTAGACCGCCAGTTCGGCCTTGATCTCTTCAAAGAAATGCTCGGGCGTGTCGGCCACGATCAGCGAGCCGGTTTCCTCGATGCGCTTCTTGATGGCGGGGTCCTGCAGCACCTTGCGCGTGGCGGCATTGACCTTGTCCACGATGTCGCGCGGCAGGTTCTTGGGGCCGACGATGCCGTAGTAGGCCATGCGGTTGACGGGGGCCAGGCCCACTTCCTTGAAGGTGGGCACATCGGGCAGCGCTGCCAGGCGCTGAGGCGCGGCCACCACGATGGGCACCAGGCGCTTTTCCTTGACGAAGCCCAGGGCGGAGGGCAGGTTGTCGAAGATCAGCGGAACCTGGCCGGCCACGGCGTCGTTCAGCGCGGGGCCGCTGCCACGGTAGGGCACGTGGGTGATGTCGGTGCCCGTGGACAGCTTGAACATCTCCATCATCAGATGGGTGATGCTGCCGTTGCCGGGCGAGGCGTAGGAGTACTTGCCGGGGTTCTTCTTCACCTCGGCCAGGAACTCCTGGTAGTTCTTGCCCGCGAACTTGGGGTGGGCCGCAATGATGTTGGGCGTGGCCGCGATGTTCACGATAGGCGTGAAGTCGGTCAGCACGTTGTACGGGATCTTGGGATTGATCGCCGGGTTGGTGGCCGTGGTGGACACGGTGGCGATGCCCAGGCTGTAGCCGTCGGGCTGGGCGCGCGCCGTCTCGGCCGCGCCGATGCTGCCGCCGCCGCCGCCCTTGTTCTCGACCACCACGGGCTGGCCCAGGGCGCGGCCCAGCGGCTCGGCCACGATGCGCGCGATCAGGTCGGTGGTGCCGCCGGCCGCGAAGGGCACGAGCAGCTTGATGGGTTTGGCAGGGTAGCCCTGGGCATGGGCTGCGCCCGACAGCGCGAGGGCGCCGAGGATGCCGGCGAGCGCGATGCGAGTGGTGTGAGTCATGGTGTTGTCTCCTTGAATGGATGTTGTGAGCGTTTGTTGTGAGGCACCGACGGGTGGGAAGGCTGGGTTTTTTTAAGACATTCGTATGGCGGTGCTTGAGGAAAAAGATGTGGAGGAGGCGGTGTTGCCTGGCGCAGGCGATCAGACCACGCCGCGCGAGCGCAGCGCCTGGATGGCCATGGGCGCAATGCCCAGCTCGCCCAGTACTTCATCGGTGTGCTGGCCCAGGGAGGGCGGTGCGCTGCGCAGCACGGGCGGGGTATCGCTCAGGCGCATGGGGCTGGCCACGCCGGCGATGCGCGAGATGCCGTCGCCGGCCTCGCGCGGCAGCTCGACGCGTATGCCGCGTGCGCGCACCTGCGGGTCGTCGAAGGCCTGGGCGATGGTGTTGATGGGGCCGCAGGGCACGGCCTTGTCTTCCAGCAGCGCAATCCATTCGGCCGTGCCGCGTGTCTTCATGAGGGGCACCATCCGCTCCAGCAGCGCCTGGCGGTTGCGCACGCGCGCGGTGTTGGTGGCAAAGCGCTCGTCCTGCGCCCAGCCGGCTTCGCCGACGGCGGCGCAAAAGCGCGCGAACTGCCCGTCATTGCCAATGGCCAGCAGCACGTTGCCGTTGGCCGTGGCGAAGTCCTGGTAGGGCGCCAGGCTGGGGTGGATGTTGCCGGCGCGGCCCGGCGATTCGCCCGTGGCCAGAAAGCCGGCGGCCTGGTTGGCCAGCACGGCCATGCCCACGTCGAGCAGGGCCATGTCGATGTGCTGGCCCCGGCCCGAGGCCTGGCGCGCATGCAGCGCGGCCAGGATGGCATTGCTGGCATACAGGCCCGTGAACACGTCGATCACGGCCACGCCCACCTTCAGCGGGCCGCCTCCGGGCGCCTCGTCGGCATGGCCGGTGATGCTCATCAGCCCGCACATGGCCTGCACCATGAGGTCGTAGCCCGCGCGCTCGGCATACGGGCCGGTCTGGCCGAAACCCGTGACCGAGCAATAGACCAGGCGCGGATTAAGTGTCTTGAGGCTTTCGTAGTCCAGCCCGTACTGGGCCAGGCCACCGACCTTGAAGTTCTCCACCAGCACGTCGGCCCCGGCCGCCATCTGGCGAATCAGCTGCTGCCCATCGGGGGTGGACATGTCGATGGTGACCGAGCGCTTGTTGCGGTTGCAGGCCGTGAAATAACTGGCCTCCTGCGTGGCCTGCCCATCGTCGCGCGGCAGGAACGGAGGCCCCCAGTGGCGCGTGTCATCGCCGGCCACGGGCCGCTCGACCTTGATCACATCGGCGCCCAGGTCGGCCAGTGTCTGCGTGCACCAGGGCCCGGCCAGCACGCGGGAAAGATCAAGCACCTTGATGCCAGCCAATGCGGCCGGCGCGGAGGATGTGGAGGACATGAGAGGGAAGAAATATGAGCGCGCCCGATGCCGCTGGTAGTTCAGCTCAGGGCTTGAGCTTCCGTCACCCATAGCGTGTGACATGGGCGTGGAACAGGCCAGGGACGCCGAGCAAGAGCCGCCTCGCGGCGAGGGCGTCGTCCCCCTCCACGAAGCGAGAAGGGGGAAGGCGCGAAGCGCCTCAGGGGGTCAGTTGGCAAAAGCTGCGATGCCGGTCTGAGCCCGGCCCAGGATCAGCGCATGCACATCGTGCGTGCCTTCGTAGGTGTTGACCACTTCCAGGTTGACCAGGTGGCGGGCCACGCCGAACTCGTCGCTGATGCCGTTGCCGCCCATCATGTCGCGCGCCATGCGGGCAATGTCCAGCGACTTGCCGCAGTTGTTGCGCTTGATCAGCGAGGTGATCTCGATCACGTTCTGGTGCTCGTCCTTCATGCGGCCCACGCGCAGCGCGGCCTGCAGGCCCAGGGTGATCTCGGTCTGCATGTCGGCCAGCTTCTTCTGCACCAGCTGGTTGGCGGCCAGGGGGCGGCCGAACTGCTTGCGGTCCAGCGTGTACTGGCGCGCCGTGTGCCAGCAGAACTCGGCTGCGCCCAGGGCGCCCCAGGCAATGCCGAAGCGTGCGCTGTTCAGGCAGGTGAAGGGGCCCTTGAGGCCGCGCACCTCGGGGAAGGCGTTTTCCTCGGGAACGAAGACATCGTCCATCACGATCTCGCCCGTGATGGAGGCGCGCAGGCCCACCTTGCCGTGGATGGCCGGGGCCGACAGGCCCTTCATGCCCTTGTCCAGGATGAAGCCGCGGATCTCGCCCACATGGCCGTCCTCGGTCACTTCCTTGGCCCAGACCACGAACACGTCGGCCACGGGGCTGTTGGTGATCCACATCTTGTTGCCCTTGAGGCGGTAGCCGCCGTCCACCTTGTAGGCGCGGCTGGACATGCTGCCGGGGTCGGAGCCGTGGTCGGGTTCGGTCAGGCCGAAGCAGCCGATGAACTCGCCGCTGGCCAGCTTGGGCAGGTACCTGTTCTTCTGGTCTTCGGTGCCGAATTCATTGATGGGCACCATCACCAGCGAGCTTTGCACGCTGGCCATGGAGCGGTAGCCCGAGTCCACGCGCTCGATCTCGCGCGCCACCAGGCCGTAGCTGACATAGTTCAGGCCCGCGCCGCCGTACTGCGTGGGGATGGTGGGGCCCAGCAGGCCCAGCTCGCCCATCTCGCGGAAGATGCTCACGTCGGTCTTTTCATGGCGGAACATTTCCAGCACGCGGGGTGCCAGCTTCTCCTGGCAGTAGGCATGGGCCGCGTCGCGGATCATGCGCTCGTCTTCGCTCAGTTGCTGGTCGAGCTGGAAGGGGTCATCCCATTGGAAGCTGTTGCGGGCCATGGCGTGGTTTCTCCAAAAAACAAAGAGGTCAAGGGCGGGTCGCTGCCATATGCCAAAGCCGGGCAGGCTGTGGCCATGGAGCGTTGTTGCGACGCATCTTAGAAGCGGGCCTGCGCGTGGCGCAAACGATGTTTGTTCATCCATGAATGCGCAAAACGCATGTATGAATGGGTTGTTGCGGGTTATTCCCTATGATGTGAGGCTCTGAAGTGCATTGAATTCATGAGATATGCGTAGAGCCCTGCCATCCACCCAAGCCCTTGCCTGCTTCGAGTCGGCCGCCCGCCACATCAGCTACACGCGTGCGGCGCAGGAGCTGTCGCTCACGCAAAGCGCGGTATCGCGCCAGATCATTGCGCTGGAGGAGTTCCTGGGCGTGCAGCTGTTCCGGCGCACGCGCCACGGCGTGCTGCTGACGGAGGCCGGCACGCAGTACGCCCAGCAGGTCTCGCGCTGGCTGCACGGCCTGGAGCGCGACACGCTGGACATCATGGCCCACCAGGGCGAGGGAGGCCCGCTCAACCTGGCGGCCGTGCCCACCTTCGCCACGCGCTGGCTGCTGCCGCGCCTGCCGCAGCTGGCGCGCGAGCATCCCGAGGTCACCGTGCACATCGATGTGCAGACGCGGCCCTTCCTGTTTGCCGATACCGTGTTCGACGCTGCGCTCTATGCAGGCACGCCCGAGCAGGTGGCACGCTGGCCCGGTGTGCAGGCGCAATGGCTGATGGACGAAGAGGTGGTGCCCGTGTGCAGCCCGCAACTGCTGGCCACGGCCCAGGCGCGCGAGCCGGGCCGGGCCTGGCTGCCTGTGGGGGCGGACATCGTGGCCCGGATGCCGCTGCTGCAGCAAAGCACGCGGCCCTACGGCTGGCAGCAGTGGTTCGATGCCATGGGCGTGGCCGCGCCGCGCGCGCTGGACGGCATGCGGCTGGAGCTCTTCTCCATGCTGGCCGTGGCGGCCAGCCAGGGCCTGGGCGTGGCGCTGATGCCACCCATGCTGATCGAGCAGGAACTGGCGCGCGGCGACCTCATCATTGCCTGCCCCCAGCCGCTGCGCGGCAACCGTGCCTACTACCTGGTCACCCCGGCCCTGGCGCCCGATGCCCAGCCCGCGCCCGCCCTGCGCGTGTTCTCTTCATGGCTGCAGCAGCGCGCCAGGGAGCACCGGCCTGCCTGAAAATTAAGCAGGCCTTGGATTGTTCAACGATGACAGTCACTTAACTGACTTATCCTTGCTGCTGGCGGCGCTTGTCCACAGGCTTGTGGGGGTGTCTCTGGGGAAAACCCGCAATCGCGCTCAAAACCAGGGCAGCACGGCCAGGCACAGCGGCATGACCACGGCCGTGGCCACGCCGTTCAGGCCCATGGCCAGGGCCGAGAAGGCGCCCATGGTCGGATTCACCTGCAGCGCGCGTGCCGTGCCGATGGCGTGGGCCGTAAGTCCCAGGGCAAAACCCTGCACGGCCGGGTCATCGCTGCGCACCAGGCGGATCAGCAGCGGCGCCATCATCGTGCCCGCAATGCCGGTGATGGCCACGGCCACGGCCGCCAGCGAGGCCGGCCCGCCAAAGCGCTCGGCCATGGGTAGGGCGATGGGAATGGTGGCCGACTTGGGCGCCAGCGCCACCAGCGTCTGCACCGTCGCTCCCAGGCTCCAGCCGATCAGCAGTGCCGACAGCAACGCCACCACGCAGCCCACGGCCAGCGCCACGCTGATGGGCAGCCACAGCGCGCGGATGCGCTCGCGCTGGGCGTACAGCGGAATTGCCAGCGCGACGGTGGCCGGGCCGATCAGCAGTCCCAGCAGCGAGACGCCGCTGCGGTAGCTGGCATAGGAGGTGCCCGTGGCCAGCAGCACGCCCACGATGACGACGACGGCCGTGAACACGGGAATCAGGAGCGGATGGTTGCCGCTTCGGCGGTACAGCGCCATGGCCGCCAGGTAGACGGCCATGGTCAGCACCAGCCAGGGCAGGTGGGCGGTGGAGGCATTGCCGGACAGCGACTGCCAGGCGCTGTGCCAGTGGGTGGTGAGCGCGTTCATGCCTTGTCTCCCTGGCTGGCGGCCGCCTCGCGGGCGCGCTGGCGCTCCAGGCACCAGCGGAAGGTGAAGGCCGTGGCCAGGAAGGTAATGGCTGCACCCGCCACGCAGGCGATCACGAAGGGCTGCCATTCGCGCGACAGCCGGTCGAACTCCAGCATCACGCCTGCAATGACGGGAATGAACAGCAGCATCATGTTCTGCAGCAGCACGCCGGCGGCCTTCTCCAGCGACTCGGGCAGGCGGCCGTGCAGCAGCAGCGCCGCCAGCAGCAGCAGCGTGCCCATAAGCGCTCCCGGAAGCGGCAGCCCCGTGAGCTGGACGATGGCCTCTCCCAGCAACTGGAAGGCGAACAAGGCGGTGATGGCGTACAACATGAAAACCTGAATCCCTGGAGCAGATGGCAAGAGCGGAGAGCAGAGGGCGGCGGCAAGAGAGCGGGCTGCCCGTTTCCCGGACAGGGCAGTGCCCTGGCACCTGTGGGACGCCGCCGCAAAGCGTGCCATCATCGCCCACATCGCGAAAAAAGGTGCGGACACCGATTGCGTGGCGTCCCGGCCAACGCTATGTTGGGACCCATGCCTTGGGCAGTGCCGGGGCATGAGACTTTGAATAGCGAAGGAGTAGCGATGGCCGAAACCATATATCACGCACCCGTGTACGAGCCGACGGTGGATGAACTCGAAGTGCTCAAGAAGCTGGAAATGGGCGAGCCCGTGTCGCTGGAAAGCGCGGCGCGCGAGCATCTGTCCAAGAGGCTGCGCGAGCGTGGACTGGTCGAAGTGGACAGCAGCCATCAATGGCACATCACGGCGGCGGGCCGCGCCCAGATCCGCCGCTCCGATGCCTGAGGCGCGGCGCGGCAGGTGACCCCGGTTTCAAGGGTTTTCCCTTGGATTCAGGGGCTGCCTGATTTGCAGGCAGCCTAGCTTGCGGCCAGTGAATGCAAGCACTTGGACGCCTCGTTCACTTGCTGTTCACTGAATATCCACAGGGTTGTTCAAGGGTTCTGTGGAGAAATAAAGCCACCCCAGGGTGGCTTTTTTCATGGGCATCACCAGGCTTTTGCAGCGGGCGCACCGGGCTGGTGCCCGCGCCGGAAATTGGCTGCATGGCGATGGTGCAGATACCGGTTTTCAGAGGGAAGGTGCCGGATTTCGCGCACTGGGCAAGGCTAGGGGGCAGGCCGCGGTGGGGGCGATTCGGGGCGGGCTGGACATGCGCCTGATTGCAGTCCGTTTCCGCCTTGGAGGTGACTTGATGCCAAAGTTGTACACAGGTTGGGCGGTGTGCGGGTGAAAGCGCGCAGGGGCTATCCCGCCCAAGGCATGAGGACGCAGGATCTGGTCAGGCTGGAGGCCTTGAATTGCAGTGCAGCCGCTGAAAAGGGCTGGTGCAGGAAGGAGGGGTGTGCGGACACTGTGAAGACAGCGGCCGGAAAAGAAATAGCCGAAAAAGCAGCGGACTGCTTTTTCGGCTACGTAATCTCTGGTGCCCGGGGCCGGAATCGAACCGGCACGCCTTGCGGCGGGGGATTTTGAGTCCCCTGCGTCTACCAATTTCACCACCCGGGCTACTTAGCGCAGGGGCGAATTATGGCACAGTGTGAGGCTATGAAAATTTATCCGACCATCGAAGACGCCATCGGCCGCACGCCCCTGGTGGCATTGCAGCGCATCGGTGCGCAGTCTCGCCAGGAACGTGGCAACGTGGTGCTGGGCAAGCTGGAAGGCAACAACCCGGCCGGTTCTGTCAAGGACAGGCCGGCCCTGTCGATGATCCGCCGCGCCGAAGAGCGCGGCGACATCAAGCCCGGCGACACGCTGATCGAGGCCACCTCGGGCAATACCGGCATTGCGCTGGCCATGGCCGCCACGATCAAGGGCTACCGGATGGTGCTGATCATGCCCGAGGACCTGTCCATCGAGCGTGCCCAGACGATGAAGGCCTATGGCGCCGAGCTGATCCTCACGCCCAAGAGCGGCGGCATGGAATATGCGCGCGACCTGGCCGACCAGATGGTGGCCCAGGGCAAGGGCGTGGTGCTCGACCAGTTCGGCAACCCCGACAACCCGCGTATCCACTACGAGACCACCGGCCCCGAGCTGTGGGAGCAGACCGGCGGCGAGATCACCCATTTCGTGAGCGCCATGGGCACCACGGGCACGATCACCGGCGTGGCGAAGTTCCTCAAGGAAAAGAACCCTGCCATCCGCATCGTGGGCGCCCAGCCGGCCGAAGGCTCGCGCATCCCCGGCATCCGCAAGTGGCCCGAGGAATACATGCCCAAGATCTACGACGCCTCGCTGATCGACGAGACCGTGCTCGTGGGCCAGGACGATGCCGAGGACATGGCGCGCCGCCTGGCGCGCGAGGAAGGCATCTTTGCCGGCATCTCGGCTGCGGGCGCCTGCTGGGTGGCCCAGCAGATTGCCGAGCGCGAGAACAACGCCACCATCGTCTTCGTGGTCTGCGACCGCGGCGACCGCTATCTGTCCACGGGCGTCTTCCCCGCCTGATACAGCGACAGGCCCGCCTTCCGGCGGGCCTTCCTGTTTGCATTGAGCCAGGACAGCAAAAAACCAGGAACAGCCCCATGCACTATGAAACCCGCTATTGCACGCACTGCGCCACCCCCCTGCAGTGGGTGATCCAGGCCGAGGACGGCGGCGATGTATCGCGCCTGCGCTGCCCCGAGTGCGGCTGGACGCACTGGAACAATCCCACGCCCGTGCTGGCCGCCATCGTGGAGCTGGACGGCAAGGTGCTGCTGGCGCGCAATGCGGCCTGGCCCGAGAAGGTCTTCGGCCTGATCACGGGCTTCATGGAAGCCGGCGAGTCGCCCGAGGAGGGCGTGGCGCGCGAGGTGGAGGAGGAAACCGGCCTGAAGGCCGAGTCGCTGGAGCTGATCAGCGTGCATGAGTTCCTGCGCATGAACCAGGTGATCATCGCCTTCCATGTGCGCGCCAGCGGCCAGGTGCGGCTGTCGCCCGAGCTGCTGGAATACCGCCTGCTGGAGCCCGAGAAAGTCCAGGCCTGGCCTTCGGGCACCGGCATGGCGCTGGCCAAGTGGCTGCGCAGCCGGGGGCATGATCCTGTGATCCGTGACTTCTGGAAGCGTGCCGAGCAGGCCCAGGAGGCTGAAGCGAGTCGCGCCGATCAAGACACTGCTGCCGGCCTCAGCCGCGATGCCGCCTAGAATCCCAGGCTCAAGAGGTGCATCCGATGGAAATTCACAAGGAAATCGACACGCGCGGGCTCAACTGCCCGCTGCCCATTCTCAAGGCCAAGAAGGCGCTGGCCGAACTGGACAGCGGCCAGCTGCTCAAGGTGGTGGCCACGGATACCGGATCGCTGCGCGACTTCCAGGCCTTCGCCAAGCAGACCGGCAATGAGCTGGTGGAGCAGCAGACCGTGGGCGCGGAGTTCATCCACATCCTGCGCCGGCGCTGAGCGGCTGCACGCGGCTCGCTCCAAAGAAAAAGGCCTGCTTTCGCAGGCCTTTTGCATGGGGCAGGGGCGGCCCTGGGGCCCGGCCTCAGATGCTCAGGCCCTGCAGGTATTCGCGGAAGCTCGCGCCCACGTCCTCATGCTGCAGCGCCAGCTCCACCGTGGCCTGCAAAAAGCCTTCCTTGCTGCCGCAGTCGTAGCGCTTGCCCTGGTACTGGAAGGCGTAGACGGCTTCATGGGCCATCAGGCGTTCGATGGCGTCGGTCAGCTGGATCTCGCCGCCCACGCCCTTGGGCTGGTTGCGGATCTCCTCGAAGATGGCCGGTGTCAGCACATAGCGGCCGGCCACGCCCATGCGCGAGGGCGCCTTCTCGGGCGCGGGCTTTTCGACGATCTTCTCGATGCGCATCAGCGCGCCGCCGGCCGGCTCGCCGGCCACGATGCCGTAGCGCTTGGTCTGCTCCAGCGGCACTTCCTGCACGGCCAGCAGGGAGCGGCCCTGTTTCTGGAAAGCCGAGGTCATCTGGGCCATCACGCCCGGGCCGCCGGACTCGCCCACCATCAGGTCGTCGGCCAGCAGCACGGCAAAGGGCTCATTGCCCACCAGCGGCTCGGCGCACAGCACGGCGTGGCCCAGGCCCAGGGAGCGCGGCTGGCGCACGAACAGGCAGTTCATGTCGGCGGGGCTGATGCTGCGCACCAGCTCCAGCATGGCCTGCTTGCCGGCGTTCTCCAGTTCGTTTTCCAGCTCGTAGGCGGTGTCGAAATGGTCCTCGATGGCGCGCTTGCTGCGGCCGGTGACGAAGATCATGTCGCGGATGCCGGCCTCGTAGGCCTCTTCCACTGCGTACTGGATCAGCGGCTTGTCCACCACGGGCAGCATCTCCTTGGGAGAGGCCTTGGTGGCGGGCAGAAAGCGCGTGCCGAGCCCGGCAACGGGAAACACGGCTTTGCGGACACGGGTCTGGGTGCTCATAAACGGATCTTTCAACCCAGGCGGGCGAGTTGTTCCTGGATGCGGATCAGCGTTGCGCCGAAGTCGGCCACGCGCTTCTTTTCCTGGTCGATGACAGCCGGGGGCGCCTTGGCCACGAAGGCCTCGTTGCCCAGCTTGGCATTGGCCTTGGTGATTTCGCCTTCCAGGCGTGCGGCTTCCTTGGACAGGCGGGCCTTTTCGGCCGCCACGTCGATCTCCACGAACAGCGCCAGGCGCGCCTCGCCCACCACGCAGACGGGCGCGGCCTGGGCGGCCTCGGCCCAGGCGGCTTCGTCGTCGAACACCTTGACTTCGCTGAGCTTGGCCAGGTTCTGAAGCACGGCGGCGTTGGTGCGCAGGAACTGCGCCTCGTCGTCCGAGCTGGCCACGGCCAGCAGCGGCAGGCGCTGTGCGGGCGACACGCCCATCTCGCCGCGCAGCGTGCGGCAGGCGTCGATCATCTGCTTGATGCGGCCCACGTAGGCGATGGCGGCTTCGTCGATCTTCTCGGGCTGGGCCTCGGGGTAGCGGGCCACGGCCACGGACTCGCCGGGCAGGCCGGCGACCGGGGCGACCTTCTGCCACAGGGCTTCGGTCACGAACGGGATGATGGGGTGGGCCAGGCGCAGGATGGCCTCCAGCGTGCGGATCAGCGTGCGGCGCGTGGCGCGCTGCTGGGCCTCGCTGCCGGTCTGGATCTGCACCTTGGCGATTTCCAGGTACCAGTCGCAGAACTCGTTCCAGACGAAGTCGTACAGCGCGTTGGCCACGTTGTCCAGGCGGAATTCGGCAAAGCCCTTGGCCACTTCGGCCTCGACCTTCTGCAGCTGCGAGGTGATCCAGCGGTCGGGCTGGCTGAACTGCATGTAGCCCGCGAACTCGCCGCCGGCCTGGCATTGCTCCTTGGTGTGGGGCAGCAGGCCGCAGTCATGGCCTTCGCAGTTCATCAGCACGAAGCGGCTGGCGTTCCACAGCTTGTTGCAGAAGTTGCGGTAGCCCTCGCAGCGCTTGCTGTCGAAGTTGATGGAGCGGCCCAGCGAGGCCAGGGCCGCGAAGGTGAAGCGCAGCGCATCGGCGCCGTAGGCGGGAATGCCCTCGGGGAATTCCTTTTGCGTGTTCTTGCGCACCTGGGGGGCGGTCTCGGGGCGGCGCAGGCCCTGGGTGCGCTTGTCCAGCAGGGTGTCCAGGTCGATGCCGTCGATCAGGTCCACGGGGTCGAGCACGTTGCCCTCGGACTTGCTCATCTTCTTGCCCTGGGCGTCACGCACCAGGCCATGCATGTAGACATGGCGGAAGGGCACGCGGCCCGTGAAGTGCGTGGTCATCATGATCATCCGGGCGACCCAGAAGAAGATGATGTCGTAGCCCGTGACCAGCACCGAGCTGGGCAGGTAGAGGTTGTAGTCATCGTCGGCCGCCTCGGTCTGGTTCGGCCAGCCCATGGTGGAGAACGGCACCAGGGCCGAGGAGTACCAGGTGTCCAGCACGTCCTCGTCGCGCGTGAGCGTCTTGCCGGGGGCCTGGGCCTGGGCTTCTTCCTCGGTGCGGGCCACGTAGACCTTGCCGTCCTCGTCGTACCAGGCGGGAATCTGGTGGCCCCACCACAGCTGGCGCGAGATGCACCAGTCCTGGATGTTGTTCATCCACTGGTTGTAGGTGTTGACCCAGTTCTCGGGCACGAACTGCACCTGGCCGCTGGAGACGGCATCGATGGCCTTCTGCGCGATGGACTTGCCCGTGGCATCGCCTTCGCCGACCTTGTTCATGGCCACGAACCACTGGTCGGTCAGCATGGGCTCGATCACCTGGCCCGTGCGCGTGCAGATGGGCACCATGAGCTTGTGCTTCTTGGTCTCGACCAGCAGGCCGGCCGCGTCCAGGTCGGCCACGATGGCCTTGCGCGCCACGAAGCGGTCCATGCCGCGGTACTTCTCGGGCGCCTCGTCGTTGATGGTGGCCGTGAGCGTCAGCACGCAGATCATCGGCAGGCCGTGGCGCTGGCCCACGGCGTAGTCGTTGTTGTCATGCGCAGGCGTGACCTTGACCACGCCCGTGCCGAACTCGCGGTCCACGTAGTCGTCGGCAATGATGGGGATCTCGCGGCCCACCAGGGGCAGGATCACGGTCTTGCCGATCAGCGCCTGGTAGCGCTCGTCCTCGGGGTGCACCATCAGGGCTGCGTCGCCCAGCATGGTTTCCGGGCGCGTGGTGGCCACCACGAGCTGGCCCGAGCCGTCGGCCAGCGGATAGGCGATGTGCCACAGCGAGCCGTCCTTTTCCTCGTTCTCGACCTCGAGGTCGGAGACGGCGGACATCAGCTTGGGGTCCCAGTTCACCAGGCGCTTGCCACGGTAGATCAGGCCCTGCTGGTACAGGCGCACGAAGGTCTCGTTGACGATGGACGACAGCTTGTCGTCCATGGTGAAGTACTCGCGGCTCCAGTCCACGCTGTCGCCCATGCGGCGCATCTGGCCGGTGATGGTGTTGCCGCTCTGGTTCTTCCATTCCCAGACCTTGCTCACGAAGTTCTTGCGCGCCTCGGGAGGCGTCGCGCCCATGTCGTGGCGGCTGGCGATGCCCTGCTCCTGCAGCTGGCGCTCCACCACGATCTGGGTGGCGATGCCCGCGTGGTCGGTGCCGGGCACCCAGACCGTGTTGTGGCCCTTCATGCGGTGGTAGCGCGTGAGGCTGTCCATGATGGTCTGGTTGAACGCATGGCCCATGTGCAGCGTGCCCGTCACATTGGGCGGCGGCAGCTGGATGGAGAACGAGGGCTGGGATGCATCTGCCTGGCCCGTGCCGCGCACGCCGGCTGCGCCGTAGCCGCGCTTTTCCCATTCGGGGCCCCATTGGGCCTCGATGGCTGCGGGTTCAAACGATTTGGACAGGCTGTCGAGGCCTGGCTGGGCAATGGTGTCGCTCATGGCTTGCTTGCGGGGAATTGTGCGAATGGCGTTTGGCAAATGAAAACGGCATCCGTTGAAGGGATGCCGTCTGCATATGCGAAATGGATGACGGTTTGACGGGGATTCTACCGACCCCGTCCGCCTGCCTGTTCGCCGGGTCTTATTCAGGCCGCTGCGTCGGGGACGAACTCGGGCCGGTCGTTGCTCTGGGGCTTGAGCGGCTGGGCGGCCTTGCCTTCGGCGCGTTCCTTGCGCCATTGCTCCTTGCGTGCCGTCCACTCGTTCAGGCGGGCGTGGGCGGTGGTGCTTTCGCGCGCCATCTGCACTTCGTCGGCCAGCTGGGCCGACAGCTCCAGGCGGATGCCGTTGGGATCGAAGAAATAGATGCTCTTGAAGATGTGGTGGTCGGTCACGCCCAGCACCTCGATGCCATGCGCCACCAGGCGGGCCTTGGTGTTCTCCAGTTCCTCGACGGTGTCCACGCGGAAGGCGATGTGGTTGATCCACAGCGGCGTGTTGGGCGAGGGCAGGGCCTTTTCGTCGTCGCCGATGTCGAAGAAGGCGATGAACGACCCATCCTTCAGGCGGAAGAAGAAGTGCGTGTAGGGGCAGTACTCGCCCGTGCTGGGCACGTAGTCGCTCTGGATGATGTGGTAGAGCGGCAGGCCCAGGATGTCCTCGTAGAAGTGGCGGGTCTCCTCGGCATCGCGGGCCTTGTAGGCGTAGTGGTGCAGCTGCTGCACGGCGGCGGGCGGTGGCAGTGTGGACAGGTCGGGACGGGCGCTTGTGTTCATCGAATGTCTCCTTGGTGGATATCTTGATTCTACTATTCGTAATCAATTTACCTAAATGAAATGTTGCGATGGATGCAGGGATATGCGCGCTGCGGTGTCCGGGCCACCTGCGGTGCCGAGTTGCCGCCAGCACTTGACCTTCAAGTCACTTCACGCTTTCTCATCGAGGTCCGATCCCCCGCTTGCCATGGTCGCCATGGATGCGGCGGCCCTCTGTTCACAACCGTTTTCAAGTCAAGGAATCTCATGAGCGACAGCCATCAGCACGGCGACGTGCGCGCCCTGCCGGAATCCCGTCTCTGGTTTGCCTTCGGATTGACCGGCACCTTCATGGTGGTGGAGATCATCGGCGGCATGGTCACGGGCAGCCTGGCCCTGATCTCCGACGCCATGCACATGCTGACCGACGCGATGGCGCTGCTGCTGGCCCTGGTGGCCATACGCGCCGGCCGCAAGGCAGCCGACCTGCTGCGCACCTACGGCTATGCGCGCTTCGAGATCCTGGCCGCCGCCGTCAATGCGCTGGTGCTGCTGGGCGTGGCCTTCTACATCCTGTATGAGGCCTACCGCCGGCTGTCGGCACCTGCGGAAATCCAGTCCCTGGGCATGATGGCGGTGGCGGCCGCGGGCCTGGTGATCAATCTGATCTCCATGCGCCTGCTGTCGGGCGGCAAGGACGAGAGCCTGAACGTGAAGGGCGCGTACCTGGAGGTGTGGGCTGACATGCTGGGCTCGGTCGGCGTGCTCGCCGGTGCTGCGCTGATCTGGCTGACGGGCTGGCGGTGGATCGACTCGGCGGTGGCCGTGGGCATCGGCTTCATGGTGTTCCCGCGGACCTGGACCCTGTTGCGCGAGTGCATCAACATCCTGCTGGAAGGCGTGCCCTCGGGGATGAGCCTGCAGGCGGTGCGCGAGACGATTGCGGGCACGGCGGGCGTGGCAGCGATCCACGATGTCCACCTGTGGGCGGTCACGCAGAGCAAGCCCATGCTGACCGGCCATGTGGTGCTGCTGCCCGGCGCGGACGGCGAGCAGGTGCGTCGCGATATCGAGGACAGGCTGCAGGCCGGCTTCGACCTGCACCATACGACGCTGCAGATGGAGCGCGAGGACCGCTCCCCGGCAGAGCACATCCACTAGGATGCCAGTCTTCATGGACCACACCCGGAGTGCACCGATGCTTGAGCTTCGACCCAACTGCGAATGCTGCGACAAGGACCTGCCGCCAGAGTCTGCCGAGGCCCGCATCTGCACCTTCGAGTGCACGTTCTGTGCCGGCTGTGCGGATCATGTGCTGCACGGCGCCTGCCCCAACTGCGGTGGCGAGCTGGTGGCCAGGCCGCGCCGGCCGGCGGACAAGCTGGAGCGGTATCCGGCCTCGACGAAGCGGGTGCTCAAGGCCGGCGGCTGCGCTGTAAGGGCCTGATCAGAGCACAGGCCTGGCTCTGCGGCCACGGAACGCAGCCTCCACCGCCAGCACGGCTGCAAAACCCATCGCATAGGCCAGCACATCCCACCAGTCGGCCGTGCTGCCCAGCACGATGCGCAGCGCTCGGTTGGGAATGTGCAACTGGAAGGTCGATGCCAGGAACTGGCCCAGCTCCACCAGCAGGCCCACGCACAGTGCGGCCGATGCCAGCGTCAGCACGCGCGCGGCGATCACGGTCTTGAACACGGCATAGACCCAGGCCACGGCCAACACGTCGCCGAAGAAGCTGCGCACCCAGCCCCAGCGTGCGCCGACGGTGGCCAGCAGCACGAGCAGGACAAACAGGGCCACCGCCCACACCAGGGAAACAGGATCAAAACGCCATCGCATGGCCGCCATCATCGGGCCAAAAGCGGGTCCGGTCAGCGAGCCGGGTGCGCAGTGCCTTGCGCAGCGGTGGCCAGCGGGTGCGCTATCCCGCCATCGCCGTAGCTGCCCACCACCTGGGCGATCACCACCTGGTAGCCCTTGAGCCAGCGCGCCTGCTGCCGCTTGGCCTCGATATGCGCAGGGTGGCGCATCAGCTCTTGCAGCGCCTCCCAGGTCTGCCAGTAGTAGACGTTGGAGACCAGGCCTGTGGCGGGGTTCTCCCAGGCCTCTTCGCCCAGGTAGCCGGGGATGGCGCGGGCGATCTCGGCGATCCGGCCGTCAAGGGCATGGAACTGCGCGTCGTATGCGCCCGGCGCGAAGGTGAAGGTGGAGGTGTACATCGATGGTTGGCAACCTGTGTGAGGGTGGCTGGCGCTAGATGCGCGGCGCCGCATCCATGGCGCCGGCCAGCGGCTCCTGTCCGCGCTCGCGCAGCGCGCCGATGGCGCCTTCCAGGTCGCGGGCCTGCCGGTTCTGGCTGAGCTTGGCCTTGCCCTCCAGGCGGGTGATGCGGATCTGCAGGCCGAGGATGGCCTGCAGCATGCCGTCGATGAATTCACGCGGCGAGTCGGACATCTTCCAGGGCTGGGCCTGCGATGCCTCATGGACCCGGGTGAGCCGGCCGACCAGGCCGCGCACGAATCTCTCGTCGTCATGGATGCTGATTTGCCCGTGCACATGCACGGCCTCGTAGTTCCAGGTGGGCACCAGGCGGTGCGTCTCGTGCTTGCTTGGATACCAGCTGGGCGAGATATAGCCTTCGGCACCACGGAAGACGACCAGCACCTCGGCGCCGTCGCGGCACTGCTGCCAGATGGGATTGGCGCGGGCCACATGGGCGCTCAGCGTGCCCATCTCCCCTGGGTCCGCATCCAGCAGGAACGGCAGGTGGTTGGCGTCCAGCACGCCGTTGGCCTGGGTGACGAGCGTGCCCAGGGGGTGGCTGCGGATCAGGCCGTGCAGGCTGCCGGAATCGATGAGGGAGAAATGGGCGGGCGTGTACATGGAGCTTGGTGCAACGGTGGACCGGCATCGGGGGAAACAGGACTATCCACCATCCCTGGCACAATGAAAAATCCAGTTTCGTGATTTTTTGGAAGACCAGTTGAAGTCCCATTTCGCCGCCGATACCGGGGCTGCGCCCAGCGCCCGCCGCATCCACGAATGGCTGAAATCCCAGATGGCCGACGGCAGCCTGGCCGTGGGCGCGCGCCTGCCTTCCACCCGCGCGCTGGCGCTGGACCTGGGTGTGTCGCGCACCACCGTCACGGCGGCCTACGAGCAGCTTGCGGCCGAGGGCTATCTGGAGACTGCACAGGGCGCCCGGGCGCGCGTGGCAGCTGGCGCGGAGCAGCGCAGCCGCGCGCCCCGCATTGCGGCTGCGGCGCAGGATTGCCGATCCCGCCTGTCTTCCTATGGACGGCGCGTGGATGCGCTGGCGCAGGCCCAGCCCGCTCGCGCCTGGGATGAAGGGCCTGCCGTGATCGACTTTCTCTACGGCGCCCTGGCCTTTGACGACTTTCCCACGCTGGCCTGGCGGCGCGCCTACAACCGCGCCATCGTGCAGCGCCAGTCTTCCCTGTCCTACGACGCGCCCGAAGGCGAGCCGGCGCTGCGCATGGCGCTGCAAGGCTATCTGCGAAGGGCGCGGGGGCTTGTCTGTTCGGCCGATCAGATAGTGGTGGTGCAGGGCTCGCAGCAGGCCATCGACCTGTGCGCGCGCGTGCTGGTCGATCCGGGCGAGACCGTGCTGATGGAAGAGCCCTGCTACCTGATGGCGCGCCGCGTGTTCGAGGCCCAGGGCGCATGCCTGCAGGAAATGGCCGTCGATGAACAGGGCCTGGATACCTCGGCGCTGGCCGGGCGCCAGGCGCGGCTGGCCTATGTCACGCCCTCGCACCAGTTTCCGCTGGGCGGCGTGCTGCCCATAGGCCGCAGGCAGCAACTGCTGGCCTGGGCGCGCGCCACGGGTGCCTGGATTCTGGAGGACGACTACGACGGCGAATTCCGCTACGGGCTGCGCCCCATCGACGCCCTGCAGTCCATTGACGAGGTGGGTTGCGTCATCCATGTCGGCACTTTCTCCAAGGCCTTGTCCCCACAAATGCGCATGGGCTACCTGGTGCTGCCGCCGTCCCTGGTGCCCGTGTTCCGGGAAGCCCGGCGGCTGGCCGACCGGCATGCGCCGCGCCTGGACCAGCTGGTGCTGGCCGCGCTGATCGAGGACGGCAGCTACGAGCGCCATGTGCGCGCCGCCCGCCGCCGCAACGAAGGCCGGCGGGCGGCATTGCTGCAGGCGCTGGAGCGGCACCTGCCGGGCGCGGTGCAGGTCGAAGGTTCGGCCTCGGGCCTGCATGTGGTGGCCTGGGTGCCTGCCGTGCACCAGCGCGATGAGATTGCCCTGGTGCGTCTGGCGCGAGAGCGCGGCGTGGGCGTGCGCCCCATCTCGCCGCTCTATGCGGCCGGTGACGCCCATCGCCGCCAGTCCTGCGCCGGGCTGGTCCTGGGCTATGCGAGCCTGCAGCCGCAGGCCATCGAGCAAGGGGTGCGCAGGCTGGCGGGCGTGGTCAGGAGGTGGCAGGCCCGGCCCGCCACGCAAAAAAGCCCGTGACCGGCTTCCGGATCACGGGCTTTGGGTCGCATCGCCCCGAAAGGCACTGCGGCGAATACCGTTTTACTGCTGCTTGACCGCTTCGATGGACATCACCAGGCGCACTTGCTTGGGGAAGCCGTAGTCCACGCCGTAGTTCACGCCGAAGGCGGTGCGGTCGATCACGGCCTCGAAGTCGCCGCCGCAGGTCTCGCGCTTTTGCAGCATGGCGTTGGGGTAGCAGGTGAACTTGTTGGCCTTGATGGTCACGGGCTGGGTCTTGTCCAGGATGGTCAGCTGGCCGGTGACTTCCTTGAGCTTGTCGCCGTCGAAGACGAACTTGTCGGAGACGAACTTGGCCTGGGGGAACTTGGCCACGTTGAAGATGTCGGCGCTCTTGAGATGCTTGTCGAAGGCGGCGGTGCCCGAGCTCAGCGAGTCCATTTCCAGCACGACTTCGACCTTGCCGGCCTTGGCGTCACGGTCGAATTCCACGGTGCCGCTCTTCTTGTCGAAGCGCACGCGGTTGGTCGAGGCACCGTTGTGGTCGATCTCGAACGTGGCGAAGGTGTGCGTCGGGTCGATGGCGTAGGTTGCGGGAGCCGCCTGGGCAGCGGTGGCGAACAGGCCGGCAATGGCCAGGGCAAACACGGAAGTGCGCATGAAAGAACTCCTAGGTTGGGGTTGCACGAAACGGAAAAGAAAACGGCCAATCCTGGGCAAGAGTGCCGCTTACAGCTTGCCCACGCCGGTCAGGGCCAGCTTGAATTGCACCTGGACCTCGTCGGCCACCATGGAGGTATCGCCCCATTCGCCTTCGCCGATCTTGAACTGCAGGCGCTTGAGCGGCAGCGTGCCGGTGGCCGTGGTCGTGGTGCCGGACTGTGCCAGTTGCACGGGAATGCTCACGTTCTGGACCTGGCCCTTGATGCTGAGCTTGCCGTCCACCTGGTACTTGCCGCCGCCCAGCGCCTTGACGGCGGTGGAGTCGAAGACGGCCTGGGGGAATTTGGCGACATTGAACCAATCGGCCTTGGGCAGCTCGGCGTCGGTTTCCTTGGCGCCCATGGTGGCGCTGCCGGTGTCCACGGTGAAGCGGATCTTGCTGGTGTCGGGCTTGGCCGTGTCGAACTGGACCTGGGCGTCGAATTTCTTGAAGTGGCCCTGCAGGGGCACGCCCATCTGCTTGGCCGTGAAGTTCACGGCGCTCTGGGCGGGAACGAGCTTTTGCTCGGCCAGGGCCGCCTGGGAGGTCAGGGCCGCAGCGGCCAGGGCAATGGTGGTCAGCGTGGCGGAAAAGCGCATGGCAGGACTCCTTTGGGGGTCGGGAAACATTCGATCGGGGATGGCTGGGGCGCGCGCAGCGCGGTGCGCAGGCCCTGGCTGGGGGAGAAAACTCAGGCGCGGCCCGGCAGCATGCGGGAGATGAGGCCGTCGCGGTCGATGAACTGGTGCTTGAGGGCGGCGCCCACATGCATGGCGATCAGCGCGACCAGGGCCCAGGCCGCCCAGCCGTGCAGGGGCTTGAGGGTCTCCGCCAGCTCGGGGCTTGCGCTCACGAAGTCGGGCAGGGGCAGCACGCCGAGGAAGACGATGGGAAAGCCGGCCGCCGAGCTGTAGGCCCAGCCCAGCAGGGGCACGGCAAAGAACAGCAGGTACATGGCGTGGTGGGTGCCGTTGTGGGCCCAGTGCTGCCATTGGGGCATGGCGCGGGCCACGGCGGCGGGCAGCTCGGGCGGGCGATGGGTGATGCGCCAGACCAGGCGCAGCAGGCTCAGCGTCAACAGCGTGACGCCCAGCCACTTGTGCCAGTTGTAGAGCTTCAGGCGCGAGGGCGAGAACGGCAGGCCTGTCATGTACCAGCCCAGGGCCAGGGCGGCGATCAGGCCCAGTGCCAGCAGCCAGTGGGCAGCCATGGCCACGCCGTTGTAGCGCGTGGCTTTGGAGGAGGATTTTGCTGGCGCGTTGGCGCGGGCTGAGGACTCTGTCATGGATGGCGGCAGGCTTTGGAACCGTTCAGGGCCCCTGCAAAGGGGCCCTGGATGGCAAGAAAGGGTGCGGTGCGCTCTGCGTGGACTTCGTGCACTGCGGACAACGTGCAGTGTAGGAAGCGGCAAATCCAAAAGAGTTCAGCGGTATTGACGGCTCGATTCAAAAAAGATGAAGGCTCGCCGTGCCGCGCGGAGGGCTCAGGGCCGGGTCGGATCGGCGGGCAGCACGACCACGGCCTGCGCTGCCTGCTTCCAGGCGGCAGCCGCTGCATCGGCATCGCCGCGGTGCTCGGCCATCAGGGCCAGGCGCTGCCAGGCGCGGGTGCGCAGTGCGCTTTCCTGCAGGTGGGGGGCTGCGCGCAGCAACAGCTGCTGGGCCTTGCCCCAGAGCTGGCGCTGCACGCATGCCATGCCGGCCAGGTATTGCAGGCGGGCTTCGCGCGGATGGGCGTTGCTGGCCGCCTCGATGCGAGCCAGCCAGGCGCCGTCCAGGCCGTCCAGGCAGGGCTCCAGCACCTGGACCAGGCGCGGCAGGTGGGATTCGCTGCGCGGGCCTGCGTGGGACAGCAGGCGCTCCCACACGGGCAGCAGCCAGGCACGGGCCTGCGCGGCCTCGCCGCCCAGGGCCATGAGGCGCGATGCGGCCGGCAGCGCAATCTCGGGCATGGCGCGCTCTTCCGTGTCCAGCGACAGCCAGAAGTGCTGCAGCTGCGTGGTGTCGCGTGCCTCGTTGATGCTCTCCAGTACCAGGCCGCGCACCACGCTGGCGGCGGCCGCGGGCGAGAAGGCGCGGTGCTTGGCCAGCAGGCGTGCCGTGTCCAGCGCCGTCGATGTCTGGCCTGCCAGGCGCGAGGCCTTCAGGCGGATGCGCAGCGCGATCGTGCGGCGTGCCGCGCCCTGGGGCAGTTCGGCCAGGCGGCGCAGTGCGTCGGATGCGTCGCGGTCGTCCAGGGCCCAGCGCGCGGCGCGCATCTGTGCGCCTTCGCGCATTTCCTGCTCCTGGGCGTTGCCCTGGGCCGGTGCGTTGGCCAGGACCTCACGCCAATGGTGGTCGCGCTGCTGGCGGTCCTGCAGTGCATGGGAGGCATCGGCGGCCACCATGTGGGCGGCGGCGCGCAGCCGCATGCCGTGCGGCACGGCGGCATGGGTCTCGGCCAGGGACTCTTCCATGGCCAGGGCCGCCAGCGCGGACTTGCGTGCGCGCAGGAAGCGGCCGGCCTGCTGGTGCGACAGGGCTTCCAGCAGGCTGTGGTGCATGGCGCGCTCTTTCTGCTGGCTGCGCCAGCGCCGCGCCTGGTGCGGCATCTGCAGCAGCGCGGCCAGCGCGCGCAGCGCGGCATACAGCAGCACGAAGGCCAGCACGATGATGGCAATGGCCAGGTTCAGTGACAGGTCCAGGCGGTAGGGCGCCCAGAACAGGGTCACCGTGCCCTGGTTGGAGCCCGCGAACAAGGCGGCCGCAACGGCCATGCCGAACAAACCGATCAACCACAGTGCAGCGCGCATTCGTCTGTCTCCCGGCTGCTCAGCGGCCTGCGGCCGCTGTTGCCAGCGCCGCCAGGGTTTCCTGCAGCGCAGGCTGTTCGGTGGTGCGCAGATTGGCCTGGATCTGCTGCAGCTGGGCCTGCACGATCTGGGTGCGCCGCGCGGCAGGATCAAAGTACTTGTTCACGGCCATCCCGGAAGCGGCCAGGTCGGCCCGCGCCGCATCCCACTGGCGCGACAGCAGGGCCAGGCGCGAGTTCAGCAGCTTGAGCTTGAGGTTCTCGCGCAGGAAATAGGCCTGTTCCGGCGCCAGCAGGATGGCGTCCGGGTGGTCTATGCGGCTGACGCGCAGCAGGTCCTGGGCTTCTTCGCGCACGGCCGTCCAGCCGCGCTCGCCCCAGGATTGCCACCAGCGCCATTCGGTGGGGCTGCCCTCGATGGGGGCGGGCTCGGGCTGGCGGGCCGCCTGGCCGGCCACGCCGCGATGGCGGCTGGCGCGGGGCTGGGCCACGGCGTTGAGCAGGGGCATTTCGTCGACCAGGCGCACCAGGTCCTCGATGCGCGTGAGCAGGCCGGCGGTGTCGGTCACGCTCATGCGGGCCAGCCGTTCCAGGTCGCGGTCCAGCGCGCGCATGACCGGGGCCAGCCGGGGCTGGGCGGCGCGTTCAATGCGCTGGCGGGCGTTCTTGAGCGTGGCCACCAGCGGCTGCAGGCTGCCGGACAGCTCGGCCTGCTGCTGTGCCAGGCGGATGGAGGATTCGATGTCCACCACCAGGTTTTCGTCGCGCGAGCGCGACATGCTTTGCAGGAGTTCGTCGAGCTGGGTGCGCTGCAGAGACAGCTCGGCAATGCGCGCCTCCATGACCGAGGTGCGCGCCGCGCTATCGCGGGCCAGGTCCTGGGCATCGCGCGCCAGGGTGCGGGCCTCGACCGACTGGGAGCCGGACTGCGCGGACTGGCGCGCCAGCTGTTCCTGGATATTGCCCAGGCGCTGCCACAGCATGCCGCAGGCAATGAGCGCCGCGACGGCCACGGCGCCCACGCCGTAGACCAGGGCCGAGGAGCCGCCGCGCAGGTCTGCAGCGGGGCTGCTTTGGGCGGAGCCGGCTGCGAAGGCTGCTGCGGAGGATGCGGGCGTTAGGTCCTGCGGGGTGGGGCGGTCTTGCGCTGCGTCGGAACTCATGGCGACGATTCTATCGACGCAACCACGTCCTCCAGAGCGGGCCGGCATTGCTTGACATCTCCGAATCCCATGTGTCTTGCCTGGGCAGCGATTCGCTCGTGCGTAGCGAGCGCTCGCGCTTTTTGCCACGATTGGCCCGGCAGGAGCTGTTGCAGGTTGGCAACGGATTCGGCGCTGCTGAGCAGCCACAGCGTGCCATCTTCGGCCGCCAGGCGTGCCAGTGCCGTCTGGGCTGCATCCCAGGCAGGCAGTTCGCGCTGGTAGACGGCCAGCATTTCGACCTGGGCACCTGCCTCGCGCAGTCGGGCGGCCAGCCAATCGCGGCCGGCGCCTGCCGTGGCCGGCACGGTCCTGGGCGCTCCTGCCTGGCTGTCGCCACGCACGATGAGCACGCGGTCGCCCGCATGGATCTGGTCATGCACGCGCTGCCATAGCGTTTCGGATTCGAACTGGGCGGCGTCCGGTGGCGGGCCGTCGATCTGTGCTGGCGCAATGCCCAGGGCCAGCAGCGCCTGGGCGGTGCCGGGGCCGGGCGTCCAGGCGCGGGTGGAGGCCGGAAGCCGTGCGGGGTCGGTGCCGAAGAAATGCTGGACGGCGTTGCCGCTGACGAACATCACGGCGCGGTAGCCCGGGCCTTCGCGCAGCGCGTTGCGGGCGGCCTGCAAGGCCTGTTGCGTGGCCGCATCGCGGCAGGGGCCTATGGCCATCAGCGCCAGCGGCTGGGCCGGAAGGCCCCGGGCCTGCAGCGCATCCACCCACGCGGCTGCGTCATGGGCCGGGCGGGTGACGAGTATGCGCGGTGGCATGTGGGCGTGCCGTCTAGAGCTTGGGGGCCGGTTGGGCGCCCGCCGCCTGCAGCAGCGCAGCCACGTGCTGGCCCAGTGCGTCGGCACTGGCGAAGTCGGTGACGGTGGCGTCGGCGTGCACCTGCACCAGCGGCAGCCGGCCTTCCGGGTCTCCCCAGGCTGCGTCCAGGCGCAGTTGCTGGCCGTCGAAGGTGCCGTGCGCCGCCAGCGGCATGGAGCAGCTGCCGCCCATGCAGCGGCTGACGGCGCGCTCGGCGGTCACGGTCAGCCAGGTGGTCTGGTGGGCCAGCGGGGCCAGGGCGTCGATCAGGTCCTGGCGGTCGGCGCGCACCTCGATGCCCAGCGCGCCCTGGCCTGCGGCAGGCAGCATGCCGGCGGGCTCGAACCTGGCGCGGATGCGGTCGGCCAGGCCCAGGCGCATCAGGCCTGCGGCGGCCAGCACGATGGCGTCGTAGTGGCCTTCGTCCAGCTTGCGCAGGCGGGTGTTCACGTTGCCGCGCAGCGGCTCTATCTTCAGGTCGGGGCGCAGGGCCTGCAGCAGTGCCTGGCGGCGCAGGCTCGATGTGCCGACGACGGCGCCCTGCGGCAGCTCGGCCAGCGCGGCGTAGCGATTGGAGACAAAAGCGTCGCGCGGGTCTTCGCGTTCCATCACGCAGGCCAGCACAAAGCCTTCGGGCAGCTCCATGGGCACGTCCTTGAGCGAGTGCACGGCGATGTGGGCGCGTCCTTCTTCCAGCGCCACTTCCAGCTCCTTGACGAACAGGCCCTTGCCGCCCACCTTGGACAGCGTGCGGTCCAGGATCTGGTCGCCCTTGGTGGTCATGCCCAGCAGTTCCACTTCATGCCCCCGGGCGCGCAGCAGTGCCTGGACATGCTCGGCCTGCCACAGTGCCAGCTGGCTCTCGCGCGTGGCGATCACGATGGAGTGGGGGATCAGTGGTTTGGTATTCATCAGGAGCCTCGGGGGGAGCGCGGGATGCTAGCATGCTGCGCCGCAGTAAACCCGGCACCAGGACCGAAGCCCAAGCAAACCGATACGCTGACCGATTCCAGGAGATTCGTTGATGGCCACCGCCCCCCGCAAGAGCAATGCGCGAGATGACAGGCGTGATGACAAGCCTGTCCGCAAGACGGACAAGGACCTGCCGCTGATCGAGGACATACGCCTGCTGGGGCGCATTCTGGGCGATGTGATCCGCGAGCAGGAAGGCGTGGCGGCCTTCGAGCTGATCGAGCAGGTGCGCCAGCTGTCGGTGACCTTCCGCCGCGATGCCGACGAGACCGCCGACCGCGCGCTCAAGCGCCTGCTCAAGGGCCTGACCACGGACCAGACGGTGAGCGTGATCCGCGCCTTCACCTATTTCAGCCATCTGGCCAACCTGGCCGAGGACCGCCACCACATCCGCCGCCGCGCCGTGCACGAGCGCGCGGGCAACACGCAGGAAGGCAGCATCGAAGTGGCGCTGGCGCGCCTGCGCTGGGCCGGCATCTCGGCCGGTACCGTGGCGCAGACGCTGGCCAGGAGCTATGTGGCGCCCGTGCTCACGGCCCACCCCACGGAAGTGCAGCGCCAGAGCATCCTGGTGGCCGAGCGCGACATCTCCCAACTGCTGGCCGCGCGCGAGGACATCGTGGCCCGCGCCCAGCTGTACAACAGCGCCAAGGACGCGCTCACCCCGCGCGAACTCGAACGCAACGAGGCCCAGCTGCGCGCCCGCGTCAGCCAGCTGTGGCAGACACGCCTGCTGCGCTACTCCAAGCTCACCGTGGCCGACGAGATCGAAAACGCGCTGTCCTACTACGAAGCCACCTTCTTGCGCGAGATCCCCAAGCTGTATGCGCAACTGGAGCAGGAGCTGGGCAACACCCTGCCCGTGCACAGCTTCCTGCGCATGGGCCACTGGATCGGCGGCGACCGCGACGGCAACCCCAATGTCACGGCCCAGAGCCTGGAGCTGGCGCTGTCGCGCCAGGCCGACGTGGCGCTGCGCCACTATCTGCGCGAGGTGCACTACCTGGGCGGCGAGCTGTCGCTGTCCCAGCGCCTGGCCGATGTCACGCCCGAGATGCAGGCGCTGGCAGAGCGCTCGCCCGACACCAACGAGCACCGCTCCGACGAACCCTACCGCCGCGCGCTCACCGGCATCTACGCGCGCCTGGCCGCCACGCTCAAGGTGCTGACCGGCGGCGAGGCCGCGCGCCATGCCGTGGCGCCGCAGAACGCCTATGCCTCGCCCGAGGAGTTCCTGGCCGACCTGCGCGTCATCGACGACTCGCTCAGCCGCAACCATGGCGAGGTGCTGGCGCCCCAGCGCCTGCGTCCGCTGATGCGCGCCGTGCAGGTCTTCGGCTTCCACCTGGCCACGGTGGACCTGCGCCAAAGCTCGGACAAGCATGAGGAGGTGGTGGCCGAGCTGCTGGCCACCGCGCGCCTGGAGCCCGACTATTCGGGCCTGCAGGAAGACGCCAAGTGCGCCCTGCTGGTGCGCCTGCTGGAAGAGGCGCGGCCGCTGCGCGTGGTGGGCGCCGACTATTCCGAGCATGCGCGCGGTGAACTGGCCATCTTCGAGGCCGCGCGCCGCCTGCGCGCGACCCTGGGCGCCGAGGCGATACGCCACTGCATCATCAGCCACACCGAGTCGGTCAGCGACCTGCTGGAAGTGCTGCTGCTGCAAAAGGAGGCCGGGCTGCTGCGTGGCACGCTGGACGACGGCGCCGTCTGCGACGTGATCGTCGTGCCGCTGTTCGAGACCATCGGCGACCTGCGCAGCGCCGCGCCCATCATGCGGCGCTACTTCCAGCTGCCCGGAGTGGCGGCCATGGTGCAGCGCAGCGGCGGCGAGCAGGACATCATGCTGGGCTACAGCGACAGCAACAAGGATGGCGGCATCTTCACCAGCAACTGGGAGCTGTACCGCGCCGAGATCTCGCTGGTCGAGCTGTTCGACGATCTGGCCGACAGCCATGGCATCAGCCTGCGCATGTTCCATGGCCGCGGCGGCACGGTGGGCCGTGGCGGCGGCCCCAGCTACCAGGCCATCCTGGCGCAGCCCCCGGGCACCGTGCGCGGCCAGATCCGGCTGACCGAGCAGGGCGAGGTCATCGCCTCCAAGTACGCCAACCCCGAGATCGGCCGGCGCAACCTGGAGACCCTGGTGGCCGCCACGCTGGAGGCCACGCTGCTGCAGCCGACCAAGCCGGCCACGCGCGCCTTCCTGGACGCGGCGGCGTTTCTGTCCGAGGCCAGCATGGGCGCCTACCGCGCCCTGGTGTACGAGACCCCCGGCTTCACCAGCTACTTCTTCAGCAGCACGCCCATCCGCGAGATTGCCGAGCTGAACATCGGATCGCGCCCGGCTTCGCGCAAGCCCTCGCAGAAGATCGAGGACCTGCGCGCGATTCCCTGGGGCTTCAGCTGGGGCCAGTGCCGGCTCACGCTGCCGGGCTGGTACGGCTTCGGCGCGGCGGTGCAGGCCTTCATCGGGCAGCCGGGCAAGGATGGCAAGGCCCAGCTGGCCCTGCTGCAGAAGATGTACCGCCAGTGGCCGTTCTTCCGCACCCTGCTGTCAAACATGGACATGGTGCTGGCCAAGAGCGACCTGAACCTGGCCTCGCGCTATGCCGACCTGGTGCCGGACGCACGCCTGCGCCGCCGCATCTTCAGCGCCATCGAGGCCGAGTGGCACAGCACCGTCGATGCGCTGGCGCGCATCACGGGCGACAAGCAGCGCCTGGCCCACAACGAGGCGCTGGCGCGCTCCATCCGCCACCGCTTTCCCTACATCGATCCGCTGCACCATCTGCAGGTGGAGCTGGTGCGCCGCTGGCGCGGCGGCCAGACCGATGAGCGCATCAAGACCGGCATCCACCTGTCGATCAATGGCATTGCGGCCGGCGTGCGCAATACCGGCTGATCGAGGGCGCGAGCGGGCCGGGAGGCCCCTCGCGCCGCCATGCGCAGGGCGCCGGCCGGCCGCCGTGTAGGATGTGCTTCGGACAGGGGCGCATGACTCCTGCCGGGAAGTGAAGGGTGGGAGCTTATGGGCAACAAGACGCCATGGCCGGGGTTCCCGGACATGCAACTGTTCCTGACGCAGCGCCTGGCCAGGCTGGCCGGTGCCAACTCCATGCGGGCCATACGCGAAGGCCTGCTCTGGCTGGTCCCATGCCTGCTGGTCTCGGCCCTGTTTCTCATACTGTCGGCGCTGGCGCAGATGTCCGGCCAGCCCGAGCCCGTGGTGCAGCTTCTTGCGGGCCTGCATGCGCAGATCGGCAGCATCCTGCCGCTGCTGGTGGCCGCCTCCATCGGCTACATGCTCTCCATACGCCACAGGCTGCCGCGCCTGCCGGTGACCTTTCTGTGCTTTGCCCATGTGCAGATGGCCATCTTCCTGCTGCGCGAGCATCCGCGCGCGGCCGCCACGCTGGTGCTGTTCATCGCCATAGCCTCGCCCCTGATCACCGTGCCGCTGATGGCCAGGCTCAGCGCCATGCGCTGGACGCGCATTGCGCGCACGGGCTTTGTGGGCGAGAACGTACGCGAGGTGATGAACCTGGTCGTGCCCGGCTCCATCGTCGCGCTGCTGCTGGTGGTGCTGCTGCTGGGCCTGCAGCAGGTGCTGCCCGATATCACCCAGGCCGAACTGCCGCTGGCCATCGCCACCCCCGAGAGCCCCTATCGCAGCGGGCTGACGCTGACGCTGCTCAATTCCGTGCTCTGGTTCTTTGGCGTGCAGGGCTACTACGCCATGCAACCCTTCTTCCAGGTGCTGGACCAGGCCGTGCTGGCCAACGCCGCCGCCGTGGCCAAGGGGCTGGTGGCGCCCTGGGCGCTCAACGGCGGCCTGATGGGGTCCTTCGTCTTCATCGGCGGCTCGGGGGCCACGCTGTCACTGGCGCTGGCCGTGCTGCTGTTTTGCAAGGGGCGCGGCCTGCGCATGCTGGCGCTGGCCGCGCTGCCCATCTCCCTGCTCAACGTCAACGAGATCCTGCTGTTCGGCCTGCCGGTCATCCTGAACCTGCGCCTGCTCGTGCCTTTTCTGGCGGTGCCCGCCATCAACCTGGTCGTGGCCGTCACGGTGGTGCAGGCCGGCTGGGTGGCTCCGGCCTCGATGGTGCTGCCCCTGACCGCGCCCGTGGTCTTCAATGCCTACGTGAGCACGGGCGGCGACATGGGCGCCGTGGTGCTGCAACTGGCGCTGACGGTGTTGGGGGCGCTGGTCTATGCGCCTTATGTGCGCTCCATCGACCGGCTGGGCCAGGACGATGGCGCCATCGTGCTGCGCGCGCTGGACACCACGTTCTCCCGGCTGCCCGAGGAGGCGGGCCTGGTCACGCGCGATCCGCTGGTGCTGGCGCACGAGACCCAGGCCCGGCGCGAGACCATGCTGTCCCATATCCGCCGCATCAGCGAGTACGAATTCCACCTGGAATTCCAGCCCCAGGTCTCGCACCGCAGCGGCTTGTGCCTGGGCTGCGAGGCCCTGTTGCGCGCCCACGATTCGCAGGGCAGGCTGCAGCAGCCCGGCGGCTTTCTGCGCTGGCTGGGTGATGCCGGCCTGATGCGCGAGGTCGATCTGTGGGTGGCGGGCGCTGCCGTGCGCCAATGCCGGCTGTGGCGCCAGCACGGTTTTTCCCTGCCGATCAGCATCAATGTCACGGGCGCCACGCTGACATCGCCCGAGTACTGCTCGCGCCTGCTGATGCTGCTGGCGCAGGCCAGGGGCCAGGTGGGCGTGGAGATCACGGAGGAAGCGCTGGTGGGCGATGTGGAGGCGATCCGCAAGGCCATAGGCCAGATCCACGCGCTGGGCGCCAAGGTGGCCATAGACGACTTCGGCACCGGCTTCTCGTCCATGAGCTACCTGCACCAGTTCGACGTGGATGCCATCAAGATCGACCGCAGCTTCGTCGTGGCCAGCGGTCATGCCAAGGGCGCGCTGGTGCTGGACGGCCTGCTGCGCTTTTGCGAGGCGCTGCAGTTGAACGTGGTGGCCGAAGGCGTGGAGACCCAGGCGCAGCTGCAGGCCCTGGGCTTCGAGGGCGAGCTGCTGGTGCAGGGCTGGTACTTCAGCCGGGCCCTGCCGGGAGAGCAGTTGCCGCAGTTCGCCAGCGACTGCGCCGCCAGGGCAGGCGGCGAGACGGTCTGAATCCGTGCTGGTGCATCGCTGCGGCGATGCAGGGGCTCAATGCAGCATCAGGGAGCCGGCGCTCTTGCTCTTGCCGGCGCGTGCGGGCGGATTGCACAGGCCGCACTGGTAGTGGCGCTCGTTCTCGTAGGGCTCGGTCACGAACTGGCCCTTGCACACGGAGCACTGGGTGCGGGTCAGCATCTGCGCATCGACAAACTTCACCAGGCGCCATGCGCGTGTGAAGGACAGCAGCGCCTCCAGCTCGGCGGCCTGGATCTGCTCGGTATAGAGACGGTAGGCCTTGGTCAGTTGTTCAACGGCATCCAGCTCGGCGCCCTTGGACAGGTATTCGTAGATATTCAGGAACAGCGAACTGTGGATGTTCTCCTGCCAGGTCAGGAACCAGTCGGTCGAGAACGGCAGCTGGCCCTTGGATGGCGACTTGCCGGCGATCTCCTTGTACAGGCGGATCAGGCGCTCGTAGGACAGCGTGGTCTCGGATTCGAGCACCTGCATGCGTGCACCCATCTCGATGAGCATGGCGGCACGCTCGATCTGCTTGGACTCGTTCAGGACACTTTTGACGGCGGTGGACATGGCGGGCTCCAGAGTTCTTCGGGCGGATCAGAGGACTTCGGAAACGCGGCTGGCCATCAGGATGTTGGCGTGCAGCGTATTGGTCGCACCGTTGCCGATCTTGTTGCTGCTGTGGTTGGTCAGCAAGCTCCAGACCATTTCGTCGTCCACGCGGAAGCTGGCGAGCAGGGTATTGCGCGAGGCCAGCTTCAGCACCTGGGCTGCCGACAGCGCGGCCAGCAGGTCGCAGGATTCTTCGTTCAGTCCCAGGCGGAACACCGCTTCCGCCTTGTCCTGGCGGATCAGGGTCTGGGCCAGCATCAGGTAAGTGAGGTTGGCTTCGCGGATTTCGGCAAGCAGCTGTTCATTGTTCATAGGACCATCCTTTGCATCTCGGCAGCCGCAACACCGGGGTAGAAACAAGATGTTCAACCTGTTGCGATCTGTTGGGATGGATTGTGGAGGAGGGGCCCTGGCCGTTGAAGTCGGGGCAGGTCTGCGCCGGATGTCTGGTTGTGAGACGGCGTTTGTAAGATTTACCTTACACCTGTAGCAAGGTTTGGATGACTCGATTTCGCCCGGCCTCTGCCGTCCGGGGGCCTGGGAGCAGGCCGCTGCAGTGGTGTTGTTGCATGTCGGCCTTTTGACACAGTGCTGTCATTGTGCAGCCTCCCAGGGGCGGGCATAAGCCGAATTAGCCGCGCTCCACCGGCCTCTTCGGGTCACTGCACCACTCGCTCCAGCTGCCCGCGAAAAGCCGTGCCGGCGGCAGTCCTGCAATGCGCATGGCCAGCAGGTTGGGCAGGGCGCTCACGCCGCTGCCGCACTGGTGGACCACGCTGGCCGGATCGCGGCCGGCCAGCAGCCGGTCGAACTCGGCGCGCAGCAGGGCGGCGGGCTTGAAGCGGCCGTCGGCCGCAATGTTCTCGGTGAAGGGCCTGTTCAGTGCGCCCGGGATATGGCCGGCCACGGGGTCCAGCGGCTCGACCTCCCCGCGGTAGCGGGCCGGGGCGCGTGCATCGACCACGGTCTGGCCTGCGCTGCCCAGTGCATCGAGCACCTGCTGTGCCGTCACCAGCTGCTGCAGCGGCTCGTGCAGCTCGAAGTTGGACTGAAAGCGCGCGCTTTCCTCGCCCGATGCCACAGGCTGGCCTGCGGCCTGCCAGGCCTGGAGACCTCCGTCGAGCACGGCCACATCGCCATGTCCGGCCCACTGCAGCATCCACCACAGGCGCCCGCAGTAGTTGGCGCCGTTGCGGTCATAGACCACGGCCTGCATGTCGTTGGAAAAACCGATCTCCGACAGCCACATGGCAAACAGCTCGCGGCTGGGCAGCGGGTGGCGGCCGCCCGAGGCTGCCTGCTCGCTGGCCGCCACGCTGCCATGTGCGCCGGGCACGCCGTGTTTTGCGCTGAGGTCATGGTCCAGGTCGGCGAAGACGGCGCCGGGAATATGCGCCTGCAGGTACTGCGCCTTGCCGGCTGCGGGTTGGGCCAGGTCGAAGCTGCAGTCAAAGACCATCAGCGGACGGCCGCCGGACTGCAGCGCGGCCAGTTCCTGGACGGAGATCAGGGTCTGGTAGGAGGAGGTGTTGGATGTCATGGATGCGGAACTCCGAAAGCCAGCGCAGGCGGCGGTGCGCCTGCGGCAAAAGGTCCGATCCATTATGCGACGGCCCCAGGCGGGCCGTCGCCGTCAGCCGCGTGAACGCAGGGCCGTGGCCAGTGCGCCGCTGGCCACGATCAGCACGATGCCGGCCCAGCCGATCAGCGGCACGCTTTCGCCGAACAGCGCCAGGCTCAGCAGGGCGGCAAAGACGATGCCCGAGTACTGCAGATTGGCCACCACCAGGGTATTGCGGCTGTTGCCGGCCGAAGCGTAGGCCGCCGTCATGCAGACCTGGGCCACGGCAGCCAGCACGCCCACGGGCAGCAGCCACAGCGCGCGCCAGCCCGGCCAGGCGGACACGCCCGTGAAGCACATGGCCAGGGCGCCGGCCACGGCCGAGCCCAGTGCGAAGTAGAAGACCACGCGCGCCTCGGGCTCGCCCATGCGCGACAGCGTGGCCACCTGCATATAGGCCATGGCGGCGAACACCCCGCCGATCAGGCCGCCCGCGCTGGCCACGAATTCCTGCGGCGCCGCGCTGGGGCGCAGCACCAGGATCACGCCCACGAAGCCCAGGGCCACGGTGGCGACCAGGCTCCAGGGAAACGGCGGCAGTGCGCGCAGCGCATGCGATTCGGGCTGGCGGCGCAGCTGGTGGCGCAGCAGCAGGCCCTGGCCGATCAGAAACACCGCCATCCAGATGCTGCTCATGGAGTTGAAGGTGGCGGCCGTGGCCAGCGGCAGGTGGCCGATGGAGTAGAACCAGGCGCCCATGGAAGTCACGCCCACGAAGCTGCGCCAGGCATGCTCGCGCGGGTAGCGCGTGGCCAGCGAAATGCCCTGGTGGCGCGCCAGCCACCACAGCGCCACCATGCTGACCAGCCCGCGGTAGAAGACGATCTCCGCCGCGTTGAAATCCTGGGAGGCGAACTTCACACACACACTCATGACCGCAAAGACGAATGCGGCCGCCACCATCCACAGGGCTTGCATATTAATGACCGGATAGAGCCGCACAAGGACCGCGGCGCTGGACGAGAAAGGGTTGGGTTTTGTTTTTGGCGCATGCCGCCTGGCTGTCTACGGCCCGGGGCCGCGGCAGGGGCACGCGCAAGGCACTGTATTGCATAAGCCAAGACATTGGGTCTGCCTCGGGATGCATTGCAGTCGCCAGCCCTGCCCATTGGGCACACCAGGGCGCTTGCATTCAGAAGAGCTGTGCGGCGGGCCTGCCGCTCGATGAAGGCGGCCCAATGCAGGAGGCCCAATGCAGACGGCCCGCACGAATGCGGGCCGTCGGAAGAGCCGGAGCCGATCAGCGTGCGGGGACTGCGTCGCCCATCACGCCGCGATACCACTCATGGAAGTGCTGCATGCCGTCTTCCATGGGGCTCTGGTAGGGGCCGACCTCGTTGTCGCCGCGCTCGTACAGCGCCCTGCGGCCGGCGTCCATGCGCTCGCCGATCTCGTCGTCCTCGATGCAGGTCTCCATGTAGGCGGCCTTTTGCGCCTGCACGAATTCGGGCTCGAAAGCGGCGATCTCTTCGGGGTAGTAGAACTCGACCACGTTCAGTGTCCGGTCCACGGCCAGCGGGTGCAGGGTCGAGACCGTGAGCACGTGCGGATACCACTCCACCATGATGTGCGGGTAGTAGGTCAGCCAGATCGCTCCGCGTTCGGGCAGCTCGCCGTTGCGGTAGGCCAGCAGCACGTCGTGCCACTTCCTGTAGGTGTCCGAGCCGGGCCGGGCAAAACCGGGCGCCACGCCCACGGTCTGCACCGAGTACTCCCTGGAAAACTCCCACTGCAGGTCATCGCAGGTCACGAAGTTGCCCAGGCCCGGATGGAACGGGCCCACGTGGTAGTCCTCGAGGTAGACCTCGATGAAGGTCTTCCAGTTGTAGTTGCACTCGTGCATCTCGACATGGTCGAGCACGAAGCCCTCGAAGCTCAGCTGCTCGCGCAGCTTCATGCCGGCGAGGTCGGCCTCGATGTCGCGGCCGTTGTCCTCGAACAGCAGGCCGTTCCACTCGCGCAGCCGGTAGTTGTTCAGGTTCAGGCAGGGATCGTGGCTGAAGTGCGGTGCGCCCAGCAGCTCGCCGCTGGTGCTGTAGGTCCAGCGGTGCAGCGGGCAGACGATGTTGCCCCCCGCATGGCCCTTGCCTTCGGTCATCAGGTTGCCCCTGCCCTTGAGCATCACGGCCTGGCGGTGGCGGCAGACGTTGGAGATCAGCTCCACCTGCCCCCTGGCGTTGCGCACCAGAGCCCGGCCTTCCTTTTCCTGAGGCAGGGCGTAGTAGTCGCCTATCTCGGGAACGGCCAGTTGATGGCCCACGTAGCGCGGGCCGCGTTGAAAGATGGTCTCCAACTCACGCTGGAACAGCGCAGGGTCGAAGTAGCTGGAAACTGGTAGTTGGCTTGCGGCCTGCTGCAGTTGAAGACTTAAATCAGACATGGGTGACCTGACCTAAAGACTCCCCACAGGGAGGGTGCGCGTGCGCACGGGATTGGAAAAAGCAAAACCGGCCGTTCCTGGACATGGAGACAGGCTTCACGACTTGAAAACAAGCGGCGCCCGAGGCGTCCTGTCTTGTCGGTGAGCCCGACCGCATGCCTAGGCAAGGGGCCGGTTTGGCGGGGAATGGGATTATAGCCCGTGGGGTTATTTCCGGATGCCCGGTACGTGTATTGCAAGCGGCCGATGGCGCCTGTCAAGGGCTGTCCGGTTATTGGCGGCGCGGTCGCGGAGGGACGCCTAGAATCGTCGGTTCCCCACAACGCACTGCCAACGCCACATGCCCAAGGCTGCCCCCAAGGCTCCCGCCGAGCCCACCAGTTACGAATCCGCGCTGCAGGAGCTGGAGCAGCTCATCGCGCAGATCGAGTCGGGCCAGCTGCCTCTGGAGCAGATGCTGGCCGGCTACCAGCGCGCGGCGCAGCTGCTCGGCTACTGCCGTGGCCAGCTCGACGCGGTGCAGGAGCAGGTCAAGGTGCTAGACGAGGGGACCCTGGCCCCTTGGAGCCAGGATTGAAGATTGCCATGAGTGCCCTGATGACTTCCGCTTCCGATGTTTCCCAGGCGCCGGGCCTTGGCGCGCTGGATTTTCCCTGCTGGATGAACGACCGCCTGGCGCGCACCGAAAGCGCGCTGTCCCAATGGGTGGGCGTGGATGCGCCGGCCGGCCTGGGCGAAGCCATGCGATACGCCGTGCTCGATGGCGGCAAGCGCCTGCGCCCGCTGCTGGTCTGGGCTGCGGCCGAGGCCGTGGCCGGCCTGCCGTCGGCCGCCGTGCGTGCCGGCTGCGCCGTGGAACTGATCCATGCCTATTCGCTGGTGCACGACGACATGCCCTGCATGGACAACGACGTGCTGCGCCGTGGCAAGCCCACGGTCCATGTGCAGTTCGGCGAGGCCTCGGCCCTGCTGGCCGGCGACGCGCTGCAGGCACTGGCCTTCGAGCTGCTCGTGCCCGCGCCCGACGAGGCTGACGGCATGCCCGATGCGCTGCAGGCACGGCTGTGCCGGCTGCTGGGCCGTGCCGCAGGCGCGCAGGGCATGGCCGGTGGCCAGGCCATTGACCTGGCCAGCGTGGGCCTGCAACTGAGCGAGGCCCAACTGCGCGAGATGCACCGCCTCAAGACCGGCGCCCTGCTGCATGCCAGCGTGCTCATGGGCGCAGCCTGCAAGGAGGGCGTGGATGCCCAGGCCTGGCAGGCGCTGTCCGACTACGGGCAGGCGCTGGGCGTGGCCTTCCAGGTGGTGGATGACATCCTCGACGTGGTGGCCGACTCGGCCACCCTGGGCAAGACGGCCGGCAAGGACGCGGCCAACGACAAGCCGACCTACGTCTCGCTGCTGGGCCTGGACCAGGCCCGCGCCCATGCCGACGAGCTGTGCGCCCTGGCGCACGCGGCGCTGGCGCGCAGCGGCCTGCCGGACACGCGGGCCCTGGCGGCACTGGCCGACATGGTCGTGAGCCGCACTCACTGACAATGAAGCACCCCCTGAGTCGCTTCGCGCCTTCCCCCTCTCTACCCGCTTCGCGGGGGAGGGGGTCGACACCCTCGCTGCGGGGCGGCCCTTGCTCGGTGTCCCTTGGTGGGGGCGCGCTACTTGCAAGGGTGGCGTTCGATGCCACAGGCAACTGATACGAAAATATGGGCGATGGTCTTGCGGCCATCAAGATATCTAGCATGACCACGAACACCTACTCCCTGCTGCAGACCATCGACGATCCCGCGGATCTGAGGCGTCTGTCGCGTGCCGAACTCAAGACCCTGGCCCAGCAGCTGCGTGCCTATGTGCTCGACAGCGTCTCCAAGACCGGCGGGCATCTGAGTTCCAACCTGGGCACGGTGGAGCTGACGGTGGCGCTGCATGCGGTGTTCGACACGCCCTACGACCGCGTGGTCTGGGACGTGGGCCACCAGACCTATCCGCACAAGATCCTCACGGGCCGGCGCGAGCGCATGGCGTCGCTGCGCCAGTTCGGCGGCCTGTCGGGCTTTCCGCAGCGCGCCGAGAGCGAGTACGACACCTTCGGCACGGCCCACTCCTCCACCAGCATCTCGGCCGCCCTGGGCATGGCCCTGGCCGCCAAGCAAAAGGGCGAGGACCGCCGCGCCATCGCCGTCATCGGCGACGGCGCTATGACGGCTGGCATGGCCTTCGAGGCGCTGAACAACGCCGGCGTGACCGATGCCAACCTGCTGGTCATCCTCAACGACAACGACATGAGCATCAGCCCGCCCGTGGGCGCGCTCAACCGCTACCTGGCCCAGCTCATGAGCGGGCAGTTCTACGCCAAGGCGCGCGACATGGGCAAGAGCGTGCTCAAGCAGGTGCCGCCGCTTCTGGAGCTGGCCAAGCGGCTGGAGCAGCAGGCCAAGGGCATGGTCGTGCCGGCCACGCTGTTCGAGAACTTCGGCTTCAACTACATCGGCCCCATCGACGGGCATGACCTGGACTCGCTGATCCCCACGCTGGAGAACATCAAGAGCCTCAAGGGCCCGCAGTTCCTGCACGTGGTCACGAAGAAGGGCCAGGGCTACAAGCTGGCCGAGGCCGACCCCGTGGCCTACCACGGCCCCGGCAAGTTCGACCCCAGCGTGGGCCTGGTCAAGCCGGCCACGCCCCCGAAGCAGACCTTCACCCAGGTCTTCGGCCAGTGGCTGTGCGACATGGCGGACAAGGACCAGCGCCTGGTGGGCATCACCCCCGCCATGCGCGAGGGCTCGGGCATGGTGGAATTCCACAAGCGCTTTCCGGGCCGCTACTACGACGTGGGCATTGCCGAGCAGCATGCCGTCACCTTCGCGGCCGGCATGGCCTGCGAGGGGCTCAAGCCCGTGGTCGCCATCTACTCGACCTTCCTGCAGCGCGCCTACGACCAGCTGATCCATGACGTGGCGCTGCAAAAACTGCCCGTGGTCTTTGCGCTGGACCGTGCGGGCCTGGTCGGCGCCGACGGCGCCACGCATGCCGGTGCCTACGACATCGCCTTCGTGCGCTGCGTCCCCCACATGAGCATGGCCTGCCCGGCCGACGAGCGCGAATGCCGCCAACTGCTCACCACGGCCTACGAGCAGGACCATCCTGTGGCCGTGCGCTACCCGCGTGGGGCGGGCGTGGGCGTGGCCCCGCTGGAGAGCCTGCAGGGCCTGCCCTTCGGCAAGGGCGAGGTGCGCCGCGAATCGGCGGCGAAGAAGGTCGCCATCCTGGCCTTCGGCACCCTGCTGTATCCCGCGCTGACCGCAGCCGAGGCGCTGGACGCCACCGTGGTCAACATGCGCTGGGCCAAGCCGCTGGACGAGGAACTGCTGCGCCAGGTGGCCTCCACGCACGAGCTCATCGTCACCGTGGAAGAGGGCTGCATCATGGGTGGCGCAGGCAGCGCCGTGGCCGAGTCGCTGCAGGCTGCCGGCATCACGCGACAGCTGCTGCAGCTGGGCCTGCCCGACGAGTTCATCGAGCACGGCGATCCCGCCAGGCTGCTGGCCCTGCAGGGGCTGGACGCGGCCGGCATCGAGGCGTCGGTGCGCGCCCACCTGGCGCCCGAGCGCGCCGTGGCCTGAAGATGGGACGGGCCTGTGCCCCGCGATGGGGCGCATCGCGCATGCCGAGCAGGACTACGCGGGGGAAAACCCCGTCCGCGCTTGCTTTGCGGCGTTTTTAGAATCGATACCACCTGATACAGTGTGAATGCACGTGCGAACGTGCGTTTTTTTTGCCGCCGGGCCCCCAAGGCAGAAGCGGCCCCTCGGAGGGGCAGCGGACCTTGCGCAGCAAGGGGTGGTGGTGGCTTTTTCTGACTGACAACACATCGCGGAGAGACATTCATGGACCGTCGTTCGATCATCAAACATGCGGGAATCGCCGGCGTGCTGGCTGTGGGAGCCGCACCCGCAGTCCACGCCCAGGAGGCGGTCCGCTGGCGTCTGGCCGCGAGCTTTCCCAAGTCGCTGGACACCATCTTCGGCTCGGCCGAAATGTTCTCCAAGACGCTCAAGGCGATGTCGGGCGGCAAGTTCGAAGTCTCGGTGCATGCGGCCGGTGAGCTGATGCCCGCCTTCGGCGTGGTCGATGGCATCCAGAACGGCACCATCGAGATGGCGCTGACGGCGCCCTACTACTTCACCGGCAAGGACTACATCTTCGCCTTCGGCTGCGCCGTGCCCTTCGGCCTGACGGCGCGCCAGATGGATGCCTGGATGGAGCACGGCGGCGGCCGCAAGCTCATGGACGAGTTCTATGCCCAGTACAACATCAAGAGCCAGAGCGCAGGCAACACGGGCACCCAGATGGGCGGCTGGTTCCGCAAGGAGATCAAGTCGGTGGCCGATCTCAAGGGCCTGAAGATGCGCCTGGGCGGAGGCCTGTTCGGCGACGCCATGCTCAAGCTCGGCGTGGTTGCGCAGAACATGCCCGTGGGCGAGGTCTACCAGGCGCTTGAAAAGGGCACGCTGGATGCCGTGGAATTCGTGGGTCCGTACGACGACCAGAAGCTGGGCTTCAACAAGGTCGCTCCCTACTACTACTACCCCGGCTGGTGGGAAGGCGGCGCCGAGCTGGAGTTCTTCATCAACACCAAGGCGTATGCGGCCCTGTCGCCCGAGTACAAGGCCATGGTCGATGCGGCCTGCAACGTGGCGGCACGCGACATGACGGCCAAGTACGACGCCAACAACCCCGTGGCGCTCAAGAAGCTGGTGGCCGACAAGACCCAGCTCAAGGCCTTCCCCAAGGACTTCATGGATGCCGGCTACAAGGCCGTCATGGAGATCATGGCCGAGCATGACGCCAAGTCGCCCATGTTCAAGAAGATCAACCAGAGCCTGCGCACCTTCCAGCGCGACCAGCTGCTGTGGGAGCGCTTCTCGGAGTTCCGCTACAACAGCTACATGACCACGGCCAAGCTGTAAGCAGGTCTGCAGCCAGCAGCACGCACAAGGACGGTCCATGCCTTCCACGCCTGCAGGCCAAGCCCGCGTCCCCTCTGCGAAATGCAGCGGGGACGGCGGGCTTTTTTGTTCCGATGATGTATGTGGGCCGAGCTGCCAAGAGCAGTCCGGCCTTTTTTGAATGCTCTCAAGCAGAGCGAATCAGGAGGAGACAGAGATGGACAGAAGAAAAGCACTCAAGCACGCCGGTCTGGCCGGCGTATTGACTGCCGCAGCGGCGCCAGCCGTTCATGCGCAGGCGGCGGTGCGCTGGCGCCTGGCGTCCAGCTTTCCGCGTTCGCTGGACACCATCTACGGCTCTGCCGAGGTGTTTTCCAAGGCGATCAAGGAAATGTCGGGCGGCAAGTTCGAGGTGTCGGTGCATGCGGCCGGCGAGCTGATGCCCGCCTTCGGCGTGGTCGATGGCGTGCAAAACGGCACGGTGGAGATCGCGCACACGGCGCCCTACTACTTCTTCGGCAAGAACGAGGCCTTTGCCATCGGCGGCGCCATTCCGTTCGGCATGAACTCGCGCCAGCTCACGGCCTGGAACGTGGACGGCAACGGCGGCAAGCTGATGCGCGAGTTCTATGCCGAATACGGCATCGTCAACTTCCTGGGCGGCAACACCGGCGCCCAGATGGGGGGCTGGTTCCGCAAGGAGGTCAAGACGACCGAGGACATCAAGGGCCTGAAGTTCCGCATCGGCGGCTTCGCGGGCCGGATCATCGAGCGCATGGGCGGCGTGCCCCAGAACATCCCGGGTGGCGAAATCTACCAGGCGCTGGAAAAGGGCACCATCGATGCGGCCGAATGGATCGGCCCCTATGACGACCTCAAGCTGGGCTTCAACAAGGTCGCGCCGTTCTACTACTACCCCGGCTGGTGGGAAGGCAGCCTGAACCTCGAGTTCTACGTGAACCAGAAGGCGCTGGCCGCGCTGACGCCCGAGCAGCGCGCCATGGTGCAGGCCGCCTCGCACGAGGCCCATGTGGTCACCCAGGCCCGCTATGACGCGCGCAATCCCGGCGCGCTCAAGCAACTGGTGGCCAGCAAGGCCAAGGTGCTGGCCTTCCCGCAGACCGTGCTCGATGCTTCCTACAAGACCACCATGGCGGTCTATGCGGAGCTGGCCGAGAAAAACCCTGCATGGAAGAAGATCTACAGCGACTACCGCAACTTCCAGCGCGACGAGGTGCTGTGGTTCCGCTTCGCCGAGGCGCGCTACGACGCCTTCATGTCGGCGCAGAAGCTGTGAAGTCGCGGCGCCCTCGGGCGTCATGCGCGAAAGCCGGGCACTGCCCGGCTTTTTTCATGCGCGCAGGGGACCGGCGCACGCCGGGGTCCGAACGAAAAAAGGCCCCGCGGTTGCGGGGCCTTTGCTGTCCTTGAGGGAGCCTGCGATCAGCTGCCGGACTTGCTCTCGCCCGGCGTGGCCGGCTGCTCGCGCTGCAGCTGGTCCTGCAGCGCCTTGAGCGCATCGTCCTCACCGCCCGCCGGGGCCGAGGGCTCGCCAGGGGTGCCCTCGGGTGCGGGGGGCTGGTTCGCGCCGTCGCCGTTGAACATGGGGTCGTTGAAGTCGATGGCCTCGGGCATGGATGCCTCCATCTCCTGGCGCACCTTGTCCAGGTCGTACTCCACCTTCTTGTCCAGCCCGCTGGAGACGATGCCGGGGAAGATGATGATCAGGGCCACCATGACCAGCTGGATCAGCAGGAAGGGGATGGCGCCCGCATAGATCTGCATGGTGGTCACGGGCTCGGTCATCTTCTTGGTGACCTTGTCCACGTAGGCCTTGGCCGGGGCCACGCTGCGCAGGAAGAACAGCGCGAAGCCGAAGGGCGGGTGCATGAACGAGGTCTGCATGTTCACGGCCAGCAGCACGCCGAACCAGACCAGGTCGATGCCCAGCTTGTCGGCCACGGGGGCCAGCAGCGGCACGACGATGAAGGACAGCTCGAAGAAGTCCAGGAAGAAGGCCAGCACGAAGATCATGATGTTGACCACGATCAGGAAGCCGATCTCGCCGCCGGGCAGGGACACCAGCAGCTCCTCCACCCACTTGGGGCCGTCCACGCCCTGGAAGGTCAGGCCGAACATGGTCGCGCCGATCAGGATGAACATCACGAAGCACGACAGCTTGGTGGTGGACATCAGCGCCTGCTTGAGCAGGTCCATGCTCAGGCGGCCGCGCACGAAGGCCATGACGGCCGCGCCCAGCGCGCCCATGGCGCCGCCTTCGGTGGGGGTTGCCACGCCCAGGAAGATGGTGCCCAGCACCAGGAAGATCAGCAGCAGCGGCGGGATCAGCACGAAGGTCACGCGCTCGGCCATGCGGCTGAGCAGGTGCAGGCCCGTGAGCTTGTTGAACATGGCGGCGATGAAGGCCAGCGCCACGCCGAAGCACATGGACACCACGATGGTCTCGTCCAGAGCGACCTTCTCCACCACATCGCCGGACCACCAGGTGTGCAGCTGGGGCATGTACTGGGCGACCACCATCGAGGCCGCCACGCACAGCACGGTCAGCACCAGGGTGGAGGGCAGGCCGGAGTTGCCATTGGGCTCGCGCAGCGTGCGCGCCTCGGGCGGCAGGGCGGGCACCATGGCGGGCTTGAAGATGGCCAGCACGACGATGAACAGCGCATAGAAGCCCGTCAGCATCAGGCCAGGCAGGAAGGCGCCCTTGTACATGTCGCCCACGCTGCGGCCCAGCTGGTCGGCCAGCACGATCAGCACCAGGGATGGCGGAATGATCTGCGCCAGCGTGCCCGAGGCCGCGATCACGCCCGAGGCGACCCGGCGGTCATAGCCGTAGCGCATCATGATGGGCAGGGAGATCAGGCCCATGGAGATCACCGATGCCGCGACCACGCCCGTGGTCGCCGCCAGCAGCGCGCCCACGAAGATCACCGCGAAGGCCACGCCGCCGCGCACGGGGCCGAAGAGCTGGCCCACGGTCTCCAGCAGGTCCTCGGCCATGCCGCTTCGCTCCAGTATCAGCCCCATGAGGGTGAAGAACGGTATGGCCAGCATCGTCTCGTTCTGCATGATGCCGAAGATGCGCAGCGGAAGGGCCTGCAGCAGGGCTTCGGGCAGCACGCCCAGTTCGATGCCGACAAAGGCGAAGAACAGTCCGCAGGCGCCCAGGCTGAATGCCACGGGAAAACCCACGAGCAGGAAAAGTATCAGCCCCGCGAACATGATCGGGGCCAGGTTGTGGATCACGAATTCCATGATGTCTGTTTCCCCGATCAGGCGCCTTGCCCGCTTTTGTCCTTGGCTCCTGCCAGCCCGCGCAGGGCTTCGGCCAGGTCTTGCTCTGCGGTCTTCTCGCCCTTCTTGGCCGTGGGATCGTCGATCAGGCCCTTCAGGAAGGCGATGCGCTTGATCAGCTCCGACATGCCCTGCAGCAGCAGCAGCCCGAAGCCCAGGGGAATCATCAGGTAGACGGGCCAGCGCACCAGGCCGCCTGCATTGCCCGACATCTCGCCGGTCTGGATGGCCTGGATCACGAACGGCGTGCCGAACCACAGGATGGCCAGCGCCATGGGGGTCAGGAAAAAGACGAAGCCGAAGATGTCGATCCAGATCTGCGTGCGCTTGGACAGGCGGCTGGCGATCACATCCACCTTCACGTGCTCGCCCTGCAGCAGCGTGTAGCCGGCGGCCAGCAGGAAGGAGGCGGCGAACAGGTACCACTGCACTTCGAGGTAGGCGTTCGAGCTGGTGTGCAACACCTTGCGCACGATGGCATTGATGCCGCTGATGACCGTCGAGGCCAGGATCAGCCAGATAAGGCATCGCCCGACCAGGCTGTTGAGCCAGTCGACCCCTCTTGAGAATTTGAGCAAAGCCTGCATGGTGTCTCCAAAAAGTAGGCTGTATTGGGTCCGTCGCCGTACGCCGGCCTGTAGGCCGGCGCGCAGCGCTCTTGTCGGCGCATGGACCAAAGCCGTCGATTCTACGGAGACCCGAACGCCGCAGGCGGCCTGCTCCCCCTAAAAGAAATCCGTGTGAACCCGAGGAAACGTCCCGTTCAGGTTGTCGCGCGGGGCCTGCGGGCGCCCAGTTTTCGGTACATCGTGGCCCGGCTGATGCCCAGCGCGCGGGCGGCCCGGGTCACATTGCCCTGGGCATCCTGCAGGGCCTGCTCGATCAGCACGCCCTCGCTGGCGCGCAGCGGGCTGGCCTGGGCGGCGGCAGCGAGTGCCGCCGTGCCCAGCGCAGGCAGCAGCTGGCGCAGCTGGGGCCCGGGCTGCACCAGTGCCTGCAGCCGCAGGCCCGACCACAGCGGCAGGCGCAGCGGTTCGTTGGGGCGCTGGCGCGCATGCTCCACCAGCGCCGTCCAGGGCATGGCCAGCAGTTCGCTGCAGTGCAGCGGCTGGCTCGGCTGCGCCAGCGGCTGGGGCACCAGCTGGCGCGCCAGGGTATTGCTGCCCGCCACATGCCCTTCGGCGTCCACGGCCAGCAGGCCTTCGCCCTCCTGACCCAGAGGCCCGCCGGGCCAGTTCAGGTGCAGCAGCAGCGCGTGGGGCAGGGCGCGCAGCAGCCGGTCCTCGATGGCGCGGGCGCAGCGCAGCGCCAGGTGCATCAGCTCGGGCCGCTCGGGCACGTCCACGCCCGTGATGTCCAGCATGCCCAGGCAGCGGCCGTCCGGGGCGTACAGCGGTGCGCCCGCGCAGCTGTAGTGGCGGTTGGCCTCGAAGAAATGCTCGGCCCGGTGCAGCCAGACGGGGCCGTGCTCGGCCAGGGCCGCACCGATGGCGGTGGTGCCCACGCCCTGCTCGGACAGGTCCACGCCCACACGGGCGATGGCCTGCACGCGGATGTCGCTGCGGTCCAGCGGCCCCTGCACGTCCAGCACGGTGCCGTGCGCATCGGTCAGCAGGCTGAAGTAGCGCATGGCGCCCACGGCGCCCACCAGCTGGGTCATCACGGGGTGCGCCGCCTGCAGCAGCGCCTCGTGGCCGTCACGTGCCTGGCGCAGCGCATGCGGCCCCAGCGCTTCGTAGACCACGCGCTCGCCCGGGCGGCGGCCTGCCGCCAGGCAGCGCTGCCAGGAGCGCCACAGCCAGGGCGCGATGCCGGCAGGGGTGGCGGGCAGAGTGGCAGGCGGCATGCCGGCCAGCGCCTGCTCGCCGAAGGCCAGGCTGCGGGCCCGGGCGATCTGCGCGTGGCGCGGATCGGCGGGGCAGGGCTGCGCGGCGTCGGGGCTCAGGGCGAACATGGGGCGGGGACTCCTGTGGCTGGCTGGCAAGGTATTGCGAACGGGCTGGCAGGCGGGCACGGTCGAAGCTGGGGGCGCAGGCGCAAGCGGTGCGGGCTGCGGCTGCGGTGACGACTGTGTCATTTTGAGAATATCCGCGCCGCCCGGCCCGGGCTTGCGGGTCAACCCTAGAACGGGCGCCTGCGGGCAGGGCGACCATGGCAGGCGAGGTTTCCGGCGTTCCCCCACGTTCCAGATCACCGCCGAACACAGGCAGGAGACAGCACGATGAATGTCCAGCTCACCGTCAACGGGCGCGCGCAGCGCATCGACGTTCCACCCAACACCTTGCTCGTGCATGCGCTGCGCGAGCACCTGCGCCTGACCGGCACGCATGTGGGCTGCGACACCAGCCAGTGCGGGGCCTGCACCGTCATCGTCGACGGCCACGCCGTCAAGTCCTGCGCCATGCTGGCCGTGCAGGCCGAAGGCTGCGAGGTGCGCACCATCGAAGGGCTGGCGGATATCGACGGCGGCCTGCATCCCATGCAGGCGGCCTTCAAGGAGTGCCACGGCCTGCAATGCGGCTTTTGCACGCCGGGCATGGTCATGAGCGCCGTGGACCTGTGCCAGCGCCAGCCGTGCGCGGGCGATCGCGAGATCCGCGAGGCGCTGGAGGGCAACCTGTGCCGCTGCACGGGCTACCAGAACATCGTGGCCGCCGTGAAAAAGGGCAGCCAGGCCATGGCAGGGCCTGCGGCCTGAGCGCCGCAGGTCACCACAAGGAGACAGCCATGGGTGCATCCGACTTTTCCAAGCTCCCCCACATCGGCGAGCCCGTCAAGCGCAAGGAGGACTACCGCTTCCTCACGGGCGCGGGCCAGTACACCGACGACATCGCGCTGGCCGCCCAGGCCCATGCGGTGTTCGTGCGCTCGCCGCACGCGCATGCGCGTGTGCGCTCCGTGTCCACCGACGCGGCCAGGGCCGCGCCCGGCGTCATCGGCGTGCTCACGGGCGCCGACGTGGCGGCCGACAAGATCAACGGCCTGCCCTGCGGCTGGCTGATCACCAGCACCAACGGCGAGCCCATGAAGGAGCCGCCGCATCCCATCCTGGCGCTGGACACCGTGCGCTACGTGGGCGACCAGGTCGCCATGGTCGTGGCCGAGACGCTGGAGCAGGCGCGCGACGCGGCCGAGCTGGTGGAGGTGGACTACGACCCGCTGCCCGCCGTGGTGCTGGTGGCCGACGCGGCGGCCGGCAGCGTGCCCGGCGCGGTGGTGCACGACATCGCCCCCGACAACCACTGCTACAAATGGGCCATCGGCGACAAGGCCGCCGTGGATGCCGTGTTCGCCGGTGCCGCCCACATCGCCCAGCTGGACCTGGTCAACAACCGCCTGGTTCCCAACGCCATGGAGCCGCGCGCGGCCATCGGCAGCTACAGCCGCGCCAATGACGAGTACACGCTGTACGTGGCCAACCAGAACCCGCACGTCGAGCGGCTGCTGATGACGGCCTTCGTCATGGGCCTGCCCGAGCACAAGGTGCGCGTGATCGCGCCCGACGTGGGCGGCGGATTCGGCTCCAAGATCTTCCTGTATGCCGAGGATGTCTGCCTGACCTGGGGTGCGCGAAAGCTCAACCGCAACATCAAGTGGACGGCCGACCGCAGCGAGTCCTTCCTCACCGACGCCCATGGCCGCGACCACGTCAGCCATGCCGAGATGGCCATGGACGCCAGCGGCAAGTTCCTGGCCATGCGCGTGCACACGGATGCCAACCTGGGCGCCTACCTGAGCACCTTCGCCAGCGCCGTGCCCACCATCCTCTATGCCACCTTGCTGGCCGGCCAGTACGCCACGCCCCAGGTCTATGTGGAAGTCGATGCCTGGTTCACCCACACCGCGCCCGTCGATGCCTACCGGGGCGCGGGCCGGCCCGAGGCCACCTACCTGCTGGAGCGCCTGGTCAGCCGCTGCGCCTGGCAGCTGAACCTGTCCCAGGCCGAGATACGGCGGCGCAACTTCGTCACCAGCTTCCCCTACCAGACGCCCGTGGCCCTGCAGTACGACGTGGGCGACTACGGCGCCTGCATGGACAAGGCCGAGGCCCTGGCCGACGTGGCCGGCTTTGCCGCGCGCCGTGCCGACAGCGAGGCGCGGGGCCTCAGGCGCGGCCTGGGCTACAGCAGCTACATCGAGGCCTGCGGCCTGGCGCCCAGCAACATCGCGGGCGCCCTGGGCGCGCGGGCAGGCTTGTTCGAATGCGGCGAGGTGCGCGTGCACCCCACGGGCAGCGTCACCGTGTTCACGGGCTCGCACAGCCACGGCCAGGGGCACGAGACCACCTTTGCCCAGGTGGTGGCCGCGCGCCTGGGAATACCCGTGGAGAACGTGGACATCGTCCACGGCGACACGGGCCGCGTGCCGTTCGGCATGGGCACTTACGGATCACGCTCCATCAGCGTGGGCGGCGCGGCCATCATGAAGGCGCTGGACAAGATCGAGGCCAAGGCCAAGAAGATCGCGGCCCACCTGATGGAGGCCAGCGACGCCGACATCGACTTCGCGGGCGGCGAGTTCACGGTGCGAGGCACGGACAAGAAAATCCCCTTCGCCCAGATCGCGCTCACCGCCTATGTGCCGCACAACTACCCGCTGGACAAGCTGGAGCCCGGCCTCAACGAAACCGCCTTCTACGACCCCACCAACTTCACCTTTCCCGCAGGCACCTACATCTGCGAGGTCGAGGTGGACCCGGCCACGGGCGTGGTGCGCGTGGACCGCTTCAGCGCCGTGGACGACTTCGGCACCATCATCAATCCCATGATCGTCGAGGGCCAGGTGCACGGCGGCGTGGCCCAGGGCATAGGCCAGGCGCTGCTGGAAAACTGCGTCTACGACCGCGAGACCGGCCAGCTGCTCACCGGCAGCTTCATGGACTACGCCATGCCGCGCGCCGACGATTTCCCCGAATTCAAGCTCGGCACCGTCTGCACGCCCTGCACGCACAACCCGCTGGGCACCAAGGGCTGCGGCGAGGCGGGGGCCATAGGCTCGCCGCCCGCCGTCATCAATGCCGTGCTTGACGCACTGCATCCCCTGGGTGTCAGGGACCTGGACATGCCGGCCAGCCCGCACCGTGTCTGGTCGGCCATCGACGCCGCAGCCACCTCCTGAGGAGAGCGCCATGTACGCATTCACCTATGAAGCCCCTGGCACCACGGCCGACGCCGCTGCCCTGGCCGCCCAGGGCGGCCAGTACCTGGCCGGAGGCCAAAGCCTGCTGCCATCGATGCGCCTGCGCCTGGCGCGGCCCGAACAGATCGTGGACCTGAACCGCGTCCAGGGCCTGGCCGGCATCGCCGTCAACGGCCAGACCGTGGAAATCCGCGCCATGACACGCCACGCCGACGTGGCCGCCAACCCGCAGGTCCAGGCCGCCATCCCGGCCCTGGCCGAGCTGGCCGGCGGCATCGGCGACCGCCAGGTGCGTGCGCGCGGCACCATCGGCGGTTCGCTGGCCAACAACGACCCCGCTGCCTGCTACCCCAGCGCCGTGCTGGGCCTGGGCGCCACTGTCGTCACCGACCGGCGCGAGATCGCGGCCGACGACTTCTTCCAGGGCATGTACACCACGGCGCTGGGCAGCGGCGAGCTGATCACGGCCGTGCGCTTTCCCGTGCCGAGGAAGGCCGCCTACCTCAAGTTCAAGCAGCCCGCCTCGCGCTTCGCCCTGGTGGGCGTCTTCGTCGCCCAGACCGACAGCGGCGTGCGCGTGGCCATCACGGGCGCCGGGCTCAGCGTGTTCCGCCATGCGGGGCTGGAGGCCGCGCTCAACCAGAGCTTCACGCCCGACGCGGCCGCCCAGGTGCTGATCGACCATGCCGACCTCAACAGCGACCTGCATGCCAGCGCGCGCTACCGGGCGCAGTTGATCAGCGTGCAGACGCAGCGTGCGGTATCGCAGATGCTGGGGTGACACGGCGGATGCCTTCCGAGCAAGCCATTGCCTCCATAGACGCCCTGGTCGCCGCGCTGCAGGCCGAAGGCTATTTCGCCGACCGGCGCCTGGCCACGGCCGTCTTCCTGGCCCTGCGGCTGCAGCGGCCGCTGCTGCTGGAGGGCGAGCCCGGCGTGGGCAAGACCGCGCTGGCCCAGGCGCTGGCGCGCGTGCTGGAGCGCCGCCTGATCCGGCTGCAGTGCTATGACGGCATGGAGCAGCGCGAGGCGCTGTATGAATGGAACTACGCGGCCCAGCTGCTGCACCTGCGCGCGGCCGAGCTGGCCTCGGCGCAGCCCGCGGCCGCACCGCAGCAGGACCGACTGCAGCGCGCCGAGCAGGAGGTCTACCAGGAGCGCTACCTGGTAAGCCGCCCGCTGCTGCAGGCCCTGCAGCAGCCCGAGCCCGGCGCCGTGCTGCTGATCGACGAGATCGACCGCGCCGACGAGCCCTTCGAGGCCTTCCTGCTCGAATACCTGGGCGAGTACCAGGTCAGCATCCCCGAGCTGGGCACGGTGGCGGCACGCGTGCCGCCCGTGACCGTGCTCACCAGCAACCGCACGCGCGACCTGCACGACGCCGTCAAGCGCCGCTGCCTCTACCACTGGCTGGACTATCCCGGGCGCGAGCGCGAGCTGGCCATCGTGCGCGCCCTGGTACCTGGGGCCGGGCAGGTCCTGACGGCCCAGGTGGCGAGCTTCGTGGGGCGGCTGCGCAGCCAGCCCTTTGCCGACGCCTTCCAGCGCGTGCCCGGCATTGCCGAAAGCGTGGAATGGGCCAAGGCCCTGGTGGCGCTGGACACCCTGGTGGTCGATCCCGAAGTCGTGCACGACACGGCCGGCATCCTCTTCAAGCAGCGCGAGGACGTGGCCGCGCTCACGCCCGAGCGGCTGCAGCAACTGCTGGCGCCGGAGCCCGCGCCGTGACGGCTGGTGCAGCCGGTGCCGCCGGTGCCGCCGATGGGGGCGAGCGCACCAGCTGGCTGGGCGATGCGCGCAGCGGCAAGCTCGCAGGCAACCTGGTCGGCTTTGCGCGTGCGCTGCGCCGCGCGGGCGTGCCCGTGGATGGCGGGCGCATGGCGCTGGCCCAGCAGGCCCTGTCCCTTGTCGGCCTGGCGCGCGAGGACATGGCCGCAGCGCTGGAGGCCGTATTTGTGAGCAACGCCCAGGACCGCGCCGTGTTCCGCGAACTGTTCGACGCCTACTTCCGCAATCCCGATGTGGCCCGGCAACTGCTGGCCCAGTTGCTGCCGCAGGCGCCCCGGCCGTCCGCGCCGCGCCACCGCCCGCGCGTGCAGGAAGCCCTGTCGCCCCGCCAGGCAGGCGAGGGCAGGGCCGCCGTCGATGAAGAGCTGAAGCTGGACGCTGCCATGACGGCCAGCGAGCGCCACCGCCTGCGCCATGCCGACTTCAACCAGCTCAGCGCCAGCGAATACCTGCTGGTGCAGCGCCTGGCCCGGGACATTGCCCTTCCCTTGCCCCGCTACCGCAGCCGCCGCACGCGCACCGGCCAGCGCGGCGCGGTGCCCGACTGGGCTGCCAGCCTGCGTGCGGCATCGCGCCACGGCGGCGAAATGCTGCAGCTGCTGCGGCGCGAACGGCGGCGCCTGCCGCTGCCCTGGCTGGCCCTGGTCGATGTCTCGGGCTCCATGGAGCGCTATGCGCGGCTGCTGCTGGCCTTCCTGCACGCGGCCACCAGCACGCAGCGCCATGCGGGCCTGCGCCGCCAGGTCTTCAGCTTCGGCACCGAGCTGCGCGACCTGGGCCCGGCCTTTGCCCAGGCCGATACCGACGCCATGCTCGAGCGCGCCAACGCCGCCATTGCCGACTTTGGCGGCGGCACGCGCCTGGGCAGCAGCCTGGGCGAACTGCGCCGCCTGCATGCGCGCCACCAGGTTTCAGGCCTGGTGGGCCGGCGCACCCTGGTGCTCATCATCAGCGACGGCCTGGACACCGGCGATGCCGCCGAGCTGGACCGCGAACTGGCCTGGCTGCGCCGCCACAGCGCGCGGCTGCTGTGGCTCAACCCGCTGCTGCGCTTTGACGGGTATGCCCCACTGGCCCAGGGGGCGGCCGTGCTGCATCGTCATGCCCATGCCATGCTTGCGGTACACAACCTGGAATCGCTGCAGCAACTGGCCGTTCACCTGGCGCGGCTGCTGGCGGCGCCAGGCCGCTGAGCCGCTTGCGGCCACCCCCATCGCAGAAAGGAATTGCCATGGAAATGCAAGCCAGCCGTTCCCTCGCCGTCAGCCAGCAGCAGGCCTGGGAGGCGCTCAACGATCCCGAAACGCTCAAGGCCTGCCTGGCCGGCTGCGACCGCTTCGAACCCCAGGGCGATGACCAGTACGCCGTGGGCATGGCGGTCAAGGTGGGGCCGGTATCGGCCAAGTTCAGCGGCAAGGTCACGCTGTCCGACATCACGCCGCCCGAGCGCTACCGCATCGCCTTTGAAGGCCAGGGCGGCGTGGCCGGCTTCGGCAAGGGCGAGGCCGACGTCACCCTCACCCCCGAGCCCGCTGACGCCGCAGGCCAGCCGCGCTGCCTGCTCAGCTACAGCGTGCAGGCCCAGGTCGGCGGCAAGATCGCCCAGCTGGGCCAGCGGCTGATCGACGGCGCCGCCCGCAACATGGCCGACGACTTCTTCGCGCGCTTCGACACGCTGATGCAGCAGCGCCACCCGCGCGCGGCGGCAGCGCCTGCCGATGCAGGCGACACCGCCGACCTGTCCCACCTGCCTGCCGGCCTGGCCGATGAAACCGGCCACATCGAGCCCACCGTGGACGCCCAGGCCTGGGAGCACGACGCCGCAGCCGGCGTGGCCACGCCGCTGGATGCCGCACCGGCCACCGAGGCCGAGGAACGCTCGCGCCGCGCCATCCCGCTGTGGTGCTGGGGGCTGGCCATCGTCGTCGTCCTGGGTGCCGGCTGGCTGCTTTCGCGGTACTGAGTCCTTGCGCCGACCCACGGCTTTTTCCACCCACCCTGAACGATGCGCGCTGGCGCAGCACAATAGCCGCCGAAAAACGCCAGGCGCCCAGCTGCACAGGCAAGCCAGGTGCCGGCGTGGAGATTTGCAATGGAAAACCTGGATGTTCATGTTCTGCGCCACCTCGCGCAATGGCGCGCTCAGGGCGAGCGCGCGCTGCTGGCCACGGTGGTGCGTACCTGGGGCTCGTCGCCCCGGCCCATCGGCTCCATCATGGCGCTGGGGGCCTCGGGCGCCGTGGTCGGCTCCGTGTCCGGCGGCTGCATCGAGGACGACCTGATCGCCCGCTACAGCCACGCCTCGGACGCCGACGCCCTGAGCGACGGCGCGCCCCGGCTGCTGCGCTACGGCGTCAGCGCCGACGAGGCCCACCGCTTCGGCCTGCCCTGCGGCGGCACGCTGGAGCTGCTGCTCGAATTCAATCCCGACGCTGCTGCGCTGCAGCAACTCGTGCAATGGCTGGACGAAGGCCGCATGGTGCGGCGCACCGTGGACAAGGCCACGGGCCAGGTCGCCCAGCAGGTCAGCGACGCGCCCGAGCCGCTGGTGCATGACGGGCAGCAGGTCGCCAACAGCTTCGGCCCCGAGTACCGCATGCTGCTCATCGGCGCAGGCCAGCTGTCCGAATACCTGGCCACCATGGCGCTGTTCAACGGCTTTGCGGTCACCGTCTGCGACCCGCGCGAGGAATACAGCCGCCACTGGAGCGTGGCCGGCGTGCAGCTGTCGCGCGAGATGCCCGATGACCTTGTGCGCACCATGCGCGCCGATGCGCGCACCTGCATCATCGGCCTCACGCACGACCCCAAGCTCGACGACCTGGCCCTCATGGAAGCCCTGGAATCCCCGGCCTTCTACGTCGGCGCCATCGGCTCGCGCCGCAACACCGCGCTGCGCCTGCAGCGCCTGAGCGAGCACTTCGGCCTGGGCGACGCGCAACTGGTGCGCCTGCGCGGCCCCATCGGCCTGTACATAGGCAGCAAGACGCCTCCCGAAATCGCCGTCAGCATCATGGCCGAGGTCCTGGCCGCCAAGAACGGCGTGGCCCTGCCACGCGGCATGACCGTGGAAGAAGGCAAGCTTGCCGCCGCCCAGCCCCCGCAGCCGCTGGAGGATGACGGGCCCGAGGGCATCACGCCCCTGGTGTGCGGGGTGGGTTAGACGGGGCGCCGCAGGCGGGTGGCATGGGGCTGCAGTGACGGGAGTTGAGGCGCTATATTGATCGATCTTCTTTCATAGAGGGAGGCGATCATGTGTTTGGCTGGGAATGAGGCCGGCTTGCCCGGCACGATTGTCGGCAATCCTGTGGCGAAAGGGTTCGGAGGCGCGGCGTGAGCGGCGCTCGTCCGCTGGCTGCCGGCCTGACGGCCAGCCTCTCCGTGGCGACGGGCTATCTGCCGATTGCTTTTTCCTTTGGCGTGGCGGCCGTTCAGGCGGGTCTTGCTCCATCCATTGCGGTGCTGGCTTCCGTGCTGGTCTATGCCGGAGCCAGCCAGTTCCTGCTGATTTCGTTGTTGGCTTCGGGAGCCGGGCTGTGGACCGCTTTGCCCACGGTGCTGTTGATGAATGCGCGGCATGTGCTGTATGGCCCGGCCCTGCAGGTGGTGCTGGGGCCGCGGCAGCGCCTGGCCACGCCCTGGTTGGCCTTTGGCCTGACCGACGAGGTGTTTGCCACCGCCATGAGCAAGATGCAGGGCGTGCCAGAGGCCGAGCGCGAGCACTGGTTTCTGGGCCTGCAACTTGGCGCCTACGCGGCCTGGGTGGGCGGCACGGTGATGGGGGTGACGCTGGTGGGCGAGGTGGATCGGTGGCCGGCAGCCGTCCGCGAGGCGCTGGCCTTCGTTCTGCCGGCATTGTTCTTTGCGCTGCTGCTGGAGGCGGGGGTGCTGCGCTGGTGGCGTGCGGTGCTCACGGCCGCCGTGGTCGCTGCGGTGCTGGTTTGCTTCATTCCGGGCTACCACGCCCTGGCGCTGGCGATCCTGTGCGGTGCGCTGGCGCATGCGGCCACGGCCGATAGGGGCTGATCACCATGTCGTACACATTCTGGATCTTGCTGTTGTGCGGTGCCGGCACCTTTGGCCTGCGCTGGTTGCCGTTGTGGCAGGCACGCCGCAGAGGGCACTCTGCACGGGCGTCCCCGCAGGTGCAGAGGTGGCTGGCGGGTGTCGGGCCCGCCGCCATCGCTGCCCTGTTCGTGGTGTCAACCTGGGGGCTGTTGGTCAGCGATGTCCGCTGGGGGCGGGTGGCCGTGATCTCCGTGGCTTTGCTGGCCATCTGCCTCGCACGCCTGGTGCGTGGAGGCATTGCCATGCCGACCTTGGCTGGTGCGCTGACCTACGGCCTGCTGGCTCATGTCAAGCCCTGGTGATGTCAGTGCGGCTGGGCATGGAAGGCCTTGTTGGCAATCTTCCAGCCGGCCTCGGTCTTGAGCAGCACGAAGTAGTCGATGAAGGTGATGGCGCCGTGCACCAGGGTGATCTTGGCGCTGGCCGCCGTGCCGCCGATGTCGATGGCGTCGATGCTGCGGCGGCGCGTGGCCTCGTCGGCGGCGGGCTGGCCCTTGAAGCGGGCGCAGTAGGTGTCGATGTCCCAGGAGGTCAGCGGGCCTTCGCGCACGCTTTCGATGCGGGCGGTGGGCATGAAGGCGGCGCGCATGTGGGCGCTGTCGTCCTCGGCATGGCCGCGCATGTACAGCTCCAGCGGCACGCGCACGGCGGCTTCTTCGGGGTGGTCGGTCAGGCGTGGGTTGGCAGTCGTCATGGTGTTCTCCTGGGACGGATGGATGGCGGCCTGCGCTTGCAGGCCGGCGGCCGCGCATCGTAGCCACAAGCGCGGGGTGCAGTCCAACGGGATGCCAGGCGCGACCTGCGCCGGGTTGGAGTGCAATGCCTTGTTTTCAATGGACTTTTCGGCCGATGCGCCCCGCATTGGCCGTGCCTGAGTCAACAGTGTTGTGAGCGCCGTGCCCTGTCTGAGGCCCTGCCGACGGGTGGCCGACCTGTTTCCGAAAACGCTCTGGCCAGGGCGGGTAAAGCCGGGGTAAAGCGGGGGTAATGCCTGCGTAAAACGGCGATCTGCCTCGTTTTGGAGAGCATGGGACTGGCTACCATAGCCGCATCCGCCGCCGTGCCCCGTTCCGGGGCCGGGCCCACGGCTTCCTCCCACGATTTCCCGCAGTGACCATGAAACGCCTGTCCAGCAGCCCCCTTGTTGCAGATGCCCACGGCGTACGCCAATGTGGCCGGATACGGGCTGCCCTGATGTGGGGCGTGGTGGCATTGGCCCTGGTCGCGGGGGGCGGGCTGTGGTGGTGGAACAAGCGGGCGCCGGCGCAGGGCGAGCAGGCCTCGGCCGGTGCGCCCGGCCCGGGTGGCGGGCGTGCGGGAGGCGGCCGGCGCGGCCCCGGCGGCCCGGGTGGACCTGGCGGCCCCGGCGCCATGGGTGCCCAGGCGCAGCCGGTGTCCGTGGGCGTGGTGGAGCGGCGCGACATGCGCGTGCTGATCAGCGCCATCGGCACCATGAACCCGCGCGCCACGGCCGTGGTGCGCGCCAAGGTGTCGGGCGAGTTGCTGCGCCTGCATTTCAAGGAAGGCGACGAGGTCAAGGCCGGCCAGCTGCTGGCCGAGATCGATCCGCGCAGCTTCCAGGCCAGCTTCAACCAGATCCAGGGCACGCTGCAGCGCGACCAGGCGCTGCTCAAGAACGCCCAGCTGGACCTGCAGCGCTACAAGGAGCTGCAGGCCCAGGATTCCATTGCCGGCCAGCAGGTCGATACCCAGGCTGCGCTGGTGCGCCAGTACCAGGGCACGGTGGCCGCCGACCAGGCCCAGGCCGATGCGGCCAAGCTGCAACTGAGCTACACGCGCATCACGGCGCCCATTGCGGGCCGGCTGGGCCTGCGCCAGGCCGACCGGGGCAATGTGGTCAACCCTTCGGATGCCAACGGCATCGTCACCATCACCCAGGTCAAGCCCATCGACGCGGTGTTCTCCGTGCCCGAGGCCCATGTGGGCACGCTGGCACGGCGCCTGGCCGAGGGCCGCGAGCTGCCCGTGGAGCTGTGGGACCGGGACCTCAAGCAGCAGCTGGGGCGCGGCCGGCTGAATGCGGTGGACAACAGCATCGACATCGCCACCGGCACCATCAAGGCCAAGGCCGCCTTCGACAATGCCGAGGGCCGGCTGTTCGCCAACCAGTTCGTCAACGTCAGGCTGGAAGTGGACCGGCTGGAGCAGGCGCTGACCGTGCCGACCACGGCCGTGCAGAACAACTACGTCTATCTGGTCCAGGAGGATGGCACGGTGACGCAGCGGCGCATCACCGTGGGCGTGACCGATGGCGACCGGGTGAGCGTCAAGGGCGAACTCAAGCCTGGCGAGCAGGTGGTGGTCGATGGCATTGACCGCCTGCGCGAAGGCGCCAAGGTCACGGTGATCGAGCCCGACAAGGTGCAGAAGGTGGACCAGGCCGTGCAGGACGCCTCCAGCCAGCCGCGCGGCATGCGCAATCTGCCGCCCGATGTGCGCGCCAAGCTGGCGACCATGAACCCCGACGAGCGCAAGGCCTACCTGCAGAAGCTGCGCGCCGAGCGCGGTGGGCAGCGCAATGGCGGCAATGGCGGTGGCAACAGTGGCGGCAGCAATGGCGCCGGCAGCGGCGCACCGACCGCCGAAGGTTCCGCGCCGGCATCCCAGGCACCTGCGCCGTCACCGGGCTCGCCCCAGCCATCGCCCGGCCCGGCGTCTGCCGCTCCGGCGGCTCCAGCGGCTCCCGCTCCTGCCGGGCGCTGAGCAGCGCCCGGCACCTGAAGACCGCAAGCCCTTCCAGGCGGCCCCATGAATCTTTCCCGCATCTTCATCCTGCGACCCGTCGCCACCTCGCTGCTGATGGTGGCGGTGCTGATCGCCGGCCTGCTGGCCTACCGGCTGCTGCCGATCTCGGCCCTGCCCGAGGTGGACTACCCCACCATCCAGGTCACCACGCTGTACCCGGGCGCCAGCCCCGACGTGATGACCTCCAACGTCACCGCGCCGCTGGAGCGCCAGCTCGGCCAGATGCCGGGGCTGTCGCAGATGTCGTCCACCAGTTCGGGCGGCGCCTCGGTGATCACGCTGCGCTTTGCGCTGGACATGGCCATGGACGTGGCCGAGCAGCAGGTGCAGGCCGCCATCAACGCGGGTGCCAACCTGCTGCCCAGCGACCTGCCCATGCCCCCGCTGTACAGCAAGGTCAATCCGGCGGATGCGCCCATCCTCACGCTGGCCATCACCTCGCCCTCGCTGCCGGTGATCCGCGTCAATGACCTGGTGGAAAACCGCCTGGCGCCCAAGCTCTCGCAGGTCAACGGCGTGGGACTGGTGGCGATTGCGGGCGGGCGCCGGCCCGCCGTGCGCATCCAGGCCAACCCGACGGCGCTGGCCGGCCTGGGCATGACGCTGGACGATGTGCGCACCGCCATCGCCGCCGCCAACGTCAAGCAGGCCAAGGGCGGCTTCGACGGCCCGGCGCGCGCCTCCACCATCGATGCCAACGACCAGCTGCAGTCGGCGGCCGAGTACCGCAACCTCATCATCGCCTTCAAGAACGGCCTGCCCGTGCGCCTGTCCGACATCGCCCAGACCGTGGACGATGCCGAGAACACGCGCCTGGCCGCCTGGGCCGGCACGCCCGAGGGTGGCTCGCGCGCGGGCGTGATCCTCAACATCCGGCGCCAGCCCGGCGCCAACGTGATCGAGACGGTGGACCGCATCAAGGCGCTGCTGCCCCAGCTCAAGGAGACCCTACCGGCCTCGCTGGACGTGCAGGTGCTGACCGACCGCACGGTGACCATCCGCGCCTCGGTCAACGACATGCAGCTGGAGCTGATGCTGGCCATCGCCCTGGTGGTGGCGGTGATCTTCGTTTTCCTGCGCAGCGCCTCGGCCACGCTGATACCGAGCTTTGCCGTGCCGCTGTCGCTGATCGGCACCTTCGGCGTGATGTACCTGGCCGGTTTTTCCATCAACAACCTCACGCTGATGGCGCTGACGATCTCCACCGGCTTCGTGGTGGACGATGCCATCGTGATGATCGAGAACATCGCGCGCTTCGTGGAAAAGGGCGAGCCGCCCATGCAGGCCGCGCTCAAGGGCGCCAGGCAGATCGGCTTCACCATCATCTCGCTGACGATTTCGCTGATCGCCGTGCTGATCCCGCTGCTGTTCATGGGCGACGTGGTGGGGCGGCTGTTCCACGAGTTCGCCATCACCATGGCGGTGGCCATCCTGATCTCGGCCGTGGTCTCGCTGACGCTCACGCCCATGCTGTGCGCGCGGCTGCTGCGCCACCAGCCCGAAGGGGCCCAGGAAGAACGGCATGGCCGCCTGTACCACGCCACGGGCCGCTTCTTCGACCGCACCATCGCCGGCTACGGCCGCATCCTCACCTGGGTGCTGGACCGCCGGGGCCTGACATGGATCGTCTTCCTGGCCACGCTGGCCGTGACCGTGCTGCTGTACTTCGCCGTGCCCAAGGGCTTCTTCCCGGACCAGGACACGGGCACCATCCAGGCCACGACCGAGGCCGACCAGTCCATCTCGTTTGCCGCCATGGCCGAGCGCCAGCAGGCCCTTGCCGAGCTGCTGCTCAAGGACCCGGCCGTGCAGAGCATCTCGTCCTTCATCGGCGTCGATGGCAGCAACACCACGCTGAACACGGGCCGGCTGCTGATCGACCTCAAGCCCCATGGCCAGCGCGATGGCGTGCCCGCCGTGCTGCGCCGCCTGTCCGACGATGCGCTGCAGATCCCGGGCATACGCCTGTATGCCCAGCCCGTGCAGGACCTGACCATCGAGGACCGCGTGGCGCGCACCCAGTACCAGCTGCTGATGTCCTCGCCCGACATGGCGCAGCTGGCCAAGAGCACCCAGGCCCTGGTCGAGCGCATGCACGACCTGCCCGAGCTGGTGGACGTGGGCAGCGACCTGCAGGACCAGGGCCTGCAGGCCTTCGTGCAGATCGACCGGGCCCAGGCCAGCCGGCTGGGCGTGACGGTCTCGGCCATCGACACGGCGCTGTACAACGCCTTCGGCCAGCGGCTGATCTCCACCATCTTCACGCAGTCCAACCAGTACCGCGTGGTGCTGGAGGTGGCGCCGCAGTTCAAGGTCGGGCCCGAGGCGCTGCAGTCCATCTACGTGGCCTCCAGCGCGGGCGCGCCCGTGCCGCTGTCCTCGGTGGCCACGGTCAGCGAGCGGCCCATGGCCCTGGCCGTGAACCATGTGGGCCAGCTGCCCGCCGCCACCATCTCGTTCAACACCGCGCCCGGCGTGTCGCTGGGCCATGCCGTCAAGGCCGTGCAGGACCTGATGGCCCAGCTGCGCACGGAGGGCCATATGCCGCTGTCGGTGGACGCCGCCTTCCAGGGCGCGGCCCTGGCCTTCCAGGCCTCGCTGTCCAACACGCTGCTGCTGGTGCTGGCGGCGGTGATCACCATGTACATCGTGCTGGGCGTGCTCTATGAGAGCACCATCCACCCGGTGACCATCCTGTCCACGCTGCCCTCGGCCGGCGTGGGCGCGTTGCTGGCCCTGCTGCTGGCGGGGCTGGACCTGGACATCATCGCCATCATCGGCATCGTGCTGCTGATCGGCATCGTCAAAAAGAACGCGATCATGATGATCGACTTCGCGCTGGAGGCGCAGCGCGAGGAGGGGCATACGCCGCGCGAGGCCATCTACCAGGCCTGCCTGCTGCGGTTCCGGCCTATCCTGATGACGACCTTGGCGGCTTTGCTGGGGGCCTTGCCGTTGATGCTGGGGACGGGGGTGGGCAGTGAGTTGCGGCATCCGTTGGGGGTGACGTTGGTGGGGGGCTTGCTGGTGAGTCAGTTGCTGACTCTGTTCACTACGCCTGTGATCTATCTGACTTTTGAAGGGTGGGCGCAGAGGTGGCGGGATCGTCGGGGTGCTTCTTCGGAGCAGGCCCATGCTTGAGCTTGATCTGCGCTTTTGGCTGGCGCCGCTGGCCGGGGTTCGGCCCGGCGGCCGACCTACTTTCTTGTCGCGCGACAAGAAAGTAGGCAAAGAAGCGCGCCCCCACTGCCCACGACCCTTCGCTTCGCTGCGGGCAACCTGCGTTGGGCGCG
>NZ_BCTO01000036.1 GCF_001571325.1 Delftia tsuruhatensis NBRC 16741
CGCGCCCAACGCAGGCGTGGGCAGAGGGGGGAAGGCGGGGGGATGGGCCATCGCTTCGCTCGGCCTGAGGTTTTTGGGGCTGGATCATGAGCCAGCTTTCCAATCTCTCGGCGCCGTTCATCTTCCGGCCCATTGCCACCATGCTGATGACCATCGGCCTGGCGCTGGCGGGGGCGGTGTCGTATTTCCTGCTGCCGGTGGCGCCGCTACCGCAGGTGGACTATCCGACGATTTCGGTGTCCGCCAGCCTGCCGGGTGCAAGCCCGGACACCATGGCTGCCACGGTGGCGACGCCGCTGGAGCGGGCGCTGGGGGCGATTGCGGGGGTCAATGAGATCACGTCCAGCTCCAGCCTGGGCAGTACGCGCATCACGCTGCAGTTCGATCTGTCGCGCACGGTGGACAGCGCTGCGCGCGATGTGCAGGCTGCCATCAATGCGGCGCGCACGCTGCTGCCTTCGGGCATGCCGGGCAATCCTACGTATCGCAAGGTGAATCCGGCCGATGCGCCGATCATGATCCTGGCGCTGACGTCCAGCGCGCTGACGCGCGGGCAGATGTATGACGCGGCGTCCACCGTGCTGGCGCAGAAGCTCTCGCAGGTGGAGGGCGTGGGCCAGGCGTCCATCAGCGGGGGGGCGCTGCCGGCCGTGCGCGTGGAGCTGGACCCGGTGAAGCTGGCGGCCAATGGCGTGTCGCTGGACCAGGTGCGTACCGCCATTTCGGCCACGAATGCCAACCGCCCGCTGGGCGCGGTGGAGCGCGAGGACCATTACTGGCAGGTGACCGCCAATGACCAGGCCCGCGTGGCGGCCGACTATGCGCCGCTTGTGCTGCGCTGGAGCAATGGCAATGCGATCCGGCTGCAGGACGTGGCCGATGTCACGGATTCGGTGCAGGACGTGCGCAACTACGGCGTGGCCAATGGCAAGCCCGCCATCCTGCTGCAGATCTTCAAGCAGCCCGATGCCAACATCCTGGAGGCCGTGGCGCGCGTGCGCTCTTTGCTGCCGCAGCTCAAGGCGTCCATTCCGGAGGCCATCGATCTGACCATCGTGTCCGACCGCACGCCCACGCTGCGTGCCTCGGTGGTGGAGGTGGAGCGGGCGCTGTTGATCGCCGTGGCGCTGGTGATCCTGGTGGTGTTCCTGTTCCTGCGCAATGGCCGGGCCACGCTGATTCCGGCCGTGGCCGTGCCGGTGTCGCTGGCGGGCACGTTCGGCGTGATGTACCTGGCCGGCTATACGCTGGACAACCTGTCGCTGATGGCGCTGACCGTGGCCACGGGCTTTGTGGTGGACGATGCCATCGTGGTGCTGGAGAACGTGATGCGCCACATGGAGCGCGGCAAGACCGCGCTGCGCGCGGCGCTGGACGGGGCGCGCGAGATCGGGTTCACCGTGGTGTCCATGAGCCTGTCGCTGATCGCGGTGTTCGTGCCCATCCTGTTCATGGGCGGCATCGTGGGGCGGTTCTTCCGCGAGTTCGCGGTGGTGATGTCGGCGGCGATTCTGATCTCGATGGTGGTGTCGCTGACCACCACGCCCATGATGTGCGCGGCGCTGCTGCGGCCGCAGCGGCCTGCTGCACAGGCGCGTCCGCGCGGGCCAATGGGCCGCGCCTGGGACCGTTTCGGCGCCTGGGTGGGCCGTGCCGAGCGGCGTGCCATGTCCGGCTACCGCGCAAGCCTGGCCTGGTGCCTGCGCCACCAGCCGCTGGTGCTGCTGGTGCTGGCCGGCGTGGTGGCGCTGAACGTGCACCTGTACATGGCCATCGACAAGGGCTTCATGCCCAGCCAGGACACGGGCCGTGTGATGGGCTTCATCCGGGCCGACCAGTCCACCTCCTACCAGGCCATGGAGCAGCGGCTCAAGCGCTTCCTGTCCATCGTGCAGGAAGACCCGGCCGTGGAGTACGTGACGGGCTTCACGGGCGGGGGCCAGCGCAATGCGGCCAACATGTTCATGTCGCTCAAGCCGCTGGCCGAGCGCAAGGTGTCTTCCGACGAGGTGATCAACCGCCTGCGCGACAAGCTCAAGAACGAGCCCGGCGCGCGGCTGTTCATGGTCACGCAAAGCGATATCCGCATCGGCGGGCGGCAAAGCTCGGGCTCGTACGACTACACGCTGCAGGCCGACGACATCCAGGACCTGCGCACCTGGGAGCCGCGCATCCGCCAGGTGCTGTCGCAGCTGCCCCAGCTCACGGACGTCAACAGCGATGTCTCCGACTTCGGCCTGCAGACCTCGCTGGTGATCGACCGCGACGCGGCCACGCGCCTGGGGCTGACGGTGGCACAGATCGACGGCACGCTCAACAACGCCTTCGGCCAGCGCCAGGTGGGCGTGATCTACAACCCGCTCAACCAGTACCGCGTGGTGATGGAGGCCGCGCCGCGCTACCTGCAAAGCCCCGAGACGCTGCGCGGCTTCTTCTTCGTGAACAACCAGGGCGAGCAGGTGCCGCTGACCTCGTTTGCGCGCATTACCACCACCAACACGCCGCTGTCCGTGAACCACGACCGGGGCACGCCGGCCAGCACCATCAGCTTCAGCCTGGCCGAAGGCGTGGCGCTGTCGGATGCCAGCGACGCCATCCGCGCGGCCGTGGCCGAGCTGGGCGTGCCCGTGTCGGTGCGCGGCAGCTTCAGCGGCACGGCAGGGGCCTTCCAGCAGGCGCTGTCGGGGCAGCCGCTGCTGATCCTGGCGGCCATCATCACCATCTACCTGGTGCTGGGCGTGCTCTATGAGAGCCTGGTGCACCCGCTGACCATCCTGTCCACGCTGCCTTCGGCCGGGGTGGGTGCGCTGATGGCGCTGATGCTGTTCAAGACGGAGTTCTCGCTGATCGCGCTGATCGGGGTGATTTTGCTGATCGGCATCGTCAAGAAGAACGCCATCATGATGATCGACTTCGCGCTGGAGCGGCAGCGCGGCGGCCATGCCACGGCCGCCCAGGCCATCTACCGCGCCTGCGAGCTGCGGCTGCGCCCCATCCTCATGACCAGCCTGGCGGCCATCTGCGGCGCACTGCCGCTGGCCCTGGGCCGGGGCGATGGCGCCGAGCTGCGCCAGCCGCTGGGCATTGCCATCGTGGGCGGCCTGATGCTGAGCCAGCTGCTCACGCTCTACACCACGCCCGTGGTCTATGTGCTGCTGGACAGGCTGCGCCAGCGTGCCTTGGGCCTGCGTGGCCGCGTGCAGGGCAAGGACCGCGGCACCCCTGTGCCCGCCGCATCACCCCAGTGAACCGAATCCGAAAGCCCAAGGCCATGCAGCTGAAGACACTCCAAACCCCGGCGATCTGGCTGGCCGCCGCGCTGCTGGCCGGCTGCTCCACGCAGAGCGCCTACCAGCGCCCCGCACTCGAGGTGCCGGCCCAGTTCAAGGAAGCCACGCCCGAGGCGGCCGAGGCCGGCATCTGGCGGCCCGCGGACCCGTCGCGTGCGCAAGTGCCCGACAACTGGTGGGAGCTGTTCGGCGACGAGCAGCTCAACCGCCTGCAGCAGCAGGCCGCCACCGGCAACCAGAGCATCGCCCAGGCCGCTGCGCGCCTGCGTGCCGCGCAGGCGGCCGTGGCCAGCAGCCAGGCCGGGCTGTTCCCCACGCTGGGCAGCACGGCCGGCGCCACGCGCTCGCGCAGCGGCGGGGCCTCCGGTGCATCAGGTGCATCAGGCACGGGCGGCAACACCGGCAGTAGCGGCAACATCTCGACCAACTACTCGCTGGGCCTGAACGCCAGTTGGGAGCTGGACCTGTGGGGCCGCGTGTCGGGCACGGTCAGCGCCAGCCAGGCCAGCGCCCAGGCCAGCAGCGACGACCTGGCCGCCGCGCGCCTGTCGGCCCAGGCATCGATCACGCAGACCTATTTCTCGCTGCGCGCGGCCGATGCCAGCGTGCGGCTGCTGCAGGAAACGCTGCAGAGCTACGAGCAGAGCCTGAAGCTCACCAACAACCGCTACCGCGCGGGCGTGGCCTCGTCGGCCGACGTGGCCCAGGCCGAGGCGCAGTACAAAAGCACCCAGGCCCAGCTCATCGAGGCGCAGACCAGCCGCGCCCAGCTGGAGCACGCCCTGGCCGCGCTGCTGGGCCTGCCTCCGGCCGCCTTCAGCCTGGAGGCCGGCGCCGAGCTGCCGCTGCCGCCCGAGGTGCCGGCCATGCTCTCGTCCCAACTGCTGGAGCAGCGCCCCGACATTGCTGCGGCCGAGCGCCGCGTGGCCGCCGCCAATGCCCAGGTGGGCGTGGCGCGCGCGGCCTTCTTCCCGGCGCTCACGCTGTCGGCCACGGCCGGCTACCGGGGTGCATCGCTGTCCAACCTGGTGAGTGCGCCCAACCTGTTCTGGTCGCTGGGCCCGTCGCTGGCGCTGGCGCTGTTCGACGGCGGCGCGCGCACGGCGGCCGTGGAGTCGGCGCGTGCCTCGCTGGACCTTGCCGCCGCCACCTACCGCCAGACCGTGCTGACGGCGCTGCAGGAAGTGGAGGACAACCTGGTCACCGCATCCGCCCTGGCGCGCGAGCAGCAGGTGCAGATCGAGGCCGTGGCCGCCGCGCAGAAGGCGCTGGATGTCGTCAACAACCAGTACCGCGCGGGCACGGTGGCCTATCTGAATGTGCTCAGCGCCCAGACCACGGTGCTGTCGGCGCGGCGCAGCCTGATCGATGTGCGCAACCGGCGGCTGGCCGCCGTCAACACCTTGCTCAAGAACGTGGCCGGGCGCTGGGAGCCGCTGGGACCGGCCTCCGTGCAGGGGCCGCAGGCTGTCGCGCGCTGATGTTCAGTCCTGCAGCTCGAAGGCCTGGCGCAGTGCTTCGCCGAAAGCCGCGCTGCCGCTGATCGACAGGTTCACCGTGGTGCGGCCATCCCCGGCCGCCACGGATTGCAGGCGCGCCGTGGCTGCGTCAAAGCGCCAGGCCAGCGGCTGGCCGCCATCGTCCTGGGCCTGCAGCTCGTAGTCCCAGTCGCCGCCTTCCTCGATGGGGCCGCGCCGGCCCTTGAAGCGGCGGTGCGCCCAGGCCAGCAATTGCTCCACCTCGGCCGCCAGCGCCGGTACGCGCGTGGCGGGCACGCTGGCCATGGCGTCCCAGCAGCCCGTGCCTTCGTCGTCTTCGCTGTAGTCGAAATCCAGGTAGTCGAGGGTCATGGTGGGGTCCGCATGCGTAGTGCGAGGTTGGAAAAGGGAAAGCCCGGCATTGTGCCGCGTGCACAATCGCCCGCATCGCAGAACCGGAAAGACATTCAGATGGACACCGCACAGCAATCGATGGCGCCGCCGATGGTGAGCGCGCAGGCCCTGCGCTTCGGGCAGCCGGGTCTTCTGCTGTGGGATGGCGCCTCGCACGACTGGCCCGTGGGCCTGTGCCTGGTGCGCGGCGGCGAGGGCTGCGGCAAGACCAGCCTGCTGCAAATGCTGGCCGGCCAGTTGCCCTTGCAGGCCGGGCGTCTGGTGTATCCACAGCAGCCGGACCCCTCGCAGCGCCCCGCGCTGTTCTGGCGCGACCCGCGCGCCGAACTGTCCAATGCCGAGCGTGCCCGGCCCGCGCAGGAATGGGTGCAGGCACAGCGGCAGCTGCATCCGGCCTGGAGCGAGGCGGCCTGGCAGGCCCATGCCGACGGCCTGGGGCTGGAGCCCCATCTGCACAAGCCCCTGCTGGCCCTGTCCACGGGCAGCCTGCGCAAGCTGTGGATGGCGGCGGGCTGGTCCAGCGGCGTGCCGCTGCTGCTGATCGACGAGCCGCTGGCCGCGCTGGACCGGGGATCGATCGACCATGTGCAGCGCACGCTGGCCGGGCTGAACCGGGCCGGCCAGCAATCTGCGCCCGTGGCCGGGCACGGGCCGCGCTGCGTGATCGTCGCCCATTGGGACGAGATGCAGGGCGTGGCCTGGGACGACGTGCTGGATCTGCCCGATCAGCCGCCGCTGCACTGACGGAGCCGGCGTCTACATCGCCACCTACATCGCCACCTACATCACCACCTACATCGCCTTGAACCGCTGCGCGTAGAGGCGGCTCACGGCCAGTTTTTCCCCTCGCTCGCGCAGCTGCAGCCACAGCCGGCCGGCCTCGTCGCGCTGGGCACTGGCAATGGCGGCTGCGCGCACCACCGTGCCGCGGTGCACCTGCCAGAAATCCTCGGCATCCAGCCGGGGCAGCAGTTCCTTGAGCGGCGTGCGCACCAGGTATTCATGCGAGGCCGTGAGCACACGCACGTACTTGTCGGCGGCCTCGAAGTAGACGACGTCGTGCACGGGCACCATCTGGATCTGCGTGCCCACGCCGGCCTGGATCATCTGCAGCGGAGGCTCGGTAGCGGTGGCGGCGGGGGCCGTGGCACCGGCCAGATGCCGCAATTGCTCCAGCGCCTGCGCCAGCGCAGCGCCAGCCGGGGCCACCGTGCGCTGGGCCAGCAGCTCGCGCAGGCGCTGCACGCTGCGCGCCAGCCGCTCGGGCTGCACGGGCTTGAGCAGGTAGTCCACGGCCTGGGCCTCGAAGGCGTCCATGGCGTACTGGTCATAGGCGGTCACGAAGACCAGGATGGGAAACGGCTGCGCCTCGGGCCAGGCGTCGGCCAGTTCGGCGGCGGCCTCCAGGCCGCTCTGGCCCGGCATGCGGATGTCGAAGAACAGCACATCGGGCTGCAGCGCCAGCGCCTGCCGGCTGGCGCTCAGGCCGTCGCCTACCATGGCGGCAATCTGCAACTCGGGCCAGGCGCGGGCCAGTGCCTGGCGCAGGTCCTCGGCCAGCAGGGGTTCGTCTTCGGCGATCAGGGCGCGGGGGGAGGAGGTCATTTCAACCGGCGTTGGCAATGGTGATTCTGGCCAGAGTGCCGCCTTCGGGCAGGGCGGCCAGTTCGAAGTGCGCGGCGTCGCCATAGCGGCTGGCCAGGCGCTCGCGCAACTGGGCCGTGCCGAAGCGGCTGCCGGGCAGGGCGGGCGCACCGGTGTCCAGGCCCATGCCGTTGTCGGCCACGGTCAGCTCCAACGGGCCGCCGTCCATGCGGCGCGCGCGCACGGCGATATGCCCGCCTTCCAGCTTGGGCTCCAGTCCGTGGCGTATGCAGTTTTCCACCAGGGGCTGCAGCAGCAGCGGCGGCACGGGCACCTGGCCCAGGTCCTCGGGCAGGTCCAGCGTGTATTGCAGGCGCGGGCCCATGCGGATGGACATCAGCGCCAGGTAGTCGCGCAGGCGTGCGAACTCTTCGCCCAGCGCATGCTCGGTGCTGCGCGAGCCGCCCAGCGTGGCGCGCAGGTAGGCGATCAGATGGTCCAGCATGGCCTGGGCGCGCTGCGGGTCGCTGGCCACCAGCACGCGCAGGTTGGCCAGGGTGTTGAACAGCATGTGCGGCTCCAGCTGGGCCTGCAGCAGGGTCAGTCGCGCCTCGGCCGCCTGGCGGCGGGCCTGCTCGGCCTGCATCTGCAGGTGGCGCGAGTAGCCCAGCAGGAAGAAGGCCAGCGACATCACCGTGCTGGCGACGATGGTGACGGCCAGCGGTATCCACAGCCGGTGCATCAGGGCCGTGCTGGCGTCGGGATCGGCCCACTGCCTGTAGGCCGTGCCGATCAGCGACCCGATCACGAACCCCGTCACGATGCCAGCCACCACCAGCGCGGCGCCGCGCCAGCCGCCGGGCCAGGGAATGTCCTGGCCCCGCGTCAGGCGCCAGCGGCCCAGTTCGATGGTGAGCCAGCTGGTCAGGCCGATCGACAGCGAGTAGATGAGGTTCACGTCCCAGCGGCCGTGGTTGCTCAGGCTGAATGCGGCGGCAATCAGGGCGCAGGCCGAGGTCGTCGCGATGCCGTGGCGCAGCAGCGTGGTCCGTTCCACGATGTGGCCAGGGGCGGCCGGCTGGCGTGTGGCGTTGGATGCGGGGTCGGGCATGGAGGGCAATGGTAGTCCCATGGCGTGTTTCAGCGGGCGCGGCCCTGGCGTGACTGCAGCGCCTGCCGCTCGCGCTCCACCATGCGCCCGTGCCAGCCGTTGCCCGGCAGGGCCAGCCAGACCACGGCGCCGTGGATGGCCAGCCCCAGGCCCCAGCCCAGGGCCGGGAAGATGGCCCAGTGCCGGCCCTGGGACAGCGACAGCGCCGCCAGCCCGAGGTTGACCAGCACATAGACGCTGGCGTGGATCATCCAGCCCAGCTTGGCGCCTGCGCGGCGGCGCGCCATGCGCTCCAGGGCATCGTCGTCGTGGCGGGCAGAGGGATCGAGGGGATCAAGGGGATCAAGGGTGCGCATGGGGAGTTCTCCGTCAGGGGGAAGGAAAGCGGCGTCAGGCCAGGCCCAACTGCTGCCACAGCAGGTCGCCCAGGTAGCGGCCGGGCAGCAGGGTGAACAGGCCCGCCACGACGCAGGCGCCGATGTAGACGCTGCGCATGATCTTGCGGTGGCCGGCGATGTTGCCGTGGTACAGGTGCCAGAACGAGCGGCCCAGGCCGGCAAAGGTCAGCGGCACCAGCAGGTGGACGGGCGTGTAGCCGCCCCAGTTGGGCAGGCGGTAGTCGCGGATGAAGCAGGCGGACACCGCCGCGCAGACCATGAGCGTGACGAAGGCATGGCCGGCCGCGCGGTGCAGGCGGGGATGGGCGGCGGCCTGGCGGCGTGCCAGCAGGGCGATGGCGCCCGTGGCCGTGGCCCCGAGGGCGGCGCTCATGTGGATGGCGATCAGCGGTGTCATTTGCATGGCGGTGTCCTGGCGTGCGGCCCGGGTTGGCGGGCCTGTATGGGACAGGACTGTCGCTGCCGGGCGCCGCCGGGGCCAGCGCCATGCGACGGACGGACGAGGGCAGGGTGCCAGCTGCATCCTGGCGCCGCGAACGGCAGGCACGTCCACGGCATCTGGAGGATGCAGTCCGCAGGGTTGAGGCCAGGGTGAGTGCGCACGGACTATCGATCAGGGCCTTTGAAACCAATCACCCCCAGGATTGCTTCGATGCAACAGATTGAGAAAACTCATAGTTGCGTGCCCGGGTGGTTGGTAAGCTAACGGGTTCTGCAAATCATTCTCAATCCCATCCCCATGCCTTCCATTCGCCCCATATCCCTGGCCGTTCTTTGCCTGTGCAGCCATCAGGCGCTGATTGCCCAGACCCGGGGCGGTGACACCGTGCTGGAGGCCGTGACGGTGGAGGCCAGCGCCGACGCATCGGCCCAGGGCCTGTCCAAGCCCTTCGCAGGCGGCCAGGTGGCCACGGGGGCGCGCAACGGCGTGCTGGGCACGCTGGACTGGAAGAACTCCTCGTTCTCCACCACCAGCTACACCCAGCAGCTGATCGAGGACACCCAGTCCAAGAGCGTGGGCGACGTGCTGCTCAACGACCCGGGCGTGCGCCAGGCGCGCGGCTTCGGCAACTTCCAGGAGCTGTATGTGCTGCGCGGCTTCCCGGTGTACTCGGACGACATCGCCTACAACGGCCTGTACGGCCTGCTGCCGCGCCAGTACATCGCCTCGGAATTCTTCGAGCGTGTGGAGGTGCTGCGCGGCGCCAATGCCTTCCTCAATGGCGCAGCACCGGGCGGCAGCGGCATTGGCGGCACCATCAGCCTGCTGCCCAAGCGCGCCGGCAACGATGCACTGACGCGCGTGGGCGCCGGCATACAGACGGGCGGCCAGGCCTTTGTCTCCACCGACATCTCGCGCCGCTTCGGCCCTGACCGGAGCACCGGCATCCGCCTGAACGCCGTGCGCCGCGACGGCGGCACGGGCGTGGATGGCGAAGACCGCTCGCTCACCGCCCTGGGCCTGGGCCTGGACTGGCGCAGCCGCAACGTGCGCCTGTCGGGCGACGTGGGCTACCAGCGCAACAGCTACAACGGCGGTCGCCCCAGCGTGACGCCCGGCAACTTCATCCCGGCCGTGCCCGACAACAAGACCAACTACGGCCAGAACTGGTCGTACTCCACCGAGCGCGACCTGTTCGCCACGCTGCGCGCCGAATGGGACATCAACGACACCACCACGGCCTGGGCCGCAGGCGGCCTGCGCCGCGGCAAGGAAGACAACTCCCTGAGCGGCGTGACCGTCACGAATGCGGCCGGCGACACCACGGGCACGCGCTTCGACAACAAGCGCAAGGACAGCGTGGGCACGGGCGAGGTCGGCATCCGCACGCGCCTGGCCACGGGCAGCGTGGGCCATGAGCTGGTGGCCACGGCCAGCACCTACTCGGCCACCGAGCGCAATGCCTGGGGCATGGGCTTTGGCGTGGTCAACAACATCTACAACCCCTGGAGCAGCGCGCGCCCGGCGATGACGCTGTTCGGCGGCAACCTGGCCGATCCCACGCGCGTGGGTGAAACCCGGCTCAACAGCTTTGCCATCGGCGACACGCTGACGATGCTGGACGAGCGCCTGCGCCTGACCGTGGGCGTGCGCCGCCAGAGCATCGAGCAAAGCAGCTACGACTACAACACGGGCGCGCAGACCGACCACTACAAGAAGTCCGCCACCACGCCCATGCTGGGCCTGGTGTTCAAGACCAGCGAGAACACCTCGGTCTACGCCAACTACATCGAAGGCCTGACCAAGGGCGCCGTGGCGCCGCAGACGGCCAACGACCTGCCCGTGTCCAATGGCGGCCAGGTGTTCGCGCCCTACAAGTCGCGCCAGAAGGAAATCGGCTTCAAGTGGCAGGACCGGCAGCTGGGCGCCACGGTGGCGCTGTACACCACGGACATGCCTTCGGCCTATGTGGCCAACCAGGTCTTCGGCCAGTACGGCAAGCAGCGCAACAGCGGCCTGGAGGCCACGGTCTTCGGCGAGCCCGTCAAGGGCCTGCGCGTGCTGGGCGGCGTGACCTTCAGCGAGGCCAAGATCCGCGAGGCCGCCGATGCCGCCACCATCGGCAACTACGCCATCGGCGTGCCCAAGCGCCTGCTCAACCTGGGCGTGGACTGGGATGTGCCCGGCGTCTCGGGCCTGGCCCTCAATGCGCGCGTGATGCACACCTCCAGCCAGTACGCCAACGGCGCCAACACGCTGAAAGTGGCCTCGTGGACGCGCACCGACATCGGCGCGCGTTATCTCATGGACATCGGCAACAACCGCCTGCTGACCCTGCGCGCGCGCATCGACAACCTGTTCGACAAGGGCTACTGGTCGTCCGTGGGCGGCTACCCGGGCGCCAACTACCTGGTGCAGTCCATGCCGCGCACCTTCTCGCTGAGCGCATCGGTGGACTTCTGAGCCGGAGCGATCTGAAGCATGCGCGCGTTGTGGACGGTGGTGCACCGCTGGATCGGCCTGGTGCTGGCCGGTTTCCTCACCATGGCCGGCCTCACGGGGGCCGTGCTGTCCTGGGACCATGAAATCGACGAATGGCTCAACGCCGACATGCTGGAGACCCCGGCACGCGGCCCGCTGAAGACCCCGCTGGAGCTGGCCGCCGCCGTGCAGGCCAGCGAGCCGCGCGCCGAGATCAGCTACATGACCCTGGGCCTGGTCGAGGGCGAGGCCGCCATGTTCATGGTGCGCCCCCGGCCCGACCCGGCCACGGGCCAGGCGCCTGCGCTGGGCTATGACACGGTCTTCGTCGATCCTGTCAGCGGCCACATCACGGGCCAGCGCAACGGGCGCAGCTTTGCGCTCAGCCAGCGCAACCTCATGCCCTGGCTGCGCCACCTGCACGAAAGCCTGCTGGCCCCGCGCTTTTGGGGCACGGACCGCTGGGGCTACTGGTTCATGGGCAGCCTGGCCCTGCTGTGGGTGGCCGACAGCTTTGTCGCGCTGCTGCTGACCTTTCCCGTCAAGCTCAGGAAAAGCGCCCCGCGCCTGACGGCGGCCATGGGATCGTGGTGGCGGCGCTGGCTGCCCTCATGGCGCGTGCGCTGGGGCGGCGGCGCCTACAAGCTCAATTTCGACCTGCACCGCGCGGGCGGCCTGTGGGTCTGGGCCGTCATCGTCATCGTGGCCTTCACCTCGTTCTCGCTGAACCTGTACCGCGAAGTCTTCTACCCGGTGATGAGCACCGTCTCCACCACCACGCCCGGCCCCTACGAAACCCTCAAGCCTGCGCCCCAGGGCACGCTCCTCGTGCCCAAGGTCTCGTTCGCCCAGGCCATCGCCATCGCCCAGAGCGAGGCCAAGCGCCTGGGCTTCGCCCAGCCCGCAGGCGGCATCTGGTGGGGCGGGGACTTCCCGTTCTACAACATCTCCTTCTTCGACCCGCACGACGAAACCGGCGCCATGGGCATGGGCCTGTCCAACATCTACGTCAGCTCGGACAACGGCGAAGTCCTGGGCACCTACCGCCCCTGGCACGGCACGGCCGCCGACGTCTTCGTCCAGCTGCAGCTGCCCCTGCACAGCGGCCGCATCCTCGGCACCCCCGGCCGCGTGCTCATGTCCTTCGTCGGCGTGCTCGTCGCCGTCCTGTCGATCACCGGCGTCATCATCTGGTGGCGCAAGCGAAGGGCCAGGAAGATGACCCCCTGAGCGGCTGCGCCGCTTCCCCCTTC
>NZ_BCTO01000037.1 GCF_001571325.1 Delftia tsuruhatensis NBRC 16741
GGGAAAGGCGGCCGGGCGCAACCGGATCGAAACAGCCAGTTCCTCTCCCGGCATTTCAGACCAGGATGCGAGGGTGGCAATGGTTTATCTGTAGAACGTGGTATGCACTTTTTCGATCCTGCGAAAGGCGCCGAGCTGGACAAGGGACTCGGAATGGGGATGGCATGCGCCAGCATGCAGGTCTGAGGCACCGACAAGGTGAGTGGCCCCTGGCACCCGCAGGCATTGCCGTGGTCCGGCTGCACGGTCAAGCGCCTGATCCATGCAGCACGAGACTGCGCGGCGCGACCCGCGGCAAGAGAGTACGCACCACCTTCGGCGATGCCAAGGCACCCTGCCCTATGTGACTGATGCAGGATCGGAACTGGCACCACACAGGAATATCTTGTTCACGCTTCCCGATATTCCCAACGTGGCAATCTCTCCTCTCTGGGCTGAATCGAGAGCGCCATAAAGCAAAAAGCTATAGGATTTCGCCAGCCATCTTGCTGACATGTCAATCCGGAAAACGCCAGCCTTTTGCCCTCTTAAAAAAAAATCCTCGAGCGCACCTCCAAAAAAGGAAAGCGCGTAGCCTTTCATGTCGTGGTCTTTGGTATCTCCGAGGTCGACCGATACAACGGCACTCCAGAACAGGTAGAGCTCACGATGGGTCATAAGGTGTTTTGTCAGGCGATGAAGCGCATCAGCAAACGGTAGCCGCGTGAGATCTGCCTTTTCCAGCGCCTCTCGCATGTGCCGTTCAGTGCGTTGCATCAACAAATCAATCATCCCCTCCCGAGTCGCACAGATTCGGTAAAGCGTTCCCTTGGAAGTACCTGCCGCGCGTGCAAGCTGTTCAAGGTTTGCTCTTGGGTGTTGAGACACCGCCAGTGCCAGCGCACTGGCCAGCTTGTCATCCAGTTCGATGGTCATGGGCGTGCAAGCAAAACATCTCCAACCTTCCCGATACGCAACCTCTTCTGCCTTTTGGTCATCCGACATCTCTGTTCGTCAAGGCATATGAATGTCAGATCGATTCGCGGCTTTTGCGCACAGGGGATGCATTCAGACAGTTCCGGCAAACACGCGGCGAAGACGAACGGCCGATGTCCAGCGCTGCCCCTCGGCCTGTGCGACTGCGTCCCGTACCCGCAGCTGTTCGCGTTGAGTGTCCAGCACTGCCGTGGCGTCAGCCATGCCGGCAGCGAACATGCGCGCCGCGCGTTGCGCTGCCATGTCGCCCGCCTCTCGTGCATCCAGCAGTTCGCGCAAACTGGCTTCCGATGCCGACCATTGCACCAGCGAAGTTTCGGCGTCGGCCAGCGCGGAGATCATCGACTGCTCGTACCCCGCCATTGCCTCTTGGGCGCGGGCTTCCTGTATCTCTACATTCGAGCGAATCCGGCCACCGTCCAGAATGGGCAGGGATAGCGAGATGCCGTATCCCACCACGGAAATGGGAGACGCGGAGCCACCGATGGCCGCCAACCGCTCGCGCGCTCCGGCCCAGGCGATCTGCAGGCGAGGGTAAATCTCGCGTCGGGCGACACCCACCCGTGCCAGCGCAGCATCCAGAGCGCGGGCCTGGCGTTGTACATCAGGGCGGCGCTCCAACAAATCGGCAGGCAGCAAGGGAGCGGGCGCCTGGGGCATGACGGCTTCAGCCTTCAGATCCAGCACCGGTGGCTGGCTGGCGCCCAACAGCACCGCCAGCTGTCGCTGACGCACTTGCAACTCACCCTTCACTTGCTGGACTGCCGCGCGCTCTTGTGCAAGCTCTGTCTTCCAGCGCTCAACGTCCAGTGCACTGGACTGGCCCGCCTCAAATTTTTTCTGCGCCACGTGCAGCTGGCGCTCAGCCAAGGTCATGACTTCGTGCCTCATCCCCACGCGGGCATCCAGGGTGCGCAGTTCAAAGTACGCAGTGGCGACATCGGCAGCCAGAGCGATACGCGCGGCAGCGAGTGCCTGGCGATTGCTCTGTATGTCTGCCTTGGCGGCGTCCACGCCCAGTGCGCCGCGCCCAAACAGATCCACCTCCCAGCTTGCGCGCAAACCGACGGAACTGCGTTCAGCCTTCACTGCGTCGGCGCTGTCTCGCCCCCGCTGCGCACCGGCTGTGGCGCCCAACTGTGGGCGGCGTTCGGCTTCAGCACTTCCCAACAGTGCCTGGGCTTGGGCCATGCGGGCTGTGGCGATGCGCAGATCCCGATTGGAATCCAGTGCCATGCGGACCAGACGGTCCAGTTCAGCGCTATGGAAGTCTGTCCACCAGTCAGCGTCGATGGCAGCAACACCTTGGTATGGGGCACCCCATTGCCCAGGCACGTCCACCGATGCAGCGTCAGGCCCGACCGAGGGCGGAACCGACGCGCAGCCTCCCAAGCCAAGAGCGGCCAGGCTGAGAACGCCAAGCAGCAGGGGTCGACGGAGAAAGCGTTGGGAACGTGGAGAAATTTCGAGCATATGAGGACCAGGCGTTGACGTTGCGATCACATTACTATACTATACGTATAGATAAGTTTTCAAGTGGAGTTTTCATGACCAAGACGACAAGACGCCCAAGCTCCCGAGACAAGATCCTTGACGCCGCTACCGCCCTGGTGAGTGAGCGCGGGGTTCAGCAACTGACCATTGAAGCTGCTGCTGCCGCTGCGGGAGTGACCAAGGCCGGTCTCATATATCACTTCAAGACCCGCGACGAGCTCCTGGTGGCTGTGGTGGAAAGCATGGCCCGAACCATCGATCTCTACAGCCGCGCCGCCGAAGAGCAGCGCGCATCGCGCGTGAATGACGCCTCCCGCGGGAGCCAAAGCGAATTGCAGTCCGCCATGATGGAACTGGTCGAAATGACGTTCCAAATGCCCCCGCAGCTGCAGCGACTGATGCGCAACCTGCTTGAAGCCCATTTCTCTCATCCTGACCTGCTGCCACCTGTACAGGCCTTGTTCGAGCGCAGCTACGGTATCGCCAGTGAGTGCGCCGATCCAGGCCGCGCTTTGCTGATCAGTCTGGCAATGGATGGGATGCAACTCATTGATTTGCTCCGTCTTCACCAATTCACCTCTGAGCAGCGCAATGCCGTCAGGAAGACTGTTGAAGAGTTGATTGCACAACTGCCCTGAACCATTCACACACGCATCCAATCATGCATTTCTCTCTCAACTCCATCTCCCGGTTACTGGCATGCGTGCTATCGACCGTCACGCTGGCTGCTTGCACACAACATGCCGCCACTACAACGGCTACGCCCAAACCGGTGAAAATCGAGGTCGTTGGCGAAGCGGGCATTGCATCCCGCGCAGATAACTTTGTCGGCACGTTGCGCGCGCGCCAACGCACTGATCTGGGTTTTGAAACATCTGGCCGACTCACGGCCATTTCCGTCGAAGTGGGCGACCGTGTGCGGGCAGGTCAAGTGATTGCGCGGCTGGACGAGTCACCTGCCCGATGGCGCGTGGACAAAGCTGCTGCGGACCGTGCGGCAGCAGCCGCATCGCTGCTAGAGCGCAGCACCCAACTCCATCAACAGGAGATGCTTGCCAATGACAAGATCATCTCCCCCACTGCCCTGCAGTCTGCTCGCGCTGCGCACCAACTGGCGCGCAGCCAGCTCGATGCGGCAGATGCCGCACTTGCATCGGCACGCCGTGACCTGAGCCTGACAAAAATCACCGCGCCTTTTGATGGTGAAGTGGTGGGCCGACAAGCACAGCCACATTCCGACGTGTCTGCCGGACAGACCATTTTGCAGTTGCAGGCGGGAAGTGCTCTGGAGGTGGTTGCCATGTTTCCGGATACCGTCGCCAGTACGCTTGCTGTGGGTGATAAGGCGCAGGGCCGCAGTGGCGAACGCACTTTCCCGTTGGTGCTCGAATACTTGTCCACACGCAGTGACAACGGCTCACTGGTTCAGGCCATTTACAGCGTCCAGCGCACAGAACGAAGCAGCAGCCCCGGACTTCGAAGCGGCGGAATGGTGTCGGTGGAGCTACCACAGAAACCAGCCCAGGCTGCCACACTGACCTTGCCCGTTACTGCGGTCATGGCTGGCACTGAAGCGTCTCAGGCCCAGGTGTACGTGATCGATCAGGAAAACAAACTGGAGTTGCGACCTATCAAGACCGCAGGCCACTTGACGTCCCACGGGCGGGTTGTCATCGACCAGGGCTTATCCGTCGGGGACCGTGTGGTGACCGCCGGCACCGCCTTTCTGAACGCTGGACAACAAGTGGTAGTGCATGTGCCCCAGACTGTCCTGAAAGGGGCGAAATCATGAAGCTGGCCGAAGGAGCGCTGCAATCCAGCAGGCTGACCCTTTTTGTCGCGCTGCTGATTTTGATTACGGGGATCTTTACCTTCCTGAGCTTTCCCTCGCAGGAGGAGCCCTCCGTCACGATACGTGATGCCGTGATCATGATCTCCAATCCTGGCATGCCCTCCGAGCGCATGGAGCAGCTGATTGCCCGTCCCGTGGAAGAAAATCTGCGCCAGATGGCGGAACTGAAAAACGTCGTTAGCACGGTGCGCTCCGGCTCTGTGCTGGTGAAGGCTACTTTGCGCGAAGACGTCAAGGAGTTGATGCCGGTATGGCAGCGATTGCGTGCCAAGGTGCAGGAGGTGGAACCCCTGTTCCCCACGGGTACCTTGCCTGCTCAGATCGATGACGATTTCGGCCGCGTGGCAATCGCGTCGATTGCCGTGACAGCGCCGGACTTCTCCATGAGCGAGATGCGCGAGCCGCTCAAGATGCTGCGAGAAGGCATCTTCCGTTTACCTGGCATACAGGGCGTAAGCGTGCACGGCTGGCAAGAGGACCGTGTCTATCTTGAGTTCGACCGTGCACGCATGGCGGGTCTGGGTTTGTCGCCCGCTGCGGTGCTGCAACAACTGCGCCAGCAGAACGTGGTGCAGTCAGGGGGCCAGGCTGTTCTGGCTGGCGTCAACAGTGTGGTAATCGCATCGGGCGAAATCCGCTCCGTCGCCGAACTGGAAAACTTCATGTTGTCGGTGCCATTGGCACGCCAGGGCGCCGACGCGTCGCACCTTGGCCCTGCCCAAATCCGTCTGGGCGCCTTGGCGCGTCTCCAGGTGCAAAAGGCCGATCCTCCGGAAAGCGCGGCCATCTACAAGGGCCAGGATGCCGTGGTGTTGGGCATCTCGATGCGATCAGGCCAGAACGTCAAGACTGTGGGCGCCGCATTGCAGCAACGCGTGACGGAGCTGCAGGCCCAGTTGCCTGCGGGCTTCAGCCTGGACTACGTGACCTTCCAGCCCGACGTGGTCAAGACCGAGATGGGTCGCATGAACCAAGTGATGGGCGAGACGGTGGTCATCGTGATGATCGTGGTCGTCCTCTTCCTGGGGTGGCGGGCGGGCCTGGTGGTGGGCAGCATCGTGCCGCTGACGATTCTCCTCACGCTGCTCATCATGCGCAGCCTGGGGATTGAACTGCATTCGGTATCCATGGCGGCCATCATCATTGCGTTGGGACTGCTGGTGGACAACGGCATCGTGATCGTAGAAGACGTGGAGCGGCGACTCGCATTGGGTGAAGACCGCCGCAACGCCTGCATCGAAGCCGGGCGGACGCTTGCCATTCCGCTGTTGACCTCATCACTGGTCATCATTTTGGCCTTCTCTCCTTTCTTCTTTGGAAACACCACAACGAATGAATACCTCAAGCCGCTGGTCATCGTTCTGGGGCTGTGCCTGCTCGGCTCCTGGCTCCTATGCCTGACAGTGACTCCGCTGCTTTGCTACTACTTCCTGAAAGCCCACCCCAAGCCGGCAGACGAGAATCACGATGCACCCGCCGAACCCCAGCTCACCGGCTTCTATGCCGGCTACGCCAAGGTGATCCGGTACTTGTTGGCGCACAAAGCCATCTTCATGGGGTTCATGGTCGCGCTGTTGACCGGTGCCCTGCTGCTGCTGGCCAACCTGCCCGCAGGCTTCTTGCCGCCATCGGATCGCCCCCAGTTCCAAATGGGGCTGGAGCTGCAGCCGGGCACGGACACGCGACAAACCAAGCAGGTGGTAGAGGATCTGAGCCGCTGGCTCGCTGACAGGCAGGTGAACCCCGAAGTCAGCACCAGCATTGGCTATGTGGCCGAAGGCGGGCCCAGGGTCGTTCTGGCACTGACCCCTCCTATGCCAGCCTCTCACGTGGGCTACTTCACTGTCACGGTGAAGGATGCCAAGCAACTCAAGACGGTGATGGAACGCACCACCGCCTGGATGAATGACCATCACCCGGACGTGCGTATCGACCCCAAGCTGTTCTCGCGCAGCAGCAATGACGCGGGTGCGGTTGCCTATCGGATCTCCGGGCCTGACGAGAATGTGTTGCGAGCCATCGGCGAACAGGTGAAAGCTGCGCTGCGACCTATTCCCGGAATGGTGATGGTTCGCGATGATTGGGGCCCCCGTGTTCCACGCATGAATGTACAGATTGATCAAGCCAAGGCACGAGCGCTGGGAATCAGCAGCGAAGACATTGCGACGACGCTGGCAGCGCGCAACAGCGGTATTCAGGCATCCGTCATGCGCGACAACGACACCTTGGTACCGCTGGTCATACGCGGTACGGCTTCCGAGCGCGCCAGTGCGGAGAACCTCGCCAATACACTCATCTATCCTGCCAATGGGGGGGCGCCGCACCCACTTTCGGCCATGGCTGCAGTGAGCCTCGACTTCGAGCCCGCAGCGCTCTTACGCCGCAACCTGGTGCGCACCTTGACGGTTGAGGGCCGCAGCACCCATGGCACGGCACTGCAGGCGGTACAAGCTGCCGCTCCAGTCGTGAGCCAGATCGCCTTGCCACCAGGCTATCGCATCGAAATGGGCGCAGAGATTGAAGACTCCGCTGAAGCCAACGTCTCGTTGGAGCAGTACCTACCGCATGCAACCGTAGCCATGCTGGTTCTGTTCCTATGGCAGTTCCGTTCCTTCCGAAAGCTCGCGCTGATCCTCGCCATCATTCCGTTCGCAATGATTGGTGTCGGGCCGGCGATGATGATCGCGGGAGAGCCCATGAGCTTCATGGCAACGTTCGGCTTGCTGTCGCTGGCAGGCATCATCGTCAACAACGCGGTGCTGCTGCTCGAGCGGATCGAGGAAGAGCTGGCCGAGGGCAAGACCCGGCGCGAAGCGGTCGTCGCGGCAGCGGTAGCGCGACTGCGCCCCATCGTGATGACCAAGATGACCTGCATCGTGGGTCTGATCCCGCTGCTACTGTTTGCCGGCACTTTGTGGACCGGCATGGCCGTGACCATCATCGGCGGCCTGATGCTCGGCACCCTGATCACGCTGGGCCTGGTGCCTGTCTTGTACGAACTGCTGTTCAGCGACCGAATCGCCCAATGGGCGGCACGCTTGACAGGCCGCAATAACGCCCAAGCGGTAGCTGCCTGACAGGACATCTCTACCCAGGGAACCATGACATGAATACATCCCAAGCACCGATCATCATCGTAGGTGGTGGCGTGGCAGGTCTTGCCGTAGCCACGGCGATGGGCAAGCTGAGTGCCAATTCCGGCAGCAAGCTGCCACCAGTCCTGCTGATTGATCGCGAGTTCGCCCACGTGTGGAAACCCATGCTGCACACCATCGCAGCGGGCACGCGCGATATTTACCAGCAACAAACGGCCTACATAGCACAAGCACATGCCTGCAATTTCTCTTACGAGCCCGGTGAACTGCTGGGCGTTGACCGCGAGTCGCGACAAGTGGAGATTGCGGCGCTGCTGGCACCCGACGGACGGGTGCTTGTCCCGGAGCGTAGCGTTCCGTATACCAAGCTCATCATCGCAGTAGGCAGCCAGGCAAACGACTTTGGCACACCGGGTGCGGCCGAGCACTGCTACACCATCGACTCACGCCTGCAGGCAGATGCATTCAACCAGGAGATCCGCACGCAGCTGCTCCAATGCCTGGGACACGAAGGCAGCAATGAGAAAAATGCCACCCTTTCCATCGCCATCGTTGGTGGCGGAGCGACTGGTGTGGAGTTGGCTGCCGAACTCGTCGGTTTGGCTGACGCTGCAGAGGCCTATGGAGCCAAGGGTCTGAAGAGGCGGATAAACATCACGCTCATAGAAAGCGGCCCTCGCCTCCTTGCGGCCTTTCCGGAAGATATTTCCGCCAGTGCCCAAGCTCGGCTGGAAGCTCTGGGTGTGCAGGTCAAGGTCGCGACGCGTGTGGCAGCGGTCAATGCGCACGGCTTCGTGTTGGGCGACAACACGGAAGTTCATGCATCACTGAAGGTTTGGGCGGCCGGAGTCAAGGCCCCGGAGATTCTGAGTGATCTGGATGGGCTGGAGACCAACCGTAACCATCAGTTGATCGTGCGCCCTTCATTGCAGACTACCCATGACGCGGACATCTATGCATTGGGCGACTGTGCCAGCCTGATACCCGAGGGGGCCGAGCGGCCGTTTCCTCCTACCGCACAGATTGCTCATCAACAAGCGCAGCACCTGATTCGCCATCTTCCAGCCGCACTGCTGCACGACATATCACCACCGGATTTCAAGTACCGTGATATGGGGGCCCTGGTGTCACTGGGTGAATATGACGCCTATGGCTCGCTCGGCAAGACAGGCTTGTTCAAGGGTGTGACCTTCAGAGGGCGCCTGGCGCAACTGAGCCATGCACTGCTTTACCGCAGCCACCAGGCCCAGCTGCATGGCTTCTGGCGTGGCAGCCAGATGTGGCTGGTCGATCTGATGAATGCCCGGCTCCGTCCCACCATCCGGCTCGATTGAAATGTGCAAAACATGTACAGGTCACCAGGACAAGGCAGATTGACACCGGCTTTCCTCACGGTATACACATGCGCAAGTTAGCTTCACCCTGGACTCGCACCCTGCAAGCCATTTCGATCTTATTGCTGGCAGGATGCTCCACTTACAGGCCCTGGATCAATGAACCGTATCCCCATCAGCCTCGGGAGGTGCTAGCGGCCGAGCAGCATCAACCAAAGTCTGTCATGGTTGCCGTGACCTTGTCCGGAGGGGGTGCGCGTGCCGCAGCCTTTGGCCTCGGTGTGCTGCGTGAACTCAAGGCGCAGGAGTTCAAGATCGGAGAACGCACAACGACGTTGCTGGACGAGACCGTATTGATCAGTGGCGTGTCAGGTGGCAGCATCCTGGCCGCACACTACGCAGCCTTTGGCGACGCGACGCTCAAGCGATTTGAGCCAGAATTCCTGCTCACGCCATTCGAAAGCCGTCTCATACGCGATGTGTTCTGGCCTGGTGAGCTCTACACATTGACCTCACCCTGGTATGGCAGAACGCAGTTGCTGATGGATCGCCTGAACAAGCTCTACGAAGGCAAGACCTTCGCCGACGCTCGCAGGCGCCCTGGAGCACCGGACCTCATGATCACGGCTACCGACCTGACCACCGGGGCCCCCTTCAACTTCACGTCCGAACAGTTCCAGCTGATCTGCTCCGATCTTGACGCTACCCCACTGTCATTCGCAGTTGCAGCGTCCTCCGCCGTACCGCTGCTGCTGTCGCCCGTCGCCATACGCAACTATGCCGACCAATGTCCCGATGTAAAAGCATCGGTACTCCAGCCCGCGTCAGGCTACCGCGCACACATATTGCGGCGCAGTGCCGTCAGCTACCGCAATGCCAAGGAGCGCCCCTATATCCACCTGGTGGATGGCGGAGTCAGCGACAACCTCGGCGTTCGCTTGCTGCTCGATCAAATGACCGCTGTAGGCTCCATGGGCGCGAACTTCCCTGAAGCAAAAGCTGGCTCCATCCATCGCCTGGTGCTGGTCACAGTCAACTCTGCACGTGCGCTTGCCGAGCGTGTGGACAAGAGTGATCAGGTCCCTACCATTCCACAGGTATTGGAGACACTGATCTTTGGTGCCGGGACCCGCGACAGCCAGCAGACGCTGGCGATGCTCAACGATGATCTGCAACGCTGGCGTAACGAGATTCAGCGCACCAGAGGTTTGCCTGGCAGCCCGTTTGCAGCAGATTGCGAGGTATATGTCGTCAGCGTAAGCCTGAACGATGTCGACGACGACAGTTTCCGTTACAGGCTTTTGCGTGTGCCGACGGCCTTCACGGTCGAAGCACAGGACGTCCGCGACTTGCAGCAGGCAGGTTCGGAGGCTGTTCGAAAATCCCCGGCCTACCAGGAGCTGGTTGAATCGCTGAAGGCTTTGGCGCCACCATGATCTGATGTCGCGCGCGCCAAAGCCCCAAAGGCCGACAAGCACCCTCGCCTAGCTCGCAGGGCGCAGGCAGGACCGCACATGTCCCGCGATCAGGTCGACGAGGATGTTGACCAGACCCGGTGCAATGTCATGCCCCATGCCCGGCAAGATGACCAGGCGTGCGCCACCGATGGCCGCTGCGGTGGCGTAACCGCCACTGGTCGCCACCATCAGATCCCGGTCGCCATGGATGACCAGCGTGGGGCACCGCACGCGGCCCAACTCGGCCGTCCGATCACCGGAATTGATGATTGCCCCGATCTGCCGCGCGGTGCCGACGTTGTTGCGCAGGCCACCACCGCGCTCCCAGGCTTGTTCTGCATATTGCCGGTGCCGAGGCTCGCTCCACTCCAGGCTCGAGCCGACCACTCGCAAGAGGTCGACGTAATCTCGAGCAGCCTCCCGCTGATCACGTGGCGGCCGACGGATCAGCTGCAATATCGACTTGAGCGCCGGCTGGCCGACCTTCAATGATCCGGTGGTCGAAAAGACGGAGGTCAACGACTTCATCCTCTCGGCATGGCGCGCCGCCAGGGTCTGCGCGATCATGCCGCCCATGGACATCCCCATGACGTGGGCAGAGGCTATGGACAGGGCATCCATCAAACCGACCACATCGCTGGCCATGTGCCCCAGGTCGTAGCCGCGCGTGGGCCGGCGAAGGAGTTGCTGGAATGTGCTGGGCGGCTCGGCGTCGGTGAAGGACGACTGTCCCGCGTCGCGGTTGTCCAAGACAACCACCCGCAAACCGGCCTCTACCAGACCATCGATCAAGGCCTGTGGCCAGTACGTCAGTTGCAACCCCAGGCCCACCACCAGAATCAACGTCTCCCCACCATCGGGGCCGTGGCTGCGGTAGCAGATGCGTCGGCCATCGGCCATATTGCAGAAGAGGTCTCCCGTGTTCATGCGCGAGCCTTTGAAAGTCGCAGATCAAGCGGAGCCTGGGAACTCGCGCCGGGGGCCGGCGAGAACGCCAGGCACTTTTCTGCCACCCGCCCGCGTCGCAGCAGTTTGACGTCGCGGAAGTAGTCCATGGACATGACCCAAGGTTCGCCGGGTCCCTGTCGTGGCACGCTGTGCAACGCGCGCTGCACGTAGCCTGCACCGAAATCCAGCAGCGGGCGGGTCTCGATCCCTTCTGGCGCCTGTGCCTCGCAGACGGCGTGCCGATGTTCATCCATGTAAGCCAGGAGCCGGCAGAAGTGATCGCACAGCAGGCAGACCTTCAGCGTCCAAGACGAGTTGGTGTAGCCGACGGCAAAGGCAAAGTTCGGCACACCGGACAACATCATTCCCTTGTAGGCCAATGTTTCGCTCAACACCACCGGCTGCCCATCCTTGCGCAAGGCCACTCCCCCAAAGAGCTGGACGTTGAGTCCGGTGGCCGTGACGATGATGTCGGCCTCGATTTCCTTGCCCGACTTGAGAAGGATGCCCGATTCGGTGAAGGTCTCGATCTGGTCGGTCACCACGGACGCCTTGCCCGAACTGAGGCATTTGAACAAGTCACCGTCGGGCACCGAGCACAGCCGCTGGTCCCAAGGGTTGTATGGCGGGTTGAAGTGCACGTCGACGGGGTACCCCTTCGGCAGGTCCCGGCGCACGAGCCCCACGAGAAGCTTTCGGGCCAGCTTCGGAAAGCGTTGGCAAAAGCTCCAGAACCCCAGAGTGATCCTGGCGTTCTTGTAGCGGGTCAGCGAGTAGGCGGTTTGGGCCGGCAGTATCTTTTGCAGGAAGCCGGCGACGGAGTCGGTAGCAGGCTGGTTGATGATGTACGAAGGCGTGCGCTGCAGCATGGTGATGTGCGCCACCTGATCGGCCATCGCCGGGATGAGCGTCACTGCCGTGGCGCCGCTGCCGATCACGACGACGCGCTTGCCGCAGTAGTCCAGATCCTCAGGCCAATGCTGCGGATGCACGATCCGCCCCTTGAAACGTTCCGAGCCTTCGAAGCGCGGGCTGTAGCCTTGATCGTATCGATAGTAGCCGCCAGCGCTGAACAGCCAGCGGGTCCTGACCGTGCGGACATCGCCGCCGATTCCGTCGCGGACCCGGACCGCCCAAAGGCCCTCACCGCTCAGCCAGTCCGCCGATTCCACCTGCTGCTGGTATTGGATGACCGGCCCCAGATCGAACTCCTCAACGGTTTCGCGAAGGTACTCGAGGATGTCCCGTGCGTCCGCCAGCGTTTTGTTCTTGACCCAGGGCTTGAAGTCGAAACCGAAGGTGTAGAGGTCCGAGTCGGATCGAATGCCGGGATATTTGAACAGATCCCATGTTCCGCCAATCCGCTCTCGAGCCTCGAGAATGGAAAAGCGTTTTCCGGGCTGTTTTCGGCGCAGATAGGCGGCAAGGCCGATGCCGGAAACTCCCGCCCCAATGATCAGGACGTCCAGAGGTTCATCGAGAGGAGCTGATTGCGAGAGCATGCTGTTCCTGTTTCCTTGTGTTTTGACCAGTTTTCAATAAGTAAAAAAGCTCGAGGCTGCCGCCCTTGCCGCCCTCGATCTGCGCCACATGGGCGCCGGCGATCGCGTTGACCCTGTGCATCGTTTCAGCCTGTCTTGACCATGACATGCCGCGCGACCGTGTAGTCCTCCAGTGCGTACATGGACAGATCCTTGCCGTAGCCCGATGACTTCACGCCGCCGTGCGGCATTTCGCTCGTCAGCACGAAGTGCGTGTTGATCCAGGTGCAGCCGTACTGCAATTGGGCGGCCGTCGCCATGCCGCGTGAAATGTCCTGGGTCCAGACCGATGAGGCCAGGCCATAGTCGGAATCGTTGGCCCAGCGCACTGCTTCATCGGCATCGTCGAATCGCGTCACCGAGACGACGGGACCGAAGACTTCGCGCTGGACGATTTCGTCGCCTTGCAGCGCGCCAGCCACGACGGTGGGTTCGTAGAAGAAGCCGCTACCACCACCCACGCGGCCGCCCGCCGTAATCTCGATGTGCTTGTTTTCAGACGCCCGCTGAACAAAGGATTCGACGCGGGATTGCTGCCTGGCCGAGATCAGTGGGCCCAGGTCGTTGTCGTCATCGTTGGGCTGATTGAACTTGAGGCTCTTGACCGCATCGGAAAGGTCGGCAACGAGCTTGTCATAGATCTTCTTGCCGGCATAGATGCGGCAGGCGGCGGTGCAGTCTTGGCCAGCGTTGTAGTAGCCGAAGACCTTGACGCCTTCCACGACGCTGGCCAGGTCGGCGTCATCGAAGACTATGACGGGCGCCTTGCCGCCGAGCTCGAGGTGGGTCCGCTTGACGATCCTGGACGCGGCCTGCAGCACCTTCTTGCCCGTGCCGATATCGCCGGTGAGCGAGACCATCGCCACCTTCGGATGGTGGATCAGCGCATCGCCCACGCTCGCGCCGCGCCCCGTGACCACGTTGACGACACCGGCGGGAAAGATGTCCGCAATGATCTTCGCAAGCTTCAGCAGCGTCAGGGGCGTCTGCTCCGAAGGCTTGATCACGACCGTATTGCCGCCAGCAATCGCGGGTGCCAATTTCCAGGCCGCCATCATCAGAGGGTAGTTCCAGGGCGCGATGGATGCGACGACGCCGATCGGGTCTCGGCGAATCATCGACGTGTGGTTGGCAACGTATTCGCCGGACACAGCGCCGTGCATCGTTCGTGCGGCGCCGGCGAAGAAGCGAAAGCAATCGACGATCGCCGGGATCTCATCCTCCAGCACGCGGATGCGCGGCTTGCCGCAGTTGAGCGCTTCGAGCGTCGCGAATTCCTCGCCGGCGCTCTCAATGGCATCGGCCAGCTTCAACAGCAGGCGCGATCGCTCGGCAGGCGTGGTTCGAGACCAGGCGGTGAAGGCCTTGGACGCTGCCTCGACCGCCGCATCGACCTGCGCAAGCGAGGCTTCGGCCAATTCGGTCAGCAGCGCCCCGGTCTTTGGATTAAGGATCTTCTCCTTGGTTTCCGCGCCCACGACAAAGGCGGAACCGATCAGCAGTTCTTGGTCAAACACGCGAGTCTCCTGTCTACGGGATGAGGTTGAGGGGATATGCCGCGGACCGCTAGGCCGCAACGGCGGCGACCGCGGTCGCGGCCTTGGCGCCGCGGGAGCCCGCAGCGAGGATGAAATCCGCCGCCTTTTCGGCGATCATGATCGTGGGTGCATTGGTATTGCCGCTCACGATGGTCGGCATGATGGATGCATCGATGACGCGCAGGCCGCTCACGCCGCGCACGCGCAGCCGATCGTCCACGACAGCCATCTCGTCGCTGCCCATCTTGCAAGTGCCTACCGGGTGGTAGACGGATTCGACGTTCTCCCTCAGGTACTGGTCGATCTGGGCATCGGTCGTGGCCTGCGGTCCGGGGGCGTACTCCACGCCGCGATAGGGATCGAACGCCTTTTGCGCCAGCACTTCCCGGCCGACACGAATCCCCTCGCGATAGATGCGAATGTCATCCGGATCCGAGAAATAGTTGGGCTGAAGGCGCGGGTGCTGAGTGGGGTCCGCCGACTGGATCTTCAACCAGCCCCGACTCTTGGGGCGCGAGATGTTGAACAGGGGCGTGAAACCGTGCTCGGGAATGATGACCCGACCGTTTTCGCGGTACATGATCATCTCGAAGTGGTACTGGATGTCCGCGGCGATCAGATCGGGCTGGCTTTTCACGAAGGCCAGCGCCTCCACGCCGTGATACGCGCCAGGGCCTCCCTTGTCCCACATGTACCGCGCCAGGGCGGCGGCAGCACGAACGGGACGCACATAGGTCAGGAGCGAGTTGGGCTGCGTCGAGCGGCATTGCACTCCGACGGAGAGGTGATCGTGCAGGTTCTGGCCCACGCCAGGCAATGCCACCGTGACGTCGATGCCCACAGCGCGCAGATGCGACGGATCGCCAATGCCGGACAACTGAAGCAGCTGCGGCGAGTTGATCGCGCCGCCCGAAAGCAGCACCTCCTGATGCGCACGCACAACTTCCTTGCGGCCACGGCGAAGAAACTCGACGCCGACCGCGCGGCCATGCTCGACGATGACCCGGGTGGCCAATGCCTTGGTGATGATCTTGAGGTTCTTTCGGTCCTTGACCGGATGCAGGTAAGCGAAAGCCGTGCTCGCCCGGATCCCCTTGTTTCCGTAGGCCTTGATCGTGCTGTCGCAGGGGCCAAAGCCTTCCTGTTCACCGCCATTGAAGTCGTCCCGGTACGGGTATCCGGCCTGGAGGCCCGCCTCCACGAACGCCTTCGACAAGGGGTGCTGGACACCGTAGCGGCTGGTATGCAACGGACCGTCGTGTCCATGGATGGGACTGCTGGGGCCGTTCCAGTTCTCGGCACGAAGAAAATAGGGCAGGCAATCCTCGAAGGACCAACCACTGTTGCCCAAAGCCGCCCAATGGTCGTAGTCCGTGGCGCTGCCTCGGATATAGACCATGCCGTTGACGCAACTGCATCCGCCCAGCACTTTCGCACGCGGCCAGAACAGCCGTCTGCCCGCAAGATGCTCCTGGGGCTCGGTGTTGTAGCCCCAGTCGATCTGCCCGGTTTTCATCAGTTGGAAATAGCCGGCCGGCATGCCGATGAAGGGACTGCTGTCCCAGCCACCGGCTTCGATCAGCGTGACTTCGACGTCCGGGTTCGCGGACAGTCGATTCGCCAGAACACAGCCTGCGGACCCGCCGCCGACAATGATGTAGTCCGTCACAGTGTGGCCCTCGCTCGCAGGTTCTTGGGAAAAGTCATGACACCACCCCCGCGCCCACCGGCTCCAGCCGCGCATCGACGATGCGGCTGACGGCGCTGATGAAGCTCTCGATGTCCGCTTCGGTCATCGGGGTGGAAAGGAATGCCTTACCGGTGCGGGCAATATGGAAGCCCGCCAGCGTCAAGGCGCGTTGAAGTGCGACAACGCGCTTTGTTTCCTCAGGGCTGGAATAGCCGGAGCGGTAATCGGTCACCTGCCGTTGATGGCCGAACACCATGAAGCTCGACCCGAAGCCTGTGACCTGCCCTGGAAAGCCGGACCGCGCGAATGCCTGGTTCAGCGCCCCCACCAGCCGGGAAGTCAGCTGTGCCATGCGATCGATCGCGCTGTCGTCAAGCAGATCCAGCGTGACTTTGCCCGCGGTCATCGTGACCGGATTGGCCGTGAAGGTGCCGCTCCACGGCAAGCCGGGCTTGCCTTGGCGATGGTCGTAGATCTGCATGAGCTCACGCCGTCCCGCCACTGCGCCGACGGGGAAGCCGCCACCAATGATCTTGCCCAAGGTGGTCAGATCCGGATGGATGCCCAGCAGCGTTTGAGCGCCACCCGTGTGAGACCTGAACGAGATGACTTCGTCAAGAATGAAAAGTGCTCCGATCTCGCGGGTCACACGTTCAATCATGTCGGTGAAGCGCGGGGAGACCTGGATGAATCCCAAATAGCTGGGCGCTGCGTCGAGCAGGACAGCCGCGATGTCTGCGGCATTTGCGCGGATGATTCGCTCGGAGGCCTCGACGTCGTTGAAGGGGATGACTACAACATCGTCGGTCACCCCTTTGGGCACCCCTTTTGAGTAGCCGATCGAGTTCGGATCCTCGCCCCAATTCGACGGTGAAGAATCGAGGCTGACCTCGGCATAGTCGTAGGCACCGTGATAGACGCCCTCCGCCTTGACGATCTTGGACCGGCCCGTGATCGCACGGGCGGCTTTGATCGCGCTCATGACGGCTTCCGAACCCGAGTTGCAGAATCGCACCTGCTCGAAGCTCTCTGCCCGTCCGCATAGGGTTTCCGCCAGCGCGACCTCCTGCTCCGTGGGCAGCGTGAAGGCCGTTCCATTGCCGACCTGGTGACGGACGGCTTGCACGACGCCTGGATGCGCGTGACCGTGGATCAGAGAGGCAAAGTTGTTCAGCAGGTCAAGGCGGCGCGTTCCATCGACGTCGACCACGTAGGCCCCTTCGCCATACGAGGCATAGACCGGAAAAGGTTCCTGCCATGGCAATGTGCGCGTGATGCCGCCGGGCAGCACTTTCAAGCCGCGTTCATACAGTTCCCGGGAACGGGAAGCCAGGTCTGGCCAGTGAGCCATGATTGCACTCCAAAGGATTAAGCGATGAGGGGGGCTTTGCGCGCTGTCAGGCGTGACGGCGCAAACGGGTCTTGGCAAGCGGCTCACGGGCATAGGCGCTGAACCGCGCCTGTGTGGCACGCTCGAGTGCGCAATAGCCGTAGTACAGCTCGACCATCATGAAAGCCCAGACGGACAAGGCTGCGGTGTAGAACACCGTGCGATCCGCGTCGTCGCCGGGTATCGGGACATAGTCGTAGAAGACGGCGATGGCCAGGCCGCTCAGCGCAACGAACACCGTTCCCATCGCATGCAGCGCCTCTCCCGCTTTGTGCAGCCTCCAGGCGAAGTACGCCAGATAGGCCAGGAAGACCAAGCACATCAGAAGGTAGAACGGCGGCTTGTAGACCGCGAACGCCGGCGCATGGTCGGCCGCCACAAGCACGGCAGCGCCTGCGAAACCGAGCAGGAAATACAGGACATCCGCAAGGCGCGAGGGCTGGTAGCTGTGGGTCACCACCATCATGCCCGCGACCGCGACCACAGGAAAACCGAAGGACCGCGAGAACGCATCGAAGAAATGCGCAACGCTGTAGCCGAAATCCCATCCCAAGAGCGCCCACAACAGGAAGTGGGTGCCTGAGATGGCCATGACGAACCATTCGATCCCACACAGATAATTGCGCTTTTTGAGAAACTTCGCGCCATAGATGATCCCGGCAAGGATCAGCAGCACATCGGCCAGCAAAAGAAAAATCGTATTCATGGTGATTGGGCCTCGGTGAGCGTCGAGCTCGTTGATCTCAAGCCGGCACAGGCGTGACGGCCCTCGCTTCATTCATGCAACATCGCCCCGAATTGCTGGATGCTTCGCTGCATCAGCTGTTGCGCGCCAGGCGACCACGGTCCCATTTCAAAGAAGCCATGGATCATTCCTGGACCCGGCATATGTTTTGCGGGGCTGCCGGCCGCGTTCATGGCCGCCGCGTAGGCAGCGCCCGAGTCGCGCAATGGATCGAATTGCGCCGTGACCACCAGCGCCGGTGCCAGCCGGCTCAAGTCCTTGGCCTGCAACGGCGCCAGGCGTGGATCCATCGGGTCTGGATAGTCGCCCGCGTAGTGGTCATAGAACCAATTGATGGTGGCCACATCGAGCAGATATCCCTCGCCGTTCTCCGCGACACTGGGGTACTGCGCCGCCACATGATCCACAGCGGGGTAGATGAGGAACTGCGCTGCCAGCGGGATACCTTCATCGCGCAGTTGCTGGGCGACGACCGCCGAGAAGTTGCCGCCCGCGCTGTCGCCAGCGACGCCGACGATGCGGCCGCCGCCCAGCTCGCTCGCATGCGCCACGATCCATTTCGTGGCCGCGACGGCGTCTTCAATGCCTGCAGGAAACGCATGTTCGGGCGCCAGCCGGTAGTCCACGGACACCACCACGGCACTCGCGCCGCGGCAGATGTCACGGCAGATGTTGTCGTGCGTGTCCAGGTCGCCAATGACGAATCCGCCGCCGTGGAAATAGGCCACGGTCGGAAACGGGCCCTCGCCTTCCGGGCGGTACACGCGGGCCTTCAGTGGCCCGACAGCGCCACCGACGGTGATGTCCTGGACACGGGCCACGGGGACGACTTGCTCGGGCGTCAGTGCGCCGGCCGTCGTCGCCAGATAGAAGGCCCTGCCCTCCTCGGGCGTGCCTTCGTGCAGCGGCTTCGCGCCAGCCTCGGCCAGCATCTTCATGGCGCCGGCGATATGGGGATCGAGTGACATGGAATGGCTTTCTTTTTTGAGCGATGAAGGGGTCGCAGGCGTCACGAGCGATCAGCGGTATGTGAGGGCCTCTTCGTCAGGCCGCACCGAGGGGAACGAGACACGCTCCTCTTCGTACTCAAGGCCTTGCTTCCAGGGATGACGATCGCCCTGGCGGGGCAGCAGGTGCAGGGCACGCATGATGTAGCCCGAGTTGACGTTCTCCGAATCGATCCAGGGCAGGCGCGGCATGTCAGCGTCCGCGGTAGGCACGGTGGGAACCACCATGCTGTGACCCTCCCTCTGCATGTGCTCGGCGATGCGGCACACCAGGTCGGTGACCAGGTCTGCGCGCAGCGTCCAGCTTGAGCGGAAGTAGCCCATGACGTAGGCCATGTTGGGGATGCCTTCGATCATCACGCCGCGATAGCTGACACGCTTGGTGAAGTCCACCGCCTCGCCGTCAACGAAAAATGGCACGCCTCCGAACATCTGCATGTTGAAGCCCGTCGCGGTGACGACGATGTCGGCATCAAGATGCGCTCCACTGGTCAACTGGATGCCCGTGGCGTCGAAGCGCTCGATACCGTCGGTCACTACCGAAGCCTTGCCGCAGCGGATGGCCGCAAACAGGTCACCGTCAGGAACCAGCGCGATGCGTTGCTGCCATGGGCGATAGCTCGGGTTGAAATGCTTGTCCACGTCGAAGCCTTCAGGCAGGAGGGCTCGCGCCTGCTCAAGAATCCACGCGCGCATTTCCTCGGGATGCTCGAAGGACATGCGGACTTCGCTGTCCACCTTGGCAACGAATGCGCGCCGCATGATCTCGTGCACCCAGTCGGGACGCACATCCAGTTCGCGCAGTTGTGTCTCCAGCGGATGGATAGGGGAATCTGCCGCGAAAAACGTGGGCGAGCGCTGCAACATGGTCACGTGTGCAACGGTGTCCGCCAACGACGGGATCAAGGTAGCGGCCGTGGCGCCTGAACCGATGACGACCACCTGCTTGCCCGTGCAGTCCAGATCCTGGGGCCAGTGCTGCGGATGCACCCACTGCCCCTTGAATTCACCCATGCCGGACCACTCGGGCGTGTAGCCCTTGGTGTGGTCGTAGTAGCCCGAGCACATCCACAGAAAACTCGTCGTCAGCGTCAGCGTTTCGCCCGAATGGATACGAGTGACTTCCAGCGTCCAGCACTTGTCCTGGGACGACCACCGGGCTGCCGTGATCCGGTGTCCGTAGTAGATGTGGCGCGTCAGCTGGTTCTCTTCGATCAGCTCACCTAAGTAGGCGCGGATCTCGTCGGCCGTGCCGATGGCGCGTCCCGTTTCCCAGGGCTTGAAGCTGTAGCCGTAGGTGTAGCAATCGCTGTCCGAACGCGCGCCAGGGTAGCGATGCGTCCACCAGGTGCCCCCGAATCCGTCCATGGCTTCGAGTACGGCGAATGAATGATCGGGAAATCGCTTGTGCGTGTTGTATGTCGCACCAAGACCCGAGATGCCGGCGCCCACGACAATAAAGTCGAGATGCTGGCCGCTCACGAGCGCGGCCTGAGGTTGGGTGATCACGTTTGTCTCCTGTTTGGATGAAATTGAAGATGGGCGAAGGCCAGGCCTCAGGCTGGCAATGGACGCCAGTGCATTAGGGCGGCCCGCCGCCGCGCACCACGCCTCGGCGTGTGAACAGCAGCGCTTGTCTGCCCCCATCGCGCGGCGTCACCAGCGCGGAGGTGATCGCCACCCCGTCGGGCCTGGTTTCGATCGTGAAATCGCGGCCATCGCCGCTGCGCGCTAGGAGTCCGTCGAGCCCCACCAGCGTCACGCCCTGCGACGCGCCCGCGATTGCGGTGACTGAGCTCTTGGTATCCAGCCGCAATGGCTTCCAGGTCTGGCCGTGGTCCTCGCTGCGCAGCAGCGTGCCGCGCTGCCCGCCGACAAGCAGCGCACCATCCGCCAACATGGCACCGCACCAAAGGCTTCCGTTGTAGCCCGTGGAAAGGTATGTCCAGGTGGCACCGCGGTCGTCGCTGCGCAGGACCTGGCCGCGCTCTGCGGCGGCAAAGAGCGCGCCATCGCTGCCGGCAAAGAGGCCCAGCAGATTGAGGTCGGCCTTCTTGGCGCCGGGCATAGGCTGCAATGGCCGCTCCTGCCAGGTTTCACCGCCATCGGAAGTCACCAGAACCAGCGACCACAGCCCAACCGCGACGCCGGAATGTGCATCGAAGAAGTGCACGGAGAACAGCGGCCGATCCTCCGTCGTGACGACCCGCTGAACGCGCCAAGTTTCTCCGCCATCGCGCGTCACGATCACCGACCCGCCGTGCCCTACGGCCCAGCCATGCTGCGCATCGGCAAAGCTCACCGATGTCAGCGTGAAGGAGACCGGCACCGACCGCGCCTGACGCCACCGTGCGCCACCATCGTCCGAAAGCAGCACAACGCCGCGATCGCCGACCGCCACGGCCCGTGTTCCCGCCCAGGTGCTGCCCAGGATGGCCGCCTGAGTCGCGATGGCAGATGTCATGGCCGGTACGGGTTTGACTTCGTCCATTGCCCAGGCCGCGGAGGCAATGGCCCCTGCCAGTCCCCAGGCCGCCCACTTGTACAAACGTCTTGTCATCGTCATCCCCGCGTTCAATGCGCCATCAGGCCCACGGACCGGACCGGCCCCCGGCGCGGCAGCGCCCTCTCAAGCCATACCGCGAATGCCGGCAGCACCGTCATGGCCATCACCATGTTCACCATGAACATGAAGGCCAGGAGCTTGCCCATGTCCGACTGGAACTTCAGCGACGAGAAGCTCCACGTCGCCACGCCGATGGCCAGCGTGATCGCCGTAAAAATGGTCGCTGCCCCGACCTCAAGGATGGAACGCTCCAGCGCCTTGACGATGCCTTGCCCGCTGGCCATGTGCAGCTGCAGCCGGTTGTAGATGTAGAACGCGTAGTCCACGCCAATCCCTACCGCGAGCACCATGACAGGCAACGTGGCAACGGTCAGGCCGATCTGCAGCTCCTTCATGAACCAGTAGCCGATGAAGGTACTGATCGCCAAAGGCAGGCAGCACACCAGCACGGCCCGCACATCCCGGTAGACCAGCAGGATCAGTCCGATGATGGCTGCGTAGACGTACAGCATCATGGGCAGTTCGCTGTGTTCGATCTCCTCGTTGACTGCGGCCAGGACGCCGGCGTTGCCCGACGCGAGGCGAATCGCGACGCCTGGCAGCTGTTCGCGCTGGCGGAACGCCTTGACTGCCGAAACCACGCCTTCGATGGTGGTGGCCTTGTGGTCCGAGAGGAACAGATGCACGGCCGTCATGCTGCAGTCCTTGCGCATGAGCCCTGGACTGCGCGCGATCTCCACGGCCAGCGCTGCGTAGTTGCCGCCGTCGATGGGGACCGCCCCCATCTTCGGGTTGCCTTCGTTGTAGCCTTCGTTGTACTGGCGCAGCGCCGACGAGAATGAGTTGATCGACAGCACGCCCGGCACACCTTGCATTGCCCAGACGAAACGGTCCTGGTACTGGCCGACAGCGACGTTGTCGCACGACTGCGGAGGCGCCTCGAAAATCACGCTCATCCAGTCCAGTCCCAGGTCGTATCCAGATGCGATCGCCAATGCATCGCGGTTGAACCGGGACTCGGGACGCAATTCGGGGGCGCCTGCTTCGAGCGTACCGACGACACGGTCGCGGCTGTTCCAGACTGCGGCCCCCAGCACCACAGCTGCAATGGCCAGCACCACGACCGCATTGCGCGGAACGGCTACTTGCGCCAGCAGGCGCAACCAACGCTGCCGGCGTACCGTCAACTGCTCGACGCGAAGCGCATAGGCCTGATCGACCTGCATCAGCGAGGCTGCCACGGGCAGCATCACCAGGTTGGTCACGATCTTGAATGCCACGCCCAGCGCAGCGGTGATGGCCAGCTCGCGAACCATGGGGATCGGGATCATCAGCAGCGTGATGAAGGTGACAAAGGCCGTCACCAGGGCCAGCGTCCCGGGGATCAACAAACCCGTGAAGGCCGAGCGGGCTGCTTCGTCGCAGCTCTTGCCATGGGCCACTTCACGCACGATGTGGTTGATCTGCTGCACGCCGTGCGACACCCCGATCGCGAACACCAGGAAAGGGACGAGCACACCCAGGGGATCGAGGCCATAGCCCAGAATCCGCAGGGCCCCGAACTGCCATACCAGCGAGGAGAGCGAACAGACGATGGGCAGCAGGGTCAGCCGCCATGAGCGGCAGTAGCCATACACCGCCAGTGCAGTGAGCAGCAGCGCCACACCGCAGAACAGCAGAACCGCAGAGGCACCATCGGCAATGTCGCCGATCTGTTTGGCAAAGCCGATGATCTGGATCTCGAAGGCGTCGTCTTCAAATTTCGCACGCAAGACGCGCTCGAGCTCATGGTTGAATTCGACATAGTCCATGTGCCGGCCCTGGGCATCGACTTCGGACAGATCGGCCGTCACCATGGCACTGGACTGGTCGCGTGAGACCAGGGTTCCCACGAAGCCCCCCTGGGCCGTCGAACGCGCGATGGCCTGGATGGTTGGCTCGTCCAGCCGGTCGGGCGTCACGTCCCCTGGCACCAGGGGGTCGGCGCGGAAGCCCTCTTCCGTGATCTCGTTGACAAAGGCGTTTGGCGTCCACAGGGACTGCACGCTAGCGCGCTCGACGTAGGGCATGAACGTCACCGCCTGCGTCACGTCATACAGGCGCTGCAGTGCCGCCGGGCTCCATATGTTCCCCTTGCGGACCTTGACCGCGATGATCAGTCGGTTGGCGCCGAGCAGGTCGTTGCGGTAGTCGTTGAAGGTCCGCACATACTCGTGCCCGATCGGCAATTGCTTTTCGAAGCCCGCATCCATCCGCAGCTGGCTGGCGAACCAGCCCATGCCTACCGTCAGCAAGGCAAGCGCACCCAGCACCGCTACGCGCCGCTGAAACAACCAGCTTTCCAAACGCTTCAGCAGGCCGCGTTTGGAATTTCGCTCGGCAAAAGTCACGTTCGGCTCCCCATCAGAAATTTCGAGTCAGCACGGCGCCGACGAAGGCGCGGTCGCGCAAGGGCTGATCGAAAGGCGAGGAGCCGCCCCAGAAGCGTGCATAGTTGACGGCGAACTGCCATTTCGCGGGGTTTTGGATGAACGTCACGATCAGGTTCATCTGTTGGGCCCCCTTCATGAACATCGCCGACGCGTTCGGCGTGCGGCCCGTCAGTGCCCGCGAGTAGTAGATCTCCGGGATGACCTGCCAGCCTGGGATGAGGGTTCCGTCGTAAGTCACGCTAAAGTCGAGCGCGATACCCGCCGAGGTACGCGTTCCGCCGGTGAGCGGCGCCGCCGTGGGATCGGTTTCCTGGCCCCATCCCCAATAGCCGGCGGACACGGGATCCCCGCCATAGGATCGCCGCATGCCGGGGTAGTGCACCACGACGGTCTCGACCATCAGGTTCGCCGCCTGGGCGCGGATCAGCTTCAGAAAATCCGGCGTATTGGCGGGCGAGAAGGCATAGATCCCGGTCAGATGCCACTGAAAGCGCTTCTCATCCACCCAGCAGCGGCCGTCACGGTCAGCGCAGCCAGCCAAGGGGCTCAGGGCCACGGCATCCCGGGGCCGATACGACAGCTCGGTGCCCACGGCCCAATCGCCCACGGGGAAATTCGCGCTGATGCCGTACAGCCTGCGGTTCTCCGGATACACCCAGGACGGTGCGAAGGTCGCTTGATCAATCTTCAGCGCGGGCAGTTTGTCGTGGTAGTTCAGGGCATAGAGACCCAGGTTTAGCTCCGACCCCGGCGGCTGCCAGCGCAGCGACGCCCCCCATTGGCCACCATTGCGAGCCTTGCTGCCTGCGTATCCGAAGTCTTCCATCCCCTTGCCCAGGGAATTCGTCGAAGACCAGTAGCTCCCCACCGGAGGGAGATAGCTCTTGTTCCAGCCGAATTGCGCATAGGTTTCCAGATTAAGCCCGTGCCCCAATCCAGTCGCGAAGCTGGCCATGGGCGCCGGCAGCACGGCTTCCTTCAACTGCACGCCAGGCTGTGCCAGGCGCATGTAGTCCAATGCGTTGGTGGCGTTGATACCACCAGGGAAAAAGAGACTCTCTCCCCAGTTGATTACCTGGTTGCCGACACGGACGCGCGCCTGCCGCTCGCCGATGGCAAAGGACTTGCTCACCCAGAGATCCAGCAAGCGGGCCTTGAAACGCAGATCCTCGCTTGCACTGCCGGTGAGGCCACCCATGCCGGGCGGCGTGGTCGCGCTGAGCACGCCTGTCGTATGTGTCGCGGAGAAATCACGCACCCAGTTGGCCCGCGCCATCACCGTGACATCCTCCGGGAACTTCAACAGCAGTTCGTGGCTGCCTTTAAGGTAGGTGGTGAAGGCATCGCCCCTGCCATAGTTCAGGTTGCCTTGATCGCCGATCCCGGATGTGGGCGAGAGGCAGCCCGAAGGCGCGCCGTTGCCCGTGGCCCCGGCAACGACCAATCCACAGGCCGACGACTGGGCGCGCACTCCCGTGCCCAGTGAAATGGAAGAATCGAAAGACCCCCTCAGACCTTCGGTCTCGAAATTGATAGCGTAGGCCCTGTGGCCGGTACAGGTGGCCATCAGGCCCACCAGAGCCGCCAGTCTCCAGTTGTGATGCATCGCAGTTCTCCTCGTTGCGCGGCGTGTTGTCGCCTGCTCAGCGTTCGCTGATGGCACGGAGGTTGTCCGAGGTGTAGAAGTCGCGCTTCAGGCGCGGGTTGCCCGCAGCCTCGGTGTAGTACTGGATGTCACTGCCTGCCCCAAGCGAGGTGTAGTCCAGGAAGTAGCGCTGGTCCGCCAGGTTGTATTGGGAGTACGCCGCGACGTCGCATGTGCCTGTCTCGTAGACAGGCATCGCGTAGCCCTCGCGCACCTTCCAGACCTTGCCCTGCGCATCCTGGTCCACCGCCAGCAATGGCGCCCAGCTGTCCTCGTCGAGGTAGAACGTGCGCTTGGGTGCCAGATGGCGCACACCTTGCTTGACGGTGGCCTCCACGATCCAGACGCGATGTGTCTCATAGCGACGAACGGCCGGCGCAGGCGCATCGCGCAGCAGCACGTCGTCCGCCTTGGCCGTGAAGTCGAAGATGCCCAGGGCGTTGTAGGGGACGATCAGTTCCTTCTTGCCGACGAGCTTCCAGTCGAAGCGGTCCATCGGTCCGCTGTATACGTACGACTCGTCGACCGTGACCTGGTTGTCCATGCCGATCTGGGGCGAGTCATAGGAATAGGTGGGCATGCGCCGCACGCGGCGCTGGCCGGGGAAGTAGTAGTGCGCCTCCTGGGGCTTGCCTGCGATGGTGGTCACCACCGCGGCCTGCCCGGCAAGCGCCGCCGGTGCGTTGTAGGCGAAGTAGACCGCCGCCTCCATGCGGTCCACCTTCGAAAACAGCGTGCTGCCTTTGACGCCCCAGGGGACGAACACCGTGATGTCGTTTGCCGCCTTGATCCATTCGTCGCTGCCCTTGCGTGGAGAGACGATGGTCTGGGAATTGCGCATGCCCGACGCCAGCCCGCGGTAGCGCAGCTTCATATTCCACATGGCCTCCGCGCCATTGCCCGGCATCGGAAAAGGGAATCCCGGAACATGGGCCTCTTCCAAGGAAACCCCGTCGCTCGCCATCCTGGCGAAGCCGACGTTCTTCCTGGTGTTCTCCGCCACAAAGTCCGGCGTGCCACAGGTCCTTCGGCTGGGGTACACGTCCATGCGGAAGCCCTTTGTGGACTTGATCAGTTCGACCTGGCCCGGCGCCAGCTTGTCGGCGTACTTGTCAACGTTGCCCGCATCAATGGCATACAGGGGCTTGTCGTCTTTGTATTTGAAGAATTCGATGCGCCGCTTGCCGAATGTCCAGCCTGCCCCCTGAGGCTCCGGCTGAGACCAGACCGGCACAGCACCGTCGGCAGAGGCGCTTTTTTCAGCGCCCGAGGGCGACAGGGTTGTGCCCAACTTGCCGGCATCGTCCGCGTAGGCAAACGACATCGACATGGCCGCGGCAATGGCAACCGCGCGGTGACAGTTCATGGGGTTCATGCTGAGGGTCCTTTCGAGCAGGGATGAAACGCAGGGCTGCGCTGTTGCGTCAGTTCGTTGAATCGCGAAGCGGGGCCTCGCCAATGACACTTCGTTGTGCGCCCCACCGGTGGGCCGCCAGCATCGAGACGATGGCCAGCACGGCGAAGATCGCGGAGATGTCGTACGCCACACCGAAGGCGGAAGAGGAGTCGATCAGCCCTCCTCCCACCAGCGATCCGACCGCAGAACCGATGCCGACGCAGGCAGGGATCAGCGCGATATGCCGGCCCACAGGGTCGAACCCCGGCAGCATTGCGTACTGCGCCACCCCGCTAGCCATCCAGGCGCCGGTGAACGCCGTTGCACCGACGACAAACGTCCATGGGGTCAAAGGTGTGGCCAGCAGCAGCGCACCCGCCGCGCAGACGCTCAGAAGTACCGTCCCTGACGACAAGGCCCAGCCGCGACGAAGCAGTGCCGGCATGCACAGGCAGACCAGTACGGTGGGCACGGCAGACGCGCCAATGGCTTTGTGAACCTGGTCTGGCGCAAGACCCGAAGCAAGGCCCACGGCTTCCAGAAAGGTCCATGCCAGGCCGGCGCAGGCCGACACCAGAAAGATGGATGCAAGCACCAGCCACGCGGCGCCGGCGTTCACTGCGGGAAGCTCGCCATCTGGCGACTCCCCGACCACCCTGCATCCATCCATGAAGAAGAACAGCACGAACAAAGAGACGCCCGCCGTCGCCGCGCAGTAGATGAGCGAAGCGCCGATCGAACCCAGCCCCGGCACGATGACCGAGGTCAACAAGGTCATGCCGAGATACTGGCAAACCACCATCAGCGGCAGCAAGGTGTCGGCGCGCGGGTTCAACGACACGTAGCGAATGGCCGTGCCGAAGACGATGCCGCCGCCAATGCCTGCGAATACCCGCTCGCAGCAGGCGAGCCAGAACGCGGGGTCGCCATACATCGCCGCATTGCCCGCAAGCTGCATCAGCAAGCCGCAGGCCAAGGTGAAGCGCGCCGTTCGGCTGTGGATCACGTAGACGAGCAGCAGGGAGCCGATGGCATTGCCGACCACCTCGGCCATGGCGATCACGCCCTGTTGCGTCGCCGTGTAGTGCCAGTCCGCGGCCATCTGGACGACAAAGGCGGGCATACCTCCAAAAAACACATAACCCGCACATGCCAGCCAGAGCAACGCAGCGGCAAAAAGCCTGGGGAATCGTTCGCGTACCGTCATCATGGCTCGCCTCCTCGATCTGTGCGGTTCAGGGCTTCGACTTGCCGGCATCGAGGTACCCGGCCCAGGCACGGTCGAGCACATACGCATGCAACGCGTTGACCTCTTCGATCGTGATGTCCTGGAATACCGGCATGCCCTGCTCTTTGCGCAGGCCGCCGATGACGATGCCGGCGAACAGTCCGTGCGTTTCAGCCGAACTGAATCTCAGGTCTTTCACGTTGCCGTTGGCACTGCCAGCTTCATGGCCGTGGCAGTACACGCACCCCTTGCCCTCCCACAGAATCGCCCCGGCGTGGATTTGCGCCTTGTTCGCAGGCCGCGGAAGAGGAGGTTCGGGAACCACTTGGGGTTCAGCCTTGACAAGCGTCGCGGTCCCTCCCAGCTTGAATGCCAGAAGGCGGGAAGGCGATGCACGGGTTTGTGCAGTCGATGCGACGCGCGTCAGGATCTGTCCGATGGACGCCGCGCCGCCGTTACCGATCGGCATGAGGACAATCTGTTCGCCATCTTGCGAGACAGTCGTGGGCGCTGCCATGCCCACACCTCCCGTGTCGAACGACCACAGACGCTTGCCGGTGTCTGCCGCAAAGGCCTCGAACTTGCCGTCGCCCGTTCCTTGGAACACCAGATTGCCCGCCGTGGTCAGCGTGCCGCCGCTGTACGGGATGTCGCGCCGAACCCGCCAACGGGCCTTCTGGGCAACAGGATCCCAGGCAATCAGCTCGCCATAAGGACGGTATTTCGCATTCGCGGCCTCGTAGCCGAAATAATCGTGCGTGACCAGACCTCCGATCATGTCCGGCTTCATTTCCGCCAGGGATGGCACCACGGCAGCGCCGAGATAGACCAGTCCGGTCTGCTCGTTGTAGGCCATCGCATGCCAGTTGTGAGCCCCTGACGTCGAAGGAATGATCACGGCCTTGCCATCCTTCTTTTCCCAGTAGCGTGCCTCGGCCTTGAAGATCGGGCGCCCGGTCTTGGGATCGATGCCGCTTGCCCAGTTGACCGGGACGATGTTGTTGGCCGAGATGAACTTGCCCGTCTTCGCATCAAGCACATAGAAGAAGCCGTTCTTCGGGGCCGTCATCACCACGCGCCGCGAACTGCCACCGATGGGCAGTTCGGCCAGCATCAAAGGGGCATTGGGCGAATAGTTCCAGCCGTCGTTCGGCGTTTGCTTGTAGTGCCAGAGGTATTTGCCGGTGCTCGCGTCGAGCGCGACGACCGAGTTCGTGTAGAGCTCGTCGCCCGCCCCCTTGCCCCGCAGCGTGGGGATCCAGGGCGCCGGGCCATCGACGGCGATGTAGAGCTGATGGAGCTTGGCGTCGTAGGTCATGCCGTCCCAGACGCTGCCGCAGCCGTTGGTTTTGGAGTGCCAGTCCTTCCCCCAGGTCTTCACGGCCCTTTCGAGCTCGGGCGTCTTCTGCTTGCCCTTCGCCGGATCGTCCGGCACGGTGTAGAAGCGCCAGACCGGCTTGCCCGTTTTCTCGTCGAAAGCATCGACGTGGCCGCGGCCGATGCCGCTGTCGCCGCAAGCGTTGCCGACGAAAACCATGCCACCGCCTATGCGCGGCGCCATGGTCATCGCATACCAGCCCGTCTCCTGAGAGGCGTCGCAGGCCTCCACCGACCAGGCGAGCGCGCCCGACTTGCGGTTGATCGCATAAAGCCTGCAGTCCGCCGAGGCGTAGAAGACATGGTCGCCGCTAACCGCGACGCCCCGGTTCACGTTGTATGCCCAACGCGGAACACCCGTTTCGTCAGGCATCTTGACTGGGGCTTCGAACTTCCAGAGCAGCTTGCCCGTCTTCAGGTCGTTCGCGAACACCTGCGTGCGAGGTGCGCTCTGATAGACGACCCCATCGACCACCAGCGGATTGCCGACCATGCCGTCCTTCGTCGGCATCTCGGCCGACCAGGCCAGGCCAAGGTTCGCCACGTTCTTGTCGTTGATCGCTTGCAAGGGGCTGTTGTGCTGCATGTCCGCATTGCGGCCGAGCAGCGGCCAGTCCTGGCTCTCGGCGGCTGGAGCGCCCGCCGCTGCCAAGGCGCCAATCGCAGCCACCACGAATCGTGTTGCTGGGGTCACGTGAACTACTCCTGTGATGTGTGGTTGTACGGAGGTCTCAGTCATCGAACACGCCATCTGCGCGTCCACTCACGCTCTCTTCGGCGCATCTGCGCAAGCAAAGTGAATAAATTATTGGTCACATGACCACATAAACAACATAGGGGAAATGCGGTTAGTGAAACTACCCCCCACAAGCGAACGGCAGGGAGCGTGGGCGTCCAGATTCATGCTGGTGCCGCTGCGGAAAAGTAGGTGGATGAGACGGCGCGCGCCCAAGCTTTTCCCGGGTCAGGGAGATCCCATCGAGAACAGCGCGGGGATCGACCCGGATCACCCACGGCAGGAAAAAATGGATCGACAGGTGGCTCCTCGCAGGCCTGCCTGTCCAAGCACGGTCAAGGTGAAATCACCGTTTTTCTCTCTCGAGAAGCTGTAACGAACACAGGCCAGGGAAACCCTTGCTGACAATTTCATGCGAGGCGAAGCTGACGTGCAAACGGGCGTCTCCATCGATCCGAGCCGCCTCGGCCGTTGGAGAAAACATGCCGACAAGGAAGACGCGGCGGCCCTTCCCGCTGATGGGTGGGACGTCCGTTGTGCCCGGCACCGGAGCAGGTCCACCACATGCCTCAAGGGGGTGTGGCCACCCTTGACAGCGCGGTGCGATGTATCCCATCATTTCAGAAGATAGGTCACATGACCAATCAAGTTAATCAATACCAGCCGGCACAAAGGAGACGCTTCATGACCCCGACAATCAGCGCATTGCGCACCGCCACGACCTCGACGCCCATCGCCGAGATCCTCCGGATCCTCAAGGAAGACGGCGGCGTCATCATCAAGAACTTCCTTACCCAGTCACAGATCGACAGCTTCAATGCCGAGATCCAGGGACCGATGGACGCCCTCGCGCCGGGATCGACGCACGAAATCGAGTTGATTGCCGAGTTTCACGGCGCAAACACCAAGCGCCTGACAAATCTGGTCACGCACAGCAAGACCTTCCGCGAGGAAATCCTCGACCGCGACCTGGTGCACAACCTGCTCGATGCGATCTTCCTCGAGGAATCGGGCTCGTACTGGATGACCACCGCGCAGGTGATCGAGATCGGCCCTGGCAACAAGGCCCAGATGCTGCACCGCGACCTCGAGAACTGGTATCCGTTCATCGGCATGGGCCCCAAGGGCCCCGAGGCCGCCATGAATTTCATGATCGCCTTCACCGACTACACAGAGAAGAACGGCGCCACCCGCGTCATCCCCGGCAGCAACCACTGGGAAAATTTCGAAGATCGCGGTACGCCGGAGCAGACCATCCCGGCCGAAATGAATGCAGGAGATGTCCTCCTGTTCAGCGGCAAAACCGCCCATGGCGGTGGCGCCAACCTGACCACCGACCAGTACCGCCGAGGCGTTGCCTTCGCCTTCAACCCAGGCTTTCTCACCGGCGAAGAGGCCTACCCCTTCCTGGTCAGCATGGACATCGTTCGGCAGTTGTCGCCGCGCGTCCAGCGCCTGCTCGGGTTCCGCTCGCAGTACCCTATCGGATCGCCCGGCCTCTGGCAGGTCAACTACAGCGAACTGGGCGACCACCTCAAGCTCTGACACAGGACAAACATCACTTGCACGCTTCTTGACGTCCCGCTTGCCAGGCGTGTCGGCGGGGTTCGCCACAAGCACAAACTGAAGCCAACTCTGCTCGGCAAAAAGCGCTCGTTTCAAGCCCCGCATGCAGACCATGCGGGGCTTGAAACCTTAAATCAGACAGGAGGTGGGCGCTATCGAAGCGTCTCCATAATCACCAGAGATCCGACAGACTTCAATCCATGCCATGACAAAACCCAAAAACGAAAACGCCCCGTCCGCTGCCTCCGAAACAGGCGCGCCGGGCGTGCGAGCCGTACAGTCCGAACGTAGGCGTGCGGATATCCTGAAGGCGTCGAAAGAGGTCCTGGCACAAGGCTATGCAGATTTCTCGTTGCGCAAAGTGGCTTCAGCAGCAGGCGTTCGGCTCAACACCGTTCAGCATCATTTCGGCGATCTGGAATCGCTCATTCTTGCAACGATCACTTCCTCGACCGAGGAATTCATGCGGTACTCCAGGCAGTTGGCGGAAGGCCAGTACGAGTCCCCAACAGATGACCTGAAAGTTTTCCTCGACGACGCCTGGACATTTGTTCGCGACGTCAACGTGCGAAACCTCTACTTCGAAGTGTGGGCGATGGGCCGCCACCGTCCCATCGTTGCGGACTGGCTCAAGCAAATCTACGCGGAATACATCCAGGCTTTGGCCCCGATCCTGCGCAGAATCAACCCGAACTTGACGGAGGCCGAAGCGCACACGACAGCCACGCTGATCTCCTGCTTGACGGAAGGTGCGATTGTGATGGCCCACTGGAGTAACCAGGACGCAGCCTCTTTAGGCCTCCTGGGAGTTCGCTTGAAGGCTGCGTGCCTGGCACTTGCAGAAACCGCGAATGGGAGCAGCGGGAAGCTCACTTAGGTTCTGACTGCCTGTCATCGCTGCCTGGACTGCCCTCGCTCTGCTAGAAAGGCTACAACCTCAAGTCAAGGTGCTTGGATGCGCACTTTTTTCATGTTATTGAAGAATGGCTAGGCAACGGCATTGCCCCTGCAGCTGTCGCGCCGGCTCATGCTCCACTCAAGGTTACGGGCGACTCAGAGGCGCTTAAAGACGTCGCTTTCACAAGGGCCGCCCTGGCCCCAAGAGGGCAAGAAGTGCGGCCGAGGTTTGCGTCACCAGACCGCCATCAACAAGGCCTCGAGCGCCAGCTCTCTGCCCAGCGCTGCCTTCATAGACCGGCCCACGATCTTGCGAATGTAGAGGACCAGCACAATGGCCAGGTACAGCCAGCAGACAGACAGGAAAGCTGCTTTCATTTTTGTTGGTATTTATGTTGGTACTTTTTCTCTAAACTGTTTTTTCCGTAGATTTTTCCCTAGAAACAATCGATCAATTCGAGCCCCTCCGGGGGCCAGTCTTTCCCCTCTGAAGCGCGACTTTTCTCAGGTCCCCTGGGAAGAACTTGGGAAGAATCAGCCTTCAGAACGACAAAGCCCCCTCGGCGCCGTGATGGCAGCCGAGGGGGCTTTTTTGCGTTTGGGCTCAGCGCGACACCTTCGGCCATGCATCCCGTATCAGCGCAGCGTCACCGGCCCATACGCTGTTTGACGTATGTATGAAGTTTTTTGATTTCGTAATACTGGGCTGCAACAGGAAGCCACCCATGCGGACAAGCGTCGCAAACCCTCTCCGCTTGTGATCAAGCTGGTGGCCTCCACATCGCTCTACCTACCGATCAAACATGACCAATACAGCGTTCTGGACTATCTCCGACTGGCAATCTGCCTACCAACGTGGCGCCGCGCCCTCAGATCTTCTGGTGCCTCTGCTAGCCAGTCTGAAGGACGGTGATACCGCCTGGATTTCCCGTTTGTCCATGGACGGCCTGCACACACGGCTGGTTCAGCTTGGGCAGCAACGGGAAGCGGTTGGTGGAGACTTGTCCAAACTCCCGCTTTACGGCATACCGTTTGCCGTCAAGGACAACATCGACGTGGCAGGGCTGGCAACGACCTGCGCCTGCCCCGAGTTCGCATTCCTGCCAGCCCACAATGCAACGGTTGTCGACCGGTTGGAGGCGGCAGGCGCCGTGGCCATCGGAAAAACCAACCTCGACCAGTTCGCTACCGGCCTGGTGGGCACGCGCTCCCCTTATGGCCCCGTGCCCAACGCATTCAAGCCCGAATTCATCAGCGGGGGCTCCAGCTCGGGCTCTGCTTCGGTAGTGGCGCGCGGCCTGGTGCCATTCGCATTGGGCACCGACACGGCCGGCTCCGGCCGCGTGCCTGCTGGTCACAACAACCTCGTGGGCTTGAAACCGACACGTGGCCTGGTGAGCAACACCGGTCTCGTGCCGGCCTGCCGCACGCTGGACTGCATCACGGTGATGGCACTGAGCGTCGGCGATGCCGATGCGGCGCTGCGCACCATGGGCGGCTTCGACGCCACCGATGCGTACTCGCGCAGCGCCCCTGCTCGTCCCGCTGCATGGCCTGCCAAGCCGGTGCTGGGCATTCCGGCATCGCCCGACTGGTTCGGCGATGCGAATGCCGAGCGCGTGTACAGCGATGCGCTGCGCCGGCTGGAAGCCATCGGCGTGGAACTGCGGCCCATCGACTTCGCCCCGCTTTTCGAGGTCGCCGCGCTGCTGTACGAAGGCCCATGGGTCGGTGAGCGCTACGCGGCCATCGAGGACCTCATGAACACCAGGCCCGAGGTCGTGCACCCCGTCGTGCGCAGCATTGTGGACAAGGCGAAGAACTTCAGCGCCGTGGACACCTACAAGGCCGAGTACCGCCGGATGGCGCTGGCACGCAAGGCAGAGGCGCTGATGCAGGGGCTGGACGGCCTGCTCGTGCCCACGGCACCCAGTATCTACACCATTGAGCAGTTGCAGGCCGATCCAGTCACGCTGAACTCGCGCATGGGCATCTACACGAACTTCGTCAACCTGCTCGACTGGAGCGCCATCGCGCTGCCCGCTGGCATGCGTGCCGACGGGCTGCCCGCCGGAATCACTCTGATCTCGCCCGGCTGGCATGAGGCACGGTTGGTCGAGTTCGGCCGACGCTGGCAGGCGGCCGCCCCCTGGAAACGTGGCGCCTCGCAGCAGGACCTGCCGCCCATCGACGCACCTGCATCAACCAATCTGGACGGACAGGTCGTCGTCGCTGTGGTGGGTGCCCATTTGTCAGGCATGCCGCTCAACGGCCAGCTCATCGAGCGCGGCGCCACGCTACTGGAAAGCACCCACACCTCGGCCGCGTACCGCTTCTACGCGCTGCCCGGCACCGTGCCTCCCAAGCCCGGCCTGGTTCGCACGGGTGATGGCGCACCCATCGCCGTGGAACTGTGGGCGATACCGGTGGAGCGCTACGGCTCCTTCGTGGCATTGATCCCTTCGCCATTGGGCATCGGCACGCTGGAACTGATCGACGGTCGCACGGTGCAGGGCTTCGTCTGCGAAGCGTGGGCCACGCAAGGGGCCGAAGACATTACGTCGCTCGGAGGCTGGCGCGCCTACATGGCTCGCAAGTAACCCCGCCCTCCCCTTTGACCATCTACTTTTCGAGCGGCCTGCGCGACAGGCCAGGCCGCTGCATTGCCTGGAGTCCGCCCATGTTCAAGACCGTACTCATTGCCAACCGTGGAGAAGTCGCGGTACGCATCGCCCGCACCCTCAAGAAGATGGGCGTGCGCTCGGTGGCCATCTATTCGGACGCCGACCGCGACAGCCTGCACGTGGCAGCGGCCGACGTGGCCGTGCCCTTGAACAGCGATGGCGGCAGCAGCCCGGCGGAAACCTACCTGCGCGGCGACCGCATCCTGGAGATCGCCAGAGAAACGAGGGCCGAGGCGGTGATCCCCGGCTATGGCTTCCTGTCCGAGAACACCGAGTTCGCCGAGCAGTGTGCGGCAGCGGGCATCGTCTTCGTTGGCCCGACACCGGACCAGGTGCGGCGCTTCGGCCTGAAGCACACCTCGCGCGAGATCGCCGAGGCGGCGGGCGTGCCGCTCACACCAGGCACCGGCCTGCTGCAAAGTCTGGAGGACGCCAAGTCAGCTGCACAGCACATCGGCTATCCGGTGATGCTCAAGAGCACGGCGGGCGGCGGCGGCATCGGCCTCTCGCGCTGCGACAACGAGGCCGAGCTGATCGCGGCCTACGATTCGGTGCAACGCCTCGGCCAGAACTTCTTCAAGGACAGCGGTGTGTTCATCGAGCGCTTCATCGCCGATGCGCGCCATGTCGAAGTACAGATTTTCGGCAACGGCCAAGGCCGCGTCGTGGCGTTGGGAGAGCGCGATTGCTCGCTGCAGCGGCGCAACCAGAAGGTGGTCGAGGAAACCCCGGCACCGCACCTGCCGCCAGCCACGCGCAAGGCGCTGCTGGCCGCTGCCGTGAAGCTGGGCGAGGCCGTGTGCTACGTCTCGGCCGGCACGGTGGAATTCATCTACGACGGCGCGCGCGATGCCTTCTACTTCCTGGAGGTGAACACCCGGCTGCAGGTCGAGCATCCGATCACCGAGGAGGTGACGGGGCTGGACCTGGTGGAGTGGATGGTTCGCATCGCCGCTGGTGAGCCTCCATCCTTCGACGACCTGCCTGAACCCAAGGGTGCCGCCATGGAAGTGCGCGTCTATGCCGAGAATCCCGTGCGTGGCTTTCAGCCCGCGCCCGGTGTGCTGACCGACGTGCAGTTTCCCGAAGGCGTGCGTGTGGACACCTGGGTGCAGACCGGCACCGAGGTGTCGGCGAACTACGACCCGATGATCGCCAAGGTCATCGCCTACGGCGCTGACCGAGAGGAAGCGCGCCACAAGCTGCTGATGGCCCTTGAGTTGACGCGCCTGCACGGCAGCGCCACCAACCTGGACTACCTGCGCAGCATTTTGCAGAGCCAGGAGTTCGTCACCGGCACTGTGTCCACGCGATTGCTGGACCGCTACGAATACGTCTCGCCCGTGGTCGAGGTGCTGGAATCTGGCACCTACACCACGGTCCAGGACTACCCGGGACGCACCGGCTACTGGGACATCGGCGTGCCGCCGTCCGGGCCGATGGACGACTATGCCTTCCGCCTGGCCAACCGCATCGTCGGCAACCACGAAAGCGCGGCCGGACTGGAATGCACGCTCCAGGGTCCGACGCTCAAGTTCCACGGCAACGCGGTGATTGCACTCACCGGTGCGCCAGCCCTCGCGACGCTCGACAACGGCGACCCGCTGCCCTGGTGGAAGCCCATCGCCGTCCGCGCAAACCAAGTGCTTCGCATCGGCAAGGCCACCAGCGGGTGCCGCAGCTACGTGGCCATCCGGCGCGGCATCGACGTGCCCGACTACCTGGGCAGCAAATCCACCTTCGTGCTCGGCCAGTTCGGCGGCCACGCAGGACGAACGCTGCGCGTGGGCGACGTGCTGCCCGTCAGCCGGCCCGACCTGGCCGCCTGCAGCACGCCAGCCCCCGCCTATGTGCCGGCGACGCCTCCCCATGAACTGGTGCCAGCCTATGGCAAGCACTGGGACATCGCTGTGCTCTACGGCCCGCATGGCGCGCCGGACTTCTTCACAGAAGACAGCATGGCGGCCTTCTTCGCCACCGACTATCAGGTTCACTACAACTCCAACCGGCTGGGTGTGCGCCTGATCGGGCCGAAACCTGAATGGACACGCAGCGACGGCGGTGAGGCGGGACTGCACCCGTCGAACGTGCATGACTGCGTGTACGCCATCGGCAGCATCAACTTCACGGGCGACACGCCGGTGATCCTGACCTGCGACGGTCCGAGCCTGGGTGGCTTCGTCTGCGCAGCGACCATCGTCAAAGCGGAACTGTGGAAAGTGGGACAGGTGAAGCCGGGCGACACGATTCGCTTCCGGCGCATAGGCTTCGAGGAGGCACTGGCGCTGGAGAAGGCGCAGGACGAGGCCATTCGCCTGCTGCGCCCGCAGACCGAGCGACCCGCTCAGAGCCTGTCCACTGCACTGGCCACGGCTTCGCAATGCGTCTTGGCCGAATTGCCCGCCGAGGGCAGCCGCCCCGCCGTGGCCTATCGCCAGGCTGGCGACAAGTACATCCTGTTGGAATACGGCCCGAACGTGCTGGACTTGCGTCTGCGGCTGCGTATCCACCTGTTGATGGAGGCGCTCAAGGCCGCCAGGGTCGACGGCGTGCAGGAACTCTCGCCGGGCGTGCGTTCGGTGCAGATCCACTACGACAGCCGGGTGATCGCGCAGTCCGAACTGATCGGCAAGCTGATCGCGCTGGAAAAACAGCTTCCAGACGTGGAAGGCATCAAGGTGCCCAGCCGCATCGTGCACCTGCCCATGGCCTTCGAGGACTCGGCCACCCTGGGCGCAGTGCAACGCTATCGTGAAACGGTGAAATCCGAAGCACCCTGGCTGCCCAACAACGTGGACTTCATTCAACGCATCAACGGACTTGGCAGTCGCGAAGATGTGCGCAAGACGGTGTTCGACGCCAGCTACATGGTCATGGGACTGGGGGATGTGTACCTGGGCGCCCCCTGCGCGGTGCCACTGGACCCGCGTCACCGGCTGCTGACCTCCAAGTACAACCCCGCGCGCACCTACACGGCCGAGGGCACGGTGGGCATCGGTGGCGTGTACATGTGCATCTACGGCATGGACTCGCCCGGCGGCTACCAGCTCGTCGGCCGGACCGTGCCGATCTGGAACAGATTTCTCAGCAATGGCCAGTTCGGCGCTGACCCCTGGCTTCTGCGCTTCTTCGACCGGGTGCGCTTCTACCCGGTCAGCGAGGCTGAGCTGGACAAGTTCCGTGTGGACTTCCGCGCGGGGCGGGCACAGACACGCGTAGAAGATGCAGTGTTTGACCTGGCTGAGTACGAAAGACAACTTGCGCAGAACGCGCAGGAGATCAACACCTTCAGGGAGAAACAGCACAAGGCCTACGCGAACGAGGTGGCACTCTGGGAAAGCGACGTAAAAGCCGATGCGAGCGAAAGCGCGGCTGAATCTGCCGCAGGCCCTTTGGATGCCAACACAGTCACTGCCGACATATCCGGCAATGTTTGGAAGTTTCTCGTCGAAGTAGGCCAAGAGGTCGAAGCCGGGCAACCACTTTTGGTGTTGGAAGCGATGAAGATGGAGTTCCAGGTGGTAGCCAGTCAGGCAGGCAGGATTGCTGCCGTGCATTGCCAAGCTGGAAAGGCTGTGGCTGCGGGAGATGCGTTGATGGTGCTCGAAGCGTTACAACCGGCCGGCTCCTGAAGTCCTGTGCGGCATTCAAGGAGACCGACCTTTTTCAGCTCAGCGCGGTGTGCTGGCTGGGCGATGGGGAGTATCAGGTGGGTTCGCGTCGCCAGCTACGCCTTCAGAAGCGGTGATGCAACGTGATCTCCGCACGCCGCCCCTCGCCCACCAGCCACTGCGTCGTGGTGTAGTAGGCCGTGGAGAAATAGTGCTTGTCCAGAACGTTGAACCCGCGCAGCGTCAGCGTGGTATCTGCAGTGGCCTTCCATTGCAGTGCCATATCGAAGGTGGTGTACGCCCCCAGCTTCAAGGTATTGGCGTTGTCGGCATAGCGTTTGCCGACATGGCGCAGCCCTCCTGACAGTGTCCAGTTCGAAGCGAGGTTCCAGCCCACCCAGACATTGGCGACACGTTCAGGCACGTCGGTGGGCACGCTGCCATTGCGGGACACGGTGACGCCGCCAACCGACTCGCTGAAGTCGTCGTACCGCGCCTTGAGCAAGGCCACGTTGGCATCCAGCCGGACCGTCTTGGCGACCTGCATCGACAGGGTGCTCTCCATGCCTTTGGATGACCTCTGCCCCACCTGGATGCGCAGCGCGGGGTTGGCAGGGTCACGCGTGAGCAGATTGTTCTTGGTGATGGAGTACATGGCCAGCGTCCAGTCGCCCTTGCCTTCCCAGAACGATTGCTTGAGGCCGATTTCGAACTGCCGCCCTGTGGACACGTCGAAAGCGGCGTTGGCGGCAGACAGCATCAGCAGGCCGCTCACCGGATCCGCCGCCTTGGATGCCTGGGCATACAGTGACAGGCCGGGGTGGAGTTGGTAGACCGTTCCCAAGCGCCACCCCGCATTGGAGTAGCTGCGCTTGAAGGCCTGCGTACCAGCCACCAGGTCCTGGCGCGAGAGATTTGTATGGTCAAACCGCGCACCTGCCACCAATGACCAGCGGTCCGTCATCTCCAGGCGGTCCTCAGCGAACAGCGCATATTGCTCGGCCTTGTTGCGATAGCGGGGAATGAAGGGAATGGAGCTGGTGTATTGACCGGGATCGGGGTTGTAGGGGTCCACCGAACCGGAGCTGCCCGCATAGGTGTTGTTGGAATGCCGGAATGCCGCGTGGTTGACATCGAAGCCCAGGGACACCTGGTTCTTGCGGCCGAAGAGACTGCCGCTGAAGGTCGCATCCGTGGTGTTGCCGGTCTGCGTCTGGTCATGGGCGATCTCGGTGTTTCCGGATCGGTCGATCAGGCCGGTGGAGGCGTTGTACAGGTAGGACTCGGCGTTGCGCCAGTAGCGGTCGCTGGCTATGTGATAGAGCTTGCTGCGCACGATCACGTTGCTGGAGGGCGTCCATTGCGCCGCCAGTTCGGTCCAGCGGTCCTTGTACTGGATGCGGCTGTCGGCCACGTTGTAGTTGCGTTCGCGCACCGCCGGATCCTGAACTCCATTGATCAACGGCGTGCCGAAGTAGCGCATGGGCTTTTGCCTGCCCAGCGCGTGGGACAGTTGCACGCTGAAGTCCTGCACCGGATCCCATCGCAAGGCTGCGGAGAGGGTGCGGCTGCTGGAATCACCCCGGTCAACCCATCCGTCGGAGCGGTCGCCACTGGCATCCAGACGGTAGGACCAGTGCTCATTGATTGCGCCGCCGCTGCCAAAGGCCAGGCCGCGTTTTCCGTCGGTGCCCACCGTGGCCTGGACCTCGTTGCGTATCGGACTGCGCGTGGGCTTCTTGGGAATCACATTGATGACCCCGCCAATGGCGCCATCGCCATAGATCACGGAAGCCGGTCCACGCAGCACTTCGATGCGGTCTACGGACCAGGTGTCGAAGGGAAAACTCACGCCCACACCGCCATATTGGCGAGTGCCGTCATACAAGCGCATGACCGATGTGGTGTCGGTGAAGCCCCGTGCCGACAGCGAACTGCCGCTGTTGCCCGGATGCCCCAGGCTGGTGATACCCGTGGAGCGGGTGATTGCATCGACCAGCGAAGTGTCGCCCCTGGCCTGCAGTTGCTCGCGCGTGATCACTTCGACACTGGCGGGCGTATCGCGTGCGCTGAGATCCAGTCGGCTGCCGGTGGCCAGCGGGCGCTCCAGGGCGCTGTCGCCGGATGAGCGCACGGTAATGGTGTCCAGGGTTGTGGAGGCCTGTCCCCAGCTTGCCGAGCAAGCGAACGCCATGGGGAGCAACACCACGGCCCGGGTCTGGCGAGAACGTTGCAAAAAGGTGGACGAAGAAGTGTGAACGATGCCTTCGGGCATCGCGGGGCCAATGGAACGGGTCATGAGCGATTTGCGTGCAAGTGAGACCTGCCGTGCCCCACAAGGCCCGGCGGCGAAGGTGAGGCAGGCATCGGGGCCCGCCGCACAAGGCTTACACGCGCGCCGGCGGACCTCTGGGCGGAAGCGGTGCCCCCACCAGCGCGGCAATGCGCGCCGACTCCACGGGCTGCACCGCCAATCCCAACGGCTGCGGCTGTTCAAACTCCGGCGAAGGGTGAAACAAGGGAGGCGTGACCACCAGGCACAAAGGACAGTCGAGCGAGTGGTGCGTGCCGGCACTCGCCTGTCCTTCGTCATCCAGAACGACCACCTGCATGCTGCCATTGCCCGTGCAAACCAATTCCAGGGAGCGCGGGTGCACGATGGGCGACGCCACGGCCATCGCCAATGCCAGCATGAACCACGCCAAAGCAAGGCGGGGCAGCATCAGGCAATTGCGCAAGGTTTGCATGGGTGCGCATTATGGGGGGCCATCGCCCGTTGAGCGAGGCAACTGCCTGGCAAGCTGTTGTGAGTTCCCTGCAAAACTGCCTTGCCATCCGCCGCCTTCAAGCGGCGGCAGCGCCTTGACCAAGATCAACCGGGCCGGATCTGCATCCGCCATTGCGCAAGAAGGTTGCTGTCGGTCCGATATCGCCGCCATAATCGCGGGCTATGCACACCCTTCGCACATCGTCATTCTGGAAGCGCCTCGCCCTGGCGTGGTTCCTGCTGACGCTGGGTGTTGCGGGCGCTTCGCCCTTCGTGAACCCCAAGACCATGGAGTTCATCTGCTCCAGCGGCGGAGCCATCACCATGGTGGTTCTTGACGACGAGGGCCAGGCCCAGGCGCCAGGTCAGCACACGCTCGATTGCTCGATGTGCCTGGCCCCTGCATTGCCTCTGCCTCCCGTCAGCCTGGCGGTGGCACAACCCCATCCTCTGGCGGCAGCCCTGCATCCGTTTGCAGCGGCCCATATCGCAGCCCTGGTCGGCGCGCCGCTTCCGCCCCGCGGGCCTCCCGCACAGGCCTGATTCCCTCGCATCGATAGCGCGGCTGCCTTGGCCGCGACACCATGGCAAGGCCTTGCGCCACGCCGGTTGCGAGGTCATTTCCTGGCCTGCCCCAAGCCCCCAATGCGCCCGCCTGTGACCAGGCCGGCGGTGCGGCGCACGGGCAACGGCCTGCCCTGGATCGTCCAACAATGATTTGCGCAGTTCAGACGGACTGCGTGCACACCCATGCTTGCCCAACGCTTCACCTGCATTCCAGCCGTTTTCCACAGGTCCTCCATCGCCTCGGCCCTTCTCACACTGGCTGCCGGCGCGCATGCCCAGGAGCCTCAGATGGCCCCCGTCACCGTCAATGCCCGCCCCGTGGTGGAAGAGATGGAGCTGGATGCGTTTTCCTCCAACTCGGCCGTGATCACCCAGGAACAATTGCGCGACCAGAACGCGGTGGACCTGGCCTCGGCCCTGCGCCGCACGCCCGGTGTCCAGATCTCGCGCTACAACCCCGTGGGTGCCTTTGGCGGCGATCAGGGCGGCGCCGTCTATATCCGCGGCATGGGCGTGAGCCGGCCCGGCAGCGAGATCAAGACCTATGTGGACGGCGTGCCGTTCTACATGGGACTGTGGAGCCATCCCCTGCTGGACCTGCTGCCCGTCAACGGCATGCAGTCCATCACGGTCTACAAGAGCCCGCAGCCCCAGGTCAATGGCAACAACTTCGCCTCCATCGACTTGCTCACGCGCCGCGCCACCGAGGACGGCGTGCACGGGGATGCCAGGATCTCGGCGGGCTCCTACGGCACCCTCACCGAACAGGCCAGTCTGCTGGGCAGAAGCGGCAACCTGGATTGGAGCCTGGCCCAGGGCTTTGCGCGCTCGGACGGCCACCGCGCCAATGCGGATGGCCGTCTCAGCAACCTCATGGGGCGCATTGGCTACAGGCTGGATGCGAACTGGTCGGTGGCGGCCAGCTTCCTGCAGGTGGACAACAAGGCCAGGGACCCTGGCGACGCACGGCTTGCCGCTGCGGCGCTGCCCCCCCAGTACAACACCAAGGCCAGCATGTTCAGCAGCTCCGTATCCCACGTGCATGGTGACTGGCGGGGCGAGCTCAAGCTGTACAGCAACCATGGCCGGGGCGACTGGCTGGACCAGCCCGCGCCGGACGGCGACAGCATCAACAAGTTCCGCATGAGCGGCCTGCGCTGGAAGGAACAGTTCTCGCCCTGGAAGGGGGCCACCGTCACTGCCGGCCTGGACCATGACCGCATTTCGGGCGATGCCTCTTTCAACCGCGTCGCGCCAGCGCCCCAGGGATTTTTCCAGGCGCCCACCTTCAGGATCACCTCTCCCTATGCGGGACTCAGCCAGGAGATCCCGCTGTCGGCGACATGGAGCCTGGTGCCCTCCGCAGGCCTGCGCATGTACGACCACAGCCAGTTCAGCTCCAAGGCGGCCCCCCATGCGGGCCTGTCGCTGGCCTCGGAGCAGTTCACCGTCTACGCCAACCTGTCGCGCGGCATCAACTACCCCGGGCTGGAGACACCGCTGCTGGCATCGCTGATTCCGGCCCTGGGCTCCACGTGGCAGCAGTTGTCCGCCGAGGAGATGGACCACGCCGAACTGGGCTTCAAGTGGACGCTGTCGCAGGCCACGCAGCTTGACGCCAGCATCTTCCACGACAAGGTCAAGAACCGCTATGTCTTCGGCTTTCCGCCCAATGTCCCGCCCCCGCCGCAGTTCATCAACCTGGGCGGCTACACCATGCGCGGCATGGAGCTGTCGCTGCGCCAGGCGCTGGGCGGCGGCTGGTCGGGCTTTGCCGGCCTGACGCTGCTGGACCCCAGCATGGACAACCTGCCCTACAGCCCGCGCCGCGCGCTGACGCTGGGCGTCAATGGCAAGGCCGGCCCGGTGCGGGTCGCCTTCGATGCGCAGTACCAGTCGGCAGTCTGGGCGCTGAGCCGCGCGCGGGGCGCCGATGCCGCCAACACCGAGCGCGTGGCCGGCTTTGCCGTGGCCAACCTGCGAGTGGCCTATCCGGTGCCTGCCCTGGGCAGCAAGGGAGAGGTTTTCCTGGCCGTGGAGAACCTGTTCGACCGCAACTACGCCTATCGCCCCGGCTACCCCATGCCCGGCCGCTCGGCACAGATCGGCGTGGCGGCCAGCTTCTGATCCCCCGCCCGCACAGCCCGCACAAGGAGCACGCATGAGACATCTTTCTTTGAGCAGCATCGCCCTGTCGATGGCCCTGGTCCTGGGCCTGCCCGCCATGGCGGCGGCCTCGGGCGCGACGCCCCCCGCCACGGCCGGGTCGGCTGATGCGGCGGCCATCCGCAGCGTCATGATGGCCACCTGGGACAAGCCCGAGGCCAGGCTGGAGGTAGCGCCCATCTCCATCGAAGGCGGCCATGCGGTCGCCGGATGGATACAAGGCGATCGCGGTGGCCGGGCCCTGCTGCGGCGCGACGCGCAGGGCCAATGGCTGGTGGCCGCCTGTGGCGGCGATGGACTCAAGGACCCCAAGATGCTGGCAATGGCTGGCCTGTCTGCATCGGCCGCGCGCAGTCTGGCCAGCAAGGTCGTGCAGGCCGAGTCCGCCATGCCCGCCCCGCGCCGCGCCCTGCTGTCCCTGTTCGACGGCATGGTCCATATGGACGCGCAGGGCCAGCATCCCCCATCCGCACATCCGGCCCATTGAGCCGATCGCCTCCTCCACACCATCCACCGTCTGCCTCACGTGATGTCTGTCTCCCTCTCCTTCTCGCGCAGCCCCCTGGCCCTGTCCATCGCCCTGGCACTGGCCTCGGCGGCCCATGCCCAGGGCCTGGTCGCCCCCCAACCGTTGAGCCAGGACGACTCCGCCCTGACGCTGGGCACCATCAGCATCACCTCCAAGGCCTCCGGCCCGCTGTCCACACGCAGCGTGTTCAGCTCCGTGGACATCGTGGGCGCGGACATCCTCGAGAACGAGCATGTGGACTACAGCTGGGAGCTGCTGTCCAAGGCGCCCGGCGTGCAGGTCACGCAGTTCAAGCAGGGCCCGGATGCCGGGCGCTTCTCCTTCCGGGGCTTCAACGGCGAAGGCCGCATCAATGCGGTCAAGCTGCTGATCGATGGCATCCCCAGCAATGACAACGCCGGGGGCATGCCCTTTCTGGACGCTGTCTTCCCGCTGGACATCGAGGCCATCGAGATCGTGCGCGGCACCAATGACGCGCGCTACGGCCTCAACAACATCGCCGGCAATGCCAACGTGATCACCCGCACGGGCGGCAACGAGGGCCGTACCAGCGTGACCGTGGGCAGCTTCGGCACCAAGGAGCTGCAGGTGTCCAAGGGCATCGAGAGCGGCAACTGGAGCCAGAACTATTTCCTGGCCTGGCGCGATTCGGACGGCTACCGGGACCATGCCGATGCCCGCAAGCTGTCCCTGTCCGGCAAATGGTTCTACACCTCGGACGATGGCCGCTGGCGCACCGGCGTGATCGCGCGCTACTACCGCAACAAGGCGCTGGAGTCGGGCTACCTCAGCTACGAAGAAGCCATCAAGGCGCCGCGCAGCTCCCCGGCCTACGCGGCGGCCGACCGTGGCGAGCGGGAAACCGGCCAGCTCAGCGCCCACCTGGATGGCGAACTGACGCCCGAGCTGTCGCTGTCTGCCAAGGTCTACGCCAACCAGTACGAGAACCAGCGCTGGGTGCGCTTCTCGGCAGCGGGATCGCAGCAGGAGCGCTACAACGACGAGCAGCAGCAAGGCGCCATCACCACCCTGACCTGGCGCCCCAAGGTGGCCTGGGCGCATGAATTCACGCTCGAAGGCGGTCTGGACGCCCAGCGGCAAAGCAACCTGGGCCAGCGCTACCGCACCACGGAGCGCGTGCGGACCTCGCAGTTCCGCGACTGGGACTTCGACCTCCATACGCAGGGCGCCTACGTGCAGGCCGTGATCCGCCCCATCGAAGCCCTGCGGATCATCCCGGCGCTGCGCATTGACGACGTGGATGGCCACTTCATCGACCGCCTGGCCGGCACGCGCGCCCCCGTGCATGACTACGGCCTGATCAAGCAGCCCAAGATCAGCATCGCCTACACCCTGAGCCAGCAGGCCAGCGTCTACGCGAACTGGGGCCGGACCTTCCAGATCGGCTCGGGCATCGACGCCTACCGCACGCAGGATCGCAACCTCAGGCCCTCCATCAATGATGGCTGGGAAACGGGTGTCAAGTTCTCTCCCCTGCCCTGGCTCAACGGCCGCGTGGCCTACTGGGAGCAGCGCGCCTCGGGCGAGGTGGCCCGGGTGCTGGGCGTGGACGGCCTGCCCGACCCCGGCGGCCTGGGCAACGTGGGCAAGACGCTGCGCAAGGGCTACGACATCCAGCTCAACATGAAGCCCCATGCCCGCACCACCGCCTGGATCGCCTACTCCCATCAGGTGGCGCGCATCACCGCGCCCGACCCCAGCGCTCCCGCCACCCTGGGCAAGGAAATCGAGAACGTGCCGCACTACCTGGTCTCGGCCGGCGCGGACTGGCAGGCCACGGACCGGCTGAAGCTGTCGGCCTGGGGCAATGCCCAGGGTGACTACTACCTGGAGCGCACCAATACCCAGGGCCGCGCAGGCAAGTTCGCCGTGCTGAACCTGGGTGCCAGCTACCGGCTCTCGGACACCATGGACCTGGGCCTGCAGGTCAAGAACGTCACCAACCGCAAGTACGTCTACGCCTGGTATGACAGCGGCTCCTCGGGCTACTCGCCCGCCGACGGGCGCGGCGTCTATGCCAGCATGAACCTGCGCTTCTGATGGACACCTTCCAGCCGTCCACCGCACCAGTCACGCACCAGTCGCGCACCAGGCACGCACCCGACACACACGACATTTTTGCCAACGAAGGAGAAACCCATGAAACGCCACGTCCGTTTGCTTGCCCTCGCCGCCGCCATGATCAGCGGATTCGCCAATGCCCAGGTCAGCGTCAGTGATGCCTGGGTGCGCGCCACCGTGCCGCAGCAAAAGGCCACCGGCGCCTTCCTGAAACTGCAGGCCGCCCAGGACAGCAAGCTCGTCGCAGCGACTTCGCCCCTGACGCCGGTCGTCGAAGTCCATGAGATGGCCATGCAGGACAACGTGATGAAGATGCGCCAGGTGCCGTCCATCGCCCTGCCGGCAGGCAAGACCGTGGAGCTCAAGCCCGGCGGCTACCACGTGATGCTGCTGGACCTCAAGCAGCAGGTACAGGAAGGCCAGACCGTGCCCCTAACCCTCATCATCGAAGGCAAGGACGGCAAGCGTGAATCCGTTCAGGTGCAGGCGCCCGTACGCCCGCTGGCCACCAAGGCGGCGCCCTCGGGCCACGATCACAAGCACTGACACAGGGCCCATGCGCTGCAGCAGCCTCCGCATCAAGCGCTGGGTGGCCTTCGGGCCACCCGCCTGGCCGTGGGCGTTGCCGGGCGCACGACAGCGGCGCGACCAGGGCCGGCGCTTTGCCGCCTGGATGGCTGCGGCGCTGCTGTTCGCCTTTGTGCACCCTGCCCTGGCGATGGTGCTGGCATCGGGCCAGGGCAGTGGCGACCCGCTGGCGCGGCTGGCCATGGAAGTCTGCACGCCCCTGGGACTGCAGCAGGCGCAACCGGTGTCTGCTGCAGGCGAGCCCGAAGCCGATGGTCAAACCACGGCCGCTGGCCAGGCGCATTGCCCGCTGTGCCGGGTCGTGGGCGATGCCCCTCCTGATGTGTCCCGCGCGGACCTGCGCTTTGCCGCGCCGCCGCCTCCCACCCCGCTGCCGCCCCAGGCCCTGCGCCCGCGGGACACCGTGCTGCGCGTGGTGCTGAGCACTCCCCCCAGGGCGCCTCCCCTTCCCTGAAGCCCGAAAGGGCCGCACGGGCGGCATGCCGTCGCCCATTCCCGAATTCCTTTCCCATGCCAAGCCGCGACCCGTGTCGCAGCCTGCAGGGTTACCCACGCCTGCGCGCAGCCATGGCCCCAGCGCAGGCACCAAGAAACCGTTTACCCATGCGTACCACTTACTTTGACAACTCCCGCTTTCCCCTCGCCCTGATCGCCACCGCGCTGCCGCTGCTGCTGGCCGCCTGCGGTGGCGGCGGAGGCGGTGACAACGGCCAGCCCACCACGCCCACCACGCCCACGGGCCCCCAGCCCGTGGCCATCGAGTTCGCCGCCAAGGCCGGCAACCTGCCCGCCAAATGCGGCACGCCCATCCCCGGCATGGGAACCAGCCAGGCCACGGTGGACCTGCATGACCTGCGCTTTTACGTCAGCGGCGTCTCGCTGATCAATGACAAGGGCGAGGCCGTGGCCGTCACCCTGGATGTCAACGACTGGCAGACCAAGGAGGTGACGCTGATCGACCTGGAGGACGGCACCGGCGCATGCGCCGACGCAGGCACGCAGGCGCAGAACACGCAGGTCCGGGGCACGGTGCCCGCAGGCACGTACAAGGGCATCAGGATGACCGTGGGCGTGCCCTCTTCGGTCAACCACACCGACTATGCCGTCGCGCCCAAGCCGCTCGATGTGCAGGCCCTGGCCTGGTCCTGGCAGGCCGGCCGCAAGTTCGCCCAGATCGAGGTCAACCCCGTGGGCGGCGTGGCCCGCCCCGCGCCGGCCGCCCCCGGCAAGACCTTCTACGTCCACCTGGGCTCCACCGGCTGCACGGGCAACCCCGTGACCGGCGAGACGGTCAGCTGCGCGCGTGCGGACCGCATGGATTTCGGGTTCGGCGATTTCAATGCCGGCACCCAGAAGGTGGTGCTGGACATTGCGCAGCTGCTGCAGGGCTCGAACGTCAAGGAAGACCTGGGCGGCGCCGCCGGCTGCATGTCCGGGGCCACCGATCCGGAATGCGTGCCCATCTTCAGCGCGCTCAAGATCGATCTGACCACGGGCCGCTCCATCAATGAAGGCAGCGGCCAGACCGTGTTCCGTACCGAGGCCAAGTAATGCACAAGCCCCATTCGCTTCGGCGGGTGGCGGCATGGACCGCCGCCCTGTGCGGCCTTGCCGGGGCCATCGCCCTGGCGGGCTGCGGGGGCGGCGACACCGCCGTCCACGATGACTCCGGCAGCAGCACGGGCTGGTCCTGGGTGCTGCCCTCCTTTTTCCCCACCCCCAAGGTGCCCGACACCAATCCCATGACGACAGAGAAGGCCGAGCTCGGCCGCTTTCTGTTCTATGACAGGCGCCTGTCGGGCAACGGCACGCAGGCCTGCGCGAGCTGCCACATACAGTCCAAGGCCTTCACCGATGGCCTGACGACATCACTGGGCTCCACAGGGCACGCACATCCGCGCAACGCCCAGAGCCTGGCCAACGTGGTCTACAACGCCACGCTGACCTGGGCCAACCCCTCGCTGGTCACGCTTGAAAAGCAGATGGAGACGCCGCTGTTCGGCACGGACCCGGTGGAGATGGGCGTCAACGACAACAACAAGGAGGAAATCCTCGCGCGGCTGGCTGCCGACACCGGCTACGGCCCGCGCTTCGCCAGGGCCTACCCGGGCCAGGCAGCGCCCATCACCTGGGGCAATGTGATCCACGCCATCTCGGCATTCCAGCGCACCATTCTTTCGGGCAACAGCAAATATGACCAGTACCTCAAGGGCAGCACGGCACTGAACCCGGCCGAGCAGCGCGGCATGAACCTGTTCTTCGGCGAAAAGGCCGAATGCTTCCACTGCCACAGCAGCTTCAACTTCAACGACCAGATCGTGCACGCGGGCAGCCGCATCGTCGAGACCCCGTTCCACAACACGGGCCTCTACAACATCGGCGGCACCGGCGCCTTCCCCGAGCCCAACCGGGGCGTCTATGAACTGACCCAGCTCTTCAAGGACATGGGCAAGTTCCGCGCGCCCAGCCTGCGCAATGTGGAAGTCACCGGCCCCTACATGCATGACGGCAGCATCGCGACGCTGGAGGAAGTGCTGCAGTTCTATGCGGCCGGTGGCCGCAACATCACCTCCGGCCCGCATGCCGGCGACGGGCGCGCCAACCCCAACAAGAACGACTTCATCAACCAGATCGCCCTGACGGCCGACGACCGCGCCGACCTGCTGGCCTTTCTCAAAACCCTCACGGACCATGAGCTGCTCACCAACCCCAGGCTCGCCGATCCCTTTGCACAGCAGGCAGGCCAATAGCATGCAACGCAGCTTCCTCGCGCAACGCACACCGCTGGCAGCGGCCATCGCCGTCGTCATCGCCATCGCCTTGTCGGCAGGCAGCGCCGCCGCGCACACCCTGGATGACGGCATACCGCAGACCAACGGCCTGCGCATCGACATGGCTGCGGTGGCCGCCTATCTCCATGGCGATTCCACCTTGCCGGCGCCCAGGCTGGCCGGCACGCTGGGCCTGGGCGACACGCCTGACGACCAGCGCGGCTGGCGGCTGGAGCATGGCACCCTGGGCGCCGGCCTGCGCCTATCTCCCCAACTGGGGGCCAACATCGCGATGGGCTGGCACGACAGCGACCCGGCCCACGTGGAGGCCGCCTGGATGGAAGCGCGCAGCGGCTCAGACGCCGAGCTGACCCTGGGCGCAGGCCGCAACCGCGTGCCCATGGGGCAGGTGCTCACGCGTGCCGGGCACTTCGACCGCTACGGCCAGATGCCGCTGGCCAAGCGGGCGGCCTTCAACGGCGACTGGATCGAGGATGGCATCAACGCCGCCTGGCGTCCCCACCTGCAAGGCGCCATGTCCTGGCTGCAGGGCATTGACCTGGGGCTTTGGCGCGCCCGGCGCTTTCCCGGCAGCGACAACGCCGCCTGGGCGCCCGTCGTGCATGCCAGCGCCGCCTGGACCTCGGTGCAGGCAGACGTCTTCTACAGCCGGATGCAGCCCAAGGGCCGCGGCGCCTATGTGCAGCGCTCCAACAGCGGCCACATCCACACGGCGCCACAGTGCAACGCCAGCCTGCGCGACATCACCTGCTTCGACGGCACCGTGGACCTGGCCGGGGCCAGCGCTACCTGGACCACGCCGCTGCAGGGCGTCAAGCTCACCGCAGCAGGCATCTGGCGGCGCGAAAGCGGAAACCTCTATTCCCAGAACGGCGACACCCGCTACCAGGGGCGCACCCTGGGCGGCTGGCTGGAGGTGCTCTGGCAGCCGCACGCGCGCTGGGAATTCGGTGCCCGCCAGGAATGGCTCAGAAGCACCAATCGCGTCAGCGGGCCGGGCGCCCTGCTGGTGGCCACGGACGCCAACCTGCTGCCCAACAACCCATCGCGCCGCTTCACGGCCATGGCCGGCTGGCGCCCCGTCAAAAGCGTTCTGATCGCGCTTGAAGCCGGGCGCGAGCACATTGCCGGCAAAGGCCATACGGTGGCAGGCCTGCGGCTGATCTGGACCCCCGATGCCCTGTTGGAAAGGAACTGGAAATGACCACAATGCTTCGCCGCCAGGCGCTTGGAATGCTGCTGGGCACGGGCTGTGCCCTGACACTGCCGCTGACGGCACGGGCCCATGACTTCCGGGCGGGAGACCTGGTCATAGACCACCCCTACGCCACGCCCTCCATCGCCGGCTCCGGCAACGGGGCGGCGTATTTGCGGGGGATCAGGAACAAGGGAAAGAACGCCGACCGGCTCATCGGGGCCAGCACGCCAGCGGCCGCACGCGTGGAGCTGCATGAGATGAAGATGGAGGGCGACATCATGCGCATGCGCGAAGTGCCCTTCATCGAACTGCCCGCAGGCCAGGAGGTGCAGTTGCGCCATGGCCAGTCACACCACCTCATGCTGATCGGACTCACGCAGCCCCTGCGCGAGGGTGATCGCTTCGATCTGACGCTGCAGTTCGAAAAGGCTGGTGAATACAAGGTCAAGGTCTGGGTGCAGCAACCCAAGCGCATGCCATCCGGACACCAACACCCGCATTGAACGGACATGCGGCAGGAGCCGTGCCCCACAAGGCGAGATGCAGCCATGAGCTGCTGCAACCGCCACCATGGGGCTTGCCGGCAGCTCAGTCTTCGTCCAGCGCCTCAAACCGCTCTGCCAGGAAATCCAGCAGCGCCCGCACGGCCGGCAGCAGCCCGCGCCGCGAGGCGAACACCGCATGGATGATCTCGCGCCGTGGCGCCCAGCCCGGGATGACGTGGACCAGTTCACCGCGCGCGATCTGCTCGCGCACCATCATCGAGGGCAGTTGCACCACGCCCACCCCCGCCAAGGCCGCCGCGCGCAGCGCCAGCATGCCCCGCGTGACCAGGCGCGGCCGGTGGCGGATGGCCGCCTGCGTGCCGTCCGGGCCGATCAGGTGCCACACATGCTCGTGCTGCGGCAGGCCCAGGTCCATGCTCGGCAGGCCTGCCAGATCGGCGGGCACCTGGGGGATGCCGCCTGTCAGCAGCTGCGGGCAGGCCACCAGGCATTGCCCGCGCTCGGCGAGCATGCGCATCACCAGGTCGCTGTCCTCCAGCGGCGGCGGGCGCACGCGGATGGCAACGTCGATTCCTTCGCCCACCACGTCGACGCGGCGGTTGGTTTCCTCGAGGTGGATCTCCACGCGCGGATACGCGGCCATGAAGGCCGCCAGCATGTCGGCGATGCGCGCATCAAGCAGCGCCACCGGGCAGGTCATGCGCACGATGCCGCGCGGCTCGGCGTGGGTCAGCGCGATGGCCTCGTCGGCGGCGTCGGCCTCCACCAGCATCGCCTTGCAGTGGCCGTAGTAGGTCTGGCCGGTCTCGGTGACGGCAAATCGCCGCGTGGAGCGCTGGATCAGGCGCGTGCCGAGACGCTCCTCAAGCTGCGCGATGCGCCGGCTCAGCTTGGATTTGGGCATCCCCAGCGCGCGGCCCGCGGGCGCAAAGCCGCCGTGGTCCACCACCTGCACGTAGTAGTAGAGGTCGTTCAGGTCTTTCATTGCACACCGCCTTCATCGTTCCTCAGATAGGACTCTGATGGCAAATATTAACGACTACCGCGTTCATCGTTCAAATCCTATTCTCTATCCGTCAGCCAAGACCTTTGTCTCGGCGACACAAGGAGATCAGCATGAAGAAAATCCTCGGTGTCTACAGCGCCCCCCGCATGCACTGGGTAGGCGACGGTTTTCCGGTGCGCTCGCTGTTCGGCTACGACGGGCTGGGCAAGCACCTGAGCCCGTTCCTGCTGCTTGACCACGCGGCGCCGACGCCCTTTGGGCCGACCGACCGGCCGCGCGGCGTCGGCCAGCACCCGCACCGTGGTTTCGAGACCGTGACCATCGTCTACCAGGGCGAGCTGGAGCACCGCGACTCCACCGGCGCCGGCGGCCTGATCGGCCCCGGTGACGTGCAGTGGATGACCGCTGGCGGCGGCATCCTGCACGAGGAATTCCACTCGCGCGCCTTCACCGAACGCGGCGGAACCATCGAGATGGTGCAGCTCTGGGTCAACTTGCCCGCCAAGGACAAAATGACCGCGCCGGGCTACCAGACGCTGCTGGATGCGCAGATTCCCTGGGCGGACCTGGCGGAAGGCGCGGGCCGTGTGCGGGTGATTGCCGGCGAGTTCGGCGGCCACCGCGGCCCGGCGCAGACCTTCACGGCGATGGACGTGTGGGACATCCGCATCCGCCATGGCGGCGTGGGCCGGTTCGACGCGAAGGACGGCCACACGCTGGCCCTGGTGGTGCTCCACGGCTCGGTGCTGGTCAACGGCGCCATCGCGCGGGAAGGACAACTGGTGCACCTGGAGCGCGCCGGCAGCGGCGTGGAGATCGAGGGCAGCAGCGACGCCACCGTGCTGTGGCTGTCCGGCGAGCCCATCGATGAGCCGGTGGTGGGCTATGGCCCGTTCGTGATGAACAGCGAGGCCGAGATCCGTCAGGCCATGACCGACTTCAACAGCGGACGCTTCGGCCAGATGGCGCACTGAGCGCCGCAGGGCTCCCGCCGGGAGTCCTGCATGTTTCCCCCGACGCGGCTTTGTTCAGCCGGGGCCTGCTGCCCCGGTCGTGCACGGCTGCGCCTGAACCGCCCATCCCGGGCACTTTGCAACCCCAAGGAGATTCACCATGACCAAGCCCTACGTCCGCCTGGACAAGGACAACGCCGCCGTGCTGCTGGTAGACCACCAGACCGGCCTGCTCTCCCTTGTACGCGACATCGACCCGGACAAGTTCAAGAACAACGTGCTGGCGCTGGCCGACATCGCCAGCTATTTCAAGCTGCCCACCATCCTGACGACCAGCTTCGAGAACGGCCCCAACGGCCCGCTGGTGCCGGAGCTCAAGAGCCAGTTTCCCCAGGCGCCCTACATCGCCCGGCCCGGCAACATCAACGCCTGGGACAACGAGGACTTCGTCAAGGCCGTGAAGGCCACGGGCAAGAAGCAACTGATCATCGCCGGCGTGGTGACCGAGGTGTGCGTGGCCTTCCCCGCACTGTCGGCCATCGAGGAAGGCTTCGACGTCTTCGTGATCACTGACGCCTCCGGCACCTTCAACTCCATCACCCGCGATGCGGCGTGGAATCGCATGTCGCAGGCCGGCGTGCAACTGATGAGCTGGTTCGGCGCTGCCTGCGAACTGCACCGCGACTGGCGCAACGACGTGCAGGGGCTGGGAACTCTGTTTTCCAACCACATCCCCGACTACCGCAACCTGATCACGAGCCACACCACGTTCAGCCAGGGCAATTGAGGAGAAGACCGTGAGCACACCCCAAACCATCGCCAACTTCAACGGCGCCCGCCCGGTCATCGATCCCGACAATGTGGCGATGCTGCTGATCGACCATCAAAGCGGCCTGTTCCAGACCATCAAGGACATGCCCTTCACCGAGGTGCGTGCCAATGCCACCACACTCGCCAAGGTAGCGACACTGGCGAAGATCCCGGTCATCACCACCGCATCGGTGCCGCAGGGTCCGAACGGCCCCTTGATCCCCGAGATCCACCAGTACGCCCCGCATGCCCGGTACGTTGCGCGCAAGGGCGAGATCAACGCCTGGGACAACCCGGAGTTCGTCGCTGCCGTCAAGGCCACCGGGCGCAGGCAGCTCATCATCGCGGGGACGATCACCAGCGTCTGCATGGCCTTTCCCAGCATCGCCGCGGTGCACGAGGGCTACCAGGTCTTCGCGGTGATCGACGCCTCGGGGACCTACTCGAAAATGGCGCAGGAGATCACGCTGGCGCGCATCGTGCAGGCTGGTGTCGTGCCGATGGACACGGCGGCGGTGTGCTCGGAGGTGCAGAAGACCTGGAACCGCGAGGACGCGTTGCAGTGGGCGCAGGCCTACAGCGCAGTCTTCCCGCCGTACCAGTTGCTGATCGAAAGCTACTCCAAGGCGCAGGAAGTGGCCAGGAACGGTGAGCAGCTGGATTCGCAACGCACCTGACTGCGGTAGCACGGCACGGGTACGAGGCCGCTTGCCCAAGGTGTCGGCGGCCATGGTGGAATTTGTGGATGAGGCGCAGGACTGAGACCCCGGCCCCGGTGGCGCTCAGCGCCAGCAGTCCTCCACCGTTCCCAGGGGCGAGATGCCTTTCACGCCCAGGGCGTTCAGGGTGTAGTCGCCGCAGCGCCTGTCCGATGCCTGGCGGCCGGTGCGCGTGGCCTTGAGCGTGTAGCCGCCGTCATTGGCGGCCGTGGCCATCGTCAGGGTGTAGTGGCCGTTCTCGGACTTGTCCCCCCAGGGCAGCCTGAGGTTGGCGACGGAGCTTGTGTAGCCGCCGTTCTGCGCCCGCCAGCGCTCCTGCCGGGCGGCGGCCTCGCCCAGCAGGCTTTGCGCTTCCACGCGCCGCGATCGCAGCACGTATTCCTGGTAGGAGGGGTAGGCGATCGCCGAAAGGATGGCGACCACCGCCACCGTGATCATCAGCTCGATCAGCGTGAATCCATGTAGCTTGCTGCGCACGCAGTTCTCCTTGGGGGCCCGCAGGGCCAGCCAGACGGCCGGGGCCGACAGGCCCCTGTGTGTAGTGGATGGGATGGCGGTCACGGGTTCGCTGGCTGGCGGCGCCAGCTCTGTCGCCCCCGGTCCACTCCGCTGTTGATATCGTCGCCCCCGGTCTTGACCGGGTCTCCCGCCCCGCTTGGCTTTCCGCTGGAGTCGAAGATCTTCGCGCCGCTGATGGTGGGCCTGCCCGGCCCCACCTCGCGGCCGTTGACCTGCTGGCCTGCCAGGTTGTCGGAGGCGTTGAAGATGCCGTCGCCGTTCACATCGAAGGCGACATAGTCGGTCTTGCCCCCGGTGTCGGGATCGATGGCGTAGATCGTGCTGGCCAGGCCCGCGGAGCAGGGGTCGCCCAGCGGCGGCCGGATGGAGGTGAACACCAGTCCCCGCCCGTACAGGCTCATGTCGTAGACCAGTCTTTCGCCGTCGCGCGGCAGATCGACGTACCAGCCCCAGCTGTGCACATTGGAGTCGGCGGTGCTGGTGGCGTCCTTGTACCAGGTGACCGGGTTGGCCGACAGGGCGAACTTGCCCGGAAAGCCGCTCACCTGGGTGAACTGCTGGGCCTGCAGATCCCCGCGTCCCTTGCCGGCGGTAGGCAGCGGCTGCGGCGCAGTCGTGGCGGGTGTGCCGTAGCGATCCCAGATACCGAACACCGATTGCCGGCGCATGTCCAGCTTGTCGTCATCCGTCATGAAGCGGCCCGTGCCGAAGGCCACCACATCGCCCTTGCCGCTGGAGTGCCGCACCACGTAGGGTGCGGTGGTGATGGACAGCCGCTTGCCGCCGCTGCGTTCGGACTCGCGTGCCACAAAGAACAGTTGCGCATTCCATGAGCCGCTGGCACCGCTGGCCAGGTCCACGCGCCATACATTGCCCGCAAGATCACCGGCATAGGCCACGTCCACCTTGCCATCGCCGTTGTTGTCCACCACGGCGGCGCGCGACAGGCCGTTCTTCGGCGCAGGCAGCGCGCTCAGCTCTGCGGCCGTCATGCCTGCCGCGAAATCAAAGCGCCGGATGACCTCGCCACTGGAGACATCCAGCACAAACAGGCTGGACTCGCCGGAGGCGCTGTTCGACGCCTGGTAGCCATTGGACAGGAATACCACCCACCTGCCCTTGGACCGGCCGGCGTCGTTGAGCCGCGCAACGACGGGCGTTGGCATCGAGTAACCCATGCGTTCGTCCTGTTCAACGCCGAACTCCCACAGCAACCGGGGGGAGGTGGGGTCCGTGACGTCCAGCGCGAAGACCTGCCGCCCGCCCGCGCCCAGGCTGCCGACCAGCACCCTGTGCCAGGCGTTGCCGAAGTAGACATCGGAGACCACGGGCGTCCCGTCCACGAAGTAGCGGTGGGGAGCGCCGCCCGCGCCATACCGGGACGTCAGGACATTGAGCGAATTCTTCACCCCCGATGGAATGAAGGCGAACTCCTCCTTGCCAGATGCCGCGTCGAAGGCGTGCAGCATGCCGTCGTTGGCGCCCACATACAGCATCTCCTTGGCAGCCTGTTTCGCGGCAAAGGCGGCATAGGTGGTGCTGCCCTCCAGCTTGTCCGCAGCGGAGGCGCGGTACAGGCCGCCCTTGACCCGCACCAGCGAGGAATTGACGATGTCGCCCAGCACATTGGGCTTTCCGCTGGCCAGGGGCTTGCGCACGCGCAAGTCATCGCGCACCTCGCCACGCAGGAACTCGATGCGCTTTTTTGCCTGGCCATCGGCGGAGTTCGTGGCCGGGTCCGTGTTGAGCACGGCCAGCCAGGACGCATCGGAACGCTGCCCGCTGAGACTGGAGTACGTGAAAGGGCTCAGCGACACGGCACTGCCGGTCCTGCTGGGGTAGTAGATCTTGCGGTCATCGGCGGACCGCTCCGACAGTAGTTCCGCCGCGCTCCACACCAGCGTTCTGTCGCTGGTGGTGAGCTTCTCGCGGATGACATCGCCGCTCCAGTACTGGACCTCGAACGTGGTCCGGTACAGGTCGGCGCCTTCGCCCAGTGTCGCCGTGGGCATGTCCACGCTGACCGCCGTCACGGAACTGATGTTCTGCAGGATGTCGTTGAACGCCTTGGTCAATTGGTCCTTGAGCGTGCCGGCATTGGTCACCAGAAAATAGTTGTCCGGATCTCCCGTGATCTTGGAGGGGTCGCGGTCCGGCACGCCGTACTTGGCGGCATACCACAGCGGTCCCTTCAGGAAGCTGCCCGCATCGGTCGCATTGCCGGGAGTGAAGCTGCGGGTGGCCGTGAGCCCCAGGTTCGAGCATTCCGTGCGCTGTTGGGCCGAGATGCTGCCCCGGCAGTAGCCCGGATCGCGATTGGGGGGCGTGTTGTAGGCGTAGTAGGCCGAGGCCGTGTCCTTGTCACGCACCTCCAGGTACATGCCGTCCTTGGTGGTGCCCGAGATCACATAGCCCATGTGCTGCCCCAGGCCGCCAGCGGCGTACTCGGACACCATGTCGATCTTCACCGTGCCATCGGCCTGCAGCGCGATCGTGTAGCGCGCGATGGCGTCCATGTCATGGTCGGCGCCCTGCTCCACGTCCTCGTAGTTGATGCGGAACTCCGCATAGGGCCGCCCGCCATTGACCGAGGCATCGATGTCCGCCTTGCCCGTGTTGGCAATGTTGACCACGTAGTAGTCGACGATCTGGTTGGTCGGCGTGAAGACCGCATTGTTCACGGTGCTGCCACCGGCACTGCCGGAGACGGTCTTGGCAAACGGCGCAATGGTCACAAAGCGCTTGCCGCCGATCGGAAAACGTATTTCCGGCAGCGGTGACGCAATGGCCACGGAGTAGGTCCTCAGCGCATTCTTGCCCTGGCTGTTGCCGAAGATGGCATTCCTGGCGCCGAAACGGGCCACGCCTGCGGCATAGTAGGTGCCTTCCTTGCTGGGCTCCTCAGGAGACAGGCCGCGCGCCCATGACAGGTCTGCAATGGTCTTGACCGAAGGAGCCTGGTCGGCATTGGCCGATGTTGACTGGCCGATGAAGAAGTTCTTCCCGTCTATGCGCTCGGCCGAGCCGATGGCCGCCACCTCGTCTGAGACATTGAAGCCATTGAGGGCGCTGGCACCGACGCTCGCGTAGCGGCTGCCGGGCAGCTTGCCGTCGTAGGAGGGATTGATGTCGCTGAGCACCGTCATGACGGGACGGGAGCAGTACTGGTAGCCGCCCCCGCCTTCGGCCTTGGCCCTGTAGGGCGTTTCCCAGGCGGGCTTGGACAGGCCCAGGGACGCATCCTTGGAGGAGCCGCCGGCGTAGTCATAGATGCCGAGGGCCTGGGACGCGCCGCCGAAATAGCGCATGGTCTCGAACATCATTTCGCTGATGGGGTTGCCCCACATGGCGCACTTCGAAGGCTTGTCCAGCGAACTGATGGGGCCGGACGTGATCCAGCCGCATTCCACGTATTTGCCGCCGGTGTAGCCGATCAGCCGCTGGCGGTCTATGTTGGCGACCACGCCATTGACACCCGTCTTGAACTGGCCCGTCTGAGGGTCGACTTCCTCTGCGAAATTGCCGATATTGCGACGCAGCACGCCGCCGGCGATGTTTTTCTCGTACGAGCCTGTGAGCAGGCCGAAGTACATCTTCCCGTTCTCCCCGAAGTCGTGCAGCAGCCCCGTGGGCTTGTAGACGGTCTTGCCGCCGTTGGGATAGGCCTTGCAGCTGGCCTCGAGCAACTGGACATTGCTGCTGGAGCAGGCCTCCACAAGCAGGTTGTAGTCGGTGATCCTGCTGCTGGCCCGCGCGCACGAATTGCCGCCTGCACAGTTGCTCTGCCCTGCAAAGCCCTCCTGGGACACCCAGTCCCAGATCTGGAACGAGGAGTCATTGAGCACGCGCAACTGGGTGATGACGCCAGCGGCCTCCCCCAGCGTGGTGACGGCAAACAGATGGCGCGTGCCGACCGCCGGCGGGCGCAGCGGCGCATAGTCCGAAATGCTGTAGACCTTGGCATCCCGCGCAGGGTCATAGGCCTTGCCCCAGCTGTGCGCATCCCTGGGAATGTAGGCGGTCTGCAAAACGGTGCGCGAAGCCGTGTCCTCCGCACGCATGCCGCCATAGAGCACGCGGCGTATGGCGTCCATGCGCGATGTGCCCAGATAGTTCAGGAAGTCGCCGCTCCAGTGGTTCGAGCACTTTTTCCTGTTGCTTCCGGTCGCTGCCTGCGAGGGCACGAAAACACCCTTGGAATAGCTGTAGCAGACGTTGTTGTTGAAGTAGCCGTAGTAGTCGATCTGGTCCGGCTTGTACCCGACATCGATCACACCGTCGCCGTTGAGGTCGGAGGCATCGTTGTAGGCCTCGTAGTACAGCTTGTGGTCACGCCCCATCACCAGCATGTTCAAGGGCGCCAGCGCCTGGTTCACGAACAGCGGCATCTGGGACAGCACGGTGTCCGCGCGCCCCTGGGCATGCGCCGGCGTAATGGCCAGTGCCAATGCGCACGTCCACAGCGCCAGGGCCGGCCACGCGCGTGCCAGGCCCTGGCGCCCCCTCGGACCATGCATGGTCTTCCAACTTGCAATGCGAGCCATTGAAGCTCCCTCCCCCTGCTTACTTTATGAACATGTTGACGCTGGACCGCAGGCACAGCGCATGCGCTCCGCAGGCCTGGGCCTGCGTCTTTTCCGTGGCCTGGGCATTGACCTCATAGAAGTCCGTGCAGCCGGTGGCGGGTGCATCCAGCGCGGACGTCGCACTACCCGACTTGGGACAGGCGGTCGTGATGTATCGGGGATACCAGTACCCATCGGGCTGCTGAAACCCGGCCGCCTTGGCCTTGGTCGTCCGAAAATCCGTACCGAGCCCGATGGAGTCCGTACGCACATCGGATACCGAGCAGGGAATGCCGCTGCCCTCGGCCACCGGAGTGCCGGCGCCATTGCAAGGCTTGAGTGCGACGGCATGCTCCAGCAGCTTGCGCTCACCTTCTCGCAGCGTGCCATCCGCGGTTTCATACAGCCGCTGGCTATCCACCATGTTGGCGGCGATGCGTGCCTCCAGCGTGGCCACGCGCATGCCGACCACCGCCAGCAGCAACACCAGCAGCAGCATGATCATGGACACCAGCAAGGCATTGCCGCGCTGGCGCCCGTGCAGGACACAGGACATGCAGCGGCGGCTCCGGGCTCCGATCAGCGCGGTCATGGCATCAGATTCCTCAGGGTGAGCGTGCCGGTGGCCAGTTGCAGCAGGGAGCCGGCATTCGCATCGCATCGGGCCCGGGCGCCGCCCAGTTGCGCCCAACGCTCGCAGACGGTGGAGGTCATGCCCTGCGTCACCTTGCCGGAGCTTTCCAGCAAGAGGGCAAGGCGCAGGGAACGGATGGCTTCCTGCTTCCCGGGCAACGTGGCCGTGAAGGCATCGACCCTGCGTATCGCGCCGGGCGCTGTCTGCCGATCGATGCCGAACTCGAAATGCACCGCCCGCACGCCATCGGCGAGCGGCACAACCTCCTGCGCGGCCCGGCAGACCAGCACACCACTTTCGACGGTGTATTTCTCCGCGAACATGCCGGTCGCCGGCGCCGGAGCGTCATAGGGGCCGGCGGCCCCCAGGTTCGCCGGCGTGCCCGCACAGTCGGTTTCCGCAGCGTCCCGGGGCTGGAAGCGAAGGCAGATGGTCTGCGCGTCAGCCGCATAGAGCGCCTGTCCCTGGGCGAACTGGCAGCCGTTGGGATGGGGCGAGGAATCGGCAGGAAATGCGTCGAACATCGCCTGCGAAGGGTCTCTCCTGTAGCCTGCCTTGGAGAACTCGGAGTCCAGCACGGCCAGCGCCAGCCGGCTGTTGCCGAGGTTCTCGCTCTGCCCCACGCGAAAACCGAAGCTCGACAGCCCCTGCATGTAGATGGTGGTGGCAATCAGCACGAGGAACAGGCCGATGGCCAGCGCCACCAGAATCTCCACCAGGGACAGGCCCGCCTGGGACGACATGCGCATGCGGCACGCCCGTGCGCCCGGCCCGCGCTCAAAGCCGCGACCGCAGCGTGAATGTGCAAAATTCATTGTCGCTTCCATCCAGACATTGGCCTTTCTTGACCGGCCAGGCCACCGTCACGGACACCAGGCCATCGGCATCGGCGCTCACGGCGAAGGAGGTGTCGATGCGGTCCTCGGTGAGATCGGGCACCAGCTTGCGGGCCCGCTCGCCCCAGCAGGCCAGGCGCTGCGCCCGCGGCTGCGGCAAAGGCTGGCAGGCCGCGGGTGCCGCGGGCATCGCGGCACCCTCCAGCTTCTGGTAGCCGCCCAGTTCCGCCACGGGCGCGCCCTTCGCGTCCAGGACCGTGGCCGTGTCCCCCCGCAGGGTCTCCAGCAGTTCGGAAGCCAGCATGGATGCCATCTGGCGACGCTCGGTATCCACGGTGTATTCAATGGCACGCACATGGATGCGCACGGCGCCCAGCAGCCCCACGGCCACCAGCAGCACGGCGACGAGTACCTCGATAAGGCCTGCGCCGCGTTGCCTGCGAGAAGGAAAAGGAATGGACATTTGGCAGACCCGTTGCACGCGCATCAGCAACTGCCGCCGGCAGGCAGCCGCTGCTGGCGCACAAGCCCGGCGCGGGTCACTCTCAGGCATTGCATGCGCGTGGCATGGCGAGCCGTGACGGTCAGCGTGTACAGCGTGCTGGCGCCGGAGAACTGCCTGGCGGTCCCCGTGGTTTCGAATAGGACACCCTGGGAAGAATCACCGGAGGGCGAGACGGTCACGGCATCAGGCACCCGGGCCTCGCGCACCAGTTGCCCGCCCGACTTGGCGGACCATGTCTGCCCCGCGCCCACGAAGCTGCTTTCCACCCGTTTGTAGACCGCTTCGGAGCGAGCCAGCTGCAGCAACGACTGCAACTCGAGCGCAGCCGAGCTGACGCGCTGGTTGGCTATTTGGGCGATGAAGGAAGGAGCGGCCAGAGCGGCCAGAATCGCGACCAGCGCCACCACCACCATCATCTCGATGAGGGTGAAGCCACGGGGCCATTGCCATGTGCCGCCTGGACAGCCGTTGCGCGTGTAACCGGGGTTTTTCATGCAAGCGTGCTTCTCGTTGCCGGGGAACCATGCGACAGGCCTGCAAGCCCTGCGCCATTGCTCTCGATTGATGTTTGCAATCGTAATGCAAAGGCAATTTGGAACACCTATTGACACAGGTTATGGGACAAATATAGGACTTGTCTTATAAAAACCTGCGCAAAGCGCAACACCCCATCCAGCAAGCCCGGCCCGCCGTCCGTGCACGCAAGCTCGGCGGGACGGCCCGCGCAACGGGCATGGCATGGCCACGGTGGCGATAGGGCAGGTCCCGAAGTCAGGAGGCAGGCCTCGCACCAAGCGCCTGAAAATCCACCGCAGCATGCGCGGTTGCAATCCAGCCGCAGCGCAATTGGCCATGCGAATATCCCGTCAGCTTCCAGCCCGAGGAAGATAAAGTTTGCGCCCAAAGCAAAAATCCCCAGTGCATTTCTGCACTGGGGATTTTCTTGTTTGGGGTGGCTGATGGGGCTCGAACCCACGACAACAGGAATCACAATCCTGGACTCTACCAACTGAGCTACAGCCACCG
>NZ_BCTO01000038.1 GCF_001571325.1 Delftia tsuruhatensis NBRC 16741
AACGCTATTCTATTCCAAAAAACTGCTTGATTTCTGTTTTTCTAGAAATTTCCCTCATCAGGGGCGCGGGACCTTGATCTGCACCTTGAGCTGTTTCTTGAGAAGCTCGTAGTATGCCATAGCTTCCGCCACGGCCGAGCTTCGCAGGAAGTCCTGCTTCTGCGCGGCAGCCGCCTGCGCATCATCGGCCGGACGCTCGACGATGCGGTTGATCTTGACCACGGCATAGCCTTGCGCGCCCAGGTCAACACCCGTCCATGCAGGCAGCTGGGCCGTGGGCGCACGCAGGGCAGCGTCCACCACTTCGCGCGACTGGCCTTCGGGCTGGTCACGGCTGATCACCTTGGCTGCGGGCAATTGCGCCGCGTCAGGCTTGGCCTTCCATGCGGCGAGCTTGGCTTCGCCATCGGCCTTGGCCAGTTCGGCGGATTTTTGCGCCACATACAGGGTGCGCAGCTTGTCGCCGACCTCGGCCATGGGCAGCGTGCGGGCAGGCGTGTACTCCACCACGCGGCCGGCCACCAACTGGTTGGAACCCAGCTCCACCGCATCAGTGTTGCGCTTGTTGTTGAGCGAATCGCTGGAGAACAGCGCCTCCAGGAAACGGGGATTGGCCAGGGGGCCCTTGACGTTGGGGCCGGGCTGGCGCGTCACATGGTCTGCCTTTTGCACGGTGAGCTTGAACTTCTCGGCCACGGGCTGCAGGCTGTCCGACTGCTCGTAGACCGCGTTGGAGAAGCCTTCCGCCAGTTCGGCGAACTTGCGCTGCGCCTGCTGCTGCTTGAGTTCTGCTTCCAGCTTGGGACGCATCTGCTCGAAGCTCGGCGCCTTGGGCTTCTTGATGTCCACCAGCGAGATGATGTGGTAGCCGAAGTCGCTGTGCACCACGTCGCTGATGTCACCGACCTTCATGCCGAAGGCTGCGTCCTCGAACGGCTTGACCATGGCGCCACGACCGAAGTAGCCCAGGTCTCCACCCGACGCAGCGGAACCACCGTCCTGCGAGTTGGCCTTGGCCAGCTCGGCGAAGCGCTTGGGGTCCTTGCGCAGCTCGGCCAGCAATGCCTCGGCCCTGGCCTTGGCTTTCTCCTGCTCTGCCGCGGGGGCATCCTTGGATGCGTTGATCAGGATGTGGCTGGCGCGGCGCTCCTCGGGACCGGCCAGGCGCTCGGCGTTCTGGTTGTAGTAGGAACGCACATCGTCTTCGCTCAGCGTGATGCCGGCCTCGATGCTGGGCACATCCAGCAGCAGGTATTCCACCTTGGCCTGCTCCAGTTGCTGGAACTGGCTGGTGTGGGCGTCGTAGTAGGCCTTGAGGTCGGCCTCGGTGGGCTGGACCTTGCTGGCGTAGGCGCTGGCTTCGAAGCGTGCCACCTGCACTTCGCGGCGCTGGTACAGCGCATCGATGGCCTGCTTGACCTGGGCGTCGGTCGCAAAGGCCGTGCCCGTGACGCCACCCATCACCTGGTTCATGGACAGTTCGCGGCGCAGATTGGCCTCGAAGCCCTCAGGCGTCAGGCCCTGCGATCCGACCAAGGCGCGGTAGGCTTCGGCATCCATCGAGCCATCCGGCTTCTTGAGCGCGGCAATCGCGGGAATCTCCTGCAGCGTGCGCACCAGCTGTGCATCCGATGCGGCCAGGTGCATCTTCTGCACGGCAGCGGCCAGCACCTGGTCACGCACCATCTTCTCCAGCGTGGCGTAGCGCGCCTGCGGCGAATCCAGCAGCTTGGGGTCGACGTTGGGGTTCTCGGCGCGCAGGCGGTCGCTTTCCATGCGGTGCGCGTTCTCCCAGTCGGCCTGTTTGATCTCATGTCCATCCACACGCGCGACGATCACGCTGGATTCGGTGAAGTAGTTCTGGTTGACCCCCACGAAGATGAACGAGGGAATGATCAGCAAGAACAACAAGATCATCACGAACTTGGAATGCTTGCGGATGGATTCGAACATGGTCTGTCTTTCAGTGGCAGAAATAGAAAAGGCGAACTTTCGTTCGCCTTTTGTTCTTGGTGGGTGCTGACGGGGTCGAACCGCCGACCTACGCCTTGTAAGGGAAAATTACACCGTTACAAATCAATAGCTTACAGCGTCTACCAACTTCGCCCCACCAACTTTAAGGAGTCGAAGCGAAACATTCTACTTTCTTCCGCGCATCAGCCTCTCGCTTCACCGGGTCATATACGCCACAGCGCGGGAACGCGCTGACTTGAGGGAATCGGCGGTTACTGTATATTTATACAGCACAAGGAATTCGGCCATGCCCCACCTCATCACACCCACACAACTGGTTGCGGCCATCATGCCGCCGACACCGCTACCGGCCCCTGACAGCCCAGTACGCGCTGGCTTTCCTAGCCCTGCCGAGGACTTCAGCTGTGCGCGGATCGACTTGGCAAAGATCATGGTCAAGCATCCCCAGTGCACCTTCCTGCTACGCGTGCGTGGAGATTCGATGATTGGCGCGGGGATCTTCGACGGCGACCTGCTTGTAGTCGACAAGTATCTGCGCCCCCAGCACGGGGACATCGTTGTCGCCGAAGTCGATGGCGACTTCACTTGCAAACGACTGTGGTCCAGATTCGACCAGGTGATGCTGCGGCCAGAGAATCCCACGTATCCCGACATTCGGGCAAAAGAGGGGCAACAGCTTGAGATATGGGGCGTAGTCGTGTGCTCCGTGAAGACGTTTCGCACTCTGTGAGCTGGCCATGTTCGCGTTACTGGACGGCAACAATTTCTACGTGAGCTGCGAGCGCGTGTTCCGCCCATCGCTCAAAGGCCAACCGGTGATTGTGCTCAGCAACAACGACGGCTGTGCCATCGCCCGATCCGAAGAAGCCAAGGCGCTGGGCATCAAGATGGGCGAGCCCTTCTTCCAGTTCAAACATCGCGTGCACCAAGGACTGGTTGCCCTTTCCGCGAATTTCGTGCTTTACGGCGACATGAGCGACCGCATGATGTCTCTTGCGGCCGGGCTCGGCCCAGAGCAAGAGATCTACAGCATCGATGAATGCTTCATTGGCCTGGCGGGCGTGCGCGACGTGACGCGCAGATCCTGGGCGATTCGTGACCGCATCCTGCGCGGCGTGGGCATCCCCACGTGCATCGGCATTGGCCCCACGAAGACGCTGGCGAAACTGGCAAATCACATTGCGAAAGATGCCGAACGCAAGCCAGGAAGCTACCCGAAGGAGCTGGCTCAGGTGTGCAACCTCACCGAGCTATCGCCGACACAACTGCAGTCGCTACTGGAAAGCGTCGCTGTGGGGGATGTCTGGGGAGTGGGCCGGCGCATCAAGATGCGCTTACTGGATCACAAGATCTTCACCGCCTGGGACCTCGCGCACGCGCCTCAGCCGTTGCTGCGCGCGCATTTTGGCGTCGTTCTGGAGCGCACAGCGCGCGAGCTGCAGGGCACGTCCTGCCTAGGCCTGGAGCACGAGCCACCACCGAAGCAGCAGATTGCGTGCACCCGATCTTTCGGCCGCCCAGTCAGCGACCTGGCACCGCTTGTGGAGGCCGTGTCCACCTTTGCCCAGCGCGCGGCAGAAAAGCTGCGCGCTCAAGACCACAGGGCCGGAGCCGTACATGTTTTTACGCACACCAGCCCATTCCGTGACGGACCACGGTTTGCTCGCAGCACCACCATCCAGCTCCCACAACCCAGCAGTGACACGGCCCTGTTGGTGCGTGCTGCAGCGCGCGGGATCGCCAAGATCTACGAGCCCGGCTATCAGCTGTCGAAGGCCGGCGTGATGCTGCTGGATCTGTCCTCCGTGGCAGTGCAACAAGCCTCATTGCTCGATGAGGCCACTGGCTTCGCCCGCGACCACAGCCCGCTCATGGAGGCGATGGACCACCTCAACACGCGATTCGGCAGGGGAACAGTAGGCATGGCCAGCGCACTGCAGGATTCTGGCTGGGGCATGCGCCAGGACCGCCGGACACCCCGCTATACGACAGAGCTGAACGACATCCCCATCGCACGCACGTAATCCCAGGAGACCCCATGAAAATGCCTCTTGAGGTTGAGCTGTACCCAACCCTGCTGACCATGCCCAGATGGTTTGGCACCCCAGAGGTCCAGATCCTGCCAGGCCTTCCGGAGCACTACTCAATTGATGAGGTACAGCCCGGCTGGTTTGTTGTCACGGATCTTGACGGGGACAGGATCTACAGCGGCTTGGGGCCTGTGTCTGTTGAGAAGTCTCCGGCGCCCTTCTGAAATGCCGATTGCATGGCATCCTCAACTGAAGGCACTCCACCCGATGCTAGATGTGTTTTCCGCGCATAACTCCTGCTCGCTACCGCACGCACCATAGCTAGACTTAACATTGATCATGGCATCTGGAAAATATAGTGTGGCGGCATGCGTTAAAGCTGAACACATGATTACTCAGATGACGATGGCGGATTTACTCCTGTTTTCTTTCCTACTCTCCCAATACTAGACAAACCTTCTCTCGAGAGTTGGAAAAACTTCTCCTTTAGCTCGGGCACTTGAGAAAGCGCCTTATTAAAAGCGTCAGAGCTAATTAACTCATGCCATGGACTGCCATGATCTTCACTGCTTACAAGTCTCAAGGGCGGTTCTTCAAGACGAGCAAGTGCTGATGAGAAAAGACGCGCCTCAAATTCCTGATCAATACGCGCTGCTTCTCGCTTATAACCTTCATAAGCCTTCGCCACAGAAGCTTTGAACCCGTAATCTTCAGCAAGTCTAAAACGTTGCCCAATCTGTTTCGTAGAAATCCAAGCAAACCACAGTGGAGCACCAACGCTTAGAACAGATAGAGCAATGTTCATCCATATGACACCCCAGCGGGGATCATTGTTCGCAATGGCAGCAGATAATGTTTCTACACGATTCGATCCGATATATGCACCTATAGCCAAGGCGCATAGCAATCCAAATACCCAAATCCACATAGACATACCCAGCCGCATTGCACGCTGGTCAAATGCAGCTGCAAGCCCCTTGGTGGTCGTTATCCGATATGCCTCTTCACACTGCTGAACTAGCTTATCGGCCTCCCGCTCCCGATCAGAAATCAACTTAGCCAATTCATTTGTTTCAATATAGCGCTCATCGATTTTTCCATACAACTCAGCAGATTCAGTCGACAATCGATTTATAGTATTACGTGCCTCTTTTAACGCTTTCATGTCTGCTGGAAGGGATTCAGCCGCATCCGTTGCGTCTTGAATCTGCCTAATCTGCTCTTCCAGGCGCTCCTTGTTGGGAGCCAGCTCATCAATATCAGCCTGGATGCCCCTAAGACGGCGAGCCATTGGCGTTGGCATAGCCTTAAGGTCTTGGATTTTCTGCCATCCCAGCACAGGAAGAAAAATTGAATTCACCCAATCCAAAGTAATCATGAAGGCAGGTAAAGCCTGTTGAGCATTTCCATTAAAAATGTAAGGCACGGTTGTAGAGTGCAATAACTCCAACCTACCTGGAACCTTTTTAATCTGCTCCAGCATATTTTCGTCGATCTCGCTTAAATTCGCGTTTCTGATCTTTGAAGCCAATGCTGATGGAACATCGGCAACATCATGCCTTGTTATAGCAGGATGATGCCATCCATATGCTTCTGCAAGGGTCTTATTCTCTGACCAGGAACTGAGGACCAACTTAGATAAATTATCTAACGACTTGCAAACCGCACTAAGTTCTTCATGCATATGTAATCCATCATCTTATTAAAATAAAAAGATTTTGATACACATTGTAGACAAAAATCTCTTGCACGAACATACAGGCGGCACGGACAAGAAAGCACGAATACATAGCCTGCTAGCACATCAAAAGCAAATGACCATAACCCTTCAGCGTGAGATCAAAGGCCAAGCATCTCGCATCAGCGTGACGTCAGCGGCATGGCCATCAGCTGCTCGCGCGATTTCTGCACCGCGCTCTGCCATGCGTCCACCTCGGTCTGCCAGCTCTTGGAGTACGGCTGTGCAGGTTGAGGCGTACTGAGCGAGGGCGGGCTGGGCAGCTCCAGCGATGCGCTCGGGGAGGCCTGCAAAGTCGCCCCGCATGCCTGCAGTAGTAGTGCGCAGCTCGCGCAGACTGCGATCGAGATCCTGCTGTGCGGCCGCGTTGCGCTGGCCCGTTGCTTGGAATGTTGCGAGTGCATCGGTCAGTCCTTTCTGGAATCCAGCCATGTCGCGCACAGCCTGCTTTGTGCTGCCCAATTCGGTGCTGGTCTGTTGATGTCGCAGCTGCTCCAGCTGCAGGCCATAGCGCTGGCCCTGGGTCCACCATGCACCGCCAGCACCGATGGCAAGAGCCGCAATGGCGACTGTCAAGTGGGTAGAGAGGGGACTGATCATGGAGCAGCCCTCGCAACAAGACCTGCGCTGAAATGCCCATCCCTACCCCACTGCGCGCACAGCTCGCGCGTGGTATCGCGGCGATCAACAAGACCAGGCAGGCGCGTGGGCACGCCGTTCACAGTGCCGTAGACCCATCGCGGCATCTGCTCGCATGCCGCATTGAGCTGCCCGGCGTTGGCCAGCCGCATGACCGTGGTGTCAGGCGCGAGCGAGGATGGCACGTTGTAGGCCATGTCGATAAAGCTGGCCTGCACCCACACGTTGTAGCCGTCCCAGTGCCGCAGCGCGCGACGCGCCAAGCGCTCGGCCTCGCGGTACTTGGGACGCTCCAGGCGCTCGCAGTCTTCGGGCGTGTAGTAGCGCCCAGCCACAACTTCGGGGCCTGTGACGCCCGCGCAGACGGTCAGCGGCTGCCCCTTGCCCAGGCGGTCGATGTACGGCGTGCCGATGTGGCGGCCGCTGCTTTCGTAGTGCAGCCCGATCTCACGGGCCAGCGTCACAGCGGGGCTGGGGCCGACCTCCTGAGTGGCGACATAACCGCCAGCCGCAGTGACAGCCAAGCCCGCTGCCGTGGCCAAAAGGCGATTGCGCAAAGTCTCGTTCATCGGCCGCCTCCGCCAATGGTCAGCGCCTTCCAGAAAGCCAAGCCAGCACTGGCCATCATCACGATGTATGTGATGGGCTTTGCCACCTTGCCAATCCAGTTCAGGACCTTGAAAGCCCCCTGCGCGGCAGCGAAAAACTCCACCATTTCGGCCGTGTTGACACGTACCTTTTCCGTGGCCTCGGTGTTCGCGCGCAGCTCTGCTTCAATGCGCGTCATGCGCGCATCCCCCTCGTCCAACCGCGCATTGATGGTCCGCGCCGTATTCGGAGTGATTGCGTTTCCATAGTCGTCCTGCATGGGCACTCCTAAAGCGTTACCGCCAAAACAAAGGCCTCGTCCAGGGATTGGGGAGTACCACCCAACTGCGCCCACAGTCCCGCAAGAAACGGGTTGCTGCGCTCCCAGGTGTCAGCCTCGTACTCGATCTGCGCTTCGCGCTTTGCGGCTGCATCGGTGATCGCAGCGATGGCCGTCTCAGCGTCATCGAGCAGTCCATACGCGAGCAATGCAAGTCGGCCCTGGCGACGTGTGCAGGACTTCGGTATGAGTGCTGCAGCTTCGGCCTCGCGCTGTCGCTGCAGCTCTGCCAACTCTTCAGCGCTCAGCGGCACGACTGCCCACTGCTGCCGCCACACGCCATCGATCTCGATGGGCTCGATCTCGATGGGCTTTTGCGTATCCGCGTCGTATGTGGGCGTGTCTGAGGGCTCGACCCGCACATAGTGCTCAGTCGGAATAAAAGGCAAGCCGAACATTGTGTTTGGATTGCGCTCACGAATATCAACTTCAGTCAGCGGATATTCTTTTGTGTCGATATGGATATACATATTTAAATCTAGATAACGCGACCAAGGCGCGTGCCAGTCGCAAGCCAAGTGATATACGAGTTGCCGTCAACGTAATAACCTGCAGGTTGACCGTTACCGGGTGGTGTTGTTTCCGATGCCGATGCGGAGCCTCCGACGCCGCCCCAACTGCCAGCAAACCCCGACTGCCCGATTGATCCTCCACTGCCGCCCCAGCCACCTGAAGCCGCTGGAGCTGTATCGCCGGGGAATACCGCACCTTGATACTGATAGTCCGAACCTCGCCCGCCTGGCTGAGCAGCCATCAGCGCCAAAGTACCGGAGGCATTGAAGCCTGCGCCATTGCCCCCGCCGCCGCCAGAAGCGCCGCCTGATGAGCCGTGGTACTGCACCCATGCGCCGCCTCCGTATCCGCCTTGCCCACCCCCACCAAAAATTGTCCCGTTATTCGTGAGGCGCAAACGAGTGCGTGTGTAGAGGCCTGTGCCGCCGTTGATTAGGCCGCCTATCCGGCCGTTGTTGATGATGTGCAGCGCATCGTCCGGGATGCCGATCACCTGCAGCGATGCGACATCGACGCCGGCATTGATGACGCACTCAATCTGCATGCCTGCGACATAGCCTGCTGCGGTTGCCAGGGACAGGATGTTGGGGCTTCGCACGTTCGCCGAGATAACAACTTGCACCGCGCGGCTGGAGCAAGCCATAAGCCATCGGACGCTCATGCTGTGTGCACTCCTGCGACGAAAGCATCGATGTACCCGGCGCGCGTCCAGATAAAGGTCACAGTAACAATCTGGCCGGCGGTATATGTGGGCATGCTGGCTCCGACAGGGAATCTCAGATCAGAATTAAAAGAGACAGGCCATGCCCCCCCGTAGAACTGCATGCGCAGAGTTACCTGATCCCCAATATCTCGGAACGCCGCAGCAAAATGGGTGTTGTATTCGACAATCACATGGTGGATTGAGCCAACCTTCGGGTCCAGGTAGTACAGCTTTGCCGCTCCGGGGCCGACCCCGGTGTAAGCTGAGACGACCCGCTCACGGAAATCCAGATCGCTCAGCTCCCTCGCCCACGCTGACCAACCTGTATCGTGCTTATAGCGCCGAAACTTGGCCCCTGTCGCTGCAAAGCCGCTTAGCGTAAAGGTGGCCTCCTGCATGGACCGGACACCACCGCGATCCCAGGTCTCAACTAGCCATCCGTGAATGGTGACGTTGGTTTTGTACGGCCAGTCAATGCCACCGCCGTCGGTGGACTCAAAGAAACAGACGGTGCCCACTGGCGCCGCAGACATGGGGATGGACTTGTCGTAATAGGCGACCGAGCGCGGCACGACTTCATTTGCGCGCGGCGCCTGGTTGCCACTTGCACCCTGCGGGACTTCAATATGCCCTGTAAAGATACCGCCCCCGCGCGGCATGAACGTCGCCGGCAGATCCCCCACGCCAGGCACCCACCTCAGGACATTGCCACCCCACCAGAACCAACGATTGTTGAGATTGGGATCGGTGCCGACGTTGATATACATCGCGCCCAGCTTGATGGCCCCGCCCTGGTTGTCAGTGCTCGGCGGGACTGCCTTGGGGCCGAGCATGTACTGATCAACAGCCTGCGCGCTGGAGGCCGCAGATGCCGCAGCGCTCTGCGCCTGATTCTTGGCCGTCTCTGCCGACGAGGCTGCAGCCTGCGCAATAGCTTTCGCAGCCTCGGCCGCTGCAGCGGAATTTGCCGCCTGATTGCGATAGCCCATCGCCGCGTCTGCTTGCTCCCGAGCAACGATGGCGCAGGTTCGGCAGGCCACGGCAACCTCCCGCATGCGCGACACAGCGGGCGGGACGCTGGTGGCGTAGTTGTACGCCTCCTGGTTGAAATTGGCGCTTCCGAGCGCGGGATACTGCGAGATGGGCAGCAGGTCTGGGATGTTGACGATGTCGGTCATACGTTGCCTTTGATTTGCAGGTCCACCTGGGCCGAAGTCCAATCTGTTGAGCGCACGGTGCCGGTGACCTTGCCCACGGTGGCAAGGTGCCCGTAGCGCGGCAGGTCGCTGACCTCGATGGCCACGGCCTTGCCCAGGATCTGGTCCAGCAGCGTCTTGGCTGCAGGCGCCTGCACCGCTTCGATGACGCAGCTCAGGTTGATGTTGGTGGCCAGCCTCCCCTGCACCTCGGTGTAGGTGCCGTCCTTGCGGTCATCGACATAGGAGTAGTCGCGCGTGCTGGCTTCGACGCCGTACTGCGCGCCGCCCATGCGCTCGCGGCCAGGCAGCAAAAGCTGCTTCCAATTGCCCACGCTGATAAAGCCCACGGCCGCCTCCACCCCGGCGTTGTTTCGCGCCACGGTGATGGTGATTTCCATGCCCGGGTGAATGGGCAGATCTTTGAGGACGAAATATGTGCCGCGTTGCAGGTCGCCAAACAGGTATTCCCATTCGCCGAATGCCTGCTCCCACAACTGCGCATTGACAGGCGGCATCAGGTCCACGCCATCCGCCTTGACGGTGATGGTCAGCTTGTCGGCCTCCAGGCCGTACAGTGCCAGGCCGTTGACGAAACCAGGCCGAAGCACATAGGTCAGTGAAGTGACCCGGCGCGCTTTGGTGAACAGGTATTTGTCGAACGGCGCCATGCGGTTGGTGGGCGCCCCTTCGTCACGCTCCCAGAAGGTGGCGGCGTTGGGCGTGCCAGGCTCGTAGGTGTTGGCAGGCGCACCGGTCACGGCCTTGACGCATTCGTATGTGTAGCCATTCCACACGCGGCGCAGGCCCACGGCAGCATCTGTGCCACTGGCCCAGGCCACTTCTCCAGCGGTCGCATCGACCTCGGGAATGGTGGTGCCGGCCACGAACATTTCCGGCGTGATGGTCTTCGGAACAAGGATGTTCATATGAGAGCCTTCATGCGCATGCTGTTGCCGCCATTGGTGACGCGGTCAAACTGCTCGCCCAGCTCGGGCAATGGCGCCGTGTTGCGCGCAGTGGCCTCTGCAGGAGCACGCAAGCCCGCCACCTCGACGCGCAGGGCACTGACCTCGGCCAGCAGCGCGGCAATCAGAGCTGCGGTGTCAATGCCCTCACTGCCCCCGCGCATGGCCTGGCTGAGCTGCTGCTGGTTCCAGTAGCGGGCCGGCCCGGTGGCCTCGACTTCCCAGCCGCGCTCGCCCACCACACGCAACCCGCCAGCGTGCATGCCCCCGCTGGCGAAAGCGGGTAGCTTGATGCCGGTGATGCGCTCGACTTCCGCCCAGTCCCGGGCATACAGCCCTGACAGCGCCTCCATGTCGGACACGGTTGCGCCGGCCTTTTGCATGTCGCGCATGAGCCCTGCCAGGTCGCCTGTGCCGTCATAGCTGTGGTACTTGTCGAACAGGCTATCCAGCTTGCTGACCGTCCCCTGATCCACCACAGGCTCATACCAAGTGCCGCCCGAGCCGTCCGCACGGGGTCGCGAATATTTGGAGTCCACGGGCTCCGGCTGACCGCCACCGCCCGGCCCCCAGACCGCGCCGCCACCGTTGGTTCCGGTGCCTGGCTTGGTGCCCGGCGTGGCTGTGCCGGCATCCTTGGCCAACGTTGCCAGCAGCTTCTCGAAATAGCTCTGCACCGTGCCGGTGAGCATGGTGGTGCCGTTGACCAGCTCGTCGGCGCGCTTGGCCAGGGCATCGAGGCCTTCAATCTGCGACTGCAGGGCCTTGAGGGACCGTTCCTCGATACTCAGCTGCGATTCGCCTAGGTCGCCCAGCTCCGCAAACTTGCCCGCCCACACCAGGGCGTCGCGGCGGCGCTCGAAGTCGGTGGCGTAGACGCCGCCGGTCAAGCCCGAGCGGGTGGCTTGGATGGCAGAGCCCAGGTCGGCATAGTCGGAGACCTTGCGGCCCGCGCGCACGCCCTGCAAGGCCTCCTCGATGTAGACCATGCCGCGCGCAGCCATCCACTGCGTGGTGCTGTCCACGGTGCCATAAAGATCCGTCGCAGCACCCTTCAATTGCCCAACCGCCGCCGTGATGGCCGAGATGGATTCCTGCACGCTGCTGACGCGCTGCTGCAGCAGTTCGCGGTCACGGTTCACGGCGCGGCTGAACAGGTCGTAAGCGGCGGATTGCGCTTCCTTGGCCGCCACCTGGGCAGCACGCTCGTCCTCGATGGCCCAGATGCGTTCCTGCAGGGCGCGGTTGCTGGGGTCCAGCGCGGCCAGTTCCCGGCGGCGCAATTCTGCCGTGTTGCCCTGCATCTCCAGCAGCTTGCGCTCCAGGTCGGTGCGCTGGTCCACGCGGGCGATTTCTTCGCGCAGCGCCTGGTTGTAGTCCCAGGCGGCGCGCTCGGCTTCGCTCATGCCCTCGGTGGCCAGCTTGCGCAGGGCCTCGCGGTATTTGTCGGTCTGGCCCGTGGCGCGCAGGTATTCGGCTTCCAGCTGCCGGCGGTCGTTCTTGAGCGTGTCCAGCACCTGGCCAGCGGCATCCGCCACGGCGCCGAATTCTTTGGCCAGCGGAATGAGCTTGGCCAGCAGCTCCACGTCGCCGGCCGCCATGGCGTCCTCGATGAGCTTGCGAAACTTGGCCTTGGCGTCCTGGCCCATGCGGGGATCAATGTCAATCTTGAGGTCGGCCAGCGCCTTGTCCACGGCCTTGGCCGCGTTCTCGATGCGCTCCCGCTCGCTGTAGAAGCTGGTGTAGAACGCATCCATGCCGGCGATCAGGTCCTGGATGCCGCCGGCGCTCTTGATGAGCTTGGCAATGGCCTCGTCGCCCAGCTTGCCGAAGTTGGTGATGTTGCGGGTCCAGCCCTCGATGGCGACACCCGTCAGTTCCACGGTCTGCAGAGCCGCGTTGAAGCTCTCCAGCGTGATCTCCTCGCCCATGTCATCGAAGACATTGCGCATCCAGCTGGGGATGTCGGCCTTCTTGATTTGGTCGATGAGCGAGCCGCCCATGTCGGCCACGAATTGCGCAAAAGCCTTCTCGGGGTCGTTGCCGAGATCACGGTTTTTGTAGGAACTCAGCACTGAGCCCGTGGCTTTGTCGAGGATCTGGAAATACCCATAGGCATCCTCGTCGCCATGCTTGGGATTGACAGCAAAGCCAGCGGCGATATCAATGTCCTTGGCCGTGCCACCGGCAAACTTGGCGAGGGATTTGTAGACGTCAATCAGGGCATCGACCGTGGTGCCGACCTGCTTGCCCAAGTCCTTGTTGCTGCGCTTTGTGAAGTCGCCCAGCGCGTTGCCCCAGGCATCCTTGCCCAGAGCCTGCTGCGCGGCCTGGTCCCAGTCATCGGTGCGGGTCGAATAGACGCCGCCGCTGTGATTGGGGCCACGCGAGCCGAACAAGCCACCCTTGAGCAGCGAGAAAATGGCCAGGCCACCTGCCAGCCAGGGCAGCGCTGCACCCAGTCCACTCATGAGCGAGCCGAAGCTGCTGCCGACACCGGCCCAGCTGCCATTGCCCGCGATCAGGGCGCCAAGGGCATCGCCGCCGGCCAGGCCCACGGCATTGGCACCAGCAAGGCTGGCAGCCGAGGCACCAGGCATAAAGCCCCACATTGCCTGGGCACCTGCACCCAGCGTACCCAGGTTGTTGAGCATGCCCATGCCAGCGCCGCCGCTCTGGCCAGCCGCAGCAGGTGCGCCAAACAAACTGCCCAGGGCACCGCCAGCGATCTGGACCGTTGCCTGAATCAGCGGCTTGAAAATGAGCGTGCGCGCAAGATTCTTGAGGTACTGGCCGAACGAGAGCCCGCCTTGCATCAGCTGGTCAGCCAGGCTCTGGCCGATCTGGTCCACACCCTTTTGCCACTCCGATGTGCTGGCCTTGGCAGCCTCGGCCGATGCTTCGCGCGAAGCCTTCACCGAGGTCAGGCCCAGGCGCTCGCGCAGCAGCTCGATTTCCTGCTGGAGCAGCGCGTGCTCCATGGTCATGGTGCCGGTGAGCGCGGCGGCGCGCTCCATCTCGGCCAGCTGCTGCTCTTTGCTCAGGATGATGGCCATCTGCCGCTGCTCGATGACCACGCGCTGCTGCTCGGCGCTCAGGCCGATCAGCTCAATCTCGTCGCGCAGCGCCTGGTTGCTGGCCGTCAGCTCCTCGACTGTCTTGCCCTGGGTGGTCATCCACTCCTGCCGGTACTTGCGCTCTTCCTCGGCCAGCTTCAGCGCCTTCTGCCTGGCTTCGTTTTCCTTCTCCAGCGTCTTGAGGGTCTTGAGCTTGGCTTCGATGTTGGCGCGCTCGGTGGAGTTGAGCCCCTTGAGCGAGCCCAGCAGGTCCTGCGAATACTTGATGCGCAGCTTGTCGGCTTCGCCCAGCTTCTCCCCGCCGGAGATTTCCAGGCGCTGGGCGGCAATCTTTTCCTCAATGGAATCGACCAAGTTGCCATAGGCCGTATGCAGCTGCTTGGCGGAGGCAGCACGGGCCTTGGCCGATTCGTCTTCCTTGTAGTTTTCCTTGGCCAGCTTGCTGACCAGCTCGACATAGGCAGCCTCGGTAATGCGGCCGGCCTGGCGCAGCTCGTTGAGCTTTTGAAGCTGCGGCAAATAGTCTTTGTTGACGCCGTAGAGACCACGGCGAATCTCCGCCAGCTCCTCCTCAGCCTTTGCTTCTTCCTGGGCGAGCCTGGCCGCCTCATCTGCAAACGACTGCCCACGCCCCTTGTATTGCATTTGGTTGCGAGGGTCCTTTGCATCAATCGCCTTCAGCTTGCCTTCCAGTTCCTGTATGGATTTCTTTCGCTCCTCAATCCCAAGGTCGATATTTCGCAGAAAGCCGGGATCACGACCATTGGTGCGCGCAAATGCCTTGTCCGACTCCAACCGTTCAATCTCTGCCTTCAGCCCAGTGATGGAACGATGGATGCCATCGACAGAATTGCTGATGGCACTTACTGCTGCCACTCCAACACCAGCAACCGCACCGATGCCCAACAGAGTGAGCGCCACAGGATTCGCCAATGCGACCGCTGCCAACGCACTGAATGCGCCCGTCAAAATTCCGATGGCGCCGACAACACCCATGATTCCAGCGACGACCGCCGCTCCGCCCAAGGCGCCGAGCATCCCTGTCACCAACCCTTGATTGCTCTTAATCGCATCACCAAGCCAATCAATGGCATCGGTTACCAGACGCACGCCAGCCGCAGCCTTTTCAGCGAACCCAGTGCTCTCATTGATCTTGCGAAAGAGCTTGTCCCAAGAATCGCCAAGAGCGGAAAGTGCCCCATCCAGGGTTTTCGAGCGCTCCTCCATAGCCCCACCGAAGGCGGTATTGCCAATGCTTTCCAGATAGGCAGTGATCTCCTTTGCAGAATTCTTTACCTTCGTGGTGACACCCTGGAAGGTGAAAGCCACCATCTCGCCCTGCTTAGACGCCTTGATGCCGAATTCCTTCAGGCGCTCGAATTCGCCAGTGGACGCATCCGCCACGGCCTCGATCATCTGCATGAGGCTCTTACCCATGCCGGCTGCTGTGTTGCCGAAACTGGTGAGCTTGGCCTGGGTCGGATCAAGACCCAAGGCCTTCATCTTCACAAACGCCTCGGTAGCCTGAGCCAGACCGTAGGGAGTGTCCTTTGCGAACTGCTCAATCCAAGCCATTTCACGGCCGGCAGCCAGGGCACTTCCCGTAACTGTGACCAGCGAGCTATTGAGCTTGTCGAACTCGCGCTGCACGGACACCAGCTTGGCCGCGAACGCTGTGACGGTGAACCCCGTGAACACGCCACCGAGCAACGTGCCTAGGCGCCCCAGCGAGCCTGCCATGCCATCGACCATGCCCGTGACGGTGCGCTTGGACTTCTCGACTTCGGCCTGCAGCTGTGAGCTGTCGCCCGTAATCAGAAACCGCAGGTAGTTGATATTGCTGGAGCCGATCATGCAGCCCCCTGCATGTCACTTCGGCGCGCGTCGGAACGAGCGCAGCATGTCACCCAGGCCGCTGGACACGCGCTCGCGCCGCTCCTCGGCCTGCTCAGGTGACTCATCGACACTGCCTGGCCGTGGGGCAGCAGGGTCCTTGGCAGCGTCCTTGGCGACCAGCCATGCGATGGACAGGTCGCAGAGCGTTTTGCCCTCCCAGGGCGTGAGCTGCACGCCATGAATGGACTGCCATGCCACCAGCTGCTCGTAACCGACGGGCGTTTCGCCCATGGGCGACTGCAGCGATGGCCCCAGGTCGAAGAACACTTCGAGGAGATAGCCGGCCGGGCCAGGGTCAGGCATGTCAGGCTCACGGCCTTCTGTCCTGATTTTCTCGATGCGTGTGATCCTGGGTTCTTCATCTTGCTGCTGAGCCTTTTTCCCGGTCTTGGTCTTGAGCGGGGCGTTGAGCCACGCCCACGTGCGCACGTAAAGGCTCAGACCTTCGGCGCACTCTTGGAAAAATTTGCCCAGTCGGCCGCGAAGGCGTTGACCTGGTCAGCCACGTAGCCGCAAGTTGGATCGGAGTACAGGGCCAGCATCGCTTCGCGCACCGAACGGCCTTCAAGATCCAGACCTTCGACCGAATGCGTGATGTCGGCCAGGATCACGGCGGTATCGGCCGTGCGCTCTTCTGGCGTCCGTTCTTCCAACGCACGCCGGCTTTTCTTGACCAGCGCCATGACGCGACGCTGGGCCCGCAGTTGCGCCTGGCGATGCTCCTCGGAACCAGGGCCAAAGACGTGAATGCGAACAGGCAGTTCCTTGGCCTCATCGCCGTGCGACGGGTCCTTGTAGAACATGAGTTCACCTGCCGCATCCTTCAGATGCATGGGAGCTGTGTTTGCGACGGTCAGTTGGGAAAGCTTGAGCATGGTGGTGGCGATGAAAAAAAAATGAGGGGCATGCCACCCGGCCGCAGCCGGGCATGGCAGCGGCGAATTACTCGGGGATGAAGCTGGCCTGTACGGCCACGTTGGCGAGCACGTTGGCATCGGAGCGCGGGTTGTCCGTGCTGTTGTCGCTCCACTTCTCGAAGTCGAAGCCGGCGGCAGCCTGCGCGTACACGGGCTTGCCCGTGGCGCCCTGGGGCACGGTCTGGGCTGCCGGGCCAACGATGGAGCCGTTGGCACCAGCCGTGTAAGCCAGCGTGTGCGTGATGGCCGGCACTTCGATAATGTCGTTGTCCACTTCCAGCTGCGCCGTGTGCGCGGTGATGGAGTCCACGCTGCCCACGTTGAGCTTGAAGCTCATGCACTGCGCCGTGAAATAGTGGCTCGAAGCGTCCTGCAGCCGGATGCAGTAGCTGTAGCTGTCGTCCGATTGGGATGCAGCCTTGAGCAGCACCTGACCCTCGTCGTTCATGTCGCGGGCCATGGGCACGGTCAGGCTGCCATCGTTGAAGCTGCCCTTGCGCTTGACGATGCGGCGGGTTGCCAGGGGCGAATGCGTGGCCTGGTTGTATTCCCGGCCCAGTTCGGCCAGGTCGGTGATCTCAGCGATCTCTTTGAAGTCCAGGGCCTGGAAGCCGGCCGCATCGTAGGATGCTGGCCGGGCGGCGCAGATCAGCAGCTTGCTGCCTGCCGAGGTACGAACGTTTTGGACTGCCATGGTCGTTTCCTTTCAGGGATGGGATGCCGGGCCGCGCGGGGCGCCCTCGGCGGTGAGGTATCGGCACAGCCACATGCCGCGCACGATGTAGATGGGCTGGGTAGCGGCGTCGTCCCACTGCCCACGGATGCCGCGCAGGCGCGGTGGCGCGATCAGCAGGCCGGCCAGCACGCCGTCAGCAGCAGGCCCCATGCGCTCCTCGATCTGCGCATGCAGTTCCATGGCCTGTTCGCGTGCCTGGTCTCCCGTGGCGATGCTGGTGACATCAACCAGGAATTCCCGGTGCAGCGTGGCCAGGCCACCGCGCCCACCCGAGAGGGGTTCGATGCCCTCGTCTGCCGCGCTGATATCAATGGCTGGCAGGGCACTTACCGGGTATGCGTTGCGACCTTCGACGCGGACCTTGTCGCCAGCCAGGGTGGCCGCGAGGACAAGATCCACGCGCCAAGCGGCCAGGATCTGCTGTTGCATGTGCTGCGCCATGTCAGGCCACCTCCAGCTGCAGCAGCAGCCAGCCGGACTCGTCGGGCTGGGGCGGCTCGGCGATCCTGTAGGTGACCTGGTCGATCTCGATGGGCTCGCCCTGGGCGATGCCAGGCACCATGTCTGCGGGCAGCCGGCAGGCCAGGACATAGGCGCCCACCATGCCCAAGGCCTCGCGCGGGCCGCGCCGCAGGATGACGCCGAAGGGCTCGCCGCCCTGCCAGACAGCCACCGCATTGGCGTGGTGCCGCTGCTGGGCTGAGCGCACGCGCCCTGCCCGCTCGGCGCCTGGGATGAGGAGGAAAGTCATGCCCTGCCCTGCTCCGCTCAGGCCGCGACGGTGCCGATGACACCGGGCAGGCAGACGGCGCCCTGCGTGGCCGCACTGTCGGCCGCCTCGAAGGCGAACGCCGCCCCCGTCACGTCGCCGGCTGTGGCCGCGCCGCCCACTGCGAATGCGCCGGTTTCGACATCCCAGCGCAGGGGCTGGCCCTGCGTCCATGCAGTGCCTGCCGCTTTGGGCAGGACGAAGACGCCCACGCGCTCGGCGTTGTAGGGCTCGCCGACCTGGGCCGGGCCATTGGCCACGGCGAGGATGGCGCCGACGGCCACGGGCTGGCCTGCAGCCACTGCGGCGGCAGCTGCCAGGACCTCGATGACGTGGCCGCGCTGTTGGTAGTTTTTCATGGGTTGAACTCCTGAAAGCGTGTGTGTGGGTGGCGGCGCGTTCAGGCGCCGTTGCTCTTGGCCAGGCCGTGCCAGTCCAGGCACTTGGCGGCAAAGTCCAGGCTGGCGCGCAGCTTCACGCCGTCCACGTCTTCGCTGGAGAAGGTCTCGGTGCGCAGACCCTCGTAGCCGTCCACGTAGGCGAACTCGACGGTGTCGATCTGGCCGGCGCGGGCCGCCAGGTAGAACGCGGTGGTGGACACGTCATCCAGCAGCGGCTCCACGATGGGCTCCAGCGCCGTGCGGCCGCCCGTGCGGAATTCGTTGATGTCGCCGGCCTTGGTAGGCTGGTAGTTGGGGCTGGTGTACTGGTAGGCCAGGGTTTCCAGGTCGGAGGGGACCAGCAGGTAGGCCGGAGCGATGTTCAGCGCCTCCTCGTCCCGGCCCTTTTGCTTGCGCATCAGCGTGCGCAGGCTGGACAGTGCTTCCAGCGAGAACTTGGACCCTGCGCCGGTCAGCAGGTTGTTGTGCTCGGCATCGAACAGAGGCTCGCCATCGGACATGTCCGGGTTATTGAGGATCTGGCCATAGACCAGACGGTTTTCGAGGCTCCGCGCTGCGGCGGCAAATTTGGTCCCTGTGCGTGTCAGGGCGTCCAGATCGTCATTGACGATCATCTGGCGGGTGATCGCCAGCGAGCGGCCGAACGTGAAGGCGCGGTAGCCCGTGGCATCCTCGGAAAGGCTGCCGTAGGTGTACTCGCCGTGCTCGTTGAGCTTCTTGAGTTCGACATCACCGGCCACGCCGATGACCTGGCGGATGCGGAAGTCCGGCAGGTTGGGGGCGCGGCGCGCCCACAGCTGGTAGGTGCTGGGCGCCTCGTCATAGGCCGCACGCAGCACGCGCTGGCCCACGCCGCCCAGCAGCGCAGGGAAGTCGCCCGTGCCCAGCATGCCGGAACGCACGCGCAGCGCCACGTTGACGATCTCGGCGCGGCTCATGCCGCGCGTCTTCTGGCCCAGCCCCTCAACCACCTCGCGCGCCATCTCCACCATGGTCATGGCGCGATACTGGCGGCCGTTGTCATCCAGCTGTGCGCCTGGGTTCAGCCGGTGCATGAGCGCGTTTTCGATGCCGCGCATGCGGCTCTCGTGCTCATCGCCCACGGTGCGAATGGAGGTCGTGGGGCCAGTGGCCTGCTCCTGGCTTCGCCGGTCCAGCGCGGTCAGCACGGCGGCGCGGGCCTGGTCCATGGTGGACTGGTTGCGCAGCAGTTCGGTCTGCAGATCGGCCAGGTTGTGGCGCTGGCACAGCGCAACAATGTCGGCGGCGCGCTGGCCGTCGAACGTGCCAACAGGCGCGGGCTGGGGCGTGCCCTCGATCTGGCGATTCTGAGGAACCTGCGACACGTTGGCGGGCGCGGCGCCGGGATTGGTGTTGGCGGTCTGGCCGCCTTCACCGGCTTGGTTTGCTTGGGGCATACGTTGGTGCTCCTGGGTGGTGGGTTGGGCGGCTGCCCGTTGGAAGAACTCGCACGGCATGCCGCCCTGGGGCGCTGCACCGGACGGGGCCTGGGAAGTGGGTGCGCTGCGCGTGCCGGCGTTGGGGTCGGCAGGCACAGTGACGAAAGAGATTTCCTGCGGGGTCCAGGCGACTGCGCGGTAGAGATCGACGTTGATGCCGTCCGTGCGGTCCTGTGCGCGGGTGATTTCGTAGCGCTGGACGCTGTAGCCAAAGCTGATGGCGCGGATGATCCCGGCGCGGATGTCAGCCACGATGCCGGCCAGCTCGGGACGCTGGCTCAGCCGGATCACGGCCCGACCTTCACCACCTTCGATCCAGCCGCGCTCGGCAATTCCGAGGATGGCAGCCACGCCGCCATAGGCGCGGTGACCGTCCAGCACCTGGACAGTGCCGGCGTCAAAACGGGCCATGTCCACGGCCTCGGGAGTGATCTGCAGGTCCTCGTCGTAGGGACGGTCGTTCCACCAGTCGTAGCGGCGCACCATGGCGCCCGTGGTCCAAACCACCTCGACCGTGCTGTCGGCCTCGTTGTAGGTGTCGGGGACCAGGCTTGCGGCGCGCGTCTGCACCGGCAAATCGTGGACCTGGGGCGCGGAAGATTGGGCGTTGGCTTGTGGCATGGCGCTCAGTTTTCCGGTTTGACTGTCTCAAATCCCGGAAAACTGAGACGATTTCACTTCTGCCCCTGCCCCTCCATCTGGGCCACCAGATCGATGGGGTTCTGCGCACCCCACAGCGCAGCCAGCAGCGGCAGGATGCCGCGATCACGCAGCTGCACCAGGTCGCCCTCCAGCTCGCTGAAAACGGCCTCAGGGTCATAGCCCCGGCGCCGGATGACTTCGCTGATGCTCTGCATGCCGCCCTTGACGGCGCTCAGGTCGCTGGCCACGTCCTGCACGGGGTTCGGGCTGGCCCAGCGGGGCGTGCTCCAGTCCGGCGCAGCCACATCGGCCGGCACCGTGGCCACCAGATCCACGGCCGCCACGAACCACCGCGCAATGGGCGCGCACAGGCGCGGCACGGTGACGCGCCACTGCTCGGACTCGACTTCGGCCCGGAACTGGTTCATGGACATGCGCGAGGTGCTGAAATTCACCTCGGTCAGGTCGCCCGTCATCAGCTCGTAGGGGCAGCGATAGCCTGCGGCCACCTCCTTCCAGCCCCCTTTCATGTAGTCGCCAAAGCCCGGCACGGCCTTGGGCTCGATGAAGGTGGGATTGCTCATGCCTGGCGGCAGGCCCACGATGCCGCCGCCAGCAAGATCGCCCAGATCCATCAGGCCGGGCTTTTGCCCTGCGGCCTCGTCTGGCAGCAGCGGCGGCGGCATGCCTCCGGCCCCGTCCATCTCGGCCAACACCCCCATGCGCGATTCCAGCTGCTTGCGCTGCAGCTCGGAGTCGCCGTAGGTATGCAGGTCGCGCACCTTGGCGATGATGGGCGCCAGGCGCGTGATGCCGTCCTGCTGGCCAGCTCGCTCGGGGTCGAAGAAGTGGATGATTTCATCTGCCGGCACGCGCTGGCTGGTGCCGCTGCGGCCTAGGGTCCACATGCCGGTATCACCGGGGTGGCGGTCGAACAGGTAATAGGCCAGGCGCTGCCCGCGCTTGTCGTACTCGATTCCCCGGATGATCTCGCGCCCTCCAGCCAGCACGCCATTGCGCTCCGCGTCCAGGAAATCGATCTCCAGCAGCTGCAGCTTGAGCGGCACCGTGGAGCCCATGCGCTGGATGTGCTTGCGGATGAGCACGGCGCCGTCCACGTCGCGCGTGCGCTCGGCCTTGTACTGCAGGCCGTAGAAGTCCAGCAGGCCGTCGTAGTCGGCATGGGGCACCCATTCGCGCCAGCGCTTGGCCAGGCCCTCGTCGGCCCACACGGGCACGATGCCCTGGCCCACGCGCATGGCGAGCACGGCATTGACGGCGCGCACGATGTTCGGCACGTTCTGCGCGAGTGAGCGCGCACGCATGCGCAGCTCGCGCGCATCAGCGGCGTGGTCTGCCGTGGGGCTGGCCCCCGAGCGCTTGACGCGCCAGCCATCGGCGCGGCTGGCGCCCTCGTAGGCGCGCACCAGCATTTCCCGGGCGACTTGGCGGCGCACGCCCTGTGCGGGCGAGAAATAGCCGACAACACGGTCAACCAGCGTAGGGGAGGCCCTGCGGGCCACGGTACGGCGCTGCATGATCAGCGGTCCCGCAGGCCGGCGAAGCGAAAGCGCGCCACCAGGGCGCGCGCCTGGCCGGTGCCGGCCACGGCCGAAATCTGCGTGTGCAGATCCCGGCGCGCGGCCTTCATCTCATCCAGGCTGCGATAGGTGACCGAGGCGCCATCCTCGGTCGTGATGGTGCGCTCGCCACTGTGGATGGCGGCATTGAGGCGCGCGAGGCGCATCTGGAGGTCTTGGAGCGTGCTCATATGCCGCACGCTACCGGGGCAACTGTCTCATTTCCCGGAAACCTGAGACGGTTTCAGCCGGGCTGCTTCAGGTGCCGGTACACGGTGGCACGGCTGATGCCCAGCGTGCGCGCCACGGCCGTGGCATTGCGCCCATTCCACAGCCGCAGCACCTGCCGACGCTCCTCGGCCTTGTCCACCGAGGACTTGGCAGGGATGTAGGCATCCTGGCCGGCAAACTCCCGGCGCAGCTGAAGCTGGACACGCTCCATCGCGGCAGGGCTGCCGCGCAGCTCGGGCAGCAGTTCCACCAGATAGTCAAACATGCGATCCACCAGATCGGGCGCGAAATCGGCCTCTGGCATGGCGGAATTCTTGGCCGCATCGGGGGCCATGTGGGGTGCTGGGGCGTTGGTCTTAGGGGTCATGGGTCTACCAGGAACGGGAGAAACCGCCGTTGCGGCGAACGGGTGCCGCACGGCGCGGCGCGGGGGCCGGCGCACGGGGCGCGATGGTGGCGGAAACGGGTGGAGCGTCTGACGTGGGCGCAGCCGTGGGGGCCGGCGGCGCCACGATGGCGGGCGCTTCGGGTGGGCTGAAGAGGTCGCGCGCAGGCTGCACCATCTGCTCGACCTGCGACCAGCGCGCATCGGTGTACTTGTGCAGGCCCTGGGCCATGGCAGCGTGGATGGCGTAGTTGCGGCAGTCCAGGTCCTCATTGCGCTGGCGGCGCTTGACCCAGCGGTATGCCTCGCGGCCCTGGACCTTGGCCAGGATGCGCTGTTCGGCGGTCAGCTGCTCGAAGAACTCGCGCGGCAGATCCTCGCTGAAGTGCACGCACCCCGGGCCGGCGTCCGTGATCGCCAGCTGGCCCAACAGCAGATCCTTGGCGTTGTCCACGCCCACCAGCCAGAGCTTGATGCCCTGCTTGATCTTCTGGCCGCGCCAGTCCATGTCCTGCATGCTGGCCGGCCCCACGATGGGCCGGTTGTCGTTGTTGTCGCCCTTGATGGCGCGCAGGTTGGGCAGCATGTGCTGGTGCGTGCGGACGTAGTTGTAGACCGCCTGGGTCTGGTCGGAAGAGTCGATGCTGATGGCGCTCAGGCCCAGGCTGCCACCGTGCCAGGCCTGGCGGTACCGGCGCTGCAGGTAGGCCGTCACGGGCGCCCAGTCGCCCTCGCTGGATGGGTTGCCCTCGATGATGTGGCGGTCCACGATCCAGCTCTCCATGCCGCGCGCCCAGGCCCAGACGTTGATCTGCCACCAGGTGCGCTGCACGTCCACGCCGGCCGTCAGCACCAGGCCGCCCACAGGCACCGTGCCGATGGCATAGGGTTCGGCGCGGGCCTGCAGCACATGGTCGTCGGTGCCCTCCCCCTTCAGTTCCCAGGCCTCGCCCAGCGTCTCGTTCGTGAACGAGGTCATGGGGCCTGCATCGCCCTCCTGCAGCGCGCGGTGGGCCTTCTCGAACTCGTCCACGATGGACGCCCAGGTGCGCTGCGGGCTGTACGCGGCCCAGATGTGCACGCCCAGCGTGCGCGGCGGCCTGCAGGGCGTGCCATCGGCAGTTCGCCAGATGCGGTCGGCGCCGAAGCGACGGCCAGACCTCCGGCACACCCAGGCGCCCGTCAGCGGCCAGCCGCCCGGCAGGTACTCGGCCTGGCTGATGGTCTCCCGGCAGTGGGGGCACATGTGGCGCACGGTCTCGGGCTTGCCAGCCTCCCACTTGAAGCCGTGCATTGCCTCCTTGCCGCCCCAGGTCAGCGGGTGCTCGGCCTCGCAGCGCGGGCACTCGATCAGGTAATCAACCTCGTCCTCGGAATCCTCGCAGGCACGGCTGACGTGGCACAGGCCCTTGATGCCGGGCGTGCTGCCGCCGATGAATTTGGGGTATGGAGCGCCTTCCAGCCGGCCTTTGGCCAAGGTGCCGGGCGAGCCCGCGGACTTGTCCTTGCTGCCCCCGATGGTCTGGTCGAATGCCGTCCATTCGTCCAGGATGGCCACGGCCACCGTGATCCGGCGGTAGGCCCGCGCCGCCTTGCCACCCAGCAGGTGCAGCACGCTGTCGCGGAAAGGCTTGTACTTGATGGTCTCCTCGACCCGGCTGCCCCGCTTGCGGGCCGCGATCACCGAAGGCACGCCGTCCTTGCTGTCCAGCAGGGGCTCGATCTCGGTCTTGACGAAGCTGTCACGGTCGTCGTCCGTGGGCTGCCACAGCGCCTGCTTGCGGCGGCGGTGCGCGATGTTGTAGCAGACGAAGGCGGTGATCATTTTCGAGTAGCCGACGCGCTTGGACTTCTTGACGGCCAATTCCTCGATCCGGTCGTCGCTCATGAAGTCCAGAATGCCCACCTGGAACGGCCAGGCCACCCAACCGCCCTTCTGGTGGCTGGATTCGCCAGCCAGCAGGAAGTGGTCGGCTGCCCATTCGGACAGTGTTTGCGGTGCGTCGGCCCGCAGGCTGGACAGGCCCAGCTGCGCGGCGGCCTGGATGGCGGAAATCGCCTCTCTCGACAGGGGTGCGCTCAAAATGCGGCCTCCTCGTCCAGCTCATCCTCGTCGGGCGCCTCGGCCATGGCCGCCACGCGCTCGCCGATCAGCTTGGACGTGACCCGAATCCACTCATTGCGGGCATCGGCCAGCACGCGCAGCACCGTGACGCGGGCATCCTCGGGCAGATCCGGGCAGGCCTTGCGCAGCTGGCCCTCGATCTGGTCCATGCGGTCCACCACTGCTGAACTGGCCAGGCCCAGCACGTCCGCCAGGGCGCCGATGGGCGCGAATTCGCCACGGGCGACGGCGTTTTTCAGGTCCTGGGCCTCGCGCTGCGAGCGCGCCAGCGCCGCACGTTCCTGGACCAGGTCCAGGCCACCCAAACCGACCGAGGCACGGCCCGCTGCCTGGTCGCGCAGGCGCTCGCAATAACCCAGCAGCCATTCGTGGCCCGTATCGCCCCGGACGATCACGCCTTCGCTCACCAGCTGGCTTACGCGGGCCTCGCTGACACCGACCAAAGCCGCAAATTCTGCTTGCGAAATAGGAGCATCAAAGTAAGGCAGGACCTTCACTTAACCCCCTTAGGAAGGTTGCGCAACAGTCCGAGAGCGCGGCTCGAATTACCCGCTTCCAAGGGGGCCAAAAAGGACCCGCGATCCTGCCTATTTTTTGAGCACATCGAGAGGGGCGCCGCCGCGCCAATGAGGGTGCGCACCGTCATGCCGACACCCCCTGCGCCGCCAGCAGCGCATGCACTGCCGCCTCGTAGTCCGCGAACGCTCGCCGCAGGCCCTGCCCCGCTCGCGCATCGCACCAGTCGTCGTAGCTCGGCATGCCCAGGCTGGCCGCCATGCCCTCGACGCCGCTGCGCGTGTCTGCCCAGTTGTCGGGCTGCTGCCCTTCGCCTGCCGCAGATGCCAGCATCACCACGTCCTTCCAACGCTGCTCACGCACCCAGCGCAGCAGGCTGGGGCAGGCCTTGCCATCCTTCGCCGCCAGCAGTCCACGCTGCTGCTCAGCGGCAGCCAGCAGCTCCTCGGCCGTCACGTCGCCACGGGCGATGGCATCGGCCACGGCGTCGGCCACGTCCACCAATCGGGTGCGCCGATGCTCCGGGAAGCTGCCTGCAAGTGCCGTGGCGATAGCCAATCCACCGTTCGCCCCCCCTGCAGGGGGGTTGGGGGGTATGTATTGGTTTTGGTTCTGGTTCTGGTTACCCGTGCCATCTCCGTGACAAGCCGTGTCACTGGCCGTGACATCAGCGTGGCGCGGCGTGACACCAGACGTATCAGCAGCCAGCAAATCCATGCCATTGAGCGTGACACTGGTGTCTGTCACAACGATTCCATGCTGACGGCACAGCGCCATCAACTCGGCCATCTGCGTCTTCAAGTTGGGCACGATGCCCAGTGAACGAAGTGCAGAAAAGATAGCACTACGCCTAGCCCTGCTGCGCTTCTGACGTAGGTGCTCGTTGCTTTTGACCTCTTCGCGCCCTTCCTGCTGCTGGCGGAACTGGGCCACGATCTGCTCGCACTTATCGTTCTGATATCGGCCATCAGGCAGCAACGTGAAGAACTCTGCCAGCACGAACTGCAAGGCATCGATCTCTTCCGGCGAACGACACAACAGACGCCGCGCCAAGCGCTCCATGTCCGAACCGTCCAATGCCTCTTCCGTCTTGCAGTACATGTCACGCATGTCACGGTAGATGGCACGCTCCAGCCGTGACAAATGCCGCGTCTCCGTGTCGAAGTCGCCGATGTGGTGGGGGTAGTGATTCATGCCTGCTCAACCTTCGATATCAATTCAGTCCGTCAACTTCGCCTGCTGCAGGCGGCAGCGCACAGGCTTGACCAGGCGGTGCGGCGGCAGGGAGCAGGCCCGTGCCTCCACCTCTTCCACCCGCTTGGCCGCGACCAGCGCATTGACCGTGCTGGCCACGCTGGAGATCTCCAGCCATTCGCCCGTGCACTCGTTGTGAAAGTCCCGCAGCTCGCGCCGGCTCAGGGCGGGCTGCCCCCGGCGGTGGGCCTCGGCCAGACTGCTGTACAGCCGTTCGTTGAGGCGCACCCGCGTGGCATTGCCAATGGCGGAGAACGAATCCGCCTTGGTGTCATGCGAGGTCACCTGATGGGTGGTGTGTTGCATGTCTATCTCTCCTGATATCAGCCGGGCCATCAGCCCTGACTGGCTTTCCTGAATGCGTCATAGACGCGGCCACGGACCCAGCGGGGAACCAGCTCATCGATGCCCGAGCGCTTGCGCACCCCGTCCAGACTGATGCGGGGCTTGTAGTTGCCGCCGCGCACGAACATCAGCACCGGCCGCACATCTGCGCCGCCTGTGCCGGTCACAGCCCAGATGCCGGGCGGCAGGTTGGATGCCCGCTTGTCGTACTCGCCGCGCGCTGTGGCCCGCGCACCGCCGCGCAGACGGCCATAGGCCACGATGTAGCGGATGCCCTTCACCGGCCCCATGAAGCGCGCGCCCTTGCCGCCGCGCTGGTGCAGGGCCTGCATGCGCCCCTTGGTCATATTGGCCCGGTAGCCCTGCTCGCCGAAGGCCTGGAAGTAGGCAATCAGCTGTACCAGGGTCGAGCCCTTGAGATTCCCGCGCCCGTCATCGCTGCCCGGGTAGGGAGTGGCCGGGATCGCGGTCTGGTAGCCCATGGGCAAGATGCCTGCCGTGCGCAGGGCCTTCTCGCTGCGCTTGTCACGGCGCCGGCCACCATCCTCCTGCGCCGCCAGGATCTGCTGCGGGTCCACGCCCTTGCCGCCCATGTAGGTGGGAGCCACCAGCGCATTGAGGTCGCCGGCCGTGGCCTTCTTGACCACCTGCACCGACTGCAGCACATAGCCCGTGGGCCTGTCGAAAACGCTCTGCATCTCAGCGCGCATGGAATTCTTGACACGGCCCGCACCCATGTTGATGGCCTCGGCCGTGGCCTGAGCAATCTGCCCACCATCCAGGCCAGCCAGGGCACGCTTGTATCGGTCGCCGCCCTCAGGCTTGATATCAATACGCATTGCCACCTCCAGGCGTGTCGGCCAGGCGCTGCTGTGCCGAACGGGCAAGGTACTGCGCCATCACCGTGAGTTCCTGCACCTGGCGGTCAAGCCGCCGCACCGCATTGCGCGACGGCTGGCGGTGCGCATCAGCTGCAGCGCGCGTGACCTCGGCCACGGCGGACTGGAAATGCATGAAGGCCTCCACCGGGTCACCTTCGGCCTGGTCTGGCAGGGTGCGCCGGCACTCGTAGCCGAGTTCGCTGGCCATGGCATGCAGCACCGCTGCATTGCCCGTCACCACCTGCAGCCGCACGGATTCGCGCAGCGTCAGGTGGTGGGTGTCGTTGTTGGTGTTGAGCTTGTGTTGCAGCGTGCCGGCGTTGATGCCCATGCGCACCGCCAGGGCCTTGATGCCGCCCTGACTGGTCTGCGCGATCAGAAAAGCCGCGTCCAGCACGTCCATGCCGGCGGCAATGTCGGATTGGGGATCAGATTCGACATAGCCAGGGGCGATGCCAACTGAGAAAGTTGCACTCATCAGCACAACCCCTTGCGAGCCATCGACATGACCCACAGCACAACACCCGCAACGCCCACAGCAGACAACATCGGCAGCCCCCAATGGGCGCAGGCCCTGGAGCTGTTCCTGGGCCAGATGATCGAAGTCCTGGAGGGCGAAGGCCGAGCCGGTTTCAGCGCGGCCGCGCTGGCGCGGTGGAGCGAACTGTGCTGCCAGCGCATGCAGGAGAGCGGGAGCGCGCAGCCGGACGTGATTACCCATCTGCGGGGTATCGCCGCGCGAGTTGTGGAATGAGAGCAGTTCTTGGTGCTATCCCCTGCGTTGGGTACGATATGAGCAGTCATACAGCAACGAACATCCCCAGGGAGGGCAGGCAAAAATGGATGTTTCATTACTCGTCAGCTCTGTCAGCGGAGCCATCGAACTTGGTCGCCTGTTGGTCAACGAGCGCGACCGCCAAAAAGCGGCGACCATCGAGAGTCAACTCTCGGACAAACTCGCCCAAGTCCAGATCCAGCTCTCGCAAGTATTGGGAGCCGTCATCGAAAAAGACGGACTTATCCAAACCCTTAGTGAGCGCGTACGCAATCTGCAGGCTGAGCAAAGCGAGAAAGCTCGTTATCGCCTTACAAAAATGGGCTCCATCGGGGATCTCCACGTATATGCCCTGCGCGCTGCGTCCGAACTGGTCGAGCGAGCCGATGAGCCCCCGCACTTCTTGTGCCAACCTTGCTTCGATATTCGCAAGCACAAGAGCGTTTTGCGCATCCTCCCCTACTACGGAATCTGTGACGCCTGTAGCAGGACAGTCCAAATTGAACCCACCCCGCCCCAGCCCCCCAGGAAACTCGGCGGTATCGCGCGCGGCGGTGGATTCAGTAACGGGAACTGGTGAACCAAATTCGCCTTCAAGTGGGGACGGCGGAAGGTCAACCATGGGCCACCTCCTCAACCTGGGTTGCGGACTGAGCCAGTTCGGGCCAGATGTCCTGCCAGTCGTTGGGGCGGAGGTCTCGGCGTGAGACGGTCCCGCTGGACAGCGCTTCGATCCTGGGGCTAAGCGCCTTCGGAACCGGGCGCCGCCTCTTGATCCACTGGTTCACAGTGGGCGCGGATACCTGCAAAGCGCGAGCCAGGGCAGCTTGGCTGCCAACAAGATCGACAACCGCCTGCACCGCAAGTCCGGGGTGTGAGTAATTCATACCCCATGATAAGGCCGTGCCTAATTTTTATCAATAGGCATTGCCTACTCGCACTCACACATGGAACATTAGGCAATGCTTACTGGTGAAAAATTAGGCCAGGCCATCGCTGAAGCCATCGAATTGAAGGGCGTCTCCAAGAAGGAGGTGGCCGAGCACTTCGAGGTTAGGCCTCCATCCGTCCAAGACTGGGTGAACCGCGGAACGATCAGCAAGGACAAGCTCCCCAAGCTCTGGAGCTACTTCGCAGACGTGGTCCAGCCAGCGCACTGGGGGCTACCAGATTACCCGCCGGGGACTACCGTCGACGCGTCCAAACATGGAGAGAACGTGATCCAGGTGATTGATGACACACCGCCGCCTGGTTATGTGCGTCTGCAGCATCTTTCGGTCCGGCCGTCGATGGGCCCAGGCTCGCACATTGACGAGGCCGTGCAGATCGTCCGGCATCTCGATGTGTTGGAAAGCTGGGTCCGCAAGAAAATCGGGACCGTCAATCCCGAGCGCATCAAGATCATGACGGGCAACGGCCACAGCATGAAACCAACGATTCAAGATGAAGACTTGGTGTTTGTGGATATGGGCCAGCGCACCATTGACGCACAGGGCATTTATGTCATCGATGTCTACAGCCGTCTCTTGTTGAAGAAAGCACTAATCCTTTCTGACGGCACCCTGGTTCTTCGCAGCGACAACATCGTGGACTATCCCGACGAAGAGCGAATTGATCTTCGCAAAGCATCTGAGTGCATCAACATTGCCGGCAAGGTGTTGGCCTGGTGGACTATGAAACATTGAATGCGCACTCCCCCTGAGAACGCGAGCCCGCCTTGAGCGGGCTTTTTCATGGCCGCCTGCTGGTGGGTAGAGAACCATGCAACAACTTACTGTACACACATACAGTCATCATGCATACTAGAACTGTGTTTTTAACCAGCACCAAGGATGCACATGACCACTTCCGACCTCACCTCGTTCCGAGTCACCCTTCAAGACTGCATCGGCATCGAGCATGACATCAAGGCCAAGGCCGAAGCCCGCTTTGCCAAGGTGATTCAACGTAGCTTCCCTAACCAAGAGGCTATGACACGGGCCTACAAGCTCTTCAACGATGCAGCTGAGGGCGGCGTAATCGGGAAGGCGAACGAGCCAGTGGCGCTTTCTTGGCAGAAGGCCTATGAGGCGGCCCAGCAAGCCGGACTCCAGGGGATTGCCGTGGAGGAGGCCTATTTTGAAGTCCGTCTCCACTGACCACATCGGCAAATACATCAAAAATAAGGCATCGCCTATTGCACAAAATTAGGCATCGCCTTATCATCAAACTCAACCTACTCAGCCACCGCACATGCGGACGGGCAGAGAAGTTGGGCACCACGGCATCGGCCGGGCTCGCCCCGGTCTTTCACAAGTTGCAGCCGATGCTTGCCCCACCTGCGGTGGCATTCCGGCACACGCATCAGCGGGCAGGGGCCGCTGCTCTGCTCTGGCAGTCCTGCCAGGCCACAGTCCGTCAAAGCACGGTACACGGGCAGTTTGGTGAGGCAAACAGGATTGCCAAGATCAGAAACATGTTGAGGTTTACAGGGATACCAAGATCAGCAAAGCCCTGCGCGAAAGCGCTGACAGCCCGGAAAGAACGGGCGAAACAAAAGCGGCTTCCCAGGGAGGCCGCTTTTGTTTCCGCCACAGAAGTGACCACCGTGAATCATCGCGAGCCTTTCTCCAGCGGCCTGCGCCACGGCCAAGCAGCCCAGAACTGGACAGAGTACCCGCCCTGCGCAACGCAGGGCAAACCCAAGCGTCTTGGGTTGCAGGGCGCTTCGGTTTGACGCCGCGCATCCGCCCTCTCAAGCACCCGCCTTTGGATGCACATGCGGCCTTCTTTTTCGCCGGGCCTGGGTTTCTCTCTTCGCAACCACCAGCCATCTCGCCCACGCAGCCGCCACGCGGCACCGGCTCTTTTCTTCGTCTCGCCCAACATCGGAGATCTGCCATGGCAAACGCCACCCCATCGAGTCGTCCACCTCGCAAACCGAAGGCGGAGCATCTGAGCATGCTCTACCCAAAGTCGCCTGGCACACATCACCCAGCTTTCTGGCTCGCCGCCTATTTCCGGGATCTGGCGGAAACCGCAGCCTTGGATCAGCTCTGCAAACGCAGCCACGCAAAGCGCGGCCCCGGCACGGACAACGTTACCCAACTTGCTCTCTATGGAGCGCGCACCAAGCAGACAGATGAGACGAGTGCGTCTGCAGCACGAACCCGGGATGACGGGATGCTGCTCTTCGCCTGGCCCGGCACCAAGTTTTTCGGCGCGGACACGGAGCATCAATGAGCCCGCCGTACCCCGAGACACCGCCGACAACCCCACCTGGCCCGTTCTGGCTGGCCACCTACTTCCGCGACCTTGCCGAAGGCGCCGAGATGGAGCGCGAGGGTGCCGGCCACCCCCTGATCTGGAGCGCATGTGCGCTGCTGAGCTACGCGGGATATGCGGCACTGGACGAGGCCAGGCACAGCGGAATGCTGCTCTACGCCTGGTGCGGAACCACCTTCTTTGACCAACCAACGGCCCGCCACTGAGCGGGCCGTACTCATTCAGGAGAGCCGCATGAAGCACGCGCGCATCACACGCCCCTCCACCCCGATCACCGATCAGGCCTTTGTCTACCGCCGCAGCGAGCACACCAACGTGGCCCAGACCTTCGCCAGGGCGCGCGAGCAGCTGGCCAGCGCTGCAGCTGCTGCCCCTCCACCCAAGCGCCGCAGCCGCAAGGCCAGCACCGCAGATGCGCCCGCCGCAACCAAGCTCCAGCAGATCCCGCTGGAACTGCCATCCCTCTGATTACTGGAGCCACATGCGCACTTTCACCATCAAATGCGGCTGCACGCAGCAGCAATTCGTCGGCGCCTGCACGCAAGACGCATGCGCCTGGGCGCTGGAGCAATTCGGAGACCGGCCCTATGTCGTCATCTGCCACCGCTGACCGCGAACACCACTGGGCCAGCGATTGGCACTACGCGCTGCGCCACGCCTTCGCACTGGCCGACGCCCACGCCCTTGCCGCTCGGCAGGCACGTCGCCCGCTCATCACCCAACGCGTCGCGTGGGCTGTCCAGTTCGACCGCTCGCGCGACCAGATCCACCGCCTTCTGCACCTTGACGGCACCCCGTCCTGACCCCCGCCACTTCACAGGAGACCACCATGGCCCGCCAAATCATCATTGCCATTTCCGCCGACGACGAGGGCCGCGTTGCCCTGACCACCAACCTGCCCCGGCCCGTGCCTGGGCGCGGCCTGCACACCGAGGACGCGGCCGCACTGGAGCTGCTGCGCATGGCACAGCACCTGCCCAACCTCGAAACCACCACCTACGACGCCAACCACCTGGCACCGGATGCGGCCGAGGCCTTCGACCTGATCCGCGAGCTGATCAACCCCGATGGGTACGGCTACTCGGTCACCGCCGAAGTCGGCAACCACGCACGCCGCGTGCTGCAGATCAAGGGGCAGCAGGTCGGTCTCCCACTATGAGCAAGAACACGCCATGGCGGGCCGAGGATGACGCCTACCTGCGCGAGCACTACCCCACCCAGCCCACCGCCGACGTCGCTGCGCACCTGCAGCGCACGGCCAGGCATGTGCAGCAGCGGGCCTATGACCTGGGCGTGAAAAAGGCGCCGGGCGCCAAGACCCTGCGCACAGGCCGCTGGACACACCTTGATGACCTGCTGCAGCTGCTGTATGCCGACATGCTCAACGAGGACCTGGGTGAGCTGCTGGGGATGCCTATGCAGGACATCGCCACCCGGGCCAGCCGCCTGGGCCTGCACAAGACTCCTGCTGTGCTTGCCCAAACCTACCGCGCTTCCATGCTGCGCCAGGGCCAGCGGCCGGGGCAGTTCACAGCAGGATTCAATCCGTGGAACAAGGGGAAGCATGGGTACAGCGTGGAGCAGGGAAAAAGCCATTTCAAGACCGGCAACAGGCCACCGACCTGGGTGCCCGTGGGCACAGAGCGCTGGACCACGCCGCCACGCGCGCTGCCGCACGCAGCCCGCTACCTCAAACGCAAGGTAGCCGAGCCAAACCGCTGGGCGCTGGTGCACCGCATCGTGTGGGAGCAGCACCACGGCCCGATCCCGGAGGGCCATGCCGTCATCTTCCATGACGGAGACACCTCCAATTTCGACATCAACAACCTGCGCTGCATCTCACGCGCAGAGCTGTCCCGCAGCAACGGGGCCGCCGTACCCATCGACCTGCTGCCCGTGTGGCAACTCACACGCCAGCTGGACCAAGAGATCAAGGAAATTGAGAAAGCCGAGCATGACCACCACCACAACCGACACCCAGCCCACGCCACCTGAAACGAGCGGCATGGGCCAGCTGCAATCGCTGCTGCTCCAGACCATCAAGGATCTGCGCAACGGCTCCACCACACCGCAGATCGCCCGGGCTATCACCGACATTGGCCAGACCCTGGTGGCCAGCTCCCGCGCAGAGATCGAGTTCGCGCGGATCACCAAGTCCTCGCGCGTGGGATTTCTTGACTCGCCAGCGCTGCAGGCAGCGCTTCCAAGGCTCACGGCAGACGGGTCCGGCCACACCACGCCGTTGCCACCGGGCCAGCACTGGCAAGGCCTTGTCCACCGCACCAGCGACGAGGAGCCCACGCGATGACTCATCATCAGCCCAAAGGCTCCATGTGCCAGACCTGCAGCGGCGGCAGCCAGACCTGCGCAACGTTGCCCTTCGCCACCATGCCCGTCATCAAGGCATATCCGGATGGAGTCAAGGCGGTGAAGTGCAGCGCCCACCAGCCGGCTGCCGGCGCGCCATCGCGGCGCTGCCTGAGCTGCGGGGCCACGGTTCCTGCGGAACTGGCCGAAGGCGAGGGCCTGCCTTACGGCCATTGATCGACAGACCCCTGGCTCAGCCCATACTGGAGCACTGATTGCAAGCCACGAGGGAAATTCGCGGTAATGATTGCGCACCGCATTTGTTTACAGCCGAGTCAACGCATTCGCTTGGCAGAGATAGATTTCTTGGCCCACCCTCTAACCTTGAATCGTGAATATCCTCTTTATGTAATTTCTCAGCCTAGGATCATGCTGAATTAACTCATCTTGAAGCAGCTCAACTGTCTTTCGATACCTACTGAGTACGATTCTTGCACCTCGATCTGGCCCGGAAGTACTCTCCAAGCGCTTCAGTTTGGCAATATTCGCTCGCGCCGCTCTCCACGGAGCAAGAGCTGGCGCGGGCAGTTCTGAGGCTCTCACCTCTTGAAACAAAACAGTCAATGAATCAATAGATTCTCTGCAATGACTAAGTGCCTGTCTAGTCGTACCCTTGCGATCCGCAAATAGTTCAATCTCATCAAAGACACTGAGCTGGTGCGATAGGCAAGCCACAGCTAGTGAGAAATGATTTGCCCTACCAATTCTTGCCTGCAAGTACGGCAACCAGAGAGCAACAACTAAGGCGCCAAAAGCGCCAAAAAACTGCATCCATCCGGACCATTCCGATCTCGTCATGCAGGTTGCCCACGATTCAATCCACAAGAAACAATACTCTGGCGCGGGCTTGGCTGCATTGACTGCAGCAGCAAGGCCTGCCATCAACTGATTGGTATCCATCGCCTCTCCTTTGCAGGCGAATCCTATATCTCCCGAAGCCCGAACGGTGCAAGCCGCTCGGGCTTTTCCTCATTCCTGGAGCCTCCAATGAACCAAACCCGCCTTGGCTCGCTGATCGAGACCCTGATGAACGTGGCCATCGGGCTGCTGGTCAGCATCGTGGCAAACGCCCTGGTGTTCCCCCGATTCGGCTTCGCGCCCAGCCTGGGCGAGAACGTGGCCATCAGCCTGATCTACACGGCCATCTCCATCGCTCGCCAGTACGTGCTGCGCCGCTGGTTCAACGCCAGGCTGCAGCGCGCGGCCGCCCGGATGGCGGAGGCGGTCGGCACATGAATACCATCGAATTCGGCGACTGCCGAGACACCATGCGCGCCTGGGCGGCCCAGGGCGTCCGGGCCCAGATGTGCGTCACCAGCCCGCCCTACTTCGGCCTGCGCGACTACGGCCATGCCGGCCAACTGGGCCTGGAGCAGACGCCGGAGCAGTACATCGCCGCGATGGTCGAGGTGTTCCGCTGCGTGCGCGACGTGCTGGCCGACGATGGCACCCTGTGGCTCAACATCGGGGACAGCTATGCCAGCCGGCCGAACGGCCCCAAGGCCAGCACCTATACCAATCTGCACGGCGAGGGCGCGGCCAAATACCGTGACCAGCATGCTCAGCGGTCGGCCGGCGCGCCGGAAGGTCTGAAGCACAAGGACCTCATCGGCATCCCCTGGATGCTGGCCTTCGCCCTGCGCGCGGACGGCTGGTATCTGCGCCAAGACATCATCTGGCACAAGCCGAACCCGATGCCAGAGAGCGTGACGGACCGCTGCACGAAGGCGCATGAGTACCTGTTCCTGCTCTCGAAGTCGGAGCGGTACTTCTTCGACCACGAGGCGATCAAGGAGCCAGTGGCCGGCGACCCGCACGCACCCCGCAATCGCTGGGATCGAACCGACTACCTCGTGCCAGGCCAAAAGCCGCAGAAGCGGACCAGTCGATCAGGCAACCTCGAACGTAAGCCTCGCCCCGGCCTGCTCAACGACAGCAGGCACCAACAGGGTTCAGTGCCCTGGGAAGGATCGACGCGCAACCGGCGCAGCGTCTGGACGGTGGCCACACGGCCCTACAAGGGCGCCCACTTCGCCACGTTCCCGCCCGCGCTCATCGAGCCCTGCATTCGCGCCGGCAGCCGGCCCGGTGATGTCGTGCTCGACCCGTTCATGGGCAGCGGCACCACGGCGGCCGTCGCGCTCCAACTCGGCCGCCAGTACCTGGGCTGCGAGCTGAACCCCGACTACGAGCCACTGCAGCGCGAGCGCATCGAGGCCTCTGCTGCACCGCCGCCCGCGACCAGGACCCAGCGCCGCGCCACACGAACACCCGAACCAGAGCCCGCACAACGCGGGCTCTTCTCTTTCTGAGGAGCCGCATGCTCACCCCACAATTTCTCCTGCCCCTCGCGGCCAAGCTGGTGATCGACCTGTTTGCCGGCGGCGGCGGCGCATCGACTGGCATCGAGCAAGCCATTGGCCGCCCGGTCGATGCCGCCATCAACCACGATGCTGACGCAATCGGCATGCACGAGGTCAACCACCCGCAGACCAAGCACTACCGCGCCGACATTCGCGAGGTGGATCCGCTGGCCGTGACCAAGGGTGAGCTGGTGGGCCTGCTGCACGCATCCCCGGACTGCACGCACCACAGCCAGGCCCTGGGCGGCCAGCCGCGCAACGGGGAAATCCGCTCGCTTGCCTGGATCGTTATCCGCTGGGCCGGCAAGACCCAGCCCGATGTCATCACGCTGGAGAACGTCGAGCAGATGATGCAGTGGTCCCCGCTGATTGCGAAGCGCGATCCAGCCACCGGCCGCGCCATCACGCTGGACCGCATCACGGACCCTGCCACGGGGAAAGCCACCTTCCGCGTAGCCGAACCCGGCGAGGTGGTGCCGCGTCGCAATCAGTTCCTGGTGCCGGACCCGAAGCACAAGGGCCGCAACTGGCGCCACTTCATCCAGGCCCTGCGCGACCTTGGCTACAAGGTCGAATGGCGGGTTATCTGCAACGCCACCCTGGGCTCACGCAGCACCCGCACGCGGCTGTACCTGATCGCCCGCCGCGACGGCCTGCCCATCGTCTGGCCAGCGCAGACGCACTGGAAGAACCCGAAGCCGGGCCAGAAGCCATTCCGCCAAGCAGCCGAGTGCATCGACTGGAGCATCCCCGGGCAAAGCATCTTCGGGCGCAAGAAGGAACTGGCGCCGGCCACCATGCGGCGAATCGCCCACGGCCTGGACAAGTTCGTGCTGAACACCCTCCAGCCGTTCATCGTGAACATGGCCCACGGCGGGAAGATCGAAATGCTCGACAGGCCCATGAGCACCATCGCCACGGAAAAAGGCGGCTGCCGTGCCCTGGTGTCGCCCACCCTGATCCAGATGGGCTACGGCGAAGCCAAGGGCCAGGCCCCGCGCGCGCTGGATCTGTCCCAACCCCTGGGCACGGCCGTGGCCGGCGGCATCAAGCACGCCGTCAGCTCGGCATACCTGGTGCAGGCCGGGCACGGCGAGGGCAAGGACGGCGGCAAGCGCTGGAGCCACGGCGCCAACGACATCCGGGGACCGCTGGGCACGGTGACGGCCAGCGGCGGCGGGCAGAGCCTGGCATCCGCGTTCATGGTCCAGGCCAACGGCGGCTTCAACAGCACGCCGGCCCGCGACCTGCGCGACCCCGTATCGACCGTGACCACCAGCGGCAGCCAGCAACAGCTGATCGCCGCGCACCTGTGCACGCTGCGCCGGAACAGCGTGGGCCGCGACATGCGCGAGCCCGTGCCCACCGTCACGGCCGGGGCCGAGCACCATGCCCTGATCCAGTACCACCTGTCGCCCGAGCAGGAGGCCGGCGCCCTGCGCTGCGCCGCCTTCCTGATGCGTTACCACGCCAATGGCGGCCAGTGGGCGGACCTGCGCGACCCGATGACCACCATCACCACGCGCGACCGCCTGGCGCTCGTGACTGTGTGGCTCAAGGGCGAGCCCTGGGTGATCGTGGATATCACGCTGCGCATGCTGGTGCCGCGCGAGCTCTACAACGCCCAGGACTTCCCCCCTGGCTACGTCATCGACCGCACCGCCAGCGGCAAGCCGCTGACGAAAACCGCCCAGGTGAAGATGGTGGGCAACTCCGTGAGCCCCGTGCCCATGCGGCAAATCGTCTCGCTCAACTCGCCCGAGTCCACGGCCTGGCAGCTACGCCGGGCCGCCTGATCCCACCAACCCGGCCCGCCACGCGCGGGCCGCCCTGTTTTCGCATGACCCCGACCCAACCGAAGGCCGCGTGCCAGCTGCTGCTGCGCGCCGGCCACGTCATTTCCAAAACCGCCAGCGCATGGCAAATCGAACGGAGCAAACCATGACCCACATCCTGATCCCGCGCGAACCCAGCACCGCCCTCCTGCGCCCCTTCATCGGCTGCAACACCCAGGAACTGCACGAGGCCTGGGCCGCGATGGTGCGCATCGCAGAGGTCCAGCACGCCCGCTCTGGCAGCCAGTGCCTGCAACAGATCGAGGAGCCCACAACCCTGGCAGGCACCACCATCGAGCAGTACGCCCGCATGTTCGACGCTGCCTGCGAGGCCCTGGGCCAAGTCAGCGACTGCCTGGGCATCAATTCGGACATCAACCCAGGCGCCGAGCCGATCATTGCCGCCATCGAGCAGCTGCGCGCCGGCAAGACTCATCCTGTGCTGGACGACCGCTGGAAGGCCCGCATCCTCGACGGCCGCGCCATCGAGCGCGACGAGATGGGGCTGGGCGATCACCCCGAACTGCCGCTGCTGGACGAAGGCATGATGCCCCGCAGCTTCTTCGCCGCGCTCGGTCTGGAGCTGGCGCACACGTCGGCCGAGGACCAGTTGGACGGGGAGGTACTCGGCGCGATGAGCGAGGCCGTCAACTGGACCGACTGGCTGCCCACCCCGCCCCATGGCGACGGCTGGAAGCTGGTATCCATCTTCGACACGGAGGATGGCCCCGTCGCGTGGTGGCTGCGCGAGCTGCCCGAAGCCGAGGACGGCACAACGACCATCCGCAACCTGCAGGCCGAGGTCGAGAAGCTGGAGGCTCGCATAGCACGCATCTCCCGCGCCGGGGCATCTCCTGCCGCTGTGGCCCACCTGCCCGCCGTGCTCGAGCAAATAGCCCAAGGATGGGACGGATGCAAGTACGACGCCCCGGGCGAGACGCTGGACATCGGCGCCGACATTCGCGCCGCCGCCAAGCGCCTGCTGGCCGAGCAGCCTGCCGCTATGGCTGGGCCGACTTGGGGCGAACAGCAGGTGCATGCGCTGGCCATCCACATGGCGGCGTCTGCCCCGCCGTCGCACAAGCCGCGCGACTACGACGCGGACATGGCCTGGGCGCATTCTGCGCTGGGCTTCATCGCTGGCCACGCTCCGGCAGCGCCCGCCCTGGAAGCGCCTGCAGCCCCTGCGGAGGTGGAAAAACTGGACGCGGCGGCAATGCCTGCGCAACTGAGCGCCATTGCCGCGCAGGCGGCCCTGGATGCGAAAGAGCGCCACAGCTACCTCCCAAATACCTCGGCAGAGGCAGCAACGTGGAGGCCGCATTTCTGGGTCATCCAGGCCATGCGCGCGGCCATCAAATTCGACCGAGCACTCCACAGGGCAGCAGCGCCCCAGTCACCTGCCGGATTTCAGTCCGCGCCGGTAGCGTGGGCAAGCTGCCAGACTCTGGCTGCCCTTGAACAGCATCGACAAGTCAACAACTTCCCAGCGGGTGGCATGGTGCTTGCAACGCAGGCAGGCAACGCTACCGAGCCGCTCTACACCGCGCCCCAGGCACCTGCTGCACTGGACGAGCTGCGCCAGATCGCGGATATAGCTGCGTGCTGGGGCTGCGACCACCCTGACGCCCCCGACGACACCGAGCTGCTGCGGCGGGTCAAGTGGGCCGCGCGCCAGCTGCGTGCTGTCTCCCAGGCACCTGCTGCACCCATCCTGGGTGATGCCGAGCGCCTTGCCGCAGCGCGTCAGGACAAGTCCCTGGCGGGCTACTGGCGCAACCGTGTGGCCGGCCTGGCCGAGGAATTCACCACGGCAGAGGCCGCTCTGTATCTCGCGGATCGAATCGTGGCGGACCTCTACAACTTGCCGCAGGCTGGCGTGGCGCGGCCGGCAGCACCTGCTGCGCCTGCAGTGGATGCGTGGCTCCAGCCGGATGACATGGAGGCCCTGCAGCGCTTTCATGAGACAGCCGAGGACGACGAAAGCTACGACATCGGCAAGGAAGCCGTCGCGCGCCTGTGCGCCTTCGGCTGCCTGCAATCGCACAGCTTTGGACGCTACAGCACCACGGACTTCGGCGACTACTTGCTGGACACCTGGGCCGGCGCGCGCACGCTGCCGTTCACCACTGCAGCAGAACGCCGCGACCGCGCAGCCCAGGCAACAACCAAGGGGGCGACCAACCATGGCTGACGCGATCCCCACCCACCCCATGGCCCTGCGCCGCGAGTACCTGGCCACCGCCCAGGAAATCGTGCGCCGGCCCACCGAGCAGGCCCTGCCCCGCCTCGTCCTACTGACCGAAGCCCTGCTGCGCGACCTGACGGACGAACCTGGCCTCACCGTCAGCGTGCACATGCCACCGCGCAAGGAGAACTGACATGCAAGCAACACCCCAGCAGGTCCGCCTGCTGCAGCACACGCTGGGCCTCAGCGAGCACCAGCGCCGGTCCTACCGCAATCACTTCGTCGCCGGGCGTGGCCACCACGACATGCCCGACCTCGAAGAGCTGGAGCGCCAGGGCCTCATGGCCCGCGTGCGCACGCCGGCATTCTGCGAAGCGCGCGACATCGTGTTCGTGACCACCACGGCCGGCGCCGCCCTGGCGCTGGAGCGGTTGCCCGAGCCACCGCCACCCCAGAAGCAGACGCAGTACCGCCAGTGGCTGGATGCGGATACCGGCTGCACATTCCGCGAGTGGTTGTGCGGAAGCCGGCTGCCGAAGTTCGAGAAACGCGGCTACGTCATCGAGGGAACCCTGGAATACCGCATGTACCGCATGGTCTGGGACGGCGACTGGGACAGCTACCGCGACGTGCAGGGCCAGTGGGCCACCACGAAGAAGGAGGCCAAGGCCAGCTACAAGGCCGCGCTCAAGGCGCGCCAGCAAGCACAGCGCGCCGCAAACCAACAGGAGATTCGCCATGCGTGATCGCCCCATTCTCTTCAGCGGGCCGATGGTCCGCGCCTTGCTGGCAGGCACGAAGACCCAGACGCGCCGAGTCGTGAAGCCGCAGCCCGACTCCACACACAGCGGCTTCCCCTACTGGAACGTCGGCGGCTATCGCGCATCGTGGTGCCGCAGCGCGGCGGACGGCGGTCCGCTGGAGCCCGCGAACCCGCTGCTCTGCCGCTATGGCCAGCCAGGCGACCGGCTGTGGGTGCGCGAGACTTGGAACTGGTTTGACCCCGGGACCATCCCCACCGACCGCGCCGGCGCGCGCGCACCATTCACAGGCAGCCAAGCCGGCCGAGATATCCCATGGGTGGCTGCCTACGCTGCTGATGGCCATCTACCTTACCCAGGGTATGAGGGCCGCGATCACTGGCGCCCGAGCATCCACATGCCGCGCTGGGCCAGCCGTATCACGCTCGACATCAAGGCCGTGCGCATCGAGCGCCTGCAGGACATCAGCGATCAGGACGCGGCAGCAGAGGGCGTGGCCACCTGGGCGCCCGGGGCGCTGTCGCCCGACAGCCTGAACGCTGACCCGTCCGACCAGTTCCGCTGGCTGTGGTGTTCGATCAACGGCCCCGACTCTTGGGACGCAAACCCCTGGGTCTGGGTCGTGGAATTCGAGCGCGCCAAAGCAACAGAAAAAGGAAAAAGGCAATGACCAATACCGAAACGCTCAACATCCGGGAAGCAGCGGAGATTCTCAAAATCCACGTCAAGACAGCCGAGGACCTGGTGCGCGATGGCGAGATCCCAGCCGGCAAAATCGGCCGGGCATATGTCCTGATGCGCCGCGACGTGGTGCGCTACGCCGAGAAAGCCATCCTCCAGCAGACAGCCGAACGCCTTGTGCGCAAGCGTTCACCAAAGGGCGTTGGCAAGGTCCGTGCCCCGCAGGTTCGCGTAGCGCATTAGCATGCGCTGCGTCTTGTGGCCTGTGATCTTCATGATCTGCGTCTCGCTCAGCGTTGTCCGCTCAAAAAGGCGGCTGGTCGCTTCGTGACGCAGATCATGAAATCGCAGGCCCTTGGCGCCGGCCTGCTCCATGATCCCGGCATACAGGTTCGACAGGTAATCAGTGGTGGCATGCAGGTCTTCATCGCGCTTCGACCACCACGGGAAAATCAACGACTGAGGGCTGGGCACATCCAGGCCCTGCAGGTAGCTCTCCAGCACTCCCACTGCCACCGTGGACAACGGCACCTGCCGCTTGTCCCCGTTCTTGGTCTTGTCTAAAAACACCGTTCGCCGCGTCAGGTCCACCTGCGCGAGCGTCAGCGTGTACATCTCGCGCATCCGCATTGCTGTCTCCACGGCCAGGACAAACAGGCATCGCAGCGCCGCCTGATGCTCCAACTTCAGCGGCCGCTGCTTGCGCGCGAGCACTCCCCCCTCGATCACGTCCAGCACGGCCTCATATTCGCCCCGCTCCAGGCGCCGGTCACGCTCCACATCGGTGCGCGCCCCACCTTCTGCCAGCGCGGCATCCGTCTTTGTGTACTGCGCATATCCGTCCGGCAACGTGCGTAGCGGATGGTCTGGCAGGGACAGCAGCCCCTTTCGCATCCCCCAGTCTGTGCACCTGGCCAGCGCCCCCACTTTGGCGCGGATGGTGGCCGGTGCGAGGTTTTCCACCCGCTTCATCTCCGTAATCCAGCCATCGACCCAGGCCGAATTGATCTCGCTCAGCGGGTAGTGACCACGGCTTTCAAGGATCGTGCCGAGGGCACTTCGATCCTTCGGCGACGGATGCGCATCACGCTCGTACTCGCGCACCAGCTCCTTGATCGTCAGCACAACCTCAGCCTTCTGGTGCTCGGCGGGCACGATGCCGCGTGACAGCAACGCATCCAGCCTGGCTGCATATTCATCGCCCTCTGCCTCGGTTGCAAAGGTCAGGTAGAGCGGTTTGTCCAGCACGCCCCGGCGCTTGAACGTGTACTGCCAGGTGCCATTTGGGAACTGTTTCTTGCCTGCCAAGCCGGCCTCCGATGTGCTGCAAATGGGGCGCGAGTCTACGCCCAGGCAGGATGGTAGACAACTATTCTCGGCTGGTAGACGCTCCCTTTGGCTACCATTCTGGCGGGTAAAACGGGCAAAGAAAAAGGCCCTAGATGTCTCTAGGGCCTTGATTTCATTCAGTTTTTGGTGGTGGGTGCTGACGGGGTCGAACCGCCGACCTACGCCTTGTAAGGGCGCCGCTCTACCAACTGAGCTAAGCACCCCACCTTGACTGGTGTCAGTTCAGGGCATCCTTCAATGCCTTGCCCGGACGGAACTTGGGAACCTTGGCGGCCTTGATCTTGATGGTCTCGCCGGTGCGGGGGTTGCGGCCCGTGCGGGCGGCGCGCTTGCCAACGGCGAATGTACCAAAACCAACGAGCGACACTGTACCACCCTTTTTGAGGGTTTTCTTCACAGCCTCAATCGTGGAATCCAGTGCGCGAGCAGCCGCAGCCTTGGAGATGTCGGCGTTGTTAGCGATGTGCTCAATCAGTTCGGTTTTATTCACAAGATGCCTCTGGAGAAATAAGTGAATGGAATGTCTCTGCGGCCACCAACTTGGCGCGACCAGAAACCCGGCGCGACGGATACGGAATCTGGCTTGCCGTTCGACGCTTGCCTCGGGGCAGGCATCGGTGAATTAAAGCCATCGACCTTCCAGGTGTCAATGCACGCTGTGCATCGCAACGACAGGGCACGATTCTATGCGGTTTTGGCGCCAGCTTTGGCTTTGCGGCCGGTTTTTTGCGCGCAGCGGGTGCTAGCGGCTTCACGAATTGACAAGGGTTGACAATGGACTTGCCCGCCGCAGGCCTTGCCAGTGCTGCAATGCGCCTTGGCGCTGCGCGCCGGCAAGGCTGCAGCAGCTGCCCTGCCTCACTCATATGCTTCCAAAAGAAGAGCACCCCAGACCGCCCCGCATGTCAGGCGCATGGGCTGGGGGAGCGATCCGCAACGCCCTCAGTGCGTGACCCGCGCGCGGATCTCCGGCAGGGCTTTTTGCAGGTAGTAGACCATCGACCAGACGGTGAGCACCGCCGCCACCCAGATCAGCACCTGGCCCCAGACGCCGGTGTCGATCATGCCGAACACACGGCCGTCGTACAGCAGGAAGGGGATGGCCACCATCTGCGCCGTGGTCTTGAGCTTGCCCAGCATGTGCACGGCCACGCTCTTGCCCGCGCCCAGGTGGGCCATCCATTCGCGCAGGGCCGAGATGGCGATCTCGCGGCCGATGATGATCAGGGCCACGAACACATCGGTGCGCTGCAGATGCACCAGCACCAGCAGCGAGGCGCAGACCAGGAACTTGTCGGCCACGGGATCGAGGAAGGCGCCGAAGGCCGATGTCTGGTTGAGCTTGCGCGCCAGGTAGCCGTCGAGCCAGTCGGTGGCCGCGAAGACGATGAACATGACCGTGGCGACCAGGTTGCGGGTCGCCACGTCGAAAGGCGCATAGAACACCCCGACGATCAGCGGAATCGCGACGATCCGCGTACAGGTCATCAAGGTGGGGATTGTGAGAAACATGGCCGCCATTGTGTCACGTACCTTGGTGTTTGAGGTTCTGTTTGCGGGCCTGCGGTGCAGCCCGCGGGACAGTCGTTTCAATGCAATGCACGGTAGATATCTTCAGCCAGCGCAGCCGAGATGCCGTCCACGCTGCACAGGTCTTCCACCGTGGCTTCCGACACGCCGCGCACGCCGCCGAAGCGCTGCAGCAGGCGCGCGCGCTTCTTGGGGCCCACGCCCGGAATCTCCTCGAGCTTGCCGCCGCCCACGCGCACCTTGGCGCGCGCCGCGCGCATGCCGGTGATGGCGAAGCGGTGGGCCTCGTCGCGGATCTGGGCCACCAGCATCAGCGCGGCCGAGTCGTAGCCCAGGTAGATCTTCTCGCGCCCGTCGGCAAAGACCAGTTCTTCCAGGCCGACCTTGCGCCCCTCGCCCTTTTCCACGCCCACGATGCGCGAGACATCGAGCCCCAGCTGCTCGAAGACTTCGCGCGCCATGCTGACCTGGCCCTTGCCACCGTCGACCAGCACCAGGTCCGGCAGTTGCGGCTGCTTGCCGGTGAGCTCGGCACCGCCCGCCTCTCTTTGCGCCTCGGCCACGCGGCTGTAGCGGCGCGTCAGCACCTGGCGCATGGCGGCATAGTCGTCGCCGCCCGTGATGCCTTCGATGTTGAAGCGCCGGTATTCGCTGCTTTGCATCTTGTGGTGATGGAAGACCACGCAGGAGGCCTGCGTGGCCTCGCCTGCCGTGTGCGAGATGTCGAAGCATTCGATGGTGAGTTCGTCCAGGTTCTCGCAGGCCAGGTCCAGCGCCTCGACCAGCGCGCGCGTGCGCGCCTGCTGCGAGCCTTCTTCGGCCAGCAGGCGGGCCATCTGGATGTCGGCGTTCTTTTGCGCCATCTCCAGCCAGATGCGCCGCTGCTCGCGCGGCTGCTGCACGGCGGTGATGCGCACGCCGCCTTGCTCGCTCAGCAGCGCCAGCAGTTTCTTGTCCACCGGGTGGCTGACGATGAGCACGGGCGGCACGGCCACGCCGGTGTAGTGCTGGGCGATGAAGGCCTCCAGCACGATCTCCTCGACCGGGCGCGCGGACTCGGCAAGACTGGCCTCTTCCTCGCCGGCGTAGACCGAGGCGGCATCGCCCAGGTTGGCGGGAAAGTACGGCCGGTCGCCCAGGTGGCGGCCGCCGCGCACCATGGCCAGGTTCACGCAGGCGCGGCCGCCCTGCACCTTCACGGCGAGGATGTCCACGTCGCGGTCGTCGGCGGTTTCTATGACCTGCTGGTGCAGCACGCGCGACAGTGCCGTCATCTGGTTGCGCACCTCGGCGGCCTGCTCGTATTCCATGCGCCCGGCGTGCTCCATCATGCGGGCCTCCAGCTGGCGCAGCAGTTCCTGGGTCTCGCCGCGCAGCATGGCCTCGGCATTGCGCACATCCAGCGCATAGGCTTCGGGCGAGATCAGGTCCACGCAGGGGCCGGAGCAGCGCTTGATCTGGTAGAGCAGGCAGGGCCGCGAGCGGTTGGCGAAGACCGTGTCCTCGCAGGTGCGCAGCCTGAAGACCTTTTGCAGCAGCTGGATGCTTTCCTTGACGGCCCAGGCATTGGGATAGGGGCCGAAGTAGCGGTGGCGCTTGTCCACGGCGCCGCGGTAGTAGGCCATGCGGGCGAAGAGCTGGTGGGCCGGCTCGCCATCCCGGCCGTCGCGCGCGGCCACGCCGGTGATCTTCAGATAGGGATAGCTCTTGTCGTCCCTGAACAGGATGTTGTACTTGGGTTGCTGCGTCTTGATCAGATTGTTTTCGAGCAGCAGGGCCTCGGCCTCGGAGCGCACCACCGTGGTCTCCATGCGGGCGATCTTGCCCACCATGTGACCTATGCGCGTGCCGCCATGGTTCTTGGTGAAGTAGCTGGAGACGCGGCGCTTGAGGTTGATGGCCTTGCCCACGTACAGCAGCGTGCCTGCCGCGTCGAAATAGCGGTAGACGCCGGGCAGACCCGGCAGCGCTGCCACCTGGGCCAGCAGTTCATCGGAATGGGGTTCGGACATGCGCCTATTGTGGCCGCTGCCCGGGCCCGCCGCAGCGGGCCTGCGGGCCCTCGGGCTCTTACTCGGCCTCGATCTTCGAGGACTTGACCACCTGGGCCCAGTTGGCCCAGTCGGTCTTGACCATGGCGCCGAGCTGCTGCGGGTTCATGTAGTCGGCCGTGGCGCCCTGCTCCTGCGCCTTTTGCTTGAAGGCCGGGTTCTCCACGACCTTCTTGAGGTCTGCCGTGAGCTTGTCGATCACGGGCCTGGGCGTGGCGGCGGGCGCGAACACGGCAAACCAGGAGGTGGCGTTGACGCCTGCGTAGCCGGCCTCGGCCGTGGTGGGCGCATCCGGCAGGCTGGGCAGGCGCTGCGTGCCGGTGACGGCCAGCACGCGCAGCTTGCCGCTTTGCACATGGGGCATGAAGGGCGGCGCCGTGCCGAAGGTCAGGTCCACCTGGCCACCCAGCAGGTCCTGCAGCGCGGGGCCCGTGCCCTTGTAGGGGACGTGGACCATCTTGATGCCGGCCTGCTGCTCCAGCATGGCGCCGGTCACGTGCTGCAGCGATCCGTTGCCGGAAGAGGCGTAGTTCAGCTTGCCCGGGTTGGCCTTGGCATAGGCCACGAGTTCGGCCAGCGTCTTCACGGGCAGCTCGGACCGCACCACGATGATCTGCGGCGCCGACAGCACATTGGCCACGGGCTGGAAGTCGCCCTGCTCCCAGGTGCGGGCCTTGGTCAGGTGGGGCGAGATCACGTGGTAGCCCGAGTACTGCATGAGCAGGGTGTAGCCATCGGCCTCGGCACGCTTGACCAGGCTGGCCGCGATGGAGCCGTTGCCACCGCCCTTGTTGTCCACCACCACCGACTGGCCGATCACCGGCGCCAGCGCCTGGGCCGCCATGCGCGCGGCCAGGTCGGTGGTGCCGCCGGCTGCGGCCGGCACGATCATGGTGATGGTCTTGGCGGGGTAGCCGCCCTGGGCCAGCGCGGCCGTGCCGCCCAGGCCCAGTCCTGCGATGGCCATGGCCACGGCTGCGATCTGTCTGCGTTGAATCTTCTTCATCTTTGTCTCCTTGGTTTGCTCGGTTCTTGTGAATGAGAATGCGCGCCGGCCTCAGCCCTTGGCCAAAGCCCGTTCGCGGATGGCTGCAAAGTCGGCTGGTGGCTGGTGCAGGTCCAGCCGCGCGCCGGCCTTGGCGATCTGGCTGGCCGTGTCATGGCCGATCAGCGCGGGCAGGCTGCGCGCGGCCGCGACGATCTGCGCCAGGTCCACGCCGGTGTCGTAGCCCATGAGCTGCAGCGCGTGGACGATGTCCTCCGTGCAGGCATTGCCCGAGGCGCCCGGCGCATAGGGGCAGCCGCCCAGGCCGCCGATGGAGGCATCGAAGCGGTCGCCGCCCGCCTCGATGGAGGCCAGCACATTGGCCAGCGCCATGCCGCGCGTGTTGTGGAAATGCAGGGTCATGCCCAGCTGCGGCCAGCGCTGCCGGAAGGCGGCCACCATGGCGCGCACCTGGGTCGGGAAGGCCATGCCCGTGGTGTCGCACAGCGTGATGCCCTGCACGCCCAGATCGGCAAAGCGCTGCACCCAGCCGAAGACTTCCTGCTGCGGCACATCGCCCTCCATGGGGCAGCCAAAGCAGCACGACAGCGAGACATTGACGGGCACGCCCGCCTGCTGCGCCGTGGCCACGACCTGGGCCAGCGCCGCGAACGACTGGCTGCGCTGCATGCGCAGGTTGCACAGGTTGTGGGTCTCGCTGACCGACATGACGAGGTTGAGTTCGTCCGTGCGCGCCTCGATGGCGCGCTCGGCGCCCCGCGCATTGGGCACCAGGGCGGTGTAGACGGTGCCGGGGCGGCGTTCGATCTCGCGCATGACGATTTCGCCATCGCGCAGTGCGGGAATGGCCGTGGGCGAGACAAAGGCCGTGACCTCGATCTTGGACAGGCCGGCCTGCGACAGCGCATTGACCAGGGCGATCTTGTCCTCGGTGGGGACAAAGGCCTGCTCCATCTGCAGCCCGTCGCGCGTGCCGACCTCGTTGAAGAAAACGCGGCGGCCCGCGCCCTGCCAGACATCCGTGGTGTGGACGGCGTTCATTGGATCACTCCCTTGCTGCGCAGCAGCGCAATCTGTTCGGCCGTGAGGCCGGCCTCGGCCAGCACCGCGTCGGTGTCGTCGCCCACATGGGGGGCGCTGGTGCGCACCGTGCCCGGCGTGAGCGAGAGCTTGGGCACGATGCCCGGCACCTCGATGTCGTCGCCGTCGCGCGTGTGCTGGCTGAGGATCATGTCGCGGGCGCGGTAGTGCGGGTCCTCGGCAATGTCCTTGGCGGTGTAGACCTTGCCGGCCGGCACGCGTGCGGCGGCCAGCTGGTCCATCACGGCCTGCACGCTCTGCGTGCGCGTCCAGCCGCCGATGACGGCATCGATCTCGGCAATGCGCGCCACGCGGCCCGCGTTGTCGGCCAGTTGCGGATCGTCAGCCAGGTCCTGGCGGCCGATGGTGGCCATCAGGCGCTTGAAGATGGAGTCGCCATTGCCGGCCACCAGCACCCAGCCGTCCTGGCAGGGATAGGCGTTGGACGGCGCGATGCCCGGCAGCGCGCTGCCTGCGGCCTCCCGCACGGCGCCGAAGGCGCTGTATTCGGGCAGCAGGCTTTCCATGACGTTGAACACGGCCTCATGCAGCGCCACGTCGATGACCTGGCCGGCACCGCCGTTCACCTTGCGGTGGTACAGGGCCATCATCACGCCGATCACGCCATGCAGCGCGGCCAGCGTGTCGCCAATCGAGACGCCCACGCGCACCGGCACCCGGCCCGGCTCGGCCGTCAGGTGGCGCAGGCCGCCCATGGCCTCGCCGATCACGCCAAAGCCCGGCAGGTCGCGGTAGGGGCCGGTCTGGCCGTAGCCCGAGATGCGCAGGATGACCAGCCCGGGGTTGAGCGCATGCAGCTGCTCGGGCGACATGCCCCAGCCCTCCAGCGTGCCGGGACGGAAGTTCTCCACCAGCACATCGGCCTCGGCGATCAGGCGCCGCGCGATGTCCTGGCCCTCCTGCTGGCGCAGGTCCAGCGCCACCGAACGCTTGTTGCGCGACTGCACCTGCCACCAGACCGAGGTGCCGTTCTTGATCAGGCGCCAGTTGCGCAGCGGATCGCCCGCGCCCGGCGCCTCGATCTTGACCACGTCGGCGCCGAATTCGCCCAGCGTCTTGCCGCAGAACGGCCCGGCGATCAATTGCCCCATCTCGACCACGCGCACGCCGCTGAGCGCGCCGGGTGTGGGGGCCTGCCTTGTCTGTTGTGTCATGGGTTAGCGCTTCCTCTTTGTCTCCTGCGGCCGGCCTCCGATGGCATTGCCGCGGCGCCGATCTTGCCGCCGTCCGCGACGGCCGCAAAACGCTCAAGCGCGACGCTGCCATCGCAAACCGGCATGGCAGAACCCGGTCGGGCGGGGCCGGGCGATAATCGCCACCCCATGAAACTCGACCCGATTTCGCTGCGCCTGTTCGTGGCCGTGATGGAGGAAAGCGCCATCGCCCGCGCCGCCGCACGTGAACACATCGCCCCCTCGGCCGCCAGCCGGCGGCTGGCCGAGCTGGAGAGCCAGCTGCAGGTGGAGCTGTTCACCCGCAGCAACCGCGGCAGCGTACCCACGGCCGCCGCCTATGCACTGCTGAACATGGCGCGCGGCGTGCTCAATGACCTGGACGGCATCGGCGAGCAGATGCGCGAGTACGGCAGCGGCCTGCGCGGCCATGTGCGCGTGATGGCCAACATCTCGGCCATCACCCAGTTCCTGCCCTCCCAGCTGCAGCGCTTCCTGGACCAGCACCCGCATGTGGACGTGCGCCTGCAGGAGCGGGTGAGCAGCGACATCGCGCGCGCCGTGGCCGACAACGAGGCCGATATCGGCATCCTCAACCAGGGCAGCTACGGCGAGAAGATCCGCCTGCGCCCGTACCGGCGCGATCGCCTCATCGTCATCGTCCCCCAGGGCCATGCGCTGGCGCGCCGGCGCTCGCTGCGGCTGGCCCAGGTGCTGGACCATGACCTGGTGGGCATGCACGCCGGCAGCGCGCTCAACCACCAGATCACGCGCGCCGCGGCCGACCTGGGCCTGCAGCCCCGGCTGCGCATGAAGGTCACGGGCTATGACGCGCTGTGCCTGATGGTGGCCTCGGGCCTGGGCGTCGGCATCCTGCCCGAAGGCAGTGCCCGCCTGTACCTGGGTGCCCTGCCGCTGCGCTGCATTGCGCTGGACGAGCCCTGGGCCGAGCGCCAGCTGATGCTGTGCGTGCGCTCGCAGGAGGCCCTGCCGCCCGTGGCGCAGTTGCTGGTCGAACACCTGTGCGAACCCTGATTCCGATGCTTGCCTTCAACCCCATCCCCCCGGCCCCTCTGCCAGAACAGGCCGCTGCACGGACCTGGGACATCTTCTGCCAGGTCATAGACAACTTCGGCGACATCGGCGTGTGCTGGCGCGCGGCTGCCGACCTGGCCTCACGCGGCCAGCGCGTGCGGCTGTGGATGGACGACGCCAGCGCCCTGACCTGGATGGCGCCCCGGCCGCACCCGGCCGGACTCAGCGCGCACGGCTGGCCCACGCAGGCGCAGGACATTCCGCAGGCCGTGGGTGATGTGGTCATCGAGGCCTTCGGCTGCGAGATTCCGCCGCCCTTTCTGGCGGCCATCGCGCGCCGCGCGCCGCTGTGGATCAACCTGGAGTACCTGTCGGCCGAGGACTATGTGGAGCGCTGCCACCGCCTGCCCTCGCCGCTGATGTCGGGGCCGGCTGCGGGGTTGACGCGCTGGTTCTTCTACCCGGGCTTCACGGCCGCCACGGGCGGCCTGCTGCGCGAGCCGGACCTGGCCGCGCGCCAGGCGACTTTTGCTTCCGAGGGCCGGCAGGCCTGGCGCACACGCCACGGCATAGGCACCGGCGATTGCGCCATCTCGCTGTTCTGCTACGAGCCCCCTGCCCTGCCGCACTGGCTGTGCCAGCTGCATGCTGCGCCGCCCGCACCACAGGCCACGCATCTGCTGGTGACGCCCGGGCGCGCGGCAGCCGCGGTGCAGCAGGCCATGGCCGGCGTGACCGCCGCAGACCACGGTTCGGTGACCCGGCATGCGCTGCAGCCTTGCCCCCAGCCGCAGTTCGACGAGATGCTCTGGGCCTGCGACCTGAACCTGGTGCGCGGCGAGGATTCGCTGATACGTGCGCTGTGGGCCGGCCAGCCCCTGGTCTGGCACATCTATCCCCAGCACGACGACGCCCACCACGACAAGCTAGACGCCTTCCTGGACTGGCTGCAGGCGCCGGCCAGCCTGCGCGCCTTCCACCATGCCTGGAACGGCATGACGCCGGCAAGCACCCTGCCCGCGATCACGCCTGCGCTGCTGCGGCAATGGCAGGACTGCGCACTGGCCGCGCGCGCGCGGCTGCTGCAACAGACCCCATTGATTGAGCAGCTGCAAGCTTTCGTGACCGAAAAAAGCTAGAATGCACGTTTTGCCTCCCTGGAGGCGCCGTTGCGGGCGACCGCCAGCCGGCCGCCATCGACCAACCAGGGTTGCACCCGCCGCGGAACTGCGGCAGGCGCACCGTCCCAGCGACTTCGCTTGCCTGCCCTGTTGAGCGGCTTCAACCTCAGCCAAGCAAGCTATGAAAATCGCTCAAGAAATCCGCGCCGGCAACGTGATCATGCACGGCAAGGACCCGATGATCGTCCTGAAGACCGAATACGCTCGCGGTGGCCGCGGCGCCGCCACCGTGCGCATGAAGCTCAAGGCCCTGCTGTCGAACATGGGCACCGAAGTCGTGTTCAAGGCCGACGACAAGATCGACAACGTGATCCTGGACAAGAAGGAGTGCACCTACTCCTACTTCGCCGATCCGATGTACGTCTGGATGGATGCCGAATACAACCAGTACGAAGTGGAAGCCGCCAACATGGGCGACGCCATCAACTACCTGGAAGACGGCATGCAGGCCGAAGTCGTGTTCTACGACGGCAAGGCCATCTCCTGCGAACTGCCCACGTCCGTGGAACGCGAAATCACCTGGACCGAACCCGCCGTCAAGGGCGACACATCGGGCAAGGTGCTCAAGCCCGCCAAGATCGCCACCGGCTTCGAAGTGCCCGTGCCCCTGTTCGTGAGCCAGGGCGACAAGATCGAAATCGATACCCGCACGGGCGAGTACCGCAAGCGCGTCTAAACAACGCTTGCAGTTCCCTCTGCGAAGCCCCTGGCAGTCTCTGCCAGGGGCTTTTTCTTTGGGCGCGCGGCATCCATGCAGATATTTACCCGGGTTTAATTGACTTGCATATTTTACCCGGCTAATATCCAGCACATGACTACCGACTCTTGCATGGCGGGCGCCGAGCCCGCACCCAGCTACACCATCTTCCAGGGCCATGGCCGCCTGCTGCAGGGGGACAGGCCTGCCGTCCTGCAGTTCCTGCAAAGCCATGAACAGCAGCCGCAAGGCAGCGGATCGGCGCCGCCGCTGTGGGTTTTCGACGACCACAGCGGCATGCGGCTGGACCTGGACTGGCGCAGCGAACTGGCCGCATCGCCCGCACCCGGACAAGCCGCCGCACCGCGCAGCGTGGGCCGCCCCAAGCTGGGCGTGGTGGCACGCGAAGTCACCTTGCTGCCACGGCACTGGGAATGGCTGAACCGCCAGCCCGGCGGCGCCTCCGGCGCACTGCGCAGACTGGTGGACGAGGCGCGTGGCAAGCATGCCGCACAGGATGCCGTGCGCGCCGCCACCGAGGCCGCCTACCGATTCATGAGCGAGATGGCGGGCGACCTGCCCCATTTCGAGGACGCCAGCCGCGCCCTCTTTGCACACCAGGCCGACGCCTTTGCAAGGCACACCGCCACCTGGCCCGAGGATGTGCGAAGCTATCTGCAGCAACTGAGCAGCGCTGCCTGGTCCTCGCCGCCATCGCCAGCGCAGGACTGAAGCCCCCGCCTTCCATTGCATTTTCTCGTCGCATTAACAGACACAACATGACGAAACCTAACGAACCTCTGCCCCAGGCTGCTGCGCCTGCCGCATCCAGCCCCGCCGGGCCGCCCATCGCCCACGGCACCCAGCCGCTGTGGCGCACCTTCCTGGTGTTCCTGGGCCCCATGGTCCTGGCCAATATCCTGCAGTCGCTGTCGGGCACCATCAACAGCGTCTTCATCGGCCAGATGCTGGGCGTGCAGGCCCTGGCGGCCGTCGCGGCCTTTTTTCCGGTGATGTTTCTCTTCATCGCCTTCGTGATCGGCCTGGGCGCAGGCTCCTCGGTGCTGATAGGCCAGGCCTACGGTGCGCGCATGCACGACAAGCTGCGCGCCATCGCAGGCACGGCCATGTGCATAGGGCTGCTGTTCGGCGCCGTCGTGGCCCTGTTCGGCGGACTGTTCACCGAGCCGCTGATGCGTCTGCTGGGCACGCCGCCCGACATCATGGAGCAGGCCACGCTGTATTCGCGCATCGTGCTGCTGGGCATGCCGGGGCTGTTCGTGTTCCTGCTGGCCACCTCGCTGCTGCGCGGCGTGGGCGACACGGTCTCGCCCATGCTGGCCCTGCTGATCTCCACCGGCACGGGCCTGGTCTGCACGCCGGCGCTGATTGCGGGCTGGGGCGGCCTGCCGCGCCTGGGCGTGGCCAGCGCGGGCGTGTCCATGATCCTGGGCTTCACCCTGGCCCTGGCCTGGCTGGGCTGGCGGCTGCGCCGCATAGCCAGCCCGCTGGCGCCCAATGCCGCGTTGTGGAAAGCCATGCGCATTGACCGGACCCTGCTCAAGAGCATCCTGCGCGTGGGCATTCCCACGGGCGTGCAGATGATCGCCTCGTCCATGGCCGGGCTGGTCGTCGTGTCGCTGGTCAACGGCTTCGGCTCCAGCGCCACGGCAGCCTATGGTGCGGTCAACCAGATCAACTCGTTTGCGCAGTTCCCGGTCATTTCGGTGGCCATCACGGCCTCCATCCTCGGCGCCCAGGCCATCGGCGCTGGCCGCAGCGAGCGCCTGGGCGCCATCACGGCCACGGCCATACGCATGAACCTGGTGCTGGGTGCCGCCCTGGCCCTGATCGGCAGCCTGTTCGCGCGGCCGCTGCTGGGCATGTTCATCACCGACGAGCAGGTGCTGGTGCTGGCCATCGAGCTGCTGTACATCGTGCTGTGGAGCGGCCTGCTGCTGGGCTGCTTCATTGCCCTGTCGTCCATCATGCGTGCCAGCGGCGATGTGGTCATTCCCACGGCCATCACCATCACGGTGCTCGCCGTGCTGGAGCTGCCCATGGCATGGTGGCTGAGCCGCAGCTTCGGGCTGATGGGAATCTGGATGGCCTTTCCGCTGTCCTACACCCTGACGCTGTGCCTGCAGACCGCCTACTACAAGCTGGTGTGGAAGAAGCGCCCGATCCGCCGCATGGTGTAAGGCGTGCGCCATGCAAAACAGGCTTCCCGAGGGAAGCCTGTTTTTTTGGGGGTGGGCAAAGCGTCAGGCGTTCAGGTCCAGCACCACGCGCCCTTCGATCTTGCCTTGATGCATGCGCGCGAAGATGTCGTTGATGTTCTCCAGCCGGTCGGTGGACACGGTGGCCTTGACCTTGCCCATGGCCGCGAAATCCAGCGACTCCTGCAGGTCCAGCCGCGTGCCCACGATGGAGCCGCGCACCGTCACGCCGCTGAGCACCATGTTGAAGATGGGCAGCGGGAAGCTGCCGGGCGGCAGGCCGTTGAGCGATACCGTGCCGCCGCGCCGCACCATGCCCAGCGCCTGCTCGAAGGCCTTGGGCGAGACCGCCGTGACCAGGGCGCCGTGCGCGCCGCCGATCTCCTTTTTCAGGTAGGCCGCAGGGTCCGTGGTCATGGCATTGACCGTGACCTGTGCGCCCAGGCGCCGTGCCAGCGCCAGCTTGTCGTCATCCACGTCCACCGCCGCCACGTTCAGGCCCATGGCCTTGGCATATTGCACGGCCATGTGGCCCAGGCCGCCGATGCCCGAGATCACCACCCAGTTGCCGGGCTTGGTGTCGGTGACCTTCAGGCCCTTGTAGACCGTGACGCCCGCGCACAGCACGGGCGCGATCTCGATCAGGTCCACGCTGCCGGGCAGCAGGCCCACGAAATTGGCATCGGCCAGCGCGTACTGCGCAAAGCCGCCGTTGACGGAGTAGCCGGTGTTCTTTTGCTGCTCGCACAGCGTCTCCCAGCCACCCAGGCAATGCTCGCAATGGCCGCAGGCCGTGTACAGCCACGGAATGCCCACGCGGTCGCCCTCCTTCACGTGGGTGACGCCCGCGCCCACGGCGGCCACGTAGCCCACGCCTTCGTGGCCGGGAATGAAGGGCGGATTGGGCTTGGCGGGCCAGTCGCCCTGCGCCGCGTGCAAATCGGTATGGCAGACGCCGCAGGCCTCGATCTTCACCAGCACATGGCCGGGATCGGGCCTGGGCACCGGGACTTCCTCGATGGTGAGCGGCTTGCCAAACTCCCGCACCACGGCGGCCTTCATGGTCCTGTTCATTCGCGCCATCCTTTCTTTGCGTCAAAGTAGGTACAGCATATCAGCGAAGCGACCTGAACGCCTTGATCAAAATCAGGCCTTGAACCATCAAGGACAAAAAAAGCGGGCAAGGAAAACCTTGCCCGCTTTTCAGGGATGCGAATGCAGGCCTTACACGGGCTGGCCCACCAGGTCGTGGCCCTGCGTGCCCACGATGCGCGCCTTGACGAAGTCGCCCACCTTGTAGGTCTTGCTGGCCTTCTCGGGCGGCAGCAGGTGCACCAGGCCGTCGATCTCGGGGGCATCGGCATAGCTGCGGCCCACGCCGCCCTTCTTGCCCAGGCCCACGGACTTGTCCACCAGCACCTGCATGGTCTGGCCCACGCGCTTTTGCAGGCGCGCAGTGGAAACCTCCTCGGCCACGGCCATGAAGCGCGCGCGGCGCTCCTCACGCACTTCGTGGGGCAGCATGCCGGGAATCTCGTTGGCGGCAGCGCCTTCGACCGGGCTGTAGGCAAAGCAGCCCGCGCGGTCGATCTGCGCCTCGCGCAGGAACTGCAGCAGGTGCTCGAACTCCTGCTCGGTCTCGCCGGGGAAGCCGGCGATGAAGGTGGAGCGGATCACCAGATCCGGGCAGATCTCGCGCCAGCGCTGCAGGCGCTCCAGGTTCCTCTCGCCGTTGGCGGGGCGCTTCATGCGCTTCAAGACATCAGGATGGCTGTGCTGGAAGGGCACGTCCAGATAGGGAAGCACGCGGCCCGTGGCCATGAACGGAATGATCTCGTCCACGCTGGGGTACGGGTAGACATAGTGCAGGCGCACCCAGGCGCCATAGGGCTCGGCGATCTCGGCCAGCGTCTGCACCAGTTCGAGCATGCGTGTCTTCACCGGCTTGCCGTCCCAGAAGCCCGTGCGGTACTTCACGTCTACGCCATAGGCCGAGGTGTCCTGGCTGATCACCAGCAGCTCCTTGACGCCGCCCTCGAACAGCGCGCGCGCCTCCTTGAGCACATCGCCCACCGGACGCGAAACCAGATCGCCGCGCATGGAAGGGATGATGCAGAAGGTGCAGCGGTGGTTGCAGCCCTCGGAAATCTTCAGATAGGCGTAGTGCCTGGGCGTGAGCTTGATGCCCGCCTCGCCAAAGGCGCCCGGCACCAGGTCGATGAAGGGATCGTGCGGCTTGGGCAGATGGGTGTGGACGGCATTCATCACCTCCTGCGTGGCGTGCGGACCGGTCACGGCCAGCACGCTGGGGTGCACTTCCTGGATCAGGTTGCCGCCATCCTTGCCCGCCTTGGCGCCCAGGCAGCCGGTGACGATGACCTTGCCGTTCTCGGCCAGCGCCTCGCCAATGGTGTCCAGGCTCTCGCGCACGGCGTCATCGATGAAGCCGCAGGTGTTGACGATCACCAGGTCAGCGCCCTCGAAGGTCTTGGAGGTCTGGTAGCCCTCGGCGCTGAGCTGGGTAAGGATGAGTTCGGAGTCCGTGAGTGCCTTGGGGCACCCGAGGGATACCATACCTATACGGGGCAGCCGATCCACTTTGACAGCAGTTTCATTCATGGGAAAAACTTCTAAAGGTCTTGTCTATAGCTACCTGCGGTTCTCGGACCCCAAGCAGTCAACGGGGAGCAGCACGGACAGGCAGCTGGCATACGCGGAAAAATGGGCCTCAGAGCACGGCCTGCAGCTTGACAGCAGCCTGACCCTCCGCGACGAGGGCCTAAGCGCTTACCACCAGCAGCACATAAAAAGTGGTGCGCTCGGGGTGTTCCTGCGGGCCGTGGAGGACGGACGTGTACCGCATGGATCTGTGCTGATCGTGGAGGGGCTGGACCGCCTCTCTCGCGCAGAGCCCATCCAGGCTCAGGCGCAACTGGCCCAGATTGTAAATGCGGGCATCACCGTGGTCACAGCGAGCGACGGAAAGGCCTACAGCCGCACACGGCTCAAAGAAAACCCCATGGATCTGGTCTACAGCCTACTGGTGATGATCCGCGCGCACGAAGAAAGCGACACGAAGAGCAAGCGCGTAAAGGCCAGCATCAGGCGTTTGTGCGAGGGGTGGCAGAACGGCACGTATCGGGGGCATGTGCGCCAGGGACATGACCCCGAATGGGTCAAGGAGGTGGAGAGCGGGTGGGAGATCGACGCCGACCGCGCAGCCGCCGTGCGCCGGGCCGTTCAGCTGTATGTCCAAGGCCATGGGGGCAAGGGCATCGTGCAGCGCCTCGATGCCGAGGGACTGAAGCTCTACAGCACATCGGCCGAGAATAGGACGCCGCAGATCTACCGCCTGTTGAAGATGCCCCAACTGGCCGGCATCAAGCCCGTCGCCATCGATGGCGAGGAGTACCAATTGCGCGGCTACTACCCCGCCCTACTGAGTGCAGACGAGTGGACCGAGCTACAACGTGTCGCAGCGCAGAGCGGCCGCAGGCGCGTCAAGGGGGATCTGCCGCATGTCATCACGGGACTGGGTATCACCATCTGCGGATACTGCGGTCGACCGATGTCCGGCCAGCACCTGGCGACCAAAAATCGCCTGCCAGATGGCCGACTGCGGGACGGGAATAGGCGCCTGCTCTGCGCCTCGACCGCCGCTTACGGCGGGGGCTGCCCCGTGTCTGGGAGCACCAGTGTGGCACCCGTGGAGCGCGCGATCATGTCCTACTGCAGCGACATCGTGAACCTGCAGGCGCTGTACGGGGCAGACCGCAGCCAGGCGCCCCGCGCCCAGGTGGCCGCGGCACGTCAGGAGGTGGACAAGATCAGCGCCCAGCTCGACAAGCTCACAGATGCGATGCTGGCCAGCGCCGACGAGGGCACGCCGGCAGTCTTCGCTCGGCGCGCTCGCCAGCTGGAGGTCGAGCTAACCGCAGCTCAAGCCAGGCTGCAGGCGGCTGAACTGGATCTGGCCAGCGCGGCGCGCACAGACATCACTGGCGCCGATGCCGCCTGGCGCGCGCTGGCCGCTGGCGTGGAGGCACAGGAGATCGAGCCCAGACTGCGGGCCCGCCAACTCGTTGCGGACACTTTTGAGCGCATCGTGGTGTACGCCCGGGGCGTCAATCCCGACCCCAATGCCTCTGAACGCGACTACAAGATTGACTTAGTGTTGATCGCACGTGGCGGGAGCGCCCGACTGCTGACGTTAGACAGACAAGGCAACTGGCTTGCGGGCGAGCAATCCTCCATACCACAAGTTGCTGGATGCTGATACCGCTTAGCTCTTAAATTAAAAAAACACACTGAAATATTTTAATAAACCATACCAATTAACAAAAAAATAAAATTTCAAACAAACTAATCATTACTACGACAAAGAAAAGCAGACAGCGTTCTTGAAAATTTTTGCATTATTTCCTCATGGTGATCACAAAGTAGTTTACAGACCTCCTCCGAGGATAGAATTTTCCTTATCCTTGTAAGCTGACCATACAGGGGCTTAGGAAGAAGGGTATCACCACCTTCAAATTTATAAGGGAAATCTTCCCGTTTATAAAGAGACCATAGAGCATTCTCAACGTTTTCAATAGGAAGACAGTGCACGTGCTCCCGATTCGGGCGCCCTGCCTGATCTCCATCTAGAATGCAGATGACATTTTCTTTGGCCCCATAGAATTTGTACTGATGATTGAGTTTCATAAGTGATGTCACGTAACCATGGCCACCCGCACAAATAACTTGGTAAGAGTAAAAAGTGGGTGTGCAGTAGCGATTTACAACATACTTAACGAATTGCTCCAACCTCTCGTCTTCAGTCAGAATATAACGGTCATAACCTTCAAAACCAAACATCAGGCTCTTCACACCGTTAAACGACATATCTGACAGAGTCGTATTTCCTGCTATTCTATCGCGCTCAAAGTACCGGATTTCCCCGGGCATAAGAGTTTGCATAAGCGCCAGTGAATGACTGCTAAAAACCACTGATGACTTATATCGATCGCAGATTTTTCGCAACTCCTCAGCGAGCCTTGCCTGCGTACTTGAATCTAATGAGATATCAATTTCATCAATAACAACAAGCTGCTTTCTTTGCGCAATTTTCCGATAAAGACTTATTAGAAAATACTCTCCAGAACTGAAATAATCTTCACGAAGATAGCGCTTATCCTCATAAACTATACAACAGCACACCCCTCTACGAAATTCGACTTCAACGAGATCCTCGAACCTCTGATCTTGGTAAATTGCAGTCAGAAAATCAATCAATTCCTTTGGCTTTTTATATCTACCAATTATGATAGATCGCCGGATCTCCCCATCTTGCTCCGCTAAGGTTCGAAAGAAAGTAAACCTTTGCCCATGGGGAGCAGGCATTTCAACGGTGGCGATTTTTTTATGATATTCCGGTATAGGCTTTTTTGTAGATATAGACCGAAGATCAGAGTCATACGCAAATACATGCACCTCCTCCCCAAGGGTATAACGAATAGTGCTTAAAGGATTGAAAACCCCGTTAGAAGAAGTCTTTACAAAGGTATCTGCCTGCGACAGATTCATAATAGCTTTGGCCAACGTTGTTTTGCCCGCTCCATTTCTCCCTACAAGACAATGAATTTTATGTTGAGTGAGATCCAACTCAAATGTCAATTTTGAGATTGGATGAATATTTTCAATTTCAACGCGGAATATCATGACTTAAGAAAAAGAGCGATGCAGAAAATAATCAACAACTGTCACGCCAAATTTTCTCCGAAGCTTATCAAGATATGATTGATCAATTGTATTCACGTAATTAATAAGACCAGAGAGTCGTGCCTCTGCTTTTCGCGTGTCACCATCAACCTTATCAGCGAACTTGCTTCTGTCATGCAAATAAAAATGAATCAATACTTCTATTTCATCTTTCACATTTGCATCCACCGACACTTTTCCATTCGGCAATAACACCATACCAAGCAGCTTGATCTTTACACCACTATGCAGAAGCCTAGATTTTCCATAATGCAAAGAAAAATCACCCCCCATAGTATCGTGAAGACAATGACTCACAATGGCTTCAATCCCCTGAATCGCTTCAGAATTTCTTGAAGAAATTATTATGTCATCCGAATATCGCGTAAACTCCAAGCCCTCACCGAGAGCATACGCATGAAAGGCATTATCGAAATCCAATAGCACTGAATTACTAATTACCGGAGAAGTTGAAAATCCCTGCGGCAAACCGGAATCAGTGCAAACAAGATCTAAAATTCTTTCAATAACGGATTCCAGGTCCTCGATAGGACAACATTCCTTTGCTCTAAGCAGAGCAGTTCTTATACGGTCACGTTTAATACTCGGGAAAAAATTTGCAATGTCACAAACAAAGAAGGACTTGCTTGCCGCATGCTTTATAACTGCGTCGTAAGCACTCATGCCTTTTCGGTATGAAAAGACTACATCTTCATTGAACGGAAGAAAATCCAACAAAAACAATCTCAAAAACTCATGAAAGCTCTTAAGTTTTTCGCTAGGCACCAGTAGATTCCGAGTTCTTCCACCGTGAGTAAAAGACTTGGAAATAGTGTTTGTTTGTACCGACGCACTAACAAAATCCCCAAAGCTCCATTTCCCATGGAACATAGCTTCAAACAGGACATCGATGCGCTGCTTCTTGATCGAAAATTGAGGAGTAGGTTGGGTAGACATAGCAAGAAATTTTTTGTACACTATACCCATGTCAACGACCAGGAGCATCTCCGGTCGCTAGTCACTGACTAAAGTTGACCTCTAGGCCGTCTGATCTACTTGTGTGGCGTACTGTTCAGTACGCCACACAAGCTGTAGAGTCCACTCAGACCCGCGCCCCCCTTCTCCCGCCTTACATCACCGCTGCGCTGAACGCGCTCGCTTACCGGAGCAGGCTCTGCTGCTTTTGATTGGTGACGCCTTGTGGTTAGGAAGATTGCATCCCGATGCCGGCATCAAAGGCACGCTCGCAGGCACCGCCCCGGGCACGGGCGTTGTCAGCAATGCGCGCCAGCGCTCCCGCTCGCTCGTCAGCGCGGCGCTGCAGCTCGGCGAGCAGATCGAGGGCGCCGGTGTCTGGCGCGCACTGTCCGGCAGAGGCGCGAGCATTGGCGGCCGCACGATGGGCGGTGATGTAGTCGGCGAGGTCGCCGCGCAGCCGGCCAGCAGCAGCGCGGGCAGCGTCAGCATCGGCAGCAGCACGAGCTTGTGCCTGGCCCGCCTCGCGGGTGATGGCGTCGAGGTTTTCACGGTAGGTCCCTTCCAGTTTTCGATATCGCTCGGAGGTTTCAGCGGCCGCTGCAGCTGCAGCCGCGCGCTCGGTCGCCAGGTCGGCGCGGGCCTTGTCGGCCGCACGCAGTGCAACTTGGTGCGCCAGGCCTTGCCACAGCAGCAGTGCGGCCAGCACCAGGACCAGGAGCTGCCAGGCGCGGGATTTAAGGAGGGTCAGCATCTAGACCTCCTGAATGCCCATTAGGGTGTTTTTTCCGCTGACGGTGATCACGCGGTTGACGGGCTTGTCCGGCGTGCGCGTGGACAAGTGCACCCAGCGCTTGCCCCCCACGGACTCATAGATGATTTGCCCGATGCCCAGCGCGTTGACATGCGGGGCCAGGGCCTTGGCGACGGCATACGGCGCTCCGTAGCTGGGTGCCACGATGTCAGCGGCCGCGCCGATGGCGTGATCGCTGCTGGTGACACCGCCCACGGCCGCATTGACGGCGCGCGAGCGATAGCCGCTGGTCACGATGATGGGAACGCCCAGGTGCGCACGTACGCGCTCCAGCATCGCGGCCGTGAGTGCCAGGCGCTGCAGAGCCTCGGGCGTTGGCATGTTGTCCAGTCCCAGGCGCTGTGCCGTGGCGCTGGCAGTGAGTTCGGCCAAGCTGAAATGGGGAGTCATACAGCACCCCCATCCTTTGGCGGCAGACCCAGGCGCTTACGCACCCACTCATTGAGCAGCGGCCCGAGTGCGAACTGATCCCACGCCCGGAACACCCAGTCGGCCGCAGTCATCGAGAACATGCCGACGACGAAGCCGGCCAGCCCCTCGGAAAGGCCTGTCGCCACCACGAAGTCAGGCGTACCGTAGTTGCTCGCCGCTATCCCGAGCACCAACATTGCACCCTTACGGGGCCATGTACCTTGCATCCACATAAGCGCTCCTGCACTGCCGAGAATCCCCGGCACTTTGGGTAGAAGTTGATCGAACCAGTTGTTGTCCATGTGCCCTCCTCCGGGCATGAAAAAACCCGCCGAGGCGGGTTGTGATGGGATCGCGCTGCACACTGCTACTGGGCAGCCGCGTAGTCGAATAGCTCGCCGAGCCGTTGAGTGATATTGAGTGCCTGTGCGAGCATCAGCACCGTGGGACTGTCGTGCTCGATGTATGCGGCACCCTGCCAGTCGATTTGTGTCCTGTAGCGTGCGTTCTCGTCTTGCTCTGCATCAATGACGGCCAGCAGATCGGCCTCCTTGATTCCGCACAGGTCCCACAGCGCAAGCAGGGCCTGGCGCTTCGTTACGCGCCGCGCGAGGCGGATGGCCTCCAACTGCGCCTGCCTGCGGGCCTGCTCCTGGGCTTGCACGTCGGCCAGTTCTTGAGCATCCAGCAGCACAGTCTCCCAGTCCCACACATGCTCTCCGTCCATCACATCAAGCACCGTTTTGCGGACCAGCTTGTGCGTGAGCCTGTCGTAGTCAGGAGCTTGCGCCTCAGTGATAGAGGAATAGCGCGGCAGCAGCCAAGGGTTGGCCCATTCGGGATGCGCTTGCGCGATGGCCTCTACCGTCAGCGGCCATGCGTCTGTTTCTTTGTCGATGTAGTTCATAGATTGATGCCCTTCAGATACGGGGGCCAGTGATCGTTCCTTGAGCTATCCAGGTAATAAGGGCATTGCCCTCTACCGCATAGCCCGCCCGGCCGCCCTCCCATCCGTTGTCTGCAGCAGGACTCCAGATGGAGCCGCCATAGCTGCCAGGTCCTCCATAGCTGCCGGACTGTCCCAGCGCTCCGCCGTTGCCGCCACCTCCACCAGAAACCCAAGGCATGGAGTCCCCACCGAACAAAGCCCCGCTGTATGCCTCGTACCCGCCCCAGCTACCGCTTTGCGCTGTGCCCAGCACAAAGGAGCTACCGGCTTGGTAGAAACCAGCCCCGTCGCCTGGCGCACCGCCGTAGCCAAAGAGCCTCGCGGTGCTGTAGCTGCCCGACGCGCCGCCGCCACTGCCTCCACCGCCGCCACCTCCAAAAATTCGATTGAGGTTGTTGACGCGAATGCGTACGTCAGTTTTGAGGCCTGTGCCACTATTGCGCTCCCCACCGATATCCCCGCGATTTGTCAGCGTGGCGATGTCATGCGGGAGCCCGGTGAAGACAAGATTGCAGACGTTGACACCCGCCGCCACATTCACCTCAAGCATCATCCCAAGGCGCCAGCCGGCCGCTTGCGCGAGCGCGAGCACATTGGGCTTCCATGCGTGTGCATTGATGTTGACGACGGCCGTTCGTGCCGCCGCAGCCAGCAAGTACAGATGGATCACGGCAGGTTAACTCCGCAGTAGTAGAGGTCGTACCGGCTTGTGCCCACCCGGTGCATAAACAACATGGTCAGCACATCATTAGCAGCGTAGGGAGGGATAGGCGTTTTTGGCTGGATGACGGCAGCGTCAAAAGCGATTGCGTGGGGGGCGCCAAGGAACTGGACTTTCAGGATCACAGTTTCCGAAGGCCTGCGATGTGGAGCCATCCAGAACTTAATCGGACCTGATATGTAGACTTGCTGGATCGCACCAGCGCCCGCATTGATTTCCCAGTCCGTCACGCTAGACGCGATGGCTTCGGCTTTGACATCGGGCGTGCAATCCATGGCGTCAAGCAAGCGCCGCCAGCCACCTGGGGTGTTCCACTGGCCGTTTACCTGCCGGCGGAAAAACAGAGGTGTGTTCGCCGTGAGCCCCGCAGATATCTGCAGCTTGTAGCCCGGTGAAGAGTGCGGAATCTGAAAGAAGTAGTGCCATGTATCGCCAGAAGCCGGCCTGTTCGACAAGTCGGCGCCATCCGCAAACATCACTTCATGCGGCAACAGGTTCAGGTCGGCAGTAGCCGTTGCAAGATTGACCACCTTGCGTGGCAGCACTTCCTGGGCCTGCGGAAACTCCTCGCCCTTGGCACCCGCAGGGCCGGATGCGTACCCCGTGAACTTGCCACCAGATTTAGGCATCAGCGTGCCGATCACAGGCCCGATCCCGGGATTCCAGCCTGTGCCGTCCCACCATAGCCACACCCCCTTGAGAGCCGGGTCAGTGCCCACATAGGTGTACCAGGCACCGAGCTGCAGCGCATTGCCTTGGTTGTCCTTGATAGGGTTGGAGGTCTTCGCCCCCAGATACAGGGCCTGCATCTGCGTGTAAGCCCCCACGGCGTTGCTCGCGTGAGTGCTCGCCGTGGCCGCGCTGCCAGCTGCAGCGGTCGCCGAGTTCGCTGCCTGGTTGCGATAGCTCATGGCCTGGTCAGCCTGCTGCGCTGACTGCATGCGCGAGGCCTCTGCCGACATCGCATCTTCACGGGCAGCAAGGGCACACTCACGGCAAGCAGCCGCAATCTCCCGCAGCCGCGTCGTCACGCCAGGCATGGCCGTGCCATAGGCATAGGCCTCCTGGTTGAAATTCAGGCTCCCCAGGGCCGGATAGAGCGGCACGAATGGTGCCGCCGGAATTTCAGGGATCAGGCTCATACGTTGCCCTCTACTTTGATATTGACTCTTGCGTAAGTGGCGCGCTCAGCGCGCACCGTGCCGGTAACAAAACCGACTGTTGAGATATGGCCGTACTGCGGCAGATCGCTGGCCTCGACAGCCACGGGGATATCGATGATCTTTTCCAGCAGCCGCGAGACACGCGGGGCGTCCTTGGCATTGATCAGCACCGATGCGGTGATGAGCTTGGCCACGCGGCCTTTTTGCCGCAGGTAGGTGCCGTCGCCATTGGCTTTCCAGAGGCCATAGCGTTTGGGCGAAACCTCCGCGCCAAACTCCGTGCCGCCCTTGTCCGACAGCGGCGCAAGAAGCTGCTGCCATTGGCCGATGCTGAGATAGCCCAGCTCGGCCATGGCCTGCGGATCGCTGCGGCTCAGCGTGATTTCCAACGAAGACACGGGCCGGATTGGATAACCCGAGCCCGTGTATTTGTTGGTCTTGTCGAGATTGCCGAACAGGTATTCCCACTCGCCAAACGCCTGTTCCCACATGGTTTGCCCATGCGAGTGAATGGGCGGCGCACCAGGTGCAGCACCTGGCTCATAGACCTTGATATCGGTCTGGTCCGCCTCCACCCCGTACATCGCCACCCCATTGAAAAACGGGGGCGTCAAGACATACTTGAGGCCCCCGCGTTGCTTCGCTGCCGTGAAGACATATTCGTCAAACGGCGCCATTCGATTCGTGGGAGAGGTCTCATCCTTTTCCCAGTGCTGCGATGCGCGCGGATCGTCGGGCGTGTAGGCATTGACGGGGGCACCGGCAATGGCTTTGGTGCACTGCCAGGTCCACCCTTTGTAGGTGAGCCGGGCGCCCAGCGCATAGTCGCCGGCCACCCACGCCACCTCCCCCATGCCCGCATCGACGGCCGGGATGGTGGTCCCGGCCGCAATCATGGCTTCCGTGATCGTGATGGGCAAAAGTATGTTCATGCCGTTCCTTTCTCCAATACCTTCGCCAGCCCTTCGGCCACCTCTTCCACATTGGCAATCACCACGTAGTCCGCATTTCCGCCGCCGCTCACGCGGTCGCGCTGGTCCGTGTAATCGGGCAGCACGCTCGTGTGTCCTGCGGTTGCTTCGGCCGCTTCGCGCAGGGCATCGATCCCTTCGCGCACCGCCTGCAGCACCTCCAGCACTGCCCCGCCTGCAGGGCCGCCAGCACCATCCAGCGCAGCCATCAGCCTGCGGTTGTCGGCCGCAGGCACGATGCGCTCGCCCGCATGCACGATGGCCGGCATGTCGAACGGAACGTAGTTGGTGCCGATATCGAAGGCGGGCAACTTGATGCCGGTGATCTTTTCGACCTCGGCCCAATCGCGCGCGTAGAACCCGCTCAAGGCCTCCAGGTCTTGGAGCGTGGCGCCGGCGTCCCGCATGGTCTGCATGAGACTGTTGAGGTCGCCCGTGCCGTCATAGGCGTGGTACTTGTCAAACAAGCCATCCAGCTTGCCGACAGTCCCGGCGTCCACGACAGGCTCATACCAAGTGCCGCCAGAGCCATCAATGCGCGGCCGCGAATACTTTGAGTCCACGGGATCGGTGCCGCCACCTCCAGGCCCCCACACTGCGCCGCCGTCGTCCTTGCCAGGCTGCTTGCCCGGCGTGCTCGGCTTTGTCGTGCCAAGCGCCGCCAGCAGCTTGTCGAAGTACCCGCGCACCGTGTCGCTGAGCGCAGCTGTGCCGTTGACGAGCTCGTCAGCGGTATTGGCCAGGGCATCCAGCTGCTCGATCTGGGTCTGCACCGCCTTCAGTTGCCGCTCTTCAAACGACAGCTGTATGCCGGCAATCTCGCCCATCTCGGCCAGTTGACCCGCCAGCACCTTGGTGTCGCGCCGGCGTTCAAACTCGCTGGTGTACTCCCCGCTGGTGATGCCATTGCGCGCTGCACCGATGGCGTCCTGCAGGCCTGCATAGTCCGTGACCGAAGCCCCGGCACGCATGCCCGCCAGCGCGCGCTCGATGTAGACCATCCCCTGCGCTGCCAGCAATTGCCGCGTGCTGTCCACGCTGCCCCACAAATCATTGGCCGTGCTGTTGAGCATGCCCACGGCCGAGCTGATCGCACTGATGGTGCTTTGCAGCGTTGCCGCCTGGTCCTGCAGCGCATCGCGGTCGCGTTGGTACGCGCGCCGGAACAGATCGTGGGCCGCTGTCACGGCCTCGCGCTCGTCCTCAATCGCCCATATCCGCTGCTGCAGCGCGCGGTTGCTCGGGTCCAGCGCGGCCAGCTCGCGCCGGCGCAGCTCGGCCGTGTCGCCGGAAAGCTCCAGCAACTGCCGCTCCAGATCCGTCTGCTTGTCGCGTGCTGCGATCTCGGCACGCAGCGCCTCGTTGTAGTCCCACGCGGCGCGCTCGGCCTCAGTCATTCCTTCGGTCGCCAGCTTGCGCAGGGCCTCGCGGTACTTGTCCGTCTGGCCCGTTGCGCGCAGATATTCGGCCTCCAGCTTGGAGCGGTCCTCCTTCAGGCCATCCAGCACGCGGCCAGCAGCATCGGCCACCTCGCCGAACATCTGTGCCATGGGCAGCAGCTTGGCGAGCAGTTCGACATCGCCGGCGGCCATCGCCGCTTCGATCAGCTTGCGGAACTGCTCTTTTGCGGCCTGGCCCTGGCGCGGGTCAATCTCCAGCTTCAGATCCTTCAGCGACTTGTCCAGCACCTTCGCGGCGTTCTCGACCCGTTCGCTTTCGGTGTAGAAGCCGGCATAGAAGGCGTCGATGCCCGCTATCGCGTTCTCGATGCCCCCCATGTCCTTGATGAGCTTGGCAATCGCCTTGTCGCCCATCTCGCCGAAGTTGACGATGTTGTTTGTCCACCCCTCCACCGCCGTGGCCGTGAGCTGGACCTTTTGCAGCATCGCATTGAAGCTTTCCAGCGTGATGTCGTCGCCCAGCTCATCAAAGACATCGCGCATCCATGTCGGCAGGTCAGCCTTTTTCAGCTCACCCACCAGCGCGCCGCCCATGTCGGCGACGAACTGCGTGAAGGCCTTTTCCGGGTCGTTGCCCAAGTCGCGGTTTTTGTACGACTTGAGCACTTCGCCCGTCACCTTGTCGATGATCTGGAAATAGCCGTGCGCGTCCTCATCGCCATACTTCGGGTTCGTCGCAAAGCCTGCGGCAATGTCCACCTCGCGCACGTTGCCGCTCGCGTACTTGGACAGGGACTTGTAGACCTCGGCCAAGGCTTTCACCGTGGTGCCCAGCTGCTCGCCCAGTTCCTTGTTGCCGCGCTTGGTGAAGTCGCCCAGCGCATTGCCCCACGCATCCTGGCCCAGCGCCTGCTTTGTGGCGTCGTCCCAGTCGTCCGTCCTGGTCGAATAGACACCGCCCGAGTGGTTGGGGCCACGGGAACCAAACAGGCCGCTCTTGAGCAGCGAGAAAATCGCAATCGCAACGCCGATGTAGGGAATGGCAGCGCCCAAACCCATGCCGGCCGCAGTCGTGCCGCTGGCAGATCCCCACAGGGAAGCCACACCACCGATTCCAAGCTGCCCGCCTGCAGCGATGCCCGCGCCCAGCTCACCCAGAAAGCTGCTGCCCATGAGCTTGCCCAGACCGATCACGCCCGATGCGACCACTCCCGAGCTGCCGCCCGAGAACGAAGACCAGATATCCGTCACGCTTTTGACGCCAGCCAGGGCATTGCCCTGCGTACCACCGCCATCAGACAGGCCCAGCATGTTCGCCGCATAGGCGGCCACAGGCTGCACCATCGGCATGATGAGCGGCCGCAGGATCAACGTCCGCGCCAGGTTCTTGAGGTAGTCGCCGAACGACCGCCCTCCAGCCATCAGCTGGTCCGTGAGGCTTTGGCCGATCTGGTCAACGCCCTTTTGCCATTCGGTCACGCTGGCGGCCGAGGCCTTGGCAGCGGCCTCTTTCCCGTCCTTCTGGGAGGTCAGCGCCAAGCGCTCGCGCAGCAGGGCGATTTCCTGCTGCAGCAGCGCATGCTCGGCCGTCATGGTGCCGGTCAAGGCAGCAGCACGCTCCATCTCAGCCAGCTGCTGTTCCTTGGACAGGATCACAGCCAGTTGCCGCAGCTCAAGGACCGCCCGCTGCTGGTCCGCACTCAGGCCGATCAGCTCAATCTCTTCGCGCAGGGACTTGTTGCCGGCCTCCAGCTCTTCGACCGTCTTGGCCTGTACGCCAAGCCATTCCTGGCGGTACTTGCGCTCTTCCTCGGCGGCCTTCTTTGCCTTCTTCGCGGCCTCGTTTTCCTTCTCCAGCGCCGCCAGCGTATCGATCTTGGCCAGCACGTTGGCGCGCTGGGCAGCTGTCAGGCCCTTAAGGCTGTCTTTCAGATCCTCATTGAACTTGATGCGGATCTTGTCGGACTCGGCCAGAGCTTGGCCGCTGGACAATTCCTGTCGCTGCTCTGCCGTCTTCTCTGCGATGGACTGCAGCAGGTTGTCGTAGCTGGTTTGCAGCTGCTTGGCCGACTGAGCGCTGGCCTTGGCCCCCGCATCCTGCTTGGCATAGGTCTCTTCCACCTGGCGCTGCATCTCGGGCGTGAATGCAGAGCCGAGCTTGCGTTTCCATTCCTCGACTTCCAGCGCGGCTTTCTGCGCCGCCGTGCCGTATTTCTTGATCCAGTCTTCGGACTGGCCCAGCGGGATCTGCGTGCTGTTGGCGGCAGCTGCCACACCGGCAACCTGATTAGCCACCTCCTCAACAGCTGGCTTTGCAGCGCCGGCGGCAGTTCGCAAGACATCCAGATGGCTCTTGATGCCGGCAATGCGCTCTTCAAGCTTGGCCGTCATCTGCCCCTTGGGGCCACCAGCGCGCGCAAGCAAAGCCTCGGCCTGTGCCAGGCGCTCGGTCTGGAACTCAATTTCCTTGCTGAGCCGGTCGCCCACAGGGTCGCCCAAGTTCGACGCAATGGCAGCGCCCGTGGCCGCACCAATGCCCAGCAGCACCAGGGTGGCCGGGTTCGCCGCAAGGGCCAGGCTCAGCGCGATCACCGCGCCGCGAACCTTGGTCAATGCCCCCCAGACGCCGCCAGCGGCGCCGATGGCATTGGCAACCTGCAGCGCCCCGGCAGCCGTGGCCGTGCCGGCGATCATGCCCAGCACCACACCAATCTCGCCCTTGTGCTCAGCCACGGCCTGGCCCAGCTTGACGATGCCGGCCATGCTGCTGGCGGCAAAGCTGCCCACATCGATCAGCCCGCTGATCAGCGTCTGAAAGCCGTTGCGCACGTCATCGCTGTTGAGCATGCTGTTAAGCCCTTCGACGCTATCGCGCAGGCCTGGCAGGCTCGCGCTGTCCGCCGTCATGAGGCTGTTGATGGTGTTGCCGACAGCCGTCAGCGAACCGCCCAGCGTGTCGCGCGCCGCCTTGGCCGCGCCGCCATAGCTGGACTCCAGGGCCTGCAGGATGATGTCCTGCGCCTTGGCGGTCTGGCCCGTGCGCTCGAATTGCTTGACCAGCTCCTTTTGCGCATCGGTGAACCGAAAGCCCTGCTTTGACAGCGCCGTCAGCCCTTCGCTGGGCACGTCCAGCGCCTTGCCGATGGTCTCGGCCGAGGCCGTGACCTCGTAGCCCATGCGCTCGGACATGTCGATCACGGCCTGCATGGCACGCGGGAACTGATCGCCCACCACGCCCGCATAGCTGAGCATGCGGGTCTGCGCCTGGTTAATCTGACCGGCACTGAAAGTGCTGGTCTTTTCCATGCTGTCGGCCATGGCGTTGAGCCGTTCAACGCTCCAGCCAGCCGCGCCCCCCGTGGACTTGATCGCAGCCGCGAGCTGGGTCTGCTCCTTTTCGGCGTCGATGGTCTCCTGCTTGATCTTGGCGATGGCCGAGGTGATCCCGACCACGCTGATGGCACCACCGATGGCGCCCAGCACGGCGCCCTTGAGGCTGTCCATGCGGGCCGACACGCCAGCGGCCATGTTGTCATAGGCATCCTGCACGCGCTTGGCGTGCTGCTTCACGTCCTGCTCAGAGGACTGCAGCCCCTGGCTGAATTGCGCGTACTCCAGCGCGAGCTTGACGACCAGCGATCCCAATGCAGACATTGCTAGTCCTCCTTGCTTTGTTCTCGGATTTCATTCATGGCCGCGAGCGCGCCGCGCTCCATGACCATCAGGCCCACCATGACCTTGCGGCGCTGCCGCTGGGGCACGAACATGTCCAGCCAGGCAGAGGCGCAGCCGTAGTGCAGGCCCATGCGGGTGCCATCCATGCCCGCGAAATGCCATTGCGTTTCCAGCGCTCGCCAGGCCGTGACAACGGGCCAGTTATCCCGGTAGATCCCGAATTCCTCGGGGGACTGATCGACGGCTGCGCGCTGCTCGGCAATGGCCTGTGCCACGCGCTCGATGTCCCCGGCCGGCGCCCCCATCGCGCGCATGGCATCCAGCATGGATTCCTGCGGCGCGAAGGGATCGACCGGCAGCGGACGGATGCCCGCCCACCAGCGCGCGGCCTCAATCAGTTTTTTTCTTTGGCGCCCGCGTTGGTGCGCAGGTAAGTGATGGCCGTTTCACGCACGGCGGCAGGCAGGCGCATGAACGCGGCCTTGTTGTCCGGAGTGAACTCGACCGGCAGGCGCTGCAGATCCTTCATTTCCCAGCCCACCAGGAATTCGTCCACGACTTCCGCAAAGGGCTTGTTGTGCAGTTCCTGGCGGCGCTCTTCATCGGAGCGCTGGAAAATAGCCGTGAACGACTCTTCGCGCCAAGAGCCGCTTTCGGTCTTGACCTGAATCTTTACGGTTTCCTTGAAGGTTTCCGAGGGGGTGAGATTGAACATGGATGAACTCCAGAGTTGTTGAATAAGGAAGCGGATGCGGCGGCGCACGGCGGCCCGTGCGAGCACCAAAAGCAAAAGGCCGCACAAGGCGGCCTCTGGCGGCAGGGGAAGGGAAATCACGTCAGCGCACGATCAGCACCAATTCGTCATCGCCGACGATGGGCACCAGGTCGAAGGGCAAGGCCATCATTGCCACGCCCTGGTCATCGCTGAGCGTGAACGGGCCGGGCTGGATGTTGGGCATCTGCACCTCAACGATGTTGCCGGGGTCCACGCCGTGGACGATCACGGCCGCGCCGCGCTCGCTGTTGCGCACGATCTCGGTCCAGTCCTTTGTCGTGACCTTCGGAAACTCCATGGTGATGGAGCCCGTGGGCTGGCGGTCGGGGCTGGCGGCGCCTGCGCAGTTGATCAGCTCGCGCCAGTTCAACTGATTGGCCAGGTTGACCGAAAACGCGCTGGTGCAGGCGCTGTGCCCGAAGATCGTGAGCGTGGGCGTGTTGGTCTTGCCAACGACCTTGGGCTGCATGAACTTCGAGTAATCCACGCCCGTGGGCATGGCGCCCTCTTCCGGCTTGGAGTAGGCGCCCAGGAACTCAAATTTCATGACGGGAATGCCCTTGGGGTTCAGCTCGAAGCTGACCGTACCCTTGGCGTCCACGAGCTTGAACAGCGTGCCATCCAGATAGCCATACAGCGTCAGCAGCGGCTCACCGCCGCTCACCAGCGTGTACTGCACATCGGTGCCGGCCGTGACGGTCTCCGCGAAGCCGCAGGCCTGCAGCAGGTCGCCATAGGCAGGCGCCACGCCCGGCGTGCCGCTGCCGGCGATTTCCACTTCGCACGACAGCTTGCGATGCTCGCCGGCCGTGAGCTTGCCGCTGTTGCCCTTGTAGGGGCGGATCAGATCACGCGCCACCTGGTCGGCCGTGATGGGCTCGGGCATCAGCGCCCGGCACAGGATGGCATTGGCCGCCGCCGTGGGCGTGGCTGCTGCGCCCGCCGCCGTCTGGACCATCGCCAGCAGCAGCATCTGTTTCATGGACTTTGCCATGGGGGTTCCTTTCAGAGGTTGAGGGATAGGGCTGGCGATCAGTCCTGCGGCACGCGCAGGCCGGTGGCGGGGTCGCGCACGTAGCGGCCCGCCTTGCCGTGGAATTCATCGGGGGGCGGCAGAGTAGTGGCCTGGTGGTGCGCGGGCTTCGCCGGCTTGGCGTTCTGCGGTGCCGGTGCAGACGTGTGCACTGCCTCGTCCTTGTCTTTCTTTGCCGTCATGGCGTGTCCTTTGCTGTGGTGAATCGGGGCGTGCGCAAGCGCACGATCAGGGCGCGGGCGTAGACCTGCGGATCGTCTTCATAGTCCGCGTCCTCGCAGCCCACTTCCCATTGGTAGTGCTCCATGGCCTCGACAGCCGCGCGCACGCTGCCGCCGCCGCTGGTCGGCAGCAGGGTGTCCAGCTCGACCGCGCTGCGGCTGAGCACGATCACCGTGGCGTCGTGTGCGTCGTAGCCGCCGCCGGCGCACCATCCGGGCTCCGGTGCCGTCTCGACGCTGAAAACTGCCGCCGGCCAGGTAGGACGCGCCGGCAGTTCAAGCCACCATGTATTGCCCAGCGCAGACTCCAGTACAGGCAGCAAACGCTGGTGGATGCTCGGGGCTGCCGTCATGCGCCTCCCTTCTTTCTTTCGCTGGCCAGGTAGCGCTGCAGCGCCCGGTCCATGGCCGTGATGGCGTTGTCACGCTCCTGCTGCAGCGCGGGCTCAATGAACGGCTTGCGGCCGACCACGCCCTGCGATGCAGCACGCCGGCGAGCACGCAGGCTTGAGGCCTCGTACTTGCGCGAGCGCACCACCACGCGGCCATTGCGCAGCCGCTGGGTGTATGTCGTGGTGCCGGACTTGACCGATGCGGGGACCACACGGCGGCCGGTCTCGACCCAGCGCCAATAGAACGGGTCGTTGTCGCGCCGCACCTTGATGCGTCCTCGGCTCACGACCAGGCGCTTTTGCCCCTTGGCCTGTACGCGCTTGGTCTGGTCGCGGCCGTGGCGCACCCCGATGTGGTACTGCGCCGTTCCGTCCGGGGCGTTGGGCTCGCGCTTGATGGCGATGTTCTCGACCATGGCGCCGGTGATCACTGATCCGTTCGCCTTGGCAATCGCCTTGGCGCGCTCCGTGATCACCTTGCCCCCGGCGACCACCATGCGGCGCGAGACCTTTTGCGCCATGTCCTCACGGACTTCGCGGAACGCTGCGGTCAGGTCGGGCACGCCTGTGACATCGGGTTTGTCAGCCATCGCGCACCCCCGTTTCGCAGGTCAGGATCAGCGTTTCATGGCGATCCGCCAAATCTTTGACATGTCGAATCTGGTAGTACAGACCGCGACTGACCACGCGCATACCGGCCCTGATGCCATCGCGCCACCGGAGTGTGAACACCTCCGCAGACACGGGAACCTCGCCCCCCGCCGCCTTGGTGGCGGGACGCAATGTGCCCGAATCGCTGGTGTGCCCGGCATAGATGCCATCTGCTGGCGTGACCGGAATCCATACCTGCTCACTGCCTCCTGATTTGTCCTTGCCCTGCTGGAGGGCCTCTATCACGATAAGGCGCCTGAGCCTTCCTGATTGCAGCATGGCCCACCTTTCAGAATCGGGGCGGCACGGCGATCTCCGCCAGCATACTGCCCAGGAATTTCAAGGGAAGTTCGGAAACAATGGTTCCGGTCACCAGGGCTTCCCGCTGTTGATACAGCGTCCCCGCCTGCAGCAGCAGCCAGGTGCGTACCGATGGGTATGCGTCAAGATCGACCCCAGCCACGTACTCGATGCGCAGACGGCCAGATGGCCGGCCGCCCGCAAAAACGAGGCGGCCGACACGCTGGTCCACCTCCAGCTCGAAGCCCTCAACCGGGATCGAATCTGCCCCAGCGCGCAGCAGGCTCACGCTGCTGATGGACCGCACTTGGCCGACATCCAGCACATTGCCCAAACGGTCTTGCGGCCAGTCTTCGACATACTCAGCCGTACGGATGGCCGCCCCGGTTTCCGCCTCGCACATCTGCGTCACGCCCGGCACGATGATGTTTTCCACCAGCGAGCGCTGCAGGTCATCGATGTGCTCGCGGCACCATTGCGCGACCTCGGCCGCAGACAGCACGGGCTCGCCTGCGTAACGCTTGCGCCGGGCCATGGTCAGGGCCGGTCAGCGTTGAGGTTGCCCGTATCGCCCGCCCCTGCCTCCGTGCTGGCAGCAGCAGGTGCAGCGACAGGCGGCGCGCCGTCACCACCGTTTTCGGGGTCCACCGTTTGCGCCTGATCACGCGCTGCGGACTTGCCGCCGCGCCCCGCACCCCGTGCACTGCGTCCGCTGGTTGCTGCACTGCTGGCCGTGCCCGATTTCTCGGCCACCTCACCCGCTTCCAGGCGGTCCGCCTGGTCCGCCGGAAATGCTGCGGTTTCGCCCGGGTTGTAGCCGCGCCAGTGCTTCAGGAACACCACCGCAACGATCTCTTGTTTGCCTGCTTCTTGCTTGCTCATCGCCTTGTCCTTTCGATTGGTTGCGCCCCGGCGCCTGCCGGGGCGTCATCTCACATGCCCGCGCCCCACTTCAACTTGGCGCCGACCGCAACGGACTCGACATGGCGCACGCCGAAATCGTTGTGCGCGATCACACGCACCAGGGTCTGATCGCGTTGGAAGGCGGACACCATGTTTCCGCCCGCGTCCTTGTAGGAGGCCTCAGTGCTGTAGGCGATGGACAGCTGCCCCGTTTCGCCGATGTAGCAATCGGAGAAGTCCACGAAGTAGATTTCCGACTCATCGCCGCCGGCGCCCAGGTTCACCGGGATCTGCGTGGACAGGCCGAAGCGGTAGCCCTTGAGCTGGCCCTGATCGATCTCGGGATAGGCCTTGTTGCCGTTGCCGTCGCGCAGCGACTGCAGCCAGCGGATGGTGCGCGGATGCATCAGCCACCCGCAGTTGGCCATCGCGGCATTGGCGGCTTCCAGGCGCAGCATCAGGCCGCCCAGGAACAGATCGATGGCCTTGAGGTCTGGATCGACGGGCGCGTCCACCACGTTGCCCGGCAGCGCCCAATAGCGCAGGCCTTTGGGCAGCAGGGCACTGCCCGCCGAGCGGATGTAGTGCAGATCCTCGGCCAGGCCGGTGCTGATCAGCAGGTCATTGGCGACGATGCTGTCCACACGCGGATTGATGCCAGCGAACGACAGCAGGTCATTGCTGATCGGCACCAGGGCGCCCATCTTCTTGGCCTGCAGCTTCATGTCCGCGAAGGTCATGTCGGTCACCGGGATATCGGTTTCGGTGCCGATGTAGCCCACCACCGTGGAGTCCTTGATGCGCGGCAGCGTCATGTTGCCGTTGACCAGGGGCAGGCTGACCGCCCCCATGGAGCGCACGACAGAGCGAGGGCGCAGCGCCTCGATCACCGAGGCGGCCATGTTGGCGGGGATCAGCACGCCACCCGCACCCGGAGTGACCGTGCTCAGGGTCTGCACGATGTCTTGCCCGAAGCCGCCCTCTTGCGCCATCTGGGCCGCATGCTGCTGGTTGCCACCAGCAGCGGCCAGCAGGCGCGCCACCTGGGCGACGGATGCGCCCGGCGGGGCGTTGTCGGTCACGGTGACGTGGGCGCCGGCGGGCGGGCCGTTGATGCCGCGCGCACTTTCGTTGACGGGCACCGCCGCCGCGGCATTGAGGCGTTCGGCGGATTCGGCGCGTGCGATCTTGGCGGACAGCTCGCCGATTTGGGTTTCCAGCGATGTGAACTGCTGCAGCTCTTCTGCAGACAGTTGCTCGCCGGCGGCATCCTTCTTTGCGAGGGCCTGCAGCGTGTCATTGAGCTGGGCGCGTTCGCTACGCAGTTGGGTCACAAGGGACATGGTTTTGCTTCCTAAAGAGCAATGAAAAAAGCCCGCCGAGGCGGGCCGGAAAACTGCCGCGAACGCGGTCAGATCTGGGATTGCAGATGGGCTGCAGCAGCACGCACAGCCAACCGGCCAGGCGCGGGTCGATTGGCGCGGCTTTCGGCCACGGCGCGAGTGATACCGTCCAGGGCATCGGTGGGGGTCTGCAACCGGTCGGCCAGGCCAGCGGCGATAGCGGTCTGGCCACGGTAGAGACCGGCCTCAGTGGCGCGCACGATAGAGGCGCTCAGGCCCCGGTACTCGGCCACGGCGTTCACGAACATGTCATAGCCTTCGTTGACCAGTTCCTGCAGGAACTTCATGGACTGTTCTGTCAGCGGCTCATGCGGCGACAGGTCGTTTTTGTGCGCGCCGGCATATACGGTCGTGACCTTGATCCCTTCTCGCTCCAGCATGGCCGAGCGGTCCATGTGCTTGGCGATCACTCCGATGCTGCCCACGCCGCTGGTGCGGCTTACCACCAGTTCGGTGCACGCCGCACCGATCAGGTAGCCGCCGCTGTAGGCCGAAAAATTGACCAGGCCGATGATTTGCTTTTGCAAAGCCATGGACCGCAGATCCGCCGCCAGCTCAAATGCGCCGGTGGCCGCTCCCCCCGGGCTGTCGATGTCCAGCACGATGCGCTCGACCAGGGGATCAGCCACCGCCTGGCGCAGCTGGCTGCGCAGATCCTCGTAGCTGGTCATGGTCTCGCAGACATTGAGGTGCGCCGCACGGCTGACCAGCAGCCCATGGACGGGGATCACCTGCACGCCCGTGGCCTGCAGGTTGGCCCGGCGCCGTTCCTCTTCGCGGGCAATGCGCGACTCATAGTCATCATCGTCGTGCCACATGCGGGGCTCTGCCACCGGGGCCAGATTGATGATGTTGAGGCTCATCACCTGATTGGCCCAGCGCACCGCCATGTCCATGGCATCCGAGGTAGTGAGCAGCGGCTGATTGAACAGCAGGCCCGCTGCGCGAAGATAGCTTTTCATTGGGTCAGGAGCCTTTCGATTTCTTGCCGCTGGATCTCCAGCTGTGCCCGCACTGCGGGATTCTTCGGATCGGGCGCCGCAGCACCCGCCGCAACCATATTGAGCGGCTGCAGGTAGGTATCGCCGCCGGCCACGGGCGGCAGGTTTTCCAGGCGCCGGATGTCGTTGACAGAGAGCCAGCCCCATTGCCGCCCAATGGCGTAGGCCTCATAGCGGCTCTTCTGATCGCCCCGCATGAGGCCCGACAGGTTGAATTCAATGAAGTAGCGCGGCCGCTCATCGTCCAGCAGAAAGTCGCGCATCATGGCCTGCTCATGCCGCTTGGCCCAGGGCAACAATGCGAACACCACGAAGTGAATCAGCAGCTGCTCAATCGTGTTGTAGTTGGCCTTGTCCAGGTCGTTGACCATGGGCAGCGGCACCTTGTAGATGCGCGCCGCGTCCACGCCCGACAGCTTGAGGATGGCCGCCACGTCCGCGTCCACATTGCTCATGGACACCGGCTTGAAGGTCATGCCCTCCTGCAGCAGCGCCACTTTCCTGGCGTTGTCCACGCCGCTGAATTTGCTGCCCCACTGGTTCACGATGGAGTCAATGGTGCCCTGCTCCTTGATCGCGGCGACTTCCTTCGGCCGCTCGATCACCCCTGACAGCGTGACGCCGTTAGCGAACGATTTGCCGGTGTATTGGCGTACCGCCTGAGCCAGGCCGATGGAGTCGGCGTGCAGCTCGATAGGCGACAGCCCGACATAGCCGTTGTGGGAATGCCATCGAACGTGATGGACCAGGCGCATAGGCAGAGGATCGGACACGCCAGCCACCTGGTAGTACGGCAGCATGTCAGGCCCCTTGAGCACCGTCACCTTTGCCGTATCCAGGGGCCACAGCTGCGCCACCTGGCCGTCCCGCCCACGTTCAATGAACGTGTACGAATTGCCCCGCAGGCCTGCCGACATCTGCGACAGCTCCACCCGGTCATACGGCGTCTGGAACGGGTTGGGCTTGAACCGGAGCACCTGATAAAGAGGATGGCTGCTCGCAGACTCGCGTTGCCCGCCACCCTTGCGCTCATACAACTCCAGCGGCAACTGCGCCAGGCTTTCGGCAAGCAGCGTGACGCAGTTCTGAATGATCGGCAGGGCCAGTGCAGTTTCTGGCGTCACACGCATGCCGGAGCTGCTGCGAGCGGCGCCGATCAGTCCACGCCAAAAGCCGCTGGAGCCGTCAGAAACCAAGCCCTCATTGGCGCCAACCAAGGACGAAAAGAACATGTCTTATCCCTCCCCGCGCGCAACCGTCAGCGCAGCCAGCCCAGATGCGGCGCGGTCAACACGCCAAGCGTAGGCAACCAGGGCCACGCCCGCCACCACCATGGCAGTTGGTGGGTGCATGCGCCAGATGCCCGCCACCACCAAGCCGAAGCCCAGCAGGCCGCACAGCAGCGACAGCAGCACCAGTGCCACCCGAAAACTCGGCAGCTGAAACTTCATATCTTGATCCCCTTGTCATAGACGGACGGGCCGCCCAGCTTGCGGCCCTTGCCGCTGATGCCACAGGCCATGATTGAGGCCACAACGCCGTCAATACGGCCCACGGACTTGGCTTTGTCCACCTTGCGGTTATTGGCCGGGTCATGGGTCAACACCGCATTTGCGGCGTTCCAAGTCAGCACCGGGTTGCCGTCATGGCGCAGTTGCTCCACTTCGGCGAGCGGCTCGGCCGGCTCGTCCGCACTTCCCGCATCCACCGGCGCACCCAGCAGCCGGCGTTCAAATTCATCGACGGCCGGCCCGAAAGACTCATAGCCCTGACCGAAGCCAATCAGGGGCGGCAGTGTTATCCCGTGCTCGGCCATCAGCTGAATCACGTCTTCGATACGCCAACGGTCGAACGCGATGCGCTCCAGCCCCGTGAAATAGGCGCTGATGGCCTGCAGGCGCCGCAGCACAAACAGCCGGCTCACCGCTCGGCCTGGCGTTGTCTCCAGCCAGCGCTCGGCAATCCACTGCCGATACGGCACCTTGTCGCGTTTCTCCCGCTCGTCCAGGTCGTGATCCGGAATCCAGAAATACGGCATCAACCGCCAGTAGGGATCTTCCAGCGTCGGAAAGAACAGCAGAACGAATGCCGTAAGGTCGGTCGTACTGGACAGGTCCAGCGCGCCCACCGCCTTGCGATGTCGCAGCAGCTGCAGCGGCACCCTCCCCTCGGCCGCCGCCCATATCTCCCAGTCGAGCCATGGCGATTCAGCCTGTGTCCATACACAGAAATTGAGGCGCAAAACCTTGGCCAGCTTCGCCGGCATGCCTCGCGCGTTCTGCACTTGGGCACGGAGATATTGATAGCCCGGGATGCCCTCGCGCTGCCCTGCCAGGCGAAAGCGCAGCGACGGGTTGACCTTCGGCCAGCACCGTTCGTCTTTGAACGGGTCATCGCCCTTGTCCAGCGAGCAGATGAAGCCAAAGAAATGGTCATCCTGTGCACGCCCAGTGCACACGTCTGCACCGTAGTCGTGGTACTGGCCGCACGGCGTCGTCTTGTCACTGCCGCTGTTGGTGATCATCACCACCATGGCACGCCGGCGGCTCTTCATGCCGGCCACCATCATGTCAATCACCGTCGCCGTCTTGTGCTCATGCACCTCATCGATCAGCCCGACATGGGGACGCGGGCCGGACTGCCCTTCATCTGCAGAGATGCATTTAAAGAAACTGTTCGTCTCCGCATAGAAGAGGTTCCAAACCTTCTCATCACGGCCCGACTGCACCAGGCGCGATTGCAAATGCGGCGACTGGTTGACCATCGCCACGGCATCGCGGAACAGGATCTGAGCCTGGTCCTTCTTTGTCGCGGCAGCGTAGATTTCGGCGCGCTGTTCTTTGTCCGCCGTCAGGCCGTACAACCCGATTCCAGCGACAAGCGGGCTCTTCCCCGATCCCTTGCCGGTCTCGATGTACACCACGCGAAAGCGCCGGTAGCCGTCCTCGGTGTACCAGCCATACAGACTGCCCACGATGAAGGCCTGCCAGGGGGCCAGCAGGAAAGGCCTGCCTTCGTATTCGCCGCCGTTGAGCTTGAGCACATCCTCGAAAAATCCGATGGCTCGGTCTGCCGCCGCCTGATCCCACACCAGGCCACGCTTGTGCCCCTGCTTCAGATCCTGCAGATGGCGCTTGCACGCGGCCCGCACATACGGCCCTGCAATGATTCGCCCCTGCAGCACGCGGCGGGCGAACTTCTTCACTCGGCAGTCAGAAGTAGCGAGCGGCAGCGTCCTTTTCGTCATTGCCGAACAACTCCCCTTGCGGCGCCGCTTGGGCCTTCATGTTTCGTCGCGCCAGGGGCGACATTCCGAACAACGCGCCGGCGGCGTTCGCCCGCTTCTCGGCATCGTTGGCGAGCTGCCGCCACACGCTGATTTGCTTGGCGCCCGTCGCATAGGTCTGCACATCGCCGGCCTCGGCCTGCTCTGCATTCTTCTTGACGATCAGCGCGCGAAAGCGCCGCCAGTCGGCCACCGCCTCGCAGTAGGACGAAAGCGCCATGACATCGATACGGTGCACCCAGCCCAGCAGCAGCAAGTCGGGCATCACGCGCTTCCACTCTTCCCGCGCTTCCGGCGTAAGCACCTCGGGCATGTCAGGCTCGCTGGCGGAAACTGTGTTGGCCTCCTGCTCGCGCAGCAGTGCAGCCGCGTCTTTTTTTCCGGGGTTGCCACCCGCCAGATGCAGGAACGGCGGTTTTGCACTGCGCCCGGAATTGGCGTTTCCAGCCATCGAGGTGCCTCCTGTCGTATACCCCCCCTCCCCATATTTCCCGCATTTTGCGTACGGAGAGGAACGGTCGGTCTCTTGCTAAAAAGGGCGAAAGTTTTTCACCCCCCTACCCCCTCGGAGCCAGTTTTGTCCAGGTCGGGCCAAAAACGCCGAAATCGTCGATGCGGCGGGCCGATTCCACGGATGACGCGGGTCCAGCGGGCGACCATCAGGCCCGCAGCCGGCGACACGCCCGGACTTCTCCAGGCGCTGCTTGTCCGAGTCGTGGCACAGCTTGCACAGCGGCTGCCAGTTTGACCGGCTCCAGAAAAGCCGCTGCGCTTCGCCCATGCGCTCCGGGTCTCCAGATTCCCGAGCTTCAGCCAGGCGCGGCGCCACGATGTGATCCACGACCTGGGCCGGGATCGACTCGCCACGCTTTCCGTGCTCAGCACAAAGCGGGTGATCCCGCAAGAACTGGTCCCGAGCAGCGCGCCAGGCCGCACCGTAGCCACGCGAGGAGGCGGAACCGCGCCGCTCATCGTGGTCCTGACGACTGATGGCTCGGCGGGTCTCCGGCGTCATAGATGCTCCGAGGGGGACAAAGAAAAACCCCATCAAAACTGGCTTGATGGGGCTGGCATAAAGCCGGTTACGGATCCGGCGCTGGCAAGTCAACCGACTAAATGAATTGCCCTGCTGGCATACGATAAGAGCTTCCACACAACCTATCGCCAGGAGGGCGAACATGAGTCTCGAAACCAAGGTAGTACTAAGCTTCCCGGATGGCACAGGATCAGAAAACATGCAGAGGGTAGCTTTCACGTCTCTTACTGGAGTGCCCCAAACAGGCGACGTCTTCGCATACCCAGATTCAGATCAACGATTCGTCGTCACTGGTCGCCGCTGGATCGCCAAGCAACATGAGACGCTACTTGTGATCGATATGGCCTCTCATCCCGGGTAGCATTCCACACGCATTGGAACTACACCATGTGCAGCAGCTTCGCGCATGGTCTGCACTTCCTGCCGCAGCGTACGCAACTCGTCGGCCAGCAGCTGCACGAGGAGCGCTACGCCATCGGGGCTGGAGTCTGAGGCCGGCAGCACGCTGCCGCCACCTCCACATGAATCGCCGACAACCGTGATCCTTTTGGTACAGGTCTTTGGCAACATTGCCGCCTCGCCAACCTCGCGCTGGAAGTTGGCCGGATGGTTGCTCAAGGGATGCGAAGAATCGATCACGGGTAATGGCGCGTGCGCCTCAGCAGGCTGAGCTACAGCCCTACCTTCATCGTCCATAGCACCTCCAGAAATAAAAAGAGCCCGGCTTAAAGAAAAGCCCCGCCGGGTCTGCACCGGGCGGGGCTGGCAAGTGTTCAGCGGTTAGGGGCACTGAGCACTAGCTTGCCGCAAATGTAGCCCAACTCTCTATGGTGGAAAACTCCCCGCGCGTCGCATGTACTCACGGCCACGGGCCAGCGCCTCGCGTTCCTCCCTGATGCGCTGCTGCTCCTGCAGCCAGCGGTCAATGAACTGGTCGGCCTGGCCAAGTTGGGCATGGATGGTGCTCGGTCCCTTCCCCATGTTGCGGGCAATCTCCGACACACCCAGATCCAGCAGGTAGTAGTCGCAAACCGTTGCATAGAGATGGCGCTTTGCCTGCTCCATTTCCTGCACCGCCTTGTCCACCTCTTCGGCCTCCTGGTCGATGTGTGGAATCTGGCAACCGCCGTAGCTGTTGCGGCCCCAGACATCGACGGCCAGCACGCTGACCGAATGGAACCCGAGGCCAGTGCTGTTGAGCCGGGATTTCCACAACGCCCAGTTGTCCAGCTTGCGCTTGATGTGCTCGATGCGTGCCATCAATTCGCCCCCAGATCACCATGGCCGGCGATGATGCAGACGTGTGCACAGCCCATTCGCGAGATGAGGCGCGAGACCTCGACAGTCCGGCTCAGCTTGGTGAAGGGCGTACCTGCCACCTGCCCCGCCTCTGTGGCCCAAAAGCAGCCAGGCCGGCCAGCCAACCCCATCCGCACCAGACGCCACACCCTGGCGTCTTTCTCTGCATAGCGCTGGATTGTCCTGTAGACCTCGGGCATGAA
>NZ_BCTO01000039.1 GCF_001571325.1 Delftia tsuruhatensis NBRC 16741
ACCGCGCGGCGGCACCCAGCCGGCGCTACGCTCCTGTGTGGCGCCGCACTCGGCAAACGGTGACTTTGCCAGGGCGGCCTCGACAGCCTGGAGGTCAGGTGCCCAGGATTCGGAAATTCGGTAAATGATTAGGTTCGTGAGCATGATGTATCAGGCAAGGGATTTCGGATGCTTGGGCAGGCAGCCCAGGCGGTTGGCTTCTGCATCGGTCCAGGCCGCATGACCCAGCAGCAGGGTGTGGGCCTGGGTGGCCAGGGCCAAGTTGGGCTGCACGCGCTTTGCCTGAGACACGAGCAGATCCAGCAGCTTGGTATAGGCGCGGGTCTTGAGAATCCCCCAGCCGCCGAACTCGGGCGGCATGCGCTTCACCATCTGTTCGGCCTGGACGCCAATGCCCTTCACGGCTTCCCTGTGAACGAGCTTGGCCTCGTTGCGCAACTGGGCCGCCTCGGCCGAAAGTGCTTTTGCGCGTGCGCGCAGGTTGTAGGCTTCGACAGCGCGTTTCTCGCCCTTTGCTTCGAGGCGCAGCGCGGCGGCCTCGGTGGCCTTGGCCTTGGCCTTGGCACGCATGATCATTTCTTGCGCGTAGAGATCTGCCGGTGTTTGCGACATGGGGTTCTCCAAACGGTGGGTTACAGGGCGCCGCCTTCGGTGTCGTCGGCGGGCAGGTGCTGGATGGCGGGCGCAGGGATCGCTCGCGCGCGCGGTGCAGGCCCGGCCAGGAATTCGTCGCGCTTCACATAGAGCTGGTCGATCAGGGCGTCGGCCAGGCGGGGCAGGTCGCGGGCGTTCATCAGCACCGCGCTGCGGTCCTTCTCAAAGGGCACGCCTAGGGCTGCAAGGTTTGCCGCGTTGAGCTGCAGCACTGGGGCGATGGCCGCGCAGATCTGCGAGAGGTTGAGCTTCTCGGGATTCGACATGGCGATCAGTGAGCCTCTGCCTTGACCTGGGACTCGCGCATCGCCTGGTAGCCGGCGAGCATCGGTTCAAGCTGCTGACGCAGATCCACGCCGGGCTCTAGGTTCGCGCCGACGCTGGCCAGGGCGCAACCCATGGCGTACAGGCCGCCATACAGGGCAAACGTGTTGCCGTTGCGCTGGCCATAGGCACTCAGGATTTCGATGATGGGCTCGGCCACATGCGTCATGGCATGGGCGTGGTGGTTGGACGTGATCTCGTGGGTGACGCGCACGCCTTCGATGGGGTCTGTGGATTGGCTCATGAGCTGGTGCTCCAGGTTCAGAAAAGGGGTGCTCCGGAGATGGCGACCGCAGCAGCAAAACCGGCGGCCGAGAAGGCCGACCAGAGGAAAAAGCCGAGGAGTTTGTTCATGGCAGCTCGCGCAGGCATTCCATGGATTGCGGGCCGTTCCAGACCACGGCATGGCCGGGCGGGCAGGCCTGTGCTGCGCTGTGCGCGCGCTGCACGTCCGCTGCGCTGGCCGCGGGTTCCTGGGCCGCGCCGGCATCCGCGCAGGCGCTGAGCACGATGGCCACCAGCAGGACAAGGCACAGCAGCAGCCAACTGCCGGGCGTGGGCGCTGGGTCCGGCTCGGAAACAGGGCCAGGGCGCGAGGCCTCGCGGAGAAAGCGCGCATCGGGGTCAGGATTGACGGGCTCGGATGGGATCACTCGTTGCATTTGGGCTCTCCAGAAACAGCAATCCCGCCAGAGGGCGGGATCGGGGTGGTGGCTGTTTGCCGCTGCAAGCGCTGGGCCTCCTGCTCGGCGATGAGGCGCTCTTCTTCGCGCCAGTCCGCATAGGTCTGCGGCTCATATGCGACGCGGCCGCGTTCGCCTCGCAGGCGGTTGAATCTGAATCTCACGATGAATTCCCAAAAAAATAGCCCGCCCTGCATTGCTGCAAGGCGGGCCAATGCCGCACTAGGCGGGCCCCACAAAAACACAAGCCGTCAGTGTTGCTGAGAGCTTGCCAATGCCCGCACGGTGCAAGCGCGAGGAAGAAAAAGTCCGGTGCCCTTTCAGGGCGTGCCTATGAATTCCAGGAGAACCATGAGTCAGCCATAGGCCCGGTAGTCAACCGAGGTTCAACTTGTAACCGGGAACATTGGTCCGGCCAACACAGCGACGTAGAGAGAGATGAGGGTCACCACAGACCAGAAAAATGTTAGGAAAATATGCCGCATCACAATCCTCCTCAAGTCATTGAAAAAGCGTGCGAATCGCCCGAGAAAAAGCCTTCGAAAAACGTCGGAAGGGACTGCGAGATCTCCTGCTTCGCAGCTGTATGAGCTGGTAGCTGCCCCTTACCGGGAAAGCCTCCAATAGGCTCCTGTGATAGCGAGCATCCGGGTCTGGATTGAAAGACTCACTGGGCACAACTTGACTCATGCTTACCTCCATCAGCAGGGTTTTGCAGGGCTTGGGACAGACGCTATTTCAGCTTGTTGTGAGGCCTCTGCTTGCGAGCAAAGACAGGTTGGTTATGTAGGTCCGACAAGCCCTGGCTGTATGAATTTCTTGGACAAGGTGTCCGCGTGGGACGCGGGCGGAAAGTGGGAGCGGAGCTTCCTTGTGCCTGTGGCGGCCCCGTAAGGGGCCACATGCATGCGTGATGCAAGCGCATCCAGGCCAGAGTCGCCAACAATGGTTTACATGCCCCAAGAAGCAGCGCTCTTAGACTGTTGCACGCAACTCTATGAAAGGCTCCCGCATGAAAATCGCTTTCGCCATGGCCGTTGCGGCCTTTGTTCTCGGCGGCTGTGCTGTGTATGACGATGGCTACCGTGGCGGGTACAAGAGCCATCCTCACGGTTGCCCGCCTGGCCAAGCCAAGAAGGGCAACTGCTGAACTCCAGAACCCGCCTCGGCGGGTTTTGTTTTTTGGGGTCCGCGCGAGGGTCCCGGTCCCCAGACGAAAAGGCCCGCGAGCGGTGAAGCTGCGGGCCTTGGAAGAAAAATGCCGATGCCGTGTTGGCGTGCCCGGGGAAAGGATTTGAGAGGGAGGGAGGAGAAGTCTCCCGGGCTCGGCGGAATCTGGTGGAAGGCAGTATGAGGGCTGATTCTTAAGAAATGCTTTACGGCTTGTAAAGAAAGTGCAGGGCTTCCACCTGCTGCGGCTTGCGAGGCCTCTGCGACCCCGTGGCCAGGGTAAGGATGATGGCATGCCGTGTAAGCCCCGGCTTCCCACTATCGACGGTGGCTAGACTTTCACTGCTTGCAGGCGGGCAAATGCCTGTCACGATTTGCCATCACAGATAGGGGCCGGATGCGATCCCGGCACAGAAGCGAGCGCTGTTTTTCATGGCAGCCGCATGGCCCTTGCGGGTACGGCCTAGGAAGCCTGTCGCTCCGGTTGCTCCCATTCCCCGCGCGTCGCCCGCGCATTCCCTATCTGTGATGGTCCCCGCTGCTTTCCCGGGGTGGTCAGATAGATCCCAGTGCACGCCGACTACGTACCTCCCGTGCACCAGGCACGGCCACGACGCTACCCGTGGTCATCTCTCGTCACCATCATGGAAACGGATTCAGCCTGCGGGCGCGCTCTACTGCCCACTGAATCCATTCGGAGCGCTTCCATGATGGCCCCGGCGCTGTGCCGGGACATGTTCAATCGGCTGCCGCCGCAGCGGACAGCCGTGATTGCTCAGCCTGCGCCCGTGCCATGTCGCGCAGCTCTCGCAGGTAGCCGGCCATCTCGGCCAGCACCGGCTGCGCCTCGGGCTGCTCTGCCGCGAAGTCCTCACCCAGGGTCTGGGCCAGGCGGTGGACTATCTCGGCGTTGAGGCTGCGGCCGGCGGCCTTGGCCTGCGCCTTCAGATCGAGGTGCATAGGCGTTGGCAGCCGGGCGATGAACTTGGTGTTGTCTTCGTCCCGCATCCCCATCACAGCGCTAGGCGCCGCTCCATGTCCTGCAGGGCCGCGCAGTCCTTGCGCAACTCGGTGGCCAGGTCATTGAGTCGGCGAACCAGAGGCGTGGGGGATACAGGTTCGGCTTCGTGCGCACTGCCCTCGGCAGAGACACCGGCCGCCGACAGCACAGGCTCCAACCGGCCGAATATGCGCCTGATGGTGTTCTGCAAGTCCTCCATGCCTGCATCGATGTTGCTGAGCGCGGCTTCGACTTGGCTCTGCGGGGCCGGGGCGATCTGGATGCCCTCACGGAGGGCTCCCAGGCCTGCAGTAGCGAGGGCGGATTGGGCGGCCTGTGCGTGGCGCAGGCCTGTGTTTGCGGAAACGGTCACGGTGATCTCCTGTGGTGGTGGCGGAAACAAAAGAGGCCTCCCGCATTGAGAAGCCTCTTTTGTTTCGCCCCGATGCGCTCGGGGAGGGCGTGCTGCATCTGGTAGCAGCTGCGCGGCATCAATATGCCGCACCGTTTATTTGCTCCGTGGTGCCATCTCACTGCGTTCATCACCGGAATGCCAGGGCGGTGTTCCATCGTCGGCTCCTGATGCGCTGGCGCGCACCCTTCACTGCCTCCCGCCTACTCTCTACAGGGCATGCCGCCCGCAGTTCCTTCCCTATGCCGTGAACCGTGCTTTGACGGACTGGCAACCGCGCGGAGACGCGGCGCGCTGACCTGGCCCATGCCCAGGAGCGCCATTTCGCCGGACGAATGCCCCTCGGGTGGGGCAAGCAACATCGGCGTGCAACTTGTCAAAGACCGGGGCTTGCCCGGTCGATGCCGTGGTGCCCAACTTCCCAGCCGGTCCGCGATGTGCGGTGGCTGAGGTGTTAGACGAAGATTAGCGCATCGCTACTATTCAGGTCAATAGCGCATCGCTAACTTTTTTGAGATACTAGTGGCATTGAGTGCTCGCTTGCAAGCAGAAGGGCCAAAGCGCAGGCGTATAGGTCAGGCAAAGTGGACTTCGAAAAAAGCCTCTTCGACAGCAATGCCCTCGAGCCCTGCTTGATGAGCGGCTTCTGCGGCTTTCAGCCAGGAGATCGCTGTTTTTTCGTCGGCCTTGCTTATCACGCCGCCCTCGGCCGCATCGTTGAAGAGCTTGTAGGCCCGGGTCATGGCGTCATGGTCGGGAAAGCTTCGTTCAAGCACCTTGGCGAAGCGGGCTTCGGCCTTGGCTTTGATGTCGTGCTCGATGCCATCGCAGTCTTGAAGGGTGACGCGGAACGTGCTGAGGGCAGTAGTGGTCATGTGCATCCTTTGTGCTGGTTAAAAACACAGTTAAAGTATGCACCAATACTGTTGTTTTGTACAGTTGTTGGTTTGGCGCGTCAGCATGTCGCGTGACGGCCATGAAAAAGCCCGCTCAAGGCGGGCAGAGGAGTCGGTATGTCGGAGAAAGCGAACAGTGTGGTTGCAACAGAGGCTCAGTACAGGATTGCTGAGCTGGCCGCGCGTGCTGCAGGAGATCAGCTTAGGTCACTGGTAGATCGCGGCCTCGAGATGACGCCTGCGGGGGCTGCCCGAGTCATCGTAGATGCGTGGCGCGACGCTCTTGCAGCGGCTGTGCTCGCACTAGTAGGCGGCGATAGCACCAATGCCGCGGAGTGGCCGGCCAAGCTATCCGATGCGCCGAATCGTGCGAAGCTCGTTGCTCGCGCAAGGATGCTGCTGGCTATATCAAAGGAGTTGGATCTACCTCTTGCTGGATCAAGCGACGCAGAACTGCAAGAGGAAATTGAGAGTCTGCGAGCTGAGGTTCAATCGTATTCCTTGAATTGACTTTTGAGTCTCAGCTGAAGCGATTCAGATACAGCGTTAAGCATCTCTTTGCGTTTCTTTTTGGCATCAATTTCCTCTGAAACTTTTCTTTGCTCCAGTGAATGGTATTCATTTTCAAATTCTTGAATATCGCGCTTAGAGACTGAAAGCGGGTCCTTACTTTTAAGGACAACAACGCCATCAATAAAATGCACCGTTAGCCCTTCTCGCAGAGATATTTTTTTGATTATCTCAGTATTTGGATAGTTCGAGAGTTCTACGGCCACCTCGTTAGGGCCCTTGGTGTAGTCATCATTGATGCCAATTACTTGCATATCAACCTCCGGATAAAGAGCTTTTAATTACAATCGACGGCCATTCCAAGCCCAAACGACGCGACCTACCACCGTTACCTGGTGATCCCCGTTCAAAATCTGGACCATTTTTGAACTCGGATTGTCGCTTGTTACCTGCAACTTTCCATCAAAAGTTGAACTAACCCGTTTGACATAATTCTTATCCCCTGCTTGGAGTACATAAACCCCCTCGCGTGAATGCGGGTCTTTGGCGCCTGGCCCAGTATCAACAAGGAGTACGTCTCCATCTGTGAACGTGGGAGCCATGCTGTCGCCATAAGCATGAATGAACCGAAGCTCGCTCGGGTTCTGGGGGCGGATGTGCTGATTTATCCAATGTGGTGACAAGGCCAAGTCTCCAACGATCACGTCGGACTCTAGCAGCGCCTCACCGGGCCCCATGCTGGCACAGTTGGCCAGCAGAGGGACTCGAACTGCATCGGGCGCATGCCAGAACGGTATGGATGGGTGGGACGCAGCAGCCATCTCTATCAGTGCAGCATCCTGCGAAATCGGTTGGTCCATCCATCCAGAAGGTCTTCCTACGCGCGCCTCGACTTCGCGTGCAGCCTCCTTGCTCATCGAGCGGGGCTTCCCTGTTTTCGAATCTGGCAACGCGCGAATCCACTGGCTGATCTGGGCAGGGGCCTTGCCTATTTTTTCAGCGAGCGCGGCCTGCGACCCTGCTTCATCGACAAGGATGGCAAGGCGGCGGCGGCGTGTCACTTCGATAGGGTCCATCGGGCGATGGTTTAGCAAAACGCTATTTTTGGCAAAGCGCGAGGCGCTATTGACGATATGTAGCGTGTCGCTAATAATTTGCTCATGAACCTCCATGAGTACATCTCCAAAAAGGGGCGTGGGTCGATCGGCGAGCTTGCTGATCGGATCGGTGCGCACCGGCCCGATGTGTCCCGTTGGGCCTCAGGGAAGCGCGTTGTGCCAGAGAAATCGGCGGTAGCTATCGAGTTGGCTACGCAAGGGGCGGTTTCGCGGCGAGACCTGCGCCCCAACGACTGGCAGGACATCTGGCCCGAGCTAGCGCAGCCTGCCGCCCAGGAGCAGGGCCATGCGTAGTTCAGCGAATGCCGAACGCCTGAAGCGTCTGCGGTGGAAGCGCCCCGCCCAAGTAAAGCGTGTGTCCTTTGTCGTTCGGACACGTCAGGCGATTCGGGATGCTCGGCGCCGCCTCGCGGTACTGCATTGGGACTTCGCGCTTCTCTGCGTGACAAGCGGGGCAGAAGTAAGCGGTCTCCTTGGGTTCACGGGCCGTCGTGCCTTTGCGCACATAGGCCCAACGCCCAGGAGCTGGTTGCACAAGGTCGTACGAGGCGCGGCGTTCCATCTCGGCTTCCGCGGCTTGTTTCTGGCGCTCCAGCTCCAGCTTTTCCGTACGAAGTTGCTGCGTCTCAAGTTCCAGCGCATGCAGAGCCTTCGCGGTGGAGACGCCGGTGTTTAGGGCATCCATCAGTTCTTTTTGCAGCGTAGACAAGGCTGCATCAATTTTTGCTTGGTCCCGTGCTGCTACGGCCACCTTCAGGACCTCGTATGTGGCAGTGGCTGAGGCAACCGCCATTTCATATGCCGTCATGTCCGCCCCTCCTGGGAATGGTTGTGTAGGAACTTCCATTCTGCCCGGGAGGCGGCGGGCACCTTTTCCCAGAATCAACCCCAGGAGTAGTCCCGCATGCGTGACACCCACGAAAAGCTTAGCCGGGCTGAAGCGGCTGCCGTGAAGGCGATCCAGCAGTGGCTGGCCGGGCTGGATGTCGAGCAGGCTGCGCGCGTGCTGGCCCGGGTCCAGGACCAGTTGGACGAAGAGGCTGATGCGCCCATGTTCGCGCGCGGCATTGCTGGACCCCTGGGCAAGCTGGACATCCCGCTGCGCACGAAGGTGGACGAAGCCACGGCCGACCTGTTCCTGCGCCACTGCGGCCAGCAGGCCACGGACACGTCCATGGTGCTGCGCGATTGCGTGTACGCCCTGGTCTACGGCAAGACCTATCGGCAGATGGTGGTTGAAAAAGTGAACCATGACGCGCAGCGTACCGAGGCGCTGGCCAAGCTCATAGGGCCTTTTGGGAGCCCCGAATTCGGAGGGTCTGCCCGATGAACGCGATCACAGCAATTTCCGCCACCGTGCTGACCATGAGCAGCCGCGAAATCGCCGACCTGACGGGCCGTGACCATGGCAACGTGATGCGCGACATCCGCACGATGCTGGACGATCTGCAGGCTTCAAATTTGAATCCTGTTTGCGAAACAACGACTTACGCGGGAGCCAACGGCCAGCGCTACCCGCAGTACGAACTGGACCGCGACACCTGTCTGACCCTGCTGCTGGGCTACGACGCCGCAGCACGCATGAAGGTGGTGAAGCGCTGGCAGGAGCTGGAGGCGCAGGCCGCCCCCGCGCTGCCGGACTTCTCCAACCCCGTGGCCGCCGCGCGCGCCTGGGCCGATGCCAAGGAATCCGAGCTGCGCACGGCTGAGGCCCTGGCCCTGGCCGCGCCCAAGGCGGAGTTCGTGGATCGCTTTGTGGCGGCCGAGACCGGCGCCATGGGCTTCCGCCAGGTCTGCAAGCTGCTGCGCGCGAACGAGGAGCGCTTCCGCGCCTTCCTGCTGGACAACAAGGTGATGTACCACCTGGGCGGCCGGCTGACTCCGCTGGCCCAGCACATGGACGCAGGCCGCTTCGTGGTGAAGGCTGGCCATGCCCAGCACAGCGACCACGCTTTCACCCAGGCCAAGTTCACAAGCAAGGGCGTGACGTGGATTGCCGGCCTGTGGGGCCAGCACCAAGCCCGCCTGGCGCAGGGGGGCGTGCAGCAATGAGCACGATGATCATGGCGGCCTGCTGGCCGCTGGCAATGTCCCCCGCGCAGAAGGCGGTGCTGATTTCCCTGGCTGACCAGGCCAACGATGACGGCGTGTGCTGGCCCGGCGTTGCAACGATTGCGAAGCGCACCTGCCTGTCCGAGCGCGCCGTACAGGATGCCATCGCGTGGCTGCAGACGGTGGGCGTAGTGTTCCGGGAATACCGCATCAACTCGAGCACCAGCTACACCATCACGCCGGCCAACTTCAACCCGGCGGCCGCTCCCGCGAAGCGCAAGCGCGGCACGGGTGCAGATGCCGCACCGGGTGCAAATGGCGCACCCCAAGCAAATGGCGCACCGGGTGCAGACGGCGCACCACCCCCCGCAGTTGGCGCACCAGGGGGTGCAGATGGCGCACCTCAACCCCCGCAAATGGCGCACCCCAGGGGTGCAGATGGCGCACCCAAATCATCATTGAACCGTAATAGGAACCGTAAAGGAACCGCCAAAGAATCATTTCCGCCGGCTGCGCCGCCGGCCCGCAAAGGGGAGGGCGGCCTGTCCGATGCCGAGGACACCGCACTGCAGGAGTCCTGCCGCGCCACCTGGGCGGCCTACAGCCAGGCCTACGTGCAGCGCTACGGCGTGAAGCCCGTCCGCAATGCCCAGGTGAACGCCAACGTGAAGGCGCTGGTGAAGCGGCTGGGCTACGAGGAGGCGCCGCTGGTGGCGGCCTGGTACGTGGAATGCGTCAGCGAGGCCTATGTGCTGAAGGACTCGCATGGTGTCGGCGCGCTGCTGGCCAAGGCCGAGAGCTACCGCACGCAGTGGGCACGCGGCCAGGCCATGACCGGCACGGCGGCCCAGGCGGCCGACAAGACCAGCGCCAACTTCGACGCCATCGAGGAGGCCAAGCGGCTGCTGCGCCAGCGCGGCGGTCGGGGCAACGGGGAGGGCGGCAATGCGTGACGACCTGGACACCGACTGGCTGCTGGAGGAGCTGGGCGCCACGATGGAGCTGAGCGGCCAGCAGGTCCGGCCTGCTGCGCTCCTGCTGCTGGCGGAAGACCTGGCCCACATCGACAAGCCTGTGCTGCGCCTGGCCCTGGCCCGCATCCGCGCCGAGCATCGGGGCCCGATCCTGACCGGCACCGTGCTGCAGTACGTGGACCACGCCATGGGCCGCATGCTGCCCGCCGAAGCCTATGGACTGGCGCTGACCAGTGCTGACCAGCAGGCCACCGTGGTGTGGACCGATGAGATCGCCCAGGCCTGGGCCGTGGCCGCGCCGCTGCTGGATGCCGGCGACAAGTTCGGCGCACGGCAGGCCTTCATCGAGGCCTATGGCCGGATCACTGGCGAGGCCCGTGCGCTGCGCCGCCGTCCTGTGGTGCAGGTCAGCCTGGGCCACGACCCCGAAGCCCGGGCACGCGCCGTGCAGGAAGCCATCACGGCAGGCCGGTTGCCGGGCGGTCTGGAGGGCCTGACCGACGACCTGCGCGAGCAGCTGCAGCTGCCGGCCCCGCGCGCCGCCCTGGCGTTGCCAGCTCCGGACTCGGTGCCCACCGGTCCGAAGCGTGAGGTGCTGTCCAAGCTGGCCACCCTGCGCGAAGCCTTTGCGCTCAAGGCCTCGCGCTTCACGCCCGTACAGGTCCAGGCCCGCGCAGACCGGATGCGCGTGGGGCAGGCCAAGCGCCGCACAGCCGCCGCCGTGGCGCAGCACCAGCAGGGGAGCCAGCCATGAGCGCCATACACGCCTCAGTCGCCCGCGACTACCTGACGCAGCCCTACACCTACACGCTCGCGCAGGAACTGTCGGCCAGCGAACGGCAGCCGCTGCACCAGCGCAAGCGCGAGCCTCTGGCTGCTGCAGTCCTGGCCGCCGTGCATGCCGTGGGCTATGCCGCTCCCACCGTCCAGCACTGGCGCGACCTGGCCGACGCAGCGAACCTGTCCGAGACCCTGCTGGGTATGGGCGTCTTCACCGAGCCCGAGGCCCAGAGCCTGTTTGCTGATGCCGTGGCGGCCGTCGTGGATCTGGGTCGCAAGCACGGCCACGGCCAGGAGATGCGCCTGAACGCCGTGCAGCTGGGCCACCTGGTCGAGTTCGGCGAGGCCTACGGCCAGGTGCTGGAGGTGATCCCGGCCCGCATCTTCATCCGCGCGCACCGCGCCACCGAACGCCGCCTGCGCGAGCTGCTGGTCAACAGCCACGGCAGCGATTCCCATGAATTCATCGTCGTCTGAACACCAATGGCAGCAACAACCAATCAATCTCAGCGGGGCAGCCGTGGCGCACCTCGTCAAGCTGGCCCAGCAACCCGGGTGGTGGGAGTACGTCAAGGCCAGGGCCAGGGAGCTGGACAGGGACGAGTCCCGGCTGTTCGTGGGCATCGAGCAGCAGGTGGTGCAGCAGCTGCAGGCGCTCGCCTGGCGCCCGCCGCCCCGCGCGTGACGGTGCCGGCTGGCCACCAGGGCCCGATCACGGTGCTGGGCATGGACCCCGGCAAGCACACGGGCCTGGCCTGGATCGTGGATGGCCAGCTGCAGGGGCTGGAGGAAATCGAGCCCGCAGAAATTGCCCTGGTGCTGCAGGAGCGCCGGCCCACGCTGGTCATCTTCGAAGACAGCCGCGCCGCGCGCCGCACCTGGACAGCCAAGGGCAGCGACGGTGCCCGCAAGAAGATCGCCCGCAACGTCGGCGAGATCGACGCCTGGTGCAAGCTCATCGTTGGCCTGTGCACGGCGCTGGGCATCCCATGCCACGGCATGCCGCCGAGCGCGAAGGCCGGCGGCGCCCACGGCGCCAAGATCGACGCCGCGACCTTCAGCCGCCTGACCGGCTGGGCCGGCCGCAGCAATCAGCACCAGCGTGACGCCGCAATGATCGCGTGGTCCTTCCGGAGGGCACGGCCATGAAGCGCATCTACATCGCCGGCCCGATGACAGGCCTGCCCGACTTCAACTACCCGGCCTTCAACCGCGCCGCCGCCACGCTGCGCGCCCAGGGCCACCACGTCGAGAACCCTGCCGAGAACCCCGCGCCAGCGTGCGGTAGCTGGGCCGGCTACATGCGATTGGCGCTGCCGCAGCTGTGCACCTGCGATGCGGTCTACATGCTCCCCGGCTGGCGCGGCTCCAAGGGCGCGCGCGTGGAGCACGGCCTGGCCCTGGATCTGGGCATGGAGGTGCAGGACTTCGACGCCGGCGGAGGGGAGGGCGGTGCCCATGATTGATTTCCGCCCCGATCTGCCCCGGCGCGGCATGCGTGGCCAGGAACGACCGAAGCCCAAGTACCCGCCGCTGTGGCGCGACGCCACCATGGAAGAGCACATCCACGGCCCGGACGCGCATGGCCGCTACCGCCTCTCCACCTGGGCCTACAACCGCTGCTGCATGCTGCAGCAGTACGGTCCGATCCGCGTGTGCGTGATGGGCGATCACGGCTTCCTGGTGCAGGTGGATGTGGAGGGCGACATCCGATGATCCAGAACCGGACCACCTGGCCCAGCCGCGGCTTCGGCCGCCGGCCCGCCGCCGCACCAGCGCAAGACCGAGAGGAGCGCCTGGCGCAGCGCGCGGCCCGCGCCATGGACAGTGCTCGCGCCACCGCCGGCATGGCGTGCACCAGCATCGTTGTGATGGGCGGGGCCAGCACGGGCTTGGCTGTGCCCAAGGCCGAGATCCTGGAATGCGAAGCCTACCGCCGCGCCGTCGCCGCGCTGCCTTGCATCTGGTGCGGCATCGCCGGCTACAGCCAGCACGCCCACCTGAACCTGGGCAAGGGCTTCGCGCTCAAGACCGACGACCGCACCGGCTTCCCGCTGTGCTGCACACGCCCCGACATCGAGGGCTGCCATGTCGCTTACGACCAATACCGCCTTGTTGACGGCGGCCGCGAAGCCCACCGGGACTACGGCCTCGAATGGGGCCGCATCACCCGCCACACCGTCCTCGAATCCGGCCAATGGCCGCAACGCCTGCCCCTCTGGAGTGAAACCGCATGAACCAAGTCATCACCAGCACAATCCACAAGACAGCCGGCGGCAATCCTGACCCGGGCGCGGTCGAGGCCGTGCCCACGCTGACGCAGGTCTATGAGGCGATCCGCCAGCTGCATGAGGCGGGTGAGGAGCCCACGCGTGACCGCATCCACAAGATGACGGGCCTGAACCTCACCACGGTGGACGACCGGATCAAGGTGCTGCGCGGCGAGGGGATGATTTCGGCGGTGAAGCAGTGCTATCGCCCTGTGCACCAGCATGGCCCAGCGCGCGCTGTGACGGTCACGCACCTGACCGACGGGCGATCCATCCTGGAAATCGGAGAGCATGTAGTCCACTTCAGCAGGACCGAAGGCGGGATGGTGGGCCAAGCCTATGCTGGCATCGCGCTCGAGCACACGGCGCTGGCGCGCGTCACTGAACTGCAGGACCAACTGCTGGAGGAGGTGGCAAAACGGCGCGCACTTGAACGCGAGGTGAAAGCGCTGAAGGGGCAGCGTAAGGTGGATCCTAGGCAAGCGGATTTGCTCATGGATCGGGCTACGTGAGAATAGGCACCCTTTCATATTTTGGTAACGCGGCTGCCAAATCTCAGACGCGACAGTGAAGGGAGCGCCGGCTGAGATCAGCCAGCGCCGCGTTCTTGAGCTCGTTAAAGAGCGGTAGATCTGCGTTGGTAGCGAAGTGCACCAAAAACGGATAGAACCAGGCTCAGCAACGCAATGAGCCACGGAGCGGTTGCGGGAACTGGCGTAGCGGTGCTGGGTCCTGCCATTCTGACGACTACCCCCGGGTCCACAATTTCGCCATTCTCGATACCGTCAGCGTCGCCGGCTCCGCCATCGGTCAATGTCAGTGTCACTCGATTGCCGTTAATTTGAGCGCCAGCATACTTGGCCCAGTGCCCTGCTCCATTCTTCTTCCAATACTCAAGAGGCTGAGATGAAGAGGGGAGGCTAGCAATGTAGTCGATCTGCATCTGCACAGCTCCTCGGACGTTGCAGCCCGTCAGCTTGAAGGCAAACTGGGGTCCAGCTGCCTGCACTTCTGTGGGCAAGCCAGTGACCGCTCCCGCAGGGCTCGCCTGAGAACTCTCGAATGTGCAGCCAGGACCGCCTCCAGTGAGTTGTGCCTGCAATGCAGAGTCAACATGGCTGCGCCGCAGCGGAGTTATGGAGTTGCTGGGCTGTGACGCGAGGCTATTTTTACCTTCGGCATTCGTTGCTACAACGGTGAAGGTATATGCTGTTCCACCCGTCAGTCCATTAATGGTGCAAGTCAGTGCGGACGATGTGCTGCAGGTTTTGGAGGCGTCGCCGACAGCCGTGACGACATAGTTGGTGATCGGTGCTCCTCCAGTGTTCAAAGGTGCAGTCCATCGCACTAGGCCCTGGTTTTCTGATGCCGTGGCAATTACGCTTGTGGGTGCATCAGGTACCGCGCCGGTAATCTGGAGGCTCTGGGTTTGCTCCGCCGCAGTTAACCAATTTGCATCGCCGCTCTGCTGTGCAACTAGGGTGCAAGTTCCAGCGGCAACAACGCCTACTGTTGTGCCAGATACCGTGCAAACTGACGGGGTGCGGCTGCTGTAACTGACCACCAGTCCAGACGTCGTGGTTGCTGTCGGGCTGATGATGAAAGTGCCGTCTTTTACATATGGTTGATTTGCTTGCGTGTTAAAAGTTATGTTGTTCAGTCCTTTGACTACATTTAGGCTATATGAGACAGGCTGCGCCGGGAGCCATTGAGAGTCTCCGGGTTGTGTTGCAGTAACAGTGCAAACACCGGTCCCTGCTGCGTTGAATGTCAAGCGGTTGCTTTGTAAAGCGCATCCTGGCGAGGAACTAAATTGGACGTCCAGTCCAGATGTTGCCGTTGCAGTCAAGGTATGTGGGATTCCCACCTGCTGTTGTCCTGGCGACGAAAAGTTAATCGTCTGTGCAGTACGGGTTTCCTGCGGTGTGACGGTAACAACTCCTTTTGTATAGGCGGAGGAATTGCCAATTGAATTAACTGCCGCTATGGTAATGGAATATGTTACACCATTGGTGAGTCCCGAGATTGTGCAGGCCTGATCATTCCCTGTTGGGCTGCACGATCCTACTGCCGCACCGCCTTCCCACGCCGTTGCTGTGTATTGCACTGGGGAATTGCCGGGGTCACTTGGAACGATTGACCACTGAACTGAAGCACCTTGATTGACCGGCGTTGCAATAATGTTGTTGGCTGCCGCAGGAATATCTAGATCAAAGGATACATAGTTTAGAGGGATGATCGCATAGTTGCCGTTATGGTTTCCTGCAGCAGGAGCCAAAGAAAGACTCGCAGTCGCACCAGGAGCTATTGAAAATCGATAATAGCTGCTTGTGCCAAGAGGTTTTAGAAGAACGGTTTCAGTGCCTCCCACCGAAAGAGCGATATCGCGCAGAGGGGAGGCGCCAAGTGCTGTATAAATGGAACGATAGTTCCAACTGGATGCGGTGTAGTTGCCGGTGAGTCCAAGAGTGGCAATTTTTGGACTATCGTCTATGTATGTAGATATCAAATAATCTCGTAGCCAGATATTTGCATCGGACCCGATAATGTTTTGGAGATTATTAATTCCTGTTGTGTTGCTGCTTACCAGGGATTTAATGAAGCTGGTTTCGGTTGCAAGTGATGACCCAGAATATCGATCTGCTGCATACCTTAAAAAAGCCCACTGCGCACCTGAATTGGCAAGGGTTTTTACGCTATTGTCTATTACTCCATATCTAGAAGGAGCCTGGAGCCAAGGGCGCCAATTTCCATACAGTATGTTTTGATATGTATTAAAAGCTGCTACTCTGCGTGACGCATTGGGTCCAGTGGTGAGGTTGGTTACGACAATGTTGTTAAACGGAGTGAGGCCTACGGAGTTGGCGTAGAAGGCTTGCTCAATTGCCATGCCGCCAATAGCTTCATCCATCCACGGTTCTTCAAAAGGACTATTTGAAGATATTCTGTTGCTATCTAGAATTAAATGGGCAAGCTCTCTTGTGAAAGAGGCAGGCAAACCAGACATTGTTGCGCTTACAGTCCTTACATTAGAATTGATTGCTCCCGTGGGATCGGGCGTAAGTGCATAGATTATTTCGCCAATATTTCCGGATGAACACTCAGTTCTGCTCAACTTGTCTCTGGGCATGTACATGGAATAAGAACTGATGGGGCTGGCTGGAGCATCTAAGCGATTCATGCCCTGGGTAAAGAAAATTACCACTTTTCCATTTCCATCTGTATCGGATGGCGCACCGAATTTATCAACTATAGTTGGATAAATCACGCTGTCCATGTTTACAAGCATATTCTGCCAGTTCGTGGCGTTTATGTCTAAAGAGTAGGCTGGGTTTTCTTTGTCTGTAACGACAATAATATTATTCCCTACCCAAGTTACTTCACCTTCAACGCTATATCCCGGGTTACATTGATTGGATAGGTCGTTATTCAGTCTCCAAATGTCGCCCACTGTAGGCGTGGCGCCAAATGGAATGGAAGTTTGGGGGCTCAGTGCCGAGCTGGGGTCGATCGTGCCTCTCCGCGCAAGAAAATCGGACTTCATGAACTGCCGGCGAACAATTCTCGGATCATCCAAGGCGGTGCTTGTACTGGTGGTGTTACTCGGGGAAGCGGCGGTATTACCCTCAATCCCTATTTGTAGAGAAATTGTTGCCCCTGGGGAAGTGTTCATAGGAACAACTAGGTATTCTGAGTCTGCAGATCCTGAGTTTTTAATACTGATCTGCTGTAGTGCACCTTCATTATTAAGAAGGCCATGGTGGGCCGCCAAAACAATGGATGGGAATATCTGAAGTGAAAAAAACAGCGCAAATTTGCTGAATTTACTCGAATGTTTATATTTGCCTATGATTTTCATGTCGTATAAAGAAGTAAAACTCTAATTTGACGTATTCTTTGATTAATTGATAATGCAGTCTCAATTAATTTTTGACTCAACGGTTAACATGCTTACGATTGTTTGAAAGTGTATCTCTCGTTGCTTGGGGCTGCAGCAGTTTTTTTTGTTCTACAGCGCCAAGTTCTTTGAAAAGTAGCACTGTGTGGGGCGCAAGCTGCAACATGTGCAGTCGAGCGGTTTACGGAGGCCTGACCCTTTTATCTTCTTGTTGAACGAGGACCCTGGCTAGGGTTCGACGCAGCAGGACCCTGCCGGAACACTTATGGCTATGGCCCAAAGTCCTGCCGGCAAGTCCGAGCCTCAAAAGAAACCTGTTCCAAAGAAGCCTGAAGCCGCCAACTCGGCTGCAGGCGCAGCCTTGCCTGCCAGCCGCACGGCGGCCAGAGTCCCCGCCGACTGGGAGCGCATAGAGCTGGACTACCGGGCCGGCATCAAGACCCTCCGCCAGATCGCCGACGAGAACGGTATCACTCATGGTGCCATCAACAAGCGTGCCAAGCGGAATGGTTGGGAGCGCGACCTGGGCGTGAAGATCCAGGCAAAGGCCGATGCCCTGGTATCCAGAGAGGCGGTATCCAGCCAGGTATCCACGGATACCAAGCTCCGCGAACGTGCCGTCATCGATGCCAACGCTCAGGCTGTGGCCGACATCCGCCTGGCCCACCGCCGCGACATCCATCGGGCACGACGCGTCACCAACTCTCTAATGGATGAACTGGAGCGGATGGTCGGTGCCGAGAATGTTGCGCTGCTGGAGGAGCTGGGCGAGCTGATGCGCCAGCCCGACGACAACGGCCAGGACAAGCTCAATGACCTGTACATGAAGGTCATCAGCCTGCCTGAGCGTGGCAAGTCCATGAAGACCCTGGCCGAGTCCCTGCGCATCCTGGTGGACATGGAGCGGCAGGCATTCGGCATGGACCCGAAGACAGGGCCTGGGCAAGGGCCCAATGGCGATGGCGCTCCTCCTCGTGTCACCGTGGAGTTCGTGAAGCCGCCTGTGCGGCAGGAGGACGGCGATGATTGATGCCCCGCATGCGCTCCTGCAGTTGCCCGAGAAGCTCCGTGACATCTGGCTGCCTCGCCGCTACAAGGTGATGCACGGCGGCCGGGGCGGCGCCAAGTCTTGGTCCGTGGCTTCGGTGCTGCTGGTTATGGCGGCGGACAGGCCTCTGCGTGTGCTGTGCGCGCGCGAAGTCCAGAAGTCGATGCGCGATTCGGTGCACCGCCTGTTGAAGGATGCCATTGTTCGAATGGGACTGGAGTCCTTCTTCGAAGTGCTCGATACCGAGATTCGCGGCGCCAACGGCTCGCTGTTCCTGTTCACCGGCCTGCAGAGCCACACCGTGGACTCGATCAAGTCCTTTGAGGGCGTGGATCTGGTGTGGGTGGAAGAAGCCCACGGTGTGAGCAAGAAGTCCTGGGATGTGCTGATTCCGACCATTCGCAAGGAAGGCTCCGAGATCTGGATGACCCTGAATCCGGACATGGACACGGACGAGACCTATGTCCGTTTCATCGACAAGCCCAGCCCGGACACCTGGGTCTGCGAGATCAACTGGCGCGACAACCCATGGTTTCCGGCTGTACTGGACCAGGAGCGCCGCAAGTACAGAGCCACCAATCCCGAAGACTACCCCCATATCTGGGAAGGGAAGCCGCGCCGCGTGTCGGCGGGGTCCATCTACCGTCACGAGATCGAGGCCCTGTACGAGCAAAAGCGGATCTGCCCCGTGCCGTACGACCCGACTTTGCCGGTGCACACGATCTGGGACCTGGGCTGGAATGACGCCATGACCATTGGCTTTGTGCAGCGCGGGCCGCAGGACCTGCGTGTCATCGACTACATCGAGGACAGCCATCGGACCCTGGACTGGTATGTGGCCCAGATCGAGAAGCGCCCGTTCCGTTGGGGCACTGACTTTCTGCCGCACGACGGCCGCACCAAGAACTTCCAGACCGGCAAGAGCACTCAGCAGCAGCTCACGGCCATGGGAAGGCGCAGCGTTGTGGTGCTGAGCGCGATGAACGTGGAAGAGGGCATCAAGGGCGCGCGAATGATCTTCCCCCGCTGCTATTTCGACGAGACCAAGACCGCGCGGCTGATCGAGTGCCTGCGGCGGTATCGGCGGGACATCCACCAGAAGACGGACGAGCCCATGGGCCCCATGCATGACGAGTTCAGCCACGGCGCGGACATGTTCCGCTACATCGGCCAGGCAGTGGATCTGATGACGAATGCCGCCATCGGCGAATACCAAGAGGCGCCAGCCCCGGTCTATTACTGAGGACGACACCATGAGCACCGCCCAGAACTACGCAGAAATTGACCCCGTGGACACGCCCGACGGCGATGTGCCCCTGACCCTTGCCGAATATCGGTCCATTCACGAAGAGATAGATGCCCAGCCCCGGGCCTGGCGCCGCACGGCCGACCGTGAGATGGACTATGCCGACGGCAACCAGCTGGAGACGGAGCTGATTCGGCACATGAAGTCCCAGGGCATCCCGGTCGTGCGCGAGAACCTGATCGCGGGCAGCCTGGAAGGCATCCGGGGCTACGAGAAATCCACGCGCACGGACTGGCGCGTGACCCCGAATGGCCAGCCTGGAGGCCAGGACGTCGCGGACGCGATCAACTTCAAGCTGAACGAGGCCGAGCGCAATGCCAAGGCGGACGATGCTTGCAGCGACGCCTTCTATCCGCAGATCGGCGTGGGCATCGGATGGGTCGAGGTCAGCCGCTCCGATGACCCCTTTAGCTACCCCTACCAGTGCTTGGCCATCCACCGCAATGAGATCCATTGGGACTGGTCTTCCATCAAACCCGACCTCAGCGATGCGCGTTGGCTGCGGCGCCAGCGCTGGATGCATCCTTCTCGCATCGCGCGCGTCTTCCCGGAGCACAAGGAGCTGGTGCGCCAGTTCGGGCGCGCGGGCGTCAACTGGTGGAACGGGTACGACACCATGGACGCGGGCGCGAGCACGGGCCTGTCGCGGGCCTGGGACGTGGCTCGGGAATGGACCACCATGGAGGACCGTTGGCACAATCCCGTCAGCAAAGAGGTTTGCCTGACCGAGCTTTGGTATCGCCGCTGGTCTGACGTGGTGGTTCTCAAGAGTCCGGACGGCCGCGTGGTCGAGTACGACGAGAACAACCCTGCCCATGTCTACGCCTTGGTCAACAAGGCCGCCAAGTCCATGCGCGCCACGGTGGCCAAGATCCGCCGCAGCTACTGGCTGGGCCCGCATGTCCTGTTCGACGGGCCCACGCCCTATGCCCACCGCCACTTCCCGTACGTGCCTTTCTGGGGATTCAGGGAAGACAGTACCAATGTGCCCTATGGCTACATCCGCAACCTGCTGGACATGCAGGACACGTTGAACAACGGGAACTCTCGGCTTCGCTGGGGTATGGGCGCTTTCCGGACCGAGCGCACCAAGGGCGCCGTGGACATGACCGATGACCAATTCCGGCGCACCATCGGCCGCCCGGATGCCGACATCGTGCTCAACGCTGCGCACATGCAGCAGAACGGTGCGCGGTTCAAGGTCGAGCGCGACTTTCAGGCCACTGCACAGCAGTTGGAACAGTTGGAAAATGCCCGGCGCGCGATTGAACGCGTGAACCCCGCTGCAGCTGGTGCGTTCTCTGGGAGGCGCGGCACGGCCACCAGTGGGGTCCAGGAGCAGACCCAGGTGGAGCAGGCCAACCAGTCGCTGGCGTACATGATCGGCAACTTCAAGACCAGCCGCACCATGGTGGGCGAGCTGCTGATGAGCATGATCGTTCAGGACCTGGGCCAGGATGAGCAGACCATCATCATTGAGGGCGACGCCATCACTGCCAATCGGGCGGTGACTATCAACAAGCCCGAAGAAGATCCGGCAACGGGCATCCCCTATCTGTCCAACGACCTCCAGCGCACGCGCCTTCTGGTGGGCCTGGAGGACGTTCCCAGCAGCAGCACATTCCGAGCGCAGCAGCTGAGCACAATGAGCGAGGTGGTCAAGTCCATGCCGCCCCAGTTCCAAGCCGTCACCATGCCGATGATGGCCAGCCTGATGGATGTGCCGTTCAAGCGGCAGCTGGTGGATGCGTTGAAGGCTGCTGCCGCTCAGGAATCTCCAGAGCAGGTTGAGCAGCGCATTCAGCAGGAGGTGCAGGCTGCGCTGGTCAAGGCTGGGCATGATCTCAAGGCGCGCGAGCTGGAGATGAAGGAACGCCTGACCGATGCCCAGATCAAGAAGGTGATGGCCGATGCCGTCCAGGTGGGCGTGCAGGCCGCCTTCTCGGCGATGCAGGGCGGGGCCCAGGTCGCCACGAACCCGGCCATCGCGCCCATTGCCGATGTCATCATGCAGGGCGCAGGCTATCGAAAGCCCAGTCCTGGTGGCGACGATCCCGACTTCCCGGTGCCTAGTGCGGCGGCCGGCGGCCCAGCGCCGCAGTCGGGTGGCCCGGGCGCAGCTGGCGACATCGGCCAGGTGCACGAGAACACCAGTCCCACATTCCCGCCCATCCCGCAGGAACCGTCGCGCGGCATGCAGGGCATCGAGACGCCCTCCGATGCCGACAACTTGCCCGCCGGCGCGTAACGCCCTGCCGCCATTCTCATGCCGCCTTCGGGCGGCTTTTTCATTCCCGCCCCGTCTAGGGTTGGTCTTTCGTACCCGTCTTTTTGACACTGCTTTCAAGCCGTGGCGCATGTCGCTGTGGCGATGACTGCGGCGCACCAGCGCTGCAGATTCAAGAGCAGATGGCGCGGCGCCCAGGCGCTGCACCGGATTGCTGGCCCTTTGCGGCCACGGCGATATGTGGCGGGACAGGCATGACGACATCACACGAGAGTTTCTACAGCAGCATTGACGGCGCACTGACGCCGGAGCAGGCCGCACAGGCATTGGCCCTGGCGGAATCGGGCGATACCGGCGACAAGCCGGAACCTGGTGGCGAGCCCGCGACCACCGCTGCACCGGATGTCAAAGGCGCTGTCGACGCTGGCACCACAAGCGAACAGCAGGCTGCACCTGCTGCGGGCGGCACCGAGGGTGCAAAAGCCGTTCCTGAAGCCGAACAGACCGCGGACAACACCGTGGTCCTGGCGCGGGACGGCAAACACACCATTCCCTTTGACGAGGTGCTGAAGATCCGCAAGCAGCGTGATGAGGCTCAGGCTACCGCAGACAACGCCCAGCAGCAGCTGGCCGCTCTGCAGGCCGAAGCCCAGGCGCGGGCAGACGCTGGACAGGCCCCGACCAAGACCGACACCATGGCCGCCGAAGCGCAAGCGGCCATCGAGGCGGGCGCGGACGCGGACCTTTTCGGCGACTTCTCCGAAGCCGGCTTGCGGGATGGGCTGCTCAAGCTCCACCAGCAGTCCCGTGAACAGCTCCGTAACGAGCTGCGCGCGGAACTGCAGGAGGAACTGAAGAAGGAATTGCAACCGCTGCGTGAGCAGCAGTCCAAGTCCTCCTCCGATGCCCATTTGGACGCCATCTATACGGCGCACCCCAACGCGGACTCCATCGTCGAGAGCGCTGAGTTCAAGGCGTGGGTGGACTCGCAGCCCAGCGTGGTCCGCAATGCCTATTGGGGCCTGTTCGACCCGAAGACCGGCGGTACGTCCGCCGAAATCGTGGAGGTGTTCGACGCCTATAAGGCCGCGACCGAGAAACCCTCGTCTCAACCCGTTGCGGACCCCAAAGCCGCGGCAAAGGCTGCCACTGAAGCCGTGCGGGCCGGCCCTCCCTCGAGTCTCTCCAGCATTCCTGGCGGGCGCGTGGATGGTCTGTCGCCGGATGAGCGGATGGCCGAACTGAGTGGCGTGGATCTGCATTACGCAATGGAGGGCAAGACGCCCGAGCAGATCACCGCCTGGCTTAACAAACAGATGTAAAGGAGGTCCATCGTGTCCACCACCAAGACCATCACCCCCTATGGTCACCCAGGGACCATGATTCAGCAGGCCGTGGGCGTGTTCCACACCTGCATGCAGCGACGCACAACGCTGAACCGCCTGACTGGCAAGATGCCGACTGAGGCGGATGCCGTGGCCGGCACCAAGCGCCAGACCAAGCCCACGATGCCCATCGTGCGTGCCGAGGATCTGGGTAAAGGCAAGGGCGACGAGGTCGAGTTCCAGCTTGACCAGCCCATCGGCAGCTACCCCATCATGGGCAGCGAGTTTGCCGAGGGCAAGGGCGTGGGCACGAGCTACGAGAACGCGCGGTTCCGTGTGAACCAGGCGCGCTTTCCAGTCGACATGGGCGATCAGATGTCGCGCATCCGCACGCCATACGACCTGCGCAAGTTCGGCCGCCCCAAGGCCCAGCGCCTGATGGATGACTACATCGAGCATTCGACGTTGGTCCACCTGGCCGGCGCGCGCGGCTTCAACGACCACCTGATCGAATGGCGCGTGCCGCTGGCATCGCACCCCAAGTTCTCCGAGATCATGGTGAACCGGGTGAAGGCGCCAACGCGCAATCGCCACCTGGTGGCCGGCGCCGGCGCAGTGGGCGAAGTCAAGGCCAATGCCGGCGAGCTGGTGATCGCCAGCGCGGACACGCTGAGCATGGATGTGGTGGACGCCGTGCGTTCGTGGATGGACCAGATCCCGCTGCCGCCCCCGCCCGTCGAGTTCGATGAGGACCTGGCCGCTACGGACAGCCCCATCCGCGTGCTGCTGGCATCTCCGGCCCAGTACAGCGGCTTCGCCACGGACCCGAACTTCCGCGCGTTCCAGGGCAACGCCATGGCACGCGCGCGGCTGGCCAAGGACCATCCGCTGTTCCTGGGTGAAGCAGGTCTGTGGAACGGCATCCTGATCATCAAGATGCCCAAGGCCATCCGCTTCTACGCCGGCGACGAGCTGCGCTACTGCGCAAGCTACACCAGTGAGCAGGAATCGTCGGTGGTGGTGCCTGCATCGTTCACCGACAAGTTCGCGGTGGACCGAGCCATCTTGCTGGGTGGCCAGGCGCTGGGCCAGGCCTTCGGCCGCTCGGACCACAGCGGCGTGCCCTTCTTCTGGTCGGAGAAGGAAATGGACCACGGCGACAAGCTGGAACTGCTGATCGGCGCTGTCCTGGGCATGTCCAAGATCCGCTTCGCGGTCAACCACGGTGATGAAAAACAGTTCACCGATCACGGTGTGACGGTGCTCGATACCGCCGTGCCCATCATCAAGCCTCGCGGCTGATGCCCCGGGGCTGGCTGCGGCCAGCCCCTCGTCACTTCCCCAACCTCAAGGAGGCCATCATGGCAACCATCAAGAAGGCCGGCCTGGGCATGCTGCAGTTCGGCGGCTTCACTCCCTACGGCAATCTCACCACCTTGCGCGCCACGCTGCAGACCAATGCTGCCGGCGCCGCCATCGGCGCGGATTCCAGTGCTGCCATCGCTGCTGGCGATGTGGTCGTGCTGGAGAAGCTGCCCGCCGGCATGCTGCTCGAAGATGCCCAGGTCATCGTGTCCACGGCCATGACGGCGGCCGTCACGGGCTCGCTGGGCTTCACGTACATCGACGGCGTGGATCACGCCACCGTGCCCCAGGACCCCGAGTACTTCGGCGCTGGCCTGGTGCTGAACGCTGCCGCGCGCCTGCGCACCACCAGTTCCAAGGCGCCCGTGAAACTCCCCAAGGAAGCCTATCTGGTGCTCACGACCGCCGGCGCGGCCAACGCCAAGGTCTCGCGCCTGGATGTGATCGTCCACGGCGAGCGTCTGGGCAACCAGTAAGCACCCGTGATCTGAAGGGGCAGGGCTGCGGCCCTGCTGCTTTCCATCGAGCACCCAAGGACATCACCATGACCGTTGCACAGACCCAGGCCGTCACCTACACGGGAACGGATACGCCATTCATCGACCGCATTTACCGTTCGCGCCTGACTTTCGACCCTGGCCAGACGCGCGTGGTCCCCATTGCGCTGGCGGCCCGGTTCCTGCGCCATTCGGATATTTTTCAGGAGGCGGCACCTGAAGGGGAGGGCGTTGGACTGGGTGCAGCGCCGGTGCCGACTCAGCAACCCGACGACACCGCTGCGCTGTTGGAGGCCGCGAAGAAGTCCGAGGACGAGCGGCGCGTGCAGGAAGAGGCCCGCTTCAACGTGCTGCAGCAGATCGAAAAGATGGACAAGCAGGCGCTGCGCGACTGGACCAAGCAGACCTACAAGCTGGATCTGCCGGGTAACCTGGGCGTGGACAAGATGCGTGATCGTGTGCGCGGCATGGTCGACCAGTACGGCGTGAACCCATGACCCTCCAAGACCTGATCAGCCTGTTTCGCGCCGACGCCAGGGATGTCGTGACGCCGCATCTCTGGGACGATGAGCAGGTGGTGGGCTGGTTCAATGAGGCCCAGGCGGAAGCGGCCGTGCGCGGCAGGCTGCTGCTGGACGATTCCACGCCCGCTGTCTGCGAGATCGCCGTCGCGGCCGACGTGGCCAGCTACCCGCTGCACGCCAAGGTCTACGAGATCGCCCACCTGCGGTTTGTGGGGGCATCGGCCAGTGAGGGCCGGGAGCTGTCGGTGGTGTCCCGGGAGTACCTGGATCGCAAGGATCCGTACTGGCGTGATCGGTGCAGCGACGAACCCCGCTTCGCCATTCAGACTGAGACGCGGCTCCGCCTGGTGCCCGCGCCGCGCGAATCGGGGGCCTTGCGGCTGGAGGCCTATCGGCTTCCTCTCAAGCAACTGGCCAATTGCCACGACAAGCCCGAGATCCACGAGGCGCACCATGTCTACCTCGTGCATTGGGCCCTGTATCGGGCGTTTGGGCAGCCCGATGCGGATGGCTTCGATCCAGACAAGTCGCAGCAGTCGTATTCGGTCTTCGAAAGCTATTTCGGCAGGCGGCCGGACTCGGACCTGCGCCGGGCCACGCGGCACGACCAGCCACACACCAACGTCATTCATCTGCCATAGCAGGTGCTGAAAGGTTCGCAATGCGCGGATTCACTCCCAGGAAAGCCTCCGGAACGGAGAAACCGCCTGAATACACAGGGCCCCGTGGCTTTGCGCCGGGTCAGCGGGCTGCATTGGCTCAGGCCCAGAACCAGGCCCCCGACTCCATCCCTGCCATGGTGAAACCGGGTGAGTTCGTCTTGCCGCCAGATACCGTGCACGCCATGGGCGGCGCTGGCGCGCTGCAGGCCGCCGTCGATGCCACCCACACACCCGCACCCGAACAGGCATTCGTGCCACGCGGCTTCAAGCCCAAGGTGTTCTTCGCCAATGGTGGTGCGCCAGAGGACCAGATCCCTCTGGGCGGCTACCCCAAGGCGCCGGCTCCTGACGGCTCCCAGTCCAACCCGATGAACACTGAGCTGGGCCGCAATGTGTCGAACCTGGCCAATGCTGTGCCTGGTGCGCTGGGTGGTAGCGCCCGTGCCATCGCGCGAACTGGCGGGGCCATCAGCGGCGCGCTCAACTCTGGCCTCAATGCCCCGCGCGCGCTGGCCGGTGGTGCGGGGATCGCTGGCGGTGGTGCCGCGGCTTCGACGCCTGCTGCGGCCTCCACAGGTGTGAATCCCACGCCATCCACAGCTCCAGCAGCCACGGCCACCTCGCCGCAGGCCACGCCATCAGCCGGCAGCACCATGGGCCCGCCCAGCTCGGCGGCACCACAGGAAGTCCAGCCCGGGATCTTTCGCCAGGGCAACAGCTTCTCCGACAGCGCACAGGGCGCGGCGCTGGGCAACGAGCCGCGCGGCTTGCCCTCTCGGCAAAACGACCTGGCCGCTCAGAATCTAGCCGACCAATCGACAGCCCGCGGCTTCACGCCTGGTCAGCGCACCGAGGTCGAGCAGCCGCGCCTGGGCTTTCCGGGCTTTCGCACGCCCACCATCGCCCACTCTGGCAACGACTGGCAATCCCGCAACGAGCTGCGCAATGCCGAGGTGTCGGCCAGCTCCATCACCAACACGCGGCGCTTCGGCGGCCGTGGGGCTGAGAATAGCCCGGACATGCAGCGGTACCGCAGCATGCTGGGAACCGATGCAGCACTGCGCCAGGCCCAGCCAGGTATGGAGGCAGAGACCATGCGCCAGAACGCTGGCCTCATGCGCGAAGACATGCAGCAAGCCGGTGGCCTGCAGCGTGAGGCCATGCAGCAGGCCGGGGAAACCGGGCGCACAGGCATGCGCGTGGGCATCGAGCAGCAGCGCCTGCAGGGCGAGGCAGAAGCGCGCGGCTTCAAGACCCGGGCCCAGCGCCAGGAAGAACAGCTGCGCAATACGCTCCTTGATCCGAATGCCACTCCCCAGCAAAAGCAGCAGGCTCAGCAGTCCATGCGCGCGATTCGGGGTGATGCCGATCCATCGCCCTGGAAGGTCACGGTCACGCCTGCAGTCAAGAATGCAGACGGGTCAACAACCCAGGGCAGCATCATCCGGCACAACGGTGTCACGGGTGAGGTGCAGCAGGTGGAGGGTGGTGGAGCGCGGGCCGTGCCAGCAAAGGATAGTGCGCAGGTGTTGGCCATCAAAAACAACACGCCCCTGTCTCTTGAGCAGCGCCGTGAGGAGTTGCGAAAGCTTGGATTTCAGTGAGCCCCGTCCCTAGGTTGATGGGCACACAGGTTCAGCGCTGCGGCATGGGCTGGCGCGTTCTTCACCCCAGGGAGCTTGTCCAGCAGGCAGGTGGCGTAGTCCGCCGCTAAAGCAGGGCCTGCGGCAGCCAAGCAAAGGACCAGGAGCGTGGAGCGCGCTTTCACCGACACGTCTCTTCGATGACCTGGTGCACTTTTCGGATGCTCTCGCGGATCTCTCTGAGACGCTTGTCCTGCTCTTGCTTCTGGGCCTCCAGAGCAGCAAGCTGATGGATGTTTCTGGCCTCTTCAGCGCGCAGCATACGAATCTCGCGCCAATACTGTTCAACGCATTCCGCCGTAGCCACACTGCTCATGGATGTTCCTCCTGAAAGTGAATGTAGCAGGAGGCGAATTGGCTCAATGACCAGCTTCCCTAAGCATTTCCTCTAATATTTCGATCCGTCCTTCTATACGGCGCAGATCCAGTTCGAGATCGGGGTCCTTGGCTTCGGACGCCTGCAGCTGCGCCTCTGCAAAGGCCTTCTTCGCTCGAAGATGGTCCAGCATGTCTTCCATCGCTCTGATGTCTGGGGCGCTCATAGGTAGAACCTCCTGGCGGCAATGTACCAGTAGGCTGCCTGTATGAGGGGCGAGGCGTACCACCGTGCTGGGTTACTCAGGAGGGCGGAGCCGGCGCGGCGGCTGACGCCATGGAGCTTGTCCAGCACAGGCCAGTGGCTAGTCCGCCGCCAGGTCAGGCGTCCCGAGCGAGGCCAGCGCGGTGGCGATCAACAACCTCTTTACAGCTCCCATAGCTCCTCCTGTTGGCGGGACTGTAGCAGGCGTCCCCCGTCCAGGGTTTGGCAAAAGACTTGACATGAAAAGAATGGGAGACCTTGTCCAACCCGTTCAAGGAGCACGCCATGTCTTGGGCCATCCCCGCCTTGTCGCACGAAACCCGCGAAACCATCCCCACCCGCGAAGCGGCATTCCACCTCCGTCGTTCCCCCGCGACCTTGCATGCCTGGTCCTGCGGCAGCCGCAACGGCCCCATCCAACCCGTGCGCGACGGCGGCCAGCTGCGCTGGCGCGTGGCAGACATCAAGAACCTGCTGGGCATGGAGGGCTGAGCGATGAACTCGAAAGCAATGCCCACCCCCATCGTTGCCCTGCTCGACAAGGAGCCGCTCGCGGCCTCCGATGCTTTGGCCGCTGGCGTGGCTCTGTCACACGCGAGCGTCATCAAGCTGGTGCGCAAACATCAGGCCAGCCTTGAGCGCTTCGGCGGGGTCAGATTTGAAATCCGACCCTTTCTCACGCGAGGCGGTGTTCAGCAGAAAGAAGTCGCGCTCTTGAACGAGCAGCAGGCCACCCTCCTGATATCCATGCTGCGCAACAGCCCCATCGTGATCGAGTGCAAGGTTCGCTTGGTCGAGGAGTTCTACCGCATGCGTGCGGCCTTGAGCCGGCAGGCCAAGGGTCTGTGGCAACAGATGCAGGCCCTCATTGCACAGGAGGTGGAGTCCAAGGTCCGGGCATCCTTCGGTTCCAGGCTCATGCTCGACCGCAAGCGCGACATCCCGCACTTCGAGTCGGAGCATCAGCGGCTGGAGGCAGAGATCCAGCCTTCGCTTCCGCTGTTTCACTGAGCGCAGGACGTCAGAAATTTTTCCGACACCCCAAGTGATACCCAAAACCTGGGCATCACTTGCCAGCGCCGCTCAGCTACTCGGCGTGTGGTTGGTGCCCCCGAGGATGGCTGAACTTTCAGCCGTCCTCAGGAATCCTGGCGCGGGTTCAGCGCGGCAGCATGGGCCGGCGCGTTCTTCACACCGGGGAGCTTGTCCAGCAGGCAGGTGGCGAAGTCGCCAGCGAAGGCGGAGCGGGAGGCAAACAGCCATAGCAGGAAAACTAAGCGAAGGGCCATTGGAGAGCCTAGAGCGCTTCCGGCGTGGGCGGCGAAAAAGTAATTTCAAATTGTGGAGATTTTGGCTTCTCAGGTGGCAACTCCAACTCCCAAGTTAAAAATGCTGCCAATCCACATTGTTTTGCCTTGCTCGCAAGCTGTTTATCGCCCGTGTAGATGGTGTTCGCTTTGCGAGAGATTGCGGTTGCCAAAATCTGGCGATCAAATTTAACCTTGGCTTTGGTCTCTTGGTTGAAGTCGCTGATAACCTTCGATTTGCTGGTAACGGTTTCAATAAGAGAACACTCAATTGCGGCGCGCAGATCAAAAGGCGCAATTGTGAACGCTCTAGAAGAGTTAATGAGGTTTAGCCTCTTCTCCCTGTCTGGACCGCCATGAACCATGAACTCAGAAATAACAGGCGTCGGCAGCAAAATTCTCGCCTTATTTGCGGCGATTGTTTTGAGTAGATAGTCCATGCGCTCTCTGCACCTCTCTAGCGGGGCGCCAGTCGATGGATCTATCGGGACGGACGCATTTTCATCGAAAGCGATGGCCAATACAGATGTATCAAATACGACCATCAGTGTAACCCGTCCTCATGTCCGCGAATGCGCGCAATTGTTGAATCTATATCTTGCTGCGTTGACCAGTCTGTGTCGCGGAGCGCACGCAATCTGACCGTTGCCTCCGTCAATCCGACGTCGTCCAAGATTTCAAAATCATCCACCCTGAAGTCAAGTAGCTTCCACTCTCCGTCCTCTGCTCTTTCCCATCTGGCAGTCCCGATAGCTCGGAGAACTGGACCTTTGTAAAGAAACTGTGCAATTCTGCTGGCCAAGTCGCGTGTGAGAGTTATAGACCAAGTACGGCCTTCTCCGTCGACTATTTGAGCATGGGCGCTGCTGTCTTTCCCGCCGATGCGAACCAATTCGCCGTCAACTTCTGCGGGTTCCCAGAATGGGATGAATTTTTCGGGTTCTTGAGTGTTCCGCCCGGGGAATTGAATTACGACTGCGGTTTTTCCACCGGCCGGCCTAGCTCTCAGTTCACCAATTGCATTATCGAACTTTAGGAGTTTATTGATATCCGCGTATGCTGCGAGAGCATCATTCGCGGCAGTGCCGGCGGCTGTTTGCGAAACGCGATCTGAGACCTTCGGGGATGCCTCGTGTTCAACCCAGGCAACATGCGCAATGCTGCCTTTTTCTAAACGAGAGAAGTGGACGTTGGCTTGGTGACCAAGTAGCTTGGAAAAGGCAGCCAGATACTCCGCCAATCGATTCATTGGAATCGAGTCCGGCGTGTACGCGTCGATCCAAAGCTCGTACTCGTCTAAGTTGGTCACATCAATTGTCCTGCTGGCAGTGGCTGAAGGGTACCAGAGCAACTCGTGGCCAGCCAGCTTCTTCTGCGCGTTCCAGCTCGGGTTTTGGAGTTGCACAACAATCACCCAGCGCTTCTGGCGAGAGGGCGCGGTCAGCAAATGAGGGTCCTTGGGTGGCCAAAATTTATGCCTACCCCTCTCCGCCGCAGAATCAGCCTCCCAGCACCATGGGCTGCAGTTGCAGGCCCAACGCGTCCAGGCATGTAGCTGCGGTGAGGACATTTGTCCGCAATGGCTTCCTCTAGGGTTCGCGCGACCCCGCCCCGGTGCTGACAATGGGGCATGGCACATCTCCCCACCCTCATCCTCTCTGGTGCGCTGGTCCTGGCGATTGTGTTGGGCTGCGTAGCCCTGTGCGCGGCGCATCGAGCGAGGGCTGCTGCGCGGCGAGCAGAAGCGGGCGCGCGGCCCGCCGACGCCGACCTGGCCTATGTGCGCGACGTGCTGCTGCTCGCGCGCCGCGAGTTCGACTTCCACGGCGGATGCGTGGCCACCGACCGGCCAGACTTGCCACTGTCGCCAGAAACCAGCTGGACCGTCGATTTCTCCAGGGCGCGCGCGGCTATCGACATCGCCATGGATTTGCTGGAGCGCGCGGCTCCCCATACTGGTCCTGAATGTTCTGGCGAAAGTACCTGCCTGCTGACTGCGCCGCTTTCAACTCGGTCCAGATATGTGCCGGCACCCTCGGGTAGTCGTAAGCCCGCTCCGGGCTGCTCTTGAACCATAGGCGCAGCAGGCGTGTCGAGGGATCGTAGGACCCCCTCAGCAGTGCATCGGAATCAACAAAGGCATGCGACTCCATCGGTTTCGCCCTCTCGGGATGGTTGTGTAGGAGCACCCATCGTAGCCCGAGAGGGATTTTTCTTGGCGGGTTCAGAAAGTGTGGCTGCTTGCATTCGCGAGCTGTCATATGCCCGCTTTATGTGACTAGAATGCAAATCGCTAGCATACAACCGATGAAAAAGCCATGACACCTGATTACAAGACGCTCCTCCAACAAAAAGCAGAGATCGAAGCACGCATTGCTGAAGTCCTGAAGGTCGAAAAGGCCGACGTGATCGCCAAGGTCCGCGCCTTGGTGGCCGACTACAACCTCACGGCAGACGACGTGTTCAGCTCGGGCAAACGCAAGTCGCCCGTCGGTGCAGGCGTGGCCAAGTACCGCGACCCAGCCACGGGCGCGACCTGGACCGGCCGGGGCAAGCCGCCGAACTGGATCAAGGACGCTGTGGACCGAACAGCTTTTGAAGTCTGACCAAAGGCCCGCAATCGCGGGCTTTGTTCTTTGTGGGCCAGACCTCATGGAAGGCACGCTGTTTGCCGGTCATCGGCATGGCGCACGTGCCTCTGAGGAGTAGCCAACCTCCCTCAGCTACCACGGTGCGGAACGTTGCAGATTTTTGGCCGGAGCACTAAAGACATGTCCTCGAAGTACAAAGCCCTTATGCGTGAGCGAGCAGCATTGGATGCAAAGATCGCTGAGTACTATGGCGCCAGGAAACTTGATGCGATTGATGACGCCAGGAAACTGGTGAAGGATCACGATCTCAAGCCCGACGACTTGTTTGTTCCCGACAAGCCTGCAAACGTGCGCTACCGGAATCCCAAGACAGGTGAGACTTGGACGGGCCGTGGCCGAGCTCCTCGGTGGATCGAAGGCCAAGACCGGAAGCCTTTCGAGATTTGAACGACAGTCAGCCATGAGTGGGTTTTCCATGCCACCATCGCACCATGACTCCCACGCCCCTCCTTCAGTTCACCAGCGTGCGCACGAGCGTTGTGGACGGAAAGACGCTCATCGGCCTCAAGCACACGGCCAAAACATCGGCAGGCCTGCCTGTGTCCACGACCTGGATCGATATGCCTCCCGAGGATGTGGAGCGGCTGATCAAGACGCTGCAGGACACGTTGGCCGAGCTGGGCCGCAAGTAGCCGCGCGCATCAGCCCCCCTCCAGCTCCGCGCGCTAGGGCTTTTCATTCCTGTTTACCCCCGCATAAACAGCGTCAGAACGCCCACCGCCACAGCCAGCAGCACGATGGCAACGGCAGCCAGGCCCACAGTCATGGCAGGGCTGTTTTCATCGTCTTCGTCCCGCTCCCCGTCTCTGCCTTCCATCGCTCCTCCAGTGCACGGCCATTGAGTGATCCGGTGCACCAGTATGGGGCCGCTGCATTGGGATCATTCCTGTGTAGCCTTACATGCGTCTGAGTTGACCCCCGGCTAGGGTTCGACCCGCCCCACCCAAGGAAAGGCAGCTTCTGGGCTGCCGATGCAGCAGCGCCAATGCGGCGGCTTGTGCTTCCGCCGCTGATACAGTGCGGCCAGGAGGAGTTCCAATGCGTCACCTTGCCTGCTGTCTTGCTGTATCTGTGCTGGGCATTTGGCCCACCGCTTATGCTCAGGTGTTCAAGTGCAAAGGCCCAGGCGGGCAGTTCACCTATTCTGATCGCCCCTGTGAGGCGCGTAGCACTGGCGGCATGATGCTGCGCGAACGGACCTACGAGGAGAAGATGCAGGAGCGCCAGCAGGCCTACGATGCGGAGCTGCGTAAGCAGGAGCGCCGAATGGCTGAGCAGCAACAGGCCTGGGAAGTGCAGCAGCAGGCGCTTCAGAGGCAAGCTACTGCACCAGTGCCGAGTGCTGGCGGCGGTTACGCAGAGCGCCTGGCAAACCGCAATGCTGGCGTTCAGAGCAATCTCGGTCGTAAGGCCCCCAAGGCACGCAAACCCCAGTTCAGCGACGAGGATTTTTCACCTCCACCTGCCAATCGGATCACACACTGCAACGGCGGCTACTGCTACGACAACCAAGGCGGCTCCTATCACAGCATAGGGAATGGGTACATGGCCGGACCTGGCGGGGCCCGGTGCACACAGTCCGGTGGGCAAATGGATTGCCGATGACGTTTTAGCAAGCCCGCACCAGCGGGCTTTTTTGAGCGCCCCGCCTAGGGTTCGACGCCCACCCCCTGCTCCGGAAGAGTGGCGGGATGAGTGAAATCGATGACATCCTCAAGGGCGCGCCGGCGCACAAGACAGACGCGCCCCCTAGTGCCGCGCTGGCCGGGCACTCCGCCAAACCCACATCCGAGATCGACGACATCATGAAAGACGCGCCCACCACGGCGCGCGGCTTGAAAGGGTGGGCGCGGGATATTGGCGCAGGACTGGTGGACACGGCCATAGGCGTGCCAGAAGCGCTCGTTGGACTTGCCGACATTCCCACGG